>NZ_JAQGJM010000014.1 GCF_028290625.1 Devosia sp.
AACCGAGCTTTTTCAGGATCCCGGCATCGACGGCGTGCTGGGTGTCGGCGCCAGCGCGAACCGCGATCATCA
The DNA here is from genome assembly GCF_028290625.1 of Devosia sp. Taxonomy (GTDB): domain Bacteria; phylum Pseudomonadota; class Alphaproteobacteria; order Rhizobiales; family Devosiaceae; genus Devosia. The sequence goes on from NZ_JAQGJM010000014.1 coordinate 73, forward strand.
GCACGCTGCACCATTCTGCCAGCGCCTCGAGGCTGGGGAAGTATTGATAGGGCACATCGTGCTTGGTGCGGCTGAAATAGCCGACTTCGGTCTCGAATGCCGCCACCCGCGCCGCGATCTTGCGGCCGATCTCGCCCATGCCGTAGACGCCGATGCGGCGGCCACGCATGCCGGCCTGCGGCCGCATCATCGGCGACGGCTTTGCCGACGACCAGCCGCCGCTTCGGACATAATCGTCCGCCGGCAGCAGCCGCCGCGTCACCGTCAGCATCAGGATGACAGCGATATCGGCGACCGAGGAGGCATTGGCGCCCGGACTGTGGGCGACCGCAATCTTGCGCTGCGCCGCGGCGGCCAGATCGACGCCGTCATAGCCGGTGCCGTAACAGACGATGGCGCCGAGCTTCGGCATCAGGTCCATCTGAGCTGCGCCCAGCGGCGTGCCGCCCGCGGTTACCATCGCCGTCACCTCCGAAAGCTGGTCCGCCGCGAACGCTTCGCCGAGCGGCTTACCGGCCGTTTCCATCAGTTCGAAGCTTTGCCCGAAGCGCACCATCATCGCCTTGGGGAAACGCGAATAGATCAGGACTTTGTTGGACATCGGCTGAATTCCTACAGCGTCGAGCGAGATGGATACCGGCTCGCGTCAAGAGAAAGCGCGTTGAAGTAAGAGCTCAAAGATAAAGGGCGAAACCGGTTGTCCGATTTCGCCCCTGTTCGTATTCAAACACTCAATAGATGTACGGGCTCAGGTCCCGCCGGCATTGCCGACGAGGCTCGCCGGCTCAACCTTGACGCCCGGTCCCATCGAGGAGGAAACCGCGACGCGCTGGATGTAGGTGCCCTTGGCACCGGCGGGCTTGGCCTTGGCGACGGCATCCGCCAGCGCCTTGACGTTCTCCACCAGCTTGTCTGCCGTGAACGACGCCTTGCCGATACCGGCCTGCACGATGCCGGCCTTCTCGACCCGGAACTCGACCGAACCACCCTTGGCGCCCTTGACGGCGTTGGTGATGTCCATCGTGACGGTGCCGATCTTCGGGTTCGGCATCATGCCGCGCGGTCCGAGCACCTTACCGAGGCGTCCGACCAGCGGCATCATGTCGGGAGTGGCGATACAGCGGTCGAAATCGATCTGACCGCCCTGCACCTTCTCGACCAGGTCCTCGGCGCCGACGACGTCGGCACCCGCGGCCCTGGCTTCGTCGGCCTTGGCGCCGCGCGCGAACACGCCGACGCGCAAGGTGCGGCCGGTGCCGTTCGGCAGGGTCACCACGCCACGCACCATCTGGTCGGCGTGACGCGGATCGACGCCGAGATTGATCGCGATCTCGACCGTCTCGTCGAACTTCGACGTGGCGCGTTCCTTGACCATCTTGATGGCGTCCGCGAGCGGATAAAGCTTCTCGCGATCAACGCCCTCGCGGGCCTTCTTCAAGCGTTTTCCAATTGCCATGACCCGTTACCCCGCCACTTCGAGACCCATCGAACGGGCAGAGCCCTCGACCATCTTCATGGCCGACTCGATGGAGTCACAATTGAGATCCTTCATCTTCTTCTCGGCGATCTCGCGCACCTGCGCTTTGGTCACCGCGCCGGCCTTGTCGCGGCCCGGGGCTTTCGACCCGGACTGGATTTTGGCCGCCTGCTTCAGAAAATGGGACATCGGCGGAGTCTTCATCTCGAAGGTGAACGAACGATCGGCGTAGATCGTGATCACCACCGGAATCGGGGTACCCTTTTCGTCCTTCTGCGTCTGCGCGTTGAACGCCTTGCAGAATTCCATGATGTTGAGGCCGCGCTGACCAAGCGCGGGTCCGATCGGGGGCGAAGGATTCGCCGACCCGGCCGGCACCTGCAATTTCAGGTATCCGGTCACTTTCTTCGCCATTTATCACTCCTCATGCTGTTTCCGGACCACCCGGAAGCTTCACAGGACCGTGGTGCGGTTCGATGGATGACTGGCGATCATCCCTCTCCTCCCACGGCTTCTTCTTCCCTTCCCCCTCGCCCCGCACTTGTGGGGAGAGGGTTGGGGTAAGGGGCAATTCACGCACGGAACGCGCGGAGAGCCCCCCTCACCCGGATCATCGCCAAGCGATGATCCGACCTCGCCCCGCAAGCGGGGAGAGGCAAAAAAGTGCGATCAGACCTTCTCGACCTGACCGAATTCCAGTTCGACCGGCGTGGCGCGGCCGAAGATCGACACTGCGACCTTTACGCGGCTGCGCGCCTCGTCGATTTCCTCGACCACACCGGAGAACGACGCGAACGGGCCGTCGGCCACGCGCACATTCTCGCCAATCTCGAACGAGACCGACGCCTTCGGGCGTTCGACGCCTTCCTGCACCTGGTGCAGGATCCGCATGGCTTCGGCTTCCGAGATCGGCATCGGCTTGTTTTCGGCGCCGAGGAAGCCCGTGACCTTCGGGGTGTTCTTGATGAGATGAAAGGCTTCGTCGGTCAGCTTCATCTTCACCAGGACATAGCCCGGGAAAAACTTGCGCTCGGCGTCGACCTTGCGGCCGCGGCGCATCTCGACGACCTTTTCGGTCGGCACGATCACGTCATCGAACAGCTCTTCGAGCTTCTTCTGCGCAACCTTCTGGCGGATGTCCTCCGCCACCTTGCGCTCGAAATTCGAGTACGCCTGAACGATGTACCAGCGTTTGGCCATGCCGCGTCGTCGCTCCTAATAATCCGTTGCCGCTCAGCGGATCGACAGCATCAGCTGCACGAGCCAGGAGATGATCTGGTCCGCCGCGAGGAAAAAGAAACTCGCGATGACAACCATCACCAGCACCATCACGGTCGAAACCAGCGTCTCGTTACGTGTGGGCCATGTGACCTTGCCGACTTCCTGGCGAACCTCCTGGAAAAACTTAAGCGGGTTCAGCGCAGCCATCAGCTCTACTTTCCGTCGGGGCCGTGAGGCCAAAAACGAAGAACCGCGCGAGTCACCCCGGGCGGCTTGGGAAGCGGTATCTAATGGCTTGCCTCAGCTATTGCAAGTCCCAATGACGGCCGCATGTCAACTCGCCGCGATCGGCCGGCACGGATGCTGTCAGCCATCGGTCAGCTTGCCACCGCTACGCATGGTGCACCGATCGGCAGCGCGATTCCGGGGCAAGGCGGCATGCAACACGCCTCCAAACCGCCAGGCGCTAGTCTCGGCTGCCGATCGAGCCGTAGTAGAGCACGCAGCCCGAATCCCACGGCGGCTTTCCAGCTGATTGGCCTGCAGGCGGCCGACGTCGAGTTGCCGGCGACCTGAGTTCACCGAAGCGGGAAGTCCGGCGAGGCGTAGAGCCGTTTCATCGCCGCGCCGTCATATCGCTCCCCATCGACCTCTAGCGTCGCCGACCCCAGCTTTGCTACCGCCAGGGTCTCAATCGCGTAGAGCAGTGCCAGCGCCGCCGAGGGGAAGCGCTGGTAGCCGAGGCCACCCTTTCGTCCAACCTGCGCCGGAAAATAGAGATCCGCCGGCTCGTCGTAGTCGAAGGGCGCTACCTGATCGCCCTGCACGGTCTCTACGGGGTCGCTCATTTCACGACCTTCAGGTACGAGCGCGACGCCTTTGGGCGGCGTGGCGGCTGGGGCCGGATCGGGCGGGTCCAGCTGATTCCGGTTACCGGAAATGCCGGCAGCGTGCCCACCGCCATGGCTTCGCCCAGCTGCGGCTCGTCGAAATTATCCGGCAGGAGGGTGGGCCCAAAGCCAACCAGGAAGCGGGGCAAGCCCGCTAAACGAATGTCGAACATGGCGTATGGCTCCATTCAGGCGTCGCCGCTGTCGGGAGAACGCTCAGCTCAGGAGAGGAACTCGCTGAAGCGCAGGAACGGCGCCAGGGCAAGCAGCGCCCCCAGCGTCAGCAGGAAGCTCAACGCGACCGTGAGCTTTCGACCGTGAGCGCGGCGAACCGCTCCCGGCACAATGGCGGGAACATCGACTGGCATGGGATCGCTTTCGGTGAACAGGCGCATGGGTGCGCCGCTGCACTGTACGCCCGCGCCGCCGTCTCACCTATCGAATTCGGGACCGCTGCCCCAACACGCGCGATACTAGTGCCGCTGCCGGGTGCGAACCCTGTGGAAGATGCGGGGAACGGGCGGGCTGAGGAGCCTGCGTTCAGCGCCTTTGGCAGGTGGCAGGGGCAGCAGGACTTGAACCCGCGACCCTCGGTTTTGGAGACCGATGCTCTACCAACTGAGCTACACCCCTTCAGGCGAGGCAGTGTCTAAAGGCAAAGCCGCTGCCATGCAAGACCCTGCGACGCGTTAGCTCCAGATATGTGGAACCAGCGGAATGGCCATTGCCAGCGCGCCCAGCACGCCAAGCAGGAAACAGATCGACCGCCAGGGGCTGAGGCCGCGCATATAGCAGATGACGTGGCCCGCCCGCGCCAGGAAATAGACCGCGCCGCCGGCAAGGGACAGCCAGCCCTGCTCGCCCAGGACGATCGACAGGATGGCCAAAGTGAGGAACACCGGCAGGGTTTCCTGCAGGTTGGCCAGTGCCCGCTGCGACCGGGCCAATTCGCGGGTCGGCTCGGGCAGGTCGTCGCGCGGACCGATTTGAACCTCCGAGCCAACCTGCTCGGTCAAATAGCGCCCAGGCAGCATCACCTGGACCAGCAGCAAAATGAGCACCAGAAAAATAATCAACAACATCGACTTAACTCTACCCCTCGCGGCTCGCTGGCCGCCTCAATGCCTGCGCAACGCAGGCGGAGCAACAAAGATCATCGTCTCCGCGCCGGCAGCACTGGCGAATCGTCGCGGCCCGTGGCCAAGTTTTGATTGCTGCGACAGGAAAGCCAGTGATTTCGTGACCGAGCCAACCAGCGAGCAGATTGCCGCCATCGCCCAGACCTACCGTCTGCTGGGCGATACCACGCGCCTGCGCATCCTGCTCGCCTGCCTCGACACCCCCTGCCCCGTCAACGAAATCGCCCGCCGCGTCGATGCTTCCCAATCGCTGGTCAGCCACCATTTGCGGCTGCTGCGCGCCGCCCGCCTGGTGCGCGGCACACGGCAAAATCGCCAGGTGCTCTATGAGGCCGACGACGAGCATATCCGCCACATGCTGCTCGACATGATCGAGCATGTCGGCGAGGCCTGATTTCTCAACGAAACAGGCGATCTCCTTCGCCCGTCAAAAAGGGCCTTTCCCAATGGGTCGGAGTAGGCCAACCTGAGCGCCTAAGCGCAAAGTGCCTTCTGAACGATTTGGACAGAGCTTGGGGAGCGGTCAGATGAGGGGCGGGCCATTTGCCGGCAAGGCACTGGTGTCGGTCGCGTTGGGGCTTGGTGTCGCCGCTTGCGGCGCTGCGCCCGAGGCGGTTCCGAAGACGGCTACGATCGTGAACGCCCAAACGATAGCCCTTGAGGATTTTGCACCCCAGCTCTCGCTGACTGGCGTCATCGAGGCACGCAACGAAACCCAACTGGCCTTCCGGGTCACCGGTCAAGTCACGCAACGGCTGGTCGATGTCGGCGACCATGTCGACGCCGGCGAGGTGCTGGCCAAAATCGACGACGCCGGCCAACAAGCGGACCTGGCGGCCGCGCAGGCAACACTCGATGCCGCCAAGGCCCAGGTGGACGTGGCCCAGGCCAGCTTCGACCGGCAAAATTCGCTGCTGGCGCAGGGCGTGACCACTCGCAGCAGTTTTGATGCGGCGCAGACGGCGCTGCAGACTGCCCAGGGCTCGAGCGACGGCGCCCAGGCCCAACTCGATACCGCCAGGGAAGCACTGACCTACAGCACGCTGACGGCGCCAGCGGCGGGCGTGATCACCAAACGCAACCTGGAGGTCGGCGAGGTCGCACAGGCGGCTTCCCCCATTTTCGTGATGGCAGAAGACGGTCCGCGCGATGCGCTCTTCAATGTCCAGGAATCGGCGTTTCTGGGCCAGGCAGGCGATGTCAGCATCACGCTGGCGCTTACCGCCGACCCCACTATCACCGCCAAGGGCAGCCTGCGCGAGATTTCTCCCGTGCTCGATCCCGAGACCGGAACGGTGCTGGTCAAGGTCGCGATCGACAATCCCCCCGCCGGCATGACGCTGGGCGGCTCGGTAACCGGCACCGTGGCGGCAAGCCCCACGAAAGAGACCATATTGCCGTGGAGCGCCCTGTGGTCGCGCGAGGGCGAACCCTCAGTCTGGGTGATCGATCCGCAGAACGACACCGTCTCGCTGCAGCCCGTCACGGTGAAAACCTATCAGACCGGCAGCGTGGTCATCGAGGCCGGCCTGCAACCGGGGCAAGTGGTGGTCACCCAGGGTGGCAAGCTGCTGGTGCCCGGTCAAACCGTGGCGATAGCGCAGGGGGCGAGCCAATGAAGGGCTGGACATTCATGCTCCCTCTGGCTGCGCTGGCATTGGCCGGTTGCCAGAAAACCCCCGAAGCGCCGGCGCCGATCCGGCCGGTGCTGTCCATCGCCGTCGAGCCGCAAAGCCAGGCCGGGCCGAGCTTTGTCGGTACGGTGGAACCCCGCGTGACCGCCGCCATGGCCTTCCGGCTGGGCGGCACGCTGGTGAACCGCAATGTCGATGTCGGCGCGTCGGTCAAGGCCGGCGACGTGCTGGCCAGCCTCGAATCCACCACCCTTGGCCTCGCGGTGAAATCGGCCGAGGCCAGCCTCGCCAATGCCCAGGCGCAGTTCCAGAATGCGCAGGCCGCCGAAAGCCGGTATTCCGCCCTGGCGCAATCGGACACCATCAGCCAGGCCAATCTCGAACAGGCCCGGCAACAGCGCCAGGCGGCGCAGGCCGGCGTCGTGCAGGCACAATCGGGCCTGGCCCAGGCGAATGACCAGCTGGGCTATGCCCAGCTCATCGCCGGCTTCGATGGCATCGTCACCGCCGTCGGAGCCGAAAGCGGGCAAGTGGTCACGCCCGGAGAGGCGGTTGTCACGCTGGCGCAGCCAGACGCCCGCGATGTCGTCATCGACGTGCCGGATGCCTTCGCGCAAAGCGTGGCCATCGGGGCGGAATTTACGGTGGCGCTGCAACTTGCTCCCCAGATCACCGCGACCGGAACGCTGCATGAAATCGCGCCGCAGGCCGATGCGGTGACGCGCCTGCGACGGCTGCGGATCGGGCTCGAACAGCCGCCGGCCAGCTTCTGGCTGGGCACCACCGCTGTTGCCTCCGCCCCAACCGCGGCGGCGGATCAAATCGCCCTGCCCGCCTCGGCGGTGAACATGACGGGCGGCGTCGCGTCGGTATGGATCGTCGATGAAGCCGGCGGCACCGTAGCGTCGCGCCCGGTAGAGGCCGGGGCGCCTGTCGGCGGACTGGTTCCGATCCTCTCCGGCCTCAAGCCGGGCGAGCGGGTGGTGACTGCGGGCGTTCACAGCCTGGCCGAGGGTCAGCGCGTCAGGTTCGACACAGGAGCTTTGCCATGAAGGGCTTCAACCTTTCCGATTGGGCCCTCGAGCACCGCGCCATCGTCTGGTATTTCATGATCGTGGCGGTCGTGGCCGGCTTCTTCTCCTACCTCAACCTGGGCCGCGAGGAAGACCCCGCCTTCACCATCCGCACCATGGTGGTCTCCGCGCAATGGCCGGGGGCCGATGCCGAACAGGTCGCGCTGCAGGTGACCGAACGGATCGAACGCCAGCTCCAGGACCTGCCCAGCCTCGACTATAGCCGCTCCATCAGCACGTCCGGGCAGACCACGGTCTACGTCAACCTGCGCAGCTCGACGCCGGCCGCCACCGTGCCGTCGATCTGGCTGCAGGTGCGCGCGATGATCAACGATATCCGCACCTCGTTCCCCCAGGGCGTGACCGGCCCGTTCTTCAACGACCGCTTCGGCGACGTCTATGGCAATATCTATGCCTTCACCGGCGACGGCCTCAGCCAGCGCCAGTTGCGCGACTATGTCGAGGATGCGCGCTCGCGCATCCTTTCGGTCCCCAATGCCGGCCGCGTCGATGTGATCGGCGCGCAGAACGACGTCATCCACCTCGAATTTTCCACGCGCAAGCTGGCGGCGCTCGGCATCAGCGCCCAGGCGGTGATCGCGACCTTGCAGGACCAGAACGCCGTGTCGCCATCCGGCGTCATCGATGCCGGGCCTGAGCGGATCAATATCCGCGTCGGCGGCCAGTTCACCTCCGAAGAAAGCCTGCGCCAATTAAACCTGCGGGTTGGCGGGCGGTTCTTCCGGCTGGCGGACGTTGCCGATATTTCCCGGGGCTATGTCGATCCGCCTACGGCGCTGTTTCGCTATAACGGCGTGAACGCCATCGGGCTGGCGATCGGCATGCGTGCCGGCGGGAACCTCTTGACCTTTGGCGCAGCGGTTGACGAAAAGGTCGCCGAAATCACCAGCGACCTGCCCATCGGCGTCGACGTCCACCTGGTGTCGGACCAGCCCAAAGTGGTGGAGGAGGCCGTCAACGGCTTTACCACCGCCCTGTTCGAAGCCATCGGCATCGTGCTGCTCGTTTGCTTCCTGAGCCTGGGCTTCCGGGCGGGCCTGGTGGTGGCGTTCTCCATCCCGATCGTCTTGACCATCGTGTTCCTCGCCATGTCGTATCTCGGCATTTCGCTGCAACGCGTCTCGCTGGGCGCGCTGATCATCGCGCTGGGCCTCTTGGTCGACGACGCCATGATCGCGGTCGAGATGATGGTGTCGCGCCTCGAAGCCGGTGACACGCTGCGCAAGGCGGCCACCGCGGTTTATACCTCGACCGCCTTCCCGATGCTCACCGGTACGCTGGTGACCGTCGCCGGGTTCATCCCGATCGGGCTCAATACCAGCTCGGCCGGCGAATTCACCTTCACGCTATTCGTGGTGCTGGCCATTGCTCTTTGCGTATCGTGGGTCGTGGCGGTGATTTTCACGCCGCTGATCGGCGTGTCGATCCTGCCCGAGACGCTCAAACACAAGCAGGAGGGCGGCGGCCGCCTGATGGGCGCGTTCGCCAGGTTCCTCGAAACCTGCATGCGGTTTCGCTGGGTGACCATCGGCCTGACCGTGCTGATCTTCGCAGCCTCCGTCTATGGCGTCACCTTCGTGCAAAGCCAGTTCTTCCCAGCCTCCGACCGCCCCGAACTGATCGTCGATTGGAGCCTGCCGCAGAACAGCTCGATCGGCGATACCAATGCGCAGATGGCCAAGTTCGAAGCCGAGGCCCTGGCCGGCAATGCCGATATCGAGCATTGGACCAGCTATGTCGGCCAAGGCGCGCCGCGCTTCGTGCTGGCCTTCGACTCCCCCACGGCGATGCCCTCGACGGGCCAGACCATCATCGTCACCAAGGGCATCGACGTGCGCGATGGCGTCGCCGCCCAGCTTAGCGACTATCTGCGCAAGACTTTCCCCGGCACCGACGCAGTGATCAAGACGCTGTCGCTGGGACCGCCGGTGGGACGGCCGATCCAGTACCGCATCAGCGGCCCCGACATCCAGGTGCTGCGCGACCAGGCCTATGCGCTGGCCGCGGCGATCCAGACCAATCCCGATCTCGGCCAGGTCGGCTTCGACTGGATGGAGCCCTCGCGCACGGTCCAGGTCAATGTGCTGGAAGACAAGGCGCGCCAGCTCGGCATCACCACGGCCGACATCACCTCGGCGCTCAACGGCATCACCAGCGGCACGACCATCACGCAGGTGCAGGACAGCATTTATCTGGTCAACATCGTCGGGCGGGCCGAAAGCTCCGAGCGCGGATCGATCGAAACCCTGCAGAACCTGCAGCTTTCGACCGGTGACGGCCGCGCCGTGCCGCTGGCTGCGGTCGCGACCTTCCAGTACCGGCTCGAACAGCCGGTCATCATCCGGCGCGACCGAGTTCCGACACTCACAGTCAGTGCCGGCGTGAATGGCGATGTGCAGCCGGCGACCGTGGCCACGGCGCTTGGGCCAGTGGTCGCCGAGCTTGAGGCCAAGCTGCCGCTCGGCTACTCGATCGCCGAGGGGGGCACGGCGGAAAGCAGCGCGGAATCGATCGCGCCCATTCTGGCGGTTGCCCCACTCATGCTGTTCGCCATGGCGACTATCTTGATGCTGCAATTGCAGAGCTTTTCACGTCTGTTCCTGGTCGTGGCCGTGGCGCCGCTGGCGCTGATCGGTGTGGTCGCGGCGCTCTTGCCCACCGGCAAGCCGCTCGGCTTCGTGGCAATCCTGGGTGTTCTGGCGCTGATCGGCATCCTGATCCGCAATTCGGTGATCCTGATCGTGCAGATCGAGCACTTGCGCAGCGAAGGCCGGCCGCCCTGGGACGCTGTCGTGGAGGCCACGCAGCACCGCGTGCGGCCGATCCTGCTGACCGCCCTGGCCGCCAGCCTGGGCCTGATCCCGATTGCCGGCGAAATCTTCTGGGGACCGATGGCCTTCGCCATGATCGGCGGCATCGTGGTCGGCACCGTGCTGACGTTGATTTTCCTGCCGGCGCTCTATGTCACCTGGTTCCGGGTCAAGCCTGCGGCGAACGCGGAGCCGGTGCCCGAGCTGCAATAGAAGTTCAGCGCATGTCGCGCACGCCTCGCGCGGCATACTGGAGCACCCGGTAGGCAGCGCTGCGGCTATCATGCCAGGCGCGAGCGGCCTCCGACGGTTGATAGGTTTGGCTGAGGGCACTCATGGCCGACATGGCCGCGTTGGCATCGGCGAAATTGCCGAAGGCCAGTGCGCCGAGGATCGCCGCCCCCACCAGAACCGGCTCTTCCGCATCCGTGGCGGCCACGGTGAGGCCGGTCGTGTCGGCCAGAATTTGACGCACCAGCGGGCTTTGCGCGGCGCCGCCACTGACCACGATAGTGGCGATAGATATGCCCTCCGTGGTCTGGGCGGTAAGGATTTGGCGGAGGCCATAGCCGAGGCCGGCCAGTCCAGCCAGATAGAGGCCGACCAGCGTATCGACGCCGCCATCCATGCCCAGGCCGGCGATCAGCGCCCTGGCATCGGGATCGGCGAAGGGCGAGCGGTTGCCCAGAAATTCGGGCACGACGTGAATGGTGCCGACCAGTTGCGGCAATTGCGCCGCGCCGCCGCGCCGCTCGGCCTCGCGCGCCAGCCAGCCGACCAATGACAGCCCCTCAGACCTGGCCAATTCCCGCGTGGCGGCAGCGGCCGGGTGATACTGCACCAACTGCTCGATGGCCGCCCCGGCGGCGGATTGGCCGCCTTCGTTCAACCAGAGGCCAGGGATCATCGCCGAATAATACGGTCCCCACACGCCCGGCACGAAAGCCGGGGCCCAGGTCGTCGACATCGAACAGGCCGAAGTGCCAAAGACATAGGCCATGCGGGACTCGACGCTCCCCTGCCCGCCGCGAGCCCCGACCGTGCCGAGACCACCCGCATGGGCATCGATCAACCCGGCGCCAACCGCAATGCCGGCCGGCAGGCCAAAATCGCCGGCGGCGCTGGCATTCAGCCCTGACCCCAAGGACGTGCCGCCTGGCACGACCTCCGTGCCGATCCGCGCAAAACCCTGCGCCGCCAGATCGCCCAACCCGATGCTCTCGAAGTAGCTCGGGTCCCAGCGGCTTTCATGAGCGAGGTAGGTCCATTTGCAGGTCAGAGTGCAGATTGAGCGCGCCAAACTGCCGGTGGCGCGCCAGGTCAGGTAATCGGCGAGATCGAAGAACTGCCACGCGCCCACATAGGTCTGCGGCTTGTTCTCCTTGAGCCAAAGCAGTTTCGGCGTTTCCATTTCTGGGGAGATGACCCCGCCCACATAGGCCAGAACCTTGTGGCCCGTCGCATTGATGCGGGCCGCCTGCCGGGTCGCGCGATGATCCATCCAGACGATAATGTTGCGTTCGGCCGCGTCACCCACCGGCAGCGGCGCGCCTTGCGCATCGACCACCACCAGCGAACAGGTCGCATCGAACCCGATGCCCTTGATCGCGCCGGGATCGACCGCGCTTTGAGCAACCGCCGCCCGCACGCTAGCGGCGACTGCCTGCCAGATGTCCTCGCTCGATTGCTCGGCAATGTCTCCCGGCGCCTGATGCAGCAGGATATCGTGCTTCCCCGAACCGAGCATGCTGCCGGCGGCATCGAATACGCCCGCGCGGGCGCTCCCAGTGCCGACATCCACGCCGATGAAATAGGGTCCGCTCATCTAAAGATCATTGCTCTGTGGCAGGATCACCAAGTCCCGAATAGTCACGTTGCGCGGTCGCGTCAGCATGAACTTGACCGCGGCGGCGACCTCGGTCGGCTCCATCAGGTCCCCCGCGGCCAGCGCCGCGTCGAGCTTATCCTTCGGCCAGTCGCTGATCAACGCCGTCACCACCGGGCCGGGCGCTACGGCCCCCACCCGTATCCCGTGCGGCGCCATCTGCCGCCGCACCGTGTGCACGAAGGCCTGGATGGCGTGCTTGGAGGCCGTGTAGATGGGCTCCCACACCACCGGCACCAGCCCGGCAATCGAACTGGTCATGATGATATCGCCGGTCTTGCGCGCGATCATGTGCGGCAAGACTGCATGCACCGAACGGAAGGCCGCGTTAATGTTGAGGTTGAGCATTCGGTCCCACTGGTCCGGATCGCCCTCGGCAATTGGCCCGCCCACGTAGGAGCCGGCATTGGCGTGAAAAATGTCGAGCTGGCCCGCCCAGTCCAGAATTTTTGGCAACATGGTGGCGACGCTGGCCGCATTGGTCAGGTCGATCACCACCGGCAAGGCGCGCTCTCCCAGCCCCGCGCAGATATCGCGCAGCTTGGCCTCGTCGCGGTCCACCAGCGCCACGCGAGCGCCAGCGTCCAGCAGGGTCTTGGCACATTCGAGGCCGATGCCCGACGCCGCCCCGGTAATGGCGGCAACGCGATCTGACAAATCCTGGTCCATGGTGGGTCTTTCAATAGGGTCGATAGATGCCGCGAACGGCGCGAGCCGGCAGGCGCCCGGGCGTCTGCCGAGATGGATCAGGCGCGGCCGTGCATGACGCGCGAGCGCCGCGCCAAGGAGTCGACGATGACCGCCACGGCAAGCACGCCGCCGGTGATCATGTAGCGGAGCGACGAACTGAGATCGAGCAAGGTCAGGCCATTAGCGATGGACTGGATGACGATGATGCCGAGCAGGGCCGAATAGGCGCTGCCCCGGCCGCCGAACAGGCTCGTGCCGCCAATCACCGCTGCCGCGATGGCGTTGAGATTGACGTCGCCGGTGCCCGCCTGCTGGCTGGCCGAAGCCAGCCGCGCCGCCGCCAGCATGCCGCCCAAGGCGGCGAACATGGCGCAGAACACGAAGGCGCTGGTATAGATCGCCTTGACGTTGATGCCTGCGCGGCGGGCCGCCTCGCGATTGCCGCCGACAGCGGTCATGGAGCGGCCCCATTGGGTGCGGGTCAGCGCATAGTTCATGCCGACAACGAGCAGCACGAACAGCGCGAACATCCACGGCACGCCCCGCGAGGTGTTGAGATAGGCCACCGCCAGTTCAAGGCCGAGCGTCACCACCACCGCAAAAAAGAGGACGCCGCCGAGAGACTTGGAGGACAGTCCGGCCTCCCGGCGACGAGCGGCCGTGCGATATCCGGTGACGAGCATCGCAATGCCGGGGAGAGCGGCAAGGCCGTATGCGACGGGCTGCGGCATGGTCAGCAACTGGCCGAAGTCGACCAGGGGCGAGCCATAAGGCAGGTTGATCGAGCCGGTGCCGCCCAGAATGTAGAGCTGCATGCCCAGCACGGCGAGCAACCCCGCCAGGGTTGCCACGAAACTGGGCATGCCGAAGCGGTTGTAAAGCTGGGCATAGATATAGCCGATCAGCCCACCCACGGCGAGCGCGCCCAGGATGGCCAAGGGCACCGGCCAGCCGTGATTGACCCAGAGCACGCCCAGCAGCGCCGAGGCAAAGCCGCTGACCGAGCCGATCGACAGGTCGATCTCGCCCACCATCAGCATCAGCACTACGCCAAGCGCGATCACGCCAACCGTCGATGAATCGAACAGCAGGTTGACGAGGTTCGTGCTGGACAGGAAAATCGGGTTGAGCGTCGCGAACACCGTCCAGATCACCACGAGGCCTACGACCACCGGCAGCGCGCCGAGATCGCCGGACCGCACGCGATCGAGGAAGGCGCTGATGGCGCCACCGATGCCGGCTTCATGCTTCACCCGAACATCGGCGCGGTCGAGCAATTGCTGCTGTTTGTCGGCATTGTTGCTCATGGCTGCGTGTCTCCACTGAGATTGGCTTCGGCCCTGCGGCCGGCGCGGCGCGATACCGAATTGTCGGAGGCGCCGGTAATGGCGCCCACCAGCTCGGCATTGGACGCATCGGGGTAGAAGACCCCATTGTTCTTGCCCAGCCGCAACACCACGATACGGTCGGCGACGGCGCGCACGTCCTCCATATTATGGCTGATCATGACCACGCCGAGCCCGCGATCGCGTACCCGTTCGATCAGGTTGAGCACTTCGGCTGTCTGGGCCACGCCGAGCGCGGCGGTGGGCTCATCGAGCAGGATGATCCTCGGATCGAGCAGCAAGGACCGGGCAATGGCCACGGTCTGGCGTTGCCCGCCGGATAGCGAGGCCACCGCTTCGCGCACGCTGGGAATGCGGGCCGACAATTCGTTGAGCAGCTTCCAGGAACGGATTTCCATGCCCACTTCGTCGAGCTGGAGCGGATTGAGCTCCTTGCCGAGGAAGATATTGGCCACCACGTCGAGGTTTTCGCATAGTGCCAAGTCCTGGAACACGGTGGCGATGCCGATGGCCAGCGAGGCGGACGGATTGGGAAGGCTCACCTCCTGGCCGCGGACCTGGATCGTGCCCGAAGTCGGCCGATGCACGCCCGAGAGGATCTTGACCAGCGTCGACTTGCCCGCGCCATTGTCGCCCACCAGGGCCACCACTTCGCCGGCATGCACATCGAGGTCGATATCGGTCAGTGCGGAAACGGCGCCAAAGTTCTTGCAGATGCCGCGCAGGCTCAGCAGGAGCTCGCCGGTCGCGGCAGTGTTGCTGGATGGGTCAGTCATCGGGGCGAGCCTTGTGCTGGAGGGGTCGCCTGGCCCCGTGTGGGGGCCAGGCGGAGAAGTTTACGGCGTGATGCCGAGGGCCTTGCAGCCATCGACATAGCGGTCGACGCAAAGGACGTCGGCGCCGACAATGCCCTTGTCGATGATCTCGGCCTTGAGGTTTTCGGCGGTCACCACGGCCGGCACGAAGAGCTGGCTGGGCGTGTCGTAAAGCGTCGTCTCGGCCTTGGGCGTCTCGCCCTTCAGCAGGGTCACGGCGACATTGGCGGCGGCGGCGGCCACGATCTCGCTGGGCTTGGAGATAGTGTTGTACTGGTCGCCGGCGATGATGAGCTGGAGAGCCGCAATCGTCGCGTCATTGCCTGAAACCGGCGGCACCGGGTTCACACCGGCCGCCTTGAAGGCCGCGATGGCGCCACCGCCGGTGCCATCATTGGCCGCCACCACGCCCACGATCTGTGTGCCGAAGCGCGCGATCTGGCCGCTGGCCCATTCCTGCGCCTTGGGCGGAGCCCAGTCCGGCGTGTCGAACTCGGCCAGCGTCTTGTAGCCGGCCGTGGCGATGCCTTCGTGGATACCGTCCTTGATCAGGCCGGCGGCCGCGTCGGTGGGCGAACCGTTGATCTGCAGGATGCCGACGCCATCGGTGGCAACGCCCTCGGCGGTCAGGTGCCCGACCAGCGATTCCGCGATGGCCTTGCCGATGCCCTGGTTGTCGAACGACACGTAGAAG
This sequence comes from Devosia sp., assembly GCF_028290625.1. Lineage (GTDB taxonomy): Bacteria > Pseudomonadota > Alphaproteobacteria > Rhizobiales > Devosiaceae > Devosia. The sequence goes on from NZ_JAQGJM010000014.1 coordinate 15,768, forward strand.
TCGGCCTTGGCGCCGGGAATGGGGCGGTCATAGGCGATGACCTTGACGCCCTGGCTCTGCGCCGCCTGCACCATCCCCGCCGCAGCGGAAGAGTCCACCGGATCGAGCACGATGACCTTGGCGCCCTGCGTGATGACCGAGTTGAACTGCTGGCTCTGCTTGGTCGCATCGGCATCGGCGTTCAGGTAGAGCACCTTGCAGGTCTCGCAGAGCTTCTTCATCTCGGCTTCGAAGCCGGGGAAGTCGTGCTCTTCATAGCGGGTCGATGCCTGGTCGGGCATCAGGAAGGCGACGGTGGAATTGGCGATATCGGCCTGCGCGATGGCGGCGGTGCCGCTGAGCAACACCATGCCCAGAGCCGCCATGCCGATGCGGGCGCTCAAAAATTTAGTCATGCGATCTTCTCCCATTGATGTGGATTGCAGCCTTGGGCTGCGCTACAGATTTGCGAGAGGGTTCGGACAGCGGCGTTGACGCGCCAGTGCTGTTTGGCTCCTCCCGGATGTCGAAGTCTGGACGTGATCATTCGATCGCGGGCCGCCACCAGCGCGCCCGCGTTCGTCTTTCGGCGATGTCCTTTTCCTCCCTACTCCTTTGCTGTTAGGCGGCTTCGGCCGCTCTTGTGTTCTCGATCAAAAGCGTCCTGAAGCGGCTTGGCGGCATGCCTTTCTGCGTCAGGAACTGGCGATTGAAATTGGACAGGTTGTTGAAGCCCACCGCGTAGCAGATCTCGATGATCGGCATGGCGTCGTCGCTCATCAGCAACTGGCAGGCCAGATTGATGCGCAGCCGGTTCACATATTGCACCAGCGCCATGCCGGTATGCTTGCGGAAGCTGCGCGAGAAAGCGCTCGGGCTCTGCCCGGCGATGGCCGCGAGGTCGCCCTCGTTGAACGGCTCGGTCAGGTGGCAACCGATATGGGCCAGCACCTTGTTGATCCCGATCGACATATAGCCCGATGGGTCCGGCAGATAAGTGGAACTGGCGAGCGTCTTCACATCGCCGGCGCGGCACAGGTTGCCCATGATGTGCATGAACAGCTCGATCCGGCGCACGCCCTGCGCCTCGATCAGCTCCTCCAACTCCGCCGCGATGCCCTCGGCAGTACGAGGCGAAAACAGCGCGCCGTGGCGGCTCTGTTCGAGCACCCGCCCGAAGGCGCCCAGCTCCGGCAGCACCTTCATGGCATTGCCGATGAAATCCTCGGAGAACTGCACGATGCGGCAACGCAACGGCACCACGACGCCTTCGGGCAATTCGCTGACCCAGTTGTGCGGCAGGTTCGGGCCGGTCAGCACCAGGTTGCCGGGCTCGAACTCGCCGATAAAGTCGCCGACGAAATAGCGGCCGCGCGTGGCCACGACATGGTGCAGCTCGTATTCGGGATGAAAGTGCCAGCGCACCGTGTGGAACGGATAGCCGTGCGACCACGCCTTGAAAGACTCGCCGCGGCGAATCTGGACGACCTCTAGGTCTGGCTCCATGGTCCTGCTCCCCTACCGACGAGGTCGTTCGACCCCGTCTCTGCCTGCAGGCCGGTAATCCGGTTCTCTGCATTGCCCTGAAAGTAGACCTGTTAAATCCCCCGCGCCACCACAGGACGCCGCCGCAACTGATACTTTTTTGACCCTCGGCGTGCCTGACCCGTCAGGTGAGGGCGGCCCAGGCCGCCACCAGGATGATCACGAACGTTACCAGTGCCGCCAGCACATAGAGGATCGTCCGCAGTTTCCCGCCCTTGGCCGGCTCACCGCCGCGCAGGTAGACCACGGCATGGGCCAGCCGGATCGCCACATGCAGCCACACCAGCACGGCGAGCAACACGGCGCCCACGCCGGCCAGAATGGCCAGCACGGTCGCGATCGCGAACGGCCCAAGCGCCTCCACCGAGTTCATATGCACCCGGTCGATGCGATAGAGCGGGTTCTCGTCGCGCGCATCGAACACCGTGCCGCCAAGCAGGCCCGCCTTGCCCTTGGACATCCCGCTATAGCTTGCCAGACCTAGCGACACCAGGCAGACCACCAAGACGCCGACAATGCTCAATGCGTATACTTCCACTTCGTCCTCCAATGTTCGCTACGGGCCGCTATCGGCCATCCGTCTCGATCTTGTAGCGCTTGCGGATCAACCGCAAGAACATCGGAAGGTGCGGCCAGCCTCGGCAGGACGCGCAGTTTACAAATTTGTAAGGTGACAGGCCTCGCTGGCCGGCGGTCCAAACCGTCATGTTGCTGTAATAAATGTTTCCTAGTACGACCATGTGAAGTGTTCACTACAGAACCCAGGAAACCGGTTTGATGTCCTCCAGCGCGGCGCAGCCAGCACAGGCCGAATTCGACGTCAAAGTGGCAGACGCCATGGAGCGGCTATCGCCGGCCGAGCGGCAGGTCGCCCGGTTCTTTGTCGACCGCAAGCAGGCAGTGCTGCTGAATTCAGCCGCCCAGATCGCCGAAATGGCGGGATCGAGCGACGCGACGGTGGTGCGTACGGCGCGCTCGCTGGGCTTCGGTGGCCTCTCCGAATTGCGCGAGGTGCTACTGACCGAATTGACCGGCACCACGCCGGGCTCTCGTTTGGCCCACACGCTGGAAGAAGCCGGCGTCGATGCCGGCTCGGCGCTGCACCATGTCATCGGCATTCATCACGATGTGCTCGACCTGCTCAAGACCCCAGCAATGGGGCAGAGCCTGTCGCGCGCTGTCGACATTCTGGCGGCGGCCCGGCGGCGGCATGTGTTCGGCATCGGCCCGTCCGGCGCCATGGCCAATTATGCCACGCTCCAGTTCAACCGCATTGGGCTGCCGACCAGCGCCCTGTCCTCTTCCGGCATTGCTCTCGCCGATGGACTGCTGGACCTGCGCCCGGGCGACGCCGTGCTGATGCTGGCCTATGCGCCGCTCTATCGCGAGGCCTCGGTGACGCTGGACGAAGCACAACGCCAGGGCGTGCCGGTCGTGCTGATCAGCGACGATCTGGAACCGCTGGTGCGCGGCCGTATCGCCGAGGTGCTGCCGGTGCCCCGCGGCAAGGCCGACCATCTGGCCATGCATGGCGGCACCATGGTGCTGCTCGACGCCATGATCATCAGCCTGGCGGCGCGGGCCAGCGAGGCCGCAATCGATAGCCTGGACCGCCTGAGCGCTCTACGCGGCGCCATCGACAAGAGCTGGATCAAACGCGGCACGCGAAAGAAATAACCTTGATCGACACAAAACATTCAAACTGCGTGACTATGGTATACTGGCGCTAATTCTGCGCAAAAAATAGATACGCAGGACAATTAACATGAAACTCCGAAATTCTATTGGTATTGTGACGGCGTTGACTGTCGTTTCCATTGCCATGCCCGCCATGGCCGCCGATCTGGTACTGTATGATGCACTCGATTTCTCGGCCAAGGTCGTCGAGGCCTTCCAGGCCAAGACCGGCCTGACGGTCGATGTGGTCGAACCCGGCAGCACCGGCGAGACGCTGGGTAAGATCGCCGCTGAAGGCGACAATCCGCAATTCGACGTGCTCTGGCTCGATGGCTCGGCCGTGATGGAACGCATGGCCACCGATGGCGTACTGCAGCCGATCCCGGCCGCCCTGTTCGACAATGCCAAGTATACCGATCTGGGCAAGTCGCTGATCCCGGCCAGCCGCGCCTATCTGCCGACGGGCGCCAGTGCCACCGCGATCGAAGTCAATACCACCAAGGTCCCCGCCGAGCAGACGCCCGAAAGCTGGAAGGACCTCATCACCTTCGCGGGCTCCGTCGCCGCCAAGGACCCCAACCTGTCGGGCCCGGCCTATCAGTGGCTCGCCGGCTTCTTCCAGACCAATGGCATCGATGCAGGCAAAACCCTGCTGACCAGCATGCTGACCAACAAGGCGCTATCGGGCCTCTCCAGCGGCGGCAAGGTCAATTCGGCCGTCCTGACCGGCGACGCCAGCGTCGGCATCAACCAGGACAGCGCCATCTTCGCCAAGATCGCTGCCGGCGAGCCGGTGATTGCCGTCTACGCCAGCGAGGGCGCCGTTGCCCTGCCGGAAAGCCTGGGCATCGCCGCCAATACCCAGCATCTCGACGCCGCCACCAAGTTCATCACCTTCGCCACCAGCGCCGAAGGCCAGGCGGCGATGCAGGACGGTGACGACACCGATTTCTTCTTCATCCCGATCATCGATGGCGTCGCCGCCAAGCCGGGCCGCAAGACCGATATCGCCTTCATCCACCTCGACGACGCCGTGGCCTCTGCACATGAGGAAGAGTGGAAGTCGTGGTACCGGGACAATTTCGTTCCGTGAGCCTGTCCCTGCCCACCACCAGAACCAGCGGGGTCGCGGCATTCGTCCGCGACTTCGTCTCCGGCTCGCCAAATCTGCTGGTCTATGGCCTGTTCGCGCTGCTGGTCGGCCTGCCGTTGGCGACCGTGCTGCTGCAGGCCGTATTGCCGGCACTGTTCGATCCGCGTGCCACCGGCATCGCTTTCAGCCTCGATCCGCTGCTGCGCACATTTTCCTCGCCGCGGGCAGCACAATCGATCGTCAATTCGCTCGAACTGGCCGCCACTGTAGCGGTCACGACAACCATGCTGGGCGGCGCCTTCGCCGTGCTGGTGGTACGCTGCAACCTGCCGCTGCGCCCGCTGGTCGCGGCGGTGCCGTGGCTCGTGTTCCTCACGCCGTCCTATCTCAAGGCGCTGGCCTGGGTTCTGCTGATGTCGCCTGGCGGCTATCTGGCGCAGATCGGCCTGCTGCCGCCAGCACTGGGCCAAGCCTTCTTCGGGCTGGGCGGATTGGTGTTCGTGCATACGCTGAGCCTTTTCCCCCTCGCCAGCTTCATCATCGGCGCCGCCCTGATGGGCCTTGGCCGCGAGTATGAGGATGCGGCGCGGCTCGCTGGTGCCGGCCCGCTCAAGGTGTGGCTGCGCGTCAATGGCCCCTTGCTGATGCCGGCCATCGCGCTCAGCGCCATGGCGATCTTTGCCGAGGTGTTGAGCGATTTCGGCCTCGCTTCGACCATTGCCCGCCTGTCGAGTTTTGGCGTGCTCACCTATGGCATCTACGTCGCGGCCAGCGATTATCCGGTCGATTTCCCGATGGCCGGCGCGCAGGCGCTGGTGCTGATGAGCCTGGTCTTCCTCGTCGTGCTGGCCGATCGCCTATTGCGCCGCCGCGCTGGAGCCCGCCTGATCTCGGGCCGCTCAAAGCCCGCGCCGCTCTATGAATTGGGCGCCTGGCGCTGGGTGGCCACCGCGGGCGGCCTGCTGGTTGCCCTCTTGGCACTCATCCTGCCGCTCGCCGCCATCACCATCCGCGCCGCCAGCCGCACGCTGGGCCGCGGCCTGTCATTGGACAATCTGACCTTCGCCAACATCGCCGAGGCCCTGTCGCTGGGCACCACCGCCAGCGACGCCATCCTGCGCTCGCTGCTGTGGGCGGCGATGAGCGCGCTGGTCGCAGCCGCCATCAGCTTCGTGCTGGCCGCCCAACTCGATCGGGGCACCGCCAATGCGCGCTCCGCCGTCATCGGCCTGTCGCTCGGCGCCGTCGCCATTCCCGGCATCGTGCTCGGCTTCGGCTATATCCTGGTGTGGAACCGCCTGCCCGGCTTCCGCGATTGGGCCATGCCGCGTTACGGCGATGCCTCGCTGCTGATCACCGGCTATGTGGCGGCGGCCCTGCCTTATTGCCTCGTCGTCATCATGACCGCCGTCGGCCAGCTCACTCCCACCCTGGGCGATGCGGCGCGGCTGCATGGCATCGGCCCGGTGCGGCGCTTGCTTGCCATCACCCTGCCGCTGGTATCGCTCAGTGTATTGACCGCCTTCGTGCTGACCTTCATCCGCACCGTTTTCGAGTTGCCGATCTCGCAAATGTTGATCCCGGTCAGTGGACCACCGGCGCCGACGGTAATCCTCAAGCTGTTCAGCCACGACAAGGACGGGCTGGCGGCCTCGATCGCGCTGGTGGCGATGATCGCTGCTGGGAGCATCGCGGCGATCGCCTGGCTGGTGTTCCGACGCCTGATGGTACGCCGTGTCGCGCCAGTCCCCAAGGCCGATCCCGCGCGCCTGCACCTGGCATTGGAGGCCACGTCATGACGTCATCCCTGAGCTGTTCGGGTATTCGAAAGTCGCTCGGCGGGCGCATCGTGCTGCACGATCTTGATCTTGAGGTCCGTGCCGGCGAAGTCGTGTCGCTGCTCGGCGCCAGCGGCTCGGGCAAGACCACGCTGCTGCGCATCGTCGCCGGCCTGCTCAATCCCGATAGCGGCCGCGTCGCCATCAATGATCGCACGGTCTGGGACCGCACCAGTGCCGAGCCGCCGGAGAAGCGGCGCATCGGCATGGTGTTCCAGGACTATGCGCTGTGGCCGCATATGACCGTCGCGGGCAATCTGGCCTTCGGCCTCGAAGCCCTGCGCCTGTCGGCCACCGACGCCAAGGCGCGGGTCGAGCATGCGCTGGAGGTGACGCGGCTATCGGCGTTCCGCGACCGTTATCCGAGCGATCTCTCGGGCGGCCAGCAGCAGCGCGTGGCTATCGCCCGGTGCCTCGCCGCGCGACCGGCGCTGATGCTGTTCGATGAACCGCTGAGCAACCTCGATGCCGCTTTGCGCGAAGACATGCGCGTGGAAATGATGGAACTGGTGCGGCGCGAGGGCGTCACCGTGCTCTATGTCACCCACGACCAGGCCGAGGCCATGGCGGTGTCGGACCGGATCGCAGTGATGCGCGAGGGCGTCATCGCCCAGCTCGATACACCGCAGGCCATCTACGAGACGCCGGCCAGCAGTTTCGTCGCCAGTTTCATCGGCGGGTTTTCCCTGGTGCGCGGCGCCGTGCAGGCTGGCCAGTTCATGCTGGCCGATGCCGGCGCCAAAGCGGTTCAGACCTCGAGCGCCAGGGACGGCGCCGGTGTGCTGGTGATCCGCCCGGAAGATGCGCGGCCGGCCAACGATCATCCCAATTCGCAGTTTCAGGGCAAGGTGCTGTCGCGCGCCTTCCAGGGCCGCTGCTGGCGCCTGTCGGTCGATCTCGGACCCGCCCGGGTCCGGCTGGACTGGCCGGAAGCGCCGGAGATTGGCTCCAGCTTCGCGTTCTCCCTGCCACCCAATCGCTGCCTCGTTCTCGCCGCTTAGCTTCACGCATGGATCGGAATTTTGCATGACCGCTACCGTCTTTTCCACGGTGACCGCCGCCTTCCTCGCTTCCTTCGTGGAAGTGGTGGAGGCATTCACCATCGTCCTCGCTGTCGGCCTGACCCGCGGCTGGCGTCCCGCCTTTATCGGCACGGGGCTGGCCCTGCTGGTGCTGATCGCGCTGGTGCTGGTGTTCGGGCCGTTGCTGGCGCTGATCCCCATCGCCTATGTGCAGTTCGTGGTCGGCGTGCTGCTGATCCTGTTCGGCATGCGATGGCTGCGCAAGGCCATCCTGCGCTCCACCGGCGTCATCGCCCTGCATGACGAGGAGAAAGCCTTCGCCGCCGAAACCGCCGCTCTGGCCCAACAGGCAAGCGATCGCCGCGCCAACTACCTGGCTGGGCTCGCCGCCTTCAAGGCCGTGCTGCTCGAAGGCATCGAGGTGATCTTCATTGTCATTGCCGTCGGCACTACGCGCGGGCTGACGCTTTATGCGGGCCTGGGCGCACTCGCCGCCGTTGTCGTGGTGATGGCCATTGGCCTCGCTTTGCACAAGCCACTGTCGCAGGTACCCGAAAACACCCTCAAATTCGTCGTCGGCCTGATGCTGACCAGCTTTGGCGTGTTCTGGACCGGTGAGGGCCTTGGCGCCGAGTGGCCGGGCGCGGACCTCGCCTTGCTTGCCATCTTCGCCGTCTTTGCCATCGCCTCCTGGGTAATCCTGCAAGCCGCGCACCAGACCCGCGCCAAGGGAGCAGTTCAATGAAATTCCTGCGCATCGCCGCCGAAGAACTGATCGGCATGTTCATCGATGACGGCAGCCTGGCCCTGTGGTCCGTAGTGCTCATCGCCATCGTCACCGCCGCCGTGCTCTGGCTCGGATTTCCGGGCCTATGGGGCGGCATCGCGCTGGCCCTCGGCTGCATCGTGATCCTCACCGCCAGCGTCCTGCGCGCGGCACGCCGCTGAAGGCAGCGCCTGTGGATGGGCCGAACGCGGCCCGCCCCTGCCCCTCGACACCATGCTAAAGAACACTGACACTCTGGCGGCATAAGGCGATAATCTCGGTCAGCGGCAGAGCCAAAGCGCCGTCGCCGGGAGGTCGGAAATGCAGATACTGCTCGTCGAGGACAACGACGACCTGGGCGACGCCGTCGAAAGCCGGCTCACCCAGGCCGGGCACGCCGTGACCTGGGTCAAGGATGGCAACGACGTGCTGCCCGCGGTGCGCGGAGAGAATTTCGACGCGATGGCGCTCGATCTGATGCTGCCCAACCGCAGCGGTTTCGAGCTGATCAACCTGCTGCGCAAGGCGGGGTTCGATGCCCCCATCCTGGTCATGACCGCCCGCTCCGAAATCGACGACAAGGTCAGCCTGCTCGACCTTGGCGCTGACGATTATCTCGTAAAACCCTTCGACCTGCGCGAGCTGGAGGCACGGCTGCGCGCCCTGATGCGTCGGACTGGAGGGATGACCAGCAGCATCGTCAATGTGGGCAATGTCGCCATCGATGTCGCCGGGCGCGTCGTCACCATCGACGGCAAGGCCATCGAGATCGGCCGGCGCGAATTCCGGCTGCTGGAAATCCTGGTATCCAGCCTCGGCCGGGTGGTGCCGAAGGAGCGCCTGATGAACCAGCTGTTCAATCTCGACAACGACGTATCCACCAATGCGCTGGAACTCTACATCTCGCGCCTGCGCCGCAAACTGGGCGATGCGGAACTGGAGATCAGCACGGCGCGCGGCGTTGGCTACAAGGCGATCAATCGCCATGGATAGCGCCCGCCTGTGGCGCGGTGCCATTGTCATCGCGATGCTCTCTGTTGCCCCCGTCATGGCGGCCAGCACCTACCCCGCTCCCAACGGCCAGCCTTCCGCCACCCTGACCATCGTGGGCACGACGGACGAACCCTTGTTCCGCCATTTCATCGAGGGTTTTCAGCGCGAGCATGCCGATATCGCGGTGGTCTATGACGAGACCGATACGCTGCCGCTGTTTCAGGGACTGGTCGCGGGGACGCTGGCGCTCGATCCCGACCTGATCGTGTCGTCCGCCGCCGACCTGCAGATGAAGCTCGCCAATGACGGCTACGCGCTGGCCTATGACTCTCCCTGGCTCGATGCCCTGCCCACCTGGGCGCGGTGGCGCAACGAGGTTTTCGGGTTCACCTTCGAGCCGGCCGTAATCGTCTATAATCCGGCCCTGATTTCGGCCGAGGACGTGCCGCGTACTCATCTTGGCCTGGCCGAACTGCTGGAAACGCAGACGGCGCGCTTCGCCGGCAAGATCGCCACCTACGACATCGGCGAAAGCGGCGTCGGCTACCTGCTGGCGGCGAACGACCAGTTCATTTCCTCCAACTTCTGGCGCCTCGCCAGCGCCTTCGGACGCGCCAAAGTGCGCCTGAGCGGCTCCAGCCCGCGCATTCTCGACGCCGTCGACTCGGGGGAACTGGCCCTCGCCTATAACGTGCTCGGCTCCTATGCCTTCGCGCGGCGCGCGGAGAGCCAGAATATCCAGGTCGTGGTGCCCGACGATTATGTGCTGGTGCTGACCCGCTCCATGCTCATTCCCCGTTCGGCGCCGCGAGCCGACCTGGGCAAGGCCTTCGTGGATTTTGCCCTGTCGCCCGCCGGGCAGGCGATCGCCGCAGGCCCCACGGCGCTGGGCGCGCTGGCCGGCGCCTTCCCCGATGGCTTCACCAGCGCCACCATCTCGGCGCGCGGCCGGGGCGCACTGCAGCCGATCGCCATTGGCCCCAGCCTTTTGGTCTCGCTCGACCAGCAGCGCCGCGACCGCTTTCTCGCCACCTGGCGCGAAATCGTTGCGCCCGGTAGCGCCACTGTGCCGCTGGAAAAGCCATGAGCGGCGCCGCCACTGCCGGCCTCGGCACATTCTCGATCCGCCGCCGCATCCTGACCCTGGCGCTGCTGCTCCTGCCGGTCGCCGCCATGGTGCTCATCGTCTTCATCTGGGACTATGCCCAGCGCGCCTCCAACCAGGCCTTCGACCGGCTGCTGACGGCTTCGGCGCTGACCATAGCGGGCGCCGTCCAGCTCGAGGGCGACGCGGTGATCGTGGAAATGCCGTTCGCCTCCTTCGCCATGTTTTCCGGCCGCGACCGCGTGTTTTATGTCATCGAGGACCCAAGCGGAAAGCCGGTCACCGGTTATAGCGACCTCACCGACGACCTACCCGAAACGCATTCGGCCGAACCCGAATTCATCGATGCCGTGTTCCATGACGAGGCCGTTCGCGTCGTCAGCCTCGGCCGCCTGGTTTCCTCGGCCAGCGCCACCGGCTGGGTGACCATTCGCGTTGCAGAAACCCGCAACGAGCGCGACGCGCTGGCCGCCGAAATCCTGCGCAACGCCATCATCCCCGTCATTGCCCTGACGCTGCTGGCGGTGGCGCTGGTCTGGTATGGCATTGGCCGCATGTTCGCGCCGCTCCAGCAGTTGGAAACCGAACTGCGCGGCCGGGCGCCGCACGATCTCTCGCCGCTCGACATCCCTGTGCCGATCGAAGTCAGCCATCTCGTCGCAGCCCTCAACGCCTTCATGACGCGCCTGGGCAATGCGGTGGACCGGGTTACCGGGCTCGTCGCGGAGGCGGCTCATGAGGTGCGCACGCCCCTGGCCTCGCTGCGCGCCCAGGCCGAGGTCGCCATGGATGAGCGAGACCCCGAAGCGCTGCGGCGCCGGATCTCGAAAATCCACCTCGGGGCGGTGCAGGCCAGCCAACTGGTCTCGCAACTGCTGATGGACGCCACGATCTCCCATCGCCTCGACAATGAGGAGACCGATACCACGCCGTTTTCGGCCATCCTGGACGATGTCTTGCAGCGCCTCGATCCTGAGCAGGCCCGCCGCGTCCGTGTCGCGATCGACAGCGACGGCTCTGACGCCGAAATCCGCGGCGATCGCCTCGCGCTGCGCGAAATGCTGCGCAATGTCGTGGATAACGCGCTGGTCTATTCCGATGGACCCATCGAGATCACGGCGTCGGTCAGAATGGCACGCCTGTCCCTGTCGATCGCCGACCGCGGGCCGGGCATTGCCGATGACGATAAGGATATGGTCCAGGAGCGGTTCAAGCGGGGCGCCAATAGCGCTGCCAAGGTGGGATCGGGCCTTGGCCTGTCGATCGTCAAGCGCGTGACCGAAGCCCATGGCGGCTCGCTGGCGCTGCAGGATCGTCCCGGTGGCGGATTGGATGTGTTGATCGAACTGCCGGTCGTAGGCCGCAGCGCCGTCAACAAATTACTGGCCGACGCCGGGAAGAGACTGAGCTAGGGCGCTTCACCTCCCCCCGCGGTTGACCCGTGGGCCTTTCTCCACATGTGCCGAGCTGCCAGGGGCCCGCGGATCAAGTCCGCGGGAAGGTCGGTGGGTGGGACGTTTCCTGCCCGACGCCACGGGTTCTATTCTGCCCTTTCGAGGGAGAGGTGGGAAAGATCAATCCTCGTTGGCCGCCAGTTGACCGAGCATCTGGCCCCGGCCCCGCATGCGCAGGATGATCGGCAGGATCAGCGCTATCGCGGCGATTGAATAGAGCACAATGGCGTAGGGCGAATGCACCAGGATGATCGGATCGCCCTGGCTGATGGCCAGCGCCCGGCGCAATTGCTGCTCCGCCATCGGCCCCAGGATCAGCCCGACGACGACGGGCGCAATCGGATAGTCGAAACGCCGCAGCACATAGCCGAGCAGCCCGAACAGCAGCAGCAGGCCGAGTTCGAACGAGAACGGAATTGGCCCCAGCCGCCCCGACATGGCGCCATTGGCGCCGATCGTGCCGAGCGTGGCGAATACCAGGATGCCGCCATAGAGCCACGGCTTGGGAATGGACAGCAGGCGCACCCAGATGCCGATCAGCGGCAGGTTCAGCACCAGCAGCATGAAATTGGCCACCAGCAGGCTCGCGATCAGCGACCACACCAGCGGCGCGTTGTTGGCGAACAGCAGCGGCCCCGGTTGCAGGCCGAACTGCTGGAAACCGGCCAGCATGATGGCTGCGGTCGCCGAGGTGGGCAGGCCCAGCGTCAGCAGCGGCACCAGCGTGCCGGCCGCCGATGCATTGTTGGCCGCTTCCGGCCCGGCCACGCCCTCGATGGCGCCGTGTCCGAATTCCTCGGGATGCTTGGACAGCCGCTTTTCCGCCCCATAGGAGAAGAAGGTGCCGATCTCGGCGCCGCCCGCCGGCATGGCGCCGACCGGAAAGCCGATCAGCGTGCCGCGCAGCCAGGCGCCCCAGGAGCGCTTCCAGTCCTGCGCCGTCATCCACACCGAGCCCTTGACCGCCAGCACCTCTTCCTTGATCTGGTTGGGCGTGGCGGCGATGGACAGCGTTTCGCCGATGGCGAACAGCGCCACCGCCAGCGTGGTCACCTCTATGCCGTCGAGCAGGTCGGGCACCCCAAAGGCCAGCCGCGCCTGCCCGCTTTGCAGATCGATGCCGATCACGCCCAGGCCCAGCCCGATGAACAAGGCGGTGATGCCGCGCAGGGCGCTATTGCCGAACGCTGCCGAGACGGTGATGAAGGCCAGCACCATCAGCGCAAAATAGTCCGCCGGCCCGAACGACAGGGCGACCTTGACCATCCAGGGCGCGACGAAAGCCAGCGCCAGCGTGGCGATCAGGCCGGCGACGAACGAGCCGATGGCCGCGGTTGCCAGCGCCGGACCGCCCCGCCCCGCGCGGGCCATCTTGTTGCCCTCGAGCGCGGTGACGATCGAGGCACTTTCGCCCGGCGTATTGAGCAGGATCGAGGTGGTCGAGCCCCCATACATGCCGCCGTAATAAATGCCGGCGAACATGATCAGCGATCCGGTCGGATCGAGCCGATAGGTTACCGGCAGCAGCAGGGCCACGGTCAGCGCCGGCCCAATGCCGGGCAGCACGCCGACGGCGGTGCCCAGGGTCACGCCGATGAACCCATAGATCAGGTTCTGCCACTGCAACGCGCCCTGCATGCCCTGCAGGAGCAATCCGAAGGTATCCATGGTGCCGCTTTCCGATCAGGGAATGAGACGCTCGAGCGGACCTTTGGGCAGCGACAGCTGCAGGCCGTGCGAGAAGATGAACCAGATGACAAAGGCAAAGACCACGCCGATCGGCACGGTCTGCCACAGCGGCCCACGGCCAAAGCCCTTGGCCGTCAGCGCGAACAGCAGGCCGGTGGCGATAGAAAATCCGGCCGTGGACAGCAGCAGCATCTGCGCCACCAATCCGCCCACGATCCACAGCATGGGGCGATAATTGTCCGGCGTCCGTTCCGGAAAACTGCCGCGAAAAGCCGAAATGGCCGTGCCCACCGCCAGCACGGCAAGGCCGCCGGCGATGATATAGGGGAACACCGTCGGGCCGATCTTGGCCTGGATCGGCATCACCCGCATCTGCATGGTTTGCCAAACGACGATGGCGGCAATTGCCGCCAGCACCGCTGCGATGACAAGCGCCGCCCCATCGGGGCGGCGCTTCAGGCTGGAATCGCCAGTGCTCATTGCACCAAGCCGATTTCTTTCAGGATGCCGCTGGTGGCAGCGATATCGGCCTGCAATTGCGTATCGAAAGCGTCACCGCTGAGATAGGCATTGGTCCAGCCACGGGTGGTCAGCGCTGCCTGCCAGGCCGGGCCATTGACCATCTTTTCGATATCGCCCGAGATCGCGGCCTTCTGCTCGGCGGTGATGCCGGGGGCTGCCGCAACCATGCGCCAGTTTTCCATGGCGACGTCGACGCCGCCTTCCTTGAGGGTTGGAGCGTCATAGCCGGCGATGCGGTTTTCACCGGTAACAGCGATCACGCGTAGCGCGCCGGCATCGACCTGGGGCAGGAATTCGCTGGCGCCGGAAATGCCGACCGTGACCTGGCCGCCCAGGATCGCGGCCAAAGCCTCGCCGCCGCCCGAATAGGCGATGTAGTTGACCTGCGTTGGGTCGAGGCCGACGGCCTTGACGATGAGGCCCGCAGCGATGTGGTCAGCGCCGCCGGCCGAACCGCCGGCCCAGGACACCGCGCCGGTATTGGCCTTGAGCTGGGCGACCAGATCATCGAGCGTCTTGATCGGGGAATTGGCGGGAACGACGATGACGTCGGCCTCGGCGGTGAGGCGGGCAATCGGGGTCACGTCGGCAAGGCTGATCGGGGACTGGTTGGCGAGGATCGCGCCGACCATCACATAGCCGGTGACCATCAACTGGCTCGGATCGCCATTGGCCTGGCTGACGAACTGGGCCAGCCCGATCGTGCCGCCGGCGCCGGCGACATTGGTCACCTGTACGCTGGGCGAGATGGCGTCGGCCTGCAGCGCTTCCTGCATGGTGCGCGCCGTCGAGTCCCAGCCGCCGCCAGGAGCCGCCGGTGCCATGATGGTGTAGTCGGTTGCATAGGCGGGAAACGCCAGGGCGCCGGAAACCAGCGCCGCGAGAAACAGCTTATTCATAGAACCTCCCAATGAGTTTGACGTCGTTGCGTCCGGCGAGCACCCTAGAGCGCTTACCTGTCATGGTCCTGTCGTGGCGCCTTGGGAGCGATCCTTCCCCGTCTCCGTAGGCGCAGTTCCATGCGAACCGCCGCGTTGGCAGCCCGCATCTGGCAATTTGTACGCCCGCCGCAGCGATGCTGCAATCGACGTCGGGCCCGATGCCCGCAGCGGTCGCTCCAAGCAGCGGCGGCCGGGGATCGATTCGATCCGATCAGAAAACCCCGAACGTCTCCAGCGCCTGGCGGGCACTCATGCCGCCGCGGATCGCGACAGATCAAGTGTCATCCTGCTGGCCAGGTGACCGGCCAGCAGGAGTTGGATATCAGACCGCAATGGTTGAGTTTTGCGGGAACATCGCCTTGCGGGACTCGGCGTCGAGTTCGCTCTTGAACTGATGCTTGGTTCGCAAGGCGACGACGCCGGCCATGGCCGGACGCGCGGCGACGCGGTCGACGAAGTCCTTGAGTTTCGGATAATCGGTCAGGCCCTTGTCGCCGAGGATGAAGCCGGCGGAATTGGCCCAGCCCCACAGGGCCATGTCGGCGACGGAATAGTCGGCGCCGGCCAGAAATTTAGACGCCGCCAGATGATCGTCTAGGACCTGATAGTGCCGTTCGACTTCCCTGACGTAACGGTTTTGCGCGTAGGGCAGCACCTCGGGCGCGTAATGGAGGAAGTGCACCGCCTGGCCCGAGAACGGCGACAGGCCAGTCGCCACGAACTGCAGCCAGGATAGAGCGGCGGCGTTTGCGGCAATATCGGCCGGCAGAAACCGCCCGTGCTTTTGCGCCAGATATAGCAGGATGGCATGGGAGTCGAAGACGGCAATGCCGTCATCGACGATGGCCGGGACCTTGCCATTGGGGTTGATCTGACGGAAGGCGGGATCGTGCCGTTCGCCCTTGAAGATGTCGACCGAAATGGCCTCGTATTGCAGGCCGAGTTCTTCGAGCAACAGCGCGACTTTCATCGAATTCGGAGTGGGGTGATAGTAGAATTTGAGCATGGCAAAGCCTTCGAGTGCGAATGGGGGGATCGGCCGCCGCGGCGGCCGGAGGTTTGCGGCGGGACTAGCGCATGACCGAATAGTTGGCCGGTACCCACTGATAGGCGTCGCCCTGTTTGCGGACGTGACCGAGACCGGGGAAGGACAAATGGGCGCCGGCGACGAGATAGCCGTGCTCGACCACATCGGCGAACGCCTTGGCCCGCTCGCCGGCAGCTTCTCCGGCGTCGCTATCAAACCCGATGGTGACGTCCGGATGGGCGAACTGGATGGCTTCGACATGGACCACATCGCCCCAGATCAGCAGACTCTGACCCTCGCTTTCCACCAGATAGCCGCTATGGCCGGCGGTATGGCCAGGCAAGGCCATCGAATGCACGCCTGGCGCGATCTCGGCGGACCCCTCGAAGGTCTGCAAGCGTCCGGCGTCAACGTAAGGCTGAAGCGAGGCGATAGCGCCCTGGAAAAAGCCTTTCTGCTCGTCAGGAGCGGCGTCGAGATTGGCCTGGCTCAGCCAATAGTCGGCATCGGCCTTGGCGGCATAGACTGTGGCATTGGGGAAGGCAGCTTTGCCCTCGGCCACAAGACCGCCGACGTGGTCAGGATGCAGGTGCGTGAGAAGCACTTCATCGACTTGGCCCGGCCGGTAGCCTGAAGCCTCCAGATTGGACAAAAGCTTCCCCAGCGTTGGTCCGAAAAGGCCGCCAGCGCCGCTATCGACCAGGATCAGTTTGTCGCCGGTATTGATCAGAAATGCATTGTCGGAGGTTTCCAGCGGTGTCGTTTCAAACGAAGCGGCCAGATCGGCTTTGACGGCATCGGGGGTGATATTGGTCAGCAACTGATCGACGGGAAGGTCGACGGTGCCATCTGAAAGCGCGGTGACTTCATAGGCGCCGACCATGATGCGGTAGTAGCCGGGGGCCGAGGTCGTCTGCAGCGGGCCGGCAGCAAAGCTCGGGGCGGTGGCGAGCGTAATGCTCGCGAGAGCCAGCGCGGCGAAGGAAAGTCGGGTGGATTGGCGGGGCATTGTCAAATCTCCGGGAACCGCCAACGGGCGGCTCGATGTGCCCGGCCAATGTCACCAATTGCGTGATGTTGAACAATCATCTAGAAAGCAAAGACATTTTGCGAATTACGCAAAGGATAGCCGATGCTGGAAACCTTGATGACATTTGCCGCGGTGGCAGAGGCCGGCAGCTTTTCCGGCGTGGCAAAGGCTCAAGGCATTGCCGTTTCGACCATAACGCGCCGTATCGAACTCCTGGAGGGAGAGCTCCAGGCCAGGTTGTTCAACCGCAGCTCCCGCCGGCTGACGCTGACCGATGCCGGACAGCAGTTTTTGCCACGGGCTCTGCATATTCTGGCGGAAATGGCGGATGCCAGGGACGGGCTCGCGGCGCTGGACGGCGAGCCACGCGGGGTTTTGACGGTGACGGCGCCGGCCATGTTCGGCCGTCAACACGTTGCGCCTGCGGTAATCAGCTTTCTGAAACAGTACCCCTTGCTGGAAGTCGAGTTGCATACCGGCGACGAGATCGTGGACCTGTCCGAGCATCGGGTGGATGTGGCGATCCGTCTCGGGGTGTTGCCGGATAGCGATCTGGTGGCGACATCGATTGCGCCAGTACGGCGGATGCTGTGCGCGAGCCCCGATTATCTGGCCAGCGCCGGTCGTCCCGAGCAGGTCACCGACCTACTCAACCACCAATGCCTCACCGTGGCATCGCAGCGTAATCCTACGGGATGGTGGATTTTTTCCGGGGTCAATCGCGAGCAGGCGCTGTCCGTACACGGATCGTTCCGCTCCGATGACACTGGCGCGCTGATCCAGGCCGCGGTGGCTGGCCTCGGGATCGTGCACTTTGCCAGTTGGCTGGTGAGCGATGCCATTGCCGCGGGGCAGCTGGTCGAAATATTGCCCAATGCTGCCCAACCAGCCAGGCAGGCCGCATCCGTGCATGCGATCCACATGCCGGGCCGCTCGCACACCGCCAAAGTCAGGCTATTTGTCGCCCATCTACGCAAAGCATTCGGATCACCGCCCTATTGGGAGCGGGCCATTGCGGAAGCGTCATGACCAGGTTTTTTCCTTCAGCGGGTGAACTGTAGAACCCGCACTACGGCACAGGGGCCGAATTCGACAATCTATATCTTTAATGTCTATAGATTAAGTGGACTAAACAGGTGAATGTTGACCGTCGCTTTTGAACGGGACGTGTCACCTGATGAAACTTACTCTCCGACTTCGTCGCATCGTGCCGGCCGCGCTGCTTGCTCTGCTCGCATCGGCGGCGTTGCAGCCAGCTATCGCCCAGCCTGCGCCGGCCCCATTGCTCCAAACCGTGCCCGAGGGCACTGTCCTGCGGGTGGGCGATCCGCAAACCCAGAAGGCCCTGGAAATTTCGGGGCTGATCGACCAGCTCACCTTCAAGGTCGAATGGGCCAATATCAGCGGCGGGCCGCAATCGACCGAGGCGTTCCGGGCCCAGGCGCTTGACGTAAGTTCGGTGGCGGAAATCCCGGCAATCCACGCGACGTGGACCAACCTGCGCGTGCGCATCATCGCGTCCAAATTCCGCAAGGATTTCCTCGATCATCCGATCTACGAGTTCGGCATAGCCCCGGGCGTCGAGGTCAAGACCTTGGCAGATTTCCGGGGCAAAAAGATCGCTTACTCACCCGGGCAGGCCCAGGGCGTGCTGGTGCTGCGAGCGCTGCAAGCCGCGGGCCTGACCAAGGACGACGTCCAGCTTATCGAACTGCCGAGCACCGGCGACGTCTATCCCGTATCCCTCGCCAGCAAGCAGATCGATGTGGCCCCGATCGGCGGGGTCTATATCAAGCGCTATCTAGCCCAGTACGGCGCGGACGGCGCGACAACCATCAAGCACGGGCTACGTGACGATCCAGGCCACCTTTATGCGCCGCAATGGGTGCTGGACGATCCGGCCAAGGCCGCGGCGCTGGCACAATATGTGCGGGTCTGGGCGCTGGCGCAGAAATGGATCTACGAGCATCCCGAGGAATGGATCGCCAAATACTACGTCGCCGACCAGGGGCTGACGCCTGAGGACGGGCAGTATCTCGTCGATCTCGCTGGTGAATACGACATCCCCGAGAGCTGGGACGACGTGATCAAGCGCCATCAGGGTACGATTGAACTGCTCGCGGCCGCCACCGGCAATCCGGTGTTCGATGCGGAACTGAATTTCGACCGCCGCTTCGAGCATATCGCCGCCGACGCGCTGAAAGCGCCCTGACACCTAGAGTGGGCGATTTGATCGCATCAAATCGCCCACTCTAGATCCTTGTTGTCGCAAGCTTTTAGGCGAAAAGCCGGTTCCCACCTTTTCGCCGCTTACTCTAAAACCAGAGGAGGTTCAGCCATGAGTGCATTCTATGCCGATACGGGT
Organism: Devosia sp.; assembly: GCF_028290625.1. Taxonomy (GTDB): domain Bacteria; phylum Pseudomonadota; class Alphaproteobacteria; order Rhizobiales; family Devosiaceae; genus Devosia. The sequence goes on from NZ_JAQGJM010000014.1 coordinate 34,814, forward strand.
ACGGCCCCAAAGACCGCCAGAATAGCCCGCAAACCCATTGCGTCAGGCGCACTCGTCGACCAGCGCGCCCGCTCCCGGCGGCTCGGCCCCGGCAAGGAAATCCCCTATGCGGGCCTGCTCGGGCCGGCGCTACTGATCGCCTTCTGGACCCTAGGATCGGCAACAGGCTTCATCGACCAGCGCACGCTTTCCGCGCCGTGGACGGTGGGGGTAACCGCGGTCGATCTGATTGCGGACGGCCGGCTGCAGTCCAACCTCATCACCTCGGCCTGGCGCGCCATTCAGGGCCTGGCTTTCGGCATTGTCATCGGCACGGTACTGGCGCTGGTCTCGGGACTGTCGCGCTGGGGCGAAGCGATCATCGACGGGCCGATCCAGATCAAGCGCGCCGTGCCGACCCTCGCGCTCATTCCACTACTGATCCTGTGGTTCGGTATCGGCGAGGGCATGAAGGTCACCGTCATCACCCTCAGCGTCATCATTCCCATCTATATCCACACCCACAACGGCTTGCGCAGCATCGACAACCGTTACGTCGAACTGGCCGAAACCCTGCGCATGGGTCACACCGAATTCATCCGGCAGGTGGTGCTTCCGGGCGCCCTGCCCGGCTTCCTGCTCGGCCTGCGCTTCGCCGTTACCGCCGCCTATCTGTCGCTGGTCGTGGTGGAACAGATCAACGCCACCAGCGGGCTCGGCTACATGATCGAGTTGGCGCGCACCTATGGGCAGACCAGCATCATCCTGGTGGGCCTCGTGGTCTACGCCATCCTGGGCCTGGCCTCCGATGGCATCGTCAAACTGATTGCGAAGAGGACCCTGTCATGGCGCCGCACGCTAGCCGACTGACCGACAACGCCGTCGCCATCCGCGACCTGGTTCGCGGCTTCAATGGCCGCACCGTATTGGACGGCATCGATCTCGACATAAGGCGCGGCGAGTTCGTCGCGCTGCTCGGCCGCAGCGGCTCGGGCAAGAGCACCCTGCTGCGGGCACTCGCCGATCTCGACCACGACGTGGTCGGCACCGGCCGGCTGGAAGCGCCAGTGAACAAGTCGGTAGTGTTCCAGGACGCCAGGCTCCTGCCGTGGAAACGAGTGCTCGACAATGTGATCCTGGGCCTTTCGGACGCCGGTGCAGCCGCCCGCGGCACCTCCGCGCTGGCCGAAGTGGGTCTTGCCGGCCGCGAGACTGCCTGGCCGGTGGAGCTCTCCGGCGGCGAACAGCAGCGCGTCGCCCTGGCCCGCTCGCTGGTACGCGATCCGGCGCTACTTTTGGCGGACGAACCGTTCGGAGCACTCGACGCCCTGACCCGCTTGCGGATGCACGACCTGCTGCGTCAGCTCTGCGCCCGGCATCAACCGGCGGTGCTGCTGGTGACGCACGATGTCGACGAGGCGATCAGCCTGGCCGACCGGGTGCTGGTGCTCGAAGAGGGCCGCATCATCTCCGACATCGCCATCGAACTGCCTGAGCCGCGCGACCATGGCGATCCGCAATTCGCCCGCATCCGGGCCGACCTGCTTGCGCGACTTGGCGTCCACTGAACCTTATCGGAAGAGGCATTTGTCATGAGCAATACCCGCAAGATGCGCCTTGGCGCCTTCATCATGGCCACCGGTCATCACGTGGCCGCCTGGCGTCACCCCGATTCCCAGGCCGACGCCGGGCTCAATATCGATCATTACCGCGAGCTGGCGCAGACCGCCGAACGCGGGCTGTTCGACCTCGTCTTCGTCGCCGATAGCCCGGCCGGCTGGGAGCGCGGCAAGGATGTCGAAGCCATCCGCCGCCAGAGCACCGGCGCCCATTTCGAGCCGGTGACACTGTGGGCAGCGCTGTCCCAGGTGACCCAGCATATCGGCTTCGTCTCCACCGCCTCGACCACATACGAGGACCCTTATCTGCTGGCCCGGCGCTTCGCGTCCCTCGACTACATCTCCAAGGGCCGCGCCGGCTGGAACGTGGTGACGACGGGCTCCGATGTCTCCAAGAACTTCTCCATCCCCGGCCACCCGGCCCATGCCGATCGCTATGCGCGGGCCGAGGAATTTGTCGATCTGGTCAAGGGCCTGTGGGATTCCTACGAGGACGACGCCTTCATCCGCGACAAGGAAAGCGGCATCTATGTCGACCCCGACAAGGTGCACCAGCTCAACCACAAGGGCGCGCACTTCACCGTTGCCGGACCGCTCAACGTCGGTCGGCCGATCCAGGGCTATCCGGTCATCGTGCAGGCCGGCGCCTCCGAGGCCGGCCGCGAACTGGCGGCGCGCACGGCCGAAATGATCTTCACCGCCAACCAGACCCTGGAGGATGCCCAGGAATTCTACGGCGACATCAAGAGCCGGCTGGGCCGCTATGGCCGCGAGGCTGGCGATGTGCTGGTGGCGCCTGGTATCTTCCCGGTATTGGGCGGCACCGAGAAAGAGGCACAGGACAATTACGACTACATCCAGTCGCTGGTGCATCCCTCCGTGGCCTGGAACATCCTCAAGCGGCACTATCAGGGCATGGACCTGTCTGGCTACTCGCTGGATGATATCGCGCCGCCCCTGCCCCAAAGCACCGAGCTCAACAAGAGCCGGCTGAAACTGGTCAGCGACCTGGTGTCGCGCAATGACCTGACCCTGCGGCAATTCTATCTCGCCGTCGCTACGGCGCGCGGCCACCGCACCGTGGTCGGCACGCCCGAACAGGTTGCCGACGCCATGCAGCTGTGGTTCGACAATGGCGGGGCCGATGCCTTCAACATCATGCCGCCGGTGCTACCCACCGCGCTCACCGATTTCGTCGACCAGGTGGTGCCGATCCTGCAAAAGCGCGGCTTGTTCCGCACCGAATATGAAGGGCGGACGCTGCGCGAAAACCTGGGCCTCAAGCGCCCCGGCAACAGCTTTGTCGAGCGCAATCGAGCCGACGCGGAGCGCGAAGCCACGGCATGAGCACCAATTCCGAATTCCTCTGGTACATCCCCAATGTGGTGGAGCCCGGCCACCGCGGCGACGCTACGAGCGAAAACCACAACAGTTTCGACACGCTGACCAGCCACGCCAAAGCGCTCGAAGATCACGGCTGGACCGGCGCCCTGCTCGGCACCGGCTGGGGCCGGCCCGACACATTCACGGTGGCGACCGCGCTGGCTGCGCGCACCACCACGTTCGAGCCGCTGATCGCGATCCGTCCCGGCTATTGGCGTCCGGCGCATTTCGCCTCCGCGGCGGCAACGCTAGACCATCTGAGCGGCGGTCGCGTCCGCATCAACATCGTCTCGGGCAAGGATAACCTCGCGGCCTATGGCGACAGTGAGGGCGACCAGGCCCACCGCTATGCCCGCACCAAGGAGTTCATGCGGCTGGTGCGCCGGCTTTGGACCGAGAAAAATGTGACCTCGGCGGGCGAGCATTTCGGCGTCACCGATTCCACCGTGGTGCCGCCCATCGTGGTGCGCGGCGACCGCCGGCATCCCCGGCTCTATTTCGGCGGCGCATCGGAAGCGGCCGAGCAGGTTTCCGCCACCGAAGCCGATGTACAGCTCTTCTGGGGCGAACCGCTTGACGGTGTTCGCGAGCGCATCGCGCGCCTCAAGGCCTTGAGCGAGACGCTGGATCGCGACCTACCGCCACTGCAATTCGGGCTGCGGATCACCACGCTGGTGCGCGATACCACGGAACAGGCTTGGGCTGATGCCGAAGCCAAGGTGGCCGAAATGGCCAAGGGCCAGGGTGCGGGTTGGAACGACCACAAGCGGGTAATCGCGGTGGGTCAGCAGCGGCTGCTCGATCTGCAAAACCAGGGCGATGTGCTCGACGACAATCTCTATACCGCGCCGGGCAAGTTCGGCGGCGGCGGTGCCGGCACCACCTGGCTGGTCGGTTCGGCCGAGGATGTTGCGCGATCACTGCGCAAATACGAGGCGCTGGGCATCACGCACTTCGTGCTCTCCGACACACCCTACCTGGCCGAGATCAAGCGGCAAGGCGATCAATTGCTGCCGCTGCTGCGCAGCTAACCGCTACTGGCCCCATCAGCGAAGCGCAGACCCAGCAGCCGTCGCGCGTTGCCGCCCGCCACGAGGCGTTGCTCGGCCTCGTTCAGGCCGGCTTCGGCAAGACTGGCGGCCAGACTGCTCTGGCTCAGCGCCGGCAGGATCGGCCAGTCGGTGCCGGCCACAACCCGCTCGGCACCGAAAAAGCCAACCAGCGTACGCACGATCGCCGGATCAGCGCCCATGGTGTCGAAATAGATGTTCGGCCGTGGCTGCTGCTGGCGTTCGGCACGTCCATAAATGCCGCCGCGCGCCGCCTGCACGATGCCGCCCAGACCGAGCGTGGCGAAAATCAGCTGCAGGTCGGGCAGTTCGGTCAGAATGGACGACTGGATAATCGACAGGAACGCGACGCCATTCATCAACCCGCGGCCCAGTGAATTGCCGAGCATGCCGGCGCCGGCAATCAGCACATCGGAATTGGGATGGGCGACCGGATGCACGAAGACCGGCACGCGATGACGGGCGGCCACTTCCAGCGTGGGACGGGCTGACGGATCGGCCAGGAATTTGCCACCGCGCGAAGAATCGATGACGAGGCCAGACAGGCCCAGTTCGACGATGGCACGCTCAGCTTCGCGAGCGCCCTGCTCACCGCCAAACACGTCGGTCACGCCAAAGCTTGCAAGCGATGGTTCGGCGGCGGCAAGTTCGGCCAGCCAATCATTGGCCTCGGCGATGGCGGCGAAATCCACGGGGCCTTCGGCGCCGAACAGGCTCTCGATCGTGGCGGTGACCACGGCGAGCGAGACACCGGCCGCCTTGAACTCATCGACCAGCGCCGCGGGCGTCGTGATCTTGCGGTAAATCTCCGGCGCAAACGAGCCGGCCGGCTTGGCATATTTGCCACCCGGCCCCCAGGCCGGCGGCCAAAGGTGCATGTGGACATCGACGATATCGAGGGGGGCGCTCATTCTGCAGCAACCTTTCGCGCTTCACGTTCGGCAATTCCAGCTTTGACCAGCGGAACAACATCGCGGCCATAGGCCACGGTGTCCTGGGTTGGGTAGAAGCCGCGGACGAGGAAATTGGAAATTCCGGCGTCGTAATAATCGAGGATGGCCTCGGCGACCTGTTCGGGCGTGCCGACCAAGGCGGTGGAATTGCCGCCCGCGCCGCTGGCTTCAGCCACCTCGGTCCAGAGCCGCTTGTCGAGCACCTTGCCGCGTTTGGCGGCCTCGCGCAGGCGAACCGACCCGGTGTTGGAGGGCAATTTCTCCCCATTGCCGCCGGCCTGTCGCGCAACGCCGGCCTTCACCTTCTCAAGGATATCGGCGGCGTCGGACCAAGCCTGGTCCTCGGTCTCGGCGACGATGGTGCGGAAGGCAATGGTGTACTTTACGGCGTCGGGCGAACGGCCATTGGCTGCGGCAGCGGCGCGGACCTTGGCGATGGTCTCGCGCGCGCCGTCGAGCGGCTCGCCCCAGAGCGCATAGATATCGGCATGCTTGCCGGCCACCATGATGGCTGCGTCGGAAGAGCCGCCGAACGAAATCGGAATGCGCGGCTTCTGAAACGGTTTGACCTGGCTGAAAGCGCCCTGGAATTTGTAGAAGCGGCCCTGGTGGTCGAACGGGGCATCGCTTTCCCAGACCTTCTTGAGCACCTCGATATACTCGTCGGTGCGGGCGTAGCGCGTATCGTGATCCTCGAAATCGCCGTCGCGGACCTGATCGGCATCGGAGCCGCCGGTGATGATGTGAACCCAGACGCGACCTTCGGAAAACTGGTCCAGCGTCGCCAGTTGGCACGCGCCCAAAGTCGGCGTCATCAGGCCGGGCCGATGGGCGAGCAGAGCGCCGATACGTTCGGTCTGGCTGAACACATAAGCGGCGATCTGGTTATTATCCGGCCATTGCGCGAACTGGCCGATCAACAGCCGGTCTATGCCCGCCGCCTCCGCTGCCTGCACGTGGCTGCGGATATAGGCCTTGTCGATGACCGGCCCCGAAGCCGGAACGATGTCAGAACCTTCGCGGTTCGAGGTATGGCCGATGAACTCGGATGCCATGCTGGTCTCCTCTGGCGCTTAGGCGCCGATGGCGCCAAAGGCGATGGCGAGAACGAACAGGAAAGCCAGGCTGGTGCCGGCCAGGGCGAGCACGTCGATGGTCCGGCGATGCCGGGTTCGGCGCGGATTGATCGCCATACGTGGGTTGGCAGGCTCGACGAAAGTCATAGATCACCTCTGAAGTGATCTAAGTCTACTCAATCAATAGAGATTGTCGATTGCGTTTTCCCCGACGATCCTGTCTCGCCGTTCCGGGGAACAGGCGAGACGGAGAAATTCTTTCGACGGAAGACCAAAGATGGATGAAGACCGCAGCAGGCACGCTCCATGGTTGGTGGTGTGTCGGCTCTGATCACGTCGCGGTTCAGCCAAAGAACCGATCGAAACGGCCCGTCATCTTTTCAATGAGCCCGCCTTCATGGCGGATCAGAAAGAGGGCATCGAGCTTGAGACGCTGGGCCATTTCGGGGCCCTTCTCCGCGCCAAGCACCAGCAGGGCCGTGGCCAGCGCGTCGGCGCGGGCGCAATCGGCGTCCGCCACGGTGACCGAGGCCACCGTGCTGGTTGTCGGGCGACCCGTGCGTGGGTCGATGGTGTGGGAATAGCGCTGGCCCGCCACGTCGAAATAGCGGCGATAGTCGCCAGATGTGGCCATCGCGGTCGTGGACAGGGCAAGGATATGATGGACGCCCGTTGCACCCGGTTCCGGCTGGCTGATGCCGACGCGCCATGGCGTGCCGTCGGGCCTCGTGCCCTTGGCCCGTAGTTCGCCGTCGATCTCGATCATGTAGGCGGGGATGCCGTGCCGCTCGAGCACCGTGGCAATCGCATCGACGCCGAAACCCTTGGCGATGCCGGACGGGTCAAGATAGACGGGCGCGGATTTGCGCAATGCGGGCGGATCGAGCCGAACCGCGATGCTGCCGAAACCCGGCAGAGCGGTCGGGGGCGCCAGGACGTTGACCGGTGCGGCGTCGGGGCCAAAACCCCAATGGTTGACGGCGCTGCCGACGCACATGTCGAAGGCGCCATCCGTAAAAGAGCTGATTTCGAGACCAAGGGCAACGACCTTGGCTAGATCGGGCGACACCGAAAACCAATTTCCCGGCTCGCTTGCGTTGAACCGGCTGAGATCGGACTGCGGCTTCCAGGTCGACATTTGCGCGTCGACTGCGGCGACGGCAGCGTGTGCCTCTATCTCGATCGCCGCGATCAACTCCGCAGGTGCGACGATCTTGACGCTGTAGCGCGTGCCCATGGTGTCGCCGCCGAATGTCACCAATCGTGGTGGCGCGGCTGGTCGGCGCCTCAGTCCAAGCAGTCGTCGCCAGATCGTCATGCACAATCCTTGGGAAACGAGGCGACCCGGAGGTCGCCTCGTCAGAGCTTACTTCAGCAGGTCGGCGGCGTTGGTGCCGGCGAGGGCTTCGTTGTCCGCCACGTAATCGGCAGCGGTATCACCGAAATCGTCGGCAAGCGACTTGTCGGCCTTGCTGGCGATCAGGAACTCGATCGCGGCGGTGTCCTTGGCCTTGGAGGCGGCATGCAGCAGTGCCGACAGCTTTTCGCCATCGACCGCATTCACATCGACACCGGCGTCGACGAGGTACTTGAGCACGTCGACGCTCTGGTTCGAGCCAGCGGCGGCAATGAGCGTGGTGGCGCCATCGGCATTGGCGGCCTTGATATCGCCACCGGCCGCAACCAGCGCTTCGAGCACGGGCAGCGTGTCCTCTTCGCGGGCGGCGGCGGCGATGACCGCGGTATTACCATCGGCATCGGCAACCTTGGCGTCGGCACCGGCAGCGATCAGCGCCTTGACGGCGTCGAGGCTGTTGCTTTCGGCCGCATGGATCAGCGCGGTCTTGCCTTCGGCATCAGCCGCGTTGACGTCGACACCCTGGGCAACCAGGTACTCGATCACGTCGGGCTTGTTCATGGTGGCGGCGATGTTAAGGGCATTGCGGCCCTTGGCATCGACAGCCTTCACGTCCACGCCCTTGCCGACGACATATTCGAGCACTTCAAGCGTGTTGCGCTCGGAGGCGATCAGGGCGGCGTTGCGGCCATCCTTGGCAACGGCGTCGACAGCGGCGCCCTTGGCTTCGAAGAATTTCAGCACATCGAGGTTGGGGTTGCGGAACGAGGCGTTGAGCACGCCATTCCAGCCGCGATTATCCACCAGCAGCGGATCGACGCCGAGGCCCACGACGTATTCAACGACGTTGAGGTTGGGATTGCGTTCGGCGGCGGCCAATGCGGCGTTCGCCTCGTTGATGTTGAGCGCCTGCAGGTCGAGGCCCTTCGCGATGAGGAGGTCCATCAGTTCGGTGCTCTTGGTGGCGCGTGCCGTGTAGGTCAGCAGCGTATTGCCCGACTCGTCCTTGACGTTCAGGTCGGGATTATAGGCGAAGAAGGCATTGGCGGTTTCAAGCGAGCCGCTGCCCAGCGCATAGAACAGGGGCACGCGCGCGTCGTGGCCGACGAAGTTCACATTGGCGCCGGCATCGACCAGCGCCTTGATGACATCGCCGTCGACGCCCTGGCGCGCGGCCATGTGCAGGGGCGTATAGGCATCGGAATCGACTTCATTGACGTCGGCGCCGCCACCGATTGCCGCGGCAACGTCGGCGAGCGTGGCGGTTTTCCACCATTCGGCGTCGACCAGCACGTTGTCGGCGGCAAAAGCGGCCACACTGGTCATCAGGCCGGCGCTCAGCACGATGGCGCCGAGCAGGGTCTTGAGGTTCGTCATGGGATTATCCCCCTTGGTTGCGGCCCGCCCTCTGCGGTGCCGTTGAAAACTGGTCAGTAGATATCTTCGAGGTAGCGGCGCTGCCGCCGCAGGGTCGCGACGTCGCTGTCGAGGCCCGCCAGAATGATGTCGAATTCGGCGCGCACCCCCGCCGCCATGGCGCTGCTGCCGCAGACCATGATGGTGGCGCCGGCATGCAGCCGTTCGAGCAGGCCCGCGGCGTTGGCGCGGATGCGGTCCTGCACGTAGGCGGGACTGGCACCGCGCGAGAACGCCGCGTCGAAGCGGGCCAGGCGGCCCGTCTCCAGCATTTGCCGTGTCGTGGTTTCGTAGAGAAAATCGGAGTCCGGCTTGCGCCCGCCCCAATAGAGTTCGATGGGCCTGGTGCCGCGTTCGCTGCGGATCATGCCGATAAATGGCGCTATGCCGGTTCCGGCGCCCACCATGACGACGGGGCTTTTGCGGCGCGGCAGGTGGAATTCGGGATTGGTGCGCACATAGGCGTCGATCTGCGCGCCCACGGTCAGGCCATGCAGGAAGCCAGAGCAGAGGCCGGCTTGCATATGGCGGACGCAGATTTCGACGCAGCCATCGGCAGCGTTGGAGGCGAGGGAGTAATACCGCGCGACCTGCGTGCCGGGCGCGATGACGCCGATCAGGTCGCCGGCCACGTGATGGGGCACGCCATTGCTCTCGGACTTGAAACGCAGGATGGCGGTGGGCGCGTCGACGCTGGTGCCGTAGTCGATGCGCTCGACCAGCATCAGCGGCTGGGTTGCCGGCCGAGGCGGCACGTAGCTCAGCGCCAGTGGCAGTTCGAGCACCGCGCCGAGGTCCTGACCCCATTGTGCGAAGGCGTGAGCGGACCCACGATCGACCTGGGCGGGCGGCAACAGGCGCTGGGCACCACTCGCAGCAATCGCCGCATCGGCATCGAGCGAGAAGCGGCAATAGTGCTCGAACGACTTGTCGCCAAAACCCAGCACGGCAAAGGCCGGCAAGTGGCCACCGAACGACGACAGTTTTGGCTTGAACCGATTGGCCGATTTGGGCGCGTGCCCATCGCCATAGGTGCCGGTGAGCACCAGCAGACCCTGCGCCTTCGGATAGGCCGGCCGCAAATCGTTGAGCGCGGCGAGGTGCACGCGGCGTCCGGCGGTACTCAGCTTTTCATGCAGGTGGCGTGCGAAGCCCCAGGTCGTTCCTGTCTCCGAGCCGACCAGTACGATCATGTCGGCGTTCGTTGCCGTTGCATTGTCAGGCACGCGAGCGCCGCCCTGGCGCAGACGGGCGAGCCAGATGGTGAAGCCGCTCACCGCGAAGATCGGCACGCTCAATGCCGTCAGGCCGAGGATGAGGCCCCAGAGCCAGGCGCCCTCGCCGGTGTGCAGCAAGGTTACCCATTCCAGCCCGACGGTCGCTGGATGATACGGCTGGGTGTCGAGCGTCTCGCCGCTGAACTGATCGACGAAGACGAAGCCCGAGCTGGTCTTGAGCGCATAGACATCGAACCAGTCGCCCGGGATCGGATAGGTCACCTGGCGGAGGTCGGACAAGGCGATCTGCTGTAAGCCGGCCAGATCGCTGGCCGGCACGGGATCGAGTTCCTCAAGGCTTTCGGGATAGCGCGGCGGGGTCTCGTTGCCGCTCGGAATGATGAGGAACGTCACCAGCGTCAGGTAGAGTCCGGTCAGGCCGGTCAGCAGCAGCGGTACCAGGGCGATGCGCCCGCTGGTGGCATGGAGCTTTTCCATCGGCTTGCCACGCACCGGGCCGAAGACGGCGCGGATGCCGCCAAAACGCTTGATCAGCAGCGTTGCCCCGGTAACGCAGAGCAGCGTCATCAGACCGGCGCCGATCCCGGCCACGAGGCGTCCGGCATTGCCAAGTCGCAGCGAGCGGTGCAGGTCCTTCACGAATTCAAAGAACGCGCTGTCCTGCTGCGGCCCCAGCACGGCGCCGGTGCTGACGTCGACATAGTCGCGCAGGACCGTGCCGTCTTGGCGGTGCGTGAGCACGAAAGCGCCCGCTGGGGTGCGTTGCAGCTTTTCGATTTCGTCGAACTTCGGGGTCAATACTGCTAGCGCCTGGGCAACGCTGAGGTCACCTGCCGGCCGCACATAAGGGCCCAGCGCATCCACCGCCGGCACCACCGACATGATAGCGCCGGTCAGCGCCAGCAGGGCCACCAGCAGCATGCCGCCAATGCCGAACAGGGAATGCAGCCAGCGCCACATGGCGCGCGTCCGCCCCGCTTATTCCCAGCCGGCGCGCATGACGCGAACGTAGCCGGTGCCGTCGATGCGTTCGCCGTTGTTGGTGTCCTTGAGGTCGAACAGCACGTCTTCCTCGTGCGCCGCGCCCGCCTCTACCGCCGACTCAACGCGGATGGCATAGTCGGCATTGAACCACTCGTCCTTGAGGTCGAGCTTGAGGGCGACACGGTCGCCGCCGCCGGCACTGGCGCCCGTAATGGCATCCAGTTCCTGGGGCGCGCGCGACAGATAGCGCCACCAGCGGGGGAGATAGGAATGATATTTGGGATCCTTGCCCGAGACCCATAGCGTGGTCTCGTAGCGGCCCTCGGCATTGACCAGATAGACCGCCAGATAAGCCTCATGGCCATCGTAATTGACCATCTGGATTTGCGCCGTCACTTCTTTCGCGGCGGCAGCCGGGGCAAACGAAAGCGTGGCCAAAAGCGCCATCGCGCCAAGGGTCTTGTTCATATCGATCTATCTCTGGATCGCGCGGCGGAGCCCGCGCGAATAAGTCCCCCTATAGATAATATGACTTCTACAATCAAGTTCATTTTCGACTGCCGCACGGTGGTTGATTTCGGCCCCGCTCGGCGAAAGCCAAGCTTGCCAATTGAGCCGTGTGGGGTCAGTCTCAGCCGGCAACGTTCAGTGGGTACACACGCCGGTATTCTTTGGTCAGGAATGGGGAGTTCAGGTCATGATCGTGGATAATGGGATTGCCGATGCCGGCGACGTGGGCGAGGTAGCTCGGCCCGGGCTTTGGGCGGGAGCTCTCAGCCGCCGGTCGTTTCTGCTCGGCTCTGCTGTCGGTATTAGCGCGCTGGCACTTGCCGGTTGCGCGACATCCGGCAGCGATATGAGCCTTGCCGAGGCGGAGCGGGTCTACGGACCCGTGCCTGACGAGCGATTCCCGATCCCGGCCGTCGCTGTCAATAAGATCAACCCGAAATACCTTCGCCGGACAGTGCGCTACGACAGCAAGGAAGCAGCCGGCACAATTATCGTCGATCCCCGCAACCACTACGTTTACCGCATCGAAGACGGCGGAAACGCGACACGTTATGGCGCCAGCGTTGGCCGGGCCGGGTTCCTGTGGAACGGCGACGCCTATATCGGGCGCAAAGCCGAATGGCCCGTCTGGACGCCGCCCAGGGAGATGATCCTGCGGCAACCGGAAGCCGCCAAATATGCCGGCGGCATGCCGCCGGGCCTCGACAATCCGCTCGGCGCCCGCACGCTGTATCTCTATCAGAACGGCGTTTACACGCTTTACACGCTCTACAGCACACGGGTGGCGGAAACGATTGGGAAAGGCATTTCAAGCGGTTGTATCGGCCTTCTCACGCAGGACATGATCGACCTCTATTCGCGGACGCCGGTAAACACCAAGGTGATCGTGCTGCGCGCCTAGGCGACGGCAAGCAGGGCCGTTTTCTGCTCCTCGAATTGCGAACCCAGGCAGCCCGCCCATCTCGTCACCACATCGGCGATCGGCGACGGTTCCAACGGGCCGCTATGACACGGCCGCATTGAAGCCGCTGGTCTTTGCTTTAGTCCGATGGCGGACCAAGACTTGCATTCCCCCACTCTGTGGCGCGCAAGTATCTCTCGGTAGGGAGTTTAAAAATGAGGGACGTCACAGTAGAAATCCTGAAAGTTCGAGACCATGGTCAAACTTACAAGGCCTTTTACTATGTCGAGGACGGGGTAATACATGCCGACTTGGCTGGAAAGCTCCAGGCAACAATCTGCCTGGGTGTGCCGGCGGCCGACATTGTTCGGGCCTTGCTTACAGAGCGCATCTTGCAAATGAGCGTTCAGCGGGTTCACTGAATCGCCGATACGAGGATCCGGCCGGATCAGGATTCACTAACGTCTTCGCGACCAGCTCTGTTGGACCGCATTTCGGTCAAGGCGAGGTCGAGACCTCTGACTGGAGCCGCACGACCTCTCGTACAAGAACATCGAGATCGGTGCACCGGGTCCGGTGGTTCGTGATTGCGACCCGCAGGCAATGCTGTCCCTTGATGGTCGTGTCAGACAGTACGGCGATGCCCTCCTCCTGGAGCCGCAGCATGATCTCCACGTTCAGGGTCTTGATGGCTTCCGGATCAGGATTATCGGTCCGGCAGGCAAAGCAGACAATGTTGAGCGTCGTTGGCGTCAGACGCTCCAGCGTGGGTTCGGCATCGATGAGGTCACTCAGATAGTGGGCCTGGGCAATGTTCTGGTCGATCAGCCGGCCGAACTTTTCAATGCCATGCTGCTTGATCGCCATCCAAACCTTGAGCGCGCGAAAACCGCGTGTGGTTTGCAGACCATATTCGTGCAGCCAAGCTCCGGCAGCCAGGCCCCGCGGCGAGGATTCCAGATATTCGGGCGTGACCGCGAACGTGCCGTGATGCGCCTGTGGATCGCGGACCAGGGCGCAGCCCACCTCGAACGGGGCATGCAACCACTTGTGTGGATCGAGCGCCACAGAATCGGCACGCTCTATGCCGGCCACCAGATGCCGATTGGCTGGGGCAATGGCCGCCAGCGCGCCGATGCAGCCATCGACGTGGAACCACAATTCTTCCTCGACCGCCAGCGAAGCCAGCGCGTCCAGATCATCGATGGCGCCCGAATTGACGGTGCCGGCCGTGCCGATGATGCATGCCGGACGAAAGCCGGCGACCCGGTCCTCCCAAATCGCCATGCGGAGGGCGGCAAGGTCGATGCGCATGGCATCGTCGCTGGGAATGCGGCGCAGGGCCTGGTTGCCCAACCCCAATGCCTCCAAGGCCTTGCGGTGGCAGGAATGCACCTGATCGGAAGCGTAGAAGCGCAGTTGCCGGGGCATGGCGGCAACCCCGCACTCACGAACGTCGACGTCGGCCTTGACGTTGCGCGCGACGGTCAGCCCGATGAGATTGGCCATCGAGCCACCGCTTTCCAGAGTACCGCTGGCGCTGGCCGGAAAGCCGACCATCTGCTTGCACCAGCCCACGACTTGCTGGTCCATCAGGGCCGCGGCGTGGTTGCCGCCACCAAGATTGGACCCCTGCACTGCCGCCAGGAAATCTCCCAGAGCACCGGCAATGTTGGATGACCCCATATACCAGGACCAGAAGCGCGGATGCACATTGCCCATCGGATAGGGCATCAGGTTTTCCGTCACCGAACGATAGACCACCGCAAGCGGAGAAGGCCCGCGTGGCAGCGGCTCGGCAAAGACCTCCCGAACCTCGGCTGGCATGGGCTGCCACGGCGGCCGCTCGCGTATGTCGCGCAGATAGCTCACGGCGTCGCTGACAATCTGGTGCGACAGAGCCTCTGTCGCACCCCAATCCTCGGGATCGAGAGTCTCCTCGATCCGTTCCAACAACCCGTCCATCACGCAGCGGCCAATTGGTAGCCGGGGGTCGAGCGGGACAGAGCGAGTTCCTCTTCGTCCATCTCGGTCGGGATCGCCTCGAACAATGGCGTCGTCATGTAACGCTCCCCGGTATCGGGCAGCATGCACAGGATGACGGAGCCCGGCTCGGCCCGCTCGGCCACCTGGTGGGCCACGGCAAAGCTTGCCCCGCCCGAGATGCCGGTCAGAATGCCTTCCTTCTGGGCCAACTGCCTCGCCCAATGCATGCCGTCGACGCCCGCGACTGGGATGAGCTCGTCATACCCCTTGCGATCGACCGCTTCCTGCAAAACCTGCGGGATGAAGTCGGGCGTCCAGCCCTGGATCGGGTGCGGGGTGAAGGCGGGGTGGCTTGTCGCTGGCGCGCCGCCGACGCCACGGGCCTGGGGTTCGCCGCTGCCCAGCAATTGGGCGATATCGGGTTCGACCAGAACGATCCTGGTCTCGGGGCGTTCGCGGCGAAGCACCCGGCCAATGCCCGCAACCGTACCGCCAGTGCCATAGCCGGTGACGACATAATCGAGCCTTGAGCCGGCGAAATCATTGATGATCTCGCGCGCCGTAGTAGCCTCATGGATATCGGCATTGGCGCTGGTCTCGAATTGCCGTGCCAGGAACCAGCCATTGGCCTCGGCCAATTCGACCGCCTTGTTGTACATGCCCAACCCTTTCTGGGCCCGGGGCGTCAGCACCACCTTGGCGCCAAACATGCGCATCAGCCTGCGACGCTCTATGGAAAAGCTGTCGGCCATGGTGACGACCAGCGGATAACCCTTCTGGGCGCAGACCATGGCGAGCCCGATGCCGGTGTTGCCACTGGTGGCCTCAACCACGGTCTGGCCCGGCTTGAGGGCACCGCTGCGCTCGGCCGCCTCGATAATGTTGAGGGCAAGCCGATCCTTGACCGATCCGGCGGGATTGAAGAACTCGGCCTTCACGTAGAGCGAGACGCCCGGAACGGCCAGGTTATTGACACGGATCGCGGGAGTATCACCCACCGTTTCGAGAATGCTGTCGAATAACCGTCCACGTCCCTTGGTGGTTCGAATCTTTGTATCTTGCATGTTGCTTTCTCCCTTTCGGCAGCCGGATGAGGCCGGATGCGCCTTTGCTGAATCAATGCTAGGATGAACTATAGCCGACTATCGTGGGAGCAGGCGTGGAAACGCGCATGGAAACCGCCGCATCGGATCGCCTGGAAACAACCACGAGCATTGCCATAACCATGCTCGGGCCCCTGACCCTATTGCGCGGCGGCGTCGCCGCCGACCTGCCCGCTTCACGCAAGACCCGCGCGCTGCTCGCCTATCTGGCGTTGTCGCCTCGCCCGGTTAGCCGCAGTCATCTCTGCGAACTGTTGTGGGAGGTGCCCAATGATCCGCGCGGAGAATTGCGCTGGTGCCTGAGCAAGCTGCGTGGGCTGCTCGACGAGCCAGGGCATGTGCGCGTGCGGACGGCGGAGGATCGAGTCTGGCTGGATATGGCGGGGTGCAGCCTTGATGTGGCCGCGCTTGGAGCACTATCCGAAACAACAGCGCAACGTCCCGCTCAGGAGGTGATCGAGCTATGGGCCGGCGAGTTTCTCGACGGCCTGGCGCTCGATCGCAGCCCCGGCTTCCAGGCCTGGCTGACCGGCCAAAGGCGGCATTGGCGCCGGGCCCATATCAGCCTGCTGGAACGGGCCATCGCGGAACCCAGCCGGCCCGCATCCCACCGGCTGGCCCTGATCGAGCGCTGGGTGGCGCTCTCGCCATTCGACGAGCGTGCGCATGTCCTGCTGCTTGCGCACCTCCGGCAGTCCGGTACGCCCGACGCGGCCGAGGCCCATTTGCGCACGACGGTGAATGTACTTGAAGCAGAGGGGCTTGATACCAGCCGGCTGCGGACCGCCTGGCGGGACATGCAAGGCACGGTTGTTGCCTCGATAGCCGATGCAGACCCGTCCCCCAAAGAGACCCTAACGATCGAACAGATCGGCCGGCGCCACCGTGCCTCGCTCGCCATCATGCCTTTCGTCCAACGTACCCACCACGGCCCGCCCGGAGGCGGGCTGGCGGATGGTTTGACCCAGGACATCATCACCCGGCTGGCGCGGCTGCGCAGCCTGTTCGTGATCGCACGAGGATCGGTTTACGCCCTGGCGGAAAGCGGGCTGGGACCGATCGAAGCCGCTCAAAAGCTCAACGTGGACTATGTCACCAGTGGCGCGATCGAGGTTCGGTCCGACAGCTTGAGCCTGACGATCGAGCTGATCGAGGTTCGCTCTGGACGGATTGTGTGGAGCGAACGCTTCGAGCGGGTCGCTCGCGACGCGCTGGCGGTGCTGGACGAGGTCGGCAACCAAATCGTCGCCTCGATAGCCAGCGAAATCGAAACCGTGGAGCGCAATCTGGCAATCCTCAAGCCGCCCAGCTCACTCAACGCCTGGGAGGCCTATCACCGCGGTCTTTGGCATATGTATCGCTTCACCAAGACCGAGAACGAGACCGCACGGCATTTCTTCCAGCAGTCGGTCGGGCTCGACCCCACCTTTGCGCGCGCCTATGCCGGCCTTTCGTTCACGCATTGGCAGAGCGGCTTCCAGCACTGGGGCGACCGGGCCGAGGACCGCGACCAGGCCTATGCCGCTGCCGGCGAGGCGATGATTGCCGATGATCATGATCCCGCGGCGCATTGGGCCATGGGGCGGGCCCTCTGGATGCGCGGCCAGGAGGATCAGTCGCTGGTCGAGCTGGAACAGGCAATCGATCTCAGCCCCAATTTTGCCCTGGGCCATTACGCCTTGTCATTCGTACTGTCGCAATCGGGCGATCCGCAGGCCGCGATTTCGGCAGCGGATCACTCCCGCCAGCTCAGCCCGTTCGATCCGCTGCTCTTCGGCATGCTCGGCGCCCGCGCCATGGCTCATGTCCGCCTGGGTCAGTTCGAAGAAGCGGCACAATGGGCGCTCAAAGCTGCTGCCCGGCCGAACGCCCACCCCACCATCATGGCCATTGCGGCGCATTGCCTGGCCCTTGCCGGCCGACTCCCAGAGGCGCGGGTTATCATGGCGGGGATACACGCGACCTTGCCCAGCTACAGCATCGCCGATTTCCTCGACACGTTCCGGTTCTCCGCTGATGCTGAAGCCGAGTTCCGCCGCGCCGCCAGATTGATATCTGGATAGGCGTGGGCCATCAAAGCGCTGCCAGGGAAGCGGACATTGCTTACCGCCAGGCCCCTTACGACCTAATCTGGTGCCTAAGGATATGCATGCTTACCGTCGAACTGTCGGATGTCCAATTTGGTGAGATCGACACCCTCGATGCATCGCGCGTTCACGGATATGGGTGGCGGGAACATCGTAGAGGTGCGCAGCAGCGCTGTGCCGCAATTAGCGCAGAAGTGTTGTCCTCCAGTGATCGCACGCCACCAGTATGTGCTTACGCCCTGCTCTCAGTGAGAAATCGTATGCGATCCGGGTCGACGTACCAGTGCAAGAAACCGGATCGAACGCACATCGAGCAATTGCACTCAACCACCTCGCCCAGGTCAGCATCGACCTCGAACCTCACTCTTCCGCAGTGACAGGAAACGGAAACAGGCATCGCGTCGGCCTCTGTTAGCAAAGCAGCGTCAAAAGTAGCCCGTAGTTGGCAACTTCCGCAACGCGCCTCGGCGTATGAGCCGCATGTTCAATCAACGGTGAGAATGACATTGCCGCGTTTCCGGCCGGTATCGACGTAAGCGTGCGCCTCGGCCGCATGCTCCAGCGGATAGCTTCGATCGATAACCGGCCGATAGGCGCCCGTCGTGGCCATCTCGGCGAGATCGTGCAAATCCGCCGCGCTGATCTTGACGACGCCCGCAATAACCGACTTTCCACTTGCCTTGGAGGGACGGCCTATCCCCGCGACCTGCGCGAACGACCCGAGGATGACGAGCAGACGTCCACCCGGCGCCAGCACGGGCTCGCACCGCGAAAAAGGCGCGGTTCCCGTGGTATCCACGATGACGTCCCAGCTTTCACCCGACATGGCGAAATCCTCCAACGTGTAATCGATCGCCCTGCTGGCGCCGATCGAACGGACCAGTTCGAGATTGGCGGTGCTGGTGACGCCGGTGACTTCGGCGCCGAGGTGTTTTGCGATCTGGACGGCGGCAGTCCCGACGCCGCCCGACGCGCCAACAACGAGGACCTTATCGCCAGCCTTGATGCCGATCTTGTCTCGGAGCGAACCAAGCACGGTGGTGCCGCCGAACGAAAGCGCCGCCGCTTCCTCGAATGACAGATTGGCGGGCTTGAGCGCAACAAGACCATCCTCCGGCATTGTCCGGTATTCAGCGTGCGATCCAAAAGCTGCGCCCGGGAAGGCGAAGACTTCGTCGCCGGCCGCGAAACGCGTCACGGCACTTCCCACCGTCTCGACAACCCCTGCCAGTTCGGTGCCCAGGATCGGCTGCCGCGGGCCGAAAATTCCGAACACCAGCCGGCCCAGCAGACCAAAACCCTTGGGCATCTCAAGACTGCGCGCCCGCCAATCGCCTGATGTGACGCTCGTGGCGCGGATGCGAATGAGGATTTCGGTGTCGCGCGGCACCGGCTTGGCCACTTCGGCGAGGTGCACGACGTCTGGCGGGCCGTAGCTATTGTAGACCATGGCTTTCATTTTTTGTCCTGACTTCCGGGCCAAAGCCCAAGCGTTCCCTGCCGCGAGATTTCGCGTGGGGTGGATACAATCGAGATGTTTCAGTGTTGAATTTGGCTGCACGCTGCAGCACATGACGGACCTTCTACGCCTGTCCGAGCCATAGATAAATTGACGAGATGCGTCCTTCTGATATGCATTTGTGCATGGATTGGCGATCAGTGAAATTCGACTGGAACCGGGCGCGGGCCTTCCTTGTCACCGCGGAGGAAGGCTCGCTATCGGCGGCGGCGCGGGCGCTCGGCATGGCCCAACCAACTCTGGGCCGTCAGGTCGATGCGTTGGAGGAAGAACTCGGCGTCATCCTGTTCGAACGGGTCGGGCGTGGCTTTGCCCTGACTCCCAGCGGCCTCGACTTGCTCGATCACGTCCGTGCCATGGGCGTTGCGGCCAGCCAGGTCTCCCTGGTTGCCGCCGGCCACTCCCAGTCGATCGAGGGTACAATCTGCATCGCGGCGAGCGAGACCCATGCGGCGATGCTGCTGCCGCCGGTCATCGCCAAGCTGCGGACCATGCATCCGGGCATTCATATCGAGATCGTCGCCTCGTCCAGCGCCAGCAATCTGCGGCGACGGGAGGCCGATATCGCGCTGCGCAACTTCGCCCCGACGGAGCCGGATCTTATCGCCAGGAAAATCCGTGACGTCCCGGCGCGCCTCTACGCCACGCCCGCCTATCTCGAAAGCATCGGCAATCCCAAGCTGCCTTACGACCTGCGGCATGCCGATTTTATCAGCATCGATGGCACCGGGATGTTCCTCAAGGGGCTCAACGCCATGGGGCTCGGCCTGACCGAGCGCAATTTCCCCATCCTCACCGAAAACTATCTGGTGATGTGGGAATATGTGAAACGCGGCATCGCCATCGGCATCCAGGATGGCAATATCGGCGACGCTGAGCCGTTGGTGCGACGGGTCCTACCGGACCTTGAGCCCTTGCTTTTTCCGATCTGGCTGGTCTCGCATCGCGAATTGAACACCAGCCGTCGCGTGCGACTGGTGTTCGACCTTTTGGCCAAGGAATTGGCTTCATAGGCTTTTGCCTGCCCACACCGCCGGTGTTCGCTGCCATCCATCACCTGGAAACCTAAAGCTGCCGGTTTGATGGCGCCTGCTCAGCCATCCAATCGCGGAATTTCCGCAATGCCGGGCGCGTATAGCGGCTGCGGGAATAAGCGATCTGGAAATGGTGCCCCGACATGGCGGTGATCGGCGAGATTTGCCGCAACCGGTCTTGCGCCAGGTTGTCGGCGATGAATTCGAGTTCGGCCATGACAATGCCCAGCCCATGCTCGGCAGCGCTATAGGACATGCTGGAGCTTTCGAACGACCAGCCTTGGTCGCGCGGTACATAGGGCAGGTCTGCCGCGAGGCACCAGGTCTGCCAGTCATCATGCCGGCGCAGGGTATGGATGATCGGATACTCGGACAGTTTGGCCACATCGACCGACCCGAAAGCCGGCGAAACCACTGGGCACAAGGTGGTGGTGAACAGTGGCTCGACGATGAAATCGGACAGTTCGCCCTGCCGGTTGGTGCCCAGAACGATGGCATCGCCGCTGCTCATCGACGGTATATCGCCAGGGTTGAGGAACATGCAGGTCACCGAAATCTCGGGGTGACGGCGCGCCAGGTCGGGCAACCGGGGCGCAAGCCACTGCGAGCCGAACGATCGCGACAACCGCAGCACGAGGGAACTGCGCCCCGTCATGGCCTGTAGCGCCGTATGCCCTTCCTCCAGCGCTGCGAGGGGGCCCCCAATTAGTCGTAGATAAACCCGGCCGAAGTCAGTGAGCGAAATCTGGCGTCCGACCCGTTGGAATAGCGGGGTCCCCACCTCCTGCTCGAGCTGGCGAATCTGCTGGCTAATGGCGGATTGCGTGACATTCAGCCCTTCCGCGGCACGCGAAAAGCTACCGAGACGGGCGGCCTCGGAGAAGGAGCGCAGCAGATGCAGGGGCGGTACACGCATGCCTGCATTAGTAGCGCTAATGCAAACGCGTGAAAATACTCGTTTGACACTTATGTGCCGAAATTCTTAGCATCGCCAACAGTTGATGCAAAAATAGGCAACCACACTTTTCACACAGCTTCATTTTGCGTCAATGGGTGCGCTCTGCACACGCAACGTACCTACGCCAGAACCAGAAACCGCAACACGGAGGTTTGACGAATGGAATACGGATGGGAACCCTATCTGTCTGAGCGCGACAAAAAGCACAGTCAATTGTGGGGCAAGAAGGAGCTCAACGGCTTTGGCGACAAGCCAGCGCTCCTGCTGATCGACATCTACTACTCGGTCTTGGGCCTTGATCGCGAAGACATTTTTGAATCCATGAAGACCTGGTCCAGCTCGACCGGCCTCGAAGGCTGGGCCGCGGTGGACAAGACCGCCGAACTGCTGGCCGTGGCGCGCGCCTCTGGCGTGCCGGTCATCCACGTCAAGGGCCTGCATAGCGGCGTCAACTCCTGGGGTCGCCGCAAGCGCAGCGCGCCGAAAATGCCGCAGGAAATGATCGAGAGGGGCTGGCAGATCGTCGACGAGGTCAAGCCACTTCCCGGCGAGCTGGTGATCGAAAAGGCCGCCCCCTCCGCCTTCCAGGGCACGCCCCTTGCCTTCCAGCTGCAGAGTCTAGGCATCGATACGCTGATCGTGTGCGGCGAAACCACCTCAGGCTGCGTGCGCGCATCGGTGGTTGATGGCGCCACAGCACGGTTCCGCATGGGCGTGGTCAAGGAATGCGTCTTCGACCGCACCGAGGCCTCGCACTACATCAACCTCTACGACATGCACCATAAATATGCCGACGTGGTCGATCTCGACATGGCCAAGAACTACCTGGCCAGCATGGCGGTCAGCGAGCCGATGCTGAAAGCCGGCTAACCTGTCGATTGCGCGCCTGCGCGATCTTTGCGCAGGCGGTTCCTTCCGTTCATCGTCGCGGCCTCCTCCCCCCGATAGCCGCGCTCAGGGAGCTACCCATGAAATTTTCGCGCAGATCCTGGCTCTCCGCCGCATTTCTCGCCGGCGCCGCGCTGCTTGGCACAAGTCTTGTCGCCTCACCCGCCTGGGCTCAGGACAAAACCCTGATCGTCCGCTTCTACGATGATCCGGCAGGCTTTGATCCGGCCACCATCTTCCGCATCGAGAACGAAAATATCGCCTTCAACATCTTCAGTGGCCTGACCAGTTATGACAGCGCCACCGGCAAAATCATTCCCGACCTGGCCGAGTCCTGGGAGACCCCTGACAATATCACCTGGACCTTCCACCTGCGCCATGGCGTGCAGTGGCAGAAGGACTATGGCGAATTCACCGCCGCCGACGTGCTCTACAGCTTCAACCGCGTCCTCGATCCGAAAACCGCTTCGCCCTACATCTCGGAGCTGACCGGGATCGAGAGCATGGAAGCCCCAGATCCGTACACGGTCGTCATCAAGCTCAAGGCGGCCAATGGCGGGTTCCTGCATACCGTAGCGAACTACCACCAGGGCCAGATCGTCAAGAAAGAGGCGATCGAGGCGGCTGGCGATCAGGTGCGCTGGCAGCCGGTCGGCACCGGCCCCTACTATCTCGAAAGCATCGACGTGAACTCGCAGATCGTGCTGAAGCGGCACGAGGGCTATTACAAGGGCCCCGCTCCCATTGCGACGCTGGACTTCAACATCATCAAGGATGATGCGACCGCCGCCATCGCCCTGCGCAATGGCGAGATCGATCTGCTGATGCGCCAGAGCAAGGAAGAACAGTTGCAGACCCTCAAGGACGAGGGTTTCAAGATGAACCACGTCGACAATTATGCGGTGTCGCTCAAGGTGCTGAACCTGGAGGACCCGATCCTAAAAGACGTGAAGGTGCGGCAGGCGATCGCCTATGCCATCGACTATCCCTCGATTACCGCAGCCATCTCCCCGACACTGCAGACCCCGGCCTATTCGCTGCTGCTGCCCTGGATGGACGTCTATTCCGAGGCCGCACCGAAATACCAATACGACCCCGAAAAGGCCAAGGCACTGCTGGCCGAGGCCGGCTATCCCGATGGCTTCACGCTCAAGGTGCTGGGCACTTCGGCCCAAGGGGTCACTGAGCAGCAGCAATTCGAGATCGACTATCTCAGCCAGGTCGGCATCAACATGGAGCTCGAGCTGGTCGATACGCCGACCTACAACCAGCGCCGCAATGCGGGTGACTTCATGATGTCCGGCCGGCTGCTGCCGGCAGTCAATCCGGACATGATCCTGTTCAGCTACCTGCACCCGGACAATACCGCGCCCAAGGGCTTGAACGGCGCCCGCTACAACAATCCTGAACTGACCAGCACGCTGGAATCGGCGCGGGCCGAGGCTGATCCGGCAAAGCGGCTGGAGCTCTACGCCAAGGTTCAGGACACCGCCATGACTGACCTCGCCTACATCCCCGCCACGGCCAGCAACGTCTATTGGCCCAGCAAGCAGAACGTGACCGGCGTCGTCATCAACTACCTGGCGCAGGTCAATTTCTGGGGCGTCGACGTCGAGTAATCGAAAAAGGATCCCCGGCCATGTTGACCTATAGCTTCAAACGCCTCGCCCAGCTTTTCGTCACAATTCTGGGCGTCGTCACCCTGGTGTTCTTCACCATGCGGATGATCCCCGGGGATCCTATCTCGGCCATGGCCGGGGACAACCTGTCGGGCGCCGCGCTCGACCAGATGCGCGAACAGATGGGGCTGACCGAGCCCCTTCTCCTCCAATATCTCAAATATCTCGGCAGCATTGCCATGCTCGACTTTGGCAACACCGTCACCACCAAGCTTCCCATCGTGCAGCTCATCCTTGGTGCTTTGCCGGTGACGGTGACCATCGCTGTCGGCACGATCCTGCTCACCGTTCTCATCTCTATACCGCTGGGCACGCTGGCTGCCTACATGGCTCACAAGGGCAACCGCGCGCTGGACAACATCATCACCGGCGCCGCCATGGTGCTGGACCTGATGCCGTCGTTCTGGACCTCGCTGGTCTGCCTGCTGGTATTCTCGCTGGTGCTCGGCTGGTTTCCCGCCAGCGGCATGGTTTCGCTCGACGATCCGGGCCAACTGCTCCGCCGTGTCACCCTGCCGATCGTGGTGCTGTCGATGGCGCAGATCGCCACCATGGCGCGCATCACTCGCACCTCGGTGCTGGAAGTGCTGAACGAAGACTATGTGCGCACCGCCCGTTCCATGGGCTGGTCCGAACTGCGGGTGCTGTTCCGTCACGCGCTCAAGAACGCCGCCCTGCCGATCGTGACCGTGGTGGGCCTGAGCTTCGGCAACCTGCTGAACGGCACCGTCATCGTCGAGTTCATCTTCACCCTGCCCGGCATCGGCAACCTCCTGGTGGGCGGCATCAACAGCCGTGACTACCAGATGGTGCAAACGCTGATCCTGTTTTACGCGATGATTTTCGTGGTCATCAACTTCGCCACCGACCTCATCTACCGCGTGTTCGACCCCCGCGTGCAGTTCTGATCCGGAGCCATGGACATGACCCAAGAAGCCATAGTTTTACCCTCGCGCCGCCCGTTCGACCTAGCCTGGCTGCATCAGAACGGCATCGTCCGCGCCCTTGGCAACCGCCGGATACAACTGGCGCTGGCGATCCTCGGTCCGATCCTGTTCCTGACCGTGTTCCGCCCACTTCTGCCCATCCAGGGGCCGTTGCAAACCAACCTGCGCGAGATGATGCAGCCGCCCTCGTTCCAGCATCTGTTCGGCACCGACAAGATGGGGCGTGACCTGGTCAGCCGGACCCTCGCCGGCGTGCAGATCTCGGTGTTCGTGGGTTTTGCCGTGGCGGCGCTGGCGCTGGTGCTCGGCCTGGTCATGGGCACGCTGGCAGGCTTTTTCGGTGGCATCATCGACCGTGTGATGATGACCATCACCGACATTTTCCTCGCCTTCCCCTCGCTCCTCCTGGCGATCGGACTGGTGTCGGTGCTGGGCACCGGAATGGTGCCGGTGGTGCTGGCGATTTCGCTGTCGGACGTGCCGCGCTTCATCCGCCTGCAGCGTTCGCTGGTCCTGAGCCTGCGCACTAGGGCCTATATCGACGCCGCGCGCACCGTCAAAGCCTCCCAGCTCTGGCTGATGACCCGGCACATCATCCCCAACACGGTGGCGCCTTTACTAGTTGCTGCCTCCATCGCCGCGGCCAATGCCATTCTGGTCGAAGCGGGCCTGAGCTTCCTGGGACTGGGCATCATGCCGCCGGCGCCCTCGCTGGGTAACCTGATCCGCGACGGACAATCCTATCTCGAACAGGCCTGGTGGATTTCCACGCTCCCCGGCGCGGTGATCCTGCTGATCGCCATCAGCTTGCATTTCCTGTCGGACGGCATCCGCCAGGTTCTTGACCCGCGTTCCCACAAGTGACCGCCCTCATTTTCGGAGCTAGCCATGAACGCCCTTAGCCCCCTTGAACGCAAACTCGCCAGTGCGGCCCAAACCAGCCTGCTGGACGTTCGCGACCTGCACACGCATTTCCTGACCGATACCGGCACCGTCAAGGCGGTCAACGGGGTCTCGTTCCAAATCGGCCGCGGCGAGCGGGTCGCCATCGTCGGGGAATCCGGCTCCGGCAAGAGCGCCATGGCCATGTCGCTGCTGCGCCTGCTGGCCTATCCGGGCAAGGTGGTCTCGGGCCAGATCAACCTCGATGGCCGCGACCTCAACCAGATGAGCGAACGGCAGCTCAACCAGATCCGCGGCGGCGAAGTCGGCACCATCTTCCAGGACCCGATGTCCTCGCTCGATCCGGTGATGAAGATTTCCAACCAGATGGTGCCCCCGATCATGCGCCATTTGCGCATTTCCCGGGAGAAGGCGCTTGCCGAGGCCATCAGTTGGCTCGACCGCGTTGGCATTCCCGACGCCGCCCGCCGCATCGACGGCTATCCGTTCGAAATGAGCGGCGGCATGCGGCAGCGCGTGATGATCGCGATGGCGCTGTCGTGCAAGCCGCAACTGGTCATCGCCGACGAGCCGACGACAGCGCTGGACGTGACCATTCAGGCCCAGATCGTCGAGCTATTGCGCGAGCTGACCGAGGAAACCGGCACGGCAATGATCTTCATCACCCACGACCTCGGCCTCGTGGCGCGCTTCGCCCACAAGGTGGGGGTGATGTATGCCGGCAAGCTAGTGGAATTCGGCCCGGTCAAGGACATCTTTGCCCATCCGAGCCACCCCTATACGCAAAGCCTGCTGGATACGATCCCGCCGGTCGACCAGCCTGAACGCCGGCGCCTCGCCCAAATTCCGGGCTTTCCGCCCGATATGAAAGTGCCGGTGGTCGGTTGCGCCTTCAAGGAGCGCTGTGCGGCGGCCCACAAGCAGTGCTTCGAAACGGCCCCCAAGCTGTCGTCCCGCGGCCCCGGCCACACTGCGGCCTGCTGGCGGCCCGAAGGGCTGGGAACGGCGCGGCATCTCAATGCCGAACTGGTGCCATCCATGGTGTCCAATACCGAAGACCCGGTCGTGGTGGAAATCTTCAACCTGCACAAGCATTTCGTCGGGCGCAGCGTGCTGCCCTGGCGCGTGCCGCCAACCGTGCGGGCCGTCAACGGCATTTCGCTGAGCATCCGCAAGGGCGAAACCCTGGGCGTAGTGGGGGAATCCGGCTGCGGCAAAAGCACCGTAGCGCGGCTGCTGCTGGGCCTCGACCCCGCCACCTCGGGCGATATCTATGTCGAGGGCATGGCGCAGATGGTGTTCCAGGATCCGGCATCCTCGTTCAACCCGAAGATGAAACTCAGCGACATCATCGGCGAACCCCTGGTCGTGACCGGCTGGGGCACCCGTGCCGAACGCGGCGATCGCATCCGCGAATTGCTGACGCAGGTGGGGCTGGACGAGGGCTATATGCAGCGCTATCCCAGCCAGCTTTCCGGCGGGCAGCGCCAGCGCGTGGCCATTGCCCGGGCCCTGGCGCTGAAGCCTTCGGTCGTGGTGGCGGACGAGCCGACTTCGGCGCTGGACGTCTCCGTGCGGGCCCAGATCATCAACCTGATGGTCGACCTCAAGCATCAGCTCCGGGTCAGCTTTGTCTTCATCTCGCACGACCTGCTCACCGTCAGCTACATCTCGGACCGCATCGCGGTGATGTATCTGGGCGAAGTGGTGGAATACGGCCTGACCGACGAGGTGTTCCGCAATCCCACCCATCCCTATACCCAGGCGCTGATCGCGGCCGTCCCCATTCCCGATCCGGTCGCCGAAGAGGCCCGGACCAAAAAGCCGCTCTCGGGTGAATTGCCCAGCCCTCTCAACCTGCCGCTTGGCTGCGCTTTCGCATCGCGCTGCCCCAAAGCCACCGACTATTGCCGCGCCGAAAAACCGGCCCTGCGGGCCCTTTCACCCACTCGAGACACGGCGTGCCATTATGCCAACTAACACATTCCGCCGCTTCGGCATTGCGGGCGGCGGGCTCTTCTTCACCATCACCGGCATGGCGAACCCGTTTTTCACGCTCTACGCCTCCGAACTGGGCGCGTCGACGCTGGAAATCGGCCTGATCGTCACCTTGCGGGCGCTGCTGCCGATCGTCATCGCCATGCCGTCGGGCCAACTCATCGACAGCATCGGCCCGATGAAGATGCTGCAATGGGGCTCGCTCATGCTGCTGGTGTCGCTGGTCAATACGGTGTTTGCCACGAGCGTCTTGCCGCTGACCATATCGCAGCTCTTCATGGGCGGCTGCATTATCATCATGGCCTCGGCCCTGCAGGTGCTGGTCTCCACCGGCGATCGCGAGACGCGCAACAAGGCCATCACCACCTATTCCATGTGGATGTCGGGCGGCGGCATGCTCGGACCGCTGATCGGCGGGCTGATTTCCTCGCGCTTCGCCGTGCCGCTCGAAGGCTACCGGTTCACCTTCATCGCCGCTTCCGTCAGCACGGCGCTGTTCATGCTGGTGCTGGCCTGGCTCAGCCGCCGCTATCCCCATCCGGTGCCGGCGAAGGGCGAGATCGGAGGCATCCTGTCGCCGAAGGGATTTACCGCCAGCTACAAGCGGGGGATCGAACTCACCGCGGATCGCTCGGTCCAGTTCGGGCTGATCGGCACCTTCATCATCATGTATATCCAGGCGCTCTATATGGGCTTCCTGCCGCTCTATTTGAATCAATTCGGCTATGCGCCCCTGCAGATCGCCCTCCTGCTGTCCTGGCAGGGATTGGCCGGAATGGTCAGTCGCGTCGTCGTCGACGGCCTGATCCGGCGCTTCACGCTGGAACACATCCTGACCGGTGCCGGATTGATCGCCTCGTTCTGCGTGGTGCTGACGCCGCTGGCCGCCCCCAATATCGTGCTGATGTACCTGCTGATCTTCGTGCTCGGCGCCGCCACGGGCATCAACCTGCCGGTCAGCCTGATGATCATGGTCGATGCCGTAGGCGAAAACCAGCGTGGCAAGCTGATGGGACTGCGGCTGCTGGCCAACCGCTTCTCGCAGACGGTGAGCCCGGCGGTGTTCGGCATCCTTGGGCATTTCATCGGCCTGACCGCAGCCTTTTTCGCCGGCGGCGCGGTGCTGGTCGTCACCATGTTCGGTTTTTCCGCCTACGCCGCCCACCGGGTGCGCACCACCGCCGCGGAGGCCGTCAATCCGCAGCCCGAACAACAACCCCAAGCCAAAAAGGATGACCTGACATGAGCGAACGCATCTGGGACAAATACCTGACCGAGCGCGACAAGGCGGTGTTCGCCGCCACCGGCTTCGGCGCCCTGGCCGATTGGGGCAAGCGCCCGGCCCTGCTGATCATCGACGTCAACTATGCCTTTTGCGATGAAGAACCCAAGCCGATCCTCGAGAGCATCAAGACCTGGCGCACCTCCTGCGGTGAGGATGCCTGGGAGGCGATGCCGGTGCTGCAAAAGCTGATCGGCGTGTCCCGCGACAAGGGCATTCCGGTGATCTACACCACCGGCAGCCGCCGCGCCGACAACTGGGATGCCGGATCGTGGCGCTTCAAGGCAGCCGGCCGCCCGCCGGTCCCCGTGCTGGATGCCAGCGCCCGCGACGGTAACGATATCGTCGATGCCATAGCCCCCGGCCCGCGCGACATCGTCGTGCGCAAGCTCAAGCCCTCCGGCTTTGCCGGCACGCCGCTGCAGTCCTACCTGCAGCTTCTGGGCTGCGACAGCCTGATCGTCACCGGCACCACCACGTCGGGCTGCGTGCGCGCCACGGTGCTGGACGCCTTCGCGGAAAACTTCCGCATCACCGTGGTCGAGGACGGCTGCTTCGACCGCACCCAGGCGAGCCACGCCATTAACCTGTGCGATATGCACGCCAAATACGCCAATGTCCGCCCCAGCACCGAGGTGGTTGACTACCTCAATACGCTGAGCCAGGGCATGTTCGACCTGCCCTCGGGCCAGGGCATGGCCACCCGCATCGCCGCCGAATGATCATCCGCCCCGCCCCATGCGGGCGGGGCTTTTCCCACTGGAGAAAGCCATGAACGCCGACCGTTTCGAGGACCATGCCTGGGCCGATGTCGTGCCCGAGGATCTGCTGCGCATATATGCCCCCTATCGGCGCGACACCTTTGTCGGCCCGCGCCCGGCACTGGTGCTGATCGACCTTTACAATGTCGCCTATCGTGGCGGGCCGGTGCAGCCGGAAACGCTTCTGGGTCAATATCCCAGCTCCTGCGGCATCTACGCTCACAACGCGATCGAGCCCACCAAGCAACTGATCGCGGCATCGCGCGCCGCCGGTATCCCGATTTTCTACTGCACCTCGGACAACCGCCCCTTCGCTGCTCCCCAGGGTGGCGGCGCCACGAGGCGCAAAAAAGCCTCGACCGCCCAGCGCTTTGCCGATGATTACGAAATCTGGGCGGACTTCGCACCACAGGATGGCGATGTCGTCATCCGCAAGCAGCGCGCCAGCATTTTTCAGGGCACACCGCTGACTTCGCACCTGAACCTGCTGGGGGTACAAAGCCTGATCGTCTGCGGCGAAAGCACCAGCGGCTGTGTGCGGGCAAGTTGCGTCGACGGCTATTCCAGCGGGCTGCATGTCAGCCTGGTCGAGGAGTGCAGCTTCGACCGGCATGAGCTGGTCCACAAGATGAACCTGTTCGACCTGCACCATAAATATGCCGATGTGATGCATGTCGGCGAAGTCATTGCCCATCTGGATGGCATGATTGAAAATAGGGTGGCGGCCGAATAGGCCGCGCCCATCCCGCATCAGCGGCTGTCGACATCCTTTCACCGCGAAAACAATAATCCCCATGACCATTTCCGATACGATCGCGGCCGCTCCCGCCGAGCAACCGCTCGACCCTAAACCCAAGCTCGGCACGTTCGCGGCTCTCCGCTATCGGAACTACCGGCTGTTCTGGTATGGCAACGCGATTTCCTTCACCGGCGACTGGCTGGACCAGGTGGCGTTGAACTGGCTGGTGATCTCCACCACCAATGACCCGCTGATGCTGGGCCTGGTCAATCTGGGGCGCGGGCTGCCGATCATGCTATTCGCCATGTTCGGCGGCGTGGTCGCCGACCGGATCGACCGGCGCACCATGCTGATCTGCACGCAGGCCTTGGCGATGCTGGTTGCGATCGGGCTGGCCTGCGTCGTGGCGTTCTTTGACTCCTCGATCTGGCTGATCGTCGCGCTGGCGACCTGCCGGGGAACGATCGTGTCCTTCAACCTGCCGGCGCGGCATTCGCTGGTCTACCATCTGGTGCCGCGCGAGGCCGTGGCCAGCGCCGTATCGCTGAATTCGATCACCCTCAACATGGCCAAGATCATCGGGCCGCTCTCTTCAGCCGCGATCATCTCGGCCTTCGGCATTACCGCCTGTTTCATCGCCAATGCACTGAGCTTCACCGTAGTCATGGTCATGCTGCTGCTGCTCAAGATGCCGCCGCAAAAGGTTGAGCGTAAGGAAGAATCCTTTCTCGACAGCCTGGTCGGCGGCTTTGTCTATATGGGCCGCGAGCCGATCATGCTGATGTTGGTTCTGGTCGCGCTGGTGCCAACCTTCTTCTGCCAGCCCTATATCCAGTTTTTGACGGTGTTCGCAGCGCAGGTGTTTCACACCGGCCCCAGCGGGCTGGGCATCATGACGGCGCTGGCGGCGGCCGGATCGATCTGCGGCGGCCTCCTGGCCAGCCGCATCCAGCGCGATGCGCGACGCGGCTCCACCATGCTGAAATTCATGGGCGCATTCGCCGTTTCGCTCATTCTGTTCGCGGCGGCGCCTAACATCTACTGGGCGATCCCGGTGCTGTTCACCGCCGGCGCCATGCATATCGCCTATAACTCGTCCAACAACACCATCCTGCAACTCACCGTCGATGACGCCTATCGCGGCCGGGTCATGTCATCGCTGTTCATGACCCGCGGCCTGATGCCGATGGGTACAGCCGCCATGGCGCTATTGGCGGCAGGCTTAGGCCCACGGCTGGCGATGGCATCGATGGCGCTGGTGGTCGTTGTCTTCGCAGTCGTCCTCTGGCTGCAGATGCCCAAGCTACGCAACCTGCGAGTATGATCATCCCGCCGGCTGAGGGGAATGACCGCGGCGCTGGAAACCGCCCACTCCTCTGGGACTCACCGGCTGGCCAATCTCCGAAGCCGAAGGGACAACCGTTCTCAATGCGGCCCGAAAAATGGCCCGCCATTCGATGTTGAAACGACGCTCGTCCATGTTTGGACCGACGCGGCCTGCAGAACGGAGAGTCGACCAAGCTAGGTCAAAACTGAGGCCGTGAAACGAGAATGAACGGCCCAATGGGCTCAAAGAGTAGAGCTGGAGCGGGTAGCGGGAATCGAACCCGCATATTCAGCTTGGAAGGCTGCTGCTCTACCACTGAGCTATACCCGCCCGATGGCCCGAGCCACGAGACTATTGCCCGATGCTAGTTTCAATGCCGGGCCAAGGCAATGCCAGGCGGCATCTGAAACAGCGAAATGGTGGAGGGGACTGGATTCGAACCAGTGTACGCTAAGCGAGCAGATTTACAGTCTGCCGGATTTAACCACTCTCCCACCCCTCCACTGACTACGTCGCACGAGCGGGATAACGAAGCGCCTGGGCGCGTCGTCGGGCGGTTTATGGTGATCTGTGACAGGAGTGTCAACTGCTGTTGCAACTTGCCCGCAAGAAATCCAGCATGCTTGTTCATATAGGCACCCGGAGCGGCTTGCTGGCCCCGCCCAAAGGCGCTACCCCTGCCCTATGAGCTTCAACAAATTTCCCGCCAAGCCACGCTACGATCCCGATGACGGTCCGGTCTATCTTTACGGCCTGCACACCGTGCGCGCCGCATTGGATAATCCCAACCGCACCAAGAAAGTGCTGCTGGTCACGCCTAACGCCTTGAACAGGCTCAAGGAAACCGGCGAGATCGGCAAGGTTTCCGTCAAGGAGACCACGCCCAAGGAACTCGACCGCCTGCTCGGCGACGACGCCGTGCACCAGGGCGCGGCCCTTGAGGTCGACCCCGTCAGCCGGTTCGGACTCAATGATATCAATCCCTTACGCCTGGTTGTGGTGCTCGACCAGATCACCGACCCGCACAATGTCGGCGCGATTCTGCGCACCGCCTGCGCTTTCGGCGCCGATGCGGTGATCACCACGGCACGCCACTCACCGCGAGAGACCGGCGTGATGGCCAAATCCGCCTCCGGCGCTCTGGATCTGGTGCCGATGATCGAGGTAAAAAACCTCGGGGACGCCATCGAAACTCTCAAGAAGCGCGGCATGTTAGTGCTGGGCTTTGATTCGGAAAGCGAACACCAGCTCAAGCCCCGCAGCGGCGACGTGCCGCTGGCGATCGTCATGGGCGCCGAGGGCAAGGGCCTGCGCCAGCGCACCCGCGAACTCTGCGACGAGATGGTCAAGCTCGATATGCCCGGCCCGATCAAATCGCTCAATGTCTCCAACGCCGCCGCCATCGCCTTGTTCGCGGCCACTGCCGGACGTTCCTGATGTCGCTCTTCGAACCCTTCGCCATCGCCCTGCGCCTGTCGGGCGTCCGAGTGGGACAACTGGAGCTTGATGGGGCGCTCAAGCGCCTGACCAGCCGCTTCGAGCCCGAGGATGACGCGGATAGCTCCTACGCCCAGATCGACGTGGACGTGGACAATCCGGTCCGCGCGGTGCTGGAACTGGCGGAGCATTGCGGGCCGGCCGTTGCGGCCATGCTTGCAGATCGTCGAATCGGCAAAGCCGTGCTCGATATTGCCTTCGACTTCCCCGAAGAGGGCGAGGCGATGTCGACCCGCCTGCCCGCCCACATGGTCGCCGCCGTCGCCGGCCACGACATCGATATCGAAGTCTCGGTCTATCTTACCGACGTCGAAGAGTCCGAGGACTAGAAGCGCAGCGGCCCCGTCACCGGCGCTTCGGCGGTGATGACATCGCGGCCGAACACGCCTGGATCGCGCGGCACCAGCCGGACCACCGAATAACCATGCTCACCCAGTTGCGCGAGGAACTCCGGCAGCAGCGCGACAGTGCGCGCATGGATATCGTGGAACAGGATGATGCCGCTGCCACGCGCCTCCAGCCGCTGCAGTGTGCGAGCGATGATCTGGTCGGGGTTCTCGGAATAGTAGTCCTTGCTGTCGATATTGACGTCCAGCACCACCATGTCGTTCTGCGCCATATTGGTACGAAGGAATCCGGTCTGTGCCAGGTAGGGAAAGCGGAAGAACGGCGATAGCGTCGCGCCGCTGCCGGCCAGCGCCCGCGAAATCGCCCTCTCGCCCCTGAGCACGTCGTCCAGCGCCGCCTGGCCGGTCAGCTTGGACAGGTCGGCATGGTCATAGCTGTGGCTGCCGATCGTATGGCCATGCGCCGCCACCGCCCGCACCAGTTCGGGATGCGCATCGGCGGCGCGGCCCAACATCAGGAAGCTGGCCCTGACGTTGTAGCGATCGAGAATGTCGAGAATTGCATCGGTCCGCCCGGCGCGCGGACCGTCATCGAAGGTCAGGATGACTTCGCCGGGGTGCAGGACGATATCGGCGGTGGATGCGACGGTCAGCGTGCGCCCACTCAACGGGCCACGCGAAAACAATCGGTCGGGCATGGCCTGCGGATAGCTTGCCGGGACCAACTGGGGAACACTGCCGGTTATTTCTGGGGCCGAGGCCGCAAATTCCAGGCGCGAACTCGGTGGCTTGGCACATCCCCCAAGCAGCACACTCGCCAGGGCGGCGACAATGACAAAACGCGAAAGCAACACGACCTGAACTCTGCACCATCACCACAGAGCCAGTTTTTGCGATTATGGTTAATTTTGCGTCAGCGGCCGGACGTTTCCGGGCCGGCGGCGAGCTTTGCTTTCACCACCAGTGTATCGAGAGCGCTGAGAAAGGCCGAACGATCGGCCGGCCGAAAGCTGGCATTGTAGCCCTTGCTTTCGCCGGTTTCGCGCAGGTGCTGGTTGAGTTCGCGCATGGCCAGCGCCATGCCGATCGAGGCCTGGGTGAAGGGCTTGCCGGTAAAGCCGAGCACGTGCGCGCCGCCGGCGAGCGCCCGCCCAGCCAGAGGAATGTCGGCGGTCAGGACGATGTCATTGGCCTGCGCCTGCTCGACAATCCAGTCATCGGCAGCGTCGGCGCCCTGCGGCACCACGACGACGCGCACCATCGGATCGCGCGACGGCCTTATGCCACCATTGCTGACAAAGATGAGCACCAGCCCGTGCCGCTCGACCACGCGCAGCGCCTCGTCCTTGACGGGACAGGCATCGGCATCGACGTAAATTTGAGGATTGGGCATGGGTCTCGATCAGGCCAGGGGCGGATTAAGTCTGGTATCGAGGGCAAAGCCCTCTTGCGAACGCAAGGTGTACCGGCCATCGGCCGTGGAAGCCACGAACAATAGGTTCCAGCTATTGGGCGAAACGACGCTGGGAACGGCCACGAATTTGTGGGTTCGCAACAGAGCATCGCCGAACGATTGTTGCCCGGCGCTCGGCATGCCGGTGCGCAGCCAATTGGAATTGGGTAGGCTTTCGGCATCAACGACGTGCACGTCAGCGGGATCGATAATCCGTAGCGAGGTCAAGCTATGGGCTATCGTGTCCATGCGCTTGAAGCCACGATGCACCGCCACTTCCAGAATGGTCGTTGACGCGTCGAGCGCGCAGTACACCGCCCGTACGCCGACGCTGCTCCAGCGCCCGCCGTACCTGTAAGCGCCCTCCCCGCTGTCCCAGGTAGCTGCGAATTGTTGGGCGTCGAGGCGCCACGCGACCAGCTCGGTTCCACCCAGAAGGGCGGGCAGCGGTGCGCTCACACATAGACCCCATATTCGATTTGACCGAGATAGACCTCGACGAGTTCGGTGCCTGCTGCTGTGGCCAACAGGTCGATGGGTTTACGGCCATCCAAGCCGATTGCCGGCTCGCTGAGCCATTCCTCGGCGTGTCGCTGACCACCAAAGACCCCGCTGGCCTTGGCCAGAATTTCGGCGAACTTCCAGGTCCGGTTGCTTTGTTCGGTGTTCAACGCTTGGCTCGGATCCGCCTTGCGGCGCTGCACGGTGCGCACGCTCATGCCAATGGCCTTTTCAAAGGCGGCCGCATCGAGAAATTTGAGGCTGCGTTCCAGATGGGTCAATGCCTCGCCGGGCAGGCCGGCCAACAGCATTTCATGGGCGTCCAAGGGACCGCTCAAGGTATGCTTGAGCACCCGGCGCCCGCCCAGCAGCGCAGCGACGTGACTGACATCGCCCGCCTCGAAGGGAGTCTGCGCCTCATCAAAACCAGCTATCGCAATTTGGGTCATCGTCGCCTCCGTCACGTGTCGTAAAATATATGACACGTGACGGAAGGGAATGCAACCTCAGACCCGTTCCAGCGGGAGATACGGGAGTGCGGGAAATTCAACGGCAATGACATCGCCTTCGTGCACGACGCCGCCGGCCAGGACGATGCTCATGATACCGGCCTTGCGCACGATCTCGCCCGTGTCGTCCTTGCCAATCACATTGGCCAGCAGGCCCGGTTGGAACGCCTCGATCTGGCTGCAGGGGTTGCGGAGGCCCGTGACTTGAACCACCGCCTCCGCGCCCAATCGCAATACGGTGCCGCGCGGCAGGGCGAGCAAGTCGATACCAGCCGTGGCGATATTCTCGCCAAGATCTCCCGGCACCACCGCAAACCCCTTCCCGGTCAGCTCATCAAACAGTTCGGCGTGAATCAGGTGCACCTGCCGCAGGTTGGGCTGGCTTGGGTCCACCGCGACACGCGAGCGATGCTGGACCGTGACGCCGGCATGCGCATCGCCTTCAATGCCGAGGCCCTGCAGCAGCCGAACCGATTGAACGCGGTCTTTGCTGAAGTTATGCCGCGCGGACAGGCTGACTGAAACGACGCGCCCGCTCATGAACTAGAACACCACGACGCTGCGGATGCTTTCGCCGGCGCGCATCAGCTCGAACCCCTTGTTGATGTCCTCGAGGCGCAGGGTGTGGGTGATCATGGGGTCGATCTCGATCTTGCCGGCCATGTACCAGTCGACGATTTTCGGCACGTCGGTCCGACCCTTGGCGCCGCCGAAGGCGGTGCCCATCCAGGTGCGGCCGGTGACGAGCTGGAACGGGCGGGTGGAGATTTCCTGTCCGGCCGCGGCTACGCCAATCACCACCGACTTGCCCCAACCGCGATGGCTGCATTCGAGCGCCTGGCGCATCACCGTGGTATTGCCGGTGCAATCGAAGGTGTAATCGGCCCCGCCGATCAGGTCGCCCCGGCGTTTCGTCATACTGACGATGTGGGGGACGATATCGCCGTCGATCTCTTTGGGATTGACGAAGTGGGTCATGCCGAAGCGCTCGCCCCAGGCCTTTTTGGAATTGTTCAGGTCGACGCCGATGATCATGTCGGCGCCGGCCAGTCGCAGGCCCTGGATGACGTTGAGGCCGATGCCGCCCAGACCGAACACTACGGCGGTGGCGCCGATTTCGACCTTGGCGGTGTTGATGACCGCACCGATGCCGGTGGTGACGCCGCAACCGACATAGCAAACCTTCTCGAAGGCGGCCTTGGCGTCGATCTTGGCGACGGCGATTTCGGGCAAGACCGTATAGTTGGAGAAGGTCGAGCAGCCCATGTAGTGGAACAGCGGCTGGCCCTTGTAGGAGAAGCGCGAGGTGCCATCGGGCATCAGCCCCTGCCCTTGGGTCGAGCGGATCGCGGTGCACAAATTCGTCTTGCCCGAGCGGCAGGAATAGCATTCGCGGCACTCTGGCGTATAAAGCGGAATAACGTGGTCACCCACCTTGAGGCTGGTAACGCCCGCGCCAACCTCGACCACGACGCCTGCGCCCTCATGGCCCAGAATGGCCGGGAACAGGCCCTCCGGATCGGCGCCGGACAGGGTGAAATCGTCGGTATGGCAGATGCCGGTCGCCTTGATTTCGATCAGCACCTCGCCGGCGCGGGGGCCGTCCAGGTCGACTTCAACGATTTCAAGCGGTTTTCCAGCCTGAAAGGCGACGGCGGCGCGGGACTTCATAGTGCGGCTCCTCAAATCACTGGTGTTCGTTTTGGCATGGCGCAGCAGGACAAACAACGCCAGGCGGGAGACAGAATGCTACCCAGCCTCAACCACTTGCCAGCCTTACCGGAATCAATCCGGCAAGTGGCAGCGCACCAGATCGCCGTCTGCGTCGTCTTGGTTGATGGTTTCGTCGTCGATGATGCGTATCTGCGTCACTGTCGGATTGCGCTCCCCCTCGCCCTCGCAGATGCCGCTAAGCGCGAAGCCGTCGCTGGTCTTTTCCGACCGCTCGATGCTGCAGGTGGATGCGTAGGACGCGATCGCGGTTGGCGTGATGATGCGGAAACCGTCATAGGGAGCGGTGTCGATCAGGGCACAGCTGGCGGCGTCATGGGCCCAGACGCCGACATAGCCAAGCCCGGCAGACTTCCAATCGAAGCGCGCGGCTTCGAGCGTTTCGGCATCCAGCCGGGCGGCAGGCTGCAATAGAGCCAGCGGCGCGGCAATCGCTGGTTGCGCAGCGATCAATCCGAGCATCAGTCCGATAAT
This sequence comes from Devosia sp., assembly GCF_028290625.1. Lineage (GTDB taxonomy): Bacteria > Pseudomonadota > Alphaproteobacteria > Rhizobiales > Devosiaceae > Devosia. The sequence goes on from NZ_JAQGJM010000014.1 coordinate 73,023, forward strand.
AGGTAGCTTCATTTCAGACTCCGCCGAGTGTGACGGCCACATTGACCGTCGCTGCCAGGATGACCGTGTTGAAGAAGAACGAAAAAATGCCGTGAAACAGCACGATCCGCTGCATCGCTCGCGAGGTCACCGAGACGTCTGCGACCTGCGCGGTCATGCCGATGACATAGGAAAAATAGAGGAAGCTGCCGCCGTCCGGCTCCTCGCCGGTGGGAAAGTCGAGCCCGCCGACCACGGCCTTCTTGTCCCGTTTTCCGCCCGGGCTGGCCTCAGGCACGTCGTAATATTCGTAGGCATAATGATGAGCCACCATCGCGTGAATGGTGAACCAGCCCAGCGGCACCGAAACCGCCGTCACGATCAGCCGGAACGCGTCGCCCGGTCCGTCGGCGTTCAACAATTGGAACAGCGAGATCACCGACGCGACAATCACCCCCGCTGTCACCACGAAGATGATCCAGACCGGCGCATCCTCCTCGTCCGCGTGGCTTTTGAGAAAGGCCGCGCTGGCCCGCGGGAAAAGCGCCAGGCTCACCGCCAGATAGGCGATGAAGAACGCGTTCGCCCCCCATACTATTGCCTGCGCTGGTAGGACAAAGAACGTTGCCACCAGCGCCACGAAGCCCGCGGCTAGCCCGATATAGAACGCCTTATGCCGCCGATAGCGCCCCAAGACCATGCCAGTCCTCACCATGTTCAGATGAGGATAGCCCCTTCCGTCGGGCCGTCAAACCTTTGAACGCGCTACCGAACCCTGGATACCGCTTTTCGCAGCAGACTGGCGATGCCGACGGTCAGTCCTCGAGCGCGCCCGGCCCCGCCGTAGCGCCGGGCGGAACCTTGCCCAGGATGATCATGCCCAGGACTTCATCCTTGGTGACATCCTCGGTGCGGGCGCTGCCCACCACCTGGCCGTTCTTCATCACCACCACGCGGTCGGCGAGGTCGAACACGTCGTGGATATCGTGGCTGATCAGGAAAATGCCGATGCCGTCGGCCTTGAGCTGCTTGATCAGGTCGCCGACCTGGGCGGTTTCCTGCGGGCCGAGCGCCGCCGTGGGCTCGTCCATAATCAGGATGCGGGCATTGAACAGGATAGCGCGGGCGATGGCGACCGACTGCCGCTGCCCACCGGACAATGCCTTCACCGGCTCCTTGAAGCGGCGGAAATTGGGATTGAGCCGCCCCATCACTTCGCGCGCCTTGGACTCCATTGCCGCATCGTCGAGCGTGCCGATGGAGGTGACCAGTTCACGCCCGAGGAACAGATTGGCGGCCGCGTCCACATTGTCTGCCACGGCGAGCTGCTGGTAGATCGTTTCGATCCCATAGCCCTTGGCATCGCGCGGGTTGTTGATCGTGGCGTCCTTGCCGTTGATGCGGATCGAGCCGGTATCGCGCTTGTAGGCGCCTGACAGGATCTTGATCAGCGTCGACTTGCCGGCGCCGTTATGGCCCAACAGGCCCACGACTTCACCGGGATAAAGATCGATCGAGGCCCGATCGACGGCTCGAATGCCACCGAAGGAGATCGAGATATCGTCCATTTCGACGAGCGGCGTTCTGGTGTCCAGCATGATCAAGGACTCCCTAATTCTTGTTACGACGGTACAGCGTGTCGAGCCACACCGCGAAGACGAGGACGATGCCAACGACGATGGATTGCAGCGGGCTATCCATGCCCATCAGCACCATGCCGGATTGCAGCGATTGCATGACCAGGGCGCCGAGCAGCGCGCCGGCAATAGTGCCAACGCCGCCGGCCAACGAGGTGCCGCCGATGACTGCCGCAGCGATGACGTAGAGCTCGTCGAGCGTGCCCAGGGCATTGGTCGCGGCGTTGAGGCGGGCCGACGAGATTGCCGCGGCGATGGCACAAAGCCCGCCCATCAGCATGAAAATCTTGACGGTCACCCAGCGGGTATTGATGCCCGCCAGTTCCGCCGCCTCGGGATTGCCACCCATGGCGAAGACATAGCGACCGAAGCGGGTGCGCATGGAGATGAAGGTCATCACCACGCCGACGCCGACCGCGATCAGCACCGGAATGGCGATGCCGTGCGAGATGAACAGCCCGCCTTCAGGAATGGTGATGCCATTGGCGGCAGCGAAATTCTCGGCGATGCGGCGCGGCCAGGGATAGGCATTGGCCACCCAGACAGCCGCAATGGCGAGGCCACAGCCGATGACGCCGAGCGAGATTTCAGCCCAGATCGGCCGCAGCGGAAAATTGAAGCGCAGGCGCTGCTTGCGCCCGAAATAGAGGCCCACGAGAATGGCGACGCAGGCGATGGCCGCGACCACCCAGCTCCAGAAGAACCCGATCGAGCCGGCAGGACCGCCGCCCATCAACTGGAATCGCACATCCATCGGCGCCACGGTGCGGCCCATGGTGACCCACCACGCGGCGCCGCGCCACACCAGGTAGCCACCCAGCGTAACGATGAAGGCCGGCACTTTGAGGTAGGCGATGATGACGCCTTGCAGGGCGCCGATGCCGACGCCGACGATCAGGCCGGCGGCCAGCGACAGCACCCAGATCATGGGATGACCGAGGCCCAACCCGAGCTGGTTGGGCAGGATATCGGTCTGCATCACACCCATCACCATGCCGACAAGGCCGAGGATAGAGCCGACCGACAGGTCGATATTACGGGTGACGATGATCAGCACCATGCCGGTCACCATTACCGCCACGGAGGCGGTCTGCACCGACAGGTTCCACAGGTTGCGCGGCGTCAGGAATAGCCCGCCCGAAAAAATGTGAAAGCCGATCCAGATAATGGCCAGGGCCCCCACCATGCCGAGCAGGCGCGTATCGAGCTCGGTGGCAGCCAGAAAGCGCTGCAGCGGATTAGTGACGTGCCGGCTTGGATGCGCGGCAGTTGAAACCGCAGGCTGATGAGCCATCATAGAGTCCCCCATTTACAGCGGTGCCGCGGCTGAGGCCACGGCACCGCCAGTTCGATCAGATTATAGCGCGTTCTTAGTTGCAGGCTGCAACAGTGCCGGCAGCGACGCCCTGGCACACGACATCCTTGGTCACCCAACCGGCGTCGATGACGACGTTGAGGTTGTCCTTGGTGATGGCGACGGGAGCGATGAAGAACGAGTTCATCTCGACGCCCTTTGGCCCGCCCGAGAACTTGGTGCCGCCGGTGACAGCGTCAAGCGCCGTGCCGCCAGCAAGCTCAAGCGCCACTTCAGCGGCCTTCTTGCCCAGTTCGCGAGCGTCTTTCCAGACCGATACGGTCTGGGTGCCGAGCGCGATACGGTTGAGGGCGGCATGATCGCCGTCCTGGCCCGAAACCGGCACGGAACCAGCCAGGCCCTGAGCGGTCAACGCCGCGATGGCGCCGCCTGCGGTGCCGTCATTGGAGGCGACGACGGCGTCGACTTCGTTGTTATTGGCGGTCAGGAACTGTTCCATGTTCGCCTGGGCGACTTCGGGGTTCCAGTTATCCGTATAGGCTTCGCCAACATTCTTGATAGCGCCGGAGTCGATGGCGGCCTTCAAGACTTCCATCTGGCCTTCGAACAGGAAGTCAGCATTGGGATCGGCACCGTTGCCCTTGATGAAGACATAGTTGCCGGTCGGCTGCACGGCGAACACGCCCTGAGCCTGCATGCGCCCGACTTCCTTGTTGTCGAAGGTCAGGTAGAAAGCGTCCGGGTTCTCGATCAGGCGGTCATAGCCGACCACCGGAATGCCTTCAGCGACAGCGGCCGCGACGGCGGGACCGACGGCATCGCTATCTTGTGCCAGCACGATGATGGCATCGGCGCCCTGGCTGATCAGGCTTTCGATATCGGTCAACTGCTTGCCGGCGGACGACTGGGCGTCAGCCGAAATATAGGTCGCGCCAGCGGCGTCGAGCACGGCCTTGATCGCCGCTTCGTCGGTCTTCCAGCGTTCTTCCTGGAAGTTATTCCAAGACACGCCAACGGTCAGCTTGTCCTGCGCCAGAGCGGCGCCGGCAGCACTGGAAATGACGGTCGTGCAGAGCAAGACCGCGAGAAATTTGTTCATGATGTCCTCCCATTTGGCGGTTTCCCGCCCGATTGCTGGCGAATAGCCCAGCGGGGCCCCTCCAGCGCCCTGAGCATTATTTTCAATGCTCGAAAAAACAATTCGCATGAGGTACGTACGTCTGTCAACATCATTTCGATACTCGAAATAATCGACTGAGTACGCTATCGATAGCCAAGGGGATAAGTTCTGATGGGGAAAGCCGCTTGACGCGATTTGTCAGCGATAGCGACAGCGTCCGGCGGCAAAACCGTGGCCTGGTCCTGAGCGCCCTGCGCGTTCATGGCCCCCTCTCGCGCACCGTTCTGGCCTCGCAGACAGGCCTCAGCCATGCCAGCATGACCGCGATCACCCAGGATCTGCTGGCCCAGCACATCGTTACCGAACTGGCGGAAACGCCAAACTCCGATGCCAAGACGCGTGGCCGCCCCGCCGTCAGGATGGGCTTCAACCGCACCGCCGCCTATGCCGCACTGTTCGAAATCGAAGTCAGCCGCGCCCGCCTGTCGCTGGTGGATTATGGTGGTACGCTGGTGGACCGTATCGACCTGCCGCTGGCGCCCACTCTGTTCGCCACCATTGCGCCGGGCGAATTCCTGCGCGAACGGATCGAGTATCTGCGCACGCGCAATCCCCTCGAAGCCAAGACTCTGCGGCGGATCGCCATTTCTGTGCAGGGCATTCTCGATCGCGATGGACGCAGCCTCAAATGGTCGCCCATCGCCCATCTGGCGGGCACGCCATTCGCCGATAGCCTGGCGGACGCATTCGATCTGCCGGTGACGCTTTACAAGCGCGGCCGGTTGCTCGCCGAGGGCACGCGCTGGCTCAATCCGGACCTGCATGACGCCAGCGTCGCTACGGTGTTTGTCGGGTCGACCGTTGCCATGGGCATGACCTTTCCGGGCGAAATTCTCGGTCGCGGCAGCGAGGGCACCACCGAGTTCGGGCATATGAACCACACGCCCAATGGCGCGCTGTGCCGCTGCGGCATGCGTGGCTGTATCGAGGCCTATGCCTCCGACTACGGCGTGTTGCGCACCGCCTATTCGGTGCCCGAGACCACCACCCCTGCCCCATCGGTGCCGCCGCAACAATATGACGACCTGATCCAGCGCGCCGAAGCCGGCGACCGCAGCGCCACCCACGCCTTCAACATCGCCGGTCGCGCCATCGGCTTCGGGCTCAGCCGCATGATGGCGGTGTTCGACCCCTCCCATATCCTGATCGTCGGACCGGGCGCCCGGTCGTTCGAACTGATGCGCACCGAAATCGAAACCGCACTGGCCGGCGCGCTGGTCTGTCGCGTCAACGGCCTCCCCGCCATCGTTGCCCATCGCGACGAAAAGGAGCCGATTTTCCGCGGCCTGATGATGAAGGCCCTCAACGAGATCGACCAGGCCGAGTTCGCCGCGCTGCCGACGTCGTCGCGCGGCACCGAGCGCTCGGCCGGCTAGGCAACCTTCATTGCCGGTAGCTGTTAAGGCTTTTCAGCTGCGCACAAATTTCTGCCACGAAACCACCGTGGACGTAATATAGAAGCCGCGAACATCTGTTGGTATCGACCCTAGCCTTCCCGGAGCCTCCATGACGAAATTGATTGTGCCTGTGGTGCTTGCCGGTGGCCAGGGTACGCGGTTATGGCCGATGTCGCGGGCCGCTCGGCCCAAGCAGTTCCTGCCGCTGACCGGCCCGACTAGCCTGTTCCAGGCGACGTTGCAGCGCGTCAGCGATCGTTCGGTCTACGACAAGCCCATCATCGTCACCAATGCCGAATACCGGTTCCTCGTCGCCGAGCAGGCGCTGGAAATTGGCTGCGAACTCGGCGGCGTGTTGCTCGAGCCGGTGGCTCGCAACACCGCCGTCGCCATCGCCGCAGCTGCCGCCTACGCGATGACCAATTTCGGCGCCGATGCCATCTTGCATGTGCTGCCGTCCGACCATGACGTTCTGGTCGACGAGGGCTATGCCATCTCCGCCCAGCGCGCCGCCGAGGCTGCCCGGGCCGGCAAGCTCGTGACCTTCGGCATCGTGCCCACCATGCCGGAAACCGGCTATGGCTACATCAAGACCGGCCAGAGCGTCGGCGACGGCGTCAACGCCGTTGATCGTTTCGTCGAAAAGCCCAATCGTGAGACCGCCGAAGACATGCTGGCCAGCGGCGGCTTCCTCTGGAATTCCGGCATGTTCATGCTCGGCGCCAGCAAATTTCTCGCGGAATGCGAGACGTTTTCGCCAGACACCTACACCGCCGCCAATGAGGCGGTTTTGCACGCCAAGATCGATCTGGATTTCGTGCGCCTGGATGAGGCCGCCTTTGCACAGGCACCCAATATCTCGGTCGACTATGCCATCTTCGAAAAGACCGCCGACGCCCTCGTGGTGCCGGTCAGCTTCCACTGGTCGGATCTCGGCAGTTGGGACGCGGTCTGGAAAGTCGGCAGCAAGGACGCGGCCGAGAACGTTACCAGCGGCGCCGTCACGCTCAACAATGTCAGCCGCTCACTGGTGATGACGGATCACGCCCACGTCGCCATCGACGGACTCGACGATATCGCGGTGATCGCAAGTGACGACGCCATCTATATCGGCAAGCTTTCCGAGGCGCAGAAAGTCGGCGCCATGGTCAAGGTGCTGCGCGGCAAGGCCGACACCGCAGCGCTGACCGAAATTCACAAGACCGCCTATCGTCCCTGGGGCGGCTATTCCTCCGTGGTCAGCGGCGAGCGCTTCCAAGTCAAGCGCCTGTTCGTCAAGCCGGGCAAGAAGCTCAGCCTGCAAAAGCACCACCACCGCTCCGAGCACTGGGTGGTCGTGCGCGGTACCGCGGAGGTGACGCTCGACGGCAAGGTCACCATGCTGAGCGAAAACCAGTCGATCTACCTGCCGCTCGGCTGCACCCACCGCCTGGCCAATCCCGGCAAGATCGAGCTGGAACTGATCGAAGTCCAGACCGGCTCATATCTGGGCGAAGACGACATCATCCGCATCGAGGATGAGTTCGGCCGGGCCTGAACTTCCTCACCTCTCCCTTTGGGGGAGAGGTCGACCCCCTTGGGTCGGGTGAGGGGGCCTTAACTGGGTGAGGAGTTTGCCAAAGGCCCCTCACCCGCCGCTGCGCGCCGACCTCTCCAAGGAGAGCTGAAGAAATATCAGGGCGCGATCACCAGCTTAGCATAAAGCTGCTCGGCCAGTTCTTCCGGCGTGCTGATCGCGCCATGCAGCACGATATCGGGCGTCTTGGGCGGCTCGAACGGGGAATCGATGCCGGTGAAATTCTTGATTTCCCCGGCCCGCGCCCGCGCATAGAGCCCCTTGGGATCGCGCGCTTCGCACACTTCGAGCGGTGTATCGACATAGATTTCCGTGAACGGGATATCCCCCGCGATCTCGCGCGCCAATTGCCGTTCCTTGGCGAACGGCGAAATGAACGACACCAGCACCACTAGTCCCGCGTCGGCCATCAGCCGTGCCACCTCGGCGACCCGGCGGACATTTTCCACCCGGGCGGCCTCGGTGAAGCCCAGATCCTTGTTGAGCCCATGCCGCACATTATCGCCATCCAGGATATAGGCGTGGCGGCCCTCGGCGGTCAGGCGCTTCTCGATCAGGTTGGCAATGCTCGACTTGCCCGAGCCGGACAGGCCGGTAAACCACACCACCTGCGGCTGCTGGCCCTTCATCGTGCCGCGCACCTGCCGGTTCACGTCGAATGACTGGTAGGTCAGGTTCTGCGCCCGGCGCAGGCCGAATTCGATCGTGCCGGCGCCCAGCGTGGCGTTGGACAGCCGGTCAATCAGGATGAACCCACCGGTCAAAGCATTGGACGCATAAGGATCGAAGGCAATCGGCTTGTCGGTGGCGATGGTCAGCGTACCGACCTCGTTGAGGTCAAGCTTGGTCGCCGCCGTCTGCTCCAACGTGTTGACGTTGGTGCGGAATTTTAGATCGGTAATCGTCGCCGGAACCGTCTGCGAGCCGATCTTGAGCAGATAAGAGCGCCCCGGAAACGCCGATTCTTCGCTCATCCAGACCACGCGTGCCTGGAACTGGTTTGAGAATTCCGGCGTCTCGCCCGGATGGGTCAGCACATCACCACGCGAGATATCGACTTCGCGATCCAGCACCAGCGTCACCGCCTGCCCGGCAATTGCGTGGTCCAAATCGCCATCCATCGTGACGATACGTGCGACCTTGGCCGGCTTGCGCGATGCAGCAATCAGCAGCTCTTCGCCGACAGCAACCCGGCCCGACGCAACAGTGCCGGAAAACCCGCGGAAATCGAGGTTCGGCCGATTGACCCATTGCACTGGAAACCGCATCGGCTGCGCCGACAGATCTTCGCTGACATCGATGGTCTCGAGATACGGCACCAGCGACGGACCATTGTACCAAGGCGTATGCTTGCTCTGCGCCAGCATATTGTCGCCGCGCAGCGCCGACACCGGGATGGCAGCCAGCGTCTTGAAGCCCAGCGGCGCCGCGAAGGCGCGATACTCGGCCTCGATGCGGTCGAACACCGCCTGGTCGTAGTCCACCAGATCGATCTTGTTGATCACAAGCACGACATGCTTCACGCCGATCAGCGACAGGATGAAACTGTGGCGCCGCGTCTGCGTCAGCACGCCCTTGCGCGCATCGATCAGCACCAGCGCCAGCTCGGCATTGGAGGCGCCGGTCGCCATGTTGCGGGTATATTGCTCGTGGCCCGGCGTATCGGCGACGATGAATTTGCGTTTGTCGGTGGAGAAAAACCGATACGCAACGTCGATGGTGATGCCCTGCTCCCGCTCGGCCGCCAGCCCATCCACCAACAGCGAAAAATCGATGCCTTCATCGCCCGTGGTGCGGTTGCGGCTCTCCTTCTTGAGGCTGGCCAATTGATCGTCGAGGATCAACTGGCTGTCATAAAGCAGGCGGCCGATCAGCGTGGATTTGCCGTCGTCGACGCTGCCGCAGGTCAAAAACCGCAGCAGCGACTTGTCCGTCTGCTGGCTGAGCCACAGGTCGATATCGGTATCGGGAGTTGCCATCGAGAGCGTCATCTCAGAAATAGCCTTCCTGCTTCTTCTTCTCCATCGACCCCACGGAGTCGCTGTCGATCAGCCGCCCCTCGCGTTCCGAGGTTCGGCTAGCCTGCATTTCCATGATGATCGAGGGCAGATCGTCGGCCGTCGAGCGAATGGCGCCAGTCAGCGGATAATCGCCCAGCGTGCGGAAGCGCACGACATCGTCATGTGGCTTTTCGCCAGGTTCGAAGCGGAAGCGATCATCATCGATCATGATCAGTGTGCCCGAGCGCTGGACCACCGGCCGGCTGCGGGCGAAATACAGCGACGGGATCTCGATGTTTTCCGAATAGATGTAAGTCCAGATATCCAGCTCGGTCCAATTCGAGATCGGGAAGACCCGCATGCTCTCGCCGGGGTTCAGGCGGGTATTGAACACCCGCCAAAGCTCTGGCCGCTGGTTCTTGGGGTCCCAGGCGTGCTGGGCATTGCGGTGGGAAAACACCCGCTCCTTGGCGCGGCTCTTCTCTTCGTCGCGCCGGGCGCCGCCAATGGCCGCATCATAGCGCCCGGCATTGAGTGCCTGCCGCAGCGCCTGTGTCTTCATGATATCGGTGAAGCGCGACGAGCCATGATCGAACGGGTTGATGCCCTGCGCCAATCCCTCGGGATTGGTGTGGCTGATCAGGTCGAACCCATATTGCTCCGCCATCCGGTCACGGAAGGCGATCATCTCGTGGAATTTCCACGTTGTATTGATGTGCAGCAGCGGAAACGGGATCTTGCTGGGAAAGAACGCCTTGCGCGCCAGGTGCAGCAGCACGCTGGAATCCTTGCCGATCGAATACATCATCACCGGCCGCTCGAAACTGGCAGCGACCTCGCGCATGATTTCGATGCTCTCGGCCTCAAGCGCGCGCAAGTGGGTCATTTTGTCGGACGTCAATTGGCCATCCCCGGCTGAATTTTTCGCCCGTTGGTCACGCGCGGCTTCAACCTTGGTGGTTATGCGCGCAAGGCCCGGCGAGCAAGGCGAAACTGGCCTCCGGGTCCGCGCCTACGAGGCGTTCAGAATAATGCACCATGCCGAGGCACGAACGTGGCCGAATTATCCACGCAGCTCCGCACGGGAGTGACCCGCCAACGCGGTTCGGACCTCGGTTAGAAAAAAAGTTTCGCGCCGTAAAAACTTTACAAACTAAATCAAGTTACTGGCCCGCCGCCTTGAAGTGGCTGTGGACGAGAAGTCCGTTGCATGCGGAACGCACTTGCACAGGCGGGGCGGCAGCTTAGCTCCCGGCCCCTTGCGTTTCTGGAGCAGGCTCGATCAACCAAGACACGCGCGATTGCGGCGGCAGCAGTGGTCCCCTTGCGCCCTCCTGCTCCGACGCCATTCCCGGATTGTGACCACCCCAGCCCATTAGCTGCGCATTGTTCGCCCTGACACCGAGCCGCGTTATGCCCGAACCACTTCTGTCAACAAAATTACAGCCATTGACATCAGTTTGATCACATGTGCTTAGTCTTTGGCCAATTCTGTCGACAATAATGCTGGGACGGACTTGTCAAAGATCGATTCAGGCAAGGGGCTAAGGAACACCTAGGCCGCTCAACCTGCGCAATGCTCAAGGAGGAGACAAAAATGAATTTGAAAAAAACTGCTGCCGTTGGCGATGTTCGCCGCGCTGGCGACCGGCACAGCCCATGCCCAGGTCAGTGTCATGCTGCCGGCCAATCCCGGCGGCGGTTGGGACGGCACCGGCCGCCAGGCGATGCAGGCCATGATCGATGCCGGCATCTATACTGGCGGCGTCAACTTCACCAATACCGGCGGCGCGGGCGGCACGATCGGCCTGGCCGAGTTCCAGAATGCGCAGACCGGCAAGGCCGATGCGCTGGCAATCTTCGGCGCCATCACGGTCGGCGCGATCGACATGAACAAGTCGCCCATCGTGCTCGCCGATTTCCGCCCTATCGCCCGCCTCACGACGGAATATGACGTGATCGCGGTCAAGGCTGACTCGCCCTACCAGACGCTGGCCGACTTCGTGGCAGCGCTCAAGGCTGATCCCGGCGCAGTCGCGGTTGGCGGCGGTTCGGCCGGCGGCGTCGATCAGATCGCTCTGGCTCTGCTGGCCCAGGCCGGCGGCGTCGATGTGCACGCCCTCAACTACATCCCGCAGGCCAGCGGCGCCGAAACCGTGACCGGCATCATCAATGGCACGCTGGCGGCAGGCTTCTCGGGCGTTTCCGAATTCACCCAGTTCGCCGAACAGGGCCGCATCCGCATCCTGGGCATCACGGCCGCCGAGCGGCAGGCCAGCGTCGATGTGCCGACCTTCAAGGAAGCCGGCTTTGACGTCGAGATCGGCAACTGGCGCGGTGTGCTGGGTTCGCCCGACATGCCAGAAGATAACTACCAGACGTGGGTCGAGAACTTCAAAAAGCTGAACGACAGCGACCAGTGGCACAAGGTGCTGGAAACCCAGGGCTGGGCCCAGAATTACCTCGGCGGCGCCGAATTCGGCACCTTCATCGCCGACGAAACCACACGGATCGGCACTGTCCTGAAGGACGCCGGACTTGTCGAATAATCCAGAGACCAGTCTGCCACAGACCGGGACGGGGGACGGCGCACGCGCCGCCCCTCGCCCCTGGTGGCTGGGGCTATGCGTCATCGCCCTGGGGTGCGTCTGCCTTTACGGCACCTCCACCCTGGCGCAAGGCGCGCGCTATGCCGGCATCGGCCCGGGCCTGTTTGTCACCATCGCGGGGGGCGGCCTTGTCATCCTGGGCGTGATGCTGCTGGTACAGATCGCGCGGGGCGAACAATTCGAGGCCCAGGACGCCGAAGACGCCACTGGTGACGAGAAGGCCAATCCTGTGGCGCTGGGCACCGCGCTGGTTGCCGTCATCCTGCCGATTTTCACCATGAACCCGTTGGGCCTGCCGATCACGGCCATGCTCTCGTTCACCCTGGTGGCGCGGGCCTTTGCCTCGCGCAAGCCATTGCTCGACCTGGTCTATGGCGCCGTCTTGGGCTCTGCGGCCTGGTTCCTGTTCACCCGCCTCGGGCTGCAGCTCGGTGGCTTCCTGCCGTTTGCGGGGTTCTGACATGCAATCCTTTGAACTGCTGCTGCAAGGCTTCTCGGTGGCGCTTCAGCCCACCAACCTGATGTGGGCGCTGCTCGGCTCGGTGCTCGGCACCGCCATCGGCGTGCTGCCCGGCATTGGCCCGGCGCTGACCATCGCGCTGCTGCTGCCGGTGACGATCTCCGTGGCCCCGACCTCTGCCTTCATCATGTTCGCCGGCGTGCTCTATGGCGCCATGTACGGCGGCTCGACGACCTCGATCCTGATTAATACGCCCGGCGAAGCCGGCTCGATGATGACGGCGCTGGAGGGCAACAAGATGGCCCGCGCCGGTCGTGGCGCCGCGGCCCTGGCGACCGCGGCCATCGGCTCCTTCGTCGCCGGCACCATCGCCACGATCCTGCTGACCTTTGCCGCCCCATTCATCGCCGAAATCGCCTTCTATTTTAAGCCCGCCGACTATTTCGCGCTGATCATCCTCGCCTTCACCTCGGTGGCAGTGGTGATGGGCACCTCGCGGGTGCGCGGCTTTATCGCGCTGTTCCTCGGACTGGGGCTTGGCGTGGTCGGCATCGACAAGATGACCGGCGCGGCACGCCTGACCTTCGGGGTCTCTGGCCTGTTCGACGGCATCCATCTGACGGTCGTACTGGTGTCGCTCTTCGCAGTCGGGGAGATCCTCTACGTCGCCAGCCGCTATCGCCCCGGCGTGGGCGACGTAATCACCCTCAAGGGCCAGGCCTGGATGACCAAGGAGGACTGGAAGCGCTCATGGAAGCCGTGGTTGCGCGGCACCGCTTTGGGTTTCCCTATGGGGGCGCTGCCCGCCGGCGGCTCGGAAATCCCCACCATGCTGTCCTATACCCTGGAGAAAAAGCTCTCCAAGCACAGCGAACAATTCGGCCACGGCGCCATTGAAGGCGTCGCCGGTCCCGAGGCGGCCAACAATGCCGCAGCGGCCGGCATGCTGGTGCCCTTGCTGACGCTGGGCCTGCCCACCTCGGCGACCGCCGCCGTGCTGTTGGCCGCATTCCAGAACTACGGGCTGCAGCCGGGGCCGTTCCTGTTCACCTCCAACCCCGAGCTGATCTGGGGCCTGATCGCCTCGCTCTATATCGGCAATGTCATGCTGCTAGTGCTCAACCTGCCGCTGGTGGGCATCTGGGTGAAGCTGCTGCTGATCCCGCGCCCGCAGCTCTATGCCGGCATCCTGGTGTTCGCCATGATCGGCATTTGGGGGCTGTCGGGACAGGTCATCGACCTGATCGTCATGGTGACCATCGGCATCGTTGGCTACGTCATGCGGGTCTACGATTTCCCCATCGCGCCGGTGCTGATCGGGCTGATCCTGGGGCCGATGGCCGAGGTGCAGCTGCGCACGGCCCTGGCCGCCGCCCAGGGCAATCCACTGGTGCTGGCCTCGACGCCCCTGTCGGCCATCATGCTCACAATCGCCGTCCTGTTTCTGTTGGTGCCTTTCGTGCTCAAGCGCCTGAAGGCCAATGCGTGATCCAGCCGGTCCGCTGGACCGGCATTCCTGAAGTTCCAAGAAAGTTCGTTCTGCAATGAATAAGCATACCGTCCAGGTTCACCCCTCAGCCGCCAATCTGCCGCGCGAGCAGCAATTGGCCTGGCACATTGCCAGCTTCGCCGCCGATTGCGGCCCGCTCGACGCCGACGTGGTGGAAATGATCGCCTGCCGCATCGTCGACAATGCCAGCGTCGGGCTGGCCGCCATCAATCGCGCCCCTGTCGCCGCCGCCCGCGCCATGGCGCTGGCGCATCCGCGCAAGGCGGGGGCCACGCTTTATGGCCTTGGCGTCGGCACGCGGGTCGATGCCGAATGGGCCGCCTGGGCCAATGCCACGGCGGTGCGCGAGCTGGATTTCCACGACACGTTCCTGGCCGCCGATTATTCCCATCCCGGCGACGCCATCTCACCGTTGATCGCGGTTGCCCAGCAGATGGGCTTGGACGGCGCGGCCTTGGCGCGCGGCATTGCCGTCAGCTATGAAGTCCATGTCGCGCTGGTCAAGGCGATCTCGCTGCACAAATACAAGAAGGACCACGTGGCGCATCTGGCGCCGGCAACCACTGCCGGCATCGGCGCACTCTTGGGCCTGCCGGCCGAAACCATTTTCCAGGCCGTCAACCAGGCCGTGCATCTGTCGTTTTCCACCCGGCAATCGCGCAAGGGCGAGATCAGCTCGTGGAAGGCCTATGTGCCCGGCTTCTCCGGCAAGCTGGCCATCGAATGTATCGACCGCGCCATGCGCGGCGAAGCGTCCCCTTCCCCGATCTATGAGGGCGAAGAATCGGTTTTGGCCTGGATGCTGGGCGGGGCCGACAGCCGCTACGACGTCTACTTGCCCGCCCCCGGTGAGAGCCCGCGCGGCATCCTGGAGACCTATACCAAGGCCCATTCCGCTGAATATCAGGCGCAGGCGCTGATCGACATGGCCATCGAGCTGTCAGGACAAATCGATAATCTGAGCCAGGTCCGCGATATCCTGCTCGAAACCAGCCATCACACCCACAATGTCATCGGCACCGGCGCCAACGATCCGCAAAAGAGCGATCCGGAGGCCAGCCGCGAAACGCTCGACCATTCGATCATGTATATTCTGGCCGTGGCGCTGGAAGACCGCAAATGGCACCACGTCGATAGCTATACCCGCGAGCGCGCCAGAACGCCTTCGACCGTTGCCCTGTGGCACAAGGTCCGGACGGTGGAAGACCCCGAATGGACCACGCGCTATCTCGATCCCGATCCGGCCAAGCGCGCCTTTGGCGGCAAGATCACCATCACCATGAACGACGGCCGCACCATTGTGGGCGAACGCGCCGTGGCCGATGCGCATCCCAATGGCGCCCACCCCTGGACCTGGCCGGACTATGCCAGCAAGTTCGAAACCCTGACCCGCGGCATGCTGGACGAAGCCGAACGCCAGGCATTCCTCGCCGCCGCCAAGGGGTTCAAAAACCTCGACACCAAAGGCCTCGAGGCCCTGCTGCCGGCGCTCCCGGCCGGCGCCGTTACGCCTGACCGGCCAACCGGCCAGGGCATTTTCGATTCTGGCCTGGAGTAGACCCATGCTCAATCACGAGATCAACAAGGCCTTTCGCACTCGCCTGGAAAAGGGTGGCGCGGTGCTGATGCCCGGCGCCGCCAACGCGCTGGCGGCCCGCATCATCGCCGATCTGGGGTTCGAGGCCATCTACCTCTCCGGCGCCGGCCTCACCAACACCTACCTCGGCATGCCTGACCTCGGCTTCATCAGCCTGCCCGAGATCGCCCAGCACACCGCCACCATCCGTGACACCACCGATCTGCCGATCGTGGTCGATGCCGATACCGGCTTCGGCAATGCTCTCAATGTCCGCCATACTATCCGCACGCTGGAGCGCGCTGGCGCCAGCGCCATTCAGCTTGAAGACCAGGTTAACCCCAAGCGCTGTGGTCATTTTTCGGGCAAGGACGTGGTCGACATTGGCGAGGCTCGCAGCCGCATCAAAGCGGCGGTCGACGCGCGGCAGGACCCAAACCTGCTGATCATCGCCCGCACCGATGCGCGCGCCACCCAGGGCTTCGCCGCCGCCATCGAGCGCGCGCAGGCCTTCATCGAGGACGGCGCAGATATCACCTTCGTTGAAGCCCCTGAAAGCTTGGAGGAAATCCGCAACATTCCAGCTCAGCTCAAGGGCACGCCCCAATTGGTCAATCTTGTCGTGGGCGGACGCACGCCGATCTTGGCGCTCGAAGAACTCGACAGAATGGGATTTTCGCTGGTGCTCTACGCAAATGTCGCCCTGCAAGGCGCGATTTATGGCATGCAGGCGGCCCTGGGCCAACTCAAGAGCGATGGCGCGCTTGACGAAGCCGGCCCCGTCGCCAGCTTCAAGGAGCGGCAACGCCTGGTCAACAAGCCGTTGTTCGATGAACTTGAGAAGCGCTACGCCGATAGCTGAAGGATGCCCTGGTGACTGAACTGATGGATCAAACCGAACCTGACAACGACAACGAGAGCACTTCGCTCTCAGATTCCTTGTTCGAACAGTTGAGCGAGGCCATCGTCACCGGCGAATTCCCCGCCGGCAGCAAGCTGAGCGAACCGCGTCTCGCCAAACGCTATGGAGTGAGCCGCGGGCCACTGCGCGAGGCCATACGCCAGCTGGAAGGTCGCAAGCTCGTCACTCGCCTGCCGCGTCAGGGCGTCCGCGTCATCGTGCCGACAAGCGCCCTGGCGGCAGAGCTATTCCGCATTCGCGAAGTGCTCGAAGGCCTGGCCGCCCGCGAGGCCGCCCGCAACGCAACGGTCGAGGAAATCACCGAGCTGCGCACCATGCTGGCCAAGCACACCCAAGCCCTCGCCGAGCCTGATGCCATGCTCTATTGGCAGGCCACGGCGAATTCGGACTTCCATTTCATGATCGCCCGAATGGCCCGCAGCCAGCATCTGTTCGATCTGCTGTGCGGGGAATACTACACGCTGTTCCGTCTGTTCCGCATGAAGCACCGCATCGTCCCCGGCCGTGCCAAGCGCGCACTGATCGAACACGTGCGCATCGTGGACGCCATCGCCGACGGCGACGCCGAACTCGCCGAAATGCTCATGCGCCGCCACGTCGCATCGGCCCGAACCGGCATCGAGACCAGCAGCGAAGTGCTGGCTCAGACCTGATCGTGGTGCGGGTGGTCGCGAATTTCTGGAAAAACATGGTGCCGGCAGCAGGGTTCGAACCCGCGACCCCCTGATTACAAATCAGGTGCTCTACCAACTGAGCTATACCGGCGACGCGACCGCATCTAGCATTGCGCGCCGTGCGGGGCAATAGTGGGTGAGGCCTCGAAACGGACTGATACCATGCTGCAATCGCTTATGCGTTCATTGTTCGGCACGCCCAAGCCCGCAGCGCCTGACCGCCAGCGCCTGACCACCCCCGAATGGCCCTCCGTCATCTATGCGATCGGCGACGTTCATGGGTGCCTTGCCGAACTCAAGGGCCTCGAACAGGCCATTTACGCCGATGGCGCCATGTTCGAGGGCGACAAGTGGATCGTCATGCTGGGCGACTATGTGGATCGTGGCCCAGACAGCGCCGGAGTGCTCGATCACCTGATGTCGCCCGTGCCACCCGGATATCGGCGCATCTGCCTCGCCGGCAATCATGAGACCATGATGCTGGCTTTTCTCGAAGAGCCGCTCTCTGGATCGGACTGGCTTCGGTTTGGCGGCCACCAGACGCTGCTATCCTACGCCATCGATGAGCAAAGCGGCTACTTTGACGCCCAAACCGTGGAGCAACGCCGCCAGATCCTCGACAACCACGTGCCGAGACGGCATGTGGACTTCATGCGCGGCCTGCCCGTCTATCTGCGGGTTAGCAACATGGTGTTCGTCCATGCCGGGCTGCGGCACGGCGTGCCGCTGGAGCAGCAGAGCGAACGCGACCTGCTCTGGCTCCGCCCCGGCGACGATGCCCCATTCGAGCCCGGGATCGTCGTCGTGCATGGTCACACCCCTGCCGCGACCCCTACCCTATCGCCCTGGCGCATCGGCATCGACACCGGCGCAGCCATGACCGGCGTCTTGACTTCAGTCAGATTGACGCAACATGGCGACCCAGAAATACTTCAAGTCGGCAATTGATAAAATTGGAAGAATTGCGTTCGACAAGACTCTGTAATCCGGTGATTTGTAGCTAGGCTCAATGCAATGCGATCGGATTGCGGCGGGTCTTCATGGACAATGGCGAAATCGATATCAGGGCCATTTTTGGCTTGTTGCGCCGGCAATTTCGACTGATTGCGATTACCACCCTGGCCATCGTCACCGCTGCGGGCCTGGCGACATTAGCGCTGACGCCCATCTATACCGCCACCGCGCTGATCATGGTCGATCCCAGCCGCAAGGATCTGCTTGAGCCGGAGAACCAGGTTCGCAACAGCGGTTCCGACAGTGCCCGGGTCGAGAGCGAAGTCGAACTCGTTCGCTCCGATACGGTGCTGATGAAGGTCATCGAGGACCGGCGACTGGTCTCCGACAGCGAGTTCGGGGCGGGCCCCGGATGGACAACGCGCCTGCTGGCGCTGCTCCGGCCCGACACTGAAGCACCAATGGATGGGCAGGCTCTGGGTGAAGTGCTGAACAGGCTGCGCGCCGCTGTCAGCGCCCAGCGCCGCGGCCTGACCTATGTGATCGCGGTACAGGCCCGTTCGGAAAACCCGACACGCGCTGCCGACTTGGCCAACGCTATCACCCAAGCCTATATCGAGGACCAGATCGCCTCCAAGGTGGCCGGCACCCTGGCATCGCGCGACATTCTGCAGGCGCGGATCGAGCAGGCGCGCCAGGCAATCGTGGCGTCCGAAAACTCCTTCGATACCTTCATTTACGACAACATCGATCGCCTCGCCGGCCAATCCGGCGATAGCCAGCTCGCCACCCTGGCCAACCAGATCGAAACAATCAAAAATGCCGGCACACAAAATACCCTGACCGCCGATATCGTCCGGCGCAGCCTCGACACGGGCAGTTGGGGCGAGCTTCCAACCTCCCTGGCATCCGATGCGCTCAAGGCGCTCGCCCAGCAGCATGGGGAAATCGACGGCATCGATGCCCAATTGCACGATGCGGCGACCTCCGAACTGACGGCCCTGCAGGCAACGATCGCCGAGGGACAGAACAACGGAAATCAGCTTCGCGACACTCTTCGCACCGCGGTCCTCAACAGTGACCTGCCGCCCGGCGTGCTGACGCAAATCTATGAATCCCAGCAAAACGCCAGCATTGCCCGGGCGCAATACGAGACGCTGCTGGCGCGGGCCCAGGACCAGAGCGCGCAGGCCGACCTGCAGGTGGCCGATAGCCGCGTGGTCTCGCCCGCTCTGGTGCCGGCGAGCCCCTCATTTCCCAATCCGCAATTGATCCTGCCGCTCAGCGCCCTTGCGGCGCTGAGCATCGGCGTCGGCCTGGCGTTTCTCTACGAAAATGTCATCGGCGGATTCAGCAGCGAAGAGCAGGCGGAATCCGTGCTGCGCGTCAAGGTCGCCTCGTCCCTGCCCCGGCTGAAAACCGTACGTTCGGACCAGACCAGCTTTGCCGAGCTGATGGTCAACGCGCCGATTTCGGTGTTTTCAGAATCGGTCCGTCGGGTTCGGGCCTCGGTCGATCGCGCGGCCAAGACCGGCACGGTGCTGGGACAGGGGATCGTCATCATGGTCTCCTCGACTGCTCCCGACGAAGGCAAGACCACCACCGCCCTGGCGCTGGCGCGCAGTTATGCCCTGTCCGGAAAATCGACCCTGCTGATCGATTGCGACCTGCGCAAGCCCAGCGTGCATCGCCAACTCGGGATCGAACCATCGGTCGGCTTCCTTGACTATCTCACCGCCGAGGCTGGCGATGCGATCAATATCCAGACCATCACCTCAAAGGACCCGCTCAGCCCGGCGACGGTGATTGCCGGCGCCCACCGCAGCAGCCTTCCCACCGATCAGTTGATCGCCAGCATGGCCTTTGTGCAGTTGGTCAGCGCGGCGCGGCGCAGTTTCGATATCGTGGTGCTGGATACTCCGCCGATCGGGCCGGTCGTCGACAGCCTTTATATTGCCCAGCATGCCGACGTGATCGTGTTCGTCGTGCGTTACGCCTCTACGCCGCAAACCGAGGCACGCAAGGCCCTGGCCAGCCTGGGCGCCGCCAAGTCCCACGGCGCCGAAATCCTCGCCGTGCTCAACCAGCAGGACAGCTCGGCCCCGAGCTATGCCAAGCGCTACGGCTCCTATTTTTCGCGGGCCTGACCGCCTGCGATCGCAATGCGTGGGAAGGGCGGCTTATCCACCCTGCCCAGCTTGTCCTCCTCCTTTGGCGGCGCGGCATAATCCGGCTCGAACCATCTGAGCGAGGACCCAATGCCCGATCGTTACGCCAACCATGCCGGCGGCCTGGAAGCACCAGCCGAGACCGGCTTTCCCATCACCCCCAATGACACGACCGATCTGAGCGAAACCACGCGCGCCATCTATGTCGGCAACGGTGGCAGCGTCGTCGCGGTGCTCGCCTCGGGCGTGGAATTGACCCTAGCGGGCCTGCAGACCGGCTCGATCATTCCCATCCGCGTGCGCCGCGTCAAGGCAACGGGTACCACCGCCACCGCGCTGGTCGGCCTGCTATGATGCTTGGCCTCACCCTGATGACGGGGCGCCCTAGCTATCCCTGGTGGCCGGCCGACGCCGGCTACGTCGCCGATTTCGTCAATGACCGCTACATGCGCGGCGGCGTTGCCGTGGATCGGGCAACGGCGCTCGCCTTCACCAGAAGTACGCCGAAACTGGCCCAGGACAGCAGTGGCGCCTGGCACAGCTTCGCCATCGATGTTCCAGCCCTGACCGATCATGGCCTGCTGCTCGAACCGGCCGGGACCAATCGCGTACCAAACGCCGCAATGGCCGGCGCTGCCGTCGGCGTCATCGGCGCGGGCGGTACGCTGCCCACCGGCTGGACCATCGCCGACTTCGCCACCGCCGAGATCACCGCCACCGGCACCGAAGCCGGCCTGCCCTTTATCGAACTGCGCCTGCAGCACGAAAACAGCACTGGGGGCAATCAGTACCCTCGCCTCGTCTGCGCCGCGGCGATTGCCGCCGGGATCGGCGAGCAATGGACTGCCAGTTGTTTTTACAAGAAGATCGCCGGCACCTGGCCGGCGATCACGGGTGCATTTCTCAATGTGGAGGAGATTGGCACCACCATCGCCTACGCTACGGCTGATCGTCCGGAGCATCTGGAAGCGCGTGCCCGCGTTGCGGCTACCTGGTGGACAAGCAGCCCGGGAACGATTGGCCTCGATATGCGCGCGCTGATGTTCAATCTGTCGCCGGGCGAACTGTTGGATGTCACCCTGCGCATCTACGCGCCACAATTGGCGAAGGAAGCCGTTGCATCGAGCCCGATCATCACCTCGGGCGCCGCCGCGACCCGCGCGGCCGATGCCGCGTCCCTGTCCCTGCCCGGCGGCACATATAGCCTCGCGCTCGCCTTTGACGATGCCAGTACACAGAACGTCGAGGGCCAAAGTGGCAGTTACGATCTGGAAGACTCCAGCGCCAGCGGAATGCGACTGGTGATCGCCAGCTAGTGGTTGGGGTGGTCGAGTTCTCCGCGCATCCGATAGCGGATCGCCCCGAGAACGAGGCCGCCCACCACCGGCAGCAGATAAAACAGGCCGGTCGCAACCAGGAAAACGCCAGCAACCGCCTGCACGGCGATACCGGCCACAACATGCGCCAAATATCTCCCCTCGCGACCTCGGGCATAGCTCAAGGCCTCGAACGGCGGCACCAGCGCGGACAGCGTGTATCCGAGGGAAGCCGCCGCCGCGACCACAGCGATGCGCCATTCAAAGGCGCCGAACACCACATAGCCCCACACACTGGCAAATATCGGCGCCGCCAGGCCAAGGCCGACGACCATCAACCTGACGGCGCCATAGGAGCGTCCAAAAATGCGTTGAACGGCGGCCCGGTCCCTGGCGGCCACGAAGCTGGCGAGGACCGGCTGAATGGAGTTGATATAGGCAATGACTGGGAAGGTCAGAACCACCGTCATTCGACTGGCAAACGCATAATACGACAGCTCCTGGCCGCTTACGAATAGGCTGACGACCCACAAATCGATCTGGGAAATGCTGCTCACCAGGATCGTCACGGCCAATGACGCGAAATCCAGCACCCTGACCGGCTGACCGACCACGACGGGAGCGGACGCCCTGCGCCAGCCGACGGACCGGAGAGCGATCAAGCCCAGCCCTGCCCCTGCCGCCAGGCAAAATCCATACAACCGCATCGTGTCCATCGCGACGAACGGCATCGCCATGATGAAAATGGCATTCGGCACGATTACGAAATTCAGGCGCGACATGACGAAACGGCCGAGCCCATTGGCCACGCCGCTGACAACAAACTGGACGCCGACAAGGCTCGCGCCGGCCCCAAAGGCCGCGATGCTGGAGTCCCCGCCCAGATAGGCCAGCAGCACACCCAGGACGATCACCAGCCACAGAACTGCCTCGACGCCGGCGCGCGACTTCAATCGTCCCGAGGCATCGAGATTTTGCGCAACCAGATACGGCCCGCGCTGGTATCCGGCCAGCGAGGCCACCTGCCCCAAAATATAAACGGCCGAGTAGAAGACTAGGAACGGCCCGACGCTGCCCTCGCTGCGCAGCATGCCGATTTCGGCCGAGATCAGCATCAGGCTCGCAAAGGCGCCGCCGCCGAACAGCAGGCTGAAGACAAAGCGCCTCACAATGGACCGGTCATTGCGCCGCCAGACTAATCGGGATGGCGGCTCCGCTTGCGGTTTGTTCGGCCAAGGCCCGCGCCTGCCCCGATCGAACAATCGACAAGGCCACGGCCAGCGGCAGGATGAACACGCCATTGTATCCAGCCCCCGTGGCGGCCGCGAACAGCGCCATCGCCACGAGCGGCAAAGCAAGATTGCCCTTCTTCCGGAGCGCCCCCCACAGCTGCAACAGGCACCAGAGAAAGAAGCCCAGTCCCGCCAGTCCGAAATAGACGATCAGCCAGACATAGAAATTGTCCAGCGTCGAGAACTGGCGACCCGCAAAATCGACGAGATAATTCCGCGTGAGCAGGAAAGTCGGATCATTGATGGGCAGGCCCAGCAGGCCATTGCCTAGCACCTCGCCGATCAGCATGAACGGGCCGGTGAACCGGATATAGATCGACCCGCCGATCTCGTCCGCGCCCTGGAGCCGGTCCATGAGATAGGAACCGCCCACAATAGCTGCTGCAACCATCGCCAGCAGTGCCAGTGCGTACAGGCCCAACCTGTGGCTCGATTTCATGCTGCCTGCGCCAAACAGCATGAAACAGACCAGCACGCCGCCCAGCATGGCCCAGCCCGTCAAGGCAAAGGTGGCAAAGGCCCCCGCCGCCAGAACCACCGACATGACGACTTTCTGCCCGCTGCGAAGTGTCGTCGCCGACAGCACGCAAGCCAGCGCAAAGACGGTGTAAGCCGCAGCTACTGAGGGTTCGGAATAAAGCCCGTTGGGGCGCATGACCCCGTCCTCGTAGGGCAGATAGGGTCCGGGCAGCGTATCAAGCTCCCCCACCGGCCCGATGGCCGAGAACGGTCCGAATGGGTTTTGCAGGGCGAACGACCCAAAGACGTTGAGCGCAATGCATTGCGCGATCAGCAGCACGGCATGCAGCGTCATCAGCCGGCCGAACAGCACGCTGAAGCCTTCTCGATGCACCAAGTTGCCGCGCCGCACGCTGAAGACGCAAAGGCATAGAGCCGCGGCGATGATCTGCACGCCGGACTTCGCCGACTCGACAACATCTTCGGTCCCAATTGCCTTTATCGCCACGATAGCGACCACGATCGCCGTCGCCAGCAGCGGCGATTGCGGCACTCGGCCCACGATGACAAGCGTCAGCATGGCCGACGCCGCCAGAGCAAAGAATGACCCGTTCAGCGGGTAACCGCCCGGATACGCCAAGGTGAAATTGGCAAATAGACAGCCCAGGGCGAACACCGGCGTCAGCACATCCGCCAACTGTCCGGTCCGCCCCTCGCCCATCATGCCCGCCCCGGCAAGATCTGGATTATCCTGATGGCACCGATGGTCGCCGCCTTGCGCACAAGGCTTGCCCATTTGACGAAGACTGGCACATTCAGCACATCAGTCTGAATTCGGTAATGGTCGCGCAGCATGCGCATCGGATGCCGGGCGGTGAACGATGCCCCGCCGATCGGCGTCTGTGCCACCTCATAGTCCAGCAGCAGGACTTCGTTGCGCCGGTTCTGGTAGATTTTGGCAATCGTGTAATAGTCCGAGCTGACGCGATAGCTCAGGTCGTGCGGAATGAGCCGGTGCTCGGCCAGGCTGATGAACGTCGCCTGATGCGAGGTGGGCATGCGGTGCCAAAGATGGATTTCGGGCGGCAGCACCTTGCGATGCCGGATCCGGCCATTGCTGAACAGAAGCGCTACTTCCCCGAAAATCAGGCTATAGCCAGGCCCGTCGGAAAGCCGCTGCTCGGTTCGCGCCAAAACATCGGGCAACAGGATATCGTCGCCATTGAGAAACAACACATATAGCCCGCTGGCCCGGGCAATGCCCTTGTTCATGGCATCGTAAATCCCACGATCGGGCTCCGATTGGAAATGATCGATCAGGCCGGAGAATTCACCGAGCGCCTCAAGCGTGCCATCGGTCGATCCGCCGTCCACGACGATCCACTCAAACAGATCGCGCTGCTGTCCCCGCAGACTCTGCGCTGTCTTCCGCAACCCGTCTAGATTGTTCCAGACGATGGTGACGATCGAAAATCTCACACCCGCTCTCCGATCCCAAGATCAGAAATCGTCTCGCCGGCCTCAACCGGCACGGTCTCCAGTTTGGATGAGCGCGCGGCGCGGCGCAGGATGTGTTCGAAACGGGCCGCGATCGCCTCGATATCGAATGCCTTTTCCGCATAGGCCCGACCGGCCTGCCCCATCCTCGCCCGCAGCTCCGGTTGCTCCAACAAGGTGTGCCCATGCCGTATCAGCGCCGCCTTGTCACCCGGCGCCGCAACCAACCCAGCCCCCTCCCGCATCATGTTGACCGCCGCCAGATTCTCCAGCGGAATCGATGCCAATATGGGTTTTCCCGCCGCCAGATAGCTCAACACCTTGGACGGCACGGAGAATACGCCCGCCTCCGCCTCGATGATCGCCACCACGATATCGGCGCCTGCCAGCATGCTCGGCAAATCGTCGACCGAAACCCAGGGCCTGACGATGACATTGTCCAGTCCCTCCGCCGCCGCGGTATCGCGCACGATATCGGCTCCCGATCCCTGGGCGAACAGATACACATCGGCATCCAGTTGGCGCGCCAGCTCCAGCAGCAGGTCTGGATTGTGCTTGCGGGCCAGCGTTCCGGAATAGACCACGCGTCGCCCTTCCCGCATGTTCTGGCGGACCCAGGCATTGTCGCGCGACGCCACCGGCATGTCGGCGATATTGGCCCAATTCTCGATAACCACCATGTCCGCAACGTCCAGGCCCCAGCGCGGACCGGCCAGCACCTCGCGGAACGCCTCTGCAATCACCACCACCGCGTCGCTATTCCGCAGCAGCCGCGCTTCCTTGCCCCGATAATAGGCTCCCACCAGCCAGCCCAGAACGCCATTCGCCTTCCCGATGATCCGCTCGATCGCCTCGGCATGAATGTCCTGCACCCAGAATACGAACGCCGCGCCGAGCAACCGGCACGCGACCATCACGTGCTCCTGGACCTCGATTGGCGCATTGGCAGACAGCACCACATCCGGCCGCTCAGCCAATACAAGCTCGCGTATTCGCCGCGCGTATTCGAGCTGCTGACGATGCCGTTTCAGCAGATTGTCCTTGTCGAATTTTCCGGAAATGCTGACCTGCACCGCGCGAAAACTGGCCGGATCATCCGTCATGCCGGCCACTCGCCCCTTGGGCGTCTCGAACCCCTCGAACGAGGCATAGACGACCTCGATGCCCCGGCAGGCCAATGCCCGCCCCAACTGGGCGGTGAACGCGTGGCCGCTATAATCATGCAGCAGGAGCTTCATGCGCGGCCGAGCTCCATCATCAATTGAAATCGCTGATGGTTTTCCAGCGTGCCAAGGCCTCGGTCAGTGAATAGCGGAACGTCCACCCGCGATCGAGCAATTGACGGGGATACACGTTGGTCGAATGCAGCAGTTTGCCCATGCGGACGCGGTTGATCGAGGTTCTGAGCCCGATTTTTGCCAGCACCTCAAAGGCAAGCGCCCCGGCCATCATCAGGCCGGCGGGAATGACCAGGCTCGGCGCCTTGAAGCCGCCGGCCACCGCGAAACTCCGGTTGATCATCTCGGTCGTCGTGCGCTCCGGGTAGGCGTAGATATAGGTGAGGACGGGCTCGTCGAACGCGCTCATGAAGGCGACGCTGCGCGGAAAATCTTCCACCGGAGCGCAGGCCTTGATCGTGTCGGTTCGGCCCGGGTAGACGAACAGGCCCCGCCGCAACAGCCCGGCCAGCCGACTGAAATTGCCCCGTTCACCCTCGCCAAAAATCACGGCCGGCCGCACAATCAGCAGCCGGTTGGCAGCGTCGCCAGCCTGCCAATCGCGATGGATATGCTCCGCCAGCAGCTTGGAGCGGCCATAGGCGTTGACCGGCCTCGGCACCGTGGCCTCATCAACCTGCACTTCCTGCGGTCCATAGACCGACATGGTGCTGGCAAAAACCACGCGCCGCGCGCCGACCCGTGTGGCGAACCGGCAAGCGTTGGTGGCCCCCGCCACGTTGGTCCAGTAATATTCCCAATCCTCATGCCCTGGCGTCGTATGCACGGCGGCAAAATTGTAGACCTCGACCTCGCCGGACACCGGTAGATCGATCTCCTCGCAGACATCGACGCGGACATATTCGGCCTTTGCCGACAACTCACGCGGCTGGTTTATGTCGGCCAGAATAATGCGCTCATAGGCCGGATCGGAGGTTAGCGCCCGCATCAGATGCGTCCCGAAAAACCCACAGCCACCGGTGATGACCGCCGTTTTGCCCATCACGCCGATTCCAGAATCGCATGGTCGAGGAACCAACGATAGGTGTCGGCAATCCCCTGCTCCAATCCAATGCGCGGCGTCCAACCCATGGCGCGCAGCTTGTCGCTGCTCATCAGCTTGCGCGGTGTGCCGTCCGGCTTGGACAGATCTTGCACAATCGTGCCGGTAAAACCGACCACGCGGCAGACGATCCGCGTCAGGTCCAGGATGCTGATCTCCGTGCCCGACCCCACATTGATGTGCTCGAACTCCGAATAATTCTTCAGCAAAAACACCAGCGCATCGGCGCAATCATCGACATGCAGGAATTCGCGGCGCGGCGTTCCCGTGCCCCACACTGTGATTTCCGTGTCGCCCCGGAGCTTGGCCTCATGCGCCTTGCGGATCAGGGCCGGCAGCACATGGCCGGACCTCAGATCGAAGTTGTCGCCGGGGCCATAAAGGTTGGTGGGCATAGCCGAGACGAAATCATGGCCATGCTGCTTGCGGTAGGATTGGACCAGTCTGATCCCGGCGATCTTTGCGATCGCGTACCATTCATTGGTCGGCTCCAGCGGCCCGCTCAGCAGCGCATCTTCCGGGATCGGCTGGGGCGCCAGCCGCGGATAAATGCAGGACGACCCCAGCAACAGCAGTTTTTCCACGCCGCTCGAATGGGCCGCATGGATGACATTGGCCTCGATCATCAGGTTGTCATAGAGGAAATCGGCCGGAAAGCTGTCATTGGCCAGAATGCCGCCGACCTTGGCCGCCGCCAGCACAATGGCATCGGGCCGGGTTCTGGCGACGAACGCCTCGGTTTCCGACTGGCGCCTGAGGTCGACCTCGCGCCGATCGGCCGTGATCAACTGCACCCCTTCGGACCGCAGGCGCCGCACCGTGGCGCCGCCCACCATGCCCCCATGGCCCGCCACCCAGACCTTCTTGCCGGACAGCGCATACATCACGCGTCCTCTCGCGCCATAGCGGGCGCAGTTTGCATGCCCCTGAGATCTTCGCGCACCATTTCGGCGATCAGCGCGCGCACCGATATTTCGTGCGTCCAGCCCAATTTCTCATAGGCCTTAGCGGGGTCGCCGAGCAGCAGATCCGCCTCGGTGGGCCGGAAATAGCGCGGATCGACTTCGATCACGACCCGGCCAGTCCTCGTGTCTCGGCCCTTTTCATCGACCCCCTGGCCCGTCCATTCCACCGCAATACCAACATCTTCGAATGCCAATTCGGCGAATTGGCGCACCGAAGTGGTCCGGCCGGTGGCCAGCACGTAATCGTCCGCCTTCTCCTGCTGCAGCATCAGCCACATGCCGCGCACATAGTCCCGCGCATGGCCCCAATCGCGCTGCGCATCGAGATTGCCGAGATACAATTTATCCTGGACCCCCAAATGGATGGCGGCGGCCGCTCGCGTGATCTTGCGGGTGACGAAAGTCTCGCCGCGCAACGGGCTTTCATGGTTGAACAGGATGCCGTTAGAGGCATGGAGCCCATAGGCTTCGCGGTAGTTGACCACGATCCAATAGGCATAGAGCTTGGCCACCCCATAGGGCGACCGCGGATAGAACGGCGTGGTTTCGCGCTGCGGCACCTCCCGAGCCTGGCCATAAAGCTCGGACGTCGAGGCCTGGTAGAATTTGCATTTCCGCCCTAGACCGAGAATGCGGATCGCCTCAAGCAGGCGCAGCGTCCCCAGGCCATCGACATTGGCCGTATATTCGGGCGTCTCGAACGACACCTGGACATGGCTTTGCGCCGCCAGATTGTAAATTTCGTCCGGCTGGGTTTCCTGCACGATGCGGATCAGGTTGGTAGCGTCGCTCATATCGCCATAATGCAGCACGAAGCGCGGGTCGGCTTCGTGCGGGTCCTGATAAATGTGCTCGATGCGCCCGGTGTTGAACGACGAAGACCGACGCTTCACGCCGTGGACAATATACCCCTTGTCCAGCAGCAGTTGCGACAAGTAGGCGCCGTCCTGTCCCGTGACGCCGGTGATCAGCGCAACCTTGGGCGAACTCAAAGTCCTGTCCCGATGCCGGCAAGAACACGCGCCTTGACGGTGCCGTCGACCTGCAGCAGTTCATCGAAATAGCGGATGGTCCGGGCCAGTCCGGCGCGCAAGTGCACGCTCGGCTCCCATCCCAAAACCTCGCGCGCCAGCGCGATATCGGGCCTGCGCTGTCGTGGGTCATCGACCGGCAGGGCCTTGTGGACCAGTTTGGAGCGCGACCGGGTCATCTCGATCACCAGCTTGGCCAATTGCGCGATATGGATTTCGTCGGGATTGCCGATATTGATCGGTCCGGTCACCGATCCATCGGTATTCATCATCGTGACCATGGCCTTCACCAAGTCGTCGATGTAGCAGAACGACCGCGTCTGGTGGCCATCGCCATAAACCGTGATGTCCTCGCCGCGCAGCGCCTGCACGATGAAATTGGACACCGCCCGTCCATCTTCGGGATGCATGTTGGGGCCGTAGGTATTGAAGATGCGGATGACCTTGATCTGCACCTGGTGCTGCCGGTGATAATCGAAAAATAGTGCTTCGGCACACCGCTTGCCCTCGTCGTAGCAGGCGCGCAGACCGATGGCGTTGACGTGGCCCAGATAGCTTTCGGGCTGCGGATGCACTTCGGGATCGCCATAGACCTCCGACGTCGAAGCCTGCAGGATCGGCACACCCAACTGCCTGGCCAGATCGAGCAGGTTGATCGCGCCCAAAACGCTGGTCTTGGTCGTCCGCACCGGATCAGCCTGGTAATGCAACGGCGAGGCGGGACAGGCCAGATTGTAGATCTGATCGACTTCCACATCGAGCGGCGTGGTCACATCATGACGCATGACCTCGAAATGCCGGCTGTCGAGCAGGTGCACCACATTGGCCTGGCTACCGGTCAGGAAATTGTCGACGCACAGCACGTCATTGCCGCCCCGAACCAGCCGGTCGCAGAGATGGGAGCCGATAAATCCGGCGCCCCCAGTCACGAGTATCCGCTTCCCCATCATGAGCCCCCACTCATACTCGACAGCGCCGCCGGAGGCGGCGCCTATACTCAGTCGCCTCGAAATCCTCGACGTATCGGCTTATTCCGCCGCTTCCGCCAAGTGCCCCGCCGCCGCGCCTTCCGGTCGGCCGATGCTCGAATAGATCAGCCCATGCGCCACCGCATCGGCCCGATTGTAGATGTTGCGCAAATCCACCAGCACCGGCTCGGCCATGATGGTGCTCAAATGGGCCAGATCGAGCGAGCGGAACTGGTTCCATTCGGTCACGATCACCGTTGCATGCGCCCCCTTGGCAACGTCGTAAGCGTCGGTGCCGAACTGCACATTGTCCAGCAGCTTGGCGGCCGGTTTCATGCCTTCGGGATCGAAGGCGCGGATGATCGCGCCACCGTCCTGCAGCGCCTGGATGATGGTGATCGCCGGAGAGTCGCGCGTGTCGTCGGTATTGGGCTTGAAGGTCAGCCCGAGGATCGCGATGGTCTTGCCGCGCACGCTGCCGCCACAGGCCGCGATGACCTTGCGGGCCATCGCCCGCTTGCGGTTATCATTGATGGCGACCGTGGTCTCGATCAGATTGATCGGGCTGCCATGGTCGCGGGCAGTCTTGACCAGCGCCAGCGTATCCTTGGGAAAGCACGAACCGCCATAGCCAGGCCCGGCATTGAGAAATTTCGAGCCGATCCGGTTGTCGAGGCCAATGCCGCGCGCCACATCCTGCACATTGGCGTCCACCGCTTCGCAAAGATCGGCCATCTCGTTGATGAAGGTGATCTTCATGGCGAGGAACGCATTCCCGGCATATTTGATCAGCTCCGCCGTCCGCCGCGTCACGAAGAACAGCGGCGACTGGTTGAGAAACAGCGGCCGGTAGACTTCCTTCATCACCTGCTTGGCGCGATCATTGTCCAGCCCCACCACGATGCGGTCTGGATGTTTGAAATCCTGGATCGCTGCGCCCTCGCGCAGGAACTCCGGGTTGGACACGACCGCGAAATCGGCCTCGGGATTGACCTCACGGATCAGCCGCTCTACCTCATCGCCGGTGCCCACCGGCACGGTGGACTTGGTCACCACGACCGTGAACTGCTTGATCGACCGGCCGATCGTGCGCGCCGCGTCATACACATAGGACAGGTCGGCATGGCCATCCCCGCGCCGCGACGGCGTGCCCACGGCGATGAAAACGACCTCGGCCCCCGCGACCGCTTCATCAATATTGGTCGAGAAAGTCAGGCGGCCGGCCCTGGCATTATCGACCACCAAAGAGTTGAGCCCCGGCTCGAAAATCGGAATTTCGCCGGCCTGCAAAGCCGCAATCTTGCTCTCATCCAGGTCGACGCAGGCGACCGAATGGCCAAAATCGGCAAAGCACGCGCCGCTTACCAGGCCGACATACCCTGAACCAACAACAGCGATGCGCATCTGACTGACCTCCCACTGAGCGTTGACGTCTCAGGATCGATTAATAGCCCGTTCCCGTGACGAATTCGCGCAGAACCGTCCGGATCATGATCCGGATATCCAGCAGGATGTTGAAATTCTGAATATAGGCGATGTCGTGCTCGATGCGCGCCTCGGCCGCCGCGGCATCCTCGGTCGACCCCCGCAGGCCGTTGGCCTGCGCCCAACCCGAAATCCCCGGCTTCATGACATGACGTGCACAGTAGTAGGGCACCAGCACTTCATAGGAGCCGCCGGCGGCCCGCAATCCCACCGGGTGTGGACGCGGCCCGATCAGGCTCATGTCCCCCCGGATCACGTTCAACAATTGCGGTAGCTCGTCGATACTGGTCCGGCGGATAAACCGGCCGACTGGCGTGACCGCGGCATCGCTGCGGTCGACATACATGGAGCGAAATTTATAAACTGAAATGACCGTGCCATTCAGCCCGTCGCGGTCCTGACAGAACAGCGCCGGCCCCCTGCTGGTCAGGCAGATGGCGATCCCAAGCAAAACCAGCGCTGGCGCCAGTATCACCAAGGCAAATACCGCCAAAACCACATCCATGCCGCGCTTGAGCACGATCTGCACTGTCCGCGACCTAGTCGGCTGCGCGGCAGCCGGCACGCCGCCAGAAAATTTCAGCGACAATCCGCTCGCATAACGCACTGCGACCAGATGTGGGTTCCGAGCCGTAGTTGAAGTCGAGGAAAAGCTGAAATCTGCCGCGCCCAACGTCAGATCGACGTTCTTACGCGCAGTATTATAGGACGACAAAACTTGCATCGCCGCCCGCTCCTGCCCAGCTTCAGCGTGATTACTTCCGTCTCTCTACGTACGTTACCAAGATATTAAGAAATGCCAATAGCAAATCAGGCGCGGTGCAAATTACCACCGGCCGGTGTCGTTGCCCCTGCCCGCTGGCACGCTGGCGGCCCGCGTGATAGCAGTCGCCGCATCAGGCTCTAGAGTCTTTTTGGGGAATGCCGTGGCCAGCCGACCCACCGAGCGCATCAGTTTCGTCACCAATGGCACGCCGGAGGCCGATGTCGCGGCCCAGCGCCTGCAGCAGCGCTATGGCAATATCGCCTTCGAGTCCGCCGAGGTGGTCGTTGCCCTGGGCGGCGACGGCCTGATGCTGCAGACCTTGCACCGCGTCATGCGCACCAGCGTGCCGGTCTATGGCATGAATTTCGGCTCGGTGGGCTTCATGATGAACGCCTTCTCCGAGGATGACCTGGGCGAACGCCTGGCGGCGGCGCAGCAGACGCGGATCTATCCGCTCTCGATGCAGGTGGTCGATACCACCGGCCGCTCGCAGACCGCTCTGGCGCTCAATGAGGTGTCGCTGTTCCGCTCCACCTACCAGGCCGCCAAAATCCAGATCGTCATCGATGGCGAGACCCGCCTGGAGGAGCTGATCTGCGACGGCGTGCTGCTCTCCACGCCCGCGGGCTCCACCGCCTACAACCTGTCGGCCCATGGCCCGATCCTGCCGATCGAGGCGCCGCTACTGGCGCTGACACCGATCTCGCCGTTCCGCCCCCGCCGCTGGCGCGGCGCCATCCTGGGCAATCGCGCCGTGGTCAAGTTCATCACGCGCGAAGCGCCCAAGCGCCCGGTCAGCGCCGTGGCCGACAATATCGAGTTCCAGAATGTGCTGGAGGTCACCGTGCGCGAAGATCGCTCGCATGGCGTGACGCTGTTGTTCGATCCCGGCACCAGCCTGGAAGAACGCGTGCTCAGCGAGCAATTCCGCTATTAAGCCGCCGGCAGCGCCAGCCGCTCGTCCAGCATCGGCAGGGCCATCGGCGCATTGGCAATCCCCGCGAACGCCGCCATCACGCCGCGCGCTGCCTTGCGGGCCAGTTGCACATTCTGCTCGCTGAGATAGGCGAAAGCCTCTTCCAGCTCCTCGGGAATGACGCCGCCGTGGTCGACGATCAATTCCTCGGTCAACGCCGTCACGACATAGTGGCGGGCGGCCGCATCATCGGCAAGGTCCGCGGCGCGGGCATGCATCACCAGCTTGGCGAACAGGTTGCGCATCCCCTCGCCCAGCCCGCAACGCACCAGCAGCGCATTGAGCGCCGGCCGGCTGCCGCTCTCGAGCAGGGAAAACACCTTGTCGCGCGGCGTCTGGCCCAGTTCGGCCAGGCAATCGGCGAAGAACATCACATGCCCCGTCACCACCGCATGCAGCAGCAACCGCGTATTCAACTGGTCGGCCCCGATCAGCCCGGCGGCAAAACCTGTTTGCGCCTTGACCGCCTCGCGCTCGCCGATCGACGATAGCGCGGTATCGCCGCTATTGCGCAGCAGGCGCTCGAGCCGGTCGCTGGCCAGCGCGCCTTTGACGATGCGGGCATTGCCCAGCGCCACGGCGACTTTCTGCACCAGCAAGGCGCGGATAGCCGCCGGCAGGTCACGGCGGCCGAGCAGCGCCCCGCGCATTTCAGCGTCATGTCCATCGCTTTGCGCGAGCATCTGCAACAACCCGGCGCCCACCGGCACATCCGCCCGCTTGAGCAGCCGCAACGTCACCGGCCGTTCCTGCCGCCCGATCAGCGCGGCCGCGAGGCGCTCGCTGATCCGAACGCGCTGGCAGACCGCCACCAGCATCGACAGATCGAAACCGCGCACGAGCCCCATAATGTCGGCATCGATCAGCACTGGTGAATATTGTAGCACGGCGCGCGAAATGATCGAGCTGTCATGCAGCAGCGCCAGCATGATCGGACGCGGCGCGATGTCGGCATGCAGCAGGCCATAGGCCAGCGCCGCCCGCACCTTGACCGAGGGATCATCGAGGAAATTGATCAGCGAGGCATACAAAGCCGCCTGCTCGTCGGCCGGACCCTGATGGTTGAGATAGGCCATGGCCGCAAGGTGCGCAGCGCTACCGCGTTCTTCGCTATCGCTGGATTGAGACAGCCGGACGAAGTCCTTGTACGCAACCATTTTACTCTCCGGATACCCGGAGATGAAATTAGCCGCGAAGGTTTAAGGAACGGTTCACGATGATTTTAGGTGATCGCCTAGAGGCTTGCCGCCACATAGTGGAAGACGCTCGACACGATCTGGATTGCCAGAACCAGCAGAACCCAGGATGCCAATGCCAGCCCGAGGACAGGCCATCCCCTTGGCAGTGAGATCAATCGATCAGCTACGGCAAAAGCACGACGCATGGCACTCTCCTCAGAGCTGGACGGACACGGCGATTACTGCGTGAACACCTTTAACAGGCCGTCAATTCGCTCACTTGGTTTCGTCTTTACTCAAACTATTCGCGCCCTATTCAATTTCCTCGATCATGGGTAAACGCCTTATTGAGGCTCGCGTTCCTATTTTGCGTAAAGCTGCGTGAAAAACGCGCTACCACCCGCCCCGACCGGGTTCAGCGGCGATTCCGGTCCGATCTGCTCCTCATTCTTGAACAGGCCTGTGAACGACATATTGGCCGGCGAGAAGCGCGACGCCACCACGGGCGCAGCGCTGGCGACCGGCTGGCTCGCTAACTGCTGGGCCGCAAAGCCCGCCGACGGCCCGCCCTCGTGCTTGGCGACCAGCGCGCGATAGACCTGCCGGATCGTGCGCGGCTGTCCCTCGTCGTAAAAAATGGTCCGGTTGGCCTGCGCCTGGCGGGGAAACAGGTCGGCGGCGATCTGGTCGGGGTTTTGTAGCCCCGCGTTGAACATCCGCTCCGCCCCCTGTGCGCCCAGGAAATGCGCGATATAAAGCTCCCCGGCGCTCGGCTGCCGGCCGAATTTGGCGCTCAGATAGTCGCCATTCGATTTGGTGAACGCCGCCGCCAGATCGGAGGCAATCTGGGGGTCCTCGCGCAGCTTGAGGATTTGCGCCCGGGCATCGGGGTCGCGCACCGTATAGCCATTGGCGGTCTTTTCGATCTGGTCGGCATATTGCCCGTAGCCCAGCCGCGGCCCCTGCTCCTTCATGGTCTGCAGCCAGGTCGTGTCGAGAAACTGGAACAGACCGGTAGCGGAAGAGGTCTGCGCCTTCGCCTGCGGATTAAGGCTGCTCTCGCGGATCGCGGTTTGCAGCAGGTAGTTAAAGTCCACGCCGTTGCGATCGCCCGCCGAAGTCAGGACATAGGCAAGACTTTGCGGTATCGCGATTGGCTGGACGCCCATTAATCCGTCTCGAAAGAATCGTTTCGGTTAATGAAACACTAACATCAGTTAACCGTGCGTTAACTTTCTATTCGCGCGTCGCCAGTTCCTCGTCACTATCGTCATCGGCACCCGACCGCCACGCGCTATGGAACGTCGAGTCGATGTCCTGCACCAGCACCTCAACCTCACGGCCCCTTGCCGATTGCAGCTTTGCTTCCGCGACCGCCGCCACGATGGCGTCTTCCTTGGTTTCAAACGGGCTCTGGTCGGAGCCGTGAAAGCTCACTTTCCAGTGACTATCGCAGCGCGCGACGATGAAATGATCTGCAACCATGAATGCCTCCCTTGCGCCGGCATAACGCAGACGCCAGCGTGATGTTGCATCCTACTCCGGCGATTGCCAACGCGATACGATAGAGTCCAGTTTCGGCCGCGGCCGGTCCTCGATCACCGCGCTCGGCGTGCCGATCTGCACGAAGGCCACAAACCGCTCGCCCTCGCGCGCGCCCAGCATGCGGGCGGCTTCGGCGTCCATCGAATACCACCGGCTCACCCAATTGGCCGCGTAGCCCAGCGCGAAGGCCGCATTGACCAGATTGAAGGCCACATTGCCGGCCGACAGGAACTGCTCCCATTCCGGCACCGTCGGATGGGCCTTGGGCGACGACAGCACGCCGATGGTCAGCGGCGGCGGCAGGAACCGCATCAGCTCGCGCTCCAGCTCCGCCTCCTCCAGATTGGGGTTCTTCGCCTTGGCCATTGCCGCCAGCTTTTCGCCGATCAGCGCCCGGTCATCGCCGGTGTAAAGCACCAGCCGCCACGGATTGAGCTTGCCATGATCGGGCACGCGCGTACCGATGGTCAGGATCTGCTCCAGCTCCTCGGCATTGGGCCCTGGCTCCTTGAGAAAAGCCTGCCCTACCGACCTGCGGCTCATCAGATAATCGCGCATCGCTGCATTGGCCGGCATCATCATCTCCTTCTCACTGAGGCCATCCAATAATCAGACTGCCGCGATCACGATAGTCCCCAGTGGCTATTCACATAAAATCGTCTGCGCTGGCGCACAGGGCTGTTCCAAAGTGTCAGCGTCTATGACACAGCTTTTCCCCAATCGCCGCCTATTGCGTCGCGACTCTCCACACACGACGCCAATTTTGGGCGTACCTACCGGGGCCGGGAAAACATATGCGTTCGGGACTAGTCTTTGCCCTCTTGCTGCTCTTGCTGGCGCCATTAGCGCCTGCGGCTATAGCGCCTCCGGCATTCGCGCAGGACGCCGCCGCCGAAATGCCCCCCATGCCGCGTCCGCGCCCCAATCGCGATGAGACGCCTCCACCACCGGTGCCTGCTGATACGCAGACCCCCGCCACCGAGGCCATCAGCGCCCTGACCACGGTGCCACAACCCGTCTCGCTGACGGCCCGCATCACCGAAGACGGCACCACCATTCCCGAAGGCCTGGTCTGGCGCATTTTCGGCACCACGCCCGATGCCAGCGGCGAACTGGCTTTGGTGGCCAAGTCCGACGAAGCGATCGCCTCAGTGGAGTTGCCGCCCGGCGAATACGTCGTGCATGTCGCCTATGGCCGTGCCCAAGCCAGCGATACGCTGACAGTCACCGAAGGCGCCAATGAAAAGAGCTTCGTCATCGGCGCCGGCGCGCTGCGCCTCAATTCGGCGATCACCGGCGATATCGCCATACCCGCCAACCTGCTGAAATTCGACATTCTCACTGCCGGCGACGAAGCCAACCGCACCATTGTGGCCGAAGGCCTGCGGCCCAACGAGATCGTCACCCTCAATGCCGGCACCTACCACATCGTTTCCCATTTTGGCGACGTGAACGCGATCGTGCGGGCCGATCTGCGGGTCGAGCCCGGCCAGCTCACCGACGCGACGCTCTACCAGAAGGCCAGCCAAGTCACCTTCAAGCTGGCCTCCGAGGTCGGCGGCGAGGCGATTGCCGACGTCGAATGGACAGTCAAGACCGCCGACGGCACCACCGTCTTCACCGATCTCGGCGCCTTCCCCGCGACCGTGCTGGCCGAAGGTGAATACACCGTCCTGGCCAAGCAGGGCGAAACGGTCGTCAACCGCGACTTCGAAGTCCAGGCCGGCTCCAGCCAGGAAATCGAAGTGCTGACGACGGCGCACTAGGGCTGTCGCGCCCTAGTTGCTGAGCTTGCTCTGAACTTTGGCATCGACGTTCAACACGAACTTGAAACTGCCATCCCACGGGCCGTAGTTGCGCGAGGCCACGCCATTGGCTTGCGAGCCGCTATAGCTGGCCTGCCCCGGCATGACCTCGATGACGACGATGCCGGTTTGCCCCGGCTGCAGCGCGCCGGCATGCACCGCTGCCGCGGCTATCGAGGAATCGTCGGTATAGATGTCGTCGCCCCAGACGGACTCCGTCGTCGATCCCGTGACTTCGAATTCCAGCAAAGTGCCGTTCTGCCCGCGATACACAGTCAGGTTTTCCGGCGCCCGCTGCACCTGCGCCGCACTGGTCGCCTCCGCCCCGACAATGCGGTAGCTGACCTGCCAGGGACCATAGCTGATGCTCACCACGCCATTGCGCGCGACCCCGGCGTAACTATCGAGCCCCGGCACGATTTCCACGGTGACCACGCCCGCCTGCCCCACCTTCAAGGCCCCGGCATGCACTGCGGCGACAGCCAGGGCGGAGTCACTGGTATAGGTGCCGTCGCCCCAGATCGCGCCAGCATCGCTGCCGACAACGTTGAATTTCAAGGTCTGGCCGACCTCGCCCGCATAGTTGAACAGGCTCCCCGGATCGGCCTCGATTACGGCGCCCGTAATAGCCACCTGCGGCGTGCCGAGCTTGGCGGTCGAGGGCTGGTTTGACTCGGCCGACGCAGAACTGACGCAAAGCAACGCTATAAACGCGCCGGTCACTATGGTGTGCTGAACTTTGGTCGCCAAAATTATCAAGCCCCGGTCGTCTCGTCTGGTGCCCGTTATATTGCTTACCGCCGCTCGACTGACAAGCATTTGCGCGCGCCCAGCCACGGCGCCTTAACATTTGACCAACCCTATGCGCGACGACGCTCTTTGCCTATTGCTGGTAACCGCGCGATGGCACAAATTGCGCACCGAACAAGCCCGGAGAGTTAGCCGTGACCTTTGATATCCTGTCTCGCCCCAAACTGGCTGCTTTTGCCGCTGCCTGCCTGCTGACCGTGGCCCTGCCAACCGGGACCGCAATCGCCAAGGAAAAGATCAAGGCGCCCGCAGAGCAGAGCACGCCGGTCGTCACCACGCCTCCCGAATTCACCGTCGAAATCCCCAGTGTCAACGCCGTGGGGTCCAATGTCGACGACACCACGCTGCGCGCCATTTTCAGCGGCGACCTGGTCGAGAACGCCGATGCGCTGGCCGGCCTCACCGCCACCAGCATCACCATTCCCGAGATCATCCTCAGCTTCACGTCCACCGTGGATGGCACCGACAAGTCCGGGACAGTCACCTTCAAGGACGTCGCTCTCGACAACGTCGAGGATGGCGTTGCCGCCAGCGTGTCGCTCGGTGGTGCTGAACTGACCGCCGATGAAGATGTGTCGGGCAGCTTCGGCGCCGTCTCGGCCACCAATTTCGATATCGGCGGCATGCTCGCC
Source organism: Devosia sp. (assembly GCF_028290625.1). Taxonomy (GTDB): domain Bacteria; phylum Pseudomonadota; class Alphaproteobacteria; order Rhizobiales; family Devosiaceae; genus Devosia. The sequence continues at coordinate 111,985 of NZ_JAQGJM010000014.1, forward strand.
GTCTATGGCCTGGTCGACGCCGCCGGCCAGACCGAGCTCACCACCCTCTACAGCGATTTCAAGTCCGCAGGCGGCTCGTTGGCCGTCAAGGACGTCGCCTGCAATGTGGGCGCGATCGAAACGGCCGAATTCAAGGGCCGCCCGCTGAAATTCTCATTTGCCGACATCATGGCCATGTCCCAGACAATGGAAGCCGAAGGCGAGACCCCCTCGCCCGAGACCATTGGCAAGGCACTGCACATCTATGCCGATATCTTCACCGCCTTTGAATCCTCCCCGGTCACCTTCGGCGGCTTCGATTGTAAGGGCACCGACGAGAACGGCACGCCATTGGACTTCGCCATGGGCGGCATGACCATGGATGGCATGGCTCCCGGCACCTATCCCGCCATCGCCATGCAGGATTTCCGCATCGCCGTCGAAGGCGATGGTGAAATGAGCATGAGCAATATCGCCTTCAAGGCGATGGACCTCAGCGGCCCGATCGCCACCGTCGAAGCCGCGCCCGAAGCCATCGACCAAGCCTGGCTCGATGCCAATGCCCGCTCGCTGATCCCCGCTTTTGCCGGGTTCTCGTTCGACGGCTTCAAGATGGACATTCCTAATCCCGACGCCGCCGACCAGCGCGTCAAGGCCGATATCGGCGCCTTCGATCTGTCGCTGAGCGACTATCTCAACGGCATTCCCACCAACATTTCGACCACCGGCGACAGCATCGTCGTCGATGTGCCCAAGGATTCCGGTGACGAGCAGTTCCAGCAGTTGATCGACCTGGGCATCACCTCGATCGATGTCGGTTTTGCCGTCAAGGCCGCCTGGGATGAGGCCACCAACGCCATCAATATCGAGGATGTCTCGGTCAGCGGTGCCGATCTCGCCACCGTCAAGCTCGCCGGCACCATCGGCAATGCCACCGAGGCCCTTTTCGATATCGATCCGGATACTTCGCTCGCCGCCGCCATGGGCGTCGTCATCAACAACCTCAAGGTCAACGTGGTCGATGCCGGCCTCGCCGACATCATCCTGAAGCGCGTCTCCACCGAGCAGGGCTCGGATGCCGCCACCATGCGTCCAATCTATGCGGGCCTGGCTGAAGGCACCATTCTGGGCATGCTCGCCGGTGCTGCCGAGGCCCAGAAGGTCGGCAAGGCCGTCAGCGCCTTCATCAGCGGCGATGCCAAGGCACTCACTATCGAAATGACCGCCAAGGATCCTGCCGGCCTCGGCCTCGCCGATTTCATGGCCGCCCAGGAAGACCCCACGGTCCTGCTGCAGAAGACCAATATCTCAGCGACTTCCGAGTAATCGACCATAGCGGCCCCGCTCCGACGGGGCCGCCTACCTGTAGAACTGCCGGTACCACTCAACCAGCCGGGCGGCGCCCTCTTCGATCGAGGTCTGCGGCACCGCTCCGATCAACTGCCGCAGCAGCGACACATCCGAATAGGTTTCCACCACGTCGCCCTGCTGCATCGGCAGGAAATCGAGCCTGGCCTTCTTGCCCAGCGCCGCTTCGATTGCCGCAATGAAATCCATCAATTCGCGCGGCTGCCCGCCACCCAGATTGACGATCCGGCTCGGCGCTACCGGCGATAGGGTGTCACCCTCCAGCGCTTCACCCGCCACCGGCGGTCGGTCGATGATCCGCGCGATGGCCTCGACCAGATCATCGACATAGGTGAAATCACGCCGCATCCGGCCTTCGCCATAGACCTCGATGGCCTCGCCCGCCTCGATCGCCCGCACGAATTTCAGCGCCGCCATATCCGGACGCCCCCAGGGCCCGTAGACGGTAAAAAACCTCATGCTGGTCGCCGGGATGCCCCATAGGTGCGCATAGGCATGCACCATGGCCTCGCCGCCCTTCTTGGTGGCGGCGTAGAGCGAGACCGGATTATTGGAATGATCGGTTTCGGCGAATGGCATTTTCAGATTGCCGCCATAGACCGAGCTGGTCGAGGCAAACACCAGATGTCGCGGTCGATGCGCCCGCACCGCCTCCAGCAGGTTCGCAGTGCCCACCAGATTGGAGCTGATATAGGTCTCCGGCGCTTCGATGCTGTAGCGAACCCCCGCCTGCGCCGCCAGATGAACCACGATCTCAGCCTGGCTGGCCCGCAGCGCCTCGGTCAGCCCCGCGGCGTCCTCGAGCATACCCCGCACGCCATGAAAACCCGCCTGGTTCGACAGCAGCGCCATCCGCCCAGCCTTCAGCCCATCGTCATAAAACGGCGTCATCCCATCATAGCCGGTGACGCTATGCCCATCGGCCAACAACCGCCGCGCCAGGTGAAACCCGATAAAGCCGGCCGTACCCGTCACGAATATGTTCACGGCAATTCCTTCAGCGCGCCAGCGGCTGCCCCCAAACCCCACTGCAGCAAGGCCCGTGCGCCCGCTTCCGACCCACTCTCGACATAGCAGCGCAACTCCGGCGCATTGCCCGACGCCCGGAAATGCACCATCTCCCCCGCCCGCGTCCAGAACTGCAGCCCATCGATCTGCGACAACCGCTCGATCTCATGATCCGGCGCAAAAAACGCCGCAGCATAGTCCGCATCATCCGCCAGCCGCCCCAGCAGCGCCGTGCTTTTCTCGCCCGGCACATGCTCCAGCCGATCGCTCGCCGCAAATTGCAGCGGCAGGCTCGCCACCAATTCCGCCAGGTTCACACCCTGCCGCGCCGCCAATGCCAGCGCACTGAGCAGTGGCAACACCGCATCCCGCGTTGGCAATGCCGAAATCTCGCCGCCCCCGACAAGCGCCGGCGTGCCGAGCAGCGTCCCGCCATTCGCCTCGAACCCCACGACGACAGACGCTCCCCCCACAATCGCCTCCGCAATGCCCGCCACCACAAAGGGCGACCCCACCTTGGTGCGGATCACCTTCGGGAAAAACCCAGTCTTCTCGATAGCGCTATTGGACGTCACCGGCGTCACCACCGCATCCGCGCCAAGATAGCGCGCCGCCAGCAGCCCCAGCACATCCCCCCGCACGAACGCGCCCTGCTTGTCCATCAGCAACGGCCGGTCGCCATCGCCATCGGCCGAGACAATGGCGTCCAGCTTTTCGGAAGCAATCCAACCCTTGAGCGGCGCAAACACCGCATCGCCGAATGCCTCGGTATCGACCGCTACAAACCCATCCACCCGGCCCAGCGGCACAATTTCAGCACCAGCGCGGTGCAGGATGGCGCCCAGAATGTCCCGCGCCACCGTGGAGTGCTCGAACACACCGATCCGCCAACCCCGCAGCGAGCCTGCCGGCGCCAGATCGGCAAACCGCGCAACATAGCGCTCGATCGCCGCCACATGCTCATGCGCAACCGGCAGCGCGGCGTCCGCAATCTGCTCATCCCGCAGCGCCGCCAGAATCCCCGCCTCATCGGCTTTGCTGATTTCGCCGCTCGGGGTGTAAAACTTGAGCCCGTTCCGATCCGCCGGAATATGGCTGCCGGTGATCATGATCGATGGGCTCTGCGCCGCCATTGCGTGTAGAGCCAGTGCCGGCGTCGGCAGTGCTCCGCAGTCTATTGGCCGCAATCCATGCGCTTCAATTGCGGCCGCGCAGTCCGCCGTGATCGCAGCACTCGACGCCCGGAAATCGCGCGCCAGATACACCCGGTCGCTAACGAGCGCCCCAAGGCCCTTCAGATGCCGCAGGAACGCCGCCGTATAGCGCCGCGCCGCCTGCCCTTGCAGGTCAACCGCCAGCCCACGCAACCCACTGGTGCCGAATTTCACACTATCCATCAATCCCCATCCGGAATGTCGCGCCGCATCGTCTTGGTGACGGAACGGATCGATTTCCCCTCCAGTCGCCGCTTTTTCGAAGCTAATGTCGGCCGCGTCGCCACCCGGAATTTCGGCGCGACCGCGCCTTCCTTGAGCAGCGCCACCAGCCGCTCCTGCGCGTCGGCGCGGTTCATCGGCTGGTCGCGGTGCGAATTGGCGGTGATGACGAGCACGCCCTGCTTGGTCAGCTTGCGCCCCGCCAGCACCGCAACGCGCCGCTTCATCGGCTCGGGAATATTGGGCGAATTCATCAGATCGAACCGCAGTTGCACCGCGCTCGACACCTTGTTGACATTCTGCCCGCCCGGCCCGGCACTGCGCACGAACGTCTCCTCCAGCTCGCTGGAGTCGATGCTGATCCGGGGTGTGATCTCTATCGGATCGGGCATCGCATCATCTAGTTCCGGTATCGACCGGCAAAAATGATCTCACCCTCGTGGATCGTGAGGCCCTTGATGGTCGCCCTGTATTTGCCGGGCAGCCCCTCTGCAGGGACCACCCAGCCTTTTTTGAGCATACCGGCGAAAGTCTTCTCGCCGATATCCTTGAAATCGTCCGGCCCAAGCGCGTTCTCCTCACCCAGATGGGTAAGCGCCTTGATCTCGCGATTGGACGGACGCTGCGGCATCGATCAGGCAGCCTTGGCCTTGAGGTCCGGCGGGGTCGCTTCCGCCATCAACTCAACCAGCGCATCCATGAACGGCACAACCTTCTGCCCTTCGGTTCCGAGGCGGCGCACCGACACAGTGCCCTCCTCGGCCTCGCGCTTGCCAACGACGAACATCAACGGCACCTTGCCCACCGAGTGCTCACGCACCTTGTAGTTGATCTTCTCGTTTCGCACGTCCAGCTCCGCCCGGATACCGGCCGAGCGCAACTGCCGCACCAGCTTCTCGGCGGTCTCGTCGGCCTCCGAAACGATGGTGGCGACCACAACCTGCACCGGCGCCAGCCACATCGGCATCTTGCCCGCATAGGACTCGATCATCATGCCGATGAACCGCTCCAGCGACCCAAGGATCGCCCGGTGCAGCATCACCGCATACTTGCGCGAACCGTCCTCGGCCACGTAGGTGGCGTCCAGCCGCTCCGGCAGCACATAGTCGAGCTGCAACGTTCCCACCTGCCACGAACGCCCGATGGCGTCCTTGAGGTGGAATTCCAGCTTGGGCGCATAGAACGCGCCCTCGCCCTCGGCGATCTCGAAGTCATAGCCGGTCGCGCGCAGAGCATCGCCCAGCGCCTTCTCGGCCGCGTCCCAACGCTCGACGGTGCCGCCGAACTTCTCCGGCCGCGTGGCGAGCTTAATCACCACATCCGAAAAGCCCATGTGTGCGTAGACCGAATAGAGCAGATGCACGAAATGCTCGGTTTCGCTCTGGATCTGGTCCTCGCGGCAGAAGATGTGCGCATCGTCCTGCGTCATCTGCCGCACGCGCATCAGCCCATGCAGTGCGCCATGCGCCTCATTGCGATGGCAGCAGCCGAATTCGGCCATCCGCAGCGGCAGATCGCGATAAGACTTGATGCCCTGGTTGAAGATCTGGATATGGGCCGGGCAGTTCATCGGCTTGAGCGCCATCAGGTCGCTCTTGCCGCTCAAAACCGGGCCTTCCTCTTCCGTGCCGGGCACTTCGTCAGGCACCACGAACATGTTTTCGCGATACTTGCCCCAGTGGCCGGAGGCTTCCCAGAACTTCGAACTCATCAATTGCGGCGTCTTCACCTCGACATAGCCCGACGAGTTCAGCCGGCGACGGATATAGGTCTCCATCTGGTTGTAGAGCACGTAACCTTTGGGATGCCAGAACACCGACCCCTGCGCTTCCGGCTGGAAATGGTACAAATCCATCTCCTGCCCGATCTTTCGGTGATCGCGCTTCTCGGCCTCTGCCATCATGTGGAGATACGCGTCCAGCTCTTCCTTGGTAGCAAACGCCGTGCCGTAAATCCGGCTCAGCACAGGATTATTGCTATCGCCACGCCAATAGGCGCCGGCCACCTTGGTCAGCTTGAACGCGTTGCCGATATCCTTGACCGTGCGCATATGCGGGCCACGGCAGAGGTCGATCCACTGGCCCTGCTTGTACATCTTGAGCGACTGGTCAGCCGGAATGGCATCGACCAACTCGACCTTGAAGTTCTCGCCGCGCGCATTGAAGAACGCCTTGGCCTGGTCGCGCGTCCACACTTCCTTGGTGAACGCCGCCCCGCGATCGATGATCTCGGCCATCTTCTTTTCGATGACCGGGAAATCGTCCTCGCTGAACGGCTCGTCGCGCTTGAAGTCGTAGTAGAAGCCGTTCTCGATCACCGGCCCGATCGTCACCTGCGTCGTCGGCCACAGCTCCTGCACCGCTTCGGCAAGCACATGCGCCGTGTCGTGCCGGATCAGTTCCAGCACGTCCGCCGACCCGCTATCGCGCGTCACGAATTCGATTTTGCCGTCGGCGTCCAGCGCGTCGGACAGATCGCTCAACACGCCATTCCAGCGCATTGCGACCGTCTTCTTCGCCAGGCTCTTGGAGATGCCTTCGACGATGGTGGTCCCGGTGGTGCCACGCGCATAGTCGCGAGCTGCACCGTCGGGGAACGTCACCTTGATCGTCATTTTCAAATCTCCAGAAATTGGATTGATGCAGCGACCTTTGCTGCAAGGCGGCTTGTCTAGCACGGTTCTCCGCCAAATCCAGCCTCTAGGCAGTTGGCAATTGGCGTCATATATTGGTGTCAGGAGCAAAAATGACCGATCAAATAGTCGATTTGCAGTTTATCGGGCGCCAGTTGGAGCGCATCCTCGATGAGCAAAGGGCGCTGCGTCAGGAAATGGGCGACGTCAGGACGCTGGTGGTCGGTCTCGCCGAACAAAACCGTCGGCTCGACCGCCGACTTGTCGACATGCCTTCGGATTTGGAACTTATGATCAAATCCGAAATTGGTGGGCGGCTTACCAACGTCGAAAGTCGGCTCGAGGCACGGGGTGACCGCCAAATCGAAAGCCTGATCGAGCGGCTGGCGCAAGTTCGCACGCCATAGCAAACGTCCGCTTCAACGCCAGCTTCCATAGGTCCATGGCGCAAACCAGTGCGCCCGCTCCGGCGCGACAACCGGCACCGGATCATAGCCATGCGTTCCGCCCGGCCGGCACCGCACCACCCGGGCCAGCCCCATCCACCCGCCGGGCCAAAACCCGTGCTGCCAGATGGCGTCGCGGGTATATTCCGAGCAGGTTGGCGCGTGCCGGCAGGTCCGCCCCACGAAAGCCGAAAGCGTATAGCGATAGATCTGGATCAGCGTGACCGCGACCAGCTTGAACGGCCAGTCGATCACCCGCCACATCATGTCGATGACTCTACCCATCAACCGGCGGCTCTAACCGATTCCACCGACTCGATTTTATCCAGCGCGTCGACCATCGCGTCGAACACCAGCAGCGTCGAGGTATGCCGCGGCCGATATTCACGCACCGGCTCGAGATATTTGAGGTCGCTCCACTTGCCCGTCGGCGGCGCCCCATTCTCCTTGAGCATGGCGTGCATCTGCGCCCGCAGCGCCCGAACCTCGTCCACCGGCGTGCCAACGATTTCACGCGCCACAACTGCTGCCGAGGTCTGCCCCAGCGCGCAGGCGGAAATATCATGCCCATATTCGACCACGACGCCGTCGCGCACCGCCAGGTCCACCTCGATCACCGAGCCGCAAACCCGGCTCACCTTGCGGGCCGACGCATCGGGCGCAGCCAACCGCGCCGGCTGCACGGCGTTTGCAGCCAGATCGAGGATTTTTTCGGAATAGAGATCGCTAAGGTCCATGAAACGCACAAATCTGTTTCTTGTCGGCTTGGGTCTACCCACTTATATAGGGTGTCCCGCGTGGGCTGCCATGGCAAAGAATTATCATTGCTCACGGGAACCCTATCCACGTCAGCGCATCTGAAGTTGTGCCAAGCCAAGGAACCGACTTATGGACGCCCGTGTACAGCCCCTCGATACCGAGCCGACTGCCTTGCCCACACGCCTTCGTCCCAGCCAGGCCGAGGCCGAGGCCGCGGTGCGCACGCTGATCGCCTGGGCCGGCGATGATCCGACTCGCGAGGGCCTGCTGGAAACTCCGGCCCGCGTCGCCCGCTCCTATGGCGAGCTGTTTGCCGGCTACGACCAGAGCCCCAAGGAAATCCTCAGCCGCACCTTCAAGGAAGTCGGCGGCTACGATGATATCGTGCTGATGCGCGATATCCCGTTCCATTCGCATTGCGAGCACCACATGGTGCCCTTCGTCGGAAAGGCCCACATCGCCTACCTGCCCCACGACGGCGTCGTCGGCCTGTCCAAGCTCGCCCGGCTCGTGGAGGTGTTCGCGCGCCGCCTGCAGACCCAGGAAAATCTTACTGCACAGATCATCGACGCGCTCAACGAGCATCTGGGCCCGCGCGGCGTCGCCGTGATGCTCGAGGCCGAGCACATGTGCATGACCATGCGCGGCGTGCGCGCCCACGGCGTCGCCACCATCACCCACCGCTTCACCGGCGTCTTTGCCGAAGACCGCGTCGAGCAGGATCGCTTCTTCGCCATGATCAAGCGTTGATCCTGCGCTAGACTCGCTGTGCATGCGCGATCAAATGCGTCGGCTCGCGCCGTGGCATAGAATCGGCGTCTCAAGCGAGTTCTGCCCATGTCCGACGTCGCCAAAATGCTCTGGGTCCTCGAAAGCCGGCTCACCGAACCGGTATCGCTGGATGATCTGGTGGAAGTCACCGGCCGGTCGAAATCCTACCTGTCGCGCGCCTTTCCGCTGGCCACCGGCTATTCGATCTCAGGGTATATGCGGGCCCGACGGCTCACCGAAGCAGCCCGGAAGCTGGCCGATGGTGCTCCCGATATTCTGTCGGTAGCGCTCGATGCCGGCTACGGCTCGCACGAGGCATTCACCCGCGCTTTCGGCGATCAGTTCGGCCTCACGCCGGACGAACTTCGCCGCGGGCGTAATCTGGACAGCATCCAACTTGTGGAGCCTCAACGCATGGATACCACCGCAACAATCGATATCGCCCCGCCCCGTTTCGAAACCCGCTCGCGCATGCACTTCGCCGGCATCGCCCAGCGCCATCCCATGAACAATCCGGCCGGTATTCCGGCCCAATGGCAGCAGTTCCAGGCCTATATCGGCAATGTCGAGGGGGCCGTCTCCGACGCCGCCTATGGTATAGTCTGTGGCATAGAAGACGGCGATTTTGACTATATCGTCGCCGTCGAGGTGCGCGAAGGCGTCGATGTTCAGCCCGAACTCAAGCGCATCACCACTCCTGCCCTGAACTGGGCACGTTTCGTGCATCGGGGCGACGTCACTACCATCCGCGCGACCATCGGCGCTGCCTCCGAATGGCTCGCCAATGCCGGCCGGGAGCTGAGCGACGCCCCCGTCGCCTTCCTCGAATATTACGGCCCCGCCTTCGATACGGCCACCGGCGCCGGCGACATCGAAATCTGGTTCGGCCTCAAGGCCTGATCTGGCGCAATCTCATGGCGCGGTATAAAAACCGCGCCATGACCCTCACCTTTGCCGACGCCAAAACCCTCAGCCATGCCGAACTCGAAGAAGGCGCCACCCTCGCGCCCGCCTTCGATGCGAACGGCCTCGTCACCGCCGTCACCATGGAGGCCGGCAGCAACGAGTTGCTGATGCTCGCCCATATGAATGCCGAGGCCCTGGCACTGACGCTGGAAACCGGCTTCGCGCATTACTGGTCCCGGTCGCGCGGCAAAATCTGGAAAAAGGGCGAAAGCTCCGGCGAATTGCAGCGCGTGGTCGAATTGCGCGTCGATTGCGACCAGGACGCCATCGTGTTGCTGGTCGAACAAACCGGCCGCGGCGCCGCCTGCCACACCGGGCGCAAATCCTGCTTCTACCGCCGCGTGGTCACCAAGGACGGGGCCGCGACGCTGGAAGACACCGGCCTACCCAAACTCTTCGACCCCAAGGACGTTTACTGACGTCGTTCGAACAGACCGACAAGAAGGAACCCCGCGAAAAACCCGCCCAGATGCGCCTGCCAGGCCACCTGCACATTGGTGCCGGTGAAAATCGGGAGCAGCGGCACGGCGGCGTTCAGCACCACCCAGATTAGGATGAACATGCGCGCCCGCGTGTCCTTGGCCAGATCGGCGAAACTCGCCAGTCGCCGCCCCACCGGCACGCGCTCGCCCGTCTCGGGATTCTGCATCACCAGCACCGGCTGGAAAATGAACCGCACCGCCGCCCCCGTCAGGCCGGCTATCCCGCCCGATGCACCCACCAGATAGGCTCCGCTCCACAGCGTCGTCGCCGCGAAGAGCGCCGCACCGGCCGCTGAGGACACAAAGAACAGAATCAGCGTCGGCCCCGCCCCATAGCGCCGCGCGATCGGCGTTCCGAAAATCGCCAGCCACGCCATGTTGATCAGCAGGTGGTCCCAGCCGCCATGCAGCAGCGCATGGGTAAACGGCGTCCAGATCAGCGGCAGCCCCAGCGACAGGTTGTCTCCGGCCGCCACTATGCGCAGCGGCAGAAACGCGAACCAGAAAATCAGTTGCCCATATCCATCCTGGTTAAGAACAAAGGTTGACGCCGCCTGAATGGCGACCATGACGCCGATCATCGCCGTAATCACGCCCGGCAGCAGGAAAACCGGCTCGCGCCCGCTCGCCCTGACATTTTCCGAGCCCGGCGCGTGTGGTCCTTGTTCACTCATCACTTCGCTCCGACTCGCAGGCGCCACGCCGCTCTGGCACTTCTTTTCCACATTGGGACACCCACGTTAACCTTAACTATCCTTTAATGGCGCTTTTGCCCCGCCCTTTTGCCAATGTCATCCCACGGCGGAAGCGTTCCCTTTGGGGTCGAGCGCGAGTCCATTTGGGTCATGACGAATGCAAAAGACGAGCACCAAGACGCTCTACGAATATTGGAACGGCATTCGCGGTGCGCGCAGCGCTCCCGACCGCAAGGATATCGACCCAACCCGCATTCGCGAAGCCCTGGCTAATACCTTCATCCTGGAACTGGATGAAGACGAGAAATTCTCGTTCCGCCTGGCTGGCTCGCACCTCTGCACTGCCTATTCGCGCGAACTCAAGGGCCGCTCCTTCTCCGGCCTCTGGCATGAACGCGACAAGGACGCGCTCGATACCCTGATGCGCGCCGTCACCGAAGATCATGCCGTCGCCCTCGTGACCTTCCAGGGCACCACCGCGATCAACACCAAGACCAGCTTCGAGACCATCCTGATGCCGCTGCGCCACAACGGCTCGACCCATACCCGCATGCTTGGCGCCATGACCGCCCTTGATGAGCCCTATTGGCTCGGCGTGCAGCCGATCATGGAACAGCGCATCACCGGACTGCGCCTGATCTGGCCGGACGACGTGGCGATGCAGGACGTTGCCAGCGACGTGGCCACCACGGTCAACAGCGATATCGGCTACTCCTCGCCGGTCGCCATGCCCGCAGTAGTGTTCGGGCGCAGCGCTCGCCGCTATGCCCATCTGGCGGTCATCGATGGTGGCCGTCAGTAAGCAAACTGCTGCGCGGCGACGACCAATTTGAACCTGATTTGCCGCGCTTCAATGCCGGCAGATACAACCATGCGTTAACCAAAACCCGATAGCGTGATCATAGAGTCACAGCTTTTTATCGGTCATGCGCATGCTCAGCGACGATATTCCATCTCCGCAGTTCATCGCCCCGTTGCGGACGCGCGCCGAAAAAGTGCGCTTCCAGCGCGTGAAGGTTTCCGTGCTCGGCCGCTACATGCTGGCCGATCGCCGTGAGTTCCCCTGCCAGGTGCTGGAGATGTCGCCCGGCGAAGCCATGGTTATCGCGCCGGTCTCCGGCGTCGTCGGTGAGCGCGTCATCGCCTATATCGATCATATCGGGCGCATCGAAGGCACCATCATCGAACAGGTCGAGGGTGGTTTCCTGATGGAAGTGGCCGCCTCCCCGCGCAAGCGTGACAGGATGGCCGCCCAGCTCACCTGGCTGGCCAACAAGGACGTCCTCAATCTGCCCGAGGATCGCCGCCACGAACGCGTCGTGCCCGACAACCGCCATTCCACCGTCGTGCTCGACGATGGCCGTCGCTATAACTGCAAGATCATCGATATCTCGCTCTCCGGCGCCGCCATCGAACTCGATGTGCGCCCCGCCATGGGCACGCCCGTCACCCTGGGCCGCATGCGCGCCCGCGTGGTCCGCCATTTCCAGAATGGCGTCGCCGTCGAATTCGCCTCCGCCCAGGAAATGCTGACCGTGGTGCAGCAGAACCTGCGCATGAACTAGCCACCTCATCGGTCTTGCGCCCCGACCGCCTCAGCCGCTAGCCTGCTTGGCGAAGGAGGACGCATGGACACAAAGCAAAAGCACCGGATCTATTCGATCAGCCTCGCCAGTGTTTATCCGCACTATGTGACGAAGGTCGAGAAAAAGGCGCGTAGCCAGTCCGAGCTGGAAGAGGTCATCTGCTGGCTCACCGGCCACAACCCCGAAACGCTGCAGCGGGAATTGGTCAACAAGACCAATCTCGAGGACTTTTTCGCCCAGGCTCCGCACATGAACCCGTCCCGGTCGTTGATCACCGGCGTCGTCTGCGGCATTCGCGTGGAGGATATCGAAGAACCCCTCATGCGCGAAATCCGCTACATGGACAAACTCGTGGACGAACTGGCCAAGGGCAAGGCCATGGAGAAAATCCTGCGGACTCAGAAACTGAGCGCCACCACCCAAGCCCCTGTTCCGCATAGTTAATCGCGCCTGAATCAGGTCGATAAAACTCGATTCAAAACTGCATTGTAGTTTTCGGACCGACGAAATTCGGTCCCCCTAGGTTGGTCTCCATCAGGGAGATCAACAATGTCATTCACTCAAAAGGGACTGCCGGCGGCGCTGATTGGCGCAGTTCTGGCTCTGGCGGCGGTCATCGCGCCGGCCCACGCCTTCGACACGTCCAACGTCGCTTTCATCCAGACGCTCGATGCCACTACCTCTATTCCGGTCGGCGCCGCCGAGTTCTGCAAGACCCACCGCGATGAATGCCGGCCTAATGCCGTGGTCGTGCCTGCCGTCAACCTGGACGAAGCCTCCTGGAGCCAGTTGCTCACCGTCAACGCTACCGTCAACCAGACCGTGGTGCCGGTGACCGATCAGGACCTCTACAACGTCTCCGAATTCTGGACCTATCCCAACGGCTATGGCGATTGCGAAGACATCGCGCTGGAAAAGCGCCGCGACCTGATCGCCGCCGGCTGGCCCGCCAGCACCCTGTTGATGGCCGTGGTTCGCGAACGCAATGGCGACGGCCATGCCGTACTGATGGTGCGCACCGACCGCGGCGATCTCGTCCTCGACAACCAGGTAGGCGAAGTGAGCCTCTGGAGCGAAACGCCCTACCATTACATCAAGCGCCAATCCCAGGCCGATGCCGGCAAATGGGTCGACATGATCGACGACCGCCCAGTCATCGTGGCCGCGGCGAACTAAAGACAGAAGTTTCCGGGTCCCGCCAAAAGCCTATCCCTGATAGGGGCCCGATGAATGAGGCCAGTTCCGCGTAAGCGAAACTGGCCTCATTGTTTTAGCAAACCAATTAGCATTGACTCATCAATTAGCGTTCGCTATTGGTTCGTTATGACCCAAGCCGCCCCCATCAACGCCGTCATGCGCGCCCTCGCCGATCCCACGCGGCGAGCCGTGTTCGAGCAAATCGTCAGCGCCAATGAGATCACCGTCGTCGAACTGACGCGCGGCAGCGGCGTGACGCAGGGTGCCGTTTCCCAACACCTCAAGGCCCTCAAGCAGGCCGGCCTGGTCGCCGAGCGCCCCGAGGGTCGCAATGTCTATTACCGCGCCGAGCCTGAGGGCCTCGCCCCGCTGGTCGATTGGATGAGCCATTACGGCGTGTTCTGGCGCGAGCGCTTCGCCAATCTTCGCACTCTTCTCAAGGAAATCGATCCATGACCGACGCCGCGTTGAAACCCGCCACGCAGGACATCGTCGTCGACGAAGTCTTCCCACACACACCCGAGACCATCTGGAATGCGCTGACCAATGGCGCGCTCATTGAGCGCTGGCTGATGGCGCCAAAAGGGTTCGCGCCCGTCCCTGGTACCCATTTCACCTATCAGACCACGCCGGCCGGTCTTTGGGATGGCGTCATTCGATGCCAGGTATTGGAGGTGATCCCCAACGAGCGTTTCGTCTACGCCTGGAAAGGCGGCCACGAGAGCAATCAGGGCTACGGTTCGCGGCTCGACACACGGGTCACGTTCATTCTTTCCAAGGTCGACGGCGGCACCCGCCTTCGCCTCGTCCATTCCGGCTTCGTCATGCCGGTGAACGATGTCGCGTTCCAGAACATGAGTGAGGGCTGGAAGAAAATCGTCCCCCGCCTCACCACCATCATCGACGAGCAGGCCTGAGGACTAGCAGATGAGCCAGCCCTACACCGGAGGATGCGCCTGCGGCGTGATCCGCTACGAAATCTCGGCCGAGCCGATAGCGATGAACGATTGCCAGTGCCGCGATTGCCAGAGCACGAGCGGCACCGGCCACGGTTCCTACCTGACGTTCCCGAGCCGCCAGGCGGTGACCCTCACTGGCAAAGCCACCCATTGGGACATGATCGGCGACAGCGGCAACACCAAGACGCGCGGTTTCTGCCCCGCCTGCGGTTCTCCCGTCTACCTGACCTTCTCGGCCATGCCGGATCTCTTCACCATCCATGCCGCAAGCCTCGACGATCCAGCCCGATACCGGCCACAAATGGCGACCTACACCATGCGCGGCCACGCCTGGGATCACCTCGACCCCACCGTACCGAAATTCGAAAAGATGCCGCCAATGTGAAGGTAGTCGCTAACGAATGAGGCCAGCTTCTTTTTTGAAGCTGGCCTCATTGCCATTCGCGAATGGACGTCGAGATTAGTGCTGCACGAAGACGTAGACGCCCATGATCAGCAGACCGGTGACGAAGGCCCAGCCGAAAGCCACGATGGCAGACACCAGTGCCGAACCCATTGTGACTGCATTGTTTTCTTCATGGTTCCAGCCCATCTGCAGCATGATGTAGGGGCCGCAGAAAAAGCTCATCACCAGATGTCCCATGGACGCGAACACGGTTGCCCCGTCATAGCGCAATATCGCCGGCTGGCGCAGGCGCCACTGATAGAGATGGGTGCCGGCCCCGGCGACGCACAAACCCACGCCGATGATTATTGCTGCAGCAAGCAATTCGCGACCCATACTCAACGCCCCCGCTGGCCGATCCCTGGAAATCGGCCACTGTTAACCCTTCATTAAGCATATTGCGGGCTCTATGCCATGTCACCTCTCCTCGGCTGAACTGGTTAATTCTGGTCATGCGCACCCATGCGGCCGCACCGCAGCCCAGCTCGCTCGGCTTCAACCTTGCCGGCATTGCCGTTCTGGTGCTGTTGCTGGCCGTCGGCGCCGCCTACGTGGTCGACATTCTGGGCAAGAACAACCGCGCCGCGCCGCCGAGCCTCACTGACAAAAACACCGTCGCCATTGCTGTTGCCGGCAAGGAACTGACGATACCGTCATCATGGTTTCGTTACGGCGAGCAATTGCGCGGCGGATTCGTCAACCAGATCGACTTGCACGTGCTGCTGGGCGAAAGCGCCATACCGGTCGATGTGACGCTGCTGCCGCGTAGCCGCGTCCGCCCGAGCGCCATCCTGCTCGATGGCGTCTATCTACATCAATTTGACGATGACACCCTGAGCGGTGTCGCGGGCCTAGTCGGCAAGCCGCTGCACGATGGCGATGGCTTTACCGGCGAAAGCGTCTGGTACGATGCGCTGGCAGCCAATCCATTCGTCGCCAAATGCCTGGCGCCCGTCCGCAAGGATGAGCCGGTGCAATGCCTGCGCACGGTGTTCCTGCCCAGCGGCATCGCGGCGGTCTACGCCTTCGACGCCAGCGCCCTGCAATCCTGGCGCCAGTTCGATTCCGAAATGCAAAAATGGCTGGGTCAGATCGGGGCTTGGTAGGGGCCATTGACCCCGGCCAACCTAGGCATGGTGGCACGCCCTCGTGGTTCGAGGGTCGCTCCGCTGCCACCTCACTATGAGGACTACTTAAAAACCCCAAGTCGAGCAGTAGCCCTCATGGTGAGGTGCGAGCCCTTTGCGAGCCTCGAACCACGAGGGCGCGCCCCAAAGCTCAGCAGAGTAGTTTTCAGCCTATGTCTTCCAAGTCGATGTCCAAGATCGACATGTTGAAGATATATGACTTGTCGCCGTCCTCGTCGTCGAGGTGGATGAGACCGACCGATTCATCGCCGATGAACACTTCCACCGAATCGTTGAGCTTGTGGCGCGGCCGCACGTCGATGTTCTTGTTGTTGAACTTCACCTGCAAAAACTTCTGCAGCTTGAGGATCTCGGGCTGATTCACTGTCACGCGTCCTATTGTTTGGCTAAGGCCGCAATGTAGGGCCTCAGGCGCTTGGGGCAACCCCTGGGCTGTCCGAATTAGCAGTGGAAGGCGTAGTTTCGAGGTCGTGCACGAGGATCATCTGGTCCATGACCAGCGCCGGCTGCGCGCAGCCTGCTTCGCCGATCACCTTGGCCGGAACCCCGGCGACCGTGGTGCGCGGCGGTACTTCCTTGAGCACCACCGAGCCGGCGCCAATGCGGGAGCAATCGCCCACCTTGATATTGCCCAGCACCTTGGCGCCCGCGCCGATCAGCACGCCATTGCCGATCTTGGGGTGCCGGTCCTGGTCGGCCTTGCCGGTGCCGCCCAACGTGATGCCCTGCAGCAGCGACACATTATCGCCGACAACCGCTGTCTCGCCGATCACCAGCCCCGTGCCGTGATCGAGCATGATACCCTGCCCGATCCGCACGGCCGGATTGATATCCACCTGAAATACGATACTGGCCCGGCTCTGCAGATAGAGCGCAAAATCGCGCCGCCCCGCCAGGAACAGCGCATGGGCAAACCGATGCGTCTGGATCGCCTGGTAGCCCTTGAAATACAGCAGCGGCTCGACCGCGCGGTGGCAGGCCGGATCGCGCTCCAGCGTTGCCGCCAGATCGACCCGCGCATCCGTGCCGATCTTCGGCGTATCGGCGATCACTTCGGCAAAAGTCTGCCTTATGATATCGGCCGACACGTCTTCATGATCCAGCCGCGCCGCAATGCGGTGCGCCAAAGCCTGCTCGAAGGTTTCGTGATTGAGGACTGCCGAGATCACCAGATTGGCCAGCGATGGCTCAGTGGCGATGACCTGTCGCGCTCCGGCCCGCACGGCATCCCATACGGGATCCATCGATTGGACGCTGGCGGATTTCTTGGCGTTCGCGCTCATGGCACGTCACTCCCACATTCAAGTCCGTCGATATAAGCTATCCCATGCTCCAAAACAAAGCCCCAACGGCTTGTTTGGTTCACGTTCATCTCACCACGGCGAAATTCCTGCTCAAAAACTCCAGCGCTGCCGCCTTGAATTTGGGATCGCCGGTGCCGCGCATGTGATCACGCTTGGGAATGACGAAGGCCTCGCCCTGGGGCAAAAGGTCAGCCAGCGCCTCGGGCGGCCCGGCCATCGTATCGGCCTCGCCCACCGCCACCAGCACCGGCACCGCGATTCGCCGCACGTCTGCGCGCGCCATCGGCTCGCGCGAAGTCTCCATGCAGGCCGCCAACGCTTCCCGATCGGCCTTGGTATGGTCGGCGAAAATCCGGAACTGCCGCGCCGTCGGATGGCTCAGTTCCGCCAACGTCGGCGCCCGCAGCCCGGCGATGATGTCATTGCCGTCGCTCAGCCCGTTGATCAGGTTCATCCCCATGCCGCCGAACACGACACAAGCCACCCGCGCCTCCACCTGAAACGCCACGAAAGCCGCAATCCGCGCGCCCATCGAATAGCCCAGCAGCGCCGCCCGCTCGATCCCCAGATGATCGAGCAGCCGCACCGCGTCCCGTGCCATGTCCTGCGGATGGTAGCGCTCCGGATCATACGGCTTGTCCGAATCCCCATGCCCGCGATTGTCGATCAGGATCGCCCGGTATCCCGCCCCGGTCAGCGTCTCCACCCACCCGGTATCGATCCAGTTCACCTTGCCGCTCGAGGCAAAGCCATGAATGCAAAGGACCGGCTGGCCCGTGCCGAACACCTCATAAGCCAGGGTCAGGCCATCGGATTGGAATGTGGGCAAGGCGACAACCTCATGTAGTGATGCACCGGCTTTTAGAACGCCAAGCGCCGTTGCGGAACCCCAGTCTCGCCCCACCCACATCCGGGCGCTTCCTTCCCGCGGGCTTGACCCGCGGGCCCCTCACCACGCCCCTGACCCACGCGTTCGCCGAGAGCGCCCCGCGGATCAAGTCCGCGGGAAGGACAGAGAGTGGGCGAATGAAGTACCGGCCCCCCGACGCCCTTCCAAATCCCCCCCCATTTGGATAAGGTCCGCCCCAAATCACTCCACCTACGCAGGTCTGCACCATGGCTCACGGCACAACGCCCCATTTCCACAATACCGAGGGTCTTCGCCAGATCGAGGTGGGCTCCAAGGAATTCCAGTGCGTTGGCGCCCTGCCCCCGTTCGATCATCCCCACATCTACATCGATATGGGCAAGGACAACGAAGCGGTTTGCCCCTATTGCTCCACCCATTTCGTGTTCAATTCTCGCCTCGCCGCCGGCACCGCCAACCCGCTGTCCGCCGTCTTCCAGGCCGACGCCGCCTGACGGGTTTTCGCCATGCCCGGTAAGGGCCACATCTACTATATCGTGGGGGCCGGCATTTCCGGCCTCACCCTCGCCTTGGCGCTCGCCAAATTCGGCGCCCATGTCGTGGTGCTCGAACGCAGCCCGGTGCTGTCCGAATTCGGCGCCGGCCTGCAGATCAGCCCCAATGCCCGCCATGTGCTGAACGACCTCGGCCTCGACGCGGCGCTGACCGCCCATAGCCTCGAGCCCTCCGGTATCGACATCTACCCCTATCGCCGCCCCAACCCGCTCGTCACTCTCGAGCTCGGCGCCACCATCCGCGAGAAGTTCGGCGCGCCCTATGCCGTCATGCACCGCGCCGATCTCGCCGATGCGCTCTACAAGGCCTGCCGCCGCTTCGCCAATATCGACATGCTGTTCGGCGTCCGCGCCTGGAACGCCGTCCCCAGCGACCGTGGCGTGTCCGTCACCATCGAGGACGCCAGTGGCCAATCGCGCACCGGCCGCGCCGACGCGCTGATCGGCGCCGACGGCGTCCACTCCACCATCCGCACCAGCCTACTCCATGGCCCAGCCGCCGATTACCGCGGCCGAGCCGCCTGGCGCACCCTGCTCCCCTTCGATGTCATGGCCGGCCAGGTCGCGCTCGATCGGGTCTCGGTGTTCTTCGCCCCCGCCTACCACATGGTCTGCTACCCGCTGCCCCACCGCCGCCAGGTCAATATTGCGCTCTTCGCCAAAGGCCCAACGTCCCGCTCCGACGACGCAAAACTGGCCCTGCCCAGGCCGCTTCGCCGCAGCCCGCGTCTCGACGTGATTCTGGCCGCCGCCGGCACGTCCTGGACCCCTTGGCCACTTTACACCGTGCAGGCCCCGCATTGGCACCGCGGCAATATCGGCCTCATCGGCGACGCCGCCCACGCCATGGAGCCCTTCCAGGCGCAAGGCGCCGCCATGGGTATCGAGGACGCCGCAATTCTCGCCCCACTGCTGATCGCCAACCCCGATGCCGAGGCCGCCTTCGCCAAATTCGAAGCCCTGCGCCGCCCCCGCGTCGAGCGCGTCGCCAAGCTCTCGCACACCAATGGCGCTATCTTCCACATGAAGTGGCCGTTCAGCACTGCGCGGAACCTGGTGATCGCGGCGCAGGGCGGCCGCGCCCATCTCAAGCGTCTCGATTGGCTCTACGGCTACGACGCCGCGGCCACGATGCGCGGCAAATTCCCCGCTTCATCCTGAATCAATCTCTCGTCCCCGCGCTGCAAGCCCTTGATCGATAGCTGGAATTCGCGCTTCAAAGGCAAATCCTCCAGCACACAAACCACCCTCCGGCCTTGCTTTGGCTGGTGCGCCTGTGTCAACTGCGCGACAGATTGAAAGGGTAGCGACCACTCTATGCAAGCCGCGACACGCTCACGACTGACCCTCGCCTGTATCCTCGTCACAATTCTCCTCGACATGATCGGCGTCGGCATCATCGTGCCGGTCCTGCCCGAATTGCTGGAAGAGTTGACCGGCGGCGGCGTGGCCCAGGCTGCGGTCATCGGCGGCTATCTGGTGTTTGCCTATGCCTTCATGCAATTCGTGTTTTCGCCTGTGCTTGGCAACCTTTCCGACCGCTTCGGCCGCCGCCCGGTGCTGCTCTGCTCGCTGGCCGGCCTGACTTTCGATTACCTGATGATGAGCATAGCGCCCGTCGTCTGGTACCTGTTCGTCAGCCGCATCATCGCCGGCATCGCGGGCGCCGCCGTCGCCACCGCCACGGCCTATATGGCCGATATCACCCCGCCCCATAAGCGCACTCACCGCTTCGGCCTGATCGGCGCCGCCTTCGGGCTCGGCTTCATCATCGGCCCGGTCATCGGCGGCGAATTGGGCGAACTGGGACCCCGAGCGCCATTTTTTGCCGCCGCCGGCTTGGCCTTCGCCAATCTGCTGTTCGGCCTGTTCGTGCTGCCCGAAAGCCTGCCTAGGGCCAATCGGCGCAAGTTCGACATTCGCCGCGCCAATCCCTTCGGCGCCGTGGTCGCACTGCGCAAATATCCCATCGTGCTGTGGCTGCTGGGCGTGCTGTTCGCCTTCTCGCTGGCCGCCCAGGCGCTACCCTCCGTGTTCAGCTATTTCACCGTCGAGGTGTTCCACTTCACCTCCTCCAATATCGGCCGCTCGCTTGGCGCCTTCGGCGTCGGCTTCGCCATCTGCCAGGCCTTCCTTGTCGGCCCGTTCGTCAAGCGGCTCGGCGAAACGCCGGTCGTCATCCTGGGCTTGCTGGCTGCGGTCACCGCCTTCGCCGGCGTCGCCTTCACCAGCGAGGTTTACTACCTCTACCTTTTCATCATGATCGGGGCCGTCAGCGGCCTTGCGGCTCCCGCCATCAATGGCGTGCTGTCGCGCCAGGTGCCCGACAATACCCAGGGCGAACTGCAGGGCGCGGTGAACGCCGCCAATTCGCTGGCCACCATTATCGGCCCGCTCGCCGCCACCCAGATTTTTTCCTACTTCACCAACGCACCCGCCTCGCCGGGCTATTTCCCCGGCGCCCCTTTTGTCGCGGCAGCCGCTTCGGTGGTCCTGGCCTTGGTGATCTTTGTGGTTGCGGCCTTCAAGTTCGATCTGGCGCATCGCCCCAGCATCGCCAACAAGCCGATGCGCCCGGATATGAGCCCACCAGGCCAGATCGATATCCCCTTCCCCGACGAAGACGGCGATGGCATCCCGGATGACCCCAATGCAAATTCGCCCCGCCGCTGAGGCCGATCACGCCGCCATCCTCGCCATCGTCGCGCCAGTCCTGCGCGCTGGCGAAACCTATGCGATTGCAAACGACCTCACTGACGCGCAAACCCTCGCCTACTGGTTCGCGCCCAGTCACGAAGTCTTCGTCGCCGAGGACGACGGCGTCATTCTTGGCACCTACTATCTGATGGCCAACCAGGCCGGTGGCGGTGCCCACGTCGCCAATTGCGGCTACATGACTGCGCCAGCCGCTCAGGGCAAAGGCGTGGCCCGTGCCATGTGCGAGCACTCGCTGCTGCGCGCCGCCGAACGCGGCTTCCGCGCCATGCAGTTCAACCACGTCGTCTCCACCAATACCCGCGCCGTGGCCCTCTGGCAAAAGCTGGGCTTCGACATCGTCGGCACATTGCCCGGCGCGTTCAGCCACCCGTCCCACGGCTATGTGGACAGCTACGTGATGTACAAAACGCTTTGACCATGCCGTTCCAAACCAATCGTTGCCGGTTAGCCATGCTAACGCAGAACGATTTTGCCCTGTTTGCGGCTCTGAATCGTGACGCCGAGGTAAGGCAGTTTTTGGGCGGAACGCATGGCCTGGATAGCATGAAGCGCGATTTTGCTGCGCTCCTGGCCGACAGCGCGGTTGCGGCCTACGTGGCGACACTACTGGAAAATCAGGATCCGATTGCAATAGTGCTTTTCGGGCCCCACCACGATGGCAGGGACACCGAAGTATCGTACCTCTTGCTGCCGGAATACCGGGGCCGAGGCCTTGCCGCCGAAATTGTCGCTGCCGCAATCGCCCGCTGCTTTGAGATTCATCCGGAACTCGACAGGATCGTCGCCGAAACACAGGCCGCGAACCAGCGGTCCTGTGCCATGCTCTTGCGAATAGGCATGACGCCTGTTCAAAGACTGATCCGATTTGGCGCAGATCAAGTGATCTACGCCAAATCGCGCATCTAGCAGACCTTACTTGCCCAGGGTGCTCGGCCAGGTGCCGTGCAGGTCACCACCGCGGCCCACGATCTCAAAACCATGCGCACCGAAGAAATCGCGCTGCCCCTGGATCAGGTTCGCGGTGCCCTGTGCTTGGCGGAAGCTGTCGAAATAGCTCAGTGCCGCCGACAGGCAAATCATCGGGAATTCCCCGACCGCCGCCGCCGCCACGACCTTGCGCAGGGACGGATGGCTGTCCTTCATCAACGTCACGAAGTCCGGCACCACCAGCAGATTGGTATTGCCGCCCTTGGAATAGGCTGCCGCCATCTGATCGAGGAAGCGCGAGCGGATAATGCAGCCGGCGCGCCAGATCTTGGCGATGGTCGACAACGGCAGGTTCCAGCCGTTCTCGTCCGATGCCTTGGCGATCACCGCAAAGCCCTGCGCATAGCTGACGATCTTGCCAGCCAGCAGCGCCTTTTCGAGGTCCGCCAGCGTGATGTTGGCCTTGGTCGCATTGCGCTTGCCATAGATGGCCTCGGCCGCCACGCGTTCGTCCTTACGCGAGGAGATCGAGCGAGCCGCCACCGCGCCCTCGATCGCCGTTGCTGGCACGCCCATCTGCTGGGCCGCGATCGCCGACCACACGCCGGTACCCTTCTGGCCCGCCTTGTCGAGGATCAGCTCGACCAGCGGCTTGCCCGATTCGCTATCGACCGCAGCCAGCACATGGCCGGTAATCTCGATCAGATAGGAATTGAGGGGCCCCTTGTTCCATTCCTTGAACACGTCCGACGCCTGCTTGGGGCTCATCCCCAGACCATCGCGCATCACGCCATAAACTTCGGCGATCATCTGCATGTCGCCATATTCGATGCCGTTGTGGATGGTCTTGACGAAGTGGCCCGCGCCGCCCTCGCCCAGGTAAGCGCAGCAGCTTTCGCCATTGAACTGCGCCGCGATCGCGGTCAGCACCGGCTCGGCATTGTGCCACTGCTCCTTGGAGCCGCCCACCATGATCGATGGCCCGTGCCGCGCGCCCTCTTCGCCGCCCGAAACGCCGACGCCGAGATAGCCAATGCCCTTGGGCTTGAGGTAGTCGAAGCGGCGTTGTGTGTCAGTGAAAAGGGAGTTTCCGCACTCGATGATCGCGTCGCCCTGTTCCAGATGCGGCAGCAGGTGTTCGATCATTTCATCGACCGGTGCGCCGGCTTTGACCATGATGATGATCGAGCGCGGGCGTTTCACCGCCGCAACAAACTCGGCCAGGTCCGCCTTGGGGATCACCTTGCCGTCGAGACCCTGCTCCTTGGCCATCGCCACGAATTCGTCGATGCGTCCCGCGCTGCGGTTATGCACTGCGACAGTGTAGCCCTTTTCGGCAATATTCAGCGCCAGGTTCGAGCCCATGACCGCAAGGCCAATAAGGCCGATATCCGCTGTCGACATCCGTAAGTCCTTCCGAGAAATCTAATGCGTCAAGTCGCCGCATGCTACTGTCGTCGCGGGCGCACATGACCACAAACCGCGGCTAGACGGAAGTCGTATAAGCATGCTTTTTGAGCATGACGGCCTCTTGTATGGCAGATTGTATTGCCGGATCACCCCGCCTTGGAATACGGTCGCGCCGATTGCCGGAGGACCCCATGGCCAAGCTTTCTCAGTTCGACTTGACGGGCAAGCGCGCCCTGGTCACCGGCTCCAGCCGCGGGCTAGGTTTTGCCATCGCCGCGGCCCTCGCCGATGCCGGCGCCTCCATCATTTTGAACGCCCGCGACAACGTCGCTTTAGGCGCCGCGGCCAGCGAACTGGCTGCGACCGGCGCCCGCGTCAAGGCCGTCGCCTTCGACGTCACCAGCCGCGACAGCGTCAACGACGCTATCGCCTATTGTGAAGATGAAATCGGCCCCATCGATATCCTGGTCAACAATGCGGGCATGCAGTTCCGCAGTGCACTCGAAGCCTTTCCGCCGGAAAAATTCGACCAGCTCATCACCACCAATGTCACCTCGGTGTTCAATGTCGGCCAGGCCGTCGCCCGCCACATGATCAGCCGCGGCGCCGGCAAGATCATCAACATTTGCTCGCTGATGTCCGAGCTCGCCCGCCCCTCGATCGCCCCTTACGCCGCCAGCAAAGCTGCCGTCGCCAACCTGACACGCGGTATGGCGGTCGATTGGGCCAAGCACGGTCTCAACGTCAACGGCATCGCCCCCGGCTATTTTGCCACCGAACTGAACGAAGCCCTGACCAAGGACGAAAAGTTCAACGCCTGGATTGAAACCCGCACCCCCATGGGCCGCTGGGGCGAGCCGCACGAACTGGGCGGCGCCGCCATTTTCCTCGCCTCCGACGCGGCCAAATTCGTCAACGGCCACATCCTCTATGTCGATGGCGCGTTCACCGCGACGGTGTAGGAGGCATCAATGAGCTTGATCCCCGCCCGCATCATCATCGTCATGGGCGTCAGCTCGTCGGGAAAATCCACGGTGGGCCAGTCGATTGCCCGCCGCCTGCACGTGCCCTTCCTCGACGGCGACGGCTATCACCCGCCCGCCAATGTCGAGAAAATGCGCGCCGGCACTCCCCTGACCGACGAGGACCGCTGGCCCTGGCTGGAACGCCTGGCTCTGGCCCTGCACGAAGCCGCCGACAAGAAGGGCGCCGCCGTCGGCGCCTGCTCCGCCCTGCGCCAAAGCTACCGCGAGTATCTGACGAACAAAGCCGGCGAACCGATTCTATTCGTTCATCTCTCCGGCACGCGCGAAGTCATCGCCGAGCGCATGGCCCGCCGCCATCACGAATACATGCCGACCAGCCTGCTCGACAGCCAGTTCGCCACCCTTGAGCCGCCCAACCCCGCCACGGAGAATGTCCTCGTCCTGCCGGTGACCGATCCAGTCGAGAAACTCACCGTCTCGGTGGTCAAGGAACTCGACCACCTCAAGACCTTCAAGCGCTGGCAATAGCGCTCCTGAACGCGCCGTTCACGATTGGTTAGGCCGATCGGCGCTTACTATTGGTATGGCCGGCAAGACCCGGCCGCCAATCGAGGATGTGACATGAGCAAGCTCTCTCGCACGATCCCGACCGATGCCCGCTCCGGCCGCCCCGCGGCGCCGAACCTGCCGGCCTGGATGATTGCCGATCTCAAACCTGCCGAAGCTGAACGCCTGGCCCCTCAGCCGCTTACGCTCGAACTGCCAATGACGCGCCCGTGGTCCGATGACCCAGTCGATGGCGAATCCGAAGGCATGCTGACCCTCGACTTGTAGGCGGAGGCGCGCCGCTTCGGACGCGCCCCCATCGGTCAGTCTTGCCGCTGAGCCCAGCTTCGCATCGCGCTGGCCAGGTAATCGGTGAAGCCGGCCTCGATCTGCTCGTAGCGGGCGACGAAATCAGGATGGCCGAGATAGATCTCAGTCAGGCCCAGATAGGCCTCCGGCGTCACCGTCCGCCCCCATCGGCCGCCGACCCACTGCGCGTGCCGTTCGATCAGCGGCTCCAACTGCGCCGCCTGCGGCGGCACACCGAGCCGCATCGCCTCGGCCAATCCCTGCTCGATCTCGCGCAATTCGGCCATCTCGGCCTCGCTGTCGTGCCTGGCCAATCCGGCCAGCCGCTTCTTCTCGGCCGCGATGCTCTCACGCGCCCCCTCGCCAAAGCGCTGCTCCAGCCAGGCGTGATATTCCGCCTGCTTTTTCGGCGACACCACGCCGCTGTACAAATCCGCGTCTTTCATCTCGCGATCTCCTTGCAATCGGGCGATCGTGCGGTCGATCGTCCTGACCATGCCGGCAAACCGCTCCGCCTGCTCGGCCAGCCGCTCGCGCTGCTGCTGCAGCGTCTTGAGCCGGTCGAATCCCGGGGCATCGAGCAGCGCGCCGATTTCCCCCAAAGGAATGTCGAGCTCCCGATGAATGAGGATCTGCTGCAGCCGCAGCAACTCCTCGTCCCCGTAATAGCGATAGCGATTGTCGCCGGTGAACGCGGGCTTCAGAAGGCCAATCTCATCATAATGATGCAACGCCCGCACCGAGATGCCGGCCAGTTGCGCCAATTGATTGACCGTATAGGTTTTCATCCGTCCACGTCTCCGCATGGACATTGCGATACGCTCTGACGTCGCGTCAGGGTCAAGCGCCCGCCAGGCTCGAATTGTAATAGCGCGGGTCGCCTGTCACGTCCTCGCCCACCCAGTCAGGCAGGTCGACCTTGGCGTCCTCGCTTTCCATCTCGATTTCGGCCAGCACCAGCCCCGCATTCCGGCCCTCGAACACGTCGACCTCCCAGTCACGCCCGCCATAGGGCACCCCATATCGCCGCTTCTCGAGCACCTGCCCGCCCGCATGCGCCAGCAATTCGCGGCCATCGGCCAGCGGCACCTCGTATTCATATTCGTCGCGCGACAGCGCCGTCCCGCCCGCCTTGATGGTCAGCACCGCCCGCGCGTCGTCGAAAATTCTGATCCGCACGGTCACTCCGCCCCCGCGCGTCAGATAGCCCTGCACAATCCCCTCGCTGCCGCTGGCGGCGGCCCGCCAGGCGTCCGAATGCACGAGGAATTTCCGTTCGATTTCCTTGGCCATCGCTATACGCCCTCCAGCGTCCAATAGCGCTGCAGGCGTTCGGTCAACGCGCCCGGCTTCTCCGCCGCGATCTGCCGGCCCAGCGCGAAGGCCTGCTCCTGCAGGTTATGCTGCCGCTCGTTCGCCAGCTCGATAATCGAATTCAGCGCCGCCGATGCGCCGGCGACCCGGCCACTGAGTACATCGACCAGCACAGCCAGATCGTGATGCTGGCCCAACAGATCGGCGAGTTCCGCCAATAGTTTGCTACGCCCATCGAGCATGTCGGGCGCGTGGCGGCGCAGCAGCAGCATATGGTGACGATGATATTTGGCCTGCTTGCGCCACGCATGCAGTGTCTCCGGCAAGCCATCCTTCGCCGCCTCGCGCATGCTTTGCCGCATACGCCGATACGTGTCCTCCACGCCGCCCGCGATCGCCCCGAACTTCTTGCGCTTCAGCGTCCAGCCGCCCACCCGCTCGCGCATCGCCAGCACGGCCTCGCAGAACTCACGCAGCAAGGCCTGCTCGTCGATATGCAGCGTCAGCCCCCGGCTGCGTTCGGTCAGCATATTGCGCAATTGCTGCAGTTCGTCGGCATCTTGCCTCTTCGCCACGAGGCCATCAAATGTCGCTACCATCACCGCCGCATCGCGCGCATGCGATAGCTGCGAAGCCGCACTCGCGACCGCGCCGTCCTCAGCCTTGAACGCCTTCAACTGTGGCCGCACGATCCGCAACAGGCCGCGCAAATTCTTGCAGCGCCGGCGCAACTGATGCACCGTGTCGTCGAATTCCGCCTGCGACGCCGATGCCTCAAGCAGCGCCTTGTCGATCTGCTCGATGGCGATCCGGCGCAGGCCGCGCTCGACATTGCCATCGTCCGTCTCGAAGGCAAACGACATCCGACCTCTCCGTGTCAGAATCAACAAGGGCAAACCTTCACCCCGATGATCGGTTGCAGCCCCCACGCACTAACGCAAGCCGCCAAAAGGACCTACCGACCATTTCGCCAACGCGCCTGCGACAACCAGGAGCAGCACCAAGCGGCATTCAAATCTGTCGTCGCCCTACCACCGCCGCCGCCTCCCTTGCGCGGCTGCCGGGCGGCGCATGGAGACAAATCACTTCGGCAAGCGATTTAAGCAAGGAGGCCATCGGAGCTACGCTCAAATGGCGATTGAGGCCGAAGGGTTCTGAAGGTCCAGCGCACGCTCACCAATTTGGGTTTCGAAGCGAGCAAAACCCTACTCCAGCCCTCGCCGCTCGATCGTCCGGCACGCAAATCGCTCCACTGGAGTGGCTTGCCTCCTCCGGTTGCTTCGGCTCCATCAAAGGGCAGAGAGCCAACCGGAGCCCTCCCACACCCGCAAACCCGAATGTCGATCGCACCCTAAAACGCGAAGGACTGCTGCCCGGTATCCGGCGGCCCGACCTGCACACCCTCCAGCGCCAACATGCGCAGCTTGGATGCCGCGCCGCCCGGTGCCGAAAACCCGCCCGGCTTGCCGTCGCTGGCCAGCACCCGATGGCAGGGAATGATCAGCGGGATGCGATTGGCGCCCATCGCCTGGCCCACCGCCCGCGACAGGCTCACATCGCCCAGTTGCCGCGCCAGCGCGCCGTAGGTTGTCGTTTCGCCATAGCCGATCTGCACCAGCAATTCATAAGCCCGGCGATGAAACTCCGGCAGTCCCTCGAGATCGAGCGGCACACCCGAAAAATCCACTGCGACACCGCGCGCATAGTCGCGCACCATCGCCATCACGCCCTGGATCGCCGCCGGCGGCTCGGCCACTTCCGCCCCATGCCGCAGCAGCCGCGCCTCCACTGTCTCGCCCGACAGCCCCGGCAAATGCGCCCGCGCAATGCCTGCCTCGGTCCAGCCAAGGCCGAACACGCCAAGCTCGGTTTCAAAAACACAGATCTGCATTCGTCCGGCTTACCCTCCTTCGCCCGCCCCGGACAACCCGATATTGACGCGCCGAACTAGCGCACCCCTTCGTGCATCGCCGCCGCAAGATCCTCCGGCGGTGGCTCCTCGCCGAATACGCTCCGCCCGCCATAGCCATGCGAGCGCCAGCGCTCCTGCGCGATGAACGACTCCACCGACGGTCCCTTTGCGTAAGGCTCCATCAGCCGCGACTGATCATCCAGCCGCTTCATCGCGTCCAGCGCCTCGCTCTGGCCGAGTTTAGCCTTCTGCACCGCCGATTTCAGGATGCCGATGGTTTCGTCATAGACCTTGATCGGCACCGGGAACGGATGCCGGTCCTTGCCACCATGGGCGAAGGAAAACCGCGCCGGATCGCTGAACCGGCAGGGCGCGCCATGCACCACCTCGGCCACCATGGCCAGCGCCTCGACAGTCCGTGCGCCAACGCCCGGCACCATCAGCAGCTCCGCGAAATCCTTCGGCCCCCGATCCGCCGCCGCCGCCAATGCCCCATGCAGCCGCCGCGTGATCACATCCTTGGGCCGCACATCGTGATGCGCCGGCATCACCAGATAGGGCAGCGCCATCTGCGCCAGCTCCTCGACCGCGGCCTGCGGGGTCATCTTGCCAAGCTCGCGCGCAATCCCGTCAGGGCCCAGCGACGCCAGCAGATCAAGCTGCCCCACGCGCGACGCGTCCGCCCGCCGATCCGTCAGGTTGACGATATTGCCCTGGCCCTTGCCTTCGATGGCCGCATGCGGCGCATTGACGAAACTGGTCAGCCCTTCCGAATGCCAGTGATAGCGCCGCGCCACTCGGCTATCGCCATTCATGCCCTGCTGCACCACTACCCATTTGCCGTCATCAGTGACGATGAAACTATGCAGATAGAGGTCGAACCCATCCTGCACCGCCGCGCTATCGACCTTGGCTACCAGCCGGCTGGCCTGCCCCAGCGCCACGCCATCCAGCCCCACCTTTTCGCCGACCCGCAGCAATTCCGCCGGCGTCTGCCGCGAATGCTTGCCGCGCCCGCCACAGACATGGATGCCCAATTCCCCCGCCAGCGGCGTCAGCCCGCGCTTCAACGCCCCGATGACACTGGTGGTAATGCCCGAGGAGTGCCAATCCATCCCCATCACAGCGCCGAACGACTGGAACCAGAACGGATGCGCTAGCCGCGCCAAAAGTTCGTCGCGGCCATATTCCAGCACGATGGCTTCGCTGATGATGGTGCCGAGCTTGGTCATCCGGTCGGCCAGCCATTTCGGCACCAGCCCATTATGCAGCGGCAGATCGGCACTTCCCGCCCGTTGTCCCACGTCATCCTCGCGGCAGTTCCAGCTATGGAAAAGCTACGCCGATGCTACACCAAATGCAAACAAAACAAGAACATCATTTATTAGCCCTGGGCTTCAGAACCACCGCGCACCAATCGCGCAATTCTTCCGCGATCACCACAGCCGGATCGCCACGCCGCGAAAACGCCCACCAGATTTGCGCGCCTTGCCATTGGCTGGCCATCAGCCGGCCCAGCCGCATCTGGTCCACCCAGTCCTGCGTCAGCCGCCTGCCCAGCGCCAGCGCCAGCACTTCGCCCCACGCCGTGCCCCGCGCCCGCAATACCGGATCGCGCATGTCCTCGCGCAGGATCAGCAGCCCCTCGGCATAATCGGTCTCGCCCGTCCCGGTCGGAAACATGCGCACCAGCATGGCGATGGCGCCCTCGACGGTCACCCGCTCCTCCCGGTCCGCCGTCGCGGTTAGCGCATCCAGCCCATCCCAGGCCCGCAACAACGCCGCCCGCAAAAACGCCTCCTTGCTGGGATAGCGCTGAACCAGCGTCGCCGGCGCCAGCCCCACCGCCTTACCGACCGCAGCAAAGGTCAGCGCCTCCGGACCCTCGCGATGCATCAACGCCATGGCAGCATCAAGGATCGCTTCATCGGTCACCGTTCTTGGCCGCGCCATGCAAAGTCCATTTGTAAACGAACGTTCATTTATATATCTTGACCACCTTACCAAAGGAGATCCCCAATGGCTAGAATCCTCGGATATATTGCCACCAGCCTCGACGGCTTCATCGCTACCACCGATGAAAGCCTCGATTGGCTAACCCAGCAGCCGGAGCTCGATCTGGGCGAGCATGACTACCGCCAATTCATCAACCGCGTCCAAACCGTGGTTATGGGTCGGGGCACCTATGACTGGATCGCCCGTTACGACGGCGCCTGGGAATATGCAGGCAAACGCGTCATCGTCGTCACCTCGCGCCCAATCAAAAATCCCAAGGGCCCGCTCGAAACCCGCTCCGACGTCGACGCCCTGATCGCCGAACTGCGCGCGCTCGAAGACGGTGACGTCTGGATGCTCGGCGGCGGCAAGCTACAAATGGAATTCATGAGGCGCGGCGCGCTGGACGAAATCGAAATCTACGTGATCTCGGAGATCATCGGTGGCGGCATTCCTCTGTTCCCCGCCACTGGCGCGCGCCTCAGCCCAAAACTGATCTCCGCCCAGGCCATCGGCTCGGTTTGCGCCCGCCTGCATTATCGCTTCGGCTGAGCCAAACAAAAAGCCGCCCCGAAGGGCGGCCTCTTTTCTCGATCTGCGATCGACTAATGCTTGAGCGCGTCGCGTGTGCGATCCTTGGCCTCGCCGACCTTCTGCTGGATCTTGCCGGCAGCTTTGTCGATCTTGCCTTCGGCCTGCAGGCGTTCATTGCCGGTCAGGCCGCCAACCGCGTCCTTGACTGCGCCTTTGACCTGCTTGCCGGCGCCTTTAACTTCGTCCTTGTGCATCGCAAAACTCCTTTGCCTGTGCTGCACCATCAACGGGCCACCACGACGGACGTTGCATTACAAATTGGCCACCTGCCCCAAACCTGCTAACAGGCGCCATGCCCGGTCCCATGCCCACATTGCTCGATTATTTTCCGCCCCTCGAGCCCTATCTCAATCTCATCTACGGCGATGACGACCTGCTGGTGTTCGACAAGCCCAGCGGCCTGCTCAGCGTGCCCGGCAAGGACCCATCGCTCTGGGACAGCATTCGCCACCGCGCCCGCCAGAAGTGGGCGACCGCCGAAATGGTGCATCGCCTCGACAAGGACACTTCCGGCATCATCCTGATGGCGCTCAATAAGCGCGCCCATGGAAAGCTCGGCGCCCAGTTCGAAAATCGCCTGACGCAAAAGAGCTACATCGCCCGCGTCTGGGGCAATGTCGAGGCCGACGAGGGCCTGGTCGATCTTCCCCTCGCCACCGATTGGGACAACAAGCCCCGCCAGAAGGTCGACTACGAGACCGGCCGTGCCGCCCAGACGCAATGGAGCGTCATGGAGCGCGAAGGCAATGCCACGCGCCTCCGCCTCATCCCCCTCACCGGCCGCACGCATCAGCTCAGGGTTCACATGAAGGCCATCGGCCATGTGATTCTGGGCGATGCGTTTTACGCCGATCCCGAGGCCTTCGCGGCCGCTGACCGATTGCAGTTGCACGCCGCCGAACTCAGCTTCACCCACCCGACGACGGGCGAACTCTGCCACTTCACGGCGCCGGTGCCGTTTTAAGACTCCCCCAAATACCCCACCTCGATCCGATGAAAATACTCCCCGGCCTTCATCGTATCGAGCCACTTGCGAAACCCCGCCACATCGGCAAATCCTGCCCGCTTCGCATCGGTCTCGCTGACGTCATCGGGCGACATCTCGTCCATCGCCTTGATGGCCAATAGCCCCACCTTGGTCTTGAGCGTTCCGCCCGGCTTGACGCTCGGCCGGCTCCAGCGCCGGAAGACTACGTCGACTTTCCCCGCCTTGATCTCTTCCAAAAGTTCGCGTTTCAGCAGCATCAGCCTGGCCCCGGATCAATTTCCCGCACCATGCCGCCGCCCGAAACGCGACACAACCGCCGATCCGGTTTTCCACCGCCGCGGCGCTGTTCAACTTGCCTTTCTCTCCGCTCTCGCAGAGGCCTATACTGGCCTGCGTCCATACCGCCAGGATATCGCCCATGAGCCTGTTAGCCGCCCTACGGATGCCGCGTGACCTCTTGCTGCATGCCGCCCTCACCGGCGACCTCGGGGAAGCCAAATACATCGCGACGGCATTCTGATGACTGAGATCGATCTGTTCCGCACGCGCAATTTCGTGCCCGATTTCGAACGCTACAGGACCGAATACGCCAGCCGCAGCCTCGCCACCCGCGCGACGCTGCGCTCGCAGATCAACGTCGCCTATGGCGATGCCCCCACCGAGCGCCTGGACCTGTTCTTCCCCGAAACTCAGTCCGGCCCCGCCCCCGTGCACATCTTCATCCATGGCGGCTATTGGCGCATGTTCGCCAAGGAGGATTATTCCTTCATCGCCGACCCCGTCACTGCCGCCGGCGGCATCGCCGCGATCATCGACTACTCCCTGATGCCCGCCGTGCGCATGGTCACCATCATCGACCAGATCCGCCGCGCCACAACCTGGATCGCCGACAATGCCGACGATTTCGGCGGCGACGCGACCCGCCTCACCATGTCCGGCCACTCCGCCGGCGCCCATCTCTGCTGCTTCCTGCTCAACCCACAGTCAGCGCCAATCAAAGCCGCCCTGCTCGTCAGCGGCGTCTATGATCTCAAGCCCCTGCAAACATCATTCCTGCAAGCCGAAATCGGGCTCACCGATACCGAAGTCGCCCGCTATTCGCCCCTGCATCTCGGCCTGACAACAACGACACACACCGCCATCCTCGTTGGCGAAGCCGAGACCGCGCCATTCCACGCTCAGGCAGCCGCACTGGCGCAGCGTCTGAACGCTGGCCCGGTCACAACCCTGCCCGGCGCCAATCACATGAGCATCGTGCTCGAATTGGGAACCCCGGACACATTGGCGAGCGAGGCTCTCACTCGCCTGATCCGCGAAAATTAGCCCAGTACCGCCGTCGCCAGCATTTCCACCCGCAAGCCGCTGGCCAAAAGTTCCTTGACCACCACCGTCGCCCGCACAGGATAAGGCGGCTTGAAGAATTCGGCATAAACCGCGTTCATCCCCTTCGCATCCGCCTTGTCGATCAAAAACACCTGCACCTGCACGATATTGGCCAGCGTTCCGCCCGCCGCCCGAATGGCAATATCGAGGTTCTGAACCGTCCGCCGCGTCTGCACACCGATATCGCCGTCAACGATATCGCCCGTCACCGGGTCCTCCGCGATCGCCACCAGCCAAACCTGCTTGCCGGCTCGAATGGCGTCGTTCACCGGCGACGACGATGGCGCAATTCCCGTTTCGATCCGCTCGATCATGCCGCGCTCCTCAGACATAGCCCAGCGCCGCAAACTGCTGCTGGAACCAGAAATACCCCGCCGCCGTCAACGCCGCCGCAACAATGAACAGCACCCATCCAACGACGGTGAAATTCTTGTGGTCCGCCGTCCGGTATTCCAGCCGCGACCCGGCGACGAGAAAGCCCAAGCCGAACACCACGCACAGCGGCACCAGCACGAACGCCTTGAGCTGATAGCTCACCTCCGGCGCCCCGCTTTGCGCTTCCTGCAACGGCCCCAACAGGAAAAACCACGCTACGCCCAGCCCCACCGCCAGCAGCACCGCGCCACCCAGCCGATATTTAAGCTCTTGCGCCATCATCCAAATCCCCAACAGCCCTGCCACGGTCATGGCACGCCGCGCTTTGCCCGGTCAATCGCCGCGACCAACGCCTGTTCCAACGCAACGGCCATCGACGCCCGACCCGATTCCGCCCTAAATCGCGCCATGCCTTTTGGCAGATATGGCAAGCCGGAACCCATCATGGCCGATCTGAACGTTTCCTCCGCCCCCGCCTTCAATCGCGACGCCGCCGGCTACGACGCCATCCGCCGCGGCCTCATCCCCTGCTTCGACATGTTCTACGGCACCGCGCTCGACCTGATCGACGAGTGGCAACCGCCGCAAACCCTGCGCGTGCTCGATCTGGGCGCCGGCACCGGCCTGTTCTCCGCCATGGTCCTCACCCGCCACCCCCACGCCCAAATCCACCTCGTCGATGCCTCCGACAAGATGCTGGACCAGGCCCGCCAGCGCTTCGCCCACAATCCGGCCATCACCTACGGCATTGCCGACATGGCCAGTGCCGATCTCGCCGGCCCCTGGGACCTGATCATCTCCGCCCTCGCGATCCACCATCTCGCCGACGACGACAAACGCGGCCTCTTCGCCCGCATCCGCGCCGCCCTGCGTCCCGGCGGCCTGTTCGTCAACGCCGAGCAAGTCATCGCCCGCGATCCCGTCACCCAGAACCGCTACGCCCGTATCTGGCTCGACCAGATCAAAGCCGCCGGAGTCCCCGAAGCCGAAATCGCCAAGGCCCATGAGCGCATGTCCCATGACCGCTGCGCCTCCGTCGAAGACCAACTCCTCTGGATGCGCGCCGCCGGCCTCAGCCAGGTCGACTGCACGTTCAAAGCCTGGCGGTTCGCGGTGCTGAGTGGGCGGGCCTGACGCACAGGCCGAAATCTGGTGCGGGCGGCGGGACTCGAACCCGCACGGGGATACCCCCTCAGGATTTTAAGTCCTGTGTGTCTACCATTCCACCACGCCCGCAGCGCAGTGGCGCTTAGCATGCCTCCCGTCGCCTGCCAACGTCTTCGGCGGTTCGGACAGCAGAACGCGCCGCCCGGCCTTGCGGCGTCGCGGAGACACGGTGTAAAGCGGCTTTCGCCCCGAGGGCTTGCGCCCCAATTGGTTAGTTGAAGAGGCGAAAGCCGCTTCACACGATCTGGGTTTCCCGCGCGCACATCGAGCGGCCGCCCTTTCGGGTTGGACGATTACGTCCGGCCGGTTGTCAGCATCACGCTCGTGCCTGGGCGACCCCATGCAGCCAGCTCCCCGCCCAGCACTTCGTCGGTGCCACGTGAGCGGCGGGAATGGGGGTATGATAATCGGGGAGCAAGGTGCGGGGATAAGTTCTCAGCAAAGAGAGCCGAATGCCTCCACCCGCTCCAGCCATGACCTGACCACGCCCCCTGCATTCAATCGAGCCGCTCGCAATAGGTCCGTTTCCGACCCCACGTTGGTCATCCATCGACTTTCTGGGTCCAACTGATAGCGAACTATCGTCTCAGTGGGCGACATCATAAGCTTGGGGCGCTCCGGCCACGGTCTTGCCGATTGCGTTCTTGCCATGGCTTCCCTTGGCTTCCAGAGTCAGTCCACATCAATTCAGGGGCCAGGAATGAGTGCTCGTTTAACGACAGCCATTAGGATTGGAGACACAGCAAGGGCGGTATTGCGAAAGACTCAGAGCTTTCCCGACCGAGAGTTGGCGGAGCGTGAAGCCTGGCGCGACATGAGAGATATGGGCGTTGAACCGATGCTTCTGGCGCTTTCGATGGAGTTGGCACTCAAAGCCTGGTTCGTTTTTGACTTCGATGATCCGAAAGTCGCCAAATCACACGACCTCGCTAAGCTGTTTGACAAGCTTAAGCCCGAAAGTCAGGAGAAGCTCGACGCCGAGTTTAAGAGATCCGTAGCCCCGTACTATCCCAGCGGCTTTTACAGCGACTACAGCATTCGTCACGTGCTGTATCAGCACAAAGATGCGTTTACCGATTGGCGCTATATCCATGAGCCTAAATCGACGATGTTCGATCGAGGCGCTTTCGAGGCAACACTGGAAATGGTGCTCACAGAGTTCGAGAAAAGGTACCGAACTGAGTGGGTACAGCCGATTTTGTCATAATGCGCTCGTCCGCTACCGACCCCATTTCGGCCATTTGAGAGGTCGGCAGGGGAAGACTGAAAGCGCACCTGCGATAGCGAGTTTTTCGAGATCAGCGGGGCTAGCAGATCCACTACCCTTCAAGCGAGTGCTAACCCCCAGTCCCGTCATCCATAAAATTGCCTGTTATTGCCTGATAGGCGCTGGTGCAACTATCCCATCGGGGACAGGACTCCACGACATTTATCGGCACGAAAACAAGCGTCCCGGTGACGAGAATTTGTAGTAACAGACCAGCCGGGCGCAGGCACTTGGCAACCACCCCGATCAACAGGAAGTACGCGCCTTGGGCTACAACGAGCCAAGCCAAGACCTCCTGAAGTTGTCTGGTTGCGGTGTCATATGGCGATATGTAGCCATCTGGAAAACCGAGCATCGAGAGACCGGTGAAGAGCATGAAGGCCAGCAAGAGGGAAAGCAGACCCCACGTCACGGAGGTTAGGCGCAGTAGAAGAATCGAAGACATGGGCATTCCAATCCGGGTGAAGCTTCCCGCCTAGATTGGTTCGGTTGAACGGCGGATGAATGTTACTTCCACTGTAAACCCGGGGCGCTGCTTCGTATCGGACCTGCGCAAAGTTGTTTTCGACCCCATATCGGCCGGAACAACGAATGAGGTTGCTAACCAAAAGCGGACATTGGAAGTTACTGTCCGGTCAACACTGCTTGCTCGATCTTACCGTCCATCAAACGGGCAAGGGACCGAGCAAATCTCTCAATGTCCGGATAGTTCGTCAGGAACGATATTCGGGCGCGGTCGCCGTTATGTTGGAGTTCGCCAATTTCTACTGTCACAAGTAGATCGCCAGTCGAATTAGCGGGCTTTATCTGCACTGCCAATGCGAGGTTGTCACCCTCCTGATCCATGACGCCCCATTTGCCGCCCAAGGGGGCCTCGAGCTGTATGGGAAATGTCGCAAGGCTCTGCCCGAACTCGACTACGTCTTGCCATTGAACCCAGAAGGAGCCGCAGCCAGAGAACCGCTCTGTCGTTACCGACATCGTCAGATATCCAAAGTCGTCGGGAGCAGCGTCCTTGTCGAAGAAGCTGGGATCATGCCTGTATCTGAAAATGAGTTCGCTCATGCGAGCACGATGGTCCGGGCGCTGCATCAGTGCAAGGAGCGTGACGAAGAAACCTCGCCGTGAGATGATTTATGGTGCCGATGGTCCCTAGCCCTGCGTCGGCCCAGGCAGGATGCCAGAACCGGACAGTCCGCAATCCACCCCATCAAGGACATTTGCGGAGGAGCGCCCTTCTCCTCGATAGTCATGCGGATAGGCGGCGAGGTGCACAAAGATGCAGCCAAATTGCCATCCCGATAAGCGGCAAGCCCCAAGCTATCCAAGCATCAAGCGCATAAAACGCCTCAAAATATTTTGACGCGCCAAACACTTTCCACAAGCCAAGATAAACCCGAAAGAACAGCGCCCCCGATGTAACCGCCGCCAACATCAACATACAGGCGCGGTGAGAAGCAACACGCCCACACCTGATATTCCAAATGCCTAGGCCCAGCAGCACTATCCATGTGATGCCCTGGGCCACAAACCCCGCCGCCGAAATGCTCGTCACCGGCATTATCACGGCAACTGGGATAGCGGTGATACCAGCGATAAGAATGTCTATCGCCGCGATGCGCCCCAATAAACGGTGCCATCTCGTGCCGCGCAAATACAAAACCACCGGCACCAGCAATAGCGCCAACCCGCCTGTCACCATGTGAACGGGAAAAATAATCGGCAGGAGCTCTAGTTTTACCGCCAGTGCTTCGGGAAAGCCCTCATTGTCGAAACTCTCAAAAATTCCGCGTACCGCAACATACATGACAAAAACACCGAGAGGCGCTAGCATTAGCCATCGCCAAACGGCCACAATCCGCGGGCTAACTTTATCCAAATCGGAGTTCATGATGGCTCATCGCATCCACATTATTAGAGCCCTTACCGTCGGCTTAGCCCTCTGCTTGAGCGGAAACTTGGCACATGCAGCAACAACCGACCAATATTATGGCCGCTGGACTGTCAGCGATAAAAAGCCCGCTTATTCATCCAAAGGCATTCTCTATAAGACAATCGATTTTTCCCCGTGTGGCCAAGATCTATGCGGCGTTTCTGTTGCCGACGATAATTCGTGCGGTAAAGTTCTCTTTCGATTTTTAACCACCGATACGGCCGATGAAGAGCTAATTGGCCATGGCAGGTGGGGAAAGGCCAAGAAGAAACTGGAACTTGGTCTTGTCACGACCGAAAATGAGACGCCCTATCTGTATCTGGCCCTGGGGTCCGACGATATGGACTTAAGCGGCCGTGAGGGCAGCATTCCCACTTTCCAAGCCGATTATAAGCGGCAGGGGGAAGTCGCCTGCACAACAGAATAGCATCTGGAACGTACACCACGTGGGCCTGCGTGGTGAAATGGGAGCCGCTTGGCAAACTGTGCTCGCAAAGCCGACGGCCCGCTGCCCGCCCGTTCTAGACGTGGCGAGCAGCGCACTAACGAATCCCAGGAATCTAGCCGTCCCCGTGGGCGACAGAGAGCGTGAACGGAAGCGTTCACGCTTTCGGCGTGGGATTAGTTTCCGAACCCTAGTCGGTGCCGCCACCGATCGGGGCCGCGTACGCCACGTCCAAATCCCACGGGAAGAAAATCCAGGTGTCCTGGCTGACTTCGGTGATGAATGTATCCACCAGCTCGCGCCCCATCGGCTTGGCATAGACCGTGGCAAAATGGGCGCCCGGCAGCATTTCGCGCACGGCACGGGCCGTCGAGCCGGTGTCGACGAGATCGTCCACGATCAGGATCTTGCCGCCCTTTTTGGCGAGGTCGAGGATCGGCTGGCTGATCGGCTTGAGCACCTGAATGCCGCTTTGGCTCTGATGGTCGTAGCTTTTGACCGCCACGGTTTCGACGGTGCGGATATTGAGTTCGCGCGCCACGATGGCTGCCGGCACCAGCCCGCCGCGGGCAATCGCCACCACGGCATCGAACGAGCCCATCCCCGTCAGCCGCCATGCCAAGGCCCGGCTATCGCGGTGGAACTGGTCCCAGCTGACCGGAAACGACTTCTGGTTCGGATTGTTCACGCTCGTGTCTCCTGCAGTCGCCCCCACCGGCGAAGAACGGCTCATAGCAAACTCAACGCCCGCCGCCAAATGCTTACTCTTCGGGCGGTGCAATCCCCGCCTTTTCATGCGCTGCCGCCACCATGGCGCGCACTTTCCCGGCCGCTTCCTCCAGCCGCACCGCATCGGACGAGCGCAGCACCAGCTCGGTCATCAGGCGGCCTTTGCCCATCTGCGGATAGCTGCCCATCTTCACGTCCGGATACTGGTTCTGCAATTCGCCCAGCGGCCCGCCGACCGTGCCCTCGCCCACCGCCGCCTTGACGGTGATCGACAATACTTTCTTGCCGCCCTGCAATGTCGGCGCCAGCGCCTCCAGCATGGCACGCATGATCACCGGCACCCCGGCCATCACATGCACATTGCCGATCCGGAAACCCGGCGCCGCGCTCACCGAATTGACGATCAGGTCCGCGCCCTCGGGAATGCGCGCCATGCGCAGCCGCGCCTCGTTGACCTCGGTGCCGGTCTCTTTCCAGCGCGCCTCCAGCATGGCCCGCGCCTGCGCATTGATCGGCAGCGCCACGCCGAACGCCTTGGCGATGGCGTCGGCGGTGATGTCGTCATGCGTCGGCCCGATGCCGCCGGTGGTGAACACATAGGTATAGCGCTCGCGCAGCGCGTTGACCGCCGCGATGATGTCGTCGGTCTCGTCCGACACCACCCGCACTTCCTTGAGCTCGATCCCCAGATCGGTGCAGAAATCGGCCGTCGCACCGATGTTCACGTCCTTGGTGCGCCCGGACAGGATTTCATCGCCGATAACGAGCAGGCCCGCGGTAACCGATGGGGAGGAGGTCATGATGTTGCCGTTTTGAGGAGGTGCCCAATGGATGCCCGCGCCAACCCGCGCCGTCAAGCAAGGCACGCCGATTTTAGAGCCTGCATTCAAGGACATGTGCCTGCCCAGGCTCTTTCAATCGCCGCGCGCAGCGATTACCTTTGGCTTTGCCGCTCCGGAGTCTGCCATGATCACCTATGTCGAAGCCCCCGCCAAAGCCCGCCGCACCGCCGGCGTCATCCCGCTGCATGGCGAGGAAGGCTTTGCCGGCATGCGCAAGGCTGGCGCACTGACCGCATTGGCGCTCGACGTGCTGACCCCCTTCGTCGAGCCCGGCGTGCCCACCGCCACCATCGACAAGATTGCCTATGAATTCGCCCGCGATCACGGCGCCGTCCCGGCGACGGTGTTCTACAAGGGCTACCGCCACTCGCTCTGCACGTCGATCAACCACGTCGTCTGCCACGGCATTCCAGACGATCGCCCGCTGCGCGAAGGCGACATCGTCAATATCGACCTGACCCTGGTGGTCGATGGCTGGCATGGCGACAGCAGCCGCATGTATCCGGTCGGCGAAATCACCCGCAAGGCCGAGCGGCTGATCGAAGTCACCTATGAAAGCCTCGCGGCCGGCCTTGCCGCCGCCGTTCCCGGCAACACCACCGGCGATATCGGCGCCGCCATCCAGACCTATGCGGAGGGCGAACGCACCAGCGTGGTCCGCGATTTCGTTGGCCATGGCGTGGGCAAGCTGTTCCACGACGAGCCCAATATCATGCATTTCGGCACCCCCGGCACCGGCGTGCCGCTCCGCCCCGGCATGATCTTCACCATCGAGCCGATGATCAATCTGGGCCGGCCGCACGTCAAAATCCTCTCCGACGGCTGGACCGCCGTGACCCGCGACCGCAC
This sequence comes from Devosia sp., assembly GCF_028290625.1. Classification (GTDB taxonomy): domain Bacteria; phylum Pseudomonadota; class Alphaproteobacteria; order Rhizobiales; family Devosiaceae; genus Devosia. Next base: position 153,277 of record NZ_JAQGJM010000014.1, read on the forward strand.
GCTCTCGGCCCAGTGCGAGCATTCCATCGGCATCACCGAAACCGGCCACGAGGTTTTCACCCTGTCGCCGGGGGGCATTTTCAACCCGATGCAGCCGGCGAAAGCCGCCTGATGGCGCCCGGTCCGGAGACGCCGCCGGGCAGCCTGGGCGAGAGCCCCTTCAATCCCATTTCCGATGTATCCCCCAAGCCGGAGGTCGACAATGCCGGCCACCGGCAGCGCGTGCGCGAGCGCTTCCTCAAGCTGGGCGGCGACGCTTTCGAGGATTATGAACTGCTGGAGCTGGCGCTTCAGCTGGTCGTGCCGCGCCGTGATACCAAGAAGCTCGCCAAGGCCCTGCTCAAGGAATTCGGCTCGTTCTCCGGCGTCTTCTCCGCCGCCCCCGAGCGCCTGGCCAAGATCGATGGCCTGGGCGATACGTCGGTGGCGCACATCAAGGTGATCCAGTCTGTCGCCGTCCGTTTCGGCCGCGACCGCATCAAACTGGAAAAGCCGCTGCTGTCGTCCTGGTCCGAACTGATCGACTACTGCCGCGCCCAGATGGCCTACGAGAGCATCGAGCAGTTCCGCATTCTCTTCCTCGACAAGAAGAACCGCCTGATTGCCGACGAGGTGCAACAGACCGGCACCGTCGACCATACCCCGGTTTACCCCCGCGAAGTCATCAAGCGGGCGTTAGAACATTCCGCCACGGCCTTGATCCTGGTGCACAATCACCCCTCCGGTGACCCTGCCCCGTCCTCGGCCGACGTGCGCATGACCCGCGAAATTACGGACATCGCCAAGCCCCTTGGCATCACGCTGCACGATCACATCATCATCGGCAAATCTGGGCATGCGTCATTGCGGGGGCTAAAGCTGCTTTAGGACGTTCGGCCGGCAGCTTGCCCCTGCCACCGTTTTGGTTCTGGCTTCAGCTTTAGCTTGATCCAACCCCACCCACCGACCTTCCCGCGGGCTTGACCCGCGGGCCACTATCAGCACGGCACAAGCGGCCAATGGCCCGCGGGTCAAGCCCGCGGGAAGACCGGTGGTATGGAAAGCGACGGGGGAAAACTGGCAGCTCGCTGTTGCCAGCACTCCTACCCAAAACTCTGGAGCACCGGAAACGTCTCCTGAAACCAGTACGACATCCGGCTGAAATTGCCCGTGAGGAACAACAGTCCGGCCACCACCAGCAGCGCGCCCATCACGCGCTCGACGGTCCGCAAATGCCGCTTGAAGGTGTTGAAGAACGTCAGGAATGGTCCGATGGCGATGCCGGCCAGAAAGAACGGCACGCCCAGCCCCAGCGAATAGACCCCCAGCAGCGACGCGCCTTCCAGCGCGGTGTTCTTGCTCGCTGCCACCGACAAAACCGCCGCCAGCACCGGCCCGATGCACGGCGTCCAGCCGATGGCGAAAGCGAGCCCCAGCAGGAACCCGCCCAGTGGCCCGCTAGCCACGCCCGGCCCATTATGCCGAATCTGCCGGTCCAGCAGCGCAATCCGGAACACGCCGAGAAAATGCAGACCCATCGCGATGATCATCAGCCCGGCAATCGGCGTCAGGATTGGCAGCAACTGCCGGAACGCCTGCCCGAACGCCGTCGCCGTCGCGCCTAGCGTCACGAACACCACGCCGAAACCCAAAATGAAGAACAGCGAAGTGACCATCACCTTGCGCTGCAACGCGCCGGCGCTCGCGCCTTCGGTACGCAATTGGTCGAAGCTCGCCCCGCTCATATAGGTCAGATATGGCGGCACCAGCGGCAGCACGCAGGGGCTGAGAAAACTCAACACCCCGGCCCCGAACACGGTAATCAGCGAAAACTCCAACGCGACGCTCCCCGCAATTGCCCGCCCTATGTATCCCCTGCCACCCACAAAGCAATGCGCGCTCCCGTCGCATCGCCGGTTTGTGAAGCCTTCGCCGCTCAAGCCGGTTAGCCGCCTTCCAGTTGCGAATGCACACACTTGGCGTTATGGCAGGGGCAGCGAAGGCCCGGTCCGCCCGGTGCCCATTTCCCGCCAGTGAGGGCCCGATGACCACAAGACCGATCCGCATCGCCCCCTCGATCCTGTCTGCCGATTTCTCCCGCCTGGGCGAGGAAGTGCGGGCGCTCGACGCTGCCGGCGCCGATTATTTCCACGTCGATATCATGGACGGCCATTTCGTCCCCAATATCAGCTTCGGCCCCATGGTCATGCAGTCGATCCGCAAGCTGACCACCAAGGTCTTCGACGTCCACCTGATGATCGCCCCGGTTGATCCCTATATCGCCGCCTTCGCCAAGGCCGGCGCCGATAGCATCACCGTCCATGCCGAGGCCGGTCCGCATTTGCAGCGCTCCCTCCAGGCCATCAAGGCCGAGGGCAAGCGCGCTGGCGTCGCCATCAATCCGGCCACGCCGCTTTCGGCGGTCGAGCACATCCTCGACGATATCGATCTGCTGCTCGTCATGAGCATCAATCCCGGCTTTGGTGGCCAGACCTTCATTCCCCACGCCATGGAAAAAATCCGCCAGGCCAATGCGCTGATCGGCAGCCGCCCCATCGATCTCGAAGTTGATGGCGGCGTCAGCGCCGACAATGCCGGCGCCCTCGCCGCCGCTGGCATCAATATCTTCGTCGCTGGCACCGCCATTCTGGGCGGCAACGACGTCTCCACCTATGCCACCCGCATCGTCGCTATCCGCACTGCCGCCTCGACTGTCACCGCCTGACTCAAATTCTGAACCACAAGGCCTAAGCCCATGATTCCGCGCTATTCCCGCCCCGAAATGGTGGCCATCTGGTCGGCTGAAACCCGCTTCGCCATCTGGTTCGAGATCGAGGCCCACGCCACCACCAAGCTGGCCGAGCTGGGCGTTGTCCCTACCGAGTCCGCCCAGAAAATCTGGGACGTGATGAACGCCCGCAAGGCCGAGTTCGGCGATTATCACTTCGATGTCGCGCGCATCGACGAGATCGAGCGCACCACCAAACACGACGTCATCGCCTTCCTCACGCACTTGTCCGAAATCGTCGGCCCCGAAGCCCGCTTCGTGCACCAGGGCATGACCTCGTCCGACGTGCTCGATACCACGTTGTCGGTCCAGCTCGCCCGCGCCGCCGACCTGATGTTGGCCGATATCGATGCCCTGCTCGCCGCGCTCAAGCGCCGCGCCTTCGAGCACAAGAACACCATCACCATCGGCCGCAGCCACGGCATCCACGCCGAGCCGACGACCTTCGGCGTCAAGCTGGCCGAGGCCTATGCCGAGTTCGCTCGCGCCCGCACCCGGCTGGTCAATGCCCGCGCCGAAATCGCCACCGCCGCCATTTCCGGCGCCATCGGCAGCTTTGCCAACATCGATCCGTCGGTTGAGGAATACGTCGCTGAAAAGCTGGGCCTCGCGGTAGAGCCGGTCTCGACCCAGGTTATCCCGCGCGATCGCCACGCCATGTTCTTCGCCACCCTCGGCGTCATCGCCTCCTCGGTCGAGCGCCTCGCCACCGAAGTCCGCCACCTACAGCGCACCGAAGTGCTGGAAGTGGAGGAATTCTTCTCGCCTGGCCAGAAGGGTTCGTCGGCCATGCCGCACAAGCGCAATCCG
>NZ_JAQGJM010000017.1 GCF_028290625.1 Devosia sp.
GGGATTCTCGCCGCGCTCTGGCGGCTGTTCGGTGCGCAGCCGGTGGACTGGCTGGCGCACTTCCCGATGCTGTCGATCATTATCATCGTGTCCTGGCAGTGGCTGCCCTTCGCGATCCTGCTGCTGATGACCGCCATGCAGTCCCTCGACCAGGAACAGAAGGAAGCCGCCCGCCTCGACGGTGCCGGCGCCATCGCGATCTTCTGGCACCTGACCCTGCCGCACCTGGCACGTCCGATTGCCGTGGTGGTGATGATCGAAACGATCTTCCTGCTCTCGGTGTTCGCCGAAATCTTCACCACCACCAACGGCGGCCCCGGCTACGCCTCGACCAACCTCGCCTACCTGATCTACAACCAGGCGCTGGTGCAGTTCGACGTCGGCATGGCGTCCGCCGGTGGCTTGATCGCGGTGGTGATCGCCAACATCGCAGCCATCGTGCTGGTGCGCATGATCGGCAAAAACCTGACAGACAAAGCCTGAGGCCTGCGCCATGACCCTTCAACAATCCCGCCGTCTGCAAAGCCTGCTGCTCGGCACCCTGGCCTGGGCCATCGCGATCCTGATCTTCTTCCCGATCTTCTGGATGGTGATGACCAGTTTCAAAACCGAAATCGATGCGTTCGCCACGCCGCCGCAGTTCCTCTTCACGCCCACGCTGGAGAACTACCTGCACATCAACGAGCGCAGCGATTACTTCAGCTTCGCCTGGAACTCGGTGGTGATTTCGTTCAGCGCTACAGCGCTGTGCCTGCTGATCGCGGTGCCGGCGGCCTACTCGATGGCGTTCTACGAAACCAAGCGCACCAAAGGCACGTTGCTGTGGATGCTCTCCACCAAGATGCTGCCGCCGGTGGGCGTGCTGATGCCGATTTACCTGCTGGCCAAGAGCTTTGGCCTGCTCGATACGCGTATCGCGCTGATCGTGATCTACACGCTGATCAACCTGCCGATCGTGGTCTGGATGATTTACACCTACTTCAAAGACATCCCCAAGGACATCCTCGAAGCCGCGCGCCTCGACGGTGCCACGCTGTGGCAGGAAATGGTCCGGGTGCTGTTGCCGATAGCCAAGGGCGGTCTGGCTTCCACGGTGCTGTTGTCGCTGATCCTGTGCTGGAACGAGGCGTTCTGGTCCTTGAACCTGACTTCGTCGAAAGCCGCGCCGTTGACCGCATTGATCGCCTCCTACTCAAGTCCCGAAGGTCTGTTCTGGGCTAAGTTGTCGGCGGTGTCGACGCTGGCCTGCGCGCCGATCCTGATCTTCGGCTGGATCAGCCAGAAACAATTGGTCCGCGGCCTGTCGTTCGGCGCCGTGAAATGAATCAAAAGATCGCAGCCTTCGGCAGCTCCTACAAAGAGCGCCTGGCCAATGTGATCCCCCTGTAGGAGCTGGCGCAGCCTGCGATCTTTTGATCTTAAAGGCGCGCCCAACTGAATAACGACAAACGGAGGCCCACCATCATGGCCAACCTGAAAATCAAGAATCTGCAAAAAGGCTTCGAAGGCTTTTCCATCATCAAAGGCATCGACCTGGAAGTGAACGACCGCGAGTTCGTGGTGTTCGTCGGCCCGTCGGGCTGCGGCAAATCCACGTTGCTGCGCCTGATTGCCGGGCTGGAAGAAGTCAGCGGCGGCACCATCGAACTCGATGGCCGCGACATCACCGAAGTCAGCCCGGCCAAGCGCGACCTGGCGATGGTGTTCCAGACCTACGCCCTGTACCCACACATGAGTGTGCGCAAAAACATGTCGTTTGCCCTCGATCTGGCTGGCGTACCGAAAGCCGAAGTCGAGAAGAAAGTCGGCGAAGCGGCGCGCATCCTCGAACTCGGGCCGATGCTCGAACGTAAACCGAAACAGTTGTCCGGCGGTCAGCGTCAGCGCGTGGCCATCGGCCGGGCCATCGTGCGCAATCCGAAGATCTTCCTGTTCGACGAGCCACTGTCCAACCTCGACGCCGCCCTGCGGGTGCAGATGCGCCTGGAGCTGTTGCGCCTGCACAAAGAACTCAAAGCCACGATGATCTACGTGACCCACGACCAGGTCGAAGCCATGACCATGGCCGACAAGATCGTGGTGCTGCGGGCAGGGGTGATCGAGCAGGCCGGCGCGCCGCTCGAGCTCTACAACAATCCCAAGAACCTGTTCGTCGCCGGCTTCATCGGCTCGCCCAAGATGAACTTCCTCACCGCCACCATCGAAGGCGTCGACGGCACGTCGAGCCGGCTCAAGACTGCGGGCGATAACCTGACCCTGCCGCGCGCCGTGGCAGCGACTGCTGGCGATGGCGTTACGTTCGGCGTCCGCCCTGAGCACATCACCATCACCCAGGGCCAGGGCATCAAGCTGGCCGACGTGAAGGTCGACCTAGTGGAGAACCTGGGCGGCCAGACGCTGCTTTATACGACGACAGCCGATGGGCAGACCATGACCATTGTGCTCGAAGGCCAGCGCGAGGTGGCTCTGGGCTCCTCGGTCACCGCCTTTATCGATCCGGCCCGCATTCATCTGTTCAACGCGGCGGGGACTGCGATCTAAGCGGGAGGCACTGGCTCTCCTCCTCACCGGTCTTCCCGCGGGCTTGACCCGCGGGCCATTGACCGCTTGTGCCAGGCTGATGGAGGCCCGCGGATCAAGTCCGCGGGAAGGCCGGTGGGTGGGGATGGGTCAAGTCCGGGCTGAACGACTTAGCCTGCCTTCCTCGGTGCCTGCCTAACTGCCTTCCCAATCTGCTTGCCTAATCTCCCTGCCTTCGCATCGATGAGCCTTCAAAAAAGCGCCCGCTTCCAGCCGGCGCTCTTTTGTCGCACCCGGCTTGGCGCCGTTTTCCCGCCGCATATTGTTGCCAAAAGGTGAATCACGGGCCCGTGAATAGGGTCTGCAATCGATTTTGTTAGGGCTGGGCGTTCCCGGTTCAAGACAATTGGAGCGATTGGCTGCCCTTCACAATTTGCATGGCTCCCATGCAACAACTTTTACCCCATTGCCGCGTTGCCATTTTGCCGAAAAAGGTAAGCCGCGTCAGGTCTTGAGTAATTAGTTTGACCCATCCCGTCCCCGTTCCACGTCCCAGCCGCCGTCTTGTCCTGCAAGGCATCGGTGCCAGCATCGCCTTGCTCTCGACTACGGCGCTGACCGTTCCCGGTTTTGCCCAGTCCGAGGCGCCAGAAAGCTTTGCTTTCAGCTTCGATGATTTGAGCGCGCGCATGCGCGACACGGCCGCCGGGCCCTATGAACATGCGGCATTCAAGATGCCCGAATTGTTCGCCGGGCTGGACTATGACGCCTATCGGAAAATCCAGTATCGGCCAGGTCGCGGCAAATGGGCGGACCTCAATGCCGGCTTCCAGGTGCAGGCCTTCCATCTCGGCTGGCTGTTCCCCGAGCCGATCAAGCTTTATGAACTGGCTGACGGCAAAGCCACGCCATTCAGCTTCGCGTCGGCCGATTTTGAATATCATGATACCGCGCTGGGCGCCGAAGCCGCCAAGGTGGATTTCCCCGGTGTCGCCGGCTTCCGCCTCAACTATCCGCTCAATACGCCCGACAAGGTCGACGAGCTGGTCTCGTTCCTCGGCGCGAGCTATTTCCGCGCTTTGGGCCGCGACAATCTCTATGGCCAGAGCGCCCGCGGCCTGCTGCTGAATTCCTGGCTCGAAGGCCCCGAGGAATTTCCGCGTTTTTCCGAATTCTATCTGGAGCGTCCTATCGCCGGCGCGCCCCTGGTGCTGTATGCGGCGCTCGACAGCCAGAGCGTCACCGGCGCCTATCGCTTCGAGATCACCCCCGCCAATGACGGCCAGCAGGCCACCATCATGGATGTGACCGCGCGCCTGTTCTTCCGCAACGACGTGGAACAGCTCGGCGTCGCCCCGCTGACCTCGATGTTCCTTTATGCCGAAACCAACCGCAACCATTTCGACGATTACCGGCCCCAGGTGCACGACACCAACGGCCTGTCGATCACCCGCGAAACCGGCGAGACCATGTGGCGTGCGCTCGACAATGTCGCGGCGCGTGGCGACTCCTACTTCTGGGAAAACAATCCGCGCGCCTTCGGGCTCGATCAGCGCGGCCGCGATTTCGAGACCTATCAGGATGCCGGCGCGCATTACGAATTGCGCCCATCCGCGCGGGTCGAGCCGGTCGGCGATTGGGGCCAGGGCAATATCCGGCTGATCGAAGTACCGTCCACACTCGAGGTCGACGACAATATCGTTGCCTTCTGGGTTCCGGCCGATCCGGTCAAGGCCGGGCAGGAGCGTGAATACCGCTACAAGCTGCTCTGGGGCAATCTGGTGCCCGATGGTAAGGCGCTGGCCTATGTGGTGGAGACCCGTGCGGGCGCCGGTGGCGTCTCGGGCGTCACCAATGCCCACAATTTGCGCAAATTCGTGGTCGACTTTAAAGGCGGCGAATTGGAGAGCTGGAACCCCGAGACGCCACCGGACGTTCTCGCAAACGTGTCCAGTGGCACCATCAAAACATCCACCGTATCCAAGATCGCCGCCAACGGCGTCTGGCGTCTGGTGATCGATGTGGAAGCGTCCGGCGAACCGGCGCCCATGGAACTCAAGGCTTATCTTGTCGGGGGCGGCAAGCAATTGACAGAAACCTGGCTCTACCAGTGGAGAGCGGAAGTATGAAATACGACACGGACCTGATTTTTGCCAACGCCCTACCGAACGCCCCCATGTCCATGCCCAAGCAGCGGCTTGAGCGGCGCCATACGATGATGGCGACCCTGCGCAACATGCTGGCAGTACTGCCCTGGCTGTGACGTACGCTGTTTTTGCCATGACTGACGCCTGGGGCACGCCATGATGCGGGCCGCTTTGACACGCACTGGCGCCCTTGGCGCGGCCGCCGTGCTCAGTTTGCTGGGCGGCTATGTGTTTCTCGGTTTTTCCAGCACCGGCGGCATTTCGCCGCTCGATGTGCTGCGCACCGCGCTCGTCGTGCTGTCCGGCTTCTGGCTGGTCTGGGGCGGCGCTGCCGGCATTATCGGCCTGTTCGTGCGTCATCGCGCGCCATCCTTCGATGCGCAGCAAACGCCGCGCGGCCTGACCGCCATTCTGGTGCCCATTTATAACGAGGATCCGCTGGTCACCTTCGCGCGCGTCGCGGCGATGAACCGCAGCCTGCGCACCCTGGGCATTCACGATCGCTTTCACATCGCCATCCTGAGCGACACCACGGCGCTGGAAGTGGCGGCCATGGAAGCCGTCTGGTTTCAGCAACTGGTGGCCGAGCCCGATAGCGCCGGGCGCATTTTCTACCGCCGCCGCGAGCAGAATATCGGCAAGAAGGCCGGCAATATCGAGGATTTCGTCACGAGTTCCGGCGGCGCCTACGATTACATGCTGATCCTGGATGCCGACAGCCTGATGGAAGGCGCCACTATCGGCGAGATGGCGCGCCGCATGGATGCCGATCCGGACCTGGGGCTGCTCCAGACCCTGCCCAGGATCATCAATGCGCGCTCCTTTTTTGGCCGCTCGATGCAGTTCTCCTCGGCCTACCTGTCGCCGGCCTTTTCGCGCGGCGCCTCGGTGTTGCAGGGCAATGAGGGGCCCTATTGGGGTCACAATGCCATCGTGCGCGTCTCGGCCTTCGCCGCCAATTGCGGCCTGCCGGTGCTCTCGGGCAAGCCACCCTATGGCGGCCATATCCTCAGCCACGATTACGTCGAGGCGGCGCTTTTGGCGCGCGGCGGCTGGAAGGTGCATCTCGATCCCTTCCTCGGCGGCTCGTTCGAGGAAGGCCCGGAAAATCTGGTCGAATACGCCAAGCGCGATCGCCGCTGGTGCCAGGGCAATTTGCAGCATCGCCGCCTGATGTTCGCGCCCGGCCTGCGACTATGGAGCCGCTTCATCTTCTTGCAGGGCATCATGGCCTATCTGGCCTCCCCGCTCTGGCTGGTGCTGATGGGTGTCAGTATCCTCGCCGCCATGATGCCCGAGCCGGCAGCGCGCCCGGCTTCGGAATTGTTCATCGACGGCGTCTGGTCGCTGGCCGCCGGCGTGGCGCTGCTGCTGGTGCTGCCCAAGGTGCTGATCCTGATCCGCGGCGTCTTTGACCGTGAAAATCGCCGCTTCGGCGGCACGCTGCGGGCCGGCTTCTCGGTGCTGCTGGAAATCATCTTTTCCACGCTTCTGGCACCCATCCTGCTGATGCTGCAGAGCCGCGCCGTCATGCAGGTGCTGCTCGGCCTCGATGGCGGATGGCCCGCTACGCAACGCTCGGAAAATCACCTCGATCTGCGCGATTCTTTTGCCAATAGCTGGTGGATCATGCTGATCGGCGCCGTCACCATGCTGGCGACGCTGGTGTTTGCGCCCAAGATCGCGCTCTGGGTCGCGCCCGCCATGCTGCCGGCGGTGTTCGCGCCGGTGCTGATCTCGGTCAGCTCGCGCGTGGCGACCGGCAAGCGGGCGCCGTGGTTCTTCCTGACTGCGTCCGAGCAGACGCCGTCAGCCGTTATCACCGAGCATCACAATATCATGGCGGCCTGGAGCACCCAGGGTCCGCTGGAGCCGATCATTATGGTCGAGGCGCGGCGAATAGCCGAGCAAGTCAATGCTTGACGCCATCCCGCGCACCTGGGAGCGCATGGGTGCCGGCTGGACCAACCTGGTCACCGATACGCCCAGCATCGATATCGACGGCATTCCGGCCAAGCGCGATGCGCGGCTCGACATGTTCCGCGGCCTGGCGCTGGTGATGATCTTCATCAATCACGTTCCCGGCACGGTGTATGAAAATTTCACCAGCCGCAATTTCGGCTTTTCCGATGCGGCCGAAGCCTTCGTGTTCATGTCGGGCCTGGCGGCGGGGCTGGCCTATTCGCCGCGCTTTCGCACCGGCTCGTTCTGGCTGGCCACCGCCAAGGTCTGGGCCCGCTCGCGCCACCTCTATTATATCCACCTGACCATCACGCTGTTGTCGCTGGCCATCTTCGCCGCCGCCGCCCTGTGGTTCGGCCAGCATGATGTTCTGACCAAGAACAATATACCGCGTCTTTTCAGCGAGCCGCTGGCGACCATTATCGGCATTCCGCTGCTGACCCACCAATTGGGTTATCTCAACATCCTGCCGCTCTACATCACCCTGCTGCTGGCGACGCCGCTATTCCTGTGGGTGGGGCTGCGGCGACCGCTGTTGCTGCTCGGCGCCTCGGTGGCGCTATGGGCCATTGCGGGCCAGTTCCGCCTCAACCTGCCCAATTATCCCACCGCCGGCGGCTGGTTCTTCAATCCGCTATCCTGGCAATTGCTGTTCGTCACCGGCCTGCTCTGTGGCGCCGCGATGAAGCAGGGCAAGCGCTTCTTCCCCCGCACCAAGCTGCTGTTCGGGCTGACGCTGGCCTGGGTGGTGGTGGCGCTGCTCTGGGTCAAGCTGCCGATGTTCGGCAGCGCCGGCATGGCCATGCTCGGCGCCATGAACAAGGCCGGACTGCCATTTTATCTCACCTGGTTCGACAAGACCTTCCTGGCCCTGCCGCGCCTGTCGCACGCTCTGGCGCTGTTCTATGTGGTGGCCTCGATCACCGCGATCCGCCAGTTCGCCAGCGCCAACTGGACCGCGCCGTTCCGCTTGCTCGGCCGCCAGGGCCTACCGGTCTTCGCCTTCGGCACCGTGCTGTCCATGGTGCTGCAGGCCATCAAGGCGCCGTTGGAAAACGATCCGCTGGTGGATGGCTTGCTGCTGGCCGCGGGGCTGGGGCTGCAACTGGCGCTGGCCTGGGTCCTAACCCGTACCGCCGAAATGACCCGCGCCCGCGCCGCCGCGGCTATCGCCTGACGGGCATCTGCGTCACCCGCGCATAAGAGTCCGACCGAGGTCGCGGATCGCCTGGCGAATGCGCGCCAATGCGGCGGCGACATTTTCGGCGAAGGTCGGCGGATCCTGATAATCGCGCAGCATCCGCTCCGCCCAGCGATAACCTTCCCGAATGATCAGACGCTCGTCGAGCGGCAAGCCGATGGATGGAACTCTCACGCCAACCTCCTGCGCATGGTTTATGAAACCTTAACGCGGGTGGAGCGGAGTGTGTGGGGAACTTGATTTTATGGTTATCGCGGGAGGGCGAGCGCTTCCGTCTTCCGCGCCCGGAAAAACAAAAAGGGTCCCGAAGGACCCTTTGTCACCAAGCCTTTGCCAGGACTTGGTAGTTGGAGCGGGCGATGGGATTCGAACCCACGACCCTAACCTTGGCAAGGTTATGCTCTACCCCTGAGCTACACCCGCACTCCATTCATCGACACTGCCTTGGCACTGCCGCGATGCGCGCCTATATGCCCAATCGAACATTCGATTGCAACCCATAATCTCACCTGCCGACATCTTGTCTCCACAGGGACTTGTCAGCCTGGGGTTTTGGGGCGCAAAAGATCGCTTCCGACAGTACCGCACAGCCGCAGAAGGCCCTTTGCATGTCCACTCCTTTCAATGGTGCAGCCGCTCCGGCCGCCAATGCCGTGCCCGCCGGGGCGCTGATCAAGAATTCGACCGACGCGGCCTTTAAGGCCGACGTCATCGATGCGTCGCTCGATACCCCCGTGCTGGTGGATTTCTGGGCGCCCTGGTGTGGCCCCTGCCGCGCCCTGACCCCGGCGCTGGAAAAGGTCGTCAACGAGAAGGCCGGCGCCATCCGGCTGATCAAGATCAATATTGACGAGAACCCTCAGATCGCCGGCCAGCTCGGCATCCAGTCGATTCCAGCCGTGTTCGCCTTCTCGGGCGGCCGTCCAGTCGATGGCTTCATGGGCGCCATGCCCGAGACCGAAGTGCGCAGGTTTGCCGAAAAGGTGATCGCCGGCGCGCCCGTGCCGGCCCCCGCCGAAGACTCGATGGAAGACCAGATCAAGGCCGCGGTGACCGCCGCTGACGAGGCGCTGGCCACCGGCGATCTTGGCCGCGCCGCGCAGATCTACGGCATGGTGGTGCAACACGTGCCCGATCATGCGGCGGCCCTCTTGGGCCTCGCCAAGGTCTACTTCGCTGCCGGCGAGCCCGACCAGGCCCAGACCACGCTGGACCTGCTGTCGCTCGAAGCACGCACCGGCGCCGATTACACCGCTTTGGTCAATTCGCTGCGCCTGCTGGCTGAGGCCGCCGGCCTGTCGGAGGCCGCGACGCTGGAAGCTGCCTTGGCCGCCAATCCGGACGATCATCAGGCCCGCTTCGACCTGGCGGTGGTGCTCAATGCCGAAGGCAAGCAGGTCGAGGCCGCCGAGGCGCTGGTGACGCTGTTCCGCAAGGACCGCACCTGGAACGAAGACGCCGCCCGCAAGAAGCTGCTCGAACTGTTCGAGGCCTGGGGCCCCAAGGACCCGGCCACGCTCAAGGGCCGTCGCCTGCTGTCGGCGGCATTGTTCTCGTAAGGAGTGTCATGCTCAAGCGCCCTGCTTCGCCAGCCGACCTGCCCAAGAGCGTTCCGGTCTTTCCATTGACCGGGGCGCTGCTACTGCCATTCTCGCATCGCCCGCTCAACATTTTCGAGCCGCGCTATATCGATATGGTGGACGCGGCCCTGCGCGGCGATCGCTTGATCGGGCTGATCCAGCCCGAGGACACCTCCGAGGAAAGCCCCAAGGGCCGCTCGCCCTTGCAGTCCATCGGGTGCCTGGGCCGGCTGACGCATTTCGAGGAAAGCGGGGAGGGGCGCTATTTCATCATTCTGGAAGGCATTACCCGCTTCAAGATTTTGCATGAGCTGACAGTGATGACGCCCTACCGGCAATGCGTCATCGCGGCCGATGGTTTCGCGGCCGATTTCGAGCGCGAATATGGCGAGGACGCCGTCGATCGCGAGCGCTTCGTCAAGATGATGCGCGACTATGCCGAATTCGCCAATATCGATCTCAACTGGGAAGAGATCGAGCAGACAGGCACCGCGGACCTGGTCAATTTCTGCTGCATGGTCTCCCCCTACGGCGCCGCCGAAAAGCAGGTGCTGCTGGAAGCCCAGACCCTTGAACAGCGCGCCGAAACCCTGATCGCCATGACCGAATACGAAATGGCGCGCGGTGGCAGCGACAAGCCCAATACGCTGAACTGATGGCCCCGCCCGATCCGCGCCACGCGCTCGATGTCAAAACGCTGGAAATGCTGGTCTGTCCGCTGACCAAGACGCGGCTGACGCTGTCGGGCGACAAGACCGAGCTGATTTCGGTGGCCGGGCGTTTGGCCTTCCCCATCAGCCGCGGCGTGCCTCTGCTCAGCCTCGATGAGGCGCGCAGCATCGATCCCGACGAGCTGAAACGGCTGACCGCGCCACAGCTTTGAGCCTGCCTGACCCGGAGCTGAGCCTTGGCCGCAAGCAATCCCACCGTCGCCGTCATCACCCCGGCCTTTGCCGCCATGGGCACGCTCGTCACCACGGTACGCAGCGTATTGGCGCAGACCTATCCGCACTGGGAATTGGTGATCGTTTCCGATGACGGGGTGGACTATCTCAGGTTTCTGGCCGAGCACGGCATCGCCGACAAACGCATCAGCCAGTTGAGTAGCGGCAAAGTCGGGGGCGGGGCATCGGCGGCGCGCAACTTGGCGCTGGATGCGATCACCGCGCCTTATGCGGCGATTCTGGATGCCGACGATCGGCTCAAGCCGCAAAAGCTGGAGCGGGCAGTGGCGGCGCTGGAGCATCATGGCATCGTCACCACGGCGCTCGACGTGATGGACGAGCAGTTCAACCATTTACGAGATGTGGCGGCCGGACCCGATGGGGAGATGACGCCCGGCGCGCACAAATGGGTCAATGTCTCGATGGATTCGATGATTGTCTGGGATCGCGCCAGGGCCGATGCCCGCTACGATCTGACCATGAGCAACATGACCGATCTGGAATTGCTGCTGCAACTGTATCGCACCGTGCCGGCCTCGTTCCATCTCGGCACGCCGCTGCACGACTACATCAAGCGCGACGGATCGATGAGCAATGGCGAAAAGACCGCGGCGGGCATGGTGGCCAGCAAGACCACGCTGCTGCAGCGACTGGGGAGCGGCTATTACCCGCTAGCGCCCGGCGGGGTCGAGGGCATGGTGGATTTCCTCACCGTGTCGCTGGAGGCCGAAAGGCACTACGGGGCGGCGCTTGCAGCCCAGCCCGGCCTACTGTTCGAAGATCATCTGGAGCCGCGGCTGGCGGCAGCAAAACAGGCGGCCCCCTGAGGAGCCGCCCGATGGTCAGACCCAGGGCGCGATTTAGAGCACGTAGAGGGTCACATTGGTACCGTTGCCGCTGATGCCGACGACGTCGGATGGCGCATAGCCCTGCGCGGCGAGGGAGTTGGTGATGTACTTGTTGTCAGTGATGCGGTTCTGCAGTGCCGCATTGTCGGTCTCGATCTTGAGGAACTGGGCGTCGGTCGGGGTGACCGTCTCGATGGTGGCGTAGCTCGCATCGGTGAGAGTATTGAGCGCATCGAAGCCGCCCATGGCATCGGCCGGATTGGCATAAGCGGCCGAAGCGCCGATCATCAGGGTTGCGGTCAGGGCGATAAGCTTGAGGGTTTTCATAATGGTTTCCTTGGGTTGGGTGACGCTCGGCTGCTGTCGAACTCGCTAGGAGATACGCGACCGTTCCCGGTAAGTTTCGCTATTGTGGTGTTTTGACGAACACTGATTTGTGACGGTTCGCAGTGGAACTATATTGGGAGTGGTGGTGCTCGCTCCGGCAGCGGCCGTTGACTAGGTCTGAGCCAGGTCTGAGCAAGCCCTAGTACAGCCTCCCCACCGCTCTTCCCGCGGACTTGATTCGCGGGCCTCTCTCAACCCGGCACAAACGTCGAGAGGGCCCGCGGATCAAGTCCGCGGGAAGGACAGCGGTGCGTGGGGAAGGCCTGAGGGAAAGACCGGGCTCATCTGAAGCCAAGGCTCAAGGCAAAAAACAGGCGGCTCCCTGTGGAGCCGCCCGACGGTCAGAGCTGACAGCTAAACGCCTAGAGCGCGTAAAGCGTGATGTTGCTGCCGGTGCCAGTGATGCCAATGATATCGGATGGCGCATAGCCCTGGGCCGCGATCGTCGCCGAAATTGCGTGGTTCTGGCTGATCAGGGCCTGCAGCGCCGCCGTGTCGGTATCGATCTTGAGCGAACGGGCTTCGCCGGGGTTGACCTTGAGAACGGTGGCGTACTGGGCGTCGCTCAGGGCGCTGAGGGCATTAATGCCGCCGCGGTCACTGTGGGGACTGGCATAGGCGGCAGTAGCGCCGGCCAGCAGCGTTGCGGTCAGCACGATGATCTTGAGGGTCTTCATGATAGTCTCCATAGCTTGTATCGCTCGGCTCTTGTCGAACTCGCAGACACAACGCGATAGGCCTGACACAGGTTTCCTGATTATGTCGTTTTGAGTGAACACTCATTTGTGTCGGTTCATTGCTAAACGTTAATGCGTCGGCCAGCTTGGGCGCGCTTCACAGGCTCTTGCCTTCTCCCCCTATTCCCCCTATAGACGCCACTTCTCCGGACCGCCCGGCCAACAGGCATGCCGTGGCGGTCTTTGAAAGCGATAGGCCCTCAAGCTTATCTTTGAACACCAAGGACCCGCAAAATGCCCAAGATGAAGACGAAATCTGGCGCGAAGAAGCGTTTCAGTTTCACAGCGACTGGCAGAGTCAAAGCAGGCGTGGCCGGCAAGCGCCACCGTTTGATCAACCATTCGGCCAAGTACATTCGCACCAATCGCGGGACCAAGATCCTGCAAAAGGGTGATGAAGGTCTGGTCAAGTGGTACATGCCCTACAATCGCTAAGAACGCTGAAAGGAAGCTGACACATGTCACGCGTTAAAAGAGGCGTTACCAATCACGCCCGTCACAAGAAAGTTCTCAAGGCTGCGGAAGGCTATTATGGCCGCCGCAAGTCCACGATCCGTATCGCCAAGCAGGCCGTCGAAAAGGCCGGCCAGTACGCGTATCGCGATCGTCGCGTCAAGAAGCGCAATTTCCGCGCCCTGTGGATCCAACGTATCAACGCCGCCGTGCGTGATTACGGGCTGACCTATGGTCGATTTATCGACGGCCTCAGCAAGGCTGAGATTGCCGTCGACCGCAAGGTGCTCTCCGATCTCGCGATCACCGAGCCCGCAGCGTTCGGCGTGCTGGTCGAAAAGGCCAAGACTGCTCTCGCGTATCTGGAATCGGTTGATGCCGTGACCCATGCCCGCGTGACCGCCGCCTAATCTGCCGCCCTCGCTGAGGTCAAAAATTGCGCCTTGCGCCGCCCGTTGAGGGCTGGCGCGGGGCGTTTTTGTTTGCTCTAAACACCCGCGCTTTCCTACGGAACCTTGCCATGTCACTCGATAGTCAGATCGACGCCCTCCGCACCGAGCTTGCCGCCGCCATCGCGGCCGCGACCGACGATGCCAGCCTCGATGCCGTGCGCGTCGCCGCTTTGGGCAAGAAGGGCAGCGTTTCGGCACTGCTGGCCTCGCTCGGCAGCATGGCGCCCGAAGAGCGCAAGAGCGCCGGCCCGGCCATCAACGGGCTCAAGAACGAGATTGCCGGCCTGATCGAGGCGGCCAATGCCGCGCTCAAGGGCGCGGCGCTCGAGGCCCGCCTCAAGGCGGAGACAGTGGACATCACCCTGCCGCTGCAGCCGGCGCCGACCGCGCAGGGCCGCATCCACCCGATTTCGCAAACCCTGGATGAAATCACCGCCATCTTCTCGGATATGGGCTTTTCGATCGCCGAAGGCCCCGATATCGAGACCGACTATTTCAACTTCACCGCGCTCAATTTCCCCGAAGGCCATCCGGCGCGGGAAATGCACGACACCTTCTTCATGAAGCCCGGCCCGGACGGCGTGAAGAAACTGCTGCGCACTCACACGTCGCCGGTGCAGATGCGCGTCATGCAGCTCGGCAACGAAAAGCCGGCCGCCAGCTATATCACGCCCCGTATGGACCCACCCATTCGCGTAGTCATTCCCGGCCGCACCTATCGCAATGACAGCGACCAGACCCATACCCCCATGTTCCATCAGGTCGAGGGGCTGGTCATCGACAAGTCCAGCCATATCGGCCAGCTCCGCTGGGTGCTGGAGGAGTTCCTCAAGGCCTATTTCGAGGTGCCCAACGTCACCTTGCGCTTCCGTCCGAGCTTCTTCCCGTTCACCGAGCCGTCGATGGAAGTCGACGTGCAATGCGATCGCTCGGGCAGCGAGGTCAAAATCGGCGAAGGCAGCGATTGGCTGGAAATCCTCGGCTGCGGCATGGTGCATCCCAATGTCATCCGTAATGCCGGGCTCGATCCGGACGTGTACCAGGGCTTTGCCTGGGGCATGGGCATTGATCGCATCGCCATGCTGAAATACGGCATGCCGGACCTTCGTGCGTTTTTCGACGCGGACCAGCGCTGGCTCGATCACTACGGCTTCCGCCCACTCGACCTGCCGACGCTGTTCGGGGGGCTGAGCCAGTAGGATGAGCTGGACCGAGCTGTGGGGGATTACGGGCGATATGGCGGCGGTGGAGCGTGAGCTTGGCCTCACGCCCGCCCGGTATCGGGCGACCTATACTAATGAAGTCGTGGTGCTGCCCGATCCACATTATCCAAGCCAGCGGCAGAGTTTTCGCATCCAGCTGTTGACTGACGAGGCCAGCGGCAAGGTGTGGAAATTTGCCCTCGATGAAATCACCAACGGCGTTTACGCGCTGATCTACCAGCCATTCGGAAACCCAAATTGACCGAAGAGCCAGTCCCCAACCCGATCTTCGTCGTCACCGACATCGAGGCCGATGGCCCGACGCCACTGCATTCCTCAATGCTGAGCTTTGCCTCGGTGGCCGTGGATGCGGCGGGCAATCGCTATGGCGAGTTCGAGGCGAACCTGTTGCCGCGCGCGGACCGCAAGCCCGATGAGACGACCATGGCCTGGTGGCAGACCCAGCCCGAAGCCTGGGCGCATGCGACGCATGAGGCCGAGCCCGCCGAGATCGTCATGCCGCGCTTTGCCGATTGGGTGGATAGCCTGCCGGGCCCGCATGTGTTCGCCGCCGCGCCGATGATTTTCGATGGCCTATGGATGGACCATTATCTCGATCTGTTCGCCGGCACCCGCGTGCTCGGTGGCCCGTTCAAGACGCGACAGATTTTCCGCGGGGGCGGCGTCTGCCTCTACACCATGGCCGGGACTTTGCGCGGCGCGCCCTACCTGAACTGGGGCATGCAGCGCGCGCCGGCCGAGTGGTATGGCCACATCGTGCATTCCCACAAGGCCATCGACGATGCCCGCGGCTTCGCCAATGTGCTGGTCAAACTGTTCGAATTGTCTGCGGCACTGCCGCGTATCGACGCTACCGAAAGCATGTACCAATGAAATTCACCCTCGACTGGCTCAATGACCATCTCGATACCGATGCTTCGGTCGATGAGATTTCGACCACGCTGACCACTGTCGGCCTCGAAGTCGAAGGCGTCGAAAACCAGGGCAAGCGCCTCGAAAAGTTCGTCATCGCCCAAGTGGTGAAGGCCGAGCCGCATCCCAATTCCGACCACCTCAATATCTGCAAGGTGGATGCGGGCACGGGCGAGTTGATCGACGTGGTCTGCGGCGCCCCCAACGTCGTAACCGGCATGAAGAGCGTCTTCGCCTTCCCCGGCACCTATATTCCGGGCAAGGATTTCGAGCTCAAGGGCGGTGTCGTCATTCGCGGTGCGCCCTCCAACGGCATGCTGTGCTCAGCCGCCGAGTTAGAGCTCAGCAACGACCATGACGGTATCATCACCCTGCCGGACGATGCGCCGATCGGGACCAAATATGTCGACTATGCCGGCATCAATGGCGTGGTGTTCGATATCTCGATCACCCCCAATCGCGGCGATGCCACCGGCGTCTATGGCGTAGCTCGCGATCTGGCTGCTTTCGGCATCGGTACGCTCAAGACGACCGACATGTCGCCGGTGCCGTCCAAGGGGCCGAGCCCCATCGCGCCGCTGCCGCATCAGTTCGATGCCGACGAGCCCAAGGCGATCCGCAAGTTCGGCGGTCGCTATATCCGCAATGTGAAAAACGGGCCCTCGCCGGCCTGGCTGCAGGCGCGGCTGCGTGCCGTGGGGCTGCGGCCCATCAATGCCATCGTCGATATCACCAACCTGGTCTCGCTCGGCTGGGGCCGCCCACTGCATGCCTATGACGCTGACAAGATTGTCGGCGCGCCGGCGTTGCGCAACGCCAAGCCGGGCGAACAGTTCGATGCGCTCGACAACAAGATTTATGCGCTCGACGAGACCATGACCGTCATCGCCGACGACCTTGGCGCGCTCTGCCTTGGCGGCGTGATGGGCGGCATTCGCTCGGGCACGACTGACGAGACGGTCAACGTGTTCATGGAATGCGCCAGCTGGGACCCCGAATTGATCGCCCGCACCGGCCGCAAGACTGGCATCATCTCCGATGCCCGCTACCGGCTGGAACGCGGTGTCGATCCGGCGCTGACCGAGCCGGGGCTGGAACTGGCCACGCGGCTGGTCCTGGAACTGTGCGGCGGCGAGCCGATGGAACCGGCGATGTCGGGCGAGGACGTCTTCGCCAATACGGTGGTGGAATTCCCCTTCAACGAGGTCAAGCGGCTGACCGGGCTGACGGTTGAACCCTTCATCGCGACGGCGATCCTCAGCAAGCTCGGCTTCGAGATCGAAGGTCGCGGCGAGGTGGTGACCGTCAAGGTGCCGAGCTGGCGCCCGGACGTGACCCAGAAGGCGGACTTGGCCGAAGAAGTCATGCGCATGGTGGGCGTCGACAATATCCCCGTCGAGCCCCTGCCGCGCCTCAATCACGTGGCGCAGCGCATGCTGACCACGATCCAGAACCGCCGCCGCATCGCCCGCCGGGCCTTGGCATCGCGTGGGCTGGACGAGGCGGTGACCTGGTCGTTCATTTCGCATGATGAGGCCGTACGGTTTGGCGGCGGGCAGGAAACGCTGCAACTGGCCAATGCCATCGCCGCCGACATGACCGACATGCGGCCGTCGCTGCTGCCGGGGCTTTTGGCTGCTGCGCGGCGCAACGGCAATCGCGGGCTGGCCGATCTGGCGCTGTTCGAAGTCGGCCAGGTGTTCTTGTCCGATGCGCCCGAGGGGCAGCATACCTATGCGACCGGCATTCGTACCGGCACGGCCAAGCTGAGTGGCTCGGGCCGGCACTGGGACGGCAAGGCCACACCGGTGGGCGTGTTCGATGCCAAGGCGGACCTTGCCGCGGTGCTCGACGCGCTGGGCGTCGATATCGAAAAAGTGCAATTGCTGGCCGAGCCGGCGCCATGGAGCCATCCCGGCCGCGGTGGGCGCATTGCGCTCGGGCCGAAGGTGACGCTGGGCTGGTTCGGCGAACTGCATCCGGCCTGGATTTCCGAACTGGACCACGAAGGGCCGATTTCGGCGTTCGAGATCGACCTCGATGCGCTGCCCGAGCCGAAGAAAAAGCCGACCAAGACCAAGCCAGCGCTGGACCTCTCGGCACAAATGCCGCTGAGTCGCGATTTTGCCTTCGTGGTGGATAAGGCTGTGACGGCTGCCGTCATCCTTCGCGCGGCGCGGGGAGCCGACAAGGGCCTGATCACCGATGTGAATGTGTTCGACGTGTTCGAGGGCGCGCATGTCGGCGAGGGCAAGAAATCTGTCGCCATCGCGGTGACGCTGCAACCCAAGGACAAGACGCTGACCGACGAGGAAATCGACAAGGTTTCCGCGGCGATTGTCGGCGCGGTAACGAAGAGCACGGGTGGGGTGTTGCGGGCTTAGTCCCGCTTGCGCGATGCAGCTCCTCCCCCTTGACGGGGGGGGTTGGGTGGGGGTGTTCGGAGCCACAATGTTGGGATCGGGGCCAAACGTCCCCCCCACCCTTGATCCCTCCCCGCAAGGGGGAGGGTGTCGACTGGACAGTCCGGCGGATGGACAAGTCAGTCTCCACCCGCTCATATCCCGCCCATGGACTCCACCACCCGATTCCCTGACGTGATGCTGCTGGCCGCCGGCCTCGGCACGCGGCTGCGGCCGCTCACCGAAACCGTGCCCAAACCCCTCGTCCCCGTCGGCGGCATTCCGCTGATAGAGCGCGTCATGGCCAATGCCCGCGCGGAGGGGGCCAAGCGGTTCGTCGCCAATGCGCACTACTTGCCCGACCAATTGCTGGTGCATTTTGCCGGTGGCCTCAAGATTTCCCGAGAAGAAACGCTGCTCGGCACCGGCGGTGGGGTGAAATACGCGCTGCCCATGCTGCACGCGGATCCGTTCTTCGTGATGAACACCGATGCCTTCTGGCCTGCCGGCAGCGATGCGCCGCTGGGACGGATGATTGCCAAGTTCGATGCGGAGGAAGACGCCGAAATCGTGCTGCTTTGCGTGCATCCGAGCCGGGCCACCGGCTTTTCCCGCAGCCACGATTTCTGCCTCGACCCGTTCGGGCGGGTGACGCGCGACTATGGTGCGCCGGTGATCTATGGCGGCGTGGCGCTGGTGGCAAAGTCGGTGTTCGCCGACACGCCTGACGGCGCATTCTCCTTCTATCCGCTCATCGAAGCGGCGCTGGAGCGGGAGACGTTGTTCGGCGTCGCGCTCAATGCGCCCTGGCACCATGTCGGGGATGCCAAAGGGCTGGCTGATGCCGAGGCCGCGTTGGCATGACGCTATTCTCCATCGCTCCGCACGCAAAGTTCCTCGCGACGCTGGCCGATCGCGTGCTCGACGGCGCGCTGCTCAATGGTTGGGACCGCACCGGCCCGTTCTGGCTGAGCGACATCACCATCGTGGTGCCGACGCGGCGCGCCAAGCTGGCGCTGGCGGAGGATTTTGCCCGGCGCGGCACCGGGCTGCTGCCCGATATTCGCACCTTTGGTGGACAGGTGGAGGATGAAGAACCCTTCTTGCCGCCATTCGATCTGCCGGTCTTGCCGGGGACGGTCTCGACGCTTGAACGGCGGCTGGTGCTGAGCTGGCTGGTCTCGGCCTGGGCCAAGACCGCCAAGGGGCAGCAGGCATTCGCCAATCCGCCCAATGCGGCCGAAATTCTCGCCATGGCGGAATCGCTGGGCGGGTTGCTCGACGATTTGACCACGCAGGATGCCGGCGCCAGCCAGCTTAACGGCATTGTGCCCGACGATCTGGCGGAGAATTGGCAACAGACGCTGGAATTTCTCAAGATCGTACTCGGCTATTGGCCTGAGCGGCTTAAAGCCACTAACACCGCCGACGCGGCGCATCTGCGGAACCTGCGGCTCGACCGACAGGCGGCCGCCGCGGCTCTGGTCTATGGGGACCGGCCGGTGATTGCCGCCGGTTCGACCGGCTCGATTCCGGCGACAGCGCGGCTGCTGGCGGCCATCGCCGGACTGCCGCGTGGATCGGTCGTCTTGCCGGGCTTCGATACCAGCCTGACCGCGCAAGGCCATGCCGACCTGCTCAACAACGCCAAGAACCCACACGGCCATCCGCAATATGGCATGGCCAAGCTGCTGCGGGCACTGGGGGCGGGCGTTGGCGATGTGATCGAACTGGCCGCGGGCGAGGCCGAGCGCACCACGCTGCTCCGACGCGCGCTGGCGTTGACGGATGACACCGCGCTATGGGCCGGACAGAAACTGACGCAGCCGCAACTGGACTGCGCCATCGAGGGAATGAGTCTGATCAGCGCCCGCACCGAGGACGAGGAAGCCCGCGCGGTGGCGCTGGCGGCGCGTGATGCGCTGGCGCAAAGCCGAACCGTGGGCGTCATCACGCCCGACCGGAACCTGGCGCGGCGCATTGCGGCGGAGCTGGGGCGTTTCGGCGTCACCGTCGATGACGCGGCCGGCGTGCCGCTGTTCCATTCGGCAGCGGGACGGTTGGCGCGGCAAGTCCTGGCGCTGGCGGTCAATGGCTGTGGCGCGGTCGACCTGATGGCGCTGCTGCGCAATCGTGCGGCGCTGTTCGGGATGGAGCGCGAGCAGATTAACGTGTTGGCGGACAAGATCGAGCTGGGCTTGCTGCGCGGGCAACGTGCCAGTCCGGGGCTGGATGGGCTGCGCCGGCTGCTCGACGCCAATATTTCCGGGGCCACCAAATATCCGTCCCGGCGTCTCTACGAGACGGACCGGCAAGAGATCACTGGTCTCTTCGGGCGGATCGAGGCGGCTTTGTCGCCGCTGCTGGTGCTGCTGGAGAAATCCGAAGCCGATTCGGGCCGCTTCGGCGCAGCACTGATGGCGGCATTCGATGCCGTGGCGGATGGCGCCCAGCTGCCCGGCCGGCGCGAGCTGAATGACTGGGCCATCGAGCTCAAGAACCAGAAGGGCGAGGGGCTGAAATTCCTGCCGCGCGGGCTGGACAATGTACTTGCCGCCCTGATGCTGGGGTTTCAGGTGCGCACTGTCGAAATCCGCAGGCAGGATATTTTCATCTGGGGGCAGCTCGAAGCACGGCTGCAAAATCCGGACCTGCTGATTCTGGCTGCGCTCAACGAAGACAAATGGCCCGAACCGGCCGATCCGGGGCCGTGGCTCAGCCGCGGCATGCGGCTGGCCGCAGGGCTGGAGCCGCCCGAGCGGCAATCGGGTCTCGCCGCGCATGACTTCGCGCAGGCCATGGGCAATGGCGCGGTGATCGTGGCCTATTCCGAACGGCTGGGCACCAGCCCGGCGATTGCCTCGCGACTGGTGCAGCGGCTGGAGGCCTTTGCGGGCGACAAGGCCGCAAAGACCATGCGTGCCAAGGGTCAGCGCTGGCTGGAGGCGGCGCGGCAGTTGGATGCGGTGGCGGAGGTTCGCCAGGCCGCTCCCCCGGCCCCAAATCCGAGCGCCGACCTGCGGCCCAAAAAGCTCTCGGTGACGGAGATCGAGACGCTGATGCGCTCGCCCTACGATGTCTATGCCAAGCATGTGCTCGGGCTGCGGCCGATGGACAGACTGGGCGAAAATCCCGATGCGCGCGAGCGCGGCAATATCATCCACGACATCTTTGCCCGCTTCGTCATCGAGGGCCGGGACGTCATGGCGCCCGATGCGCTCGACAGGCTCAATGCCATGGCGGTCGAGGGCTTTGCCGGGCTCGACGCCATTGGAGAGCGCCGCGATATCTGGCTGCGTCGCTTCGATACGGCCGCAAGGTTCTTTCTGGAATTCGAGCGTGAGCGCAACGAGTGCGTGAAACTGCGCCATGCCGAGATCGACGGGATCTGGAAGCTGCCCTCTGGCTTCACGCTGACCGGGCGCGCCGACCGGGTCGACGAAATGGCCGATGGCACGCTGGAAATCATCGATTTCAAGACCGGATCGCCGCCGACGCCGGGGGTAATGAAGGCCTTCGAGGCGCCCCAATTGCTGCTGGAGGCAGCGATGGGCGCGGCGGGCGCGATGCAGGCTATTGCCCCCGCGGACACCAGTGCGCTGACCTATGTGAAGGTTGGGCTAGGCCCCGAGGCCTTCGTGCCCAAGGATTTTACGCTGGCCGATGAATTCGGGCTGATGGACGCAGCCGACGAAGCCAGCCGGCGCATGCAGCGCCATGTCGAGGTGTTCCTGTTCCACGACACGCCGATGCTCGCGCGCATTCTGCCACTGCCGAACCAGCGCTTTGCCGGCGCCTATGAGCATCTGGCGCGCATGGCGGAATGGACCGCGATCGATGGCGAGGAGGACGAGCTGTGAGGGGCAAGCTCGATATTCCGGCGGAAACGCTCGCCAACCAGGCCAAGGCGGCCGATCCGGCCTGGTCGATCTGGGTGGAAGCCAATGCGGGCTCGGGCAAGACCCATGTGCTGACCCAGCGCGTGCTGCGCCTGTTGCTGGCCGATGTGGCGCCGCAATCGATCCTATGCCTCACCTACACCAAGGCGGCCGCGGCCGAGATGCGTCGCCGGGTGTCCGGGCTCCTGGCGAGCTGGGCGATAATGCCGCCGGCGGAGTTGGAACTCGAACTGCGCAAGGTGGTTCCCGGCGCCATTGATGACGATTTGCGCGCGCTGGCCCGCACGCTCTTTGCCAAGGCGCTGGAGACGCCGGGCGGGCTCAAGATCGTCACCATCCACGCTTTTTGCGAATCGGTGCTGCACCGGTTTCCGCTGGAAGCGGCGGTGCCGTTCGATTTCAGCGTGATCGAGGAGGAAGAGCGGGCCGGCATGGTGCTGGCGGCGCGCGAAATGGTGCTGGCCAGCGGGCTCAAGGGGGGAGCGCATGCCGAGGCAGTCGAGACACTGTTCGGCCTGCTGAGCGACTTTTCCATAGCCGAAGCCATCGATGCGGCCCTGGCCGATGGGCGCAAGCTCAAGGCCGTGCTGGCCGACCGAGCTGGGGCGAAGGCGCGGCTGCGGGCGCTGACCGGATTCGACAATGGCCCCAGCAGTGCGCGGATTGCCGAGATGATCGTGGGCGAGCGACTGGTGGGGCAAGCCGAAGTGGCGCGGCTGCTGGTGATCACGACGCCCAAGGTTGGTGGCAACCGTTTTGAGGATCGGCTGGCTCGACTCAATGTCCGCCTGCCGACGGCGGCGCACTGGATGGGGGCCTTTCTCAAGGATGACGGCACCGTGCCGTCGCGCTTCCCCGTCAAGGCGGTGAGCCTGACCGATCCGGCCTTGGCGGAACTGCTGCTGGCGGAGGCGGAGCGGCTGGCGCACCTGGCGGCGCTGCGACGCCATGCGCTGCTGATCGAGCGCAGCGAGGCCGTGCTCGACGTGGTGGGGGCAATTTCGGACAATTACGAAGCGCGCAAGCGGGCCCGGGCACTGCTGGATTTTGACGACCTGGTGCAAAAGCTCGGCGACCTGTTCGAGAATTCCGAGCTGGGGCCGTGGGTGCAATACAAGCTCGACGCGGGGATAGACCATATCCTCGTGGACGAGAGCCAGGACACCAATCCCGAGCAATGGCGCGTGGTGCGGGCGATTGCCGACGAATTCTTCCGTGGCGCCAGCGCGGTGCAACGGCCGCGCTCGCTGTTCGCGGTGGGTGACCAGAAGCAGTCGATCTATTCGTTCCAGGGGGCCGAGCCGGCTTTGTTCGGGGAAACCGGGCAGTTGTTCAAGGACCTGGCAGCCGACGCCAAGCGCGATTTTGCCTGGCTGCCGCTGCATACCAGTTTCCGGACTTTGCGCGGCATTCTGGAGGCGGTCGACAAAGTGTCCGACCGCGAGGATATCCAGCAGGCGTTGCTCTCGACCGAGAAAGTGCATCACGATACGGCCCGCTCCGAGCCCGGCGGCATGGTGACGCTGTGGCCGCCGCTGCAGCAATTGGCCAGCATCATCCAGCCCGGCGAATGGCCCACCGAGCCGGTCGACGCCGAACGCACCGCGCCGCGTCAGGTGGCCGAGCGCATCGCAGGTGAAATTGCCGACTGGATCGCCACGGGCCGGCCATTGGCCAATCGGGGCAAGGCCGTCACGGCCGATGATGTGCTGATTCTGGTGCAGTCGCGCAACGCGCTGTTTCAGGAAATCATCCGCGCGCTGCGGCGGCGGAATATTCCGACGCCCGGAGCCGACCGGCTCAAGGTGACCGGCCATATCGCGGTGCTAGACCTGCTGGCCCTGTGCGATGTGCTGCTCAATCCGGCCGATGACCTGCAACTGGCGGCGCTGCTGCGCTCGCCGCTGTTCGATATTTCGGAGGATGAGCTGTTCGCGCTGGCCCAGCCGCGTGCCAAGAATGAAACGCTGTGGCAGGCGCTGCACACGTGCGTGCTGCCGGAATGTATAGTGGCATTCGAAAAACTATCGCGCTGGCGTAGGCAGCTCGATTTCGAGCGGCCGTTCGAATTCCTCGCGGCGGTGCTCTATGCCGAGGGTGGGCTCAAGCGGTTTCATGCTCGGCTTGGCACCGAGGTGGATGAAGTATTCGCCGAGCTGCTGGAATTGGCGCTGGGCCACGAGCAGACCGAGCAGCCCAGCCTGCAAGGCTTTGTGGCCGAAATGCGCGCGCGCGATGTGTCGATCAAGCGCGAGCTGGCCGAGGCCGGTTCGGGCGTGCGGGTGATGACCGTGCATGGCGCCAAGGGGCTGGAAGCGCCGATCGTGATCCTGGCGGATGCGGCCAGCAAGCCGGCCGGCCGGCAGGTTAGCAAGCCGCTCTATGTGCTCGCCGAAAGCCCGGGGCCGTTGCTGATCCATGCCTCGGGCGAAAAGAACCATGTGCCGCAGACGCTGGCGCAGCGCGATATCTTCAAGGCTAAGCAGGAGCAGGAATACTGGCGCAAGCTCTATGTCGGCATGACGCGGGCCGAGGATGAGCTGTACGTCACCGGCGCGCTGACAGCCGGGCGTGATGCAGGGGGACAGCTCAAGGGCACCTGGTATGAGGCCATCGAGGGCGCCTTGCGGCCGCTGGCGCAGAGCGTTGTCGATGCCGAGGGCAAGGAGACGGCGCTGATCTATCCGCTGGTGCGGCCCGCACCGAAGCCGGTGGAAGCGGCGGTGCATCCTGCGCCGCCAATCGATATCGCCACCGCTCTGCAGCCCCTCCCGGCTTATGCGGCGCCAGTCGTCATCAGCCCGTCATCGGTGCACGTGAGTGCCGGGATGACCGTGTTCGATAGCGCAGCCGAGCGGGTGGCCGATGCCGATACCTCGCGCAAGAGCGGCATTGCGCTGCATGCCCTGCTGCAGCATTTGCCCAAGCTCGATCCGGCCTTGTGGCCGGTGGTGGTGCCCAAGGCCATGCCGGTGCTGCTGCCGGCCCTGCCCGGGCAACACCAGGCCGTGGGCGACAAGGCCATCGCTATTTTGGCGCGCCCCGAGCTGGCCCATGTCTTTGGCACGAGCAGCCGCGCCGAGGTGGCCTTCGCCCTTGATGTGCTGCGCGGCGGAGCGCCGGTGCAACTCGCGGGCCGCATCGACAGGCTAATCGTTGACGACTCTAGTGTATTGGTGGTGGACTACAAATCGGACGCGGCCGCTCCCGCGGAACCCGAACAGGTGCCACAGAATTATCAAACCCAGTTGGGACTTTATGCGCTGGTTGCAGGTCAGCTGTTCCCCGGCCGTACGGTGCGGGCGGCCATCCTGTGGACTGCATTGGAATCGTTGATGGAATTGCCGCCGGCGTTGCTGGCGGAGGCTGCCGCGGGCTTCACCCTTCGGTGACACAACTTGAAGACAGGCTGGACTCGCACCAGCTTTTGGATCACACAGACCGTCGCTTTCAACCCCAAAGGCAAACCCCAAATGACTCAACATGTTTCCGACGCCGATTTTGGCGAGGAAGTCCTTAACTCCAAAGAGCCAGTCCTCGTGGATTTCTGGGCCGAGTGGTGCGGGCCGTGCCTGGCGATCGCCCCCGTGCTCGATGAGCTGTCCACTGAGCTGACCGGCAAGGTCAAGATCGTCAAGCTCAACGTCGACGAGAATCCCTCGACCACCGCCAAGTACGGCGTCCGTTCGATCCCCACCATGATCCTGTTCAAGGGCGGCGAAGCTGCCGACATGAAGATCGGTGCGGGCACGCCCAAGGCCGGCCTCTCCAAGTGGCTCACCAGCCACGCGGCTTAAGCTTTCCTGACTGAAATTTTCAAACACCGCCGGAGCGATCCGGCGGTGTTTTTGTTTGTGGTCTAAATGGTGCCACGTCCCTCGTGGTTCGAGGGTCGCTACGCTCCCACCTCACCATGAGGACTACTGGGAATGCGGGCTGTGGAAGGTCGATACCAGAGTAGCCCTCATGGTGAGGTGCGAGTGCTTACGAGCCTCGAACCACGAGGGCGTGGCACAGAGGGAATAATCCTTCGACAAATGACCGCAGAATCGGAAGCGCTTTGCTTCGCATCAATCTCGACTCGGCGTAACGTCCGCCTCCCGCAACTGGAGACACACCATGGCCCGCCAAGTGACCGATGCCGATTTTTCCGCCGAAGTGCTGGAGGCGCGCGAGCCGGTGCTAGTGGATTTCTGGGCCGAGTGGTGCCAGCCGTGCCTGGCGATGGACCCGATCATGGATACGCTCTCGGTCGAGCTGGCAGGTCGGGCCAAGATCGTCAAGATCGATGTCGCCAGCAACCCCGCCATTGTCAGCCAGTATGGCGTGCGCGCCATGCCGACGCTGATGGTGTTCAAGAATGGCCAGCCGGTCGATATCAAGGTCGGCGCCGGGCAGTCGCGGGTGCAATTGCTCAAGTGGCTGGAAAGCCACGCCGCCTAAAGCGCGTCGCGATCTTCCAGATTCGCTCCCTGCGCTTTAGGTCTTTATCTTGCCGCATGTCTTGTTCTCGAAACCGGTGACCACTTTCGAGAGACATGCTCTAATTTGCCCAAGCCCGCCCGCCTCTGCTAAGTCTTAAGAAAAGTTAAGATTTTGGAGGATTCGGGACATGGCTCATATCGATCTGGCGGCGGCGCCATTCAATCTCGATGACGAGGCGATGGCCTGGGTGTCCGCCACTCTGGCCGGGCTGGGGCCGCGCGACAAGCTGGCGCAATTGTTCGTGCTGATGGTGCGCGGCGCCCCCGAGATGTTCCTCGACAATGTTTTGCGCTTCAAGCCGGGCGGTATCACGCGGGTGTTCACCCCCGATCTCGAGAGCGAAATCGGCTTGGCGCGCGACCTGATGTCCGGATCGGCCATTCCCCCGCTGATCAGCGCCGATCTCGAAGGCAGCCGCATGAGCCTGCCCTTCGGCACGGCCGTGCCCAATCCGCTGGGGCTGGCGGCAGCTGACGACATTGCCGACACCGAGGCGATTGCCACCATCATGGCGCGCGAGGCCCATGCGGTCGGGCTCAACTGGAGCTTCACTCCGGTCGTCGATATCAACGCGGCCTTCAAGAGCGCCATCGTGGGCACCCGCTCCTATGGCAGCGATGTCGACCGTATCGAGCGCCACGCGCTAGCGCAGATCGCCGCCTTCCAGGCCAATGGCGTAGCGGCGACCGTCAAGCATTGGCCGGGCGAAGGGTTCGACGATCGCGACCAGCATCTGGTGACCACCGTCAATCCGCTGAGCTTTGCCGAGTGGGACGAAAAATTCGGCCGCCTCTACCGCGCCGCGATCGAGGCCGGCGTGCTGGCGGTCATGGCCGGCCACATCGCGTTTCCGGCCTTTGTGCGCGAGCTTGATCCCCACGCGGGTGTCGAGGCGTTCCGCCCGGCCTCGATCAGCGCGGTGTTGAACCAGATTTTGCTGCGCCGGCGGCTCGGCTTCAACGGGCTGATCGTCTCCGACGCCACCGCCATGGCCGGGCTCGGCGATTGGGGGCCGCGCGACGTGACCCTGCCCGAAATCGTCTCCAGCGGCTGCGACGTGATCCTGTTCTCCGACGATCCCGATGCGGACCTGATGCGACTGGTTTCGGCCATTGCCGATGGCCGCTTGACCCAGGAGCGGGTCGACGAGGCCGTCACCCGTATCCTGGCGCTCAAGGCCAAGCTGGGCCTGCATAAGGCGCAACTGCCGCCCGAACTTGAAACGGCGCGCGCGGTGCTGGGCGATCCGGCCAGTGCCATCACCGCTCATTCGGTCACCAGCCGGGTGCCGACCCTGGTCAAGGATACGCAGAACCTGCTGCCGCTGAGCCCCGAGCGGCATCATCGCGTGCTGGTGTTTTCCGGCGATATCGTCATGCCGCTGGCGCCCGGGCCGGTGGCGTTCAGCATGCCGGAGCGGCTGGAGCGCGAGGGCTTTGCGGTGACGCTCTACACACCCGGCATGAGCGTCAATCCGCGCGATTTCGATCTGGTGCTGTATCTGTTCGGCGATGAGACACTGCTGACACGGAGCAGCATCTTCCTCGACTGGATGAAGCTGACCGGCAACCTGTTCGGCGCCATGCACCGCTATTGGCACGACGTGCCGACGCTGATGATCTCGTTCGGCTTTCCCTATTATCTCTACGACGCGCCGGGCGTGAAGACCTATATCAACGCCTATGGCACCGCCGAGCCGCTGCAGGAGGCGGTGGTCGAGGCGCTGCTGGGACGCACGCAGTTTGCCGGCAACAGCCCCGTCGATGCGTTCTGTGGCAGCGAGCAGGCACGTTATTGAACCGGGCCTGAACGGAACCTTCCACCTGTTGCCGCAATTGCTGCATAGGTTAGCCTCGACCAATACTCACCCGATATCCACCAAGGGACCCGATAGTCATGATTCGTCGCGATGCACTGCTGCTTGGCCTCACCGCCGCCCTGGCCTCGACGCTACCGGCGCTGGCGCTGGATCGCGCGCTGAGCCCCGAGGAGCAGCAGCTGATCACCGACATCGGCGCCCATAATTCGGCGATCCGCACCATGGTGGGCCGGTTCCTGCAGATCGATACCAATGGCGGGCGCACCGAGGGCACGTTCTTCCTCGAACGGCCCGACAAGATCCGCTTCCGCTACAATCCACCCAGCAAGGAAGAGATCGTCTCGGTCGGTCGCGGCTTTTACGTGCTCAACCGCGCGGACGAAACCTATTACGCCTATCCGCAGGACTCGATCCCGCTGCGCCAGTTCCTCGGCGACCAGATCAACCTGCTCACGGCCAATGTGCTCGATGTCACCAATGCGGATGGCTATATGACCGTCGTGCTCAGCGACGAAACCGCCGCCGGCACGGTGCAGGTGTCGCTGATTTTCGACGTCGCCACCATGGACCTGGTGCAGTGGAGCCTGGTGGAACCGAGCGGGTCCGAACTGACCTTCTCGCTCTATGACGTCGAAAAAGGCGTCGACATCCCGCGCTCGTATTTCTCGATCCCGGCTACGTACAAGGGTCTCGATCCCTCGACCAAGCAGTAGCGCTGGCTGTTATCGGGCAGTCTTCTCCAGACTTACCCACCCCTGTTCTTCCCGCGGACTTGATCCGCGGGCCTCTCGCCGTTTGTGCCGTGTTGACGGTGGCCCGCGGGTCAAGCCCGCGGGAAGGCTCGGTGGGTCTAATTGCCAGCGGTGGCGGGACGATCGACGCCCTTACTTCCCGAACATGAAAATCGCCACCAGCCCGGCGGCGCCCACGATAATCCGCCACCAGGCGAACGGCGCAAAACCGTAGCTGGAGACGAAGTTCAGCAGATACCGCACCACGATCGCGCCGACCACGAAGGCCGCCGCAAAGCCGATGGCGATATTGAGCCCGGCGCTCATGTCGATCAGGTCTCGGCTTTTGTAGAGGTCGTACCCAAACGCGCCGATCATGATCGGCAGGGCGATGAAGAAGGTGAATTCGGCCGCCGAGCGCTTGCTGGCGCCGAACAGCATGGCGCCCACCACGGTCGAGCCCGAACGCGATACGCCGGGCACGAGGCTGAGCATCTGGAACAGCCCGATGATCAGCGCCAGATACCAGGGATATTGGTAGATATCGTCGTAGATCACCCGCTTGGGCATGCGATCGACAATCAGCAGGATCACGCCGCCGACCAGCAGGCACGAACAGATCAGCACGGGCGATTCCCACAGCGCGCCCTGGATCACGTCATGCAGCAGAACGCCCGCGATGATCGCCGGCACGCAGGCGAGGACAACACTGAGCGCGAAGCGCCACGCATAGGCCTTGCCGGTGAAAGCGTCGCGGATCAACAGTGCCAGCCGGGTGAAATAGATGGTCACGATCGCCAGGATCGCGCCGAGTTGGATCAGCACGATGAAGGCTGCGGGCTGCGTCAATCCGAAGAAATGACCGGCCAATAACAGATGCCCGGTCGAGCTGACTGGCAAGAATTCGGTAAGCCCTTCCAGAATTCCCAGGATGAGCGGCACAAAAAGACCTTGATCCACGTTCAGATGATCCCCTAATTCTGGCTGCTTGGCGCCGCGTAGGCTGCTACGCTCATAGCGTGGTTCGCGCGAGCCGCCAAGAAGCCGCTGGGGCTGGCGGCAAAATGTAATAATTTGTTGGAAAGAGCGTGCCGAATGCCCACTCTGCTGCACCATCCTCTCGATCCGTCCTCCCGCCTTGCACGCTTGATGTGCGCTGAATATGGCGTGCCGCTGGACGTCGAGGAGATCAAGCCATGGTTGCGCGAACCGGGCCTGCTCGAAATCAATCCGGCCGCCACCTTGCCCATCATGATGGGCGAACACGACGCTCCGGTGGTGGGCCTCTTGGCTGTTATCCACGCCATCGAGGATCAGTACACGCCCAATATCGTAGAGGGACTGATCCCCGCCCATGCGCCGGCTCGCGCCGAAATGTGGCGGCTGATGGAATGGGTGATCTTCAAGCTCAATGACGAGGTGACGCGCTACATCCTCGAAGAAAAGATCGTCAAGCGCGACCAGCGTGGCGCCACGCCGGAGCCATCGGTGCTGCGCGTGGCCAAGGCCAATCTCAACGAACACATGCTGTATTTCAACTGGCTGTTCGCCACCCGCCAGTGGCTGGCCGGCAATAGCCTGACCCTGGCCGATTTCGCCCTGGCGGCGCATCTGTCGACGCTCGATTATCTGGGCGATATCGATTGGGGCAAAGCCGGCGAAACCCGCCTCTGGTACTCCCGCATCAAATCGCGCCCGGCATTTCGGACCTTGCTCAATGATCGCGTCGTGGCGATGCCGCCGCATGCCGGTTACGCGGATCTGGATTTTTAGGCTCTGACACCCCCACCACCACGGGGTCATTCCCGTGCAGGCGGGAACCTCCGTTTGCAGGACCGGCATCGTGGCATTAAACAGGGGTTCCCGCCTACGCGGGAATGACCTGGATGATCATGGCTGATACGGCGCGCACTACCGACAAGCTCATCGCCGAATTGCGGACCCGCGCCAGTGCGCTGGGATTCGACAGTTTTGGTATTGCCTCGGCCACCGCCCGCCCCGATCTTCCCGCCAAGCTCACCGCTGCACTCGATGCGGGCTGGCATGGCGATATGGACTGGATGGCCGAAACCGCTGAGCGGCGCGGCAGCCCCAATGCGCTGTGGCCGGAGGCGCGTTCGATCATTCTGCTGGGCGTCAACTACGGGCCGGAGAGCGATCCGCTGGCGGTGCTGGGCGAACGCGATCGCGGCTCGATTTCGGTCTATGCCCGCAATCGCGATTATCACGAAATCATCAAGGGCAAGCTCAAGGAGCTCGCGGGCCTGCTGTCGCGCTGGTCCGGAGCCGAAGTGAAGGTGTTCGTTGATACCGCCCCGGTGATGGAAAAGCCGCTGGCCGAGGCGGCTGGTCTCGGCTGGCAGGGCAAGCACACTGTGCTGGTCAGTCGCGAGTTTGGGTCATGGCTGTTTCTCGGCGCCATCTTCACCTCAGCCGAATTGCCGCCTAGCACACCGCATGAGGAAAGCTGCGGCTCCTGCACGCGGTGTCTCGATATCTGCCCCACCAATGCCTTCCCGGCGCCGTTCCAACTCGATTCCAGAAGATGCCTCGCCTATCTCAATATCGAGCATCAGGGCCCCATTCCGCACGAGTTCCGCGTGCCGATGGGCAACCGCATCTATGGCTGCGATGATTGCCTGGCCGTCTGCCCGTGGAACAAATTCGCCAAGGTCAGCCGCGAGGCCAAGCTGCGCGCGCGCGCCGATCTGGAGCGCCCGGCGCTCGCCGATCTGGCTAGGCTCGACGACGACGGTTTCCGCACGCTTTTCGCCGCCTCGCCGATCAAGCGGATCGGGCATGCGCGGTTTCTGCGCAATGTGCTGATCGCGGTGGGCAATAGCGGCGATGCCGAATTGGCGCCGTTGGCCGAGGCCCGGCTTGAGGCCGAAAGCCCGCTGGTGCGCGGCGCGGCCATTTGGGCGCTGCGACGGCTGGCCCCGGCGCGGGCCGATGCGCAAAGGCTTGCTTCTCTGGGCCGGGAAAGCCACAACAGCGTCCGTCTCGAATGGACCGCGGACCTCTGATGTTTTTCTTTTTCGGCATGGGTTTTTCGTCGCAGGCCGCGGCGCGGGCCATTTTTGCGCATGATCCTGCGGCTGTTATCGCCGGCACTTCGCGCACTCCCTCGGGCGCCGCAGCGCTGACCAAGCTCGACATTTCCGCCCATGTGTTCGACGGCACGGCGCCCGGCCACACCCTGGGCACCGAATTGCGCAACGCCACCCATGTGGTGCTGTCCATCGCCCCCGATGAGGCCGGCGACCCGGCGCTGGTTCATCACCGCGCCGATCTCGACGCCGCGCCGAACCTGGCTTGGCTCTGCTATTATTCCACCGTCGGGGTCTATGGCGATTTCGGTGGCGCCTGGATCGACGAGACCGCCCCGCTAGTGCCCCGCAATGCCCGCTCCGACCGCCGCGTGCTGGCCGAACAGGCCTGGCGCGATTATGCTACCGACCGCGGGCTGCCCCTCGCCATCCTGCGCCTCGCCGGCATTTACGGGCCGGGTCGCTCCACCTTCGACAAGCTCGCCGACGGCACCTCGCGCCGCATCGTCAAACCGGGCCAGGTGTTCAACCGCATCCATGTTGCCGATATCGGCCGCATCACCGCCTTGGCGGCTGAGCAGAAACTAGACGGCACCTTCAATCTCTCCGACGACGAGCCGGCCCCGCCCCAGGACGTGATCGCCCATGCGGCCGCGATGGCACGCGTGACGCCGCCGCCCGAGATCGCCTTCGATACTGCCGACCTTACGCCGATGCAGCGCTCGTTCTATGCCGACAACAAGCGCGTCTCCAACGCCGCCATCAAAAGCGCGCTGGGCATCGACCTGCTGTTTCCCACTTACCGCGACGGCCTCGCCGATTGCCTCTCGAGACACCCATGACCGTTCAGCCCGCCAAGTCCGCGCCGCAGCGCATTGTCCTCAGTGGCAATTATGCCCGGCTCGAACCCATCGCCATTCACCACGCGGCCGATCTCTACGCCGCCTCGATCGGTGAGGGCGTGCCGGAGCGCTACCGCTGGCTGTTCAAGGAGCCGCCGGCAAACCTTGGCGACATGGAAAGCTGGATCAACGACGTCGCCCTGTCGCACACCGAAACCTATGTGGCGGTGATCGACAAGGCCAGCGGCCGCGCTTTGGGTCACCAGGCTTGGCTGCGCATTTTCCCCGAACATGCCTCGATCGAAATCGGTGCCGTCTATTGGGGGCCGGCCATGGCCCGCTCGCGCATCGCCACCGAGGCACTTTACCTGTTCGCCCGCCACGCCTTCGACGATTTGGGCTATCGCCGCTTCGAATGGAAGACCAACAACCTGAACCTCGCCTCCAAGGCGGCGGCATTGCGGTTTGGGTTCCAGTATGAGGGTCTGTTCCGGCAGGACCGTATCGCCAAGGGCGAAAACCGCGATACCGCGTGGTTCTCGATCATCGATGGGGAATGGCCGGCCATGCGGGCGGAGTATGAACGTTGGCTGGCGCCGGATAATTTCGGTGCGGATGGGATGCAGAAGACGAAGTTGGTGGTGCGGTAATCTGGAGAAGCAGAGGTTCCCGCCTGCGCGGAATAACGCGGTGGTTGGGTCCACACCGATGCCCAACCACCCACCGCACTTCCCCCGGACTTGATCCGGGGGCCTCTCTTAGCGCGTGCCGGACTGAGGGTGGCCCGCGGGTCAAGCCCGCGGGAAGACCGTTGAGCGTTTCGGATATCCGCTATCCTTCAGGCCTCCACCAGCCCCATCACTGCCGCCCGCAACCGTGCCAGATCCTCCGGCCGGCTCAATCGGTGGTCGCCATCGGGAATCAGCGTCAGCGTCACCGGGTCGTGCAAGATATGCGTCACCAGTTTGATCGCCGCCTCCTGCGGAACGTCGGGGTCCTGACCGCCCTGCAGGATGACGATCGGGCACCCCGTCTCGATCACCCCGCCGAACATCAGGTGCTGCTTGCCGTCCTCGATCAGTTTTCGCGTGATGCGATAAGGCGTTGTGGAATATTGCGAGGGCCGGTCCACGTAGCCCACATTGTGCAGAGACTCGTGCTGCTCCGGTGAAAACCCCGGCAGCATGCGCTCATGGGTCATGTCGACGCCCGGCGCGATCAGCACCAGCCCCTTGGCGCGCTGCGTATTGCTCGCCAACATCGTCTTGACCAGCAGTAGCGCGATCCATCCGCCCATCGAGGAGCCGACAATGATCTGCGGGCCGGTCGTGGTCGCAAACACGGCCTGGGCCTCTTCCAGCCAGCGGCTGATGGTGCCCAATTCGAAATCGCCGCCCGAAACCCCGTGCGCCGAATAGTCGAACCGCGTAATCGCAAGACCCTTTTCGGCGCCCAGCGCGTCCAGCGCCATGGCCTTGGCGCCGACCATATCCGAGCGAAACCCGCCCAGCCAGAACAGTCCGGGCGAACCGCCGGCGCGCGTTTCCATGGCGATGGTGCGGGCTTCCGAACCCGTCCCGACCGTTAGTGTTCGGCTTTCCACGTTGGGCATAGGTCGCAGCCTCTTTCGATGTTATAAAGCCTAACCAGCAATGGTGGCCCGGCGCGGGCGCAAAGGCGCAACAGGTGGCATTTT
This sequence comes from Devosia sp., assembly GCF_028290625.1. Classification (GTDB taxonomy): domain Bacteria; phylum Pseudomonadota; class Alphaproteobacteria; order Rhizobiales; family Devosiaceae; genus Devosia. The sequence goes on from NZ_JAQGJM010000017.1 coordinate 34,291, forward strand.
GTGCGCGTTTGCCTGTTGACTTATGCCTGCGCTAACACGATTTTATGGCCGATTTCACCATTTGGTTTGTCAATACAAGGAACGTTTGCCATTCGTCGTCCCATGAGACCAGTTGCGCCCCAGAAAGATGGGCCGCCCTCTAACGAAGATATCACCAGTGCCGATGTCCAGCTCATCGACGCTGAAGGCGAGAACCGCGGGATCGTCAACACCCGCATCGCGCTCGCAGAAGCCCAGGAACAGGGTTTGGACCTGGTCTTGATCTCTCCCAACGCCGTGCCGCCGGTCGCCAAGATGCTCGACCTCGGCCGCTTCAAGTACGCCGCGCAGAAAAAAGCTGCCGAGGCGCGCAAGAAGCAGAAGGTGATCGAGGTCAAGGAAGTCCAGCTCCGGCCCAATATCGATACCCACGACTACGACACCAAGATGAAGGCGGTCGAGCGCTTCCTCGATGATGGCGATCGGGTCAAGATCACCATGCGCTTCCGTGGCCGCGAAATGGCGCACCAGGACATCGGCATGCTGCTGCTGATCAAGGTCAAGGACCAGTTCGAGCCCGTGGCCAAGGTCGAGTCGCAGCCGCGCTCGGAAGGCCGGCAGATGGTCATGGTGCTGGCGCCCAAATAAGGGCCGCCGGATGAATTGAAAAAGGCAGGCCAAGCGGCCTGCCTTTTTGTTGAGCCAAGCTGGGCCGGCGGACTGTCTTATGCCAGAGACGCCATCGCCGCTTCTACCTCGGCGGCCAGCGGAATGGCCGGCTGCGCGCCGGGCTTGAGGCAGGCCAGACTCGCCGCCACGGCCGCCCGCTTCATCGCCGCCTTGAGACCCAGCCCCGCATCCAGCCCGGCCGCCAGATAGCCGCAAAAGGTATCGCCGGCGCCCACGGTATCGATCGGCTTGATCGGCAGGGCATTGACGTGGAATAGCTCGCCCTCGGTGGCAGCCTTGGCGCCATCACCGCCCAGGGTCACGATGACGGTCTGGTTGTGCCGGGCGGACCAGTCCAGCATCGCGGCGTCCAGCTCATCCATGCCGCGACCGCTCAGCAGTTGGAATTCGGTCTCGTTGGCAACCAGGATCGTCGCCTTGTGGGCCACGCTCGGCGTGCTGTCGAGATAGGGGGCAGTGTTGAGGATTGAGACGAGGCCGCGCTCGCGCGCCAGGTCCAGCGCCCGCTCGGTCGCCGCCTGCGGAATTTCCTGCTGCAACATCACCACGCTCCCCGCCGCTAGCTCGCCCAATGCCCCCTCGGCATCGGCGGCCGTCACCGTGGCGTTGGCTCCCGGCAGCACGGCGATGCAGTTCTCGCCATGGGCGTCCACGAAGATCATGGCAACCGCAGTAGCGCCGGGAACGCTTTTGAGCGCCGAAAGATCGACCCCTCCCGCACGCAGCAAGGCGGTTGCCTCTGCGGCGAACAGGTCGTCGCCGACTGCGCCCACATGCTTCACGTCCGACCCGGCCCGCCGCGCCGCCAATGCCTGGTTGGAACCCTTGCCGCCCGGTGCGGTAGCAAAGACCCCGCCCATGACGGTCTCGCCGGGCTTGGGCAGGCGAGGCACGGTGCCGATTTGGTCCAGGCCCGTGGAGCCGAAAACAGTGATCATTTGGCCGCTTTCAAAACAGTGTTCCAGTTGCGCGACGTCCATAGCCGCTTCTTGCCGAAGTGCTTCCAGATGATGTCCATGCCCGATCCGAAGCGTCCGTCCGGTTTGCGGAACGCCAGGATGAACACTTCCGCATCGGTCAGCCTGACCACCTCGAAATCGCCCGCGACTGCGCAGGGCATCGGCAGGGATTTGGCGTTCAAGTCATCGACGAAGGTGACATAGAGCTTGGTGTTATCGTCTTCGACGCGTCCTGCAAAGGGATCGAGCGCCACCAGTGCGCGCAATTGCTCCTGGCTGCGCAGCACGGTGCCGATATCGAAGCCAAATTGCTTTTCGAGCCCGGTCTCGATAGCCCGTGCATCCACATCATCGGCATCGAACAGCACATTGCCGCTGGCCAGCAGCGTCTTGACGTTGTCGAACCCCATCGCCTTGAACGCCGCCAGCAGGTCGGCGCTCTTGACCTGGCGCTTGCCCAGATTGACCCCGCGCAGAAACGCCGCATAGCGCGTCACGGTTTGGCTGCCCTGCCCTGCGGGTGGATGGTCTCGCCCTTGGCCAGCATCTCCACGAAGGTCTTGATCTTCTTTTCGCGACCGGCGGGAGTTTTGAGCGCATTGACCCGAAAGATCAGCGCAAAGCGGTTCTGGCTGGTCAGGGTCTGGTACATGGCCATTGCCTTCGGCTCGGCCCCGATGGCCGCCATCAGGTCCTCGGGCGCCGCCATGTCCTTGGTGCGGTAGGCAGCGTCCCAGCGGCCGTCAGCCTTGGCCTTTTCGACATCCTTGAGACCGTGCTCGGTCATCCGCCCCTCGGCGACGAGGCGCGCGACGTTGTCGCGATTGATCTGGCTCCACACGCTCTTGCTCTTGCGCAAAGTATAGCGCTGCAGGAACGAGACCTCGTCATAGGACTTGCGGATGGCGTCGATCCAGCCCCAGCACAGGGCCACGTCGATGGCTTCAACCGGCGTGATCGAGGGCGTACCGGACGCCTTCTTGAAGATTCGGATCCACACTTCGGGCTCGCTGGCGTGATGCCGCTTCAGCCAGGCCTCGAAGGCCGCCTGGTCGGCGAATTCATGCACCCGGCTGGGATCGACGATGACGGGCGCCATTACTCGGCCTTCGGCGCTTGGTCGATGATGCGCTGCAGCACCGGGTCCAGCAGTTCCGCCGGCGGCAGCACGCCGATGCCGAATACACTCACCAAGGCGTCGCGCATGGCCTCGACGGTGCCCAGAACCTCGACCAGATCGGGTTCGCCCGCCACACGAACCGTGAGCCGGTTCCCGCCCAGCGTGATCCGGCGCCCGCTCGGCGACAGCGCCATGCCCAGGTCGCGGACAAATTTGGAGCCGGGATCGGTAGATACGAACAGGTTGGGCGCCTCGTAATCGGCTTCCTGCTGCTCGGCCAGCGTGAACACGTAGAGGGTGCGCCAATGCTCGCCGAGCTGCACCTGCAGGTGCCAGTCGGGATCACCGCCGGTCAGCCGGTAGGTTTCATGCGGCGTCGGTTGCTCGATATCGGCGCGCAGCTTCATCGGCGCCGTCAGCCCCAGGCCACCAAAGCCCACATCGGCAATATAGGTCGTGCCCGCGATATCGACGGCCAGCACCATATGGGTGGGCGGCCGATCGATCGCCTCGGCATCGGCCCATACCACGCGCGCTGCCAGCCCCCGCACGGTGAAGTCGAGCTCCTGCAGCACTGCCATCAGCAGCGTGTTGTGTTCGAAACAATAGCCGCCGCGCCGTTCGGCCAGCAGTTTCTGCTCCAGGCTCTCCTGGTCCAGCAGCACCGGCAGGCCCAGCAGCGGATTGAGATTTTCGAACGGAATGGTGGCGGGGTGCAGGGCGTGGATCAATTCCAGCGTCGCCAGGTTCGGCGCGATCGAGCCCGCAAAGCCGATGCGCTCGAAATAAGCGTTGAGATTGACCTTCCGACTCATCGACCACCCTTGTCGTTGTTTTCGATTGCGCCGCAATATGCTGCAAGCCGACCGGCTTTGTCACGTCGGGGCGCGCATTTTGGATCAAGGGAAATCACCATGGGCATGTTCGACTGGCTAACCGGCAGCAAATCTGCCCCCGACGGCGTGGCGCGGCAGCCCGCATCGGCGCTGCGCCAGCAGCTGCTGGCGATCAACCGCGATACCGCGCCTTTCATCATTCGTGACGGCGCGCCGGAACGCTGTGATCTCGTTGCCGAATGGAAGATTGTCGATGCCCGCTGGTATGAGATTTTCGCCAAGGCCGGGCTCGAAAAGACCTTCAAGGTGCTGATGAAGTTCGACGAGGCCAGTGGCGAAGTTCGCTCGGTGGACCAGGAATGGACCGTGGAATGGCGCGCCGGCGTGCCCAATCTCGCTCTCGCCGTCTCCAGCTTCCGTGGCCAAAAAAAGGAATTCAGCTTCGGCACCGCCTTCGCCTTCAAGGAAGACGACCTGTCCTTCGGCAAGGTCTACGAATACCGCTTCAAGACCAGCGAAATCAAAGACCCCCTGGTTGCCACCGCCCAGGCCGCCGGCTGGGGCTGGAAGGGCGTGGCCTTCGGCAAGCTGTGAGGGACTTGAATGGAACTTCATTTGTAGTTACATTGCGATGAGTTTCGAGTGGGACGAGGACAAGAACCGCGTCAATCTGCTCAAGCACGGCATCAGCTTCGAAGAGGCCGAACTGATCTTCCAGGGCCCGATATTTTCGCGCCCTGACGTTCGCTTCGACTACGGCGAGGTGCGGATCCTGAGCATTGGGTTGATTCGTGAAATCGTGGCTGTGGCGTTGGTTCATACCGACCGCGATGGCACGGTTCGCCTCATCTCCGCCCGGCTTGCCAATCGGCAGGAAAGGAAGGCCTATCATGAGCATTTCGGAGAAGCGTCTGGCTGAGCTGGCGGCGCGAGGCGACAACAAGATCGACTATAGCGACATCCCCGAACTCAACGACGAGTTCTGGGCCAATGCCAAACTGGTCGAGCCCGAGGGCACCCAGCAGGTCACATTGCGCGTCAAGAAATCGGTGCTCGATGCCTATAAGGCCACTGGCAAGGGTTACCAAACCCGAATGAATGCCGTTCTGGAGTCCTTTGCGCGGACATTGCGCAAGTAGAGCCCTCAGCCCTGCTGCTTGCGCACCCGGATGACCACGTCCACATGACTCATCACCATGCCGTGCGGCACTTCGGGCAGGGTCTTGAATTCCACGGCCGTGGCCGGAATGTCGATCATCCGCTGTTCGTCTTCGACGTAGAAGTGGTGGTGATCGGACGTGTCGGTATCGAAATAGGAGCGCGAGGCATCGACCGCGACTTCGCGCAGCAGGCCCGCTTCGTGGAACTGGTGCAGTGTGTTGTAGATCGTCGCCAGCGAAACATTGACGCTGGCCTCGTTGGCCTCGCCATGCAGTTGCTCGGCGCTGACATGGCGATGCGGGCCGCCGAACAGCAATTCGGCCAAAGCGACGCGCTGGCGCGTGGGGCGCAGGCCCGCCATCCGCAACACCGCCGTGAGGCATGGCTTGCGCGAAGGAAGGGTGCGGACGGTCTGGTTGCGATCTGGCATTGGGTCCTTTGGAACACGAAAAGGGCCGGAAACAAGCCTTCCTTATAGCCACGCAACCCCCTTGGCACAAGCGGCGCGGCGCCCATGGCTGTCGCCAACTGGTCCTAAGGCTGAGGCGGGCTTACTTGACCCCTTTGCCGCACCCCTCTACTAGGGTCGGCAGGGTTAATCGGGAGCTTTGGATGGCGGACCGCGCGAACGCATTTGGGTACGAAGAGCTGCTGGCACATGGTCGCGGCGAACTACCCGGCCAGATGGATGCTCGCTTGCCTGCACCGCCCATGTTGATGTTCGATCGCATTACCCGCATCGACGACAATGGCGGCGCCTACGGCAAGGGCCAGGTGCGAGCCGAACTCGACGTCAATCCGGACCTCTGGTTCTTCAAGTGCCATTTCATCGGCGATCCGGTCATGCCGGGCTGCCTGGGCCTCGACGCGCTCTGGCAAATGACCGGGTTTTTCCTGGGCTGGACCGGCTCGCCAGGCCGGGGCCGGGCGCTGGGTGGTGAAATTAAATTGACCGGCCAAGTTACAACCGATGTTGCGGTTGTCGAATACGGTATCGATATCAAGCGGGTCATGCGCTCGCGGCTTACCCTCGGCATCGCGGATGGCTGGGTCAAGGCGGACGACAAGTTGATCTATGAGGCCAAGGATCTTCGCGTTGGCCTGTTCACCGATAGCCAGCTGCATGATCAAAAAGCTGCAAAGTCGGCATAACATCGAGTGCCCGGCAAACGGGCACCAATCAAGCAGGAGCGTGGCAAGCAGATGAGACGGGTTGTCGTCACCGGCATGGGTATCATTTCCTCGATCGGCAATACGATCGCCGAGGTGATCGCGAGCCTGCGCAGCGCCAAGCCAGGCATTATCGCTGCGCCCGATTACATCGAACTGGGCTTTCGCAGCCAGGTTCATGGCGACCCCCAGCTCGATCCTTTCGCCATTCTTGATCGGCGCGTCACCCGTTTCATGGGCAAGGGCGCGGCCTGGAATTACCTGGCCATGCAGCAGGCGATTGCCGATGCGGGCCTGGAAACCAGCGATGTTTCCAATCCACGCACCGGCATCGTCATGGGCTCGGGCGGCACCTCGACCCGCACCATTGTGGAAGCCGCCGATATCACCCGCGAAAAGAAAAGCCCCAAGCGCATCGGCCCGCTGGCCGTTCCCAAGGCGATGGGCTCGACGGCTTCGGCGACGCTGGCCACCGCGTTCGGCATCAAGGGCATCAACTATTCCATCTCCGCCGCCTGCGCGACCTCCAAGCATTGCATCGGCAATGCCTATGAGCAGATCATGATGGGCAAGCAGGACGTGGTCTTTGCGGGCGGCCATGAGGATCTCGACTGGACGCTGAGCGACCTGTTCGACGCCATGGGCGCCATGTCCTCGGACTTCAACGCTACCCCGGCTCGCGCCTCGCGCGCCTATGACCGCGACCGCGATGGCTTCGTCATCTCCGGTGGCGCCGGTGTGCTGGTGCTCGAGGAGCTGGAGCATGCCAAGGCGCGCGGCGCCACCATCCACGCCGAAGTCATCGGCTATGGGGCCACCTCAGATGGTCAGGACATGGTTGCGCCCTCAGGGGAGGGGGCCGAACGCTGCATGCGCATGGCGCTGGAAAACGTCAAACAGAAGATCGACTACATCAATCCCCATGCCACCTCGACCCCGGTGGGCGACCTCAAGGAAATGGACGCCATCCGCGCCCTGTTCGGCAGTGGCGACAAGTGCCCGCCGATTTCGGCAACCAAGTCGCTGACCGGCCACTCGCAGGGCGCCACCGGCGTGCACGAATCGATCTATTCGATCCTGATGATGAAGGAGCGGTTCATCTGCGAAAGCGCCAATATCGAAAACCTCGATCCGGCCTTCGAAGACATGCCGATCCTGCGCCAGCGCCGCGACAATGTGGACCTGGGCGTGGTGCTGTCCAATTCGTTCGGGTTTGGCGGGACGAACGCCGCTTTGGTGTTCAAGCATCCGGACGCTTAGGCGCGGGCTTCGCTAGCGGCCTACGCATTGATCCATCCCACCCACCGGTCTTCCCGCGGACTTGATCCGCGGGCCTTTCGCCGCTCACGCCATGTTGGGAATGGCCCGCGGATCAAGTCCGCGGGAAGGCGGTGGGTGGGGGCAACCACCGTGCTAAGCACCGAACCCTAAAACGAAAACTCTGAAAACCGCGCGCCCTTGCTGTCATAGACCAGCACGCGCCCGATCAACGGCTCGCCGATGCCGGTGATCAGCTTGATCGCCTCCATGGCCATCAGCGTGCCGATCACTCCTGTCAAAGGCCCCAGCACGCCATTGGCCTCGCAGGACGGCAGGTCGTCGTCACCGGCTTCCGCGGGATAGAGATCGGTGAATTTTGGCGCCGGGCTGCTATCGGCGCGCTGCAGGTGCGGTGCGAAAATCGTCAATTGCCCGTCGAACATGCCCACGGCCCCGCTCACCAGCGGTCGGCTTAGCGCCTCGCAGGCGGCGGCCACGGCGCGGCGGGTGTCCAGATTGTCCGAGCCATCCAGCACCAGATCGTAGCCATCGACCAGCGCCTGGGCATTGGCGCCGTCGATGCGCACCTCATGGGCAACCATGCCCACATGCGGATTGAGCGCTGCCGCAAAGGCCACGGCGCTCGCCGTCTTGGCCTGCCCGATGGCATCCGTGCGATGAACGATCTGGCGCTGCAGGTTGGACAGCGACACGCTGTCATTGTCGACGATGCCGAGCGTGCCCACGCCGGCCGCCGCCATATACGCGATGGCGGGACTGCCCAGCCCGCCGGCCCCGATCACCAGCACACGCGCCTTCTGCAGCGCCTGCTGGCCGCCCCCGCCCATGCCCTTGAGCACCAGATGGCGGGCATAGCGGCGGCTTTCGTCTGGGCTAAAGGTCACGGGGCGCCAGCGGCACGGCGATAAAGCGCCGGTTCGGACCCTCAAAACCACCCGGATAGACCGAAATCACCGCAATGCCGACGCTGGTCGAGCCGGCATCCTGCGGCAGCACCACGCCATAGAGCCGATAGTTCAGCGGACAGCCGCGCGAGCGGGGCAGGGTCTCGTCCCGATGTAGCAGCCGCGTGTCGCCGCCAGCGGTGGTGAGGTTCAGCTCATACCCCATGGGCGGAGCGCCGAACAAGTCATCGCAGGGCGATGCGGATGTGGCGGTAAAGCGCGTCAGCGCCAGTTCGAAATCGCCCAGCACATCGCCGGGCACCGCATAGCCGGGCGCGCCGAAGCGCAGTTTGCTGCCGTCATTGTCGGGGGTTCCGTCGCCGATCAGCGCGGCGATCTCGGCCGGCACCACGATATCGAGGCCCTCCAACGTTGCTTTGGCCTGGGTTCCGGCCTGAGCCCTGATCTCGTACAGCGTCGTGGTTTCGTCATTGGCCTGGGCGCGTACCGGCGTGCCGATCACCCAGTTGTCCATTTTCATGTCGAGCACGTAAATGCTCGAATAGGCAAAGCCCGAGCCGTCCTGCACGCCGAATTCCTCGAAGGCGAAATAGCGCCCGTCGCTGGAAAAGCCAATGAAATCGGCGAGCGCCCGGTCACCCGCCGTGGCGGGCGCTGCCAGCAGCAGGACCGCCAAAAGGCTAGCGGTTGCCCTGACCAGTCGAGCCAAACCCGTTCGAGCCGCGTTCTGTAACATCGAGCGAAGTCTCCACCACGAATTGGGGCATATTTACCGGGGCCACAACCATTTGCGCAATCCGTTCCCCGCGCGCAATGGCAAAAGCATCCTGTCCCAGATTGATCAGGATCACCTTGATCTCGCCGCGATAGTCGGCGTCGATCGTGCCGGGGGAATTCAGCACCGTGATGCCATGCTTGGCGGCCAACCCCGAGCGGGGCCGCACCTGCGCCTCGTAACCGATCGGCAGCGCCATGCAGAAGCCGCAGGGGATGAGCGCGCGCTGCCCCGGCGCCAGCACAACCGGTTCGCCCTCGGGCAGCGCCGCGGCCAGATCGGCCCCCGCCGCGCCCGCGCTATGGGCCATGGGGAGCGCCAGCCCCTTCCCATGAGGCAGCCAGACCAGGCCAATCGACACCACCACGCTGCTCATTGCACCCGCACCACGGCATAGAGTTCATCGGGCAGATCCGCGGTGCCGTCGATCAGGTTGAGGAACGGGATCACCTGCTCGGCCGATTTCTTGTCTGCCGCCAGCGTCATATTGGTATCGGTCACCTCAAGCCCCGCAAAATGCAGCGTGATGGCGTGGTCCTTGAAAAAGGCCTCGATCATCTGCCTGGTCTCCTCGTCCATCTTGTCATCGACGCCGATCTCGCTTTTCATGTCGGCGGTCGGCAGGGCCACGCGCACCAGCCCCGGCCCAGCCGGCGTGAAGGTGATGGTCTGCTTCTCATTGCCCATGCTGAGCCCGGCAAAGGGGCCCTCCTCAGTCAGCACGCAGGTGGCGCTGCCGTCCTTGTTTTCGGTCAAGTCGCCCTTGGAGCAGAATTCGTCCTCGGCCGGCGCTCCGGCGCCCGCCTGCGCCGCATTGGTTTTGACCATGGCATAGAATTCGGGTGCCATGACCTGGGTCATCACCGCCTTGGCGCGGGTCATGCTGGTGACGGTGACGTCGACCTTGGCATCGATGCAGCCCGCTAGCCCCGTGGCCAGCAGCACAACGCCAGCCAGCCGGCCGGCCCAGTTCAAACCCATATCCCGTCTCCCCAGACACCGGCGCACCGGCCGGCAATCTATGAGGCAGGGCGGTGGGGAGCAAGGTGGTGACGATTGATTGACGTCTAGACCGTGGCTAGCCGCCAGATCATCACCGCCACGAGGATCAGCCCCAGCCAGCCCAAAGCCAGCAGCATCCAGCGCGGGAAGACTTCGCGATTGTGCTTTTCCGCATGGAAATCGGCCAGCGCCAACTCGGCCTGGCTCAGAATAGTCGGCACCCGCCGCGCCGCATCGGAGAAAATCTTGAGCCCATCCTTGAGATCGGCCAGCTTGCCCGGCGGGCCCTCTTCGCGCCGCAGCCAGTCGCCCACCACCGGCTCTGCTATGGTCCAGATATCCAGCTCCGGGTCGAGCGCCCGCGCCACGCCCTCCACCAGCACCATGGACTTTTGCAGCAGCACCAGCTCGGGCCGCGCCTGCATCTGGAACAGGTCGGTGATGGTGAAGAGCTGCCCCAGCACTCGAGCCATCGAAATGTCCTGCGCCGTGCGCCCATGCAGCGGCTCGCCGATCGAGCGGATCGCCAACGAGAAATCGTCCACCGATTGCGCCGCCGGCACATAGCCGATGTCGAAATGGCGCTGCGCTACCATGCGGTAATCCCGCGTGATGAAACCGAAGAGGATATCGGCGAGGAACCGTCGCTCCGCCCGGTTGATGCGGCCCATGATGCCGAAATCCACCGCCACCACGGCGCCGGTGCGCGGATCGGCGAACAGGTTGCCCGGATGCATGTCGGCGTGGAAAAACCCGTCGCGGATGGCGTGCTTTAAAAAGCTCTGCAGCAATGTCCTGGCCAGCGCCTTGCGGTCCAGCCCCGCCGCGTCCAGAGCCGCATTGTCGCGGATCGGGATGCCGTCCACCCAGGTCGTGGTCAGCACGTTCTGCGCCGTGTGGTCCCAGCTCACCGTGGGGATGACGAAGCCTTCGTCGTCCTTGATGTTTTCGGCAAATTCGCTGATCGCCGCCGCTTCCAGCCGCAGGTCCAGTTCCAGTCGCGCCGAGCGGTCCAGCGTTTCCACCACTTGCGTGGGCTTCAGGCGCCGCGTCGACCGCACCAGCCGCTCGGCCAGCCGCGCGCCGGCATAATAGCTCTCGATATCGGCCATGAAGCGGTTTGCCACGCCCGGCCGCAGAATCTTGACCGCCACCGTTTTTTTCAGCCCCTCGGCAGGCACCAGCTTTGCCTGATGCACCTGCGCGATCGAGGCCGCCGCGATCGGCGCGGACAGCTCGGTCAGCTCGGCCGCCTTGGTGCCCAGTGCTTCGAGCAGAATGCCCGGCACCAGAGCCGCATCGAACGGCTCCATCTTGTCCTGCAGGCCGGCCAGGTCCGCCGCCACTTCGGTGCCCACCACGTCGGGACGGGTCGCCAGCGTCTGGCCGAACTTCACATAGGTCGGCCCCAGCCGGTTGAGCGCCCGATTCAGCCGCTCCACATGGCCGGTGCGGCGCACAGATGGCCGCTCGATCACTCGGCCCAGCCCGATGCCAAAACGCAAGGGCAGCGGCAGGTCCCGCGTCACGATGATCGACAGCGCACCCTCGCGCGCCAGCACATATCCGGCCCGGACCAGCCGGAAATAGGCGGAAATCAGCATCCACCTCTCCCTTTGGGGGAGAGGTCGGCGCGCAGCGACGGGTGAGGGGGCTTTCCCCAGACACCGAGCCGAGAAAAGGCCCCCTCACCCGACCCAAGAGGGTCGACCTCTCCCCCAAAGGGAG
>NZ_JAQGJM010000030.1 GCF_028290625.1 Devosia sp.
TGAGTGGCAGAGCCCCGTAGTGGGCCCGGACGGTGATCCCCGGCCTCCCGAGTGCAGGGCTGCGAACCCCGCCCGCAGGCGCCGCATCCTGCTCCGCTACCAGAACGCCTCATGACAGCGCCCCCTCGCGAACAAGACGGAGTGGCTTATAGTCCTATGTAGGATTTAAGTCAATAGCGAAAATTGGAATTTGCAGGATGGGTTTCGCGAAGGGCTCAACCCATCCTGCGATGGTCCGATGCGATATGATGCCGCGTATCGATGACCGTTGCGTCACCGGCGGCGAATTGACTTTGAACTTCAATCCATGGTGCCATGCAATATCAAATGGGCCACGGGGGATTTGTCATGAAGTTGATCGGAATTTCGGCTGCCGCGATGATCGCGGCGCTGACCGCGACGCCGGTGCTTGCAGCCGACACCAAGGTGACCATCGCCATCTCCGGCTGGACCGGCTTCGCGCCGCTGACGCTGGCCAAGGAGGCCGGCATTTTTGCCAAGAACGGTCTCGACGTCACCATCAAGAAGGTGCCGCAGGCCAGCCGCCATCTCGCTATCGCCTCGGGCGACGTGCAGTGTGCTGCGACGACCGTGGAAACCTGGGTGGTGTGGAACGCCAACGGCGTCACCACGACGCAGTTGTTCCAACTCGACAAGTCCTACGGCGCCGACGGCATGGTGGTGCGCTCCGGCACTGCTGGTATCAAGGACATCAAGGGCAAGACCGTCGCTGCTTCTGCGCCAGGGACCTCGCCGTATTTCGCGCTGGCCTGGATGCTGAAGAAGAACGGCATGTCGGTGAAGGACGTCACTGTGGTCAACATGGAGCCGGGCGCCGCGGCGCAGGCTTTCATCGCGGGCCAGAACGACGCGGCCATGACCTATGAGCCGTATCTCTCCGCGGTGCGCGAGAAGCCGGAATCCGGCAAGATCATCGCCACCACGCTGGACTATCCGATGGTGATGGACACCTTTGGCTGCACGCCGAAATTCATTGCAGAGAATCCGGACGCGGTGAAGGCGCTGACCAAAAGCTATTTTGACGCCGTCGACATGATCAAGGCCGACCAGGCGAAATCCTACGAGATCATGGGCGCGGACGTGAAGCAGACCGGCGAGAAGTTCGGCGCCTCGGCGCAATACCTGCGCTGGCAGGGCAGGGAGGAGAACAAAAAATTCTTCGCCGGCGACTTCCAGGCGTTTTCCAAGGAAGCCGCCGACCTGCTGCTGGAAATCGGCGTGATCAAGGAAATCCCGGATCTCACAAAGATCGTCGATACGCGCTTTATTCAGTGACGCTCCACGATCGCCTTCGTCATTGCGAGGAGCAGTTGCGACGAAGCAATCCAGTCTTCGCTTGTAGCTTTCTGGATTGCTTCGCTTCGCTCGCAATGACGACCATTGGCAACGTCACATGAAACCGCTCGCCCCGATCTCATCTTCCGCGCGGATCACGCTGGGCATCGCGTTCTTCGTGCTGTTCGTGGCGGCGTGGTCCTATGCCACATTCGGCGGCTTCGTCTCGAAAACCTTCCTGGCCAATCCGCTGACCATGCTGAACGACGGCTGGGACCTGCTGACAAAGCAGGGTTTCCTCACCGACATCGGCATGACCATCTGGCGGGTGATCGGCGGCTTCGTGCTGGCGGCGGTGTTCGCGGTGCCGATCGGCATCCTGATGGGCGCTTACAAGCCGGTGGAGGCGTTCCTCGAGCCGTTCGTGTCGTTCGCGCGCTATCTGCCGGCCTCCGCCTTCATTCCGCTGCTGATCCTGTGGGCCGGCATCGGCGAGCTGCAGAAATTGCTGGTGATCTTCATCGGCTCGGTGTTCCAGCTGATCCTGATGGTGGCCGTCACCGTCGGCAGCGTGCGCCGCGACTTGGTGGAGGCGTCATTGACGCTGGGCGCGCGTGATGCCGGCGTGCTCAAGCGGGTGCTGGTGCCGGCGGCAGCGCCGGGTATCGCGGAAATCCTGCGGCTGGTGCTGGGCTGGGCCTGGACTTACGTGATCGTCGCCGAACTGATCGGCTCGTCGTCGGGCATCGGCCACATGATCATCGACAGCCAGGCGCTGCTGGCCACCGGGCAGATCATCTTCGGCATCATCGTCATCGGCGTGATCGGGCTGATCTCCGACTATGCGTTCAAGGCTTTGAACCGGGCGCTGTTCCCGTGGAGCATCCTGTGAGCAAGCTGGTCATCGAGAACGTCTCCCGGGTTTTTCCGGCGGTGCGCGGCGGCGCGCCGACGCGGGCGCTGGAGCCGACCAGCCTGTCGGTCGCCGACAACGACTTCGTCACCATTCTGGGCCCGTCGGGCTGCGGGAAATCCACGCTGCTGCGGATGATCGCCGGGTTGGACACGCCGACCACGGGCACCCTGATGCTCGACGGCAAGCCGATCACCGGGCCGGGCGCCGATCGCGGCATGGTGTTCCAGTCCTACACACTGTTTCCCTGGCTGACGGTGTCGGAAAACATTTCGTTCGGTCTGCGCGAACGTGGCATGGCTCCGCGCGAATGCGCAGCTATTGCCGGTGCGTGGCTGGAGAAGGTTGGCCTGACCAGCTTTGCCAACCATTTTCCCAAGCAGTTGTCCGGCGGCATGCAACAGCGGACCGCCATCGCCCGCGCGCTGGCCAACGATCCAAAAATCCTGCTGCTCGACGAACCCTTTGGCGCGCTGGACAACCAGACCCGCGGGCTGATGCAGGAATTGCTGCTCGGCATCTGGGAGCGCGAGCGCAAGACGGTGATCTTCGTCACGCACGATATCGAGGAGGCGGCGTTTCTGGCCTCCCGCGTCGTGGTGATGACGGCGCGGCCGGGGCGCATCAAGGCCGACATCGCCGTCGACCTGCCGCATCCGCGGCTGTACACGCTGAAAACCAGCCCGGAATTCGCGGTACTGAAAGCGCGGCTGACCGAAGAGATTCGCGCCGAGGCGGTGCTCGCGGCGGAAGCGCATTAGAGTTTGAGTCGTTCCAGGCTCAGGATCGCTCTTGCCGAAGTGCTCTCATAAGTTGTATTTAATTATAAAACAACCTTATCCGCGCGGTCATGGCATCTTTTCAAGATGACATCCGCGAGGCTTCGCGTTTTCAGGGCGGCTCACAGAATGTTGTTTGCGCAGGGGGCGCCGATGATCGACGCAGACCGCACCGATGCCGTTCGACAAAGCGGCGCGGGACATTTCGTGGCGCCATTCCGGCAGGTCTGAGGCAGCATTGCGCGTCTTGCGCCCCTTGTTGCGCTGCGCTAAGCCTCGAACAATTCCAATGTCTTCGAATCTGCGGGGCGACGCCGCAGCGAAAAGGGATCGCCGATGAACGGCATCTTGCAGAATTATCTTCCACTTGTGGTCTTTATCGGCATCGCGACCGTGATCGGCGCGGCGCTACTGATCGCCCCCTTTATCGTCGCCTACCAGAGTCCGGACCCGGAAAAGCTGTCCGCTTATGAATGCGGATTCAACGCTTTCGACGATGCCCGCATGAAGTTCGATGTGCGGTTCTACCTGGTCGCCATCCTGTTCATTATCTTCGATCTCGAAGTCGCCTTCCTGTTCCCGTGGGCGGTCGCATTCGGCAAGCTGGGCGTCACCGGCTTCTGGTCGATGATCGTGTTTCTCGGCGTCCTCACCATCGGCTTCGCCTATGAATGGAAGAAAGGCGCACTCGAATGGGATTGAGCCCCATGACCACCTCCATGCAGCCGTCGCAGCCGCTGGTCGCCAACCCTTTGGTAGCAAAGGCGCCGACCGGCATCATCGATCCGAACACCGGCAAGCCCGTGGGCGCCAACGACCCTTATTTCCTCGAGGTCAATCATGAGCTGTCCGACAAGGGTTTCTTCATCACCGCCACCGACGACCTGATCACCTGGGCGCGGACGGGCTCGCTGATGTGGATGACTTTCGGTCTGGCCTGCTGTGCCGTCGAAATGATGCAGGTGTCGATGCCGCGCTACGATGTGGAGCGCTTCGGTTTCGCGCCGCGCGCCTCGCCGCGGCAGTCCGACGTGATGATCGTGGCGGGAACGCTGACCAACAAGATGGCCCCGGCGCTGCGCAAGGTCTACGATCAGATGCCGGAGCCGCGCTACGTCATCTCCATGGGCTCCTGCGCCAATGGCGGCGGCTATTATCACTATTCCTATTCGGTGGTGCGCGGCTGCGACCGCATCGTGCCCATCGACATTTACGTGCCGGGCTGCCCGCCGACTGCTGAAGCGCTGCTGTACGGTGTGCTGCTGCTGCAGAAGAAGATTCGTCGTACCGGAACGATTGAGCGTTAAACGATGCGCATGACCGGCATCCCGTTTGAGACCACCGACTGGTCGGTCGTCGCGCCGACGCTGCATCCCGGCGACGCCGGGGTTGCGACCTGGCGGACGCGGCAGTTCGGCGACATCCGGGTCCGGATGGTGGATTACTCGCCGGGTTATGTTGCGGACCATTGGTGCGACAAGGGCCATGTGATTTTCTGCGTTGACGGCGAATTGAACACCGACCTCGCCGATGGGCGAAAATTTACGCTAACGCCGGGCATGAGCTACCAGGTTGCCGACGGCAGCGATTCCCATCGTTCGCATACCGCGAAGGGTGCCCGACTTTTTATCGTGGATTGATCGAGATGGACGAGAAGCTGCAAAAGCTCGGAGAGACGATCGTCGCAGCGCTCCCGGGTGCGGCGACCGCACATTCGGTGGCGTTCGGCGATCTCACCGTGATGGTTGAGGCGGCGAAGATCGTCGACGTGGTGCGCTTCCTGCGCGACGATCCCGGCTGCCGCTTCGTCAACTTCATCGACGTCACCGCGGTGGACTATCCCGGTCGTGAAAAGCGTTTCGAGGTGGTCTATCACCTGTTGTCGCCGACCCTGAATGCCCGGATCCGACTGAAGGCCGAAGCGTCCGAGGCCACCCAGGTGCCGTCGATCATCACCGTGTTTCCCGGGGCCGACTGGTTCGAGCGCGAGTGTTACGATCTCTACGGCGTGATTTTCACAGGGCATCCCGATATGCGCCGGCTGTTGACCGATTATGGTTTTGACGGCCATCCGCTGCGCAAGGACTTTCCACTCTCCGGCTTCGTCGAGGTCCGCTACGACGACCAGGAGAAGCGCGTCGTTTACGAGCCTGTCCGGCTCAACCAGGAATTCCGCAAGTTCGACTTTCTGTCACCCTGGGAAGGCGCGGACTATCTGCTGCCGGGCGACGAAAAGGCGGGAAGCTAGACCATGACCGAACAACCCGCCCTCCGCAATTTTACGATCAACTTCGGCCCGCAGCATCCGGCGGCGCACGGCGTGCTGCGGCTGGTGCTGGAGCTTGACGGCGAAGTGGTCGAGCGCGTCGATCCGCATATCGGCCTGCTGCATCGCGGCACCGAGAAGCTGATCGAGCAGAAGACCTATCTGCAGGCGATTCCCTATTTCGACCGGCTCGATTACGTCGCGCCGATGAATCAGGAGCACGCGTTCTGCCTCGCAGCCGAAAAGCTGCTGGGCATCACCGTGCCGCGCCGCGCGCAACTGATCCGCGTGCTGTATTGCGAGATCGGCCGCATCCTGTCGCACATGCTCAACGTCACCACCCAGGCCATGGACGTCGGCGCGCTGACGCCGCCGCTGTGGGGCTTCGAGCAGCGCGAAAAGCTGATGGTGTTCTACGAGCGCGCTTCGGGCGCCCGCATGCATGCCTCGTATTTCCGCCCGGGCGGCGTCCACCAGGACCTGCCGCAGGCACTGGTCGACGATATCGACACTTTCTGCACGACCTTCCCCAAGGCGCTGGCCGACATCGACAGCCTGCTGACCAACAACCGCATCTTCAAGCAGCGCAACGTCGATATCGGCGTGGTCGACCTGGACGATGCGTGGAACTGGGGTTTTTCGGGCGTCATGGTGCGCGGTTCGGGCGCTGCCTGGGACCTGCGCAAGAGCCAGCCCTACGAATGCTATGACGAGATGGAATTCGACATTCCGATCGGCAAGAACGGCGATTGCTATGATCGCTACCTGATCCGCATGGAAGAGATGCGCCAGTCCACGCGCATCATGAAGCAGTGCGTCGACAAGCTGAACGCCCCCGACGGCAAGGGCCCTGTGTCCTCGCTCGACGGCAAGGTCGTGCCGCCCAGTCGCAGCGAGATGAAGCGCTCGATGGAAGGGCTGATCCACCACTTCAAGCTCTATACCGAGGGCTACAAGGTGCCGGCCGGCGAAGTTTACGCCTGCGTCGAAGCCCCTAAGGGCGAGTTCGGCGTCTATCTGGTGTCCGATGGCACCAACAAGCCCTATCGCTGCAAGATTCGTGCGCCGGGCTTTGCGCATCTGCAAGCCATGGATTTCCTGTGCCGCGGCCATATGCTGGCTGACGTCTCGGCCATCCTGGGGTCCCTTGATATCGTGTTCGGAGAGGTTGACCGCTAATGGTTTCGCGTCGCCTTGCAGACGATTCGGTTCAGCCGGCATCGTTCGCGTTTAGCAATGACAACGCCAAGTGGGCGGAATGGAAGATCGGTCTGTACCCAGCCGGTCGGCAGCAGTCCGCCGTTATTCCGCTGTTGATGCGCGCCCAGGATCAGGACGGCTGGATCAGCCGCGCCACCATCGAGACCATCGCCGACATGCTCGGCATGGCCTATATCCGCGTGCTGGAAGTGGCGACGTTCTATACGCAGTTCCAGCTCAAGCCGGTTGGCACGCGCGCCCATATCCAGGTGTGCGGCACGACGCCATGCATGCTGCGCGGGGCAGGTGACCTGATCGAGATTTGCCAGCACAAAATCCACCACGACCCGCATACGACCAATGCCGAAGGCACGATGAGCTGGGAAGAGGTCGAGTGCCTGGGCGCCTGCGTGAACGCGCCCATGGTGGCGATTTTCCACGACACCTATGAAGACCTGACCGCCGAAACGTTCGAGACGCTGGTCGATGCCTTCGCCGCCGGCAAGGGCGACACCATCAAGCCGGGTCCCCAGATCGACCGCGTGACTTCGGCTGCCGCCGGTGGCCGCACCACGCTGCTGGAAGCTCCAACCGCCACACGCGAAAAGTTCATTCCGCCGGTTCCGCCAGAGGCGCCAGCCGCTGCTGCGGTAGCACCAGCCGCTGCTGCCCCGGCTCCCGCCGCTACGCAGGCACCCACGACTGCCGCCAAGCCCAAGGACGTGAGCGAAGAATCCGCTCCGGCCCTCAAGGGACCCGCGCCCCAGGGCAAGGTTTCCCAAGCCAAGGCCGAGGGCGAGCGCAAGGCCGCCAATGCTTCGGCCAAGGCCAATGGCGAGCCCAATGCCGCGATGCGTCCCACCGCAACTGGCGCTGAATCACCGGCCGGCAAGATTGACGGCGGCAAAGCTCCGGGCAAGAAGACCAAGTCGGCTCCCGCCGAGGGCGCGACGCCAGCCGGTACCGCTGCTGCCCCCGCGGTCGTGGCACCTGCCGCGCCCGCAACGCAGGTCAACCCTGTTGCAGAAAAGGGCGGCGAGGCGCCGCTGTTCGTGGCGCCCGCTGGGGCTCCGGATGATCTAAAGCTGATCTCGGGCGTCGGCCCGGTGCTCGAAGGCCGGCTCAATGGTCTTGGCATCACCAAGTGGAGCCAGGTCGCCGCTTTCGGTCCCGACGATATCACCAAGGTTGAGGCAAGCCTGAACTTCAAGGGTCGGGTGACCCGCGATAACTGGCTGGCTCAGGCTGCTGCGCTCGCCAAGGGCGGCGAAGCTGAATATGTCCGCGTCTTCGGCAAGAAGCCGCGGTAGGAGTGAACGATGCTCGCTGATAAAGACCGCATTTTCACCAATCTCTATGGCCAGGGCGACTGGGGCCTTGCTGGCGCGCGTTCGCGCGGCGCCTGGGCCGGCACCAAGGAGTTCATCGACTCCGGGCGCGACTGGATCACCAACGAGGTCAAGGCTTCGGGCCTTCGCGGCCGCGGCGGGGCAGGGTTCCCGACCGCGCTCAAGTGGACCTTCATGCCCAAGGTCAATGATGGCCGCCCGCATTATCTGCTGGTCAATGCCGACGAGTCCGAGCCGGGCACCTGCAAGGACCGCGAAATCCTGCGCCACGATCCGCACCATCTGGTCGAGGGTTGCCTGTTGGCCGCTCGCGCCATGGATGCGCACCTGGCTTTCATCTATGTACGCGGTGAATTCATCCGCGAGCGCCAGCACCTGGAACGCGCCGTCGAGGAGGCCTATGAGGCCAAGCTGATCGGCAAGGACAATATCCACGGCTGGGACCTGGACATCATCGTCCATCACGGCGCCGGCGCTTACATCTGCGGCGAAGAGACCGCGCTGATGGAGAGCCTAGAGGGCAAGAAGGGCCAACCGCGCCTCAAGCCACCATTCCCGGCCGGCATGGGCGTCTATGGCAACCCGACGACCGTCAACAACGTCGAGTCGATTGCCGTCGTCCCGGAAATCCTGCGCCGCTCCGGCGCCTGGTTCGCCAGCTTCGGCCGCCCGAACAATACCGGCACCAAGTTGATGTGCGTGTCGGGCCACGTGAACACGCCCGCCACCTTCGAAGAGGAGATGGGCATCCCGTTCGACGTGATGATCGAAAAGCATTGCGGCGGCATTCGCGGCGGCTGGGATAACCTGCTGGCCGTGATCCCCGGCGGCGCCTCGGTGCCGTGCGTGCCCGGCGAAAAGATTCGCCACGCGCTGATGGATTTTGATGGCCTGCGCGAAGTCGGCTCTTCGCTCGGCACTGCGGCCGTGATCGTCATGGACAAGCAGACCGACATCATCAAGGCAATCTGGCGCCTTTCGGCTTTCTACAAGCATGAGAGCTGCGGGCAGTGCACGCCGTGCCGCGAAGGCACCGGCTGGATGATGCGCGTGATGGAACGCATGGTCGAAGGTCGCGCCCAGAAGCGCGAAATCGACATGCTGTTCGAGGTCACAAAGCAGATCGAAGGCCACACCATCTGTGCGCTGGGCGATGCCGCGGCCTGGCCGATCCAGGGCCTGATCAAGAATTTCCGCCCCGTCATCGAAGCGCGGATCGATCAATATACCTGGTCCTCGACCAGCGACGGCGCCGTGCCGTCGATCGCGGCGGAGTAGCGGTGATGGATATCCTCGATCAGACTGATCGGTTGAACGTCACTGGCAGCGTGCTTGCCCGCTCGGCTTTCGTGGGGACCAATCTGTCGGAGAGCCGCTTCGATGGGTGCAACTTGAGCCACGTTCATATCGAGATGGTCAATATTACCCACGCGTCGGTTCTGAACGTCGACATGAGCGGGATGGCGTTCAAGGATGTGAACGCCTCCGGCGCGACATTTGAAGACGCCAATATGTCCAACGTGAAAATCAAAGACGTCAATCTCAGCAATGTCGAGATTACCGACGCCAATTTGTCGGGCATGCGCATCCAGGGCGTGCTTGTGAGCGATCTTTTCGCTGCCTACGACCGGCAGAAGGGGGCCTGAAGCATGGCCAATATCAAAGTCGACGGCACGCTTGTCGAGGTCCCGGACTACTACACGCTGATGCAGGCGGCTGAGGCTGCGGGCGCAGAGATTCCGCGCTTCTGCTACCACGAGCGCCTGTCGGTCGCCGGCAATTGCCGCATGTGTCTGGTCGAGGTCAAAGGTGGCCCGCCCAAGCCGACGGCGTCCTGCGCCATGTCGGTCAAGGACCTGCGGCCCGGCCCGAATGGCGAGCCACCCGAAATGTTCACCAACTCGCCGATGGTCAAGAAGGCCCGCGAAGGCGTGATGGAATTCTTGCTGATCAACCACCCACTGGATTGCCCGATCTGCGACCAGGGCGGCGAGTGCGACTTGCAGGACCAGGCCATGGCCTATGGCGTGGACAAGAACCGCTTCGCCGAGAACAAGCGCGCCGTCGAGGACAAGTACATTGGCCCGCTGGTCAAGACCTCGATGAACCGCTGCATTCACTGCACACGCTGCGTTCGCTTCACCACCGAAGTTGCCGGCATCGCCGAGATGGGTCTGCTGGGTCGCGGCGAAGATGCCGAGATCACGACCTATCTAGAAAAGGCGCTGACCAGCGAACTGCAGGGCAATGTCATTGATCTGTGCCCGGTTGGCGCGCTGACCTCCAAGCCCTACGCTTTCAATGCCCGCCCGTGGGAGCTGAACAAGACCGAATCCATCGACGTGATGGACGCCGTCGGCTCCAACATCCGCGTCGATAGCCGTGGCAATGAAGTGATGCGCGTGCTGCCGCGCATCAACGAAGCCATCAACGAAGAGTGGATTTCCGACAAGACCCGCTTCATCTGGGACGGCCTCAAGAGCCAGCGCCTGGACCGCCCCTATGTGCGCAAGGCCGGCAAGCTGCAGGCCGCGAGCTGGGACGAGGCACTCGCCGCCGTCGCCGCGCGCATGAAGAAGGCCGGTAACAAGGTCGGCGCCATTGCCGGTGACCTGGCTGCGGTCGAAGAAATGTATGCGCTCAAGGCTTTGCTGGCCTCGGTGGGCTCGGGCATGACCGACGTTCGCCCGGCCATGTCGGGCATCGATCCATCGATGCCGCGCTCGGCCTACCTGTTCAACCCGACCATTGCCGGCATCGAGCAGGCCGACGCCATTCTCATCATCGGCGCCAATCCGCGCAAGGAAGCGGCGCTGATCAATGCCCGTATCCGCAAGACTTGGCGCGCCAAGGGCCTGCCGATTGCTGTCATCGGTGAGCGGGCCGACCTGACCTACAGCTATTCCTATCTCGGCGAAGGCTTCGAAACCCTGGCCGAGCTGGCTGCGGGCAAGGGCGAATTTGCCGAAGTCCTGGCCAAGGCCAAGAACCCGCTGATCATCGTCGGTGAGGGCGCTGTCTCGCATGCCAAGCTGGGCAAGCAGGTTGGCCGCGACACCATCGCACTGGCCGCCAAGCTGGCGACTGGCACGGAAGTGGCCGAAGGTTGGAACGGCTTTGCGCTGCTGCACAATGCGGCCAGCCGCATTGGTGGCATCGATATCGGCTTCGTGCCCCATGATGGCGGCGTCTGCTCGGCCGATCAGATCGCGCTGGCCGGCAAGGGCGAACTCGACGTGCTGTTCCTGCTCGGGGCCGACGAATACGACACCTCTGCCATGGGCAAGGCCTTCGTCGTCTATATCGGCAGCCACGGCGATGCCGGCGCACACCGCGCCGACGTCATCCTGCCGGGCGCGACCTATACCGAAAAGTCCGGCACTTATGTGAATACCGAGGGCCGCGTGCAGATGACCAACCGCGCCGTTTTCCCACCGGGCGACGGCAAGGAAGACTGGGCGATCATCCGGGCGCTGTCCGGCGCCATCGGTAAGCCGCTGCCGTTCAACTCGCTGACGCAGCTTCGCGCCGCGATCTACGCCGAATTCCCGCACCTTGCGCGGATCGATCAGATCGCCCCGGGCGCTGTGGCAGACGTTGCCAAGCTGGCCAAGGCCGGCATCAAGACCAAGTCGGCTCCGTATGGTTCGGCCGTTGCCGAATTTTATCTGAGCAATCCGATCGCGCGTGCCTCGGCCGTCATGGGCGAATGCGCCGCCATGGCTGCCGGCCTGCGGCAAGCGGCGGAGTAGGGGAGCACAATGGACTTCGTACTCTCCGCCCTCGATTACCTGCTCGGCATCCCCTTCCTCGGTTGGGGCATGCAGATCGGTTTCGTCTATAAGGCCCTGGCTCTGCTGGTTGGCCTGCTAATTTTCACCGCCTTCATCCTGCTCGCCGATCGCAAGATCTGGGCGGCCGTGCAGATCCGCCGTGGCCCCAACGTGGTCGGCCCGTTCGGCCTGCTGCAGAGCTTTGCCGACTTGCTCAAGTTCGCGCTCAAGGAAGCCATCATCCCGGCCGGCGCCGACAAGCTGCTGTTCCTGTTCGCTCCGCTGCTGACCGCCACGCTGGCGCTTGCTGGCTGGGCCGTCATCCCCGTCAACGACGGCTGGGCGATGGGCAACCTGAACATCGGCATTCTCTATGTTCTCGGCATCTCCTCGCTGGGCGTCTATGGCGTCATCATCGGCGGCTGGGCCTCGAACTCGAAGTATCCGTTCCTCGGCTCGCTCCGCTCCGCTGCGCAGATGGTGTCCTACGAAGTCTCCATCGGCCTCGTCATCATCACGGTGCTGCTCTGCGTCGGCTCGCTGAACCTCAATGACATCGTGCTGGCGCAGCGCGACATGGGCCTGGCCCATATGATCGGCCTGCCGCAGTTGACGTTCCTCAACTGGTTCTGGTTGCCGCTGTTCCCGATGTTCGTGGTGTTCTACATCTCGGCCCTGGCGGAAACCAACCGCCCGCCATTCGATCTGGCGGAAGGCGAATCCGAGCTCGTCGCCGGCTTCATGACCGAGTATTCCTCGACCCCGTACCTGCTGTTCATGCTGGGCGAGTACATTTCGATCCTGCTGATGTGCGCCATGACCACCATCCTGTTCCTGGGTGGCTGGACCAGCCCGATCGACCTGCCGCCCTTCACCTGGGTGCCCGGCCTGATCTGGTTCTTCCTCAAGGTCAGCGCGGTGTTCTTCATGTTCGCCATGGCCAAGGCCATCGTTCCGCGCTACCGCTATGACCAGTTAATGCGCATCGGCTGGAAGCTGTTCCTGCCGCTGTCGCTGGTGTGCGTCGTGGTTGTCGCTTTCATTCTTCAGCTCACCGGCTGGGGCTGGCACGGAGGGATTGCCTGATGCAATTCGTCAACACGCTGCTGCTGCGCGAGTTCGTCTCGACCTTCTTCATGGCGATGCGGTACTTCTTTGCGCCCAAGCCGACCATCAATTATCCCTTCGAAAAAGGGCATGTGTCTCCGCGTTTCCGCGGTGAGCATGCGCTGCGCCGCTATCCCAATGGGGAAGAGCGTTGCATCGCCTGCAAGTTGTGCGAGGCGATCTGCCCGGCCCAGGCCATCACCATCGAGGCCGGTCCTCGTCAGAACGACGGCACGCGCCGCACGGTGCGCTACGACATCGACATGGTGAAGTGCATCTATTGCGGCTTCTGCCAGGAAGCCTGCCCGGTCGACGCCATCGTCGAGGGCCCGAATTTCGAATTTGCCACCGAGACCCGCGAAGAGCTGTATTTCTCGAAAGAGAAGCTGCTCGAGAACGGCGACCGGTGGGAGCGCGCCATCGCGGCCAATCTCAGCGCCGACGCGCCGTACCGTTGAAAGGAAGAGCATGACCCTTCCACTGTTCTTCTTCTATTTGTTCTCGATCATCGCGGTCGCTTCGGCGTTCATGGTGATCTCGGCGCGCAATCCGGTGCACGCCGTACTGTTCCTCATCCTGGTGTTCGTCAACGCTGCCGGGCTGTTCATGCTGGCGGGTGCCGAATTCCTCGCGCTGATCCTGATCGTGGTTTATGTCGGCGCCGTGGCGGTGCTGTTCCTGTTCGTCGTCATGATGCTCGACGTCGACTTCGCGCAACTGCGCCAGGGCCTGCTGCAATATGCCCCAATCGGCGTCGTGGTTGGGCTGGTACTGTTGCTGGAGCTGCTGCTGGTCGCAGGCAGCTTCGTGGTATCGCCGGATGTGGCGAGCACGGCGGCGCTGCCGATCGATGGCGCCATCGACAATACACGGGCGCTGGGGCAGGTGCTCTATACGCGCTACGTCTTCCTGTTCCAGGGGGCGGCCGCGGTGCTGCTGGTCGCCATGATCGGGGCCATCGTGTTGACGCTGCGGCACAAGCCGAACGTCAAGCGGCAGGACCCCAATGTTCAGGTGGGTCGCAAGGTTTCCGAAACGCTGGAAGTCGTCAAAGTCAAAAGCGGTCAAGGGTTATAGGGGTCGAACATGGGCGCAGGTATCGGGCTCAGTCACTACCTGACTGTAGCGGCAATTCTGTTCACGCTGGGCGTGTTCGGCATTTTCCTCAATCGCAAGAACGTCATCGTCATTCTGATGTCGGTGGAATTGATCCTTCTCGCGGTCAATCTCAATTTCGTGGCGTTCTCCGCCCAGCTCAACGATCTGCAGGGGCAGGTCTTCGCGCTGCTGATCCTCACCGTGGCTGCCGCCGAGGCCGCCATCGGCCTCGCGATCCTGGTTATTTTCTACCGCAACCGCGGCTCGATCGCGGTTGAAGACGTCAACATGATGAAGGGCTAAGAACCACCGCTATGATCCAGGCGATTGTTTTCCTGCCCCTCATAGGCGCCCTTATTGCAGGGCTGCTCGGGCGCACCATCGGGCATCGGCCCAGCGAATACCTGACCACGGGGCTGCTGATCATCGCAGCCGTGCTGAGCTGGATCGTGTTCCTGCCAATCGCCTTCGGCGGCGGCCTCTCAGGCGCTGAAGTGGCCGAAGGCTCCCACGAAGCGGCCGTGCTCAAGGTCGAAGTCATGCGCTGGATCCAGGTCGGCGACATGGACCTGCGCTGGATTTTACGCGTCGATACGCTGACCGCCATCATGTTGGTCGTGGTCAACACTGTCTCGAGCCTCGTGCACGTCTATTCCATCGGCTACATGGCCGACGATCCGCACCGCTCGCGCTTCTTCGCGTACCTGTCGCTGTTCACCTTCGCCATGCTGATGCTGGTGACGGCGGACAATTTCCTGCAGATGTTCTTCGGCTGGGAAGGCGTGGGCCTCGCGTCCTATCTGCTGATCGGCTTCTGGTACACCCGTCCCTCGGCCACTGCAGCGGCAATGAAGGCATTTATTGTCAACCGCGTCGGTGACTTCGGCTTCGCGCTGGGCATTTTCGGCGCCTTCATGGTGCTGGGCCATATCGACTTCGACGGCGCATTCCATGCTGTGGCGGCGCTTGATCCAGCGGCAATGCCGGTCATGCACTTCCTGTCATGGGATTTGGATGCCATGACCGTGGTCTGCCTGCTGCTGTTCATGGGCGCCATGGGCAAGTCGGCGCAGTTTCTGCTGCACACCTGGCTGCCGGACGCCATGGAAGGCCCGACCCCGGTGTCGGCGCTGATCCATGCCGCAACCATGGTGACCGCCGGCGTGTTCATGGTCGCGCGGCTGTCGCCGCTGTTCCAGACCTCGCCGACTGCCATGACCTTCGTGCTGATCATCGGTGCCATCACCGCGTTCTTCGCGGCGACGGTTGGCCTGGTGCAGAACGACATCAAGCGCGTGATCGCCTATTCGACCTGCTCGCAGCTCGGCTACATGTTCGTGGCGCTCGGGGCAGGGGCCTACTCGGCCGGCGT
This sequence comes from Devosia sp., assembly GCF_028290625.1. GTDB lineage: Bacteria > Pseudomonadota > Alphaproteobacteria > Rhizobiales > Devosiaceae > Devosia. Next base: position 15,154 of record NZ_JAQGJM010000030.1, read on the forward strand.
GTTCCACCTGTTCACCCACGCCTTCTTCAAGGCGCTGCTGTTCCTGGGGGCCGGCGCGGTGATCCACGCCATGCACCACGAACAGGACATGCGCAACATGGGCGGCCTGCGCAAGAAGATCCCGATGACCTATTACATGATGGTCATCGGCACGCTGGCGCTGACCGGCGTCGGCATCCCGGGTACGGAAATCGGCTTTGCCGGCTTCTTCTCCAAGGATTCGATCATCGAGTCGGCCTATGCGGTCGGCGGCAATGCGGGCACCTTCGCCTTCTGGTCGCTGGTCATCGGCGCGCTGTTCACCAGCTTCTACTCCTGGCGCCTGATCCACCTGACCTTCCACGGCACGCCGCGCGATGCCCAGCATGGTCATGCCCATGTCGATGCGCACGATGGCTCAAGCCATGACGAGCCGATCGCCGATGACCATGGTCACGACGACCATGCGCATGACGATCACGGCCACGCCCACGGCTCAGCCTATGACAATGCGCACGAAGCGCCCAATGTCATGATGGTGCCCCTATACGTCCTGGCTGCCGGTGCGATCCTGGCAGGCGTGGTGTTCTACGGCATGTTCTTCCACGATGTGGAGCATATCGAACACTTCTTTGCCGGCTCGCTGGTCGTCAACGAAGAGTTCATGGAAGCCGCCCATGCCGTGCCGCTCTGGGTCAAGTGGTCCTCGACCATTGCCATGCTGATCGGCTTCGTCACCGCCTGGTACATGTATATCCGCTCGCCCGACATGCCCAGGCGCCTGGCCGAGACCAATCCGGGCCTCTACCAGTTCCTCTTGAACAAGTGGTACTTCGACGAGCTCTACAACGTCATTTTCGTCAAGCCTGCGCTATGGGTTGGACGGGCGTTCTGGAAGGGCTTCGATGACCAGCTGGTCGACCAGACGCTCACCGAGGGCCTCGCCCGCCGGGTGCAGAATGTCACCTCCTGGGTCACCAAGCTGCAGTCGGGCTACCTCTATCATTATGCCTTCGCCATGCTGATCGGCATCGCGGCTCTCCTGACCTGGGCCATCGCGGCCGGGGGACTGATCTGATGACCTTCGCCAATACCATCCTGACGATCCTGACTTTCCTGCCCATTCTGGGGGCGGCAATCATCCTGATCACGCCCAAGGGCTCGCTTGAGGCTATCCGCTGGACGGCCTTCATCACCACGGTGGTGACCCTGGTGCTGTCGCTGTGGATGTGGAGCCAGTTCAATCCAAGCGACGCGGGCTTCCAGTTCGTCGTCAACTATGCCTGGATCGGCGACACCATCGGCTACCGTGTCGGGGTCGACGGCATTTCGGTGCTGTTCGTGGTGCTCTCGGCCCTGCTGATGCCCTTCGCCATTCTCACCTCGTGGGAGTCGGTCGAAAAGCGCGTCAAGGAATACATGATCGTCTTCCTGATCCTGGAAACCCTGATGATCGGCGTGTTCACCACGCTCGATCTGGCGATGTTCTACGTGTTCTTCGAAGGCACGCTGCTGCCGATGTTCCTGATCATCGGCATCTGGGGCGGCTCGGCTCGCATCCAGGCCAGCTACAAGTTCTTCTTTTATACCTTCACCGGCTCGGTGCTGATGCTGCTGGCCATCATGGCCATGTACTGGGATGCCGGCACCACCGACATCGCCAAGTTGCTGACGCACGATTTCCCCGAAAGCATGCAGCCCTGGCTGTGGTGGGCGTTCTTCGCCTCGCTCGCCGTCAAGATGCCGATGTGGCCATTCCATCGCTGGCTGCCCGAAGCCCACGTGCAGGCGCCGACCGCCGGCTCGGTGATCCTGGCCGCCATCCTGCTCAAGCTCGGCGGCTACGGCTTCCTGCGCTTCAGCCTGCCCATGTTCCCGGACGCTTCGGCGCAGTTCGCTAATGTGATCTTCTTCCTGTCGGTCGCCGCCATCATCATCACCTCGCTGGTGGCGCTGGTGCAGACCGATATGAAGAAGCTGATCGCCTATTCGTCGGTCGCCCATATGGGTTTCGTGACCATGGGCATCTTCGCTGGCAATGCCCTGGGCATCCAGGGCGCCATGTTCCAGATGATCTCGCATGGTATTGTTTCTGGTGCGCTTTTTCTGTGTGTGGGCGTCATCTATGACCGCATGCATACTCGCGATATCGAAGCCTATGGCGGCCTGGTCGAGCGCATGCCGCGTTATGCCTTCGCCTTTATGGTGTTCACCATGGCGAACGTCGGCTTGCCGGGCACGTCCGGGTTTGTCGGCGAATTCCTGACCATGATCGGCGTGTTTCAGGTTAACACCTGGGTAGCATTTGGCGCCGCATTCGGCGTGATTTTCTCGGCCGGCTATGCGCTCTGGCTCTATCGTCGGATCATCTTCGGCGCCCTGACGAAGGACAGCCTCAAAGCCATCCTCGATCTCAATCTGCGCGAGAAGGTCATTCTCTATCCGCTGATCATCATGACGATCGTCTTCGGCTTCTATCCGGCGCCCATTCTTGACACCACGGCCGCGGCCGTGAATGCGCTGGTTGCCCAATATTCTGCTTCGGTTGGCATTGCTGCGCCTGCCGAAGCTGTCGTAGCCCACTAGGAGGGGACAAGTGGTTTCCGACATTACCGATTTCGCCAGCCTGGCCCCCGCCTATCCCGAAATGGTCGTCGCCATCGGCGCCGTCATCCTGCTGCTGCTCGGCGTCGTGCTGAACAAGGAACGCTCGAGCCTGGTCGCGATCCTTTCCATCGTTCTGCTGCTCGGCACGGCCGTTCTGGTCATGGCGCAGCCTGTCGATGGCGTGATCTTCAACGGCACCTTCATTGCCGACGGCTTTGCCCGTTACATGAAGGTACTGGTGCTGGGCGGCTCGGCGTTCTCGCTGATGCTGGCGCTGCCCCATGCCGTCGAGAATGGCACCCATAAATGGGAATATTCCATCCTCGTGCTGCTGGCGACGCTGGGCATGATGGCAATGGTTTCGGCCAACGACCTGATGAGCCTTTATGTCGGGCTCGAATTGCAGTCGCTGGCGCTCTATGTGCTCGCCGCCATCAAGCGCGACGATCCGAAGGCGACCGAAGCCGGCCTCAAGTATTTCGTGCTCGGCGCGCTGTCGTCCGGAATGCTGCTCTATGGCGCATCCTTGATCTATGGCTTTACCGGCCATACCAATCTGCAGGAAATCGTCATCGCCATCGCTAATCAGGGCCGCTCGATCGGGCTGATCTTCGGCGTGGTGTTCCTGCTCGCCGGTGTCGCCTTCAAGATCTCGGCGGTGCCGTTCCACATGTGGACGCCCGACGTGTACGAAGGCGCGCCGACCCCGGTGACTGCGCTGTTCGCCACCGCTCCCAAGGTCGCCGCCATGGCGCTGATGGTGCGGCTGGTGATGGATACGTTCCAGCCGATCGCCCATGACTGGCAGCAGATCGTCATCTTCCTGTCGATCGCCTCGATGGTGCTGGCCGCCTTCGCCGCTATCGGCCAGAAGTCGATCAAGCGACTGATCGCCTATTCGTCGATCGGCCATGTCGGCTTCGCGCTGGTCGGCCTGTCCTCGGGCACCGAAGGCGGCATCGAAGGCGTGGCGATCTACATGGCGATCTATGTGGCCATGACCGTTGGCCTGTTCGCCTGCCTGCTGTCGCTGCGCACCTCCGATGGCTATGTCGAGAATATCTCCGACATGGCTGGCGCCGCCCAGAAGCGCCCCTTCGTCGCCGCGATCATGGCGGTGATGATGTTCTCGCTGATCGGCATGCCGCCGCTGGCCGGGTTCTTCGCCAAATGGCACGTGTTCCTTGCGGCCATCGACTCTCATCTCTACGTGCTGGCGGTGATCGGCGTGCTCGCTTCGGCGGTCAGCGCGTTCTATTACCTGCGCGTGGTCAAGACGATGTATTTCGACGAGCCGGTGCGCGACTTCGTCGCGGTGCCGAACGAGCTCAACATCATCATGGCGATCAGCGGCTTCCTGGTGATCACCTATTACTTCACCGTCGGCAGTCCACTTGCCGGACTGGCTCACATTGCCGCCGGAAGCCTGCTCTAGGTGAGCAGCTTTTCGCTCGGATCCAAGGCGCGCGCGGCCGGATATCGGCTGCGCGCCTTTGACACAATCGGCTCGACCAATACGGAAGCATTGGAAGCGGCAGCCGCTGGCAACGCCGGCGGTATCTGGTTCGTTACCCGGCAACAGACCGCGGGCAGGGGCCGCCGCGGACGGCAATGGACCTCGCCCGTCGGCAATCTGGCGGCCACGCTCTTGATCGTTCCCGATAGCGATCCCACATTGGCTGCAACGCTGGGCTTCGTGGCCGGCGTGTCCATGAACCGCGCGCTCTCCTCGATCCTGCCCGGTGGCGTGGTCAAGCTGGGCATTGATGGTGCGGACGGTCTGTCAGGCGGCAAGCGCGCAAGAATCGCGCTCAAATGGCCCAATGACGTGTTGGCCGATGGCGCCAAGCTCGCGGGAATCCTGCTCGAAGCCCAAAAGCTCAACGATGGTCGTCACGCGATTGCCATCGGTTTTGGCGTCAACGCGGTTGCGGCGCCGCAGGGTTTGCCGTATCCCGCAACCAGCCTTGTCGAACTGGGCACTACGCGCAGCGCCGAAGATATTTTCGAAGCGCTAAGCGATGCCTGGGTCGATACCTTCGCGCTATGGCAGGACGGACGCGGCATCGCCGACGTGTTGACGCAGTGGCGCGGCGCGGCGGCGGGCATCGGAGCGCCTGTCGCGGTCAACCAGAACGGCGCGACCGTGCGCGGGATTTTTGAAACCATCGACGATGCCGGACGTCTGATCGTGCGCGTCGATGACGATAGTCGCATCGCCATCACGGCGGGCGACGTACATTTTGGGGCAACGGCCAGCGCCCGAAGCTGACCACGAACTTATGGCGCGCTCGACCGGCGGAACAAGGATTCCGCCCGGCGTCGCGTCCGACAAAAGGACTGAAGTACCCATGGCTAAAAACCAAAGGGACGAACTCGTCTTCGTGCCGCTCGGCGGCGTTGGCGAGATCGGCATGAATATGGGCGCATACGGGTTTGGCCCGGAGCGCTCGCGTAAATGGATCGTCGTCGATTGCGGCGTTTCGTTCGGTGGGCCAGACCTGCCGGGGATCGAGCTGATCATGGCCAATCCGGAATTCCTCGAAGAGCGCGCCGATGATGTGCTGGCGCTGATCCTCACCCACAGCCACGAAGACCATTACGGTGCCGTGCTGGACCTGTGGCCCGGCTTTGAAAAGCCGGTCTATGCCACCCCGTTCACCGCAGCCATGCTGGCGGCGAAGCGGGCAGGGGACGGGATCGTCGAAAACGTCGACGTCACCATCATGACGCCAGGCAAGCCGTTCACGGTTGGCCCGTTCACCATCGAGGCGATCAACGTCGCCCACTCCATCCCCGAGAGCAATGCGCTGTTGATCACCACCCCGATCGGCCGCGTGCTGCATACCGGCGACTGGAAGCTCGATCCGACGCCAGTCGGCAACAAGCCAACCGATGTCGCGCGGCTGCAGGCCATCGGCGCCGATACCAGCCTGCCGCTGGCGCTGATCTGCGACAGCACCAATGCGATGAAGGACGGCGAAAGCCCGAGCGAAGCCGAAGTTGCCGCCAATCTGGCCGCGATGATTGCCGAATCGCCCAACCGCGTCGCCGTGACGACCTTCGCGTCGAACGTCGGCCGGGTGATCTCCATCGCCAAGGCCGCCGAAAAGGCCGGCCGCCATGTGGTGATGTCCGGCCGTTCGCTGCACCGCATCACCGGCATTGCGCGCGAACTCGGCATGCTCGAAGGCTGCCCGCCGCTGCTGGACCAGGATGCCTACCGCACCATTCCGCGCAACAAGATCGTGCTGCTCTGCACCGGCAGCCAGGGCGAAGCTCGCGCCGCCATCGCCCGCATCGCACGCGGCGAGCATCCCGTGATCGACCTCACTGCCGGCGACCGGATGATCTTTTCGTCCTGGGCCATTCCGGGCAATGAGCGTGAAGTCAACGACATCCAGAACATGCTGATCGACAAGGGCGTCGAGGTCATCACGCAGAAGGATGGTCTAGTCCACGTCACCGGCCATCCGCGTCGCGAAGAACTCAAGCGCCTCTATGGCTGGCTGAAGCCAGAGGTGCTGGTGCCGGTGCATGGCGAAGCGATGCATCTGATGGCCCATGCCAAGCTGGGCCGCGAAGAGGGCATTCCCAACGTGATCGACGCCCGCAATGGCGACATGGTCCGCCTGTTCCCCGAGCCAATGGCCTATCCGGCCGAAGTGCGCACCGGCGAGCTTTATCTCGATGGGCTGGTACTCTGCACCCCCGACGAAAGCGGCGTCAAAGGCCGGCGTCGCCTGTCGTTTGGCGGCCACATCGTGGTCAGCCTCTGCGTCAATGGCAGTGGCCAGGTGGTCTCGGGTCCCGATCTGGTGATCGAAGGCCTGCCCGAAACCGAAGACGAGTCACTGACTGAACTGGTGGAAAACACCATCGCGGGCGTGCTCAAGAGCGTGCCGCCCAAGCGCCGCAGCGATACTGAAGTGCTGAACTCCGCCTTGTTCAAGGCTGTGCGCAACGAGGTCAACGCCTATTGGGGCCGCAAGCCGAACGTCTCGGTGTTCGTGCACCGCGTCTAAGCTTTGGCGCGCCGCGCATCCAAAAACGCAGAGTCATTCCCGCGCAGGCGGGAACCTCTGTTTGCTTGCTGCGGCAAAGAGCAACAGAGGTCCCCGCTTTCGCGGGGATGACCCGGGCGATAGATTGAACTGGGTGCCTTCCGCGCCATCGGACATAACAAATGCAGATCGGTTCGCTCCTCGCCGTCTATTTCGTCATCTGGTGGCTGTGCTTCATCCTGGTGCTGCCTATCGGCTCGCGCAGCCAGGCGGAGGCCGGGGAGATCGTCCGCGGCTCAGACCCCGGGGCGCCGGCAGTCCTGCGCATGTGGCCCAAGCTGCTGGCCACCACGCTGCTTGCCGCGGCAATGACCGCGCTGCTGTTCTGGGGCCTCAGCAATCCGACGCTCAAGGAATATTGGAACTAGGGGCTCGCTTCTGTTCTCTACGCTTCCCCACCCACCGTTCTTCCCGCGGGCTTGACCCGCGGGCCACTTTCAGTCCGGCACGTGTGATGAGAGGCCCGCGGATCAAGTCCGCGGGAAGACTGCGTGGGTGGAGGGCGAGTGCCACAGCCGTGCAAATCACTTTGTGAGGCCGAGACCATAGCGGCAGCGTTCACCGCGCCCGCTTGCGCGCCACCACTTTTGGCTCGGCATGGCGCCAGGCCATTTCCAGCACGGCGCTGAGATCGGCTTCGGTCGCGGCGGGCAGGTAGATGGTGGTCCAGCCCTGCCGGCCCCAGGCATTGTCGAGCGGCTTGAATATCTCTTCAGCGACGGTGCATTTGAGTTCCTGCTCATCCGGCGTCAGCTTGAGATTGGCGGTCTGGCCATCGCCGGCTAGCGTCACGTAGATTCGTGCAACCTTGAACGCGGCGCGGTCGAAATGCGGCGCCTCGGTCGTGCCGGGCAGGGCCAGGGCTAGTCGTCGCAGATCGGCAGCATTGGCCATTTGGCCTCCAGGGATAGTGATCAGATGGGCAAGCAGGGCGAGGCTATAGCCATGCGTGCGGCGCGCAGCGTCGGAACTGCGAAAAGTGTAGTTTTGCACACCCGGTGGGGAATGCCCAAGCCAGAACGTGTAATCGATTGCACAAACAAAAAAGCAGGGCCCAAAGGCCCTGCTGAATTGAGTTTGTTCGACAATACGCTGGTCTTAGGCACGCTACGAAAGCGGCAGCCAACGCTCCTCCCTTGACGTTGTCGACGTCCGGCGGTTTGGAACCACCTTTGCTTTATTGAGGCAGACCCTAACAACAAGAATCGGCCCTGTCACGCAGATTCTGCATGGCTTGCATGCTTGCCACGGATGGACTTGTAGGATTTCAGTGGGCACTAACAAAAGCCTTGAGTCGCCGTCTGTTTTGGAGTCGCCATGCGCCTGTCCCGCTACTTCCTCCCTGTACTGCGCGACGTTCCAAAAGAGGCCGAAATCGTCTCGCATCGCCTGATGCTGCGCGCCGGCATGATCCGCCAGCAGGCCTCCGGCCTCTATTCCTGGCTGCCGCTCGGCTACAAGGTGCTGATGAAGGTGCAGAAGATCATCGAGGAGGAGCAGAACCGCTCCGGCGCGATCGAACTGCTGATGCCCACCATCCAGTCGGCCGACCTGTGGCGCGAAAGCGGGCGCTACGACGCCTATGGCAAAGAAATGCTGCGCATCGAGGACCGGCACGAACGCGAATTCCTCTATGGCCCGACCAATGAGGAGATGATCACCGACATCTTCCGCACTTATGTGAAGTCCTACAAGGACTTGCCGCTGAACCTGTACCATGTCCAATGGAAGTTCCGCGACGAGGTGCGTCCCCGTTTCGGCACCATGCGCTCGCGCGAATTTTTGATGAAGGACGCCTATTCCTTCGACCTGACCAAGGAAGACGCGGTCAAGGCCTATGAGCGCATGTTCGTGGCGTACTTGCGCACCTATTCGCGCATGGGCCTGACGGCCATCCCGATGCGCGCCGATACCGGCCCCATCGGCGGTGATCTGAGCCATGAGTGGATCGTTCTGGCGGACACCGGTGAAAGCGCCGTGTTCTGCGATCGCCGCCTGCTCGACAAGCCCATTCCGCCCCAGGACATCGACTTCCGCGGCGACCTCAAGCCGGTCTTCGACGACTGGACCTCGCTCTATGCCGCGACCGAAGACATGGTCGATATGGCCGAGTTCGAGGCGGCGGTTCCAGAGGAACATCGCGTTTCTGCACGCGGTATCGAAGTCGGCCATATTTTCTACTTCGGCACCAAGTATTCCGAGCCCATGAAGGCGACCGTGACCGGTCCCGACGGCAAGGAAATCATCGTGCATATGGGCTCTTACGGCGTCGGCCCGACCCGCCTCGTCCCTGCGATCATCGAAGCGTTCCACGACGAGGCTGGCATTGTGTGGCCGGTCAGCGTTGCGCCGTTCGAGGCCGTGCTGATCAATCTCAAGGCCGGCGACGCCGAATGCGACGCGGCCTGCACCAAGCTCTACGAAGAGCTGAACGCGGCCGGCATCGACATGCTCTATGACGACCGCGACCAGGGGGCGGGAGCCAAGTTCACCACGGCCGACCTGATCGGCATTCCCTATCAGTTGATCCTGGGGCCACGCGGCCTGAAATCGGGCGAAGCCGAAATCAAACATCGCAAGAGCGGCGAGCGCGAAACCCTGCCGATCGCCGATGCGGTTGCCCGCATCGTAAGCCTGATCGAGCCGCAAAGGCGGAATGACATTTGAGCGACGCGGCGGCGCCTGCACTCAATAAGGGGACGCGCGCGTTTTCGCGTTTCGAATGGATCATCGCCGGCCGCTATCTGCGCGCCCGGCGCAAGGAGGCGTTCATCTCGGTGATCGCCAGCCTGACCATGGTGGGCCTCGCCATCGGCGTGGCCACGCTGATCGTCGTCATGTCGGTGATGAACGGCTTTCGCGCCGAGCTGCTGACCAAGATCCTGGGCCTGAACGGGCACTTCACCGCGTTTCCGATCGAGCGCGAATTCACCGACTACAAGGAAACCATCGCCAATCTGCAAAAGATTCCGGGCGTGGATTTCGCCGTCTATTATGTCGAAGGTCAGGCGCTGGCTTCGGGCAAGGGCAGTTCCACCGCCCCTGTCTCCGTGCGTGGCATGGATGAGGAAAACCTCAAGAAACTCAAATTGCTTTACAACGCCGCCGATCAGGGCGGCTGGGACAACTGGGATACCAGCAAGGGCATCGCCATCGGCTATCGGCTGGCCCAGGCACTGGGTGTGTCGCTCGGCGACAGCGTCACCATCATCAATCCCGACGGGGCAATGACGCCGTTCGGCACGACGCCGCAAATCCGCTCCTACCCAGTCAACGTGATCTTCGATCTCGGCATGGTCGAGTTCGACAGCTTCTACATGTATATGCCGCTGGCGCCGGCGCAGGACTATTTCAAGCTTTACAAGGACGAGCTCAAGCCCGGCCAGAAGCCGCTTGATCCGATGGCAACCGACGAGGAAATCGACGCCGCCTACACTCGCGTCGGCCAGGCTTCGGCCGCCGAAATCTTCATCCACGATGCCGACGACATCACCAATATGCGCGCCCGGCTGCAGGCTGATCCGACGACGCGGCCACTGGTGCTGACCGACTGGCAGCAGCGCAACGAGACCTTCTTCTCGGCGCTGCAGGTGGAGCGGGTGGTGATGTTCACCATCCTCTCGATGATTATCCTGGTGGCGGCGTTCAACATCATTTCCAGCCTGATCATGCTGGTGAAGGACAAAAGCTCCGATATCGCCGTGCTGCGCACCATGGGCGCCACGCGTGGCTCGATCATGCGCATCTTCTCCATCACCGGCACCACGATCGGCTTTGTGGGCACGTTGATCGGCGCGGGACTGGGCCTGCTTATCGCCTCCTACGCCGAGCCGCTGCGCGCATTCCTGTCCAATACGCTGGGTGTGGCGATCTTCCCGCCGGAAATATTCTTCCTGGCGGAACTGCCCTCCAAGACCGATCCGGTTGAGGTCACCATCGTGATCTGCCTGGCGCTGGGCCTGAGCTTCCTCGCGACGCTGTATCCGGCCTGGCGCGCCGCCCAATACGACCCCGTCGAGGCCCTGCGTTATGAGTAAACCGCATCTGGTGCTGACCGACGTACATCGCCATTACGGGCAGGGGGACAAGATGGTCCGCGTGCTTGAGGCCGCCAATCTGACGGTCGAGAGCGGCGAAATGGTCGCGCTGGTGGCGCCCTCGGGTGCCGGCAAATCGACGCTGCTGCATCTGAGCGGGCTGCTGGAAAGCCCGCAGGGCGGCGAGATCGAGATCATCGGCATCAAGACCAGCAAGCTTGGCGATCGCGGCCGCACCCAGCTGCGCCGCTCGACAGTGGGCTACGTCTACCAGTTCCATCACCTGTTGCCCGAATTCACGGCGCTGGAGAACGTTTCCATTCCGCAATTGATCGCCGGCCAGTCGCAGGCAGCGGCCGACAAGCGCTCGATGGAACTGCTCGACCTGCTCGGTGTCGCGCCGCGAGCCAGCCATCGCCCGGCCGAACTCTCGGGCGGCGAACAGCAGCGCATCGCCATCGCCCGCGCTGCCGCCAACCACCCCAAGGTGATTTTGGCCGACGAGCCGACCGGCAATCTCGATCCGGAAACCAGCGACCTGGTGTTCGAGGCACTCGGCAATCTGATCAAGAACGAAGGCGCGGCGGCCCTGATCGCCACGCACAATCATGATCTCGCTCGGCGCGCCGACCGGATCGTGACGCTCCGCAGCGGGCTGGTCATCTCCCACACGCTGTAGACGCTATTCGTCCTGCATGCTGGCCTTGCGAGCCTGTTCGGCGATCACCGCCAATCGTCGCCGGGCGGTCTTCAATTCAGCCGTCAGCTTCTGGTTTTCCGCCTTGAGCTGGCGCATCCGGGCCTCGGCAGCCTCGTGATGCTCTATGCCGTATTCGTGGATGCGCTTGACCACGACCTTGCTCGCGCTGGCTTGCGGATGCTCCAGCAATTCACGCCAGGTGACATCCAGCGTTCCGACCAGCTTGTGCGCGGCCAGTGCCGCCGAGGCCCGTTCGCCGGCATGCTCCGATCCCAGCATGCCCAGGATCCGGGTGAGCTTGGTCAATGTCGTGGCTTTCACAGCGTCCCTCCTGATGCGTGAGCGGTGGAACCTGATCGCACCACACCACAAAAACCAGCGAAATTTCAACAAGGCTGCTGCGTGCCTGGCTCTCTTGCTCACAACGGCGGCTTTGATACTGTAGGGCTATTCCAACACAGCTTTGGCCTGTCCGTGCTGGCGCGCCTTGTCGCCGCAACGGCACCCGCGAGCCATCTCCTAACGAATTCCTAACCAAACGTCGGCAATCCCCGCTGTGCACGCAGTTCTCCATAGACAGGAACAAATAGCGAACTTATAAGAACGTATCGGAAACACAGGAGACGGAAATGCTGACTTTCTTCAAGGATTTCGCTGCGTTCGTTACTCTCGGCGCCTTCACCGTGGGCTCGCTGACCTGGATGGATGTGCTGACCCGACTCGTGTGACCCTGTGGATTGCGCGTCGATTTGATTTCGCATCGGCGCTGAGGCTGTCACAAGGAGAGCTTCGGTAAAGGACGATCATGAGCGGTCCCGGCTTCATCCATCTGCATGTGCATTCGGCGTATTCCCTGCTCGAGGGAGCGCTGCAGCTCGAAACGATCTTGAAGCTCGCCAAGGACGACCACCAACCGGCCCTGGGCATTGCCGATACCGGCAATCTGTTCGGGGCACTTGAATTCTCGGAAAAGGCCGCCAAAAAGGGCATCCAGCCGCTGATCGGGGTGGAGCTGGCCGTCGATTTCGCCGCCACCGAAGAGCGCACCAATGAGCGCGGCAACCATACCCATTCGGCCAAATCCAGCGTTGTGCTGCTGGCCAGCAGCGAAACCGGCTTCGGCAATCTCTCGCGTCTCGTGTCCAAGGCCTATCTGCTTGGCGACGGCGGCGCTCCGCGCGCGCAGGTCGACTGGCTGGACCGCGATGGGCTCGATGGCATCATCTGCCTGACCGGCGGACCGGAAGGCGCGATCGACGCATGCCTCGCAGCGGGGCAGGATGTCCATGCCTATCAACGGCTGGAGCGGCTGGAAAACCTGTTCGGCGATCGGCTCTATATCGAATTACAGCGCCACGGGCGGGTGCAGGAGGCCTCGGTCGAGCCGCGCCTGGTCGATTATGCCTACCGGCGCGGCATACCGCTGGTGGCCACCAATGAGCCGTTCTTCAAATCCGCCAAGGAATTCGAGGCCCACGATGCGCTGCTGGCGATTGCGGGCGGCACCGTGCTGGCGCAGACCGCGCGGCGTAAGCTGAACGACCAGTATTACTTCAAGACCCGCGCCGAAATGGTCGAGCTGTTCACCGACCTGCCGGAGGCGCTCGATTCGACCATCGAGATCGCCCAGCGCATTGCCTACCGGCCCAAGACCCGCGCGCCGATTCTGCCCAAATTCGCTGCTGCGCCGGACCTGACCGACGACGAGGCCGTCGCCGTGGAGGCCGCCGCCCTGCGCAAGATGGCGGAGGAGGGGCTCGACATGCGCATCGCCACCGTGGGCACCTCGCCGGGCAAGACCGAACAGGAATACCGCGACCGGCTGGAATTCGAGCTGGGCATCATCCAGTCGATGAAATTCCCCGGCTATTTCCTGATCGTGGCTGACTTCATCCGCTGGGCCAAGGCGCATGGCATTCCAGTTGGTCCCGGTCGTGGTTCGGGCGCCGGCTCGCTGGTGGCCTATGCGACGACGATTACCGATCTCGACCCGCTAGCCTACAATCTGTTGTTCGAGCGCTTCCTCAATCCGGAACGCGTGTCGATGCCGGATTTCGACATCGACTTCTGCCAGGATCGCCGCGAAGAGGTGATCCAGTACGTCCAGACCAAGTACGGCACCGAGCAGGTCGCCCAGATCATCACTTTCGGAACGCTGCAGGCCCGCGCTGTGCTGCGCGACGTCGGGCGCGTGCTGCAAATGCCCTATGGGCAGGTCGATCGGCTGTGCAAGCTGGTGCCGGCCAATCCAGCCGATCCCTATTCGATCGAGCGCACCATGGCGGAGGTGCCGCAGTTCAAGCAGATGGCCGAGGAGGACGAGACCGTCCGCGAACTGGTCGCCATCGCCAAGAACCTCGAGGGCCTGTTCCGCCACGCCTCGACCCATGCCGCCGGTATCATCATTGGCGATCGGCCGCTGCAGGATCTGGCGCCGCTCTATCGCGATCCGCGTTCGGACATGCCGGTCTGCCAATACAATATGAAGTGGAGCGAGGCGGCGGGCCTGGTGAAGTTCGACTTCCTCGGCCTCAAGACGCTGACCACCATCGATTACGCCGTCAAGATGATCAATCAGGACGGCGGCGACTTCCGTATCGAAGATATCCCGATCGACGACAAGCCCACCTACGACCTCTACGCGCGCGGCGACAGCTTTGGCGTGTTCCAGGTCGAGGGCGCCGGCATGCGGCGCGCCCTGGTGGACATGAAGCCCGACCGCTTCGAGGACATCATCGCTATCGTGGCGCTCTATCGCCCCGGTCCGATGGACAATATTCCCTTGTTCTGTGACCGCAAGCACGGGCGCGAGGAGGTGGAATATCCACATCCCGACCTCTCCAAGGTGCTCGACGAGACCTATGGCGTCATCGTCTACCAGGAACAGGTGATGCAGATCGCCCAGCTCCTGTCGGGCTATTCGCTCGGCGAAGCCGATATGCTGCGCCGCGCCATGGGCAAGAAGATCAAGGCGGAGATGGACGCGCAACGCGAGCGTTTCCGGGAAGGCTGCATCCGCTATGGCCTGAAACTGGGGCAGGCCGACACGATTTTCGACCTGCTGGCCAAGTTCGCCAATTACGGCTTCAACAAGAGCCATGCCGCAACTTATGCGCTGGTCTCCTATCAGACGGCCTATCTCAAGGCCCATTACCCCAACGAATTCCTGGCGGCGTCGATGACGCTGGATATGGGCAATACCGACAAGCTGGCCGAATTCCGCAGCGAGTCCAAGCGCAACAAAATTGAACTGGTGGCACCCAGCGTGAACCGCTCGGAAGCCGTTTTTTCGGTCAAGAACAAGGCCATCCATTATGGCCTCTGCGCGGTGAAAGGTGTTGGCCGGCAGGTGGCCGAGCATATCGTCGAGGCTCGCAGCAATACGCCGTTCAAGGACCTGGGCGATTTCGCCCGCAGGGTCGATCCGCGCATTCTCTCCAAGCGTACGCTGGAGACGCTGGCCAATGCTGGCGCTTTCGACGATATCGTGCCGCGCCGCGAAGTGGCCTTCGGCGCCATCGAGGCCGTCATGGGCATGGCCCAGTCGCTGACCACCGAACGCACCGCCGGACAGTGGAACATGTTCGATTCGGGGGAACCTGAGCCCATCAAGCTGCCAGCCGGCGTTGCGGCCTGGAGCACGACCGAGCGCGCCGATCGCGAACTCTCGGCCATTGGCTTCCACCTCTCCGCCCATCCGCTCGATGCCTATGCCGATCTGTTCGATCGCATGCGAGTGCAGAAATGGACCGATTTCGAACGGGCGGTGAAGGACGGTGCCTCAGCGGGGCGGCTGGCCGGCACCATTTCCGGCCGCCAGGACCGCCGCACCCGCAAGGGCACGCCGATGATGATCCTGACGCTCAGCGACCAGAGCGGCAGTTTCGAGGTCATCGCCTTTTCCGAGCAGATCAACGAGTTCGGCGGCATTCTGTCGTCGGGCAAATCGGTGATCCTGCAGGTCGGTGCCGATGAACGCGCCGAGGGCATCAGCCTGCGCCTGCTCTCGGCTGAGTTGATCGAGGGGGTGGCCGAAAAGGTCGATCGCCGGCTGACGGTGTTCGCCTCCGACTCCAAGGCTCTCGGCTCGATCAGCGCCCAGCTCAAGCGGGGCGGGGAGGGGTCCGTGAACTTCGTCGTCATCCGCGACGGCGGCGCCCGCGAATACGAAATCGAACTCCCCGGCAGCTACCGCCTGACCGCCGAAGTCGCCGGCGGCATCAAGGCTTTGGAAGGTGTCATGGACGTACGGTTCCACTGAGACGGCTTGAGACTTTCGCGTCTGCCTGCATGTCCGTTCTCTCTCTAGCGCCCTTCCCGGACTTGATCCGGGGGCCTTCTGCCGTTTGCGCCGAATTGAAAGTGGCCCGCGGATCAAGTCCGCGGGAAGGGCGCTTGGGGATAGGGCTCTGGTCATATCCCGAATCTGAGGACTGGGTGGATCGCAGCCCCCAAAAGCAGCGCGGGAGAGGTGAGCCGTGGCCCGTCCTCTCCCGCTAGGGGGTTTTCACCCTTGTCCCCACGCTGAAACGCGGGTCGATTGCTGATAGAGGCAGCCTGACCGGTTTGGTTCGGCTTGCCAAGATGTCGCCGACATTGAGCTTAACCAGGTCTGAATGCTGCCGGCCTTGCGCTTGGGCGCCATTTCCCCTATATGCGCGTTTGCGTTCGACTGCGTGTCGTCGCGATTTCACACACGAGGCAGGCGATCTGTTCAATCAGATTGCCATCCGGTGGCAGGCAACTGTCGCAAGGCTTCGTGGAGGCATCAACCGGTAAACAGGAGCAGCCATCATGGCACTGCCCGAATTTTCTATGCGTCAATTGCTTGAAGCTGGCGTTCACTTTGGTCACCAGAAGCACCGCTGGAACCCCAAGATGGAACGCTACATTTTTGGCGTTCGCAACGACATCCACATTCTCGACCTGAGCCAGACCGTGCCGGCCCTGAGCCGCGCACTGCAGCTCATCTCCGACACCGTTGCTGATGGCGGCCGCGTGCTGTTCGTCGGCACCAAGCGCCAGGCCGCTCCGCTGGTCGCCGAAGCTGCCAAGTCGTCGGCGCAGTACTTCGTCAACTCGCGCTGGCTCGGCGGTACGCTGACCAACTGGCAGACCATTTCGAAGTCGATTTCGCGCCTGCGCGAACTCGAAGCGATGGGTCCAGATGAGCTCGAAGGCCGCACCAAGAAGGAGCGCCTGATGATGAGCCGCGAGCAGGAGCGTCTTGAGCGCGACCTGGGCGGCATCAAGGACATGGGCAACCTGCCGTCCTTGCTGTTCATCATCGACACCAACAAGGAAGCCAATGCGATCAAGGAGGCCCGTCGCCTGGGCATCCCGGTGATCGCCATCGTCGACACCAATTGCGATCCCGACACCGTCGATTTCGCGATCCCCGGCAATGACGACGCCAGCCGTGCGCTGGAACTCTATGTGTCGCTGGTCTCGCGCGCTGCGATCGATGGCATTGGCCGCTCGTCGAGCGCCATGGGCACCGATCTGGGCGCCTCCGAACGCGCTCCCGTCGAGGAAGCGCTGCCGGAAGCCGATGCCGCTGCCGAGCCCGCACCAACCGTCAACTAAGACGGCTATACGAGCCCCGTTTTATTGAACCATGCGGCCCCGTTGCGGGGCCGCCAAGAGGTGAACCTATGGAAATCACTGCTGGAATGGTCAAGCAGCTTCGCGACGCCACTGGTGTCGGGATGATGGACTGCAAGAAGGCCCTGGCTGAAACCGCTGGCGACATGGAAGCCGCGGTCGACTGGCTGCGCACCCGTGGCTTGGCCAAGGCCGCCAAGAAGGCCGACCGCATCGCCGCTGAAGGTCTGGTTGGGGTTGCCACCAATGGCACCACGGCTGCCGTGGTCGAAGTCAACTCCGAGACCGATTTCGTGGCGCGGAACGAGCAGTTCCAGGCCATCGTCGGCAATGTTGCCAAGCTGGCGCTCGACGCCGATGGCGACGTCGTCAAGCTCGGCGAAATGCCCTTCCCTGCATCGGGTCATTCGGTTTCGGCCGAAATCACCGAAGCCATCGCCAAGATCGGCGAGAACATGAACCTGCGCCGCACGGCGACCGTTTCGGTCACCGACGGCGTCGTGGAAAGCTATGTCCACTCGGCCGTCAAGCCGGGCCTGGGCAAGATGGGCATCCTCGTCGGTCTGGAATCGACCGGCGACAAGGCGGCTCTGTCGGCTCTCGGCAAGCAGTTGGCCATGCACATCGCAGCGACCAACCCGCTGTCGATCGATCCTGCTGATCTGGACCCGACTGTTGTCGCTCGTGAGCGCGCCATCATCCTGGAACAAGTCAAGGAATCGGGCAAGTCGGCTGAAATCGCCGAGAAGATGGTCGATGGCCGCATGCGCAAGTACTTCGAAGAAGTCACGCTTTTGGCGCAGACCTTCGTGATCGACGGCGAGACCAAGGTCGGCGTCGCGATCAAGAATGCCGAAAAGGACGTTGGCGCCCCCATCAAGCTGACCAAGTTCGTGCGCTTCGCGCTCGGCGAGGGCATCGAGAAGGCCGTCACCGACTTTGCCGCCGAAGTGGCCGCCACTTCGGGCGTCAAGCAGAACTGATTGGTGAAGGCGGGCCGCGGGCCCGCCTTTTGCTCTCTGCCGAGGGCGGTGCCTAAACCGGTATCGATCGAGCACAATGTCTTAAACCTGATGGCAATTCGTACTCGCCGGTGCTTCCCACTGGACGGGCATATGCACTAGGGTCTGCCGGTCGCCGGATTCGGCGCCCCATCATCAATTTCCAGAGGGGTTTGCCAATGGCGCCGGTTTTCAAGCGTATTTTGCTCAAGGTCTCGGGCGAAGCGCTGGCCGGTGATCAGTCATTTGGCATCGAGCCCGAATTTCTGCATTCCGTGGCCGAACAGATCGCCGATGCTTCCAAGGCCGGCGTGCAGATCGCCATCGTCATCGGCGCTGGTAACATTTTCCGCGGCATGGCCGTGGCTGCCGGCGGCACTGATCGGGTCACCGCCGACCTGATGGGCATGCTCGGCACGGTGATTAACTCGCTGGCGCTGTCGAATGCCATTTCCCGCCAGGGTGTCAAATCCAAGGTCTTTTCAGCGCTGACCATGCCGTCGGTCGCCGACAGTTTTACCGCGCGCGCCGCCAAGGCCGCGCTGGATGAAGGCTATGTGGTGGTGTGTGCCGGGGGCACTGGCAACCCGTTCTTCACCACCGACACGGCGGCGGCGCTGAAGGCGATCGAGCTCGAATGCGACGTGCTGCTCAAGGGCACCAAGGTCGATGGCGTCTATTCGGACGATCCCAACAAGAACCCCGACGCCGTACGCTATGACACCGTGAGCTATGACGAAGTCATCGGAAAGAACCTCAAGGTCATGGATACGGCCGCATTTGCCCTTGCTCGCGACAATTTGTTGCCCATAATTGTCTATGCACTGGGAGATAAAGCAGGCTTGGCCGGCGTATTGGCCGGCGAGACGCGCAGTACGCGCGTCGGCCTGCCGCTATAAGATATAAGGAAGACGATAATGGCCGGCTATTCACTGAACGATCTCAAAACCCGCATGCAGAAATCGATCGCCTCGCTGCGCGACGAATTGATAGGCCTGCGCACGGGCCGCGCCAGCGCCAGCTTGCTGGAGCCGGTGTCGGTGGAAGCCTATGGCTCGCGCACCCCGCTGAGCCAGTTGGCCACCATCACCGTGCCGGAGCCGCGCATGCTCAGCGTTCAGGTCTGGGATCGCCAACTCGCCAATGCTGTTGAAAAAGCCATCCGCGACAGCGGCCTGGGGCTCAACCCGATGGGGGAGGGGCAGGTGATCCGCGTGCCGCTGCCCGAACTGAACGAAGAGCGCCGCCGCGACTTAACCAAGGTCGCCCACAACTATGCCGAGGCGGCCCGCGTCGCCATCCGCCACATCCGCCGCGACGGCATGGATGCGCTCAAGAAGGCGGAGAAAGATGGCGATATGAGCCAGGACGATGCGCGTGTACAAACTGACGTGGTCCAGAAGACCACCGACGCACATGTGGCCGAGGTCGATGCGCTGGTAGCGGCCAAAGAAGCAGAAATCATGCAGGTCTAGGACCTCATGACCAGCTGCGCCGGGAGGGCGTAGATGTCCAGCGACTCCGCCATCAACGCCGAACCCGCGCAGCGTCCGCGCCTGCGCATTCCCGCACATATCGGCATGATCATGGACGGCAATGGCCGCTGGGCCAAGGCCCGCGGCAAGCTGCGCACCGAAGGCCATATCGAGGGCGTCAAGGCGCTGCGCAATCTGGTCGAACTGTGTATCAATTACGGCGTCGCCAACCTGACGGTGTTCAGTTTCTCGTCCGAGAACTGGACCCGTCCGCGCGATGAAATCGCTTTCATCTTCAATCTGCTGCGCCGGTTTGTTGCATCTGATTTGCAAAAGCTGATTCGCAACAATGTAAAGGTGCGCATCATCGGCTCGCGCGCCGGCCTTGAGCCCTCGCTGATCCGCCTGATCGACGATGTGGAGGCCAAGACGGCCGCCAATACAGGGCTGACCTTGATCGTTGCCTTCAACTATGGCGGCAAGGCCGAGATCACCGACGCGACGCGACTGATTGCCCGTGAAGTGGCTGCCGGCCGGCTCAGTCCCGACGATATTACCGAAGCCACCGTCGAGCGCGCGCTCTATACCTACGGCATTCCCGACCCCGACCTGATCATCCGCACCAGCGGCGAACAGCGGATCTCCAACTTCCTGCTCTGGCAGGCCGCCTATTCGGAATTCGTCTTCGTGGACGAATATTGGCCCGATTTCGACGAGGCCAGCTTCCTTCGCGTACTCGAAACCTTCTCCCTGCGCGACCGGCGCTATGGTGGCATCGAGGCGAAATCGCCTTGACCAATCCCGGCGATCCCGCTGCCGACCCAACTCCCAATCGTCGCCGTAACTGGGCCGATCTTGGCCCCCGCGTCGGTTCGGCACTGGTCCTGATCGCCATCACCGCCACGACCCTCTATCTGGGGGGATATCTGTTTGCCCTGGTCGTCGGCATCGTCTTTGCCGGCGTGTATCGCGAGTGGGAGACCATGGTCACCCGCAAGCCGCTGACGCCGACCGGCATGGTGTTGATCGCCCTGGTGGCGATTTCGGCGCCCCTCTATCCGCTTTGGGGCATGGCCGGCACTGCCTGGGTCATCGCCTTGGCCTGCCTCATCGCGCTGGCGGTTCGAGGGGAAGGCGTCCTCTGGCGCGTTGGCGGCCTGGTGCTTATGGGCGCGATCGTGGTCGCAGTCCTGGCCATGCGCGGCACCAATCTCAATGGGGTGTGGGCCGGCGTCTATCTCGGCACCGTGGTGTGGGGCACCGATTCGGCGGCGTTCTTCGCCGGACGCCAGATCGGCGGCGAAAAGCTGGCGCCCGATATCTCGCCCTCCAAGACCTGGTCCGGTGCATTGGGCGGGCTGTCGCTGGGCACCACTGCTGGCCTGATCGTCTGGATTATCGCCACCGATTCGCCGTGGTGGATCGGCCTGATCATATCCGCCATCATCAGTATTCTCGGCCAGTTGGGCGACCTCAGCGAGAGCGCGGCAAAGCGCCACTTCCGGATCAAGGACAGCGGCGATATCATTCCCGGACATGGCGGCCTGATGGATCGGCTCGACAGCCTCACATTTGGCGTGTTGTTCGTGCTGCTGCTGGGCACGCTGCATGCCGGTTTTGGCGCCGTGGCAGAGGGCCTGCTGTTCTGGTGATACCGCATCCCGCGCGGTGATCACCGCCGATAAGGAAGACCATGTTCGCTTCAGTGCTCGCCTTCGTTCCCTGGCTCCTGTCCTATGTGCTGCCGTTCCTGGTCGTGCTGACGGTAATCGTCTTCGTCCATGAAATGGGCCACTACCTGGTGGCACGCTGGAATGGCATCGCCATTGCGACCTTCTCGATCGGCTTCGGCCCCGAACTGGTCGGCTGGGACGACAAGCACGGCACCCGCTGGAAAATTTCGGCGATTCCCTTGGGCGGCTATGTCCGCTTCGTCGGTGACATGAATGCCGCCAGCGTGCCGGACCCAGACGCTGTGGAAAACGCCGATCCGGAATTGGCCCCGCATCTGTTCGTCAACAAGAACGTCTGGCAGCGCATCGCCGTGGTCGTCGCCGGCCCGCTTGCCAATGTGATCCTGACTTTCGTCATCCTCTACGCGCTGCTGCTTGGCTATGGCCGCTACACTATTCCGCCGGTGATCACCGCGGTGACCGCTGGCTCTGTGGCGGAGCAGGCTGGGCTCGAGGCTGGCGACACCATCATCGCCGTCGATGGCTATGTGGTCCGCGGTTTCGAGGATTTTCAACGGTTTGTCGCCACCAGCCCGGCGCGCCAGGTAAGCCTCGCCATCGAGCGCAACGGCGCCCCCCAAACGCTGACTTTGACGCCCGAGGCGGTCGAAGTGCAGGACCGTTTCGGCAATAACCAGCGAATCGGGCGCATCGGCGTCAGCCGCGATGTCGCCGATAACGATGTCACCCTCTACCGGCCCGGCCCGGTCGAGGCCATGGGCATGACCGTCGAGGAAATCCGCTTCATCGTGCAGCGCACGGGCGCCTTCCTGGGCGATTTCTTTGTCGGCCGCGGCGATGTCGAGCAGCTCGGGGGACCGGTCAAGGTAGCCAAGGTTTCCGGCGAGGTTGCGACCCTGGGCGTGGTGGCGCTGATCAATCTGACAGCGCTCTTGTCGCTGAATATCGGAATTTTCAACCTTTTACCCGTACCCATGCTCGACGGCGGGCACTTGCTGTACTACCTGATCGAAGCTGCGCGGCGGAAGCCGCTGAGCATGAAGGTTCAGGAGATCGGATTCCGCTTTGGCTTCGCGCTGGTGCTGGCGTTGACGGTGTTTACGCTGTTCAACGACACATTGTTCGCGTACCTCAGAACCCTCAGTTAAGTCATTGTTAACCTTGGTTGGCAAGGTGTTGCACGAATACAAGGCCGCCAATCATTTACTAACCGCGACGAGGCATGCTCCTTGTCTGTGGTTAAAAAAACAGTAAAACAGTTCAATGGAGTTAGCTTGGGGGAGCGCTGTGCATGGCGATTCCCCGGGCAGGTCGCAGAAGGCAATAAAAACGATGATCCACCCTACCAAGCTGATGCGCGGCGTGTTCTTTGCGCTGGCAATCCTGGGCGCTGCGCCATTGGCCGGCACCAGTATTCCAGTCCTCGGCACCGCCATGGCGCAAGCGCAGGAGCAGTTGGTCGGCTCGGTGCTGTTCGACGGCAACAAGCGCTTCTCGGACGCACAGCTCCTGACCATGGTGGATGTCTCTGCATCCGGCATCTTCACCCAGGCGCGTCTGGCCTCCGACATCGAGAGCATCCGTCAGGCTTATGACAAGGATGGCTATCGCTCCGTTGGCGTCACCGCCAAGACCGAAACCATCCCCGATGGCCGCGTCCGCGTTACCTTCGTCGTCAACGAAGGTGATCGCGCCGGCATCGCTGCAATCAATTTCACTGGTAACAACGCGGTCAATGCCGGCACCCTCAAGGGCACGCTGCTGACCAAGGAAACCGGTTTCCTGAGCTGGCTGTTCAAGGACGACGGCTATGACGAGCAGAAGCTCGCGGTCGATCGCGAACGCGTTCGCCTCTACTACGCCACCCATGGCTATCCTGACGCGCAGGTGACCTCGGTCGGCGAGTACGACGCGGCCCGCAACGACTACTTCATCAATTTCACCGTCAACGAAGGCGAGAAATACGCTTTCGGCAATGTTGGCATCGAGACCAGCATCAACGGCTTGAACACCAACGTGCTGACCGGCACCGTCCAGACCGGGCAGGGCAGCCGCTATTCGATTGCCGACCTGCAGAAGACCATCGAGGACATGTCCTACGAGGCCACTTCGCAGGGCTATTCCTTCGCCGACGTCCGGGCTCGCCTCGATCGCGACGTGACCAATCGCAAGTTCAACGTCACCTACCTGGTTGACGAGGGCCCGCGCGTCTATGTTGAGCGCATCAACATCACCGGCAATACCAAGACCCGCGATTTCGTGATCCGCCGTGAGCTGGAGTTTGCCGAAGGCGACCCCTTCAACCGTTCGATGGTCGTTCGTGGTCGTACCTCGATCCAGGACCTCGGCTTCTTCTCCGCTGTCGACATCACCACCCAGGCTGGCTCTTCGCCCGACAAGGTCGTGATCAACATCGCGGTGACCGAGCAGTCGACCGGCGATTACGGCGCAACCGCCGGCTATTCGACCTCTGACGGCGTCCTGGGCGAACTGTCGCTGACCGAGCGTAACTTCCTTGGCCGTGGCCAGTATCTGCGTGCCGCTGTCGGTGCCTCGCAGAATGGTCGCACCTTCGACTTCTCGTTCACCGATCCTCGCTTCATGGGCCTGAAAGTGTCTGCCGGCGTCGATGCCTATCACCGCATCAACGACGAATCCGACACGAACTTCTACGGCTCGCAGTCGACCGGTGGCCAGTTGCGCTTCGGCGTACCGCTTACCCGTGATCTGTCCGCAACCGTCTTTGCCGGTGGCGAACGCAAGGTCATCGTCGACGAGGAAGGTCCTGCGTCTACCCTGGTTGTGGATGGCCACGAATATTACAAAGCCTTCGTGGGCTACACTTTGACCTGGAATGGCGTCGATAACGTCAAGAAGCCGACCGAAGGCCTTTATGCGACGTTCACGCAGCAGTATATCGGTTGGGATCACAGCCTGATCAAAACCGAAGCCAAGGGCCGATATTTCATCCCACTGATGGATGACAGCGGCATCGTGGCGAGCATCCGGGGCCAGGCCGGTGTGATCAACGACCTGAGCGACAATGGCGTCAGCCCAGTGGAAGCCTTCAATCCGGGCGGCTCGCTGATCCGTGGGTTCCAGGGTCGTGGCCTCGGGCCGCGCCTGACGACCGGCGAATATCTCGGCGCCACCATGTATGCTGGCGTTTCGGCCGAAATCCAGTTCCCGCTCCCGATCCTGCCGGAAAGCTACGGCCTGAGCGGCGCAATCTGGGCGGATGCCGCCTGGGTGGATGGTCTGCCGGACTTCGGTGCCAACACCGTCGAGGCGGGCAGCGTGGATACGCCATGGCGGACTTCGATCGGTGCCTCGCTGCTCTGGGACTCGCCATTCGGCCCACTGCGTGGCGACTTCGCCCACGTGCTTGGCAAGTCGAGCACCGATCGTACCCAGGTGTTCCAGTTGACCCTGTCGACCTTGCTGTAGACGCCATTGCGTAAGTAGATTTATCGAGCCGCGGGGCGGTAGCGCCGCGGCTCGATTGTTTTTGAGTGACACCATGGTCGATACCCGTTTTCACCGCTTTGCCGGCCCAGCCAAGCTGAGCATCATTCTGGCCGCGGCCGGCTGGAGCGAAGCCCTGGCCAGCCTCGGTGGTGAGGATTTCGAAATCCAGGGTGTCGCCGAACTGGACCTCGCCGCGCCCGGCGATCTGGCACTGGCCGCCCACCTCAACTATGTCGAAGAGCTGCGCGGCACCTCCGCCGGGCTCGTCATCATAGCGGCGGGCCTCGCCGATGCGGTGCCCGCGCAGAGCCGGGCGCTGGTCGTCGATCGTCCGCACCAGCTGTTTGTCGATATTCTCGACGTTCTCTATCCGGACAGCACCCGCTCGGTGATTGCCGCACAGAGCACCGATCTGGAGCCACCGCTGCTGGAGCGCGACGTGGTGCTGGGCGCCAATGTGGTGATCGGCGCAGGCGTCGAAATCGGCCGCCAGACCATTATCGGCGCCAATACCGTCATCGGCGCCGGCGTCACCATCGGCCGCAACTGCATCATCGCCGCCAATACCACGATCGATTGCGCCCATATCGGCAACGGCGTGACGATCCACTCCGGCGTGCGGATCGGCACCGAGGGCTTTGGCTGGCTCGACCATGGCCAGTCCAACCGCAAGATTCCCCAGCTCGGCCGCGTCATCGTGCAGGACCGCGTCGAGATCGGCGCCAATTCGACGATCGACCGTGGCGCGCTGGGCGACACCGTCCTGGGTGAGGGCACCAAGATCGACAACCTGGTCCAGATTGGCCACAATTGCCGCATCGGCCGCAATTGCCTGATCGCTGCGATGACTGGCCTCTCAGGCTCAACCATTATCGGCGATGGCGTGCTCATGGGCGGCGGCACCGGCACTTCCGGGCACCTGACCATCGGCGCCGGCTCGGTGGTGCATGGCCGCGCTGCCGTGACCAAGAACTGGCCGCCCGGCTCCAAGCTTGCCGGGGCTCCGGCGCAGGATATAAGAGACTTCTGGCGCGAAATCGCCGCCATGCGAAAACTATCAAAAGGGGACAAGCGGCAATGACCGATCTATCGACCGCGAGCAAAGAGCTCACAGCGATGAGCATCGCCGAGATCCTCAAAAGCCTGCCCCATCGATATCCAATGCTGATGATCGACAAGATCATCGAGATCGACGGCGACGAAACCGCCATCGGCATCAAGAACGTGACGTTCAACGAGCCTATCTTCCAGGGCCACTTTCCTGAAAACCCGATTTTTCCTGGCGTGCTGATCATCGAAGGCATGGCCCAGACGGCCGGCGCCATCGTCATCGCCCACGATTCAAGCGGCGACCGCAAGAATATCGTGCTCATGCTGGGCGTGGACAAAGCCAAGTTTCGCAAGCCGGCTGGCCCCGGCGACAAGATCGAATTCCACATCGCCAAGATTCAGCGCCGGCGCAATGTCGGCCGCTACCAGGCTAAGGCCATTGTCGACGGCATCATCATCGCCGAAGCCGAGATCACCGCGATGATCGTTGGGGTTCCCCTGTGACGACGGCGACGATTCATCCGACGGCCATCGTCGGATCAGGCGCCAAACTCGGGGCTGGGGTCAAGGTCGGCCCATTCTGCATCATCGGCGACCATGTCGTGCTGCATGACGATGTGGAACTGGTTTCTCACGTCACTATCGACGGCCATACCGAAATCGGCGCCGGCTCGCGCATTTTCCCCTTCGCCTCGGTCGGCCACGAGCCGCAGGATCGGAAATATGCCGGCGAGGCCTCGCGGCTGGAAATCGGCGAGCGCTGCATCATCCGCGAGGCGGTAACCATCAACCCGGGCACGGCCGGTGGCGGCATGCTGACCAAGATCGGCAATGACTGCCTGCTGATGGCCAGTGCCCACGTGGCCCATGACTGCATCATCGGCAACAACGTCATCATGGCCAATTACGTCGGCTTGGCCGGCCACGTCGTGGTCGGTGACAACGTCACTTTTGGCGGCATGGCGGTGGTGCATCAGTTCACCCGGGTTGGCCCCCATGCCTTTATCGGCGCGCAGTCGATGATCGATGGCGATGTAATCCCCTATGGCATGGCGCTGGGCAATCGGGCGTCGCTGGCCGGACTCAACCTGGTCGGCCTCAAGCGCCGCAAGTTCGACCGCGAGGCCATTCACCGGCTGCGCGCGGCTTACCGGATGATCTTCGCCAGCGAGGGCACGTTACGTGAACGGGTCGAGGACGCCGCCGAGCTATTCAAGAACGACGCGCTGGTGCAGGACGTGGTGAAATTCATCGTTGCCGCATCCGACCGGCCGATCCTGATTCCGCGCAACGGCCACGCGCCCGAATAAATGGCCAAGGCGACGGGACGGCTTTCGATCTTCGCGGGCACCGGAATGCTGGCGCCTTATGCGGTCGATGCGGCCCTGGCCGCCGGCTACAAGGTGCAGGTGCTGACGCTGGAGCCGCGCAATGACGTGACCAAGGTCAAGGTCATCGGGGTCGATGTCGGCAATCCGCTCGCCATCATCTGGTCACTCAAGATTTTCCGTACCACCCACATCATCATGGCCGGCGGCGTCCACCTCTCCGACAAGACCCGCGAGGGCCTCATCCGCTTCGCCAACAAGGATGCCCCCGCCGGACCGGCCCATGCCGCTCCCGTCGGAGATGCAACCTTGGCCGCATTGGGCAGCGTGCTCAAGAAAATGACCGGTGCCGACCTGGTCGGCATCCACGAGATCGCACCCGAATTGCTGGCGCCCGAAGGCGTGATCGCCGGACCGGTCCTGTCCGCCGACGAGATCGGTTTCGCGCAATTCGCGCTGCGGACCGCCCGCGCCATCGGCGCGCTCGACATCGGCCAGGCGGCCATCGTATCCGGCCACCGCGTGCTAGCCGTCGAGGACATCGGCGGCACCGATGCGCTGATTGCCCGGGCCGGCGAATTGAAACGGCAGGGCCTGGCCGGCGATGGCGACGCGCGGCTGATTCTGGCCAAGGCCGTCAAACCGCAACAACCTAGCTTCGCCGACATGCCGGCCATCGGCCCGCAGACCGTCGTCAATTGCGCCGAAGCCGGCATTGCGGCGATCTCCGTCGAGGCAGGCAATAGCCTGTTGCTGCAGCGCACCGACCTCATCGAAGCCGCCCATCGCCTTGGCATCAGCGTTGTCGGCCTGAGGCTCATCGATGGCTGAACCGCTCAAGCTGTTCATCCTGGCCGGCGAGCCGTCCGGCGACCGCATCGCCGCCGATCTGGTGATGCGCCTGCGTGCCAAAGTCGATGTGACACTGTCCGGTGTCGGTAGTGATGAATTAATCGGGCAGGGACTGCGCCCGCTATTCCCCATGAGCGACCTGGCCGTCATGGGTCTGACGGACGTGCTGCTGCGCCTGCCGCTATTGCTGTGGCGCATCGAACAGACGGCGCGCGCAATCGTCGCCAGCAATCCCGATATCGTCGTGCTGGTCGATGCGCAGGATTTCTCGAAGCGCCTAGCCAAGCGCGCTAAAGCCCTCGGCTTCACCCACCCGATCCTGCTCTATGTCGCCCCGAGCGTCTGGGCCCGTGCCCCGCATCGGGCCAAGGCGCTAGCGCCGCTGTTCGACGAAGTGCTCGCGGTCCTGCCCTTCGAGCCAGCGGTGATGACGCGGCTCGAAGGCCCGTCGACACACTATGTCGGCCACCCCTCGCTCGCCGAAGGTATCCCCACATCGGCCGGCACCGACCGGGGTTTGGTCGCTCTCCTGCCAGGCAGTCGCAATGGCGAACTGCGTCGCCATCTGCCCTTGCTGGGTCAGGTCGCCGCGCAACTGGCCGGCCATCCCGCCGTCAGTGGCTTCTTCATTCCCACCCTAAGATCGCTGGAGGCACGACTACGCGCGGAGACCGCCAATTTGCCGGTGCCGGTGACCATCGTCGCCAACCGCGCGGAGCGGCGCGCGCTCTACCAGCAAAGCGTGCTGGCGCTGTCGGTCTCGGGC
Source organism: Devosia sp. (assembly GCF_028290625.1). Lineage (GTDB taxonomy): Bacteria > Pseudomonadota > Alphaproteobacteria > Rhizobiales > Devosiaceae > Devosia. Next base: position 43,779 of record NZ_JAQGJM010000030.1, read on the forward strand.
ACCGCGACGTTGGAGCTAGCGCTGGCGCGGGTCCCCATGGTCGTCGTCTATGTTCTGGACACCCCGCAGGCGCGCGAGTTCGACCGCATCGGCCGCCCGCAGGTCGGCCTGCCCAATATCGTGCTGGGCCGTATCGTCACCGATGAGTTGATCACCACAGCGCCGGAGCCGGACACGCTCAAGGCCGCGGCGCTGCGCCTGCTCGACAACAAAAAAGCCCGCCAAGACCAGATTGCGGCCTTTGGCGAGCTTGCGGACTTGATGGAGCGCGGCACTGAAGATGCGCCCCGGCAGGACCCGGCGGACCGGGTCCTCGGTCATTGGCAGATCAGCGGGCGCTGATCGCTTCGTAGTCGCGGGCCGGCGAGCCATTATAGAGCTGGCGCGGGCGGCCGATCTTCTTCTGCGGATCGGCGATCATTTCCTTCCACTGCGCGATCCAGCCGACCGTACGGGCGACCGAGAACAGCACGGTGAACATCGATGTGGGGAAGCCGATAGCCTCAAGGATAATGCCCGAATAGAAATCGACATTTGGGTAAAGCTTGCGATCGATGAAGTACTGATCCTCGAGCGCGATCTTTTCCAGTTCCTGCGCCACCTGCAGGATTGGATTATTCTCGACCCCAAGCAGAGCCAGCACTTCCTTGGCCGTCGCCTGCATGACCGTGGCGCGCGGATCGAAGTTCTTGTAGACGCGATGACCGAAGCCCATCAGCTTGAAGCCGGAATTCTTGTCCTTGGCGCGGGCGATGAATTCAGGAATGCGATCGACGGTGCCGATTTCCTTGAGCATGTTGAGCGCCGCCTCGTTGGCGCCGCCATGAGCAGGGCCCCAGAGGCACGCCACGCCAGCCGCGATACAGGCAAACGGATTGGCGTCGGACGAACCGGCCAGCCGAACCGTCGAGGTCGAAGCGTTCTGCTCGTGATCGGCATGCAGGGTGAAGATCAGGTCCATCGCCTTGGCGATGACCGGGTTCACCTTGTACTGCTCGGCCGGCACCGAAAAGCACATGTGCAGGAAATTGGACGCGTAATCCAGGTCGTTGCGCGGGTAGACGAAGGGCTGGCCCACCGAATACTTGTACGCCATCGCGGCGATCGTCGGCATCTTGGCGATCATGCGGATCGAGGCGATTTCGCGCTGCTGCGGATCGTTGATGTCCGTGGAGTCATGATAGAACGCCGCCATGGCGCCGACCACGCCGGTCATGACTGCCATCGGATGGGCGTCGCGACGGAAGCCGCGATAGAAGTAGTGCATCTGCTCGTGCACCATGGTGTGGTGCGTCACGACTTCTTCGAAGTCCTTGAGCTGCGTCTTGCTCGGCAGTTCGCCGTACAGCAGCAGGTAGCACACTTCGAGGTAATTGCTCTTGGCGGCCAACTGGTCGATCGGATAGCCGCGATACAGCAGTTCGCCCTTGTCGCCATCGATATAGGTGATGGAGCTGTCGCAAGCGGCCGTGGAGGTAAATCCGGGGTCGTAGGTGAACATGCCGGTCTTGGCGTAAAGCGATCGGATGTCGATGACATCCGGCCCGACGGACCCGGACAGAACCGGAAATTCGTAGGACTGATCCCCGATGACGAGTTTGGCGACTTTGTCGGTCATTCAGCTCTCCTCGATGGCCCGCAACCCAATAGGAAAGGAGTTTCGTTGAGTTGGGCCGGCAAACATGGCTTAGGCATGGGCTGCTCCTGAGGTATCAGCTTTTGCCCATTCGAAGCAATTGATGGGTAAGCATTCCTTACCCACCTAACTGTCATTATTTCGTGTCGATCTGGTCCCCCAGGCGGGCCAGGCTTTCGTCCCGGCCAATCAAAACCATCACCTCGAAAATCCCTGGCGACACTGTGCGTCCGGTCAGCGCCGCGCGCAACGGCTGGGCCAGCTTGCCCAGCTTCAGCCCCTTGGCCTCGGCCAGGGTGCGCATCGCCGCGTCGATCGCTTCCACGCTCCAATCGTTCAACCCAATCAGCAGGTCCCGCACATCGCCGAGCACGGACCGAGCGTCCGGCGTCAGCAATGCCGAGGCCGCGCTATCGATAGGCAACGGACGTGACGCATAGATGAATTGTGCCAGGTCGATCAGCTCGAGAATGGTCTTGGCACGCGGCTGCAGCTCGGGCAGGGCGGCCAGTACCGTCGCCTTGTTGGCGGTCAGCCCCTCCAGGTCCGCCAGCCGGCCAACTTCCTCGGCCAGCGCGATCATCACGCCATAGAGGTAGTCCGGCTTTGCCTCGCGGATGTAGTGGCCGTTGATGCTCTCGAGCTTGACGAAGTCGAACCGCGCGGCACCCTTATTGAGGCCGTCGAGGCTGAACCACTCGATCATCTGGTCACTGGAGAAAATCTCGTCGTCGTCATGCGACCAGCCCAGCCGTGCCAAATAATTGCGCAGGGCCTCGGGCAGGTAGCCCATCTGGCGATAGGCCTCGACACCCAGTGCACCGTGGCGCTTGGAGAGCTTGGCGCCATCCGGCCCGTGGATCAGCGGAATATGGGCCATCTCGGGGATGTCCCAACCCATGGCGTTGTAGACCACGATCTGCCGGGCGGCATTGGTCAGGTGATCGTCGCCGCGAATGATGTGGGTGACGCCCATGTCATGGTCGTCCACGACCACGGCATGCATATAGGTCGGCGTCCCGTCAGAACGCAGGATAATGAAATCGTCGAGATTTTCGGCCTTGAACACCACCTCGCCCTGCACGTGGTCATGCACAACGATATCGCCGCTCAATGGCGATTTGATGCGGATGACTGGGGCGACGCCGGCGGGTGCCTCGGACTGGTCGCGGTCGCGCCAATAGCCGTTGTAGCGCGGCGGTTTGCCGGCAGCGCGGGCCTCTTCGCGCATCTGGTCCAGCTCGGCGGGCGAGCAATAGCACTTGTAGGCATGGCCGCGTGCGATCAGCTCATGGGCAATTTCGGCATGGCGCGAGGCGCGGCCGAACTGGCTGATCGCGTCGCCATCCCAATGCAGGCCGAGCCAGCTCAGGCCGTCCTTGATCGCCTCGACGGCGGCTTCGGTGGAGCGTTCGCGGTCGGTGTCCTCAATGCGCAGCAGCATCTTGCCGCCCATCTTGCGGGCATAGGCCCAGCTGAACAGCGCCGTGCGGGCACCGCCGATGTGCAGATAGCCGGTGGGCGAGGGGGCGAAGCGAGTGACGACCTGAGACATAAAAGACCGGAACGGTTGGACGAGTTTCGGTGCCGTGTGTAGCATAGGGGTGCATGAGCGCAAGGGCGGGGGGCAGGCCGGTGCTGAGCGCGGAAACGCTGGAGACCACCGAGCTGCCGGCACCAGTCAGGCCGCCGGGTGCGCTTGTCGTGCGTCCGGGGCGATTGCCGGCGGCGACAGTTCCGTTATGGCGTCGCATTGTGCTTTCAGCGCGCGGTGCCGTGGTCGAGGCCGTCGAGACGCGGCGGCTGTTTGTGCTGCTGCCGTTCTGCGTTATCGGCGGGATGGTGGCCTACAGCCAGGTGGCATTCGAGCCGAATTCATGGGCCTTGCTCGGCGTGGCAATCCTGCTTGCTGGATTTCTTGTTGGCTCCCTGCCGCAAATAGCGCGGTTTCGCGTCCTGCTGTTGGTTTCGGCGATCTGGGCCGGCGTGTGCATGCTGCCGATCCACGGCATGCTGTTCGGCACACCGATGCTGAAATTTCCGGTCTATGGACAATACCAGGCGACCGTGGACGAAATCCTGTCGCAGACGGAAACCCAGCGTCGTATCGTGGTTTCCCATCTGGTCCCGGTCGGCGATACCAAGCCGGCCGGCGTGACGCGGGCACGGCTGCTGATCGGCGCCGATCCGCCGTTAGCGCCCGGCGACGTCATTGAGGGTAAGCTGCGGCTCGCGCCTATTCCCGGCCCGGTATTGCCCGGCGCCTTCGATAGTCAGTTCCACGGCTATTTCGCCGGCATCGGCGCTTACGGAAATGTCACCAGCGGCTTGGCTTTAGTCTCCAGCGGTTCCAGCTTCGATCCCACCCGCGCAATCGAGGGGCTGCGCCGATCCATCGCCGCTCGTATCGGCCACGTGCTGACCGGCTCATCGGCGGCAATCGGCGACGCCATGGTGATGGGCGATCAAAGCCTGATTTCCGACGAGACCCGCGATGTCATGGCGACGTCGGGGCTGGCCCATATCTATTCGATTTCGGGCCTGCACCTTTCGCTGGTTGCAGGTGGCGTATTCTTTCTGCTGCGCTGGGTTTTGGCCGCGATGTCCGGTTGGACACAGCGCCTGCCGATCAAGAAGATCGCTGCTGTCGGCGGTATTCTGGCGGCGTGCTTCTATCTCTTGCTGGCTGGCGGCCTCGCCAATGTCCCCGCCCTCCGCTCGACCCTGATGCTAGGGCTAATCTTCGGCGCGATCCTGGCCGGACGCCGGGCGCTGACTATGCGCAATGTCGCGATTGCGGCCCTGGCGATTATCATTATCGATCCCGCCAGCGTCTTCCGCGCCAGCTTCCAACTGTCGTTCGCGGCCGTGGTGGCGCTGATCGGGGTGTACGAATTGCCGCGCAAGCCGCCGGTGGAGGGCAGGGGCTGGATCGGCCGGTCGATCAACCATGTCTGGGTCGCTGCACTGACCAGCCTGATCGCCGGCACCGCCACGCTGCTGTTCTCAGCCTATCACTTCCAGCAGACCGCGCCGCTCGGTGTGCTGAGCAATGTGCTGGTGCTGCCGGTGGTCAGCTTCATCATCATGCCGACTGCCATTGCCTCGGTGCTGGCCATGCCGTTTGGAGTCGAACAGCCTTTCCTCATCGCCATGGGCTGGGGGATCGACCGCATGATGGACGTGGCGACGCTGGTCGCCAACTGGAGCCACGGGCTGGAATCCAACCCGCTACTCACGCCGATCGCGCTGTTTATCGGCCTCCTGGCGATGGCCTGGTTCGCCTTCATCAAGAACTACTGGCGCTTCGCCGGCCCGGTTCTGGCGATTCCCGCTATTTTGCTGTTCGCGCTCGATACCAGACCGGATGTGCTGATCGCCGACACGACCCAAGCCGTGGCGGTGCGCGATGGCGGCGGCATGCGTCTGCTCACCGGCAAGGATGGCACTTTCGCCGTCGATGTGTGGAGCGAGTATTATCAGGAGGACTTCGCGCCGAACCTTGCCGGCGCGCACTGCGACAGTGTCGCCTGCGTTTACGCCAATGACCGCTTTTCGATATCGGTGATCAAAAGCGTCGAAGCCTTCGCCGAGGACTGCGAGCGCAACGATCTCGTCATCGCCCGCATTCCCGCGCCCGACTATTGTGGGGCGCAGGTAATCGACTCAAAGACCCTGCGCGACAGCGGCGTGCAATGGCTGCGCTGGGACGCGGCCGCGGGGGAATTCGCCGTCCGCCCCGCGGTGCCCAATCTCACCCGGCCGTGGCGAGCCGCGCTACAGTGACGCCCGCTCCGGGAATGCTCGCTTCGCCAACCACATAGCCGGCTTCATCAGCCGCCTTGTTGAGCGTTGCGCCGCCTGCACCGTAGTTGACATAGATGCGGAACCCGCCGCGCACCCGGCAGCGCACGCCGGCCGGCAGGTTCAGTACCGGCAGGTCAGCCTCGGCGATCAGATAATCGACGACGCGCTGCACCAGCGCCTTGTTACCGCTGGCGGTGAGGTAAAACAGCTTGCCCTGCGATACCAGCACCGGCAGGTCGTCCTCGTCGGCGATAATGACTTCACCGCCGGTCTCGACGCGCTCGCGCCAGTGGTGCACGGCGCCGCCACCCTTGACCGGGGTCTGATGCACCGGATCGGTCGACGACACGCGGGTGACGCGCAAATCGAGCATATTGCGCGGCAGGTCGGGTGCCAGCGTCGACGGAATGGCAAAATCCTGCGTCTTCGAACCGCTGCGCGGCCCAATCAACAACTGTCCTTCAAAGGTCTCGATGGCGGTGCGCAGCGCATCGTTCCAGGCGAATAGCGCCGGAATGGCGACGATATCGTAGCCAGCAAAACTCGTCGTATCGGGCGACAGGATATCAATATCCACGCCATGCTTGCGGAAAGCCGAATACACCGCACGCACATGCGCGCCATGAGAGAAGCCCTTGGCCTGTGGCTGGATCTCCCATGCCCATTCGCTCTGATAATCATAGACGACGGCAACGCGCGCCTTGCCGGCAACCCCGTCAATACCCGTAGCCTTCAGCTCCTGCGCCACCTGCATGGCCTCGCCATGGGCCGGCGCCGGCTCGCTATCGGGGCGCAGCAGGCCGGCATGCATCTGCTCCTGCGCGAACGGCGCCTGCCGCCAGCGGAAATAGGACACGACTTCCGCACCATGGGCGAACGCTTCCCAGGCCCAGAGCCGGGCCATGCCGGGCAGGGGATCGGGATTGAAATCGGCCCAGTTCACCGGGCCCGGCTGCTGCTCCATGATCCACCAGCGGCCATGGCCGACGGTGCGGTAGAGATCATGGTGGAAGGCGGCATTATCGGGGTCGCCCTGGCGCATATACTGATGCTTGAGCTCTTCGGGCTCATCGCTGACCGCCAGGTGGCCGAGCGGGTAGCTGTCCCAACTGGCGATATCGAGGGTCTTGGCCACCTCATAATGATCGAAGTCGCTGGTGCGGCTCATGAAATTATGGATCACCGGCAGATCGGCCCGCCGCGCCTTGAGGATATCGAACTGCACTTTGTTGAAGGCCGCGACCTGAGCTGACGCATAGCGGCGGAAGTCCAGCGAATGGGCCGGCGCGGCTTCGGTCACCAGCAGGTTGGGCAATTCGACCTGGTCGAAGCGGTTGTATTCCATCGACCAGAAGATATTGCCCCAGGCCGCGTTGAGCGCGTCGACCGTGCCGTATTTCTCGGCCAGCCATGCCTGGAAACCGGCCTTGGCGGCCGGCGAATAAGAATACGTCGTGTCGTGGCAGCCATATTCATTGTCGGTCTGCCAGCCAGCCAAAGCCGGGTGGTCGCCCACGGCATCCGCCAGGAGGCGGGTAATCCTGCCGGCTTCCTCGCGATAACCGAGGTGGGAAAAATCATAGTGGCGGCGCGAGCCGAAACCGCGCTGCCGGCCCTCTTTGTCCACCGACAGCATGTCGGGGTGCTTGTCGATCATCCAGCGTGGCGGCGTCGCTGTCGGCGTGCCGACGATCACCTGCAGACCATGCCGGCCCAGCACATCCATGGCGCGGATGATCCAGCCGAATTGCAGGTCACCCGGCGTGGGTTCGAACTTTGACCAGGCGAACTCCCCGATCCGCACGAACTTGATGCCGACTTCGGCCATGCGCGCAGCATCGCTCTCCCACCACGCCTCGGGCCAATGTTCGGGATAGTAGCAAACGCCGAGGGCAAGGGTCATTGCGAGGACTCTTAGAGGGTGATGAGGGGTTCAGGCTGGCCGGCGATATCGAGTTCGATGGCGAACACGCCGCCCGCCACTTTCTCGGCGGCGAGCTGGTCGGCGCTGAGGGTCTTGGCTGCGGTGGTCAGGAACAGCGTCTTGAGGCCGGGGCCGCCAAAGGCCGGGCAACTCACCTGGCTGACCGGCACCTCGATCACGCGATCAATCGAGCCATTCGGCGCGTGGCGGACCACGCATTTGCCACCCCATTTGGCGTTCCACAGATAGCCTTGGCTGTCGACGACCGCGCCGTCGGGATAGCCACGGCCATCCGACACATCGGCAAATAGCGACCATTCGCCAATCGGCAGCCCGGTGGCAGGATCGGTGGCGCATTTGAGGATCTGCTTGGTCGGCGTATCGCTCCAATAGGCGGTGCGTCCGTCCGGCGAAAAGCAGGTCGCATTGGGGATTTTGGCCTGTGTGCGGATGGTGGTCAGCTTGCCGGCGCGATAGTGATAAACGGCGCCGCCCGGCTCGTCTTCTTCCTTGCGCATGGTGCCGATCCAGAACCCGCCGGAGGGATGTACCCGGCTGTCATTGGTGCGCGTGCCGGCGTCATCGGCCTCGATCGGCACGATCAGGCTGGTCTCGCCGGTGATCAGATCATAGCGCTTGAGCCCGGTTTCGGTGGCAAGTGCCAGCGCGTCATGGTCAATCACCGCCGCAGCGGCGACGATCTCATCGAACGACCAGATATTGGCGACCGCGCCGTCCGCCTCGGCGGCGAACAGCTTGTGGTTGTTGATATCGAAGAAGAACAATTGCTGGCGCAGCGGATGCCAGAACGGACCCTCGCCCAGCGCGCACTGGCTATCGATCAGCAGGTGGGCCGTTTGGCTCATTGGGCTTGGCCCCGGTCATAGGCGGCAACGGCCAACGCCGCGTGTTCGGCGGTCTGCGATAGCTCCATGCCCGGCTTGTAGAGATAGGTGCCCAGCCCGAAGCCTACGCAGCCGGCGGCGAAGAATTCGGCGAAATTGCCCGGGTTGGCACCACCCACGGCATAAAGCGGAAGCTCGGGCGGGAGCACCGCCTTGATCGCCTTGATGCCCTTGGGGCCCAGCACTTCGGCGGGGAAAAACTTGAGCCCCGTGGCACCCGCCCGGATGGCGCGGAACGCGTCAGTCGGCGTGAACACGCCGGGATAGGACGCGAGCTGGAGGCGCGCCGTCTCCTCGATCACCGCCTTATTGGTGTCGGGCGATACGATGAACGTGCCGCCGGCATCGGCGACCGCCAGGACCTGCTTCTTGGTCAGCACCGTGCCGGCACCGATCATGGCGGTGTCACCAAACGTGTTGGAGGCGAGCGAGATGCTGGTCAGCGCGTCGGGCGAATTGAGCGGCACTTCGATCATGGTGATGCCGGCATCGATCAGCGCCTTGCAGACGTCGATGATCTCGGCCGGCGTGATGCCGCGCAGAATGGCGATGATGTGGCGAGGGGTATCCATGAGGTCCGTCCGCTAAGAGGAAAATTGGCGCGCGGCCTTGAGGCCGGCCAGCACCGCTTCGGTAGCATCCACCAGCCGCGAACGCACGCCGATCCGCGTCAAAGCCTGGCCATAAAGCGCACAAAGCGCCGCCGAGCCAATCAGCGGCACCTCGGCATCGCCGATCCACTCGCGATTGGCGCCGATTTCGCTGCCGATCAACAGGCCCGACAGATAGCCCGCACACCAGCCCGGCTGGCGGCCAGATAGGAGCGAACCGGCCCGCACTTCGAACAATTGGCCCAGGAGCCGCTCTGGATGATCGAGACCGGCCTCGACGCCGGCGGCGAAACCCTCGTCGCGTCCCGGCCCCTCAAGGTCCCCGCCCAGCGAATGTCGCAATACCGAATGGGTTCGCAGGACTTCGAACATTTCGCCGGTCATCGCCGTGGCGAAGCGCTCGATGCGGGTGCCCGACAATTGCGCCCATTTCGAATGCGTGCCCGGCATGCAGACGACGCCGGAAAACCCCGGATTGAGCGCCGCGAGGCCCAGCAACTGGGTTTCCTCCCCGCGCATGACGTTGTCCGAACCGGGAATTTTCTGACACACGCCGGGGAGGATCGATGGCGCCAGCCGTGCGTTGGGCATATCAGGGCGCACAGCGCCGTCGAGCAGGCCGCGCAGGTCGGTCGGCGCCTGCAGGTAAGGGGCTTCGAGCCAGCCCTGCCGCGCGCCGGCCATTCCGCAGATCAGCACTTGGATAGCTTGGCCGGATTGGCCTTCGATACCACCCAGCAACTCGGTCAACGCGCCGGGAAATTGTTCGCGCGTCAGCTTGCCCATGCCATTGGGTGAAGTGCGCGAAACCGCGACGGCCCCGGCGCCATCGATGCCCCAGGCGCGCAGGTTGGAGGTGCCCCAATCGACGGCAACCCAGTCCACTGTATCAGTCACGGCAAAACTCACCCCTCATGCGCGACCATCGGGCCGCAATCGGGCCGAACGCTACCGCCTGCATTGGATTCCAGCTAGCCTCAATCGACGTCGCCGCATTGCTGCTTCTATCGGCGCAGACGTTGGCTCCGTCCCGTCATTTGGTAAGGCGTTTCAGGCGTCTGGAAATATGTCACCAGCAGATTTTGCGACCGCTCAAGCTGGCGAAATTTCGACAGAATCCCGTTCCCTCTTGCCCCTGTCGTGGTACAGATGGCAAAATGTTGAGGCACGTAACCGCGGCGTCATATCGCGGACATGAGGAACAGAAAATGACGGCAGATACCAGCGGCGGTCCGGGCAACGGGCAGGGCGCAGCCAAGAAGTTGCGCTCGCGCGCCTGGTTCGACAATCCGGATAATCCAGACATGACAGCGCTTTATCTCGAGCGCTACATGAATTTCGGCGTCTCGCGCGAAGAGCTGCAGTCCGACAAGCCGATCATCGGCATCGCCCAGACCGGCTCCGACCTGTCGCCGTGCAACCGGCACCATATCGTGCTGGCCGAACGCGTTCGCGAAGGCATCCGCGAAGCTGGCGGCATCGCCATTGAATTCCCCGTGCATCCGATCCAGGAAACCGGCAAGCGCCCGACCGCCGGCCTCGACCGGAACCTGGCCTATCTCGGCCTCGTCGAAGTGCTCTACGGCTACCCGCTCGACGGCGTAGTGCTGACCATCGGCTGCGACAAGACCACACCCGCCATGCTGATGGGCGCCGCTACCGTCAATATTCCGGCCATCGCGCTGTCGGTCGGCCCGATGCTGAATGGCTGGCACAAGGGCGAGCGCACCGGCTCGGGCACCATCGTGTGGAAGGCCCGCCAGATGATGGCGGCCGGCGAAATCGACTATGCGCAGTTCATCGAACTAGTCGCGTCCTCGGCGCCGTCGACAGGCTATTGCAACACCATGGGCACGGCTTCGACCATGAATTCATTGGCTGAATCGCTGGGCATGCAATTGCCGGGTTCGGCCGCCATTCCGGCGCCGTATCGCGATCGCCAGGAAATGGCCTACCGCACCGGCAAGCGCATCGTCGACATGGTGCGCGAGGACCTCAAGCCCTCGGACATCCTGACCAAGGACAATTTCATCAACACCATCGTGGTCAATTCGGCCATCGGCGGTTCGACCAATGCGCCGATCCACATCCAGGCCATCGCCAAGCATATCGGCGTCGAGCTGGAACTGCAGGATTTCCAGACCTATGGCCACAAGGTGCCGCTGCTGGTCAATCTGCAGCCGGCCGGCGAATATCTGGGCGAGGACTTCTACCATGCCGGCGGCGTGCCGGCGGTGGTCAATGAGTTGATGAGCCAGGGCCTCATTCGCGAGAACGCGCCGACCGTCAACGGCAAGTCCATCGGCGACAACTGCCGCGCCACGACGATCCAGGACGACAAGGTCATCCGGCGCTTCGACAATCCGCTCAAGACCGAGGCCGGTTTCCTCGTGCTGCGTGGCAACCTGTTCGACAACGCCATCATGAAGACCAGCGTGATCTCCACCGAGTTCCGCGATCGTTACCTGAACAACCCGGAACATCCCGGCATGTTCGAGGGCAAGGCCGTGGTATTCGATGGACCGGAAGACTATCACCACCGCATCGATGATCCCTCGCTCGAGATCGACGAGCACACGCTGCTATTCATGCGCGGCGCTGGCCCCATCGGCTATCCGGGCGCAGCCGAAGTCGTCAACATGCGGCCGCCGAACTACCTGATCAAGAAGGGCATTACTGCCCTGGCCTGTATCGGCGACGGACGCCAATCCGGTACGTCGGGTTCGCCCTCGATTCTCAATGCCTCTCCTGAAGCGGCGGCTGGCGGTAATCTCGCCATCCTGCGCACCGGCGACCGCGTGCGGATCGATCTGAACAAGGGCAGCGCCAACATCCTGATTGCCGACGAGGAAATCGCCAAGCGTCGCGCCGATCTGGAGTCCATGGGTGGCTACAAGTACCCCAAGCACCAGACCCCGTGGCAGGAAATCCAGCGCGGCATCGTCGGCCAGCTCGGCGACGGCGCCATTCTCAAGCCCGCCGAAAAGTACCAGCGCATCGCCCAGAGCGAAGGTATCCCGCGCGACAATCACTAAGCCAATAACGAAATGCAAAAGGCCCGCCAATCTGGCGGGCCTTTTCTTTAGCGGTAGCCTCGCGAGCCAGACCGTTACCCGACCAAGAGAGGTCCGGCCCAAACCTCATTCCTTGGCAGCCGTCTCGATCGTTACCCAGCGGCCGGTGACGTCGCACTGCAGCAGCATGGTGTCGTTGTTGCGGATACCCACGATTGCCCCAGCAGACGACAATTTGCCCTCGAGCAGGCAGCCAGCGACTGGCGTATCGGCTTTCGCCTCGGCCCAGCCGGTTCCCGCATTGCAGACGGCAGTGCCATTGCCCGCATTGATGCCCACGCCTGCCGAAAACGTCACGTTACCGACCCAGCAGCGGGTCTCCTTGATGCTTGCTTCCTGAGCGAATGCCGGGATGCCGCCGACCGACAAAAGGCCAAGCGCGACAAGCAGGGTGAACCGCATCAATATTTCCTCAGCAGGCCCACCAGACGGCCCTGCACCTTGACGCGATCGGGTCCGAAGATGCGGGTTTCATAGGCGGGGTTGGCGGCTTCCAGCGCGATGGTATTACCCTTGCGACGCAACCGCTTGAGGGTGGCTTCCTCGTCATCGACCAGAGCCACGATGATCTCGCCGGTTCCCGCCGAGTCCTGCTTACGGATCAAGACGGTATCCCCATCGAAAATGCCGGCCTCGATCATCGAATCGCCGCGCACTTCGAGAGCGTAATGCTCGCCGGCACCCAGCATTTCCGGTGGCACCGAGATGGTGTGTGAATGGGTCTGGATCGCCTCGATCGGCGTACCGGCCGCGATGCGCCCCATGACCGGCACCGAAATGGGCCGCGCATAATCCTCGACCGAACCGCGCATCGGCGGTGAGGCCACCTTGCCCAGATTGCCCTCGATCACACTCGGCTCGAAGCGCGACTTGCGTCCGCCCAGCGATGGGTTCATCGAATCGGGCAGCTTGACCACTTCCAGCGCGCGCGCCCGGTTCGGCAGGCGGCGGATAAAGCCGCGCTCCTCCAGCGCCGTGATCAACCGATGGATGCCCGACTTGGATGCGAGGTCGAGCGCATCCTTCATCTCGTCGAACGACGGCGGAATGCCGCTTTCCTTCATCCGCTCATGGATGAACATAAGCAGCTCGTGTTGTTTGCGCGTTAGCATGGGGCCCCTCGGTCGGGAATCGGAACAAAGACTGAACGATGATACGTGTTCCAGTTATGTTCCGCAATATGCCAATGCATTGCTCGCGCAATTTCCGCCCTTGCAAGCAAACCAGGCTTCGTCGCGCGAATTTTGAGAGTTTATTTCAGCCTAGAAGGCGTCGATACTGATGGCACCGACCACCGTACCGGCTGGCTGGCCCGGATCATGTTCGGGCTGCACGATGAGCATGTCGGCCTGTGCCAGCGACGAGGTATGGCCGCTGTCGACCTCGGAAATCGGCATCACGGCCATCCCGCTGATGCCATGCACCACATGCGCCCGCATGAAATGGCGCCGCGCGGTATTGGGCGGGGTCGGTCCGGCCAGCGGCAGATGCCAGAGCTGGCCTGCAGGGTCGGCATGGCCTTGCCACAGCCGTAGCGCCGGCTTGATGAATATAGTGGCCGTGACCAGCGCCGAAACGGGATTTCCGGGTAATCCGAAAATCAGGGTCTTGCCGCGCGTGCCGAACATCAGCGGCTTGCCGGGGCGCATATTGATGCGCCAGAAATCCAGCGTCACGCCGAGCGACAAGAGGATTTCCTGGACAATGTCGTGGTCGCCGACGCTGGCGCCGCCGGTGGTGACGACGATATCGGGTTCGCTGGCGAAGATGGCTTCCAGCGTCGCCGTCAGCGCTGCCCGGTCGTCGCCGACAATACCGTGGTCGGCGACGGTTTCGGCGTAGGGCGCCAACAGCGGACCGAGGCCGTAGCTGTTTGAGGAAACGATCTGGTCGGGCCCGAGCGGTGTGCCCGGCACGACCAGCTCGTCGCCAGTCGCCAGCAATGCGACCTTCGGCCGGCGATTGACCACGAGAGCAGGCACGTTCGCCGCTGCCGTCACGGCTAGTTGCAGGGCGCCGAGGCGCGTGCCGGCGGCGACCAGAACCTGCCCGGCGGAAAAGTCATTGCCGATCGGACGAATGCTGCGGCCGGGCTTGGGCTGCTCCGCAAACTGAACGGTGCTCCCGTTTACCGTCGCCTCTTCCTGCATGATCACCGCGTTGGCGCCGGTCGGAACCGGCGCGCCGGTAAAGATGCGTACGCATTGGCCTTCGTCAACCGGGCCGGCAAAGCCCGCGCCGGCCTGCGACATGCCGATAATGGCGAGACTGCGTCCCGGCACCGCGTCCTGTGCACGCACCGCATAGCCATCCATGGCGCTGGCGTTGAACGGCGGCTGGTCGTGGCTGGCGACGACGGGTTCGGCCAATACCCGGCCCGCCGCCTCGCGCAGGGGCACGATCTCGGGCTGCGCCTCGGGCACGCGCTTCAGAATTGCGGCAATGGCGTCTTCGACGGGCAACAGGCTCATGGCGTGCGCACGAAGTCGCCGGACTTGCCGCCCGATTTTTCCAGCACGCAGATATCGGTGACCACCATGGCGCGGTCGATCGCCTTGGCCATGTCGTAGAGCGTCAGCGCGGCGGTGGAGGCAGCTACCAGCGCCTCCATTTCCACGCCGGTCTGGGCGGTGGTCTCGGCGGTGGCGTGGACGACAATTGCCGTAGCGCTTTCGGCCTCGATCTCGACGCTGATCTTGGTCAGCGGAATCGGATGACAGAGTGGAATGAGATCCGAGGTCTTCTTGGCGGCCATGATGCCGGCAATGCGGGCTACGGCCAGCGCATCGCCCTTCTTGAGCGAACCACCCATGATCGCGGTCACCGTCGCCGACTCTGCGATGATCCGAGCCTGCGCTACCGCCCGGCGCCGCGTGACCGCCTTGTCGCCGATATCGACGATATGGGCTTCGCCCTTGGCGTTGAGGTGGGTCAGGCCGCCTTGTGCCATGCCTATGCGCTCACAGTGCCCATAAGCAGGGCGCGCGTGGCGGCGACAACATCGTCTTGGCGCATCAGGCTTTCGCCGACGAGGAACGAGCCGATGCCGGATGCCTCGTCCAGCTTGCGCACATCGTCGTGGCTGAGGATGCCGCTTTCGCTGACCAGCACCTTGCCGGCCGGCACACCAGCGGCCAAGTCGATCGATGTTTCGAGGCGCGTCTCAAACGTACGCAGATTGCGATTGTTGATGCCGATGAATTCCGCGTCAAGCGCCAGCGCGCGGTCGAGCTCCAGTTGGTCGTGCACTTCTACCAGCGCGTCCATGTGCCATTCCTCGGCGGCATCGAGCAGGTAGCGCGCCACGTCGTCGCCGACGGCCGCTAGGATGATCAGGATGCAGTCGGCACCCCAGGCGCGCGCCTCTGCGACCTGATAGGTTTCGAACAGGAAGTCCTTGCGCAGGACCGGCAACGTCACGGCCGCACGCGCCTCGATCAGGTAGCTCGGCGAGCCTTGGAACGAAGGCCGGTCGGTCAGCACGGAGAGGCAAGTCGCGCCACCGGTCTGGTAAGCGCGAGCGATCTCGGCGGGGTTGAAGTCTTGCCGGATCAGGCCCTTGGAGGGGCTGGCCTTTTTCACCTCGGCGATCAGCGCATATTGCTTGGCCGCGCGCTTGGCTTTGATGGCCTTGAGGAAGCCGCGCGGCGCTGGCTGGTCATGAGCCATAGCCACGACTTCGGCCCAGGGTCGCATGGCCTTGGCCGCTGCGATTTCCTCGCGTTTGTACGCTTCGATCTGTTTGAGAATATCAGTCATGATCTCGCCCGTTGGACACCGCGATGAGCCGCGCCAGCGTCTCCTTCGCCTTGCCGCTGTCGATGATGTCGGCGGCCAGTTCGGCGCCGGTTTTGAGGTCTTGCACGCGGTCGGCGACAATCAGCGCGGCCGCCGAATTGAGTAGCACGATATCGCGATAGGCGCCGGGCTTGCGGTCGAACAATTCATGGACCGCTGCAGCGTTATATTCAGGATCGCCACCGAGCAAATCCTTGGGATCGCTGCGCTCGAGGCCCGCATCCTCTGGCGTCACTTCAAAGCTGCGCAAATCTCCACCGGATATCTGGGCCACGAAGCTGGGGCCGGTGACGGTGAGTTCGTCCAACCCATCACTGCCATGGAAAACCCAGGCCTTGATGGCACGGTTGGCGAGAAGGGCGGCAGCGACCGGCTCCACCCATTCCTGCGCATAGACGCCCAGCACATAGCGGCGCACGCCGGCAGGGTTGGATTGCGGACCGAGCAGATTGAACATGGTCCGCACGCCCATTTCGGCGCGCGCGGGGCCGACATGGCGCATAGCCGGATGGTGCGAGGGCGCGAACATGAAACCGATCCCGGCTTCATTGATGCAGTGTGAAATCTCGGCGGGGGTCAAATCCAGCTTGATCCCCAGCGCTTCGAGTACCTGCGATGCTCCAGACTTCGATGACAAAGCCCGATTGCCGTGCTTGGCCACTGGCACGCCCGCCGCTGCTACGACAAAAGCGCTGGCGGTGGAAATGTTGAGCGTACCGCCGCCATCGCCGCCGGTGCCGACGATATCGATGGCGTGTTCGGGGGCGTCGACCGTTACCATCTTCTCGCGCAGGATCGAGACGGCCGCGGCGATTTCGCCGACGGTCTCGCCCTTGACGCGCATGCCCATGAGGAACGCACCGATCTGGCTGGGCGTGGCATTGCCCTCCATGATCGTGGTCATCACGCCGCGCATTTCTTCGCCGGTGAGGTCGCGGTTGGCCGCGATCTTGTTGAGAGCTGCCTTGATATCCATCACGCGGCCTTCTTCTGGTTGAAGTCGCGGGCCAGGTTCAGGAAATTCTGCAGCAGGGCATGGCCGTTTTCGCTAGCGATGCTCTCGGGATGAAACTGCACACCGTGCACGGGCAGGGTCTTGTGCTGCATGCCCATGATGAGGCCATCATCGGTCGTCGCGGTGATTTCTAGTGTGTCCGGCAGGGTCTCTGGCTTGACGATCAGCGAGTGATAGCGCGTGGCTTCGAAGCCGGAATTGAGGCCGCGGAACAGGCCCTTGCCAGTGTGGTTGATCTTGCTGGTCTTGCCGTGCACCAGATGCGGGGCGCGAATCACGTCGCCGCCGAGGGCCTGGCCGATGGCCTGATGGCCGAGGCAGACGCCCAGGATGGGCATTTCGCCCTTGAACCGGTCGATCAGCGCCAGGCAAATGCCCGCTTCATTGGGCGTGCAGGGGCCGGGCGACAGCACGATAGCCTCGGGCGCCATGGCGGCGATTTCGTCGAGCGTGATCTTGTCGTTGCGCACGACGGTGATGTCAGCGCCGAGTTCGCCCAGGAAGTGGACGAGGTTGTAGGTAAAGCTGTCGTAGTTATCGATGACGAGGGTCTTGGTCATTTCTGAACTTTCCACTTGGACGTTTTCCAAACCACCGGGTCATTCCCGCGCAGGCGGGAAACCCTGTTTTCAGAACTCGCCCCGCCATCGCAAAACAGAGGTTCCCGCCCGCGCGGGAATGACGCCGTGAGTGTGGATGCTTCTCAAACCGCTCATTGCCCTATCCTGGCTTCGCCAGCATAGCGTAGCGCTTCCTCGGCGGCGCTGAAAAGGGCACGCGCCTTGTTTTCGCATTCGGCCTGTTCGAGTTCCGGCTGGCTGTCGGCGACGATGCCGGCACCGGCCTGCACGAACAGCTTGCCGTCCTTGAGGATGGCGGTGCGCAGCACGATGCAGGTGTCCATGGTGCCGTCGGCGCCGAAATAGCCGACGCAGCCGCCATAAATGCCACGGCGCGAGGATTCCAACTCGTCGATGATTTCCATGGCGCGCACTTTTGGCGCACCGGACACCGTGCCGGCCGGAAAGCCCGCCGCTAGCGCATCGACGAAGTCATATTTCGGATCGAGCACGCCCACCACATTGGAGACGATGTGCATGACGTGGGAATAATATTCGAGGAAGAACTTGTCGGTGACCCTGACCGTGCCGGTCTTGGCAACCCGGCCCACATCGTTGCGGCCCAGATCGAGTAGCATTAGGTGCTCGGCCAGCTCCTTCGGATCCGACAGCAGCTCAGCCGCCAGCTCCTGGTCGCGTGTCGGCGTGGCGCCGCGCTTGCGGGTGCCGGCGATGGGGCGGATGGTGACCTCGCCATCTTGCACCTTGACCAGGATTTCCGGGCTCGATCCGGCGACCGAGAAGTCGCCGAAATCGAGGAAATACATATAGGGCGATGGGTTGGTGCGGCGCAGGGCGCGGTAGAGCGCTGTCGGGGGCAGGGTGAATTCCGCCTCGAAGCGCTGGCTTAGCACCACCTGGAAGATATCCCCGGCGGTGATGTAGTCCTTGGCCCGGGCCACCATGGCAAAATACTCGTCTTTCGACGTGTTGCTGGTAACGGCGATCTTTTCCAGATCGGGAAGGGCAGGGGTCGTCGGCAGGGCCTGACCCAGCCGCTGGATGGCATCGTCGATATGCGACTGCGCCGATTCATAGGCCTGGCGGGCCGTGACCCCATCGCGGACATAGACCGGCGCGGTGAGATAGAGCTCATCCTTGAGCGTATCGAAGATCGCCAGCATGGCCGGGCGCATCAGGATGGCCTCGGGCAGGTTCAGGTGGTCCGGATTGCTGTCGGGCAGCTTTTCCATATAGCGGACCATTTCGTAGCCCAGAAAGCCGTAGATGCCGGCCGATTGCGGCGGCAGGCCTTCGGGCACTTCGATCTTGGAGCTGGCCACCAGATTGCGCAGCGCATCCAGTGGCGCCTCGGCCAGCGGCTCGAAGCGGTCGACGTCGATATGGGCGGCGCGGTTGATCGAGGCGGCGCCATGCTCGACTTTGAGGATCACGTCCGGCGCGAGGCCGACGATCGAATACCGGCCGCGAATGGCGCCGTCCTGCACGGATTCGAGCAAGAAGGTGTTCTTGCGGCCGGCCGCCAGCTTCATATAGGTGCCGATCGGCGTTTCGAGATCGGCGACTACGCGACGCCAGACGATCTGGGACTGACCAGCATCGTATTGCACCGCGAAACGCCCAAAGACCTCGTCGCCCATAGTCATTATCCGATTATAGAAGTTGCCGTTATTGCTGGACGCCGAGTTGCAGAGTCTGCGTCAGTGCCTGCTGGTTGATCCGCAACCCGGCTTCGTCGCGCACCGCGGTGACGAAATCGCCGTAAAGACCGATGCGGGCTTCGTTTTCCAGCGAAGCGTTCTGCTGGGTGGCCAGCGGGCCATCAGCCGGGGTCACGGCGCTGACCTGGAACACGATGTGATCGCCTTCCGTGTTCACCGCCGAGCCGTGATGATCCGGACCGCCAGCAAACGCCGCTGCGGCAACCGGGCCGTCGATCGACGTATTGGCTTCGCCAAACCGGGTGAAGGGCAGGCTGGCCTGCGGAACGAGGCCCAGCGCGGACGCCACGTCGATCAGGTCCTCGCCGCTATCCAGGCGTTTGACGATGCTGGCGGTCTCGGCGTCGACCGCCGCATTGACCTTCTCGGTCGTCCAGGCGGTGGCAACCGCATCGCGGACTTCATCCAAGGTCTGGTCGCGCGCCGGGTCGACCTTTTCCAGGTCGAACCACACATTGCTGTTGCCGTTCAGCGTGATCGACGGCGTCAGCTTGCCCTCGGTGGCTTTGAAAATCGCCTGCACGGCCTTGGGACGGTCGGCTTCCGCCAGCGAGGGGATCACAGCCAGTTCGGCGCCGCCCTGCGTTACAGCAGCGTTGTAAAGCGGCAAGCCGAACCGCTTGGCGATTTCGTCGAGCGGCTTGAACGCCGCGCGCAGTTCCTCGACCTGGTCGAGCACGTCAGCATATTCGGTCTTGGCCTGCGCCAGCGCCAGGCTGTGCGCGATCTCGTCATGGGCCTCCGCCGCCGTCTTGGTGTGACCAGCCTCGATTGCCGAAACATGGATCGCCCGCTTGCCGGTAACGCCGTCGATCACCGCATAGCCACCCTGGGCCAGGCCGAACGCGGCCGTCGCCAGGTTCGCATCGGTGATGTCGCGCTGGGCCAGCGTGCCGATATCGGTTGCCGTCAGGCCGTTTTCGGTGACAAGCGCTTCAAATGTTTTGCCCGCAGCCGCGCCGCCTTCGAACGCCGCGATCTGCTCGGGCGTGGCCAACGGCACTTGCTGGATGGTGCGGCGCTCCAGCGTGGTCATAGTGGCCTTGGTGCGCTCATACTCAGCGGCAATGGCCGCCTCATCGATGGTCTTGGTGGCCGCCAGCGTTTCCGGCGACAGCGCCATCAGCCGCACGGTGCGGGTCTCAACGGTACGGAAATCGGTCTGGTGTGCGGCGAGATAGGTTGCGAGATCGGTATCGGTCGGCGCAGCGGGGGTCTCGATGGTGTTTTCGCCGACCACGATATAGTCGACCGTGCGCTTGTCGGCAGCGTAGCGATTGACCAGCGTCGATGCGGCGGCCGGCAGCTTGGTGTCGCTGAACAGCGACAGAATCAATTGCTGGCGGCGCGCTGACTCGCTCTGGGTCTGAAAATACTCGGCTTCGGTGAGGCCGCTCTGGCGCAGCACGTTCTGGAACTGGCTGGGATCGAAATTGCCCAGCGTGCCGGCAAAATTGGTATCCTTGCGCAGCATCTGGCTCAGCTTGGCGTCCGATACGCCAAGACCGAAGTTATCGGCCATCTGGTCCAGCGCCGCGTCTTGCGCCAGGTTTTGCAGCACCATCGAGGGAATGCCCAGGCTCATGGCTTCCTCGGGCGAGGGGACCGACCCGATCTGCTGGGACACCTGTTGCATCTGGATTTGATAGGCTCGCAGGAAATCGCGCGACGTGATGTCGACATTACCCACCTTGGCCACATTATTCGTGCCAAGATCGGTGATCACATTATTGATGCCGAATCCGGCCAGACCTGCCAACAGGCAGACCCCCATCGCCTTGCCGGGCCAAGATTTTGCAAACAGACGCAAACTATCGAGCATGTCAGACGTTCCAGTACGCGAGGGATGGTGCATTCGCCCCAGAGGGCCGGACGCACCGGATTTGAACCGCAGGCTTTACCGCCCTTATGGCGGGATACTAGTAAAGCGTTCCGCGGAAAAAGGGAGACCCTTTTATATCCCGGAAACGCATGGACAGTCGGGGTTAGGGCAAAGCCCGTCCCGGTGCAAGAGGCAGGAGTAGCAAGAGTGACAACCACAATCACGCCGCTGATCGCGGGCAACTGGAAAATGAACGGTTCGCGGGCCTCTCTCGAAGAACTGCAGCAGCTTGCCGGATTGCTGACCACCGGCGAGGCACCCAAGGCCATGGTCGTCATTTGCCCCCCGGCAACAATCCTGCACGCCGTCGCCTCGCAGGGCTCCACCAGCGGCATTCTGGCCGGCGGCCAGGATTGCCACGCCAGCGCCTCGGGCGCCTATACGGGTGATATTTCGGCCGGGATGCTGGCCGATGCCGGCGCGCAATTCGTCATTGTGGGCCATTCCGAACGCCGCGCCGCCCATGGCGAAACCGACCAGACGGTCCGCGCCAAAGCGGAAGCTGCCATTGGCGCCGGCCTCAAGCCGATCATCTGCGTCGGTGAGACCGAAGCCGAACGCGATAGCGATAGGGCAGAAGCCGTGGTCGCCGCGCAACTGGCCGGCTCGGTGCCCGACGCCGCCGAATTGCACGAGGTCATCGTGGCCTATGAGCCGGTCTGGGCCATCGGCACCGGCCGCACGCCCACCAATGACGAGATTGCCCAGATGCACAATCGCATCCGCGCCATCCTCGTCGAACGCTTCGGCGACAAGGGCGCCTCGACCCGGATTCTCTATGGCGGCTCGATGAAACCGCAGAATGCCCGCGAGATTTTGAACATCGAAAACGTCAATGGTGGACTGGTTGGCGGCGCCAGCCTCTTGGCAAAAGACTTCTACACCATTATCTCCGCCGTATAGCCGCGTCACGCGGGGGATGGCCTGCGCCGAATTTCGGCGCAGGCGGAACCGGAGCGTTGAGATTTAGGTCAGGCCGAGCCGAAAATTGTGGGTTTCGAGCACCGGAGCGGAGCGTACAGTTAGGTACGTGAGCACCGGAGCACAGAAAGGCGCAATTTGCAGGCCGGCATCACCTGAATATCAATGCGCCGGGGTGGCATTTGTTTGCGCCCAAGTGTATGACGCCCCATCTTTTGACGGACCGAGACTGAAACACGCATGGCAAACGTCCTGATTGTGGCCTATCTGCTGATCGTTCTGGCGCTGATTGCAGTGATCCTGCTGCAGCGCTCGGAGGGCGGCGCCCTTGGTATTGGCGGCGGCGGCGGCGGCTTCATGACCGCCCGCGGCTCGGCCAATCTATTGACGCGCACTACGGCAATCCTGGCCACTCTGTTCTTCCTGACGGCCATCGGCCTGACCGTGATCAGTGAATTCGATCGCGGCAGTTCGAGCATCCTGGAGGGCGCGACCTCTACTGAAGAGGGCACCGCACCGACCAGCGTGCTGGACGCGCTCAACGCGTTGCAGAGCGATTCGGATCTCCCGGTTCCCGCCGCCGACGGCACCGTGACGCCGCCGGCCGATGCGACCGCACCGGCAGCCACCACCACTCCCGCACCAGCCGCGACCACGCCAGCACCGGCAGCGACCACGGCTCCCGCCAGTGACCTTCCGGTTCCAGTGACGCCAACCCCCGAGCCCGCCCCGGCGGCGCCCGAACCAACACCGGCCGCTCCGGCGACCAACTAAGCGCCGCAAGGCAAACCAAAGAGGGGGATGGAAACATCCCCTTCTTCTTTTTGTGTAGAGCGGTCTTGCCGCCCTGCGAATCGTTCCTGAATCTATGTAAGGTGAGCGCCCATGGCTCGGTACGTTTTCATCACCGGAGGCGTGGTCTCCTCATTGGGTAAAGGTCTTGCATCGGCGGCGCTCGGCGCGGTCCTGCAAGCGCGCGGCTTCAAGGTGCGGCTGCGCAAGCTCGACCCCTATCTCAACGTCGATCCGGGCACGATGTCGCCCACTCAGCACGGCGAAGTCTTCGTCACCGATGACGGCGCCGAGACCGATCTGGATCTTGGCCATTACGAGCGCTTCACCGGCCGCTCCGCCAACAAGCGCGACAACATCACCACCGGCCGCATCTATTCCGACATCATCGCCAAGGAACGCCGTGGCGACTATCTGGGCGCCACCGTCCAGGTCATTCCCCACGTTACCGACGCCATCAAGAATTTCGTGCTTGAAGGCAATGACGAGTTCGATTTCGTTCTGGTCGAAGTGGGCGGCACCGTCGGCGATATCGAGGGCCTGCCGTTCTTCGAGGCCATCCGCCAGATCGGCAACGACCTGCCTCGCAGCCACGCCATCTATGTCCACCTGACGCTGATGCCCTATATAACCAGCGCCGGCGAGCTCAAGACCAAGCCGACCCAGCACTCGGTGCGCGAATTGCGCTCCATCGGCATCGCGCCCGATGTCCTGCTGGTCCGCTGCGACCGCCCGATTCCCGATGGCGAGAAGAAGAAGCTCAGCCTGTTCTGCAACGTGCGCGAAAGCGCCGTGATCCAGGGCCTTGACGTCGCTTCGATCTACGACGTGCCGCTGGCCTATCACAAGGAAGGCCTCGATACCGAAGTGCTCGCCGCCTTCGGCATCACCGATGCGCCGGAGCCGGACCTGAGCGCCTGGACCGAAGTGTCCCACCGTCTCCACAACCCCGAGGGCGAGGTCAATATCGCCATCGTGGGCAAATATACCGGCCTCAAGGACGCCTATAAGTCGCTCTCGGAAGCCCTGGCTCATGGCGGCATCGCCAACAAGGTCAAGGTCAACCTGCAGTGGATCGATAGCGAGGTGTTCGAGCGCGACGAGCCCGCGCCCTACCTCGAGCATGTGCACGGCATCCTGGTGCCCGGCGGCTTCGGCGAGCGTGGCTCGGCCGGCAAGATCGAAGCGGCCCGCTTCGCCCGCATCAAGGACGTGCCGTATTTCGGCATCTGCTTCGGCATGCAGATGGCCTGCATCGAGGCCGCCCGCAACATGGCCGGCGTCAAGAATGCCAGTTCCACCGAATTCGGCCCGACGAAAGAGCCGATCGTCGGCATGATGACCGAATGGGTCAAGGGCAACCAGACCGAGAGCCGCGATGCGGCGACCGACCTGGGCGGCACCATGCGCCTGGGCGCCTATCCGGCCCAGCTGACCCGCGGCTCGCGCGTCGCCGATATCTACGGCACCACCCACATCTCCGAGCGCCATCGCCACCGCTATGAGGTGAACATGGACTACCGCAAGGTGCTGGAAAAGAACGGCCTCTTGTTCTCCGGCGTCTCGCCCGACGGCAAGCTGCCCGAGATCGTCGAACGCACCGACCATCCCTGGTTCATTGGCGTGCAGTTCCATCCTGAACTGAAGTCCAAGCCGTTCGAACCGCATCCTTTGTTCGCCAGCTTCATCGCCGCCGCGATCGAGCAGAGCCGGCTGGTTTGACGCGCATCGTCACCGACCGGCTGGTCCTGCGCCGGCCGGTCATGCACGACCTCGACGCTATGTTCGCCATCATGTCGAACCCCGGCGCCATGCGCTATTGGTCGACACTGCCCCATGCCAGCCTGGACGTGACCCGCCCCTGGCTGGAAAATATGATCGCCCGCACCGCTGCCGGCGGCGAGGACTTCCTGATCGAGTTCGAGGGCCGTGTCATCGGCGATGTCGGGGCAGGGCGCCTGCCCGATTTCGGCTTCATCATCCACCCCGATTTCTGGGGCCGAGGCTTTGCCACTGAGGCCTCAAAAGCATTTATCGACTATGCCTTCAGCCAGACCGCCGCAACCGAACTCGCGGCTGATGTCGATCCACGTAATGCGGCGTCCTTGCAAGTTCTGGCCAAGCTCGGCTTCACCGAAACCGGCCGCGCCGAACGCACCTTCCTGCTCGGCGACGAATGGTGCGACAGCATCTATCTCGCGCTGCCGCGTCCATCGCGCTAAACTGTGCGTTCAATCGCTCGGGATCCAACCATGGCCGACATCATCAACCTCCGCACCGCTCGCAAGCGTAAGGCGCGTGACGAGAAGGCCGAAACGGCCGCGCAGAACCGCATAGTCTTCGGCCGCACCAAGGCTGAGAAGGATTTGACGCAGGCCAAGGCCGAGCAGGCCGCCAAGAAGCTCGACGGGCATAGGCGCGAGGAGTAGGCGGCGCCGCCTAATGATCTTAACCACCGCAAGCCCCACCAACTCGGTGTCATACCGGCGAAGGCCGGTACCCATCCTGAGATATCGCTCCAGCCGCAAGGTGGCTGGGATAGCGACGCGATCTAGCGGTGTGCTGCACCATCTCGGGATGGGCCCCGGCCTTCGCCGGGGTGACACCGTGGATGTGGGTAACCTGTGCCCCTAGCCGGCCCAGCGTTTGCCCTACCAGTTCACCTCACACACCCCGCCAGCCCCGGCAAACTGTAGGCTCTTGTCGGTATATTCGAACAGCTCGATCTTGACGCCGTTGGGATCGGCCAGCCACGACTGCCAGGTGCCGTCGGCGCCCAGCTTCTTGTCCAGGGCGCTGACGCCATGGGCGCGAACCTGCGCCACCGCCTCATCCATATTGGTGACTTCGAGGCAGATGTGGTTGATCGCATTGGTCTCCGCGAAAGCCGCCGCGTCCTTCTGGAACACCTCGATATGCGTGGCCTCGCCCGCGTCGAGATAGTAGCCGATCAGCTTGCCGGCCTTCATGAAGCGGAACACCACCTCGATCCCCAGCACGTCGCGGTAGAATTTCTCGGTCGCCTCCAGGTCGTGCGCAAAAATGCAGACATGGGCGATTTTCTTGATGATCTTGGACAAACGGGCCTCCTCGGCAGTGCATTATCGATAATACAACCATCGATAGCCGGATCAGTGTCTGTCCACAAGCCGGCCGCATGGAACAGCGCCAGAGAAATAATTTAACCAGCGCCAATGCCTTTTCTCCGTCGCAACGAAGGTCTACACACCCCGCATTGTCGATAATGCGGAACGGACATCATGGCTAAAGTCGTCGTCATCGGAGCAATGGGACATGTCGGCACCTATCTGGTGCCGCGCCTGGTCGAGGCCGGCCACGACGTCGTCGCCATCAGCCGGGGCAGGGCCCAACCCTATTCGCCGCACCACGCCTGGTCCCGCGTCGAGCAGCGCGTGATCGACCGCACCGCCATGGAAGCCGACGGCAGTTTCGGCCCGGCCATTGCCGCGCTCAACGCCGATATCGTCATCGACATGATCTGTTTCACGCTCGCCAGCGCCCAGCATCTGGTCGAGGCCCTCGACGGCAAGGTCAGCCATTTCCTCCATACCGGGACCATCTGGACCCACGGCTTCTCGACCGTCGTCCCGACGCTGGAAGAAACGCCCAAATATCCTTTCGGCGACTACGGCGTGCAAAAGGCGGCCATCGAAACCTATCTGCTCGAGCGCGGCCGCCGCGACAATTTCCCCGCCACCCTGATCCATCCCGGCCATATCGTCGGCCCCGGCTGGTCGCCGCTCAATCCGGCCGGCCATTTCAACCCCGCGGTATTCTCAACCATCGCCCGCGGCGAAACCCTGGCGCTACCGAATTTCGGCCTCGAAACCGTCCACCATGTCCATGCCGACGACGTCGCGGTCATGTTCATGAACGCCATCGCCAACTGGAGCGGCTCGATCGGCGAAAGCTTCCACGCTGTCTCCTCCGGCGCGCTGACCCTGCGCGGTTATGCTGAACACATGTTCCGCTGGTTCGGCCACGAACCCAAGCTCAGCTTCCAGGGCTACGAGGCATGGGCCGCAACGCAGAGCGCCGACGAAGCCAAGGCCACCTGGGAACACGTCGCCCGCAGCCCCAATTGCTCCATCGCCAAGGCCCAGCGCCTGCTCGGCTACGCGCCACGCTATACCTCTCTGCAGGCAGTGGAAGAGGCCGTGAGCTGGCTGATCAAGGACGGGCAGGTGAGCGCTCCCGCCAAATAATTTGGCGCACCCTCTTTGATTCGTCACACGCCGCGTCTAGACAGGGCCAACACTGCGCAAACCCAGCCAGGAAAGGGCTTTCCATGTCTTCGATCATCCACGTCCAGGGCCGCCAGATTTACGACAGCCGCGGCAACCCCACGGTCGAAGTCGATGTGGTCCTCGATGACGGCAGCTTCGGCCGCGCCGCCGTGCCCTCGGGCGCCTCGACCGGCGCCCATGAAGCCGTCGAATTGCGCGACGGCGGCAAGGCCTGGCTCGGCAAGGGCGTGACCCAAGCCGTCGAAAACGTCAACTCGGTGATCTTCGAGGAGATTCAGGGCCTCGACGGCCTCGACCAGCTCGGCGTCGACCAGGCCATGATCGAACTCGACGGCACGCCCAACAAGTCGCGCCTCGGCGCCAATGCCATCCTCGGCGTCTCGCTGGCCGTGGCCAAGGCCGCCGCCGAATCGAGCGAACTGCCGTTCTACCGCTATATCGGCGGCCCCAATGCCCATGTGCTGCCGGTGCCGATGATGAACATCATCAATGGCGGCCAGCACGCGGACAACCCGATCGACATGCAGGAATTCATGATCCTGCCTGCCGGCGCAGAAACCCTGGCCGACGCCGTCCGCATCGGCTCGGAAATCTTCCACACCCTCAAGAAGGGTCTGTCGGCCGAAGGCCACAACACCGCCGTCGGCGACGAAGGCGGCTTCGCGCCCAACCTGAAATCGGCCGAAGAGGCCCTCGGCTTCATCATGAAGTCGATCGAAAAGGCCGGCTACCGCCCGGGCGAGGACGTGTTCCTCGGCCTCGATTGCGCCGCCACCGAATATTACAAGGGCGGCAAATACGCCATGGACGGCGAAGGCAAGAGCCTGTCTTCGGACGAGAACGTGGCCTTCCTCGCCGATCTCGCAGCGCGCTTTCCGATCGTCTCCATCGAAGACGGCATGGCCGAAGACGATTGGGAAGGCTGGAAGGCCCTGACCGACGCCATCGGCAAGAAGGTTCAGCTTGTGGGCGACGATCTGTTCGTCACCAATACCGAGCGCCTCGTCTCCGGCATCAAGATGGGCGTCGCCAACTCCATCCTGGTCAAGGTCAACCAGATCGGCACGCTCAGCGAAACCTTGAACGCGGTCGATACCGCCCACCGCGCCGGCTACACCTCGGTGATGTCGCACCGCTCGGGCGAAACCGAAGACTCCACCATCGCCGACCTCGCCGTGGCGCTGAACTGCGGCCAGATCAAAACCGGCTCGCTGTCGCGCTCGGATCGCCTGGCCAAGTACAACCAGCTCATCCGCATCGAAGAGCAGATCGGCTCCTCGGCCAAGTATGCCGGCTATTCGGTGGTCAAGGGCCGCTAAGCCAATCATCGTCCAATAGAAAAGGCCCGGCAGCGATGCCGGGCCTTTTTATTAGGCACAAATCCTCCAGTACTCCCCCTCGCCCCTTGCGGGAGAGGGACAGACCTGACGCGTTCAGCGGAAGGTCAGGGTGAGGGGTACTGCTGTCCGAGACCGCATCGCCAATCGATGCCGAAGAACCCCTCATCCGCCCTTCGGGCACCTTCTCCCGCAAGGGGAGAAGGGTGACAACTGATAACGCCGCGCCCCTACTGGAACGCCGTCTCCGCAAAGCTCCGCAGCTTCCGCGAATGCAACCGTTCCGCCGGTTGGTCCCGCAAGATCTCCATCGCCCGCAGCCCGATCAGCAAGTGCCGGTTGACCTGGGTCCGATAAAAATCCGATGCCATGCCCGGCAGTTTCAGCTCCCCATGCAGCGGCTTGTCCGACACGCACAGCAGCGTCCCGTAGGGCACCCGGAACCGGAATCCGTTGGCCGCGATGGTCGCGCTTTCCATGTCGAGGGCAACAGCACGCGATTGGCTCAGGCGCTGGGTGATCTCGGCCTGGTCGCGCAGCTCCCAATTGCGGTTGTCGAACGTCGCCACGGTCCCCGTCCGCATGATGCGCTTGGTCTCGAGCCCTTCGAGCTGGGTGATCTCCTCCACCGCCTGCTCCAGCGCCACCTGCACTTCGGCCAGCGCCGGGATCGGCACCGACAGCGGCAGGTCGGCGTCTAGAACATGATCCTCGCGCACATAGGCGTGGGCCAGCACGTAATCGCCCAGCTCCTGCGAATTGCGCAGGCCGGCACAATGCCCCAGCATGATCCAGGCATGCGGGCGCAGCACGGCGATGTGGTCGGTGATGGTCTTGGCATTGGACGGACCGACGCCGATATTGACCATGGTGATGCCGCGGCCACGATCCGCCGTCAGGTGATAGGCCGGCATCTGCGGCACGCGCGGCGTCGGCTTGCCGACCGTGCCGCCACCCAGCCGCTCATTGGTGGTGATCACATTCCCGGGCTCGATGAAGCTGGTATAATGCTCGTGCCCGGTCGCCATATGCTCCTTGGCGACCCGGCAGAACTCATCGATATAGAAGCCGTAATTGGTGAAAATCACGAAATTCTGGAAGTGATTTGCGTCGGTGCCGGTGTAGTGGCTGAGCCGGTACAGCGAATAATCAACCCGCGGCGCCGTGAACGCGGCCAGCGGGTAGGGTCCGCCCTTGGGCGGCACGAAGGTGCCATTGGCGATCTCGTCGTCGGTATTGCCGAGATCGGGCGCGTCGAACACGTCGCGCAGTGGAATGTTGAGCGCGTTGAGCGCCTCGCCATCGACCCGGTCATTTGCCGCCACCGCGAAATGCAGCGGGATCGGCGTGTCGGATTCCCCGATATCGATCGTGCCGCCATGGTTCTTCAGGATGACGGTGAACTGCTCCTGGAAATAGGTACGGAACAGGTCGGGCGCCGTCACCGTGGTGCGGTAAAGCCCCGGCGTATGCAGGTAGCCGTAGGGCAGGGTGGATGAGCTTTTGCCGTAGCTGGTCGAGCGCACTTCGATCTGCGGATAGCAGGCGCGCACCTTGCCCTCGGGCACGATACCCTGGGCCAGCGCGTTCAGATGGCCGCGGATGAAACCGGTATTGCGGTGGTAGATTTCGGCGAGATAGGCCCAGGCTTTTTCAGGATCGGTGAAAGATTGCTTCTCAAGGCGCGGCGGGCTGATCGTTGTCATTCTTGTTCTCGTTTGCGGGCCCCGGATTGAGCCCCCCGTCTGGCGGACGATAGATTGCGATAACCCCATGCCATGACAGTTTATCGGCGTGGCGGCAATCGCGGCCCGGCGGTCTGGCGCTTTTCACACTTGAGTGAATGCCACTTTTCCTGCCGCAATTGTGTACCATCTTGATAGCAGTTCAAGGGACACGCAAGCGACCCATGCGCCCCGCGAACTAGGGACTTCCAATCTGCCGCTTGTCCCCCAAGCCCTCAACAGTGCGGTGGGTGGATTTCCCCCAGGGCTGTAATGGTAGCAATACCGTTGCAGCCCTTTTTCTTGTTCCCGTCATGTCGGTTAGCCATACGTTCTGCGCCTGGGGCGTAGACGCAGAGCCGCGATTTCCGTAAGGGAAACCCATTCCCCGCAAGCAGCTCGCCCCGCCGGTTTCGGCGCCGCGGACATTCCATGGAGTGCAGCATGGCAGCCAAGATCATTGACGGAAAACTGTTTGCCGAAGGCCTCCGAGGTCGCATTGCCGGCCATGTCGCGCGACTGAAATCCGAGCACGGCATCACGCCGGGCCTGGCCGTGGTCATCGTCGGCCACGATCCGGGCAGCCAGGTCTATGTCGCCCAAAAGGCCAAGCAGACCGTCGAAGTCGGCATGCATTCCGAGAAATATGAATTGCCCGAAACCGTCAGCGAAGCTGAGGTGCTGGCGCTGGTCGAAAAGCTCAATGCCGACCCCGCCATTCACGGCATCCTGGTGCAGCTGCCGGTGCCCAAGCACATCGATTCGCTCAAGATCATCCAGACCATTTCCCCCGACAAGGATGTGGACTGCTTCACGCCCGCCAGCGTAGGCAAGCTGGTCATCGGGCTGCCGGGGCCGGTGTCCTGCACGCCCTTGGGCTGCCTGATGCTGCTGCGTGACCAGCTCGGCTCGCTCTCGGGGCTCGATGCGGTCATCATCGGCCGCTCCAACCTCGTCGGCAAGCCGATGGCGCAGTTGCTACTGGCCGATAGCTGTACCGTCACCATGGCCCACTCGCGCACCAAGAACCTCGCCGAGGTCGTTCGGCGGGCCGATATCGTCGTTGCTGCCGTTGGCCGGCCAAAAATGATCCAGGGCGACTGGATCAAGCCCGGCGCCACCGTCATCGATGTCGGTATCAACCGCATCGATGCCCCCGAGCGCGGGGAGGGCAAGACCCGCCTGGTCGGCGACGTCGACTATGCCGCCGCTGCCGAAGTCGCCGGCGCCATCACCCCCGTGCCCGGCGGTGTCGGTCCTATGACCATTGCGTGCCTTTTGGCCAATACCATTACCACCGCCTCGCTGATCAACGGCCTGGTACCGCCGAGCGATCTGACGGCATGATCGGCGACGACCACGATCCGGGCGGCAAGGTCCGCCTTGCGCTGCCCCCAGGCGTCCATGGCGACGCCATCTTTAGCGACCACCAGCACCGCCAGATCATGCGGCGCTGGACCGGGGATCGCTTTCCGGATCGCTACAGCCTGTTCATCGGCATGAACCCCAGCACGGCCGACGCCATGGTCAACGATCCGACCTGCGCTCGCGAATGGAATTTCAGCCTGCGCGAGGGGTTCTTTGGCATGGCCAAGGGCAATGTTGGGGATTATCGCGCCACCGATCCGAAGGCGCTGCTGGCGCCGGGCGTGGTGGCGTCATCGCCGGCTAATTTGCCGTCGCTGTTGGAAGCGGCCAGGGGGGCGAGCTTGGTGGTTTTGTGCCATGGCAAGCTCAACCGGGTGTTGGTGGAGCCGGCGCGGGAGATCGTGGCGGCATTGCGGGCGCATGACATCAAGATCATGTGCTTCGGCACCAACGCCGATGGGAGCCCGAAGCACCCGCTGTATTTGCGGCTGGATACGAAACTGGTGAAGTACGAGGGGTAGAAACCCCTCATCCGCCCTCCGGGCACCTTCTCCCGCAAGGGGAGAAGGGGGAAAGAGACGAGAGTTCTCACTCGTCAACCCTCGCCCCTTGCGGGAGAGGGACAGGTTGCGACGCGTTCAGCGGAGCAAGCAGGGTGAGGGGTCCTTACGCCGTCCCAGCCAAATAAAACCGCCGTGCCACCGTATGATCGCGTAGCGCCGTCGCCTGCAACTTCCCCGTCAGCGCATCAACGACCTTGCTGGGCTCAACCACTGCCGAAGCATCCACCACAACGCTGGTGAAAACCGGCCGCATCCCCAGCCGCACCTCCTCCAGCAGGTCGAACAGTATCGCCCGCACATCGCCGCGCCCGGCGCACGCCACGCACTGAAACCCATCCGCATGGCCATGCCCAGTGTTAGCCGTCAGCCGCACCAGCGCTGTACCGCTGTCGAGCGGCAGCAGCCGCCCGGCAGTGGTCACCAGCGTTACCGGGATCTGGTCCGCCCTGATCTGAACCGCGGCGCCCATCACTCGGCCGCCGCTACTGCTGGGCCGGGGATGTAGTTCAGGATCGGGCCCAGCCACCGTTCGACCTCAGCCACGCCCATACCCTTGCGTTCGGCATAATCAAGCACCTGGTCGTGCTCCACCTTGGCGACACCAAAATAGTAGCTCTCGGGATGCGCCAGGTAGATGCCCGATACCGACGAGCCCGGCCACATGGCAAAGCTTTCGGTCAGCGTCACGCCAGCCTGCTTCTCGGCGTCCAGCAGCTTGAACAGCGTGGTCTTCTCGGTGTGGTCCGGCTGCGCCGGATAGCCCGGGGCAGGGCGGATACCGCGATAGCTTTCGCCGATCAGTTCGTCGGGTTTGAACGTCTCGTCAGGCGCGTAACCCCAGAACTCGCGACGCACCTTTTCGTGCATTTTCTCGGCGAAGGCTTCGGCAAACCGGTCGGCCAAAGCCTTGACCAGGATCGACGAATAATCGTCGTTCTTCTGCTCGAATTTTTCGGCGATCGCCACTTCCTCGATGCCAGCCGTGACCACGAACCCGCCGACATAGTCGGGTTTGCCGCTATCGACTGGCGCGATGAAATCAGACAGTGCGATATTCGGCTTGCCATCGCGCCGGCTGAGTTGCTGGCGCAGTGTGAACAGCGTCGCCAATTCTTCCTTGCGGCTCTCGTCGGTGAACAGGCGGATGTCGTCGCCCACGGCATTGGCGGGCCAGAAACCGACCACGCCGCGCGGCTGGAACCATTTTTCGTCGATCACCAGCTTGAGCATGGCCTGTGCGTCGGCAAACAATTGCCGCGCGGCCTCGCCCTGCTTCTCATCTTGCAGGATCGCCGGATAGCGACCCTTGAGCTCCCAGGTCTGGAAGAACGGCGTCCAGTCGATATATTTCGCCAGCTCTTCGAGGCTGAAATCGGCGTCGGTGAACGTCCGCGTTCCGAGGAAGCTGGGCACCGGCGGTGTGTAGCCGGCCCATTCCGGCTTGAAGGCATTAGCGCGCGCCTTGATCAGCGGCAGTCGCTGCTTGTCGTTCTCGGCCCGCTCATGCGCCGCCGCCGCCTTGGCATACTCGGCGCGCACATTCTCGATGAATGCAACCTTGGTGTCGGGCGACAACAGGTTCGACACCACGCCAACCGCGCGGCTGGCGTCGTTCACGTAAACCGTCTGCCCGGCATGGTAGCGCGGATGGATTTTGACCGCGGTGTGGACGCGACTGGTCGTAGCCCCGCCGATCAGCAGCGGGATGTTGAACCCCTCGCGCTCCATCTCGCCGGCCACATGGGCCATCTCGTCCAGCGACGGCGTGATCAGGCCCGAGAGCCCGATAATGTCGACATTCTGCTCCCGCGCCGTCTGCAGTATCTTGGCGACCGGCACCATCACGCCGAGATCGATGATCTCGTAATTGTTGCAGGCCAGCACGACGCCGACGATGTTCTTGCCGATGTCATGGACATCGCCCTTCACCGTCGCCATCAGAATCTTGCCCGCGCTCTGGCGATCGCCGGCATTGCTGCCGCCGTTGGCCAGCTTCTCGGCCTCCATATAGGGCAGCAGCAGCGCCACGGCCTGCTTCATCACCCGGGCGGATTTGACCACCTGCGGCAGGAACATCTTGCCCGAGCCGAACAGGTCGCCGACAATGCTCATGCCGGCCATGAGCGGGCCCTCGATGACATGCAGCGGTCGCGCGGCCGCCTGGCGGGCTTCCTCGGTATCAGCATCGATGAATTCGGTAATGCCATTGACCATGGCATAGCCGATCCGCTCCTCGACCGATTTATCGCGCCAGCGCAAATCCTTGGCCGCCGCTTCCTTGCCGCTGGCGCCGCGATACTTTTCGGCGATTTCAAGAAGCCGGTCGGTGCCGTCGGGGCGGCGGTTGAGGATCACGTCCTCGCAGGCGTCGCGCAGCTCTTTGTCGATCGACTCATAGACCGCCAATTGCCCGGCATTGACGATGCCCATGTCCATGCCGTTCTGGATGGCATAGTACAAAAACACAGCATGCATGGCTTCGCGCACTGGCTCGTTGCCGCGGAACGAGAAACTCAGGTTCGAGATACCGCCCGAAATATGCACATGGGGCAGGGTGTCGGTGATGATCCTGGTGGCTTCGATGAAATCGACGCCGTAATTGTTGTGCTCCTCGATGCCGGTCGCGATGGCGAACACGTTAGGATCGAACACGATATCTTCCGGCGGGAAACCGACTTCCTCAGTCAGAAGCTTGTAGGCCCGCGTGCAGATCTCGACCTTGCGCTCAAGCGTATCGGCCTGGCCCTGCTCGTCGAACGCCATCACCACCACGGCGGCGCCATAGGCGCGCACCAGGCGGGCATGATGCAGGAACGCTTCCTCGCCTTCCTTCATCGAGATCGAATTGACCAGCGCCTTGCCTTGCACGCACTTCAGGCCAGCCTCGATCACCTCCCATTTGGAGCTATCGATCATGATCGGCACGCGAGCGATATCGGGCTCGGCGGCGATCAGGTTGAGGAACTCGACCATCACCGCCTTGGAGTCGATCAGGCCCTCATCCATGTTGATATCGATGATCTGCGCGCCGTTCTCGACCTGATCGCGGGCCACAGCCAGCGCAGCCGTATAGTCGCCGGCCGTGATCAGCTTGCGGAACCGGGCCGAGCCGGTGACATTGGTGCGCTCGCCGACGTTGACGAAGGGAATATCCTTGGTCAGCGTGAACGGCTCCAGCCCCGATAGGCGCATTTGCGGCGCGATCTCAGGCACTTTGCGCGGCGGATGCGGACGCACGGCCGCGGCGATGGCGGCGATATGGTCCGGCGTCGACCCGCAGCAGCCGCCAACGATATTGATCAGCCCCTCTTCGGCGAAGCGCCCGAGTTGCTCGGCCATGATCTCCGGCGTCTCGTCATAACCGCCGAATTCGTTGGGCAGGCCGGCATTAGGATAGGCACAAACGAACGTGTCGGCGATGGCAGAAATTTCGGCGATGTGCCCACGCAGCAGATCAGCGCCCAAGGCGCAGTTGAGCCCTATAGTGAACGGGCTGGCATGGCGCAGCGAATACCAGAACGCCGTCGGCGTCTGCCCGGACAGCGTGCGCCCGGACAGATCGGTGATCGTGCCCGAAATCATCATCGGCAGCTTGATGCCTTTTTCGGCAAACACTTCCTCGGTGGCGAACACCGCCGCCTTGGCGTTAAGCGTATCGAAGATGGTCTCGATCAGGATGATGTCCGCGCCGCCATCGATCAGCCCGCGCACCTGCTCGCTATAGGCCACCCGCAGCTCGTCAAAGCTGACCGCCCGGAACCCCGGATTGTTCACGTCGGGCGAAATCGAGGCCGTCCGATTGGTCGGCCCCAGCGCCCCGGCCACGAACCGGCGCACGCCATCCTCGGCCGTGGCCCGGTCCAGTGCCCGACGCACGATCCGCGCGCCCTCGAAATTCAGCTCATAGACAATCGCCTCCATGCCGTAGTCGGCTTGGGCAATGCTGGTGCCGGAGAAGGTATTGGTCTCCACGATATCCGCCCCGGCCTTGGCATAGGCATAGTGGATGTCTTCCAGCGCCTTGGGCTCGGTCAGGATCAGCAGGTCATTATTGCCCTGCAGCGGTTTCTGCCAATCCTTGAACCGGTCGCCACGGAAATTGTCCTCGGTATAGCCGAGCCGCTGGATCATGGTGCCCATTGCACCATCGAGGATCAGGATGCGCTCGCGCGCCGCCGCCGTCAGCGCCGCCAGAATTTCGGCGCCATCGCGGAGGGCAGGGGGAGTTGATGAAGTTGAATTTGAGCTCATCATCGTCGTCCTATCTGATCGTTCAATACAGCCAGTCGAAGCACTCATATAAAGATATCTTTATATCATTCAAGCGCCAAAAGCCAGTGACGGCTCGTCCTTTGGCTTCGACACAATTGCCACCAAATCGTTTAACGCTTCGCTCGCCTTAACCGAACCGAAACCCAAAATCCGTTCCATACGCGCGGGGATGGCGAGCATGGGGTAATGTCCAGGCTACAATAGTAAAGAGCGTATGACGTTGAGTACACCGACATCCCCCTGGCGTAATGCCACTCGCCTTGTCGCCCTTACCACCTTGCTTGCGCCGATACTGGCTGCCTGCGGTGGCGGCGGCCTTGGAGCCACCGTCAAGCGCGGCGCCTTTTCCTCGGCGGAATACGGGGTAGGGGTGTCGCCCCGGGTCACCAACAATCCAAATCCGCCCAAGGGCGGCGGCCGCTATCAGGTCGGCAAGCCCTATACGGTGCGCGGCAGGGTCTATACGCCTACCGAAGATCCCAATTACCAGGCGGTCGGCGAAGCCTCGTGGTACGGTTCTGACTTCCATGGCCGCCGCACCGCCAATGGCGAAATCTTCTCGGCCAATGCCATCACCGGCGCTTCGCCGGTCCTGCCGCTGCCATCTTATGTTCGCGTTACCAATCGGGAAAACGGCCGCTCGTTGATCGTCCGCGTCAATGATCGTGGCCCCTATATGCCCGGCCGCATCATGGACCTGTCGCATCGCGCCGCCGAAATGCTGGGCTATGTGAACGATGGCCACGCCCAGATCGCCGTTCAATATGTCGGCCGCGCGCCGCTCGAAGGCGACGACACCCGCATGTTGATGGCCAGCTATGATGGCCCATCCGATTTCGGCCGCGGCAGCGGCGGCAACACGCGCTATGCCAGCAATGACGGCACCAATAGCATGGTCGACATGGCCGGAAATTTCTTCGGCAGCCTGTTCTCCTACGCCGATACCACGCCCGAGCAGCAGGATGCCGCCATCGAAACCGCCCATGCGGCTGTCGATGCAATGGCCACACGCTCGCCGGCGCTGCAGGATTGGGTGGAGTCGACCGATCTCGACGCCCGCGACATCAAGCTCGGCCTTGGCGTCTTCTCCAACCAGGACAAGGCCATCGAACTGTCGGAACGCTTCGCTTTCCTCGGGGCTGTCGATGAGGACCAGGTCACCGTCAATGGCCGCCCGGCGACCCGGCTCACTCTCACGCATTTGAAGCCCGGCGTGGCCCGAACTGACGCCCTGGACCTGGCTCGCGAACTTGGCCTCGAGGACATTACCGTCTATTAGTGTGTATCGGGCGGCATAAGCCGCCACGGCTGCAAGACCTGGTGGAATTGAGGACGATCGTGAAACGGCTTCTGTGGCTTGCCTTTGCGATCCTGACCCTCACGACGCCCGCCTTCGCCCAGGCCGCGGCGGCCTTTGATACCAAGGCCAAATACGCCATCCTGATGGACGAGCAGTCCGGCACCATCATCTTCCAGAAGGACGCCGATACCGCCATGGAGCCGGCCAGCATGGCCAAGCTCATGACCATTGCGGTGGTGTTCAACGAAGTCCGTTCCGGCCGGGTCAAGCTCACCGACGAATTCTTCGTGTCGGAAAATGCCTGGCGTACTGGCGGTGCCTCCTCGGGCGGCTCCACCATGTTCGCCGAACTCAATTCCAAGATCAAAGTCGAAGACCTGATCCGCTCGGTGGTCATCCAATCGGGTAACGACGCGGCCATCGTGCTGGCCGAAGGCATTGCTGGCTCCGAACTCAGCTTCGCGGCGATGGAGAACGAGCTGGCCGGCACGATCGGGCTGGAAGATTCCCATTTCGTCAATCCGACCGGCTTGCCGGATCCCGACCAATATATGACCGCCCGCGACTTGGCCGAAGTCGCCCGCTACCTGATCCGCGAATTCCCCGAATATTATCACTACTTCTCCGAGCCCGAGATGGAGTGGAACGGCATCAAGCAGCCCAACCGCAACGCGCTGGTCGAGCTGGGCATTGGCGTCGACGGCCTCAAGACCGGCCACACCGAGGCCGCCGGCTACGGCTCGGTCATCTCCACCGCTGAAGGCGGCCGCCGCCTGATCGCCGTACTGCACGGCATGAAATCCATGGCCGAGCGCACCGAGGAAGGCCGCAAGCTGATCACCTGGGGTGCCCGCGCCTTCGAACGGGTTTCGGCATTCCCCGAAGGCCACATCATCGGCTACGCCAACGTCTATGGCGGCACCAGCGGCAGCGTCGGTCTCGTCGGTGAGGGTGAGGTGGCGCTCTACCTGCCGCGCGGCTCGCGCAAGTGCCTACAAGCTAGCATCGTCTATACCGGCCCCCTGATGCCGCCGGTCGAGCAGGGCGCCAAGATTGCGGAACTGCGCGTCTTCTGCGATGACAAACTGGTGCAGACCGCGCCGCTATTCGCCGCCGACACGGTGGAAGAGGGCGATATCGTGCGCAAGGCGAGCGATGCGCTCAAGCAGTTGGCGCTGGGCTGGCTTTAGAGCATCGTGTGGAAAAGTGGGAACCGGTTTTCCACTAAAACGATGCGACCACTAAGGATGAGAACCTTATGGGACCTGGTCCCATAAGGTTCGAACAGGGAACGACATTACCGATGCTCGACGCTTCCCAGGCCAGCCGCGCTCGCTTCATCACCTTCGAAGGTGGCGAGGGCGTCGGCAAATCCACCCAGGTCAAGCGCCTGTTGGCGAGCCTTGCCGAAACCTCGATCCAAGCCGTACGCACCCGCGAGCCAGGCGGCACGCCTAAGGCAGAGGCCGTGCGCTCGTTCATCCTGCAAGGCCGTTCGGAAAGCTGGGGCGCTGGCGGCGAAGCGGTGCTGTTCGCCGCTGCCCGCCTTAACCACGTCAATGAGCTGATCGCGCCCAATCTGGCCGCGGGCAAATGGGTCATCTCCGACCGTTTCCACGATTCCACCCGCGCCTATCAGGGCCTCACCGGCGGCGTCGATGACAAGTTGATCGCAGCGCTCGAAGCCCTGGCTTTGGATGGGCATGCACCGGACCTGACCATCGTGCTCGACATGGACCCTGAGATTGCCTTCCGCCGCGTTGCCCAGCGCGCCATCGAAGATGGCCTCGCCCTCACAGGCGACCGCTTCGAAAAGGAAGACATAGAGTGGCACAAGCGCCTGCGCGACAGCTTCCTGTCCATCGCCAAGGCCAATCCGAACCGCTGCGTCGTCATCTCCGCCGATCAGGGCGAGGATGCGCTGGAAGCGGCGATCTGGGCCGTGGTCAGCGACAAATTCCCCGAAGTGACGGGCAGGGCGCGCGCGTGACCGATCCCGATGGCCTGGAGGATGTGGCTGCGCCGGAGCAGCACCGCACGCTTTGGGGCCACGCCGCCGCCAAGGCCACCATTCTCGAACGCCTGAACAATCATCGCCTGCCCGGTGCCATTCTACTGCATGGCCCTCAGGGCATCGGCAAGGCAACGCTGGCGTTCAATCTCACCCGCCTGATTTTCACCGCCACCGGCGACGAAGATGCAAACCGCGTCGATCAACAGGTCGCGGCGCTCTCCCACCCAAACCTGGCCCTGCTGCGCCGCCGGCCCAAGGACGCCAAGGGCTACTACACCGTGATCCGCGTCGAGGACGTGCGCAACCTGCGCGAAGACCTGCACCAGACGCGCGGCCGTGCCGGCCACCGCATCGCCATCATCGACAGTATCGACGATTGCAATCCGTCCGCCGCCAATGCGCTGCTGAAAACCCTTGAAGAGCCGCCGGCCGATACGACGTTCTTCCTAGTTTCCCATCGTCCCGGCCAGTTGCTGCCGACCATCAAGTCCCGCTGCCACAGCCTTGCGCTCCGCCCATTGGCCGATGCCGATGTCCGAGCCGTGCTGGCCGACCAGCGTCCGGACCTGCCATCCGACCAGTTCGACCGCGCAGTGTCCCTTGCTGGCGGCCGCCCCCGCCGCGCGTTCGAAACGCTGACACTCGAGGATGGTAGCGCTCTGGGCGCCCTCCAGGCCTGGTTCACCGCCCCCAATCGCCACCCAGCCGCCGTCCATATTCAACTGGCCGAGGCGCTGGGCGCCAATACCCAAAGCACCGAACTGTCCTTCGCGCGCGAAATGCTGACCGATTGGCTGGCGACCGAGGCCCGCAATGCTGCCATCCAGCCCGGTGGCCGCTATCGCCTTGCCTCGGCCAATGCGCTATGGGACAAGGCACAGGCCCTGCTTGCCGAGGCCGACAGCATCAACCTGGATATGAAGCAGACGCTCGTCGCTATTTTCGACGCGATCCGCAAGCATATCGAGACCACCACACCAGTTTCCATCGAGCCCTGATGACCGCCAAACCCTTTTACGTCACGACCGCGATTTCCTATCCGAACGGCGCCCCCCATATCGGCCACGCCTATGAGATGATCGCCACCGACGCCATCGCCCGCTTCAAGCGGCTGGAAGGGCGCGACGTCTATTTCCTCACCGGGACCGACGAGCACGGCATCAAGATGGTGCAAACCGCTGCCGCCCAGGGCGTCACGCCGCGCGAGCTGGCGGACCAGAACTCCGCCGAGTTTCGCCGCCTGGCCGAAACGCTGAACATCTCCAACAACGACTTCATCCGCACCACCGAACCGCGTCACCACGAGGCCAGCCAGACCATCTGGAACAAGATGGCCGCCAACAACAATGGCGACATTTTCCAGTCCACCTACAAAGGCTGGTACTCCGTCCGCGACGAAGCCTATTTCGATGAAGACGAACTGACTGAAAAGAACGGCAAGCGTTTCGCGCCGTCCGGCGCCGAAGTCAATTGGGTGGAAGAACCCACCTATTTCTTCCGCCTCTCGGCCTATCAGCAGAAGCTACTCGACCTCTACGAGGCCAATCCGGATTTCATCGCGCCGAAAGAACGCCGCAACGAAGTCATCTCTTTTGTCAAAGGCGGGCTGCAGGATCTCTCGATCTCGCGCACCACTTTCGATTGGGGTATTCCGGTGCCCGACGCGCCCGGCCACGTCATGTATGTCTGGGTCGACGCCCTGACCAACTACATTACCGGTGTCGGCTTTCCCGATATGGACAGCGAGCTGTTCAAGAAATTCTGGCCGGCCGACCTGCATGTCATCGGCAAGGACATCATCCGCTTCCACACGGTCTATTGGCCTGCCTTCTTGATGAGCGCCGGCATCGACGTGCAGCATCGCGTCTTCGCCCACGGCTTCCTGACCGTCGATGGCCAGAAGATGAGCAAATCGCTCGGCAACGTTGTGGATCCCTTTGAATTGGCGTCGGAGTTCGGCGTCGATCAGTTGCGCTATTTCCTGCTGCGCGAAGTCTCCTTCGGCCAGGACGGCGACTATAGCCGCGACAAGCTGGTCAACCGCGTAAACGCCGATCTCGCCAACAATCTGGGCAACCTGGCCCAGCGCTCACTGTCGATGATCAACAAGAACCTCGACGGCAAGGTGCCCGAGCCGGGCGAGCTGACGGCCGACGATCTGGCGCTGCTCGCGGAAGTCGATGAGGCCATCGCCGCCGCGCAAAGGGCCATGGACGGCCAACTCGTCCACGAAGCCGCCGGCGCCATCATCGCCGCGCTCAGCTCCGCCAACAACTACTTCGCCGCCCAGGAGCCTTGGGCTCTGAAGAAGACCGATCTGGCCCGCATGGGCACAGTGCTCTACACCACCACCGACACTGTGCGACGCCTCACCATTCCAATGCTGGCCTTCGTACCCCAGTCGGCCGAAGCGCTGCTCGATCAACTGGCCGTGCCGGCCGACGAGCGCCTGCTCAGCCATGCCCAGACCCCGAACCTATTGCGTCCGGGCACCGAACTTCCGGTGCCGCAGGGTGTGTTTGCCCGCCTCGAGCGCAAGGCCGAATAGACCATGCTGATCGACAGTCACTGCCATCTGGACTTCGAGGCGCTCGCCGGCGACATCGACGGCGTTTTAGCCCGCGCTGCTGCTGTCGGCGTTACCGGAATGGTAACAATATCCACACTGGTGGATAACTTTTCCACGTACGCCGCCATCGCGGAACGTTACCAGAACGTGTGGTGCTCGGTCGGCACCCATCCGCACAATGCGGACAAGGAATTGCACATCCAGACCGACGATCTGGTGCGCCTAAGTGCCCATCCACGTTGCGTTGCCATCGGTGAAGCCGGTCTCGATTACTTCTACGACAATGCACCGCGAGAGGCCCAGGCCACGGGCCTTCGCCGCCATATCGCCGCCTCCAGAATCACCGGTCTTCCACTGGTTATCCACAGCCGCAAGTGCGACGACGACATGGCAGCGATCCTGACCGAAGAAGCCGGGCAGGGGGCCTTCCCCTTCGTTCTGCACTGCTTCACCGC
Organism: Devosia sp.; assembly: GCF_028290625.1. Classification (GTDB taxonomy): domain Bacteria; phylum Pseudomonadota; class Alphaproteobacteria; order Rhizobiales; family Devosiaceae; genus Devosia. The sequence continues at coordinate 86,316 of NZ_JAQGJM010000030.1, forward strand.
CGGTCAGGACCTGGCCCGCACCGCGCTCGATCTGGGCGGCTATATTTCGTTCTCCGGCATCATCACCTTCAAGAACGCCGAGGACATCCGCGAAGTCGCCAAGTTCGTACCGGCCGACCGCTATCTCGTTGAAACCGATGCACCTTATCTGGCGCCGATCCCGCATCGCGGCGCCTCCAACGAGCCGAGCTTCGTGCGCTTCACGGCCGAGAAGGTCGCCGAAGTCCGTGGCCTGACCCTCGAAGCGCTCGGCGCCGAAACCACCGCCAATTTCGCCCGGCTGTTCTCCAAAACCGGACTGGCATGATCTTATGGCCGACGCGCAGAAGATCATTGCCACCGTGCTAGGCTGTGGCTCGTCCGGCGGCGTGCCGCGCATCGGCAATATCTGGGGCGATTGCGACCCGGCAGAGCCACGTAATCGCCGCCGCCGCTGCGCACTGCTGATCGAAGGCTGGACCGAAGGCGTCGCCGAGCCGACGCGCATCCTCATTGATACCGGCTGCGACCTGCGCGAGCAATTGCTGGATGCCCAGGTCGATCGCGTCGATGCGGTGCTCTATACCCACGAGCATGCCGACCACACCCACGGCATCGACGATCTGCGCGTTCTGGCGCTCAACAACCGCCAGCGTGTCGATGTCTATTTCACCCGCGAAGCCGGTGCCCGTATCCGCGAGGCCTTCGGCTATTGCTTCACCGCGCCACCCGGCAGCGACTATCCACCTATCCTCAATGCCCATGAAATCGAGGCCGGCGCCGTCCTGTCGATCGATGGACCCGGTGGCGCCATCCGCATCGACGCTTTCAGCCAAGTGCATGGCAACATTGAGTCTCTTGGCTTCCGCGTCGGCAATTTTGCGTATTCCTGCGACCTATCGGCCATTCCCGCGACCTCCGACGCCGCCGTATCTGGCCTGACCGTCTGGATCGTCGATGCGCTACGCCACGCGCCACATCCCAGCCATCTGAGCCTGCCGGAAACCCTGGGCCTGATCGAACGCTTCGCGCCAGGCCAAGCCGTGCTCACCAACATGCACATCGACATGGACTATCGGACGCTGCAATCGACTTTGCCCGCCAATGTCCAGCCAGCCTTCGATGGCATGCACATCGACGTCGTCGCCGGAACCATCATCAATCTCTGATCCAACTTATCCTCGGGCCACTGGGGTGGGCTATGATAGCCCACGTAATCCGGCATCAGCGACAGCGAGAAAGCCGATAAATCCAACCGAACGCCCAAAGCTCCATAGAATCCAAGCTTTAGCTCAATCAAAAAGTTCCATAATATATATTATGCGAATCACGGATGCAAGGAACGGTGGCTCGGCAGATGTCCTACGCAATCCAATTTGGCACTGGCGAGTACCCAATTTGGCACTGCGGTCACCACCCCGGCGCCATCTGGGATTGTTCGACGGCATAAATAGCCCCTGAGATCGCGTCTGGATCGGTGCACTCCCAGTCTTCAATCGCCAAGAGCCGGACTTGGTCATCACTAGAGACAAAGGTAGCCTTCCCCCAAACCGGTTCGATGTCCCGTGCCTTCGCGAAGTCGGCGAATGCGGCGCTGGCATCTTCCCCTAACCGGAAACTGCCGAGCAATTGGTGCCGGGCAGGACGTTCCAAGCCATCGATCAATATGGGTCTACAGAAATTGCCAGACATTGGGTTGATCGTTCCGTGGACCGGCACAAACCAAAGTTCGCTGTCGACTGAAAGCAGCACCCCAATGGCATAACGGTCGAAGCGAGCATCGATAAAGGCATCGCCTCGGAATTTCCCCTCGATGCCCTCAAACTCGTATCTATACCACCAGACGCCGGTCTCGCCATGTCTGTCGACAGTGATCCAGATATCCGTGACCTTGAGCACCTTACCTTCCACAAGCCTTTGCTGCTCATACGGAAGCTTGCGCATGGAAGATTCCGGGTCCAGGTCCTCGGCAAAGCCCACATAGTCGCCAGGCAACGGGAGATCAGCGCAACAAGTCGCCCTAGCCGAGTCGCTGAAGCCGACGAAATCTAAGCCGTCAGAGGTCAAAAAGTGGATACCACGCATCGCCGTCCTCGCTGAGTGAAGCGATTGTGCGGGAAAAGCCAGCAAGGGACACGAAGGCGACGAAATTAGTTGATCGATCTTGTATCTGAGAAATTACTACCAATTTGTGCATTCATGTGATACACGGGCTGCATGATGGACATAGAACCCTACTCCGCCGAACAGAAGCGCCACGTCCGCGAGGTCCAAGACCTGTGGGCGCGGTACGCCCCCCTCATGGCCGAAAGCCGTGACCTGGTCGGAGGCATGCAATGGAAGACGATCCGGGGCCGGGAATACCTGTACCGCTATGCCCCCGACCCCGTGACCAAGAAGAAGCGCTCCACGTCACTGGGACCGCGAACGGCGGAGATCGAGGCGATCTATGCGCGCTTCATGGAACGCCGGACCCTGGTGAAGTTGGACCTGCCGCCCCTCGAGGAGGCTGTCTCCACCCAGGCGCGGGTGTCCAAGGCGCTGCGCCTCGGCAGGCTGCCGCGGGCGACAGGCGAGTTCCTGGGCAAGCTGGGCAACAGCGGGCTGGGCGCGCACCTGGTGGTGACGAGCGAGCTTGCGATGTTCGGCTATGAGACCGTGTTCACGCGGGAATTCCCCTCGATCGAGACCCCTGCCCTGCAGTTCATGCTGCTGGACGACGCGATCGCCGTGGACCTGCTGACGGAATTGGCCTCCGCGTTCCCGGGTGTCACGTCGCGCCAGCATCGCTCCGGCAAAATTGCCCTGGCGTACGAAGACATCCATTTCGAGATCTGGTCTCGAGCCGACTTCATGGGCGAGCTCGAACACCAGGGGGAATACGACCAGGTATACTGCATCGGCGAGCGCCTCGAGGGCGACCCGATCGCGACGTTCACCTTCGACCGCTCCGGTCGACCGGTGCCGCTATCGGTGCCAGATCCGATCGCCTTTTCGATGATGGCAACGGTGCGTGGTGGCATCGACGCCGAACTCGGACCCACCCTTGCCCGCCTAGCGACCCGAAGCGGACGCTTTGAACTGGAGGACCTCGAAATTGAAACCTTTCCCGAGCTTGCGGCCCACCTAGACCTGGGTCCGCGCCTCTAGCCAAACCGACGACATCGAACTGAAGCAGCCGCGGACCCACAGGTCCGGGCACGGCATTCCATTGCCGGAAAGGAGGCCCCATGGCCGACATCACCGATCACCGCCCGCCGTTGACCATCACCGGAACGCTCGCGTCGTGGGCCGACCGACTGCGTGACAAGTCCAGATCCACCGTGGAATGCTACCTGCGCGATATCCGCTTTGTGGCCGACACCATGGCATCGACGCTCGGTCGCCAGGCGGTGCCGCAGGACCTGATGGATCTCGGCACTCACGATCTTGCTGCGCTAGTCGCATGTTGGAGGGATGCTCCGTCCACTTGCCGTCGACGCCTCGTCTCCATCCGCAGGTACGGGCTGATGCTTGCCAACACATGCGGAATGACCGGCCCCCTCCTCCATGCCGGTTTCCCTCGGATCGATGTCAGGACCGAAGGCCCGGTGCTGGAGGCGGACCTCCTGGCACTTGCCGCTCCCACCGGGAACCGGATGGATTGGACCGTCCTGCGCGACGACGCCATCCTGACCTTGGTCATGGAGCGTGGCCTGACGACGGGAGAACTGAACCTGATCGACTGCCGGCACCTGACTGGCCCGCTCCTGCTTGTCAGGAATCCGTCTGGCAAGGCCAGGTTCGTAGAGCTATCGGCGAAGGCCGCCGAGGGTATCGATGCCTATCGCTCGCGTTGCCCCTACCCCGTCGCAAGCGAAGGTGCCCTGTGGCTGAATACGTTGGGTGGACGCATGTCGCCACGTTCCCTCCAACTGATGATAAGGCGCCGCAGGGCGCTGGCCCACCTGTCGCCGGGGGTGGTCGCAGGATCGTTCCGTCGCCATCGCATCCGGTCTCTCGCGGCGTCCGGCATGCCGCCGGACCGCATCGCCAGGCAGATGGGTATCGGAGCCGGTACGGTGCTGGTTCACCTGGCAGCGGGCTAACGCCTCGGAAACCACTACCGCAAGCATGCAGGCAGGACGGGGTCCGCGTCAGGATCCCGTAAACCCCTGCCGTTCCATGTTCAACCGCCGACGGGCCGCAGAGTTCGAGGCACAGGGAAATCGCGCAATGGCCAGTCAAGTCAACGCCTGGGAAAACGAACGGATCAAGACGCTGGACGAACGTTGGGAGCCATTGGCGCCCGGCGTCGATCGCTTCCGGCTGCCCGGCAACGAACCCGTCCGCCGCATCATCACCGGGCGCCGGACGGCAAAGGTCGGCGCGTTCTGGAGCTGGAAGAACGACGCGCACGTCGCACACGAATCCACCGGCGAGGAATGGTTCGCCCGCATTCTCGAGGTGCACCCAAGCGTTACCGGTTATTTCGGCCAACCGGAGCAGATACGCGTAACCGTCGAGGGTCAAAGCCGTCCGGTAAAGTACACGCCCGACTTCCTCGTCATGATGGGCTTTCGGGAATTGCGCGTGGAATACAAGCGCTTCATCGATATCGCGCCGCCCGCCACCGTCGATCCGCGGGACGAGCTCGGACGCTACCGCTCGGAGAAGGCGGCCAAGATGCGCCGGCGGCTCCGGTTGGTGCGGGATGCCTACCTCCGCTGCGGCATCGCCTGGCGTCTCGTCACCGACCGTGACCTCGCGGCAATGGCGAGCAAGGCAACCGTGGACGAGATCGTCGCCAACGCCGGCAGGCCGGTGACGGAGGAGGATGCAGATCGACTGGTCGCCTTCCTGGCAGCAAGGCCGGCTCGCAGCGCGACCATGCTTGAATGCTGCGAGCAGTTGCACGACTCCGAATTCCCGCGCGGCGATGTACTGGCGCGCATTCCCGAACTCGTGCTCTCCATCGACCTCCATGCCCGGATCGATGACGAGACCGCCGTCACCCTGACGAGGGCAGTGCAATGAACGAACTGCTACGAAACGGTTTCGCTGCCGGCCAGCCCCTGCCCCGCGCCTCTCTCGACGACATGATGGCCGACGACCTCAAGGTCGACGACATCGTCTTCATCGACGAGATCGCGCACAAGTTCCTGGCCAAGATCGAGCACGGTCCTCACGTCTTCTGGAACGGCGACCAGGAGAAGCAGGTTCAGTTCGGCACTGCAGAGCTATTGAACCTGCAGGCGGAACACCGCTACTACCGCCCGGGACGCGGCGCGCCCAAGTTCGCTAAGCCCGCCGATGCCGACGAGCATCGATCGCGCCTGCGGGTAGCCTTCAACGCTTTCCCGGAGGCAAGCCGCCGCAAGGCCGAGGCGAAGTACCTCTTCGTCACCATGTTCAAGACCATGTCTTCGAAGCCGGATGCCGACATCGTCCGGAACGAGGGCAGCGCGAAGAAGGTCATCGAGGCGGTGGAAGCTGCGGTGGAGAAGTCCAACGCGTTGCTGCCTGACGACCGGAAGATTGTACTGCCCCAGAACCGGTCCCCTCGCTCGGTCCTGCGCTGGATCGCCAAGGAAGAGGCCTTGCAGCTGCAGGGGTCAGGGCTACTCCACGGCACCTGCGTGACGCCGAGGCCACAAACCATCCCGCCCAAGGTCTACGAGATCGTCGCTGGCGAGATCCGTCGCATGGTAGGCGTGTCCCACAAGTTCGGGCCCACGAAGATCCTCATCATGGTGAAGGCGAAGATCGAGGAATACAACGACAGGCATGGCACCAAGCTCGAGGCACCGTCGCTGACAACGGTGCAGAACGAGTACCGCCGGTTCGACGCCTGGATACGATTGGCCAAGGCGGAGGGCGTTGCAAAGGCCGATCTCGAATACGGATCGGTCGGCAAGCTGGAGCGGCCCGCACGCATCCTGGATCTCGTCGAGGTGGATCACCACAAGTTCGACTTGCACCCCGTTACGGGTGACCTGGGAAAGACCCATCTCGGCGTCGAACTCGCCAAGGGCGGCCTCGACCGGTTCTGGATCTGCTTGGCGCTCGACGTCCATAGCGGGTATCCGCTCGGGTTCGCCATCACCTTCGAACCCGGCGGCCTCATCCCGGCCGTCATGTGCATCGACCACGCCATCCGTCCCAAGACCTATGTCGGCACTTGCTGGCCCGACATACGGGGAGACCTCCTCGGCTTCGGCAAGCCGGTCAAGCTGAGGTACGACAACGCCAAGGAATTCGTGTCGTTGCAGTTGCAGCAGAACTTGGCGCGTATAGGCGTCGGTTTCGAGCTGGCCGTCCCAGGCAAGCCGAACTCCAAGCCGTACGTGGAACGCCATTTCGGGACGATCGAACGGGACTTCGTCCATTGGCTGGCGGGATCCACTGGTGCCAACATCGGCGAAAAGGGCGACCGACGCCCGCAGAAGGAAGCCGCCGTCAACCTGGACAGCTTCACCATGCTGTTCCACCAGTACCTGATCGAGTGCTTTGCCCGCAGGGAACAGAACGGCCTCGACGGGGACACACCAGAGCAGCGTTGGTTGCGCGGCGCCAGCAGCGCGTCGCACCGCCCGCGTCCGCTCACCCCTTACGAACAGTCCCGCTGGGATGTGGTCACCACCCTCGAGCCAGATCTCAACGCTACCGACGAAGGCATCCGGTGGAAGAACATTTTCTATCAGTCCCCAGAGGTGCAGGCCATCCGGCGCCATGCCGGCCATTACGGCCCGAGATCCAAGACCCTGACCCCGGTGCGTGTCCGCATTCCGCTGCTTGACGTCAGCCGGGCCTACGTCGCTGTCCCGGTCGGCACGCCGGGCTTTGCCGCCGACCACCCGGGCGAGATCCTGGCCGTCGCGACGAACCCTCATGTGGCGGGCCGCACCGTGTGGCAGCATCAGGTCGTGTGCGACGACCTTAAGCGCAGCGGGGGCAAGCCCACCAATCCCACGGACTACGAACTCGGCTTCAGGCGGCTGTTCCGCAACGCCATGGAGGCCATGGGCGCCAATGTCGACGGCGATCCCGGCAAGGTCACCCTCACCGGCGGCCAGGCGCCCAGGTTCGCCGGCGTGTACCTGGTAGGGGCGGACCAACCGGCCTTCGCCAAGACCAAGGAGACGCTGGATCGCTACGACCTGCTCGCCGAATTCGCCGACGCTGACGCTGACGGCATCGTCTCACAGGGAGCGGGCGTGCCTGAAGAACCTGCGATGGAAACATCCAAGGTTCCGGGAAAGACGACTGCAGAATCCGCATGGGGCGCTGCCCCGATCGATGACGACGAGGAGTGAACCATGGCCCTTGACGAGCTCGTCTCGAACGTCGCCGAAGCGGGCGACGAAGCCACGAAGGTTGAAATGGCCGGTTGGGATATCGACCGCAGGCTTCGCCGTATCCAGAAGATCTATATTCTGCACCCAGGCGTTCGTACGGCGTGGCAACAACTGGAATCCACGTGGAAGTACGGCATGCGCCTGCGGGAGACCAGCACGGCCTATATCACAGCGACCAGCCGCTGCGGCAAGACGGAGACGGTCAAGCAGTTCGTCAAGGAAAAGACGGGGCGGATGATCCCCAACGAACGCGTCCGGTCGTCGGTTCTCGTCGAAGGCAACGGCCATCGCGTTCTCTTTCTCGACTGCACCAACGGAGCCACGCCACGCCAAGCCGCCAAGTCCATCCTCGATACGCATTTCCTGCCAGTCCCCAGGATCTCGGAAACCGAGGCAAGCGAGAAGCTCATCTTCCACATGGGCGCGAACAAGGTTGACATGTTCATCATCGACGAGGCGCAGAAGATGACAAAGGGCGGCACCGGGCAAGGCGCCGAAGATTTCGCCAACTGGCTCCTGACCTTGGAAAACTCGAGAAAGTTCCGCATCGTGGTGACGGGTGGCCCCGCGCTCCGAGAGCTTATGAACTCCCACCCGACAATCCGTGACCGCAAAGACTCGTTCGTGCATATCGCGCCGTTTGCTCATCGCACCGCCGCCGATCGCGACGCCTTCCGAACATTCCTCAGTGAAGTCGACCTAAGGATGCCGTTCATCGGAACCCCGCTGGGGGATGCCCGTCATGACGACGCCTTCTTCTACGCCACGCGCGGTCGGCCCGGGATGCTTTCGAAGCTGCTGGAGAAGGCAACCGTGGCCGCTTTCGAGGTCGACGAGGACGTAATCCCCTCAGTCTTGCAGGTCCAAGACCTTGCGCGAGCCTGCGAAGTCTTGATGCGCGAAGAGGACAGGATGCTCGGTATCAACCCGTTTTCCCACTCCGGTCCCTTGCCTTCGATACCGCGTAGCCTCGCTGAGGAAACGGTACACAGCCGCGATCTACCGCCCGATGTGCGCACGCCCAAGCGTCGCGGTAGTCGCATATCGAAGCGTCCGGGATGAGCGATAGCTTCCTTCGAGCCTGGCGGAGGCCGGCACCGTTCCATCCAGACGAGGATGCGTTATCCCTGGTCGTTCGCATGGCGACCTACGGAGACATGTCCATCGACGAGTTCAAGTCGCGCTACCTGGACGCCGCCCACGACTGGCTCATCTACCTGCCGTTCAAGATGGAGGTGCTTCGTCGGCTCGGCGTCATCGCCAACGTGGCCCTCGTGCCTCTCGCGGACAACGCCTGTGCCGGCACGGTCGATGTCCCGGCGTCAAGGTCGGGCAGCCCCAAGCACTTCCGCGGGAGGACCCTTCCGGACGGATGGATATCGCTCGACAAGCGCGTGGCGCCAGGAATGCTCCGTTCGGACGGCGACGATCCCTACATACGCCTAGCATGGCGGTTTTCGGCCTTCCCCTGCGATCCGATAACCGGCGAGACACTGCTCAACCGCTGCCCATCGTGCAGCGCGAACTTGAACTGGGACACGAAGAAGATCGAGAGTTGCCACCAATGTCGTTTTGACCTGCGCAACGCTCCCCCGTCATTCGCGGATACTCAGGTCCTGCAGGACGTCCGGGCCATCGCGGGAGCCATCGGACTAATTGACGGCGTCAAGGCCGGACCCATTGACCTGCCGGCTCCGCTGGGTGACTTGGATCTGGAGCAGCAGCTAAGCGTGCTGCAGTGGTGCGCCAGGCTCCGTGGCGCCGTCGAGAGGACGGGTACTTCCGGCGGCCCTGCCACTGCCCATATGGGCCTGAAAATAGCGCGGGCTTGGCCCGCTCCCCTGCTTGAGGTGGCAGACCTCCTGTTGAGGCAATACGATGCCGGCCAACGCGAACAGTATCCGATCCTCGTCGAGATGCTGGACGGCGTCAGCCCGCATACGCTGAGGGACTTGATGATCGAGCAGGCGTCGGAAGCGATGAGCGCCGCCTGGTTCGCCGTGCGAGACCGATACGCTTCCACGTGGCGCGGCAAGCCCCGCCCCGAATACATGGACCTCACGGCCTTCAGAATCAGGGATCGAACGAACTGATCCAACGCGCTACCCGCGCCAGCCCCGCGCGCTCCAGCCTATAGACCGCCTGGTGCCCTGAGCCGGCAATACCGACCAGCCCACTTGCCACTAGATGCGGCAACCATTCGCCGAGCGAGTGGTGGTCGGCAAGCTGCTGGGCCAAATCGAACTCGGTCATCGGCCTGACTGACAGCAGCTTCAAGATATGGCGGTTGGAGGGGTGCCCCAGCGCCTGGAATACCGCATTGTCGAAGATGTAGTCTGGATCGCCCGGGAAGGGCGCCGGGAACGGGGCGCGGTACATCGGTTGCGGCCTTGTGCATAACCGCTACGATCATCGCTCTAACACGTCAGCATTAGATTAAGGTGGCTGGACGGCAGGTGAGTCCGCTCGCCCTGCCAGTGCCAGAATCCGTCGCGAGGAATCCGGGTGGTGCCAGAATAACCCGCGATAGTGCCAAATTGGCCGGGTGAGAACCCCCCAGGAAATCACATTTTTAGCGTAGGGCCAGTGTCAAAATCTGGGACCTGCGACAGCAGATCGCTCATTCGGCCACCCGCCTCCAATCCTCCGTCGCTGGACGACATGCACCAGCGTCCTTGCTAAGCTCGGCGAACCCGATTCCAAGCCGAGCCCGCCATGCAGCCCTCCAGAGATATCTCCCGCCTGATCGAAATCATGGCCGCCTTGCGCAATCCCGTTGGTGGCTGCCCCTGGGATCTGGTGCAGGATTTTTCGACCATCCGGCACTACACCATCGAGGAAGCCTACGAGGTTGCCGACGCCATCGAGCGCCAGGATCTTTCCGACCTGCGCGAAGAACTCGGCGATCTGCTGCTGCAGCCGATCTACCACGCACAGATGGCCAGCGAGGCCGGCCACTTCGACATCGGCGACGTTATCTATGGCATCACCGAGAAGCTGATCCGCCGCCATCCTCACGTCTTCGGCGACCTCGACGCCAATGATGCGGAGGCAGCCCAAGGCCGATGGGAGGCCATCAAGGCTGAGGAACGCGCCGCCAAGGCAGCGCGTAAGGGCGAGGTCATTCCTTCGGTGCTCGACGACGTGGCCGCCACCCTCCCCGCTCTGGCGCGAGCCGAAAAGCTGACCAAGCGTGCGGCTCGTGTCGGCTTCGACTGGCCCGATCTCGCCGCCGTTGCCGCCAAGGTCACCGAGGAGTTGGAGGAAGTCGCCGAAGCCGCTGCATCGGGCGACGCCGCCGCAACCCACGAGGAAATTGGTGACCTGCTGTTCGCCGTCGCCAACCTCGCGCGCCACGCTGGCGTCGATGCCGAGGCCGCCTTGCGCGACGCCAATCAGAAATTCACCCGCCGCTTCCACCACGTCGAAGCGCGAGTGCGCGAAGACGGCGTGGTGATCGAGGCGGCAGGTCTGGAGCGCCTGGACGGCTATTGGAACGAGATCAGAGCGGCCGACAAAGCATAGCTACGCTACGCGTCCGAGCTGTCGATCCGCCCGTTGAACCGTTCCAGGAACGCGGTCTTCTGCCGTGGCTCGATCCGCACGACGAAACCGCTGCCTTTTTCGTTTGGCTCATCGCGCGAAATGATCTCGGCGTGGCTATGCAGCCAGCCGATATCCGCTCCGGCGCTATGTGGCACGTGCACATGGTACGTGCGGCTCTTTTCCGCCAAGCCCGCCTCGATAGCGAGTTTGAGCTGATCCAGCCCCTGCCCAGTCTTGGCCGACACCGGCACCACCGCCGATACCTTGCCGGTCGGCGTCGCCGTATTCAGCAACCCGTCCGGATCGTCGGTCGCCGACAGTAGGTCGATCTTGTTCCACACTTCGATGATCGACGTCGTGTCGGTCGACACACCGAGATCGCCCAGCACCTTGAGCACGTCCAGCGCCTGCGCCAGATGATCCTCGTTGGCGACATCGCGCACATGCAGGATGATATCGGCGTCCAGCACCTCTTCCAGCGTCGCGCGGAAGGCCGCGACCAGATCGGTCGGCAGGTCCGCGACGAAACCAACGGTATCGCTCAGCATGATCTGCCGGCCATGCGGCAGCTCCAACTTGCGCACGGTGGTGTCTAGCGTCGCGAACAGCAGGTCCTCGGCAAATACCCCTGCCCCGGTCAGCATATTGAAAATGCTGGATTTTCCGGCATTAGTGTAGCCCACCAAGGCCACTGTTGGCGTATCGCTGCCCTTGGCCCGCTGCTGGGCACGGGTCTTCTTGACCTTCTCCAGCCGGTCTTCGAGCAACACGATTCGGTCGGTAATCTGACGGCGATCGCTTTCGATCTGGGTTTCACCTGGGCCGCCCATGAAGCCATAGCCGCCGCTGCCGCGCTGGCGCTCCAGATGGGTCCAGGACCGCACGAGGCGACCCTTCTGGTAGTTCAGATGCGCGAGTTCGACCTGCAACACGCCTTCGCGTGTCGCCGCCCGCTCGCCGAAAATTTCCAGGATCAGCGCCGTGCGGTCCAGCACCTTGGCGCCGGTTTCCTGCTCCAGATTGCGCTGCTGGATCGCCGTCAGCGACGCATCCACCAGCAGCAGATCGATATCCTCGGCCTTCACGCGAGCCTTAAGGCTCTCGGTATGGCCCCCGCCAATGAAGGTCGACGGCTTGACCTCGCGCACCTTGATGACCTCGGAGAACACGACATCGAGGCGGATCGCCTCCGCCAGTCCTTCGAACTCGGCCTTGCGCGCATCGATCCCGTGCTGGGAAAAGCTACCGCGCACATCGGGCACCACGAGGCCCGCCCGGGTCGCATGTTGTTGCTGGTCGATAAATGCTTTTGGGCCGCCCGGTGCGGCGGCCTCATCGTCGTCGTGTTCATCCATTGCTGGGATCAGTCGCTATCTTGGTTCTGTTCGGGATCGAACAGTTGGATCGGCGCACCCGGCATGATGGTCGAAATCGCATGCTTGTAGACCAACTGCGATTGCGCATCGCGCCGCAGCAGCAGGCAGAAATTGTCGAACCAGGTGATGACGCCCTGCAGCTTCACCCCGTTCACGAGGAAGATCGTGACCGGCACCTTCTGCTTGCGAACGTGGTTGAGGAAGGAGTCCTGAAGATTTTGTTGTTTTTCACTCGCCATTGAGGCCTCTTCTCGCGGCATTGCATGCCGCTGTTATCATTGCCTGGGAGTGCCAGGTCTCGCCAGGGACAGCCGCCCTGCCCCCGTACAGCCAACAATCGTTAGACCGCTAACGACTATTACACAGAACACTTTTACTGCCTACCCGCGCCCCACGCATGGCACGCGCGATATTTCAGTACGGTCACAGACCGAGCGACTTGATCTTGCGGTGCAGTGCACTGCGCTCCATGCCGACGAACTCCGCGGTCTTGGAGATATTGCCGCCGAACCGCTCGATCTGCGCCACCAGATATTGCCGTTCGAACACTTCGCGGGCGTCGCGCAGCGGCAGGCTCATCAGATGTGCCGATGCGTCGGTGTCGCCTACTGTGGGCAGAACTTCGCCGATATCGGACGGCAGCATGGCGGCGGTGATGATCCCATCCTCGGGCTGCTGGTCTTTCATGAGAATCAGCAGGCGCTCGATCGAGTTGCGAAGCTGGCGCGCATTGCCCGGCCATTCCTGTGCCTGCAACACCGCCATGGCGTCGTCGCCAACCGTCAGACGCTGCAGATTGTGCATACGGCAGACCTGGTCGATGAACACATTGACCAGCGGCGGAACGTCCTCGCGGCGCTCCTTGAGCGGCGTCAACGGCAGCGGCACGATCGAGAGCCGGTGGAACAGGTCGGAGCGGAACTCGCCCGACTCGATCTGCGCCGCCACGTTCTGCGAGCTGGCGGCGATGATGCGCACGTCGATCGGCACCGCCTGGGTGCCGCCGACGCGGGTGAAGCGATTTTCCACCAGCGTGCGCAGCAGCGCCGTCTGCGTCTGCGCCGGCAGCGTCGTCACTTCGGACAGATAGAGCGTGCCGCCATGCGCCTTCTCCAGCGCACCGACTTCGGCCCGTAGTGTCCCGGTTTTCTCGCGTACCTCGCGGCCGAACAGCACCACCGGCACTTCCTCGGGCGCGTAGAGCGAGGCGTTGATCTCTACGAATGGCGCATCGGCGCGCGGGCTGCGTTGATGGATTAGCCGCGCCACCAATCCCTTGCCGGCACCCGATGGCCCGGAGATGAAGATGCGCGAATTGGTCGGCGCTGATTTCTCGATCACGCCACGAACCTGCTGCAACGCAGGGGACGAACCCACCATGTCGCCGCTCTTGGCCGACGAACGTTCCTTGAGCTCGGCCACCTCGTTGCGCAGCCGCGTTGCCTCCATCGCCCGCTGGGTGATGTGCAGCAGCCGGTCGATCTTGAACGGCTTCTCGATATAGTCATAGGCGCCGCGCCGGATCGCCGACACCGCCGTCTCGACATTGCCGTGCCCCGAAATCATCACCACCGGCATGTCCGGATGCTGGCTCTGGAACACGTCGAGCAGTTGCAGCCCGTCGAGCCGCGATCCCTGCATCCAGATATCAAGGAACACCAGGCTCGGCCGCCGCCGCGCAATCTCGTTGAGCCCGCTATCGGCATCATGGGCCTGTCGGGTCTCGAACCCCTCGTCCTCCAGGATGCCGGCGATCAGGTCACGGATATCGTCTTCGTCGTCGATGATCAGAATATCGAGTGCCATTATTTGTGCACGACCGCTGCCAGCAGCGGCTCCTCCATTTGGGCGATCATTGCCTCGGTTCGCTCGGCAATCTCGCCGTCATTCGATGTCTTGTGGGGAGAACTCAGTGGCAGCGTAAAGGTGACGCAGGCACCCACGCGCCCATTGGCATCGGGTTCGGCATCCACCAGTTCGACCAGGCCACCATGCTGCTCGATGATCTTGGCCACGATGGCCAAGCCGAGCCCGGTCCCCTTTTCACGGGTCGTCATATAGGGTTCCAGCAGGCGCTGGCGGTTATCCTTGGGCCAGCCCTTGCCATTATCCGAGACGGCAATCCTAGCATGGTTGCCCTCGATCTGGCCCTGCACAAGAATGGCAGGTTTGAAATCCGATATATCCACTGCTTCAAAAGCTTCTACCGCATTCTTGATCAGGTTGGTCAAACTCTGTGAAATCAGCCGGCTATCGAAATAGGCGTAGATCGGCATTTCCGGCAATTCGGTCTGAATGCTGATTTCCGGCAATCTTACGCTTTCCAGGAACACCGCCTGCCGCACGGTATCGCTTAGGTCAGCCACTTCCGGCGCCGCCTCAGGCATGCGAGCAAAGGCCGAAAATTCATCGACCATGCGGCCGATATCGCCCACCTGACGCACGATGGTGTTGATGCACTTGTCAAAGACCTCGCGATCGTCCTCCAGCCGCGTACCATAGCGCCGGCGCAGGCGTTCTGCCGAAAGCTGGATCGGCGTCAGCGGATTCTTGATCTCGTGGGCAATGCGCCGCGCCACGTCGGCCCAGGCGCTGGTGCGCTGCGCCGATTCAAGGTCAGTGATGTCGTCGAAGGTCAGCACATAACCCTTGGATTCGGTCATCGAGCCCTCGCGGGTCAACTGCACCTGATAGGTCTTCCGGTCGGTCTCGTTGCCGAGGTAAATCTGGTCGCGCACCTGTCCTCGCCGGGCCGAGCGGGCCCGCTCGAGGATCGGCGTCAGTTGCGGCATCACCTCTTCGATGGCTTCGCCCATCATGGCGATTTCGTCGCGGCCCAGCATTTCGCCGGCGCGCGCATTGACCAGCGTCACCGCTCCGAACGGATCGAGCCCGATAATGCCGGCCGACACGCCTTCCACCACGGCTTCGGTGAATTGCCGTCTTTTTTCGTTCATCTCGCTGGCGCTTAGCAGCGCTTCGCGCTGACTCTTGAGCTGCTGCGTCATGCGGTTGAAGCGGCTGGACAGATCGCGGAAATCGCCCCTGCCCTCCTGCACCGGCACCTGCACGTCAAGGTCACCCTGGCTAACCCGGTTCGACGCGATCATCAGATTACGAATCGGGTCGACGAAGCGGTTGGCCAACGCGATACCGGTCCACAACGCCGCCAGCAGCAGCACCACCGCCAAGCCCACATACATGATGGTGAAGGTGATCTGGAACACCAGCCGGTTGGAGGCATATTGGCGGTATTCGGTGATGTTCTCGTCGGTCAGCCGCATATATTCGAGCACTTCGGCGTCGACCGGCCTGGCCACGAACAGGAAGGTATTGTCGTAGCCGCGCAGCTTGACCACCGAGCCGACCAGATTGGTCGACCCCGGCGCGATCGACGTCGGCGTGCCCTCGACCACGCCCTGGGTAATCCCCTTCGGCAGCTTCGGGCTGGCACCCTGCACATTGATCTGCGCCCGCATCAGCGTGTCGCCGTCTTCTGAGATCAGCGACGTGAACGGCAGCGAACGCGTCACCGCCAGCGCGGTCAGGATGCGCTGGAAGCGATCGCGATCCGACTCGAAGGTGCCGCGCGCCTGCTCCAGCTCGGTCGCCACCCAGATGATATCGTCGCGCAACACCTGCGCATGTTCGAGCATGTAGGAGCGCGCCACCAGCCGCGAGCTTTCCACCATGGCCCTGGTGCGTTCGGAGAACCACTGGTCCAGCCCCTGGTTGAGCGCAATAGTCGCCACGACGGCGACGATCACCGCCGGCACGGCCGCCACCAGCGCGAACATTGTCACCATGCGGATCTGCAGCCCGGCACCCGCCTGGTTCTGCGCCCGCGCCTGCACCAACAGCATGGCCTCGGTCACCACCAGCGCGATCATCAGCAGCACCAACACGCCGGTGACGATCCAGATGATAGTCCAGACTTCTGCCGAAGGCTCGATATTGGTGGTGCCGGACAGGATCAGGAACGAGATCGACGACATCGCCACGGAGGCCAGCACCACGACGAGGCCCAGCATGCGCAGCGCACGGTTATTCTGCACGGCAAAAAACGGCGCCCGTGGCGGCTTGGGCGTCGTCGGCGTCGTGTTGCCAATGCCCTCGATCGGTGCTGTCGCGTCGCTCATTTCAAAAGCCAAACGGCTTCCTCCGCGGGAGACAACAGAGTCTGGCCCAATTTCGCCAACCCTTCAAGACAATTGTTGCCAAAATGTGACACTGATGACCGGCGCCCTGCGGGCGCCAAAACATGCCTGTGGCATGTTTTGAGGTCATCAGGCCCGAAGAGCTATGCTCGCAGGGCCCGGACGCGCCACAAACTCGATCCCAAACTACGATGTCGTGGCGCCCTCATACACCATTCGTGCTTCGACTTCACCCCGCTTCGGCGCTCCCAACCGCCCGCCAAACGACTCACACTTGATCGCTGCAGCCATGGAGGCGAACCGCATGATCCACTCCATCGGCCGGCCTTCGATCAGACCGAGCACGAAGGCGCCATGGAAAACATCCCCTGCCGCCAAGGTGTCGCGCGCCACAATCCTGGGAGCGGCACAATGGCGAACCTGATTGGTGTCACGGTCGCACCAATAGACGCCACCTACCCCGGCGGTCACCGCCACAAAGCTATCGAACTGCGCCGCCAGCCGTACCACCGCCGCAGCCGGGTCCGCACACCCCGTCAACTGCTCCGCAGCCGGCTCGGACGCCACGATATGGCTCGCCAGCGGCAGCAGCAGTGCATGGGTCTCAGCCCGGGCGACATCAGCATCCAGAACCGCTGGGATCCCCGCCTGCCGCGCTGCGGTCAGCGCCTGAGCCGCCGCTAGGGGCCAGCGAACGTCCACCAGCACAGCCGAATGCGTCTGCGTCGAAATCGCTGGCATAGCCGCCGGCGCTGAAAGCAGCGCAGGATCGTAATGCGGCACGATGATGCGTTCACCGGCCTGATCGACCAAGATCGTCGCAAAAGCCGACCGTGCGCCTGAAACGGTTCGCACCGCGCCGCAATCGACGCCCTCGGCCGCAATTTCCCCGATGAGGCGTATCCCGGTAGCATCTTCGCCAACCGAAGCCCACAGCGCCACGGCACCGCCCAGCCGCGCAACGGCGGTCGCCGCGCTCGACGCCATGCCGGCCGCAATTTCCACCGCCGCGACCGGAATGAACTTCCCCGGCCCCGACGGCAGTTCCGCCATCTCGAAAATCGTATCCAGCGTCAGCGCGCCAACGCACAGGATCGGCAGCACGCCCTCACCCGTTCCGGCGGCTATGCTTGACGATCTCGATGCTGTGCGTGCGGATTTTCTTGCGCAGCGTATTGCGGTTCAGCCCCAGCAAATCCGCTGCCTTGATCTGGTTGCCGCCGCAGGCATTGAGCGCCATGGCGATCAGCGGCGCTTCGACCCGATCGATGACCCGTTGATACAACCCTGCTGGCGGCAGGTTTGGCTCATATTCGCGCAGCAACTGGCCGACATGGGTTTCGACCGCCATCGATACGTCCATCGGCCCGGCAGCTCCGGCCGCTTGGGGCCTGTCGCTGATATTGAGTTCGTTCTGCACGATCTCGGCGGAAATACTCTCATCGGCATAGAGCGCCGACAGTCGCCGCACCAGGTTTTCCAGCTCGCGCACATTGCCCGGCCAGGAATAATTCTGCATCAGCCGGATCGCCTCCGGGGCAATCGACTTGATCGGCTCCCCCTCGCGCTGCGAGGTCTTGAGGAAATGCGTCGCCAAATCGCCGATATCGTCGATGCGCTCGCGCAGCGGTGGCAGGCGGATCGGCACCACGTTGAGGCGATAGAACAAATCCTCGCGGAACAGGCCCTGCCGGATCATCTGGCTGAGGTCACGATGGGTGGCGGCAACGATGCGCACATTGGTCTTGATCGAGGAGCGGCCCCCGACCATCGTATATTCGCCCTCCTGCAGCACGCGCAGCAGGCGGGTCTGGGCATCCATCGGCATATCGCCGATTTCGTCGAGGAACAGCGTGCCACCCTCGGCCTGCTCGAAGCGGCCCGACGAGCGCGTATTTGCGCCCGTAAAGGCCCCCTTCTCGTGCCCGAACAGTTCCGCCTCGATCAGGTCACGCGGAATCGCCGCCATATTGATCGCCACGAACGGCCCGTTGCGGCGCTTGCCGAAGTCATGCAGCGCCCGCGCCACCAGTTCCTTGCCGGTGCCGCTCTCGCCGGTGATCATCACCGTCAGGTCGGTCTGCATCAGCCGCGCCAGAGCGCGATAGATGTCCTGCATCGCCGTGGAGCGGCCGACCAGCGGCATGGTCTCGCCCGGCTCCTCGGCCTTGCGCTCCGCCCGCGTCGGCTTCTTGGCATCGGCCAGAGCCCGCGCCACCACCGACAGCACCTCGGTGATATCGAACGGCTTGGGTAGATATTCGTAGGCGCCGACTTCATTGGCGCGAATGGCCGTCATGAACGTATTCTGCGCGCTCATCACGATCATTGGCAGGTCGGGCCGAAGCTTCTTGATCTTGGGCATCACCTCGAAGGCATTGCCATCCGGCATCGCCACGTCGGTGATCAACACATCGCCCTCGCCCCGGCTGACCCAGTTCCACATCGTGGAAATATTGCCAGTCGGGCGCACTTCGTATCCGGCTCGCGTCAGCGCCTGGTTCAGCACCATACGGATCGCGGCATCGTCGTCGGCAAGCAGCACAACATGGCTCATTTGACGCCAACCTCTTCGAACGGCGATGTACTGAAGGCCCCGCTGGCCACCGGCAGCAGGATACGGAAGCGCGTGCGGCCGGGGCGGCTATCGCAATCGATTACCCCGCCATGGTCGCCAACGATCTTGGCCACCAGCGCCAGCCCCAGTCCGGAGCCGTTCTGCTTGGTGGTCACGAATGGATCGAACAGGAATGGCAGGATATCCGGGGGCACGCCGGGGCCATTGTCTTCGATGACGATTTCTAGCGGCAGCGAGATGCGCTCGGAGACACCCATCACGCTGATGCGGATGCCAGGCCGGAATGCAGTGAAGAACTTTATCTCTGGTTTCTGTGTTCGCTCAAGGGCTTCCGAGGCGTTTTTCACCAAATTTAGGAAGATTTGGATGAGCTGATCGCGATTGCCGAACACGGGCGGCAGCGACGGATCGTATTCTTCCGAGAAGGCAATGCCCTGCCCGACCCCATTGCGGGCCAGCAGCTTAACGCGATCCAGCACCACATGAATGTTGATCGGCTCGCGCTCCAGCGGCCGCTCGTCGCCAAACACTTCGACCCGGTCGATCAGCCCGACAATGCGGTCGGTCTCCTCGCGGATCAGCCGGGCCAGAGGAACCTCATCGCTGGCAACACTCTGCTCCAGCAATTGCGCCGCGCCACGGATGCCCGATAGCGGGTTCTTGATCTCGTGGGCCAACATAGAGGCAAGGCCCGTCACCGAGCGCGCGGCGCCACGCGACACCATCTGCCGGTCGATCTTGTCGGCCATGGTGCGCTCCTGAATCAGCAGCGCCACACGGCCATCGGTGTCCGAGATTGGGCTGGCGAAAACGTCAGCAATGCGCTCGTCGCCGAACCGCGACGAGCCCACCCGCACGCGATATTCCGTCATCGGCGCCCGTCGCAGCATAACGGTCTCGACCAGGCTGATGATCGGCGAGCCGAAGGCGATCAGATCGTCCAGCCGTTGCCGGGCAAGCACGCTCATCGACGCGCCAAAAAAGGCCTCGGCGGCATAGTTGACGAAGACGATCTGGTGCTGCTCACCGCACACGATGATCGGCTGCGGCAGCGCCTGCAATACGGCGGTCGACGTCTCCGCCCCCAAAGCCTCGATCATGCTGCCGCCTTCCAGTCGCCAGAAAAAATGTCGCCAATCATCGCCAGTACCGCTTTCGGGTCGTCATTATTCAGCAGGGCATTGCGCACGGGCTTGTCCAGCGCCAGCCCCGCCGCCTCGGCATACCAGTCGAGATGCTTGCGCGCCGCGCGCCCACCGACCTGCACGCCATATTCGATCAGCATCTGCTCGTAGTGTTCCTGGATCAGCGCCGCCAGTTCGTCGCCTTCAGGCGCAGCCATAGGCGCTTCGCCCCGCAACTGCGCCCCGATCTGGCCGACCACCCAAGGCCGCCCCTGCGCGCCACGCCCCAGCATGACCGCCGCCGCACCCGACTCGGCCAGTGCCGAACGCGCGCTTTCCAGGTCGATGATGTCGCCATTGACCACGACCGGCACGTCGACGGCATCGACCACGGCGCGGACCGGTGCCCAGCGTGCTGCGCCCTTGTAAAACTGCTGCCGCGTCCGGCCATGCACGGTTATCATCCGCGCCCCGGCATTGACCGCGCGCCGCGCCATGTCCGGCGCATTGAGGCTATCGTCGTCCCAGCCCAGCCGCATTTTGACCGTCACCGGCAGCGGCGTTGCCGCCACCACCGCGTCGACCAGCGTCATGGCGATATCGGGTACGCGCATCAGCGCCGAGCCGGCATAGCCGTTGGTTACGCGCTTGGAGGGACAGCCGAAATTGATGTCGATGATGTCGGCGCCGGCCTCATAGGCAATCTTGGCGCCCAGTGCCATCCATTCGGGCTCGCAGCCGGCCAGTTGCACGACGTGGGGCAAATTGCCCACCTTGCCGAGCTTGCGCACCATATCGCCATTGCCGGTGGTCAGCGCCGCGCTGGCGATCATCTCGGACACGACCAGGCCCGCGCCAAAGCGCTCGGCGATGTCGCGGAACGGGCGGTCGGTGATGCCAGCCATGGGTGCGAGGAACGCGGTATTCCGGGCAGACTGGTTGCCGATGCTCAACTCGCAGGCATTTTCAGACAAGGACTGCACCAGAAACGGTCAATTTTGGAATGCTGCCTGCACAATAGTCAAAATGACGCCGCGTGCAACCACTTATCGCCCGTTCAATCCAATTTGAGCAGGCGCCCTTGCCGCTTGCCGGGGCCAGCGTTAGACCACGCAGATACGACAGTTTCTTGTTCGAGTGCCACCCCTCATGCGTGCTAAATCCATCGCTGTCATCATCGTTGCCGCGGGTCGCGGCGAGCGCGTCAACATCGATGGAACCACAGAACCCAAGCAATACCGGCTTCTTGCCGGCACGCCAGTGTTGAGCCGGACCATTCGGTCCTTCCTCGATTATCCGCACATCACCCATATTCTGCCCGTCATCCACGCTGATCACAGCGAGCGCTATGCGGCGCTGGGCCTGAACGATTCCCGGCTGCTGCCGCCCGTAGTAGGTGGCGCCGCACGGCAGGCCTCGGTGCTGGCGGGCCTCAAGGCGCTGGCGCCGCTGCGGCCCGATCTGGTGCTGATCCAAGATGGCGCGCGGCCGTTTGCCACGCCGGACCTGATCGGCGACGTGATCGCTGTGCTGGAAACCCATGATGGCGCCCTGCCCGCGCTGTCGGTCACCGATACCATCAAGCGTTCACTGGACGGCCAAGTCGTTGTTAATACAGAAGATCGCAGCCAGCTTTTTGCCGCCCAGACCCCGCAGGGCTTTCGCTTCGGCCAGATTTTTTCCGCGCATATGCGCGCCGCGACCAATCCGCGCCAGTTCACTGACGATGCCGAAATCGCCGAATGGGCGGGACTGCGCGTCGCCATGGTCATGGGCGGCCGGGACAATATCAAGATCACCCATCCCGAGGATTTCGAGCGGGGCGACCGCATTATTCTAGGAGACGAGCCCATGGAGACCCGCGTCGGCACGGGGTACGACGTGCATCCGTTCGAGCCCGGCGACGCCGTGTGGCTGGGCGGTGTGCGCATTCCGCATACGGCAAAGCTGCAGGGGCATTCCGATGCCGACGTGGCGCTGCATGCGCTGACCGACGCCATTTTGGGCGCCATCGGCGAGGGCGATATCGGCACCCATTTCCCGCCCAGCGATATGCAGTGGAAGGGCGCCGCATCGACGGTTTTTCTCAAGCATGCTGGATTTCTTGTTGGCAAAGCCGGTGGAAGGATTGTCAATCTCGACGTGACAATCATTGCCGAGCGGCCCAGGATCGCCGAACATGTTCCAGCGATGCGCGCTGTCATCGGCGCCGCGTTGGAGATTGAGACGTCAAGGATCGCCATCAAGGCGACAACAAGCGAACGGCTCGGCTTTGTCGGGCGGGAGGAAGGGATCGTGGCGATGGCAAGTGCGAGTATTGAACTGCCGAGGTATTCCTGATGGCCGCGGCAGCAAAGACGCCGGTCGATCCGGCCCAGCAGATCATCACCCTTCTCACCGCAGCTAACAAAACCATCGTTACCGCCGAAAGCTGCACCGGCGGCATGATTGGCGCGGCGCTGACCGACATCCCCGGTTCATCGGCTGCCTTTTTCGGTGGCTACATCACCTACGCCAATAGCGCTAAGTCACGGATGATCCATGTGCAGGCAAGGTTGATCCGCGACTATGGCGCGGTCAGCAACCAGGTCGCCCGCGCCATGGCTGACGGCGCCCGCAATACGGCGCATGCCGATTACGCGGTAGCGGTCACCGGCATTGCCGGCCCCGATGGCGGCAGCGAGAAGAAGCCGGTCGGGCTGGTCTACGTCGCGGTGTCGTCGGAACTGGCGACGCTGGTCATCGAGCACCGCTTTGGGGATCTCGGCCGCGCCGAAATCCGCAAGCGCAGCGTTGCTGCCGCGCTCGATGTGGTGATGCAGGTATTGACCGGAACGCAGGCAGCCGAGCGCTAGTCGCCGGTGTTTAACGCAATTGTTCCCCACCCACCGTTCTTCCCGCGGGCTTGACCCGCGGGTCGTTGGTCCCTTGTGCCGTGCCGTTGGAGGCCCGCGGATCAAGTCCGCGGGAAGGTCGGTGGGTGGGAGGGATCAAGCTCAAGACTAGGTTCAAGCTCAAGATCAGGCTAAAGCCCGAACGACCTGGTCGCGCTAATCCCCGTACCGCCGGTCGGCCTCGTCGACAAAGGCCTGGATGATCTCGGCCTGCTTGGCGGCGAAGGCCGGTTCGGCGACGGCAGCGATCAGCACGTTGGAAATCTTGAAATCGACCTCGAAGCGCACACGGGTGCCCATGCCCTCCTGCTCGAAGCTCCAGACGCTGTCGAGATAGGCGAAGGGGCCGTCGACGGCCTTGGCCTTGATGGTCATGCCGACGCGGTCATTGATGACCCGGCTGGTATAGGCTTGGGTGATCGGACCAAAGAACAGCGTCATCCTGGCCAGCACCGTATCGGCGGCGGCGGCGGCGGGGTCAGGGCGGACCTCCATCGCCTTACAATTGGGCACGAAGCGCGGATAGTCCTCCAAATCAGCGACGGTGTCGAACATGCGCTGGGGCATGTGCGGCACATGGTGTTCGAAAAAACGCTTCATCAGTGACCAAGCTTTGCCAGGCGAGCGGCTTTGAGGGCGGCAAAGTCCTCGCCGGCATGGTGGGACGAGCGCGTCAGCGGGCTCGATGAGACCAGCGAAAAGCCCTTGGCGGTCGCCACGGTGGCGAACGACTTGAACTCATCAGGTGTGACGAAGCGGATCAGGGGATGGTGCTTCTTGGTCGGCTGCAGGTATTGGCCAATGGTCAGGAAATCCACATCGGCCGAACGCAGGTCGTCCATGAGCTGCAGCACTTCGTTGCGCTCTTCGCCAAGGCCAACCATGATCCCCGACTTGGTGAACATAGTGGGGTCGAGTTCCTTGACCTTCTGCAGCAGCCGGATCGAGTGGAAGTAGCGGGCGCCAGGGCGAACCTTAAGGTACTTGGACGGCACGGTTTCCAGATTGTGGTTGAACACATCGGGTTTGGCCGCGACGACGATCTCCAGGGCGCCTTCCTTGCGGAGGAAGTCCGGCGTCAGGATTTCGATGGTGGTGCGCGGGTTGCGGGCACGGATGGCCAGGATCACGTCGGCGAAGTGGCGGGCGCCACCATCGGCCAGGTCGTCACGATCCACCGAGGTGATGACGACGTGCTGCAGCCCCAGCTTCTCGACGGCCTTGGCGACATTTTCCGGCTCGTTCGGATCGAGCGGCCCGGGCATGCCCGTGCGGACATTGCAGAATGCGCAGGCGCGGGTGCAGATCTCGCCCATGATCATCATGGTGGCGTGCTTCTTGCTCCAGCACTCCCCGATATTGGGGCAGCCGGCCTCTTCGCACACGGTGACCAGGCCGTGCTCGCGCACGATGGCCTGGGTTTCCTTGTAGATCGGCGAGCCGGGCGCCTTGACCCGGATCCAGTCCGGCTTGCGCAGGGTGACGGTATCCGGGCGGTTGGCCTTTTCAGGATGCCGCGGACGGTCGATGGAATTGTCGATGAGCGTAACCAATTTTTGGTCCTGACTGGGCAAGAGCTGCCCGCTATATCGCTCCCAAGGCGTGCCGGTTCAACCCGGTCTATAGTTTATCGCGCGATGACGCGCGCTATGATGATGACGACTACCGCGCCGATCGTTGCAGTGATGACCTGGCTCAGCAAGACGTTCTCGATCGGCAGCGAAATCTTCGCTGCAGTCAGCAGATAACCCCCGACGAACGAGCCAATGACGCCAACGATCAGATTGCGCAGCAGCCCGCCGCCACCCAGCACGAAACCCGCCAGGGTTCCAGCGACAAGGCCGATGGCGAGGAAAATCCAGATTTCAGTGGTCATGCCATTACCTCAGCGATTTCGACCCATTCGCCTTCGCGGTTGGCTGACAGGATGGTGGCCTGCACCAAGGCCAGGGAATGCAGGTTATCCTGCCCCGAACTGAAGCGCGCCGGGATCGAACCGCTTTCGATGACCTTGGCGACCGCTGCCAGCGTGCCGGTGCGATCGGCGAATTCGATCGGCTCCAAGGTTACCGCCTCGGGCTGCGCATCGCGCGCCCGCGTCGTCAGTCGGTCGGGACCGGTCTTGCCCATGAAGTGATCGCGAGAAGTCCACCAGATTTCGCCTTCGGAGCAATCCATGGTCCACTCGCCAGCCCATGGCGTCACCGGGCCGCTGCTCATCCACGAGCCGCGATAGGAGACGATGGTGCCCTTCTCGAACTCGACTGTCGCCACCCCGATCGGATGATGGCCAAACGGGCTGGCCGCCGGGTTCCAGGTGCGGCAGGAGACGCGCTTGGGATTGTCGTTGAGCACCATGCGCATCAGGTCGAAATGGTGGATCGACATATCAGCCAAGAGCGGATCGGGCATGTCCCAATAGCGGTAGCCCTGGCTGGGGGCGTGGCGGCGGAATTCGATCGACACCAGATTGACCGGGCCGAATTTCTGCGCGCCGATCAGCTCGGCGGCGGCAATCGGCGCGGGCTGGAAACGATAGTTCTGGCTGACCATCAGGATGCGGTTATGCGCCTCGGCCAGCGCTACCAGTTCCTTGGCCTGGGCGATGGTGGAAGCAAAGGGCTTTTCCACCAGCACGTTGAAGCCCAGCTCCAGCGCCTGCTTGACCACCGGATAATGCGCCTCGGTGCGCAGCGTGGCGATCACCAGATCCGCTTCGGTGCCCTTGGCGGCTTCCTCAAGGCTGAGGAAACAGCGCTTTTCGTCGATCCCCAGCTCGGTCTGCACGCGCTTAATGGCTTCGGGATTGGCATCCACATAGCCCACCATGTGAATAGCGGGAACTTTGGGGATAACTTCCTTGGTCCAGCTGAAACCCCAGTGTCCCAGGCCGACTTGAATGGCTTTGACCATGTGGATAACTCCTTGAAAACCTGTGCAATGCCTGCGGAAAGCGGCAGCTAGATGTTCAGCGCGCGTCCATAGGCGTCGAGCACACTTTCCTTGAGAGTCTCGCTCAGGGTCGGATGCGGGAAGATGGTGTGGATCAATTCTTCCTCGGTGGTTTCGAGGTTCATCGCCACGACAAAACCCTGGATCAACTCGGTGACTTCGGCACCCACCATGTGGGCACCGAGCAATTCGCCGGTCTTGGCATCGAAGATGGTCTTGACCAGCCCGTCGGGCTCGCCCAGTGCGATGGCCTTGCCATTGCCGACGAAGGGGAAACGGCCGATCTTGATCTCGCGGCCGGCTTCCTTGGCCTTGGCCTCGGTCAGCCCGACGCTGGCGATCTGGGGCTCGCAATAGGTGCAGCCCGGCACCTTGGATTTGTCCAGCCCGTGCACCTTGAGGCCGGCAATGGTCTCGACGGTGACGACGGCCTCATGCTCGGCCTTGTGCGCCAGCATCGGCGGGCCGGCCACGTCGCCGATGGCCCAGATGCCCTCCACATTGGTGCGGCCATAGCCGTCGATGACGATGGCGCCACGTTCGGTTTTCACGCCGACTGTCTCCAGCCCGAGGCCTTCGATATTGCACATCACGCCGATGGCGGAGATCAGCTTGTCGCCGGAAATTTCCTGCTTTTCGCCGGACTTCAGCTCGACGAAGGCCTTGACGCCGTCCTTGGTCTTTTCAACCTTGGCGACCTTCGCATCGGTCAGAATCTTGATGCCGCGCTTTTCCAGCCGCTTGCGGGCGAGCGCGGAGATTTCGGCGTCTTCCACGGGGAGAATCTGCGGCAGCAGCTCGATGATGGTCACCTCGGCGCCCATCGAGCGGTAGAACGAGGCGAACTCGACGCCGATGGCGCCCGAGCCCATGACCACCAGCGACTTGGGCATGGTGGAGGGCTTCATCGCCTCGAAATAGGTCCAGATTTTGTCGCCATCGGGCTCGATGCCAGGCAGCACGCGCGGGCGCGCACCGGTGGCGATGATGATGTTCTTGGCGGTGTAGGTGCCCTCGCCCCGCGGGTTCTTCGGCACCGGGCCCTGCGGCTGGACGATCGCCTTTTTGGTGGGCGCGACCTTGACCTCGCCCGGCTTGGTGATGACGGCTTCGCCCCAGATGATGTCAACCTTGTTCTTTTTCATCAGGAACTGGACGCCATTGTTCATCTGCGCCGCGATGCCGCGCGAGCGCTTGACGATGGCGTCGAGATCAAAGCCGTAGTCGCCGGCGGTGAGGCCGTAATCCTTGGCGTGGCTCATATGGCCATAGACCTCGGCCGTGCGCAGCAGCGCCTTGGTCGGGATGCAGCCCCAGTTGGAGCAGATGCCGGCCATATGCTCGCGCTCGATGATGCCCACCTTCATGCCGAGCTGCGCTGCGCGAATGGCGGCCACGTAGCCGCCGGGACCGGCGCCGATGACGAGAAGATCGTATTGGTCAGCCATTGGGGCCTCCAGAAAGTCGATTGCGCCGGGTTAGAGACCCAGCATGGATTTGACGACGGGCACCAGGCCCTGCCCGATTGCGCGTGTATTGGCGGCGTCCAGATGCACGCCATCCAGCGGGTCGGGCCTGGCGACGGTCGAGGCATCGAAGAAGCCGGTGCTCAGTTCCGCCGCGCGGCGGGCATAGTGATAGGCGAACTCCGCCGATTCCTTGGCCGCATGCGGCAGGCCACCGAAATGGCCGAGCATGTCGGCGTTTTCGCTGTCGATCACCAGCGGTGGCGAGACGATGACGATGCCCGGCACCGGCTCACCCAGCATGTGGAAATGGCCACGGGTGAGTTGTACCAACCGGCGCATGCCGTAGGAGGCCATCAGCGCCGTGCCGAAAATGGCGGGCTTGAGGTCATTGGTGCCCAACATGATGACGACGAGGTCGAGCGGGGCGTGGCTGGCGAGCAAAGTGGGCAGGATGTGCGCACCGTTGCGGTCGGCATCGGACGTGAAATCGTCGGACGAGGTGGTGCGGCCGCCCAGGCCTTCGGCGATGACGCGAACCTGGCGGCCGAGACCAGCCTCTAGGGCTCCCGGCCAGCGGTCTTCATAAGCATGACGCGGCCCGCCCGGCTGCGGATTGGCGCCATAGGTGATGCTGTCGCCGTAGCAGAGAATTGTCTTCATAGACCCAACGCCTTTTCAACAATCAAGACCAGCGCCACGCCAATCGCCCGCGTGTTCGGCCCATCCAGATGCACGCCATCGACCCGCGACGGGGTGGCGACGGTGGACGCATCGAAGAAATACGCGCCATTGTCCTGCGCCACCTTGGCATAGACCGACGCCAGCTTGCGCCACTCCTCGATGCTGCGATCCATCACCGGAAGGCCATCGGGATTGTCGCTCGGGCCGCAATGGGGCGGCGCGACGATGATAACGGCGGGCACGGTGCCACCCATGTCATAGGGATGGGTCTGCACGATCTGCACCAGCCGCCGCATGCCGACGGCAATGGCGCTGACCTTGCCGCAGATGAACGGCTTGAGGTCGTTGGAGCCCAGCATGATGACCACGGCGTCGAGCGGCGTATGCGTCGCCAGCAGCGTGGGCAGGACGCGCGCGCCGTTGCGATCCGCCGCGGTGCTGTAGTCGTCGAACATCGTCGTCCGTCCGCCCAGCCCTTCGGCGATGACGC
Source organism: Devosia sp. (assembly GCF_028290625.1). GTDB lineage: Bacteria > Pseudomonadota > Alphaproteobacteria > Rhizobiales > Devosiaceae > Devosia. The sequence goes on from NZ_JAQGJM010000030.1 coordinate 114,899, forward strand.
GGGCCCGGCCGGTTAGCCCGGCCTCCAGTGCCGAAGGCCAGCGATCCTCATAGGCATGGCGCAGCAGTGTCGCCGCGTTGGTGCCGAAGGTCAGGCTGTCGCCAAAGGCGAGGACGGTTTTCATGCGCTAGAGTCCTGCCTTTCGAGCCAAGTCAGCAAGGCTTGAGCGACTGGACATCGGAACTTGCGGCGGCGCGCTGGCGCGCAGCGCGAAGGGATTGCCCGCCGTCCATTCCTTATAGTTGGCGGCACCTCCAAAGTAACAATCGCTACGGCCGTTTGCGGCGTCGAACTGGAAGCAAGGCAACTCCCACCCCTCCGTCAAGGTGGTGCTTGTCCATCGACCAGTCTGAATCGTGTCGTGTTTGGATGTCCACCACAACAGTTGCCCACCCGGTGCAGTGTAAAGGATCAGCGCACCCGTACCGAGCAGAGGCCGCAATGAACCAACGGCCCGTGAAGTAACGTCGATATGGATCGTTTTGTCGGCAAGCGTCGCACGTAACTCCCTCGCAGGCATACCCACCCAGTGATCGACGTCGTGATAATCCATACGAACAATATCGAGCGCCTGAGCACTGCCGACGACAAACATACTCGCCGCCAAAAGGCCGATGATCCTAAGAATTTTGCTCATGCTTATGCCAGCATCATCACGGGATTTTCGATCAATCCCTTGAATACGCCGAGCACTTCGGCGCCCAGCGCGCCATCGACCGAGCGGTGGTCGCAGGAGAGCGTGACGGTCATGAAATTGGCGATCTTGACCTGGCCGGCATCGGCATAGACGCGCTCTTCGCCGACGCCGACGGCCAGGATCGTGCCATGCGGCGGGTTGATGACGGCCGAGAAGCTCTTGATGCCGAACATGCCAAGGTTGGACACCGACGAGGCGCCGCCCTGGTATTCGTGGGGCGCCAGCTTCTTGTTGCGGGCGCGGGTGGCGAGGTCCTTGACCTCTTCGGAAATCTGGCGGAGCGACTTGGTATCGCAGGACTTGACCACGGGGGTGAAGAGCCCCCCGGGCACCGCGACCGCCACGGCCACGTCGGATCGCTTGTGGTAGAGGATCGAGTCGCCGGCCCAGGTGGCATTGGCTGTAGGGACGCGCTGCAGGGCGACGGCCCAGGCCTTCATCACGAAGTCATTGACCGAAAGCTTGAATTCCGGCTTGCCGTCCTTGCCCTTGGGGGCGGTGGCGTTGATCTGCTCGCGCGCGGCCAGCAGCGCATCGATCTTGCAATCGAGCGTCAGGTAGAAATGCGGAATGGTCTGCTTGGACTCGGTGAGGCGCGCGGCCACGATCTTGCGCATGCCATCGTTCGGCACCAGCTCGTAGCTGCCCTCGGGATAGAGCGCGAGGACCTGGGCCTTGGTCATGCCGGTCGGCGCAGCACCACCAGCGGCGGGTGCGGAGGCGGTTGCGGCAGCCTTCAGCGGGGTCTTGCCGGACTTGGCGGCTTCGACGTCGGACTTGACCACGCGGCCATGCGGGCCGGAGCCTGAAATGGCCGAAACATCGATGCCAGCTTCCTTGGCGAGACGGCGGGCGAGTGGCGAGGCGAAGACTTTGCCGTTTGGCGCATTCGAATTGGCAACTTTGCCGCGAGCTTCTTCAGTCCCTTTGGCAACGAGGGCACCGATGTCGGGCTTCGCCTGAGTCGCGGTATTTTCGCGCATCGTCGCGCCGGCGTCGGCCTGCGGGGCCGGTTCGGCCTTGGCTTCGGGCTTCGGCGCCGGCGCAGCCTTGGGCGCGCCGATTGCGTCAGCACTTTCGCCCTCTTGCAGCAGAATGGCTATCACTGCGTTAACTTTGACGTTGTCGGTGCCCTCGGCAACGAGGATCTTGCCGATTGTGCCTTCATCGACGGCTTCGACTTCCATCGTCGCCTTGTCGGTCTCGATTTCGGCGATCACGTCGCCCGAGGAAACGCTATCGCCCTCCTTGACGTGCCACTTGGCAAGCTTGCCCTCTTCCATGGTCGGGGAGAGCGCCGGCATAGTAATTTCAATCGGCATCTTTACTCCTCCCAGAGAAGGTTGAATTGCTCAAGCTTGGATGGGTCCGTCATTATCTCGCTATGCTGGTCGTCCGACAGTTCGACGTACCCTGCGACGCCTACAACCCACTCGTCATAGTCGGTGCCCAACACACCAATATCCGTAGCCAGCAGCCCTACAACTATCTCATTGTCAGCCGGCTCATACTGCCGAGTTTCGGGGTTCAGCCACTTTACTTTGGCTACCGCCCACAAAACCACACGATCTAGCTCGGGAGCATCTGGAGTACCCTTGACTCGATACCAATTTCCAACGGCAGAGGTGATCGATCCTATCGAGGCGATGTCATAGTTGGACATACCGGCTAGCTCCGATACGTCACGGCGTTGACCGCCGCGATCACTTCATCGACGTTCGGCAGCGCCAGCTTTTCGAGATTGGCAGCGTAGGGCATCGGGACGTCCTTGCCGGTGACGCGCAGGATCGGCGCATCGAGATAATCGAAGGCCTGCTCCATGACGCGGGCCGAAATATCGGCGCCGATACCGCCCTGCGGCCAGCCCTCTTCCACCGTCACCAAGCGACCGGTCTTCTTGACCGAAGCAATGACAGTATCGATGTCCAGCGGGCGCAGCGTGCGCAGGTCGATCAGTTCGACATCCAGCCCGGCGGCGACCAGCTTTTCGGTGGCCTGGGTGGCGTAGCGCATGCCCATCGAGAACGAGACGATGGTGACATCCTTGCCCGAGCGGGCGATGCGCGCCTTGCCGATCGGCAGCACGAAATCGTCGACCTTGGGGACCAGACCCGTCGAGCCGTAGAGGATTTCGTTTTCGAGGAACACGACCGGGTTGGGCGAACGGATCGCCGCTTTCAGCAGGCCCTTGGCATCGGCGGCGCTATAGGGCGCGATGACGGTGAGGCCGGGGACATGGGAGTACCATGCCGAATAATCCTGGCTGTGCTGGGCGCCGACGCGCGAGGCGACGCCATTAGGACCGCGGAACACGATGGGCGCCTTGACCTGGCCGCCCGACATATAGAGCTGCTTGGCGGCGGAGTTGATGATCTGGTCGATTGCCTGCATGGCAAAGTTCCAGGTCATGAATTCCACGATGGGGCGCAGGCCGGCAAAGGCCGCACCGACCGCCAGACCGGCAAAGCCATGCTCGGTGATCGGCGTATCGATGATGCGCTCGGGCCCGAATTCCTGCAACAGGTTCTGGGTGATCTTGTAGGCGCCCTGATATTCGGCGACTTCCTCGCCGATGATGAAGACGTCCTTGTCGCGGCGCAGCTCTTCGGCCATGGCCTCGTTCAGCGCCTGGCGGACGGTCATTTCGACCATTTCCACGCCGGCCGGCAGATCGGGATCGCCCTGCGCTTCGAACTTGGGGGCAGCGGGAGCCGCCGCAACCGTTGGCGCGGGAGCAGGCGCTTCGGCCTCGATCATGCTCGGAGCCGCTTCGGCGGCGGGCGCAGCGGCGGGAGCGGGAGCAGCCTCGGCCGTTTCGCCTTCGCCCAGAATCAGCGCGATGGGCGTATTGACCTTCACATTGTCGGTGCCCTCGGCGATCAGCAGCGCCTTGACCACGCCTTCGTCGACCGACTCGACTTCCATGGTCGCCTTGTCGGTTTCGATCTCGGCCAGCACGTCGCCGGACTTGACGGTGTCACCAACCTTGACCAGCCACTTGGCGAGCTTGCCTTCTTCCATGGTGGGCGACAGCGCGGGCATCAGAATATTGGGCATTTAGCTCTCCTGCCGCGCGAGCTGGGGCATTGCTGCCGCCCGGGACGCGGGAAACGGGATTAGATTCGCAAATTGCGCCGGAATGACGCGTGGATCGTTGATGAGGGCCGGCTGTTCGGCGACGGTAGTATTAGCGGGCGCCGTCCGGGAGCCAAGGCCACCGAGCACCACGCCGATGACCACCAGCACGACGAACACGATGACCGAGCGTTGGTAAATCGCCAGGTGCGGCTTGGCCTCGGGGCCGCTCTTGGCCGCGAGGTCCTTGAATTTCCACCAGCCGAGCAGGAAAAAACCGCCCAGCCCCTGCCCCTTGGGCGACAGCCGGACAACGGACATCGCCTCACGCACGGCAACTGCCAGCGTGAGGAGAGCCAGAACTGCGACGACGCCGGCCAGGATGGTCATGACGTTATGCGCTGACCGTGATGTCGGTCCACAGCTCGGCCGCATCCGGCTCGGGCGCGGTGGTGGCGAAATCGGCGGCCTCAGTGACGATGGCGCGAATATCGGCCTCGATCTTCTTGAGGCTCTCTTCGGTTTCGTAACCGGCCTCCAGGAGGCGCACCTTGACCTGTTCGATCGGGTCGCGCTCCTGGCGGTACTTGGTCACTTCGTCCTTGGTGCGATACTTCGCCGGATCGGACATGGAGTGACCACGATAACGGTAGGTCAGCATTTCAAGGATGTACGGGCCCTTGCCGGAGCGAGCATGCTCGATAGCGCGCTCGGCGGCATCGTGCACCAGGCGCACATCCATGCCATCGACCTGCTCGCCGGGGATATTGAACGAAGCGCCGCGCGTGGACAGATCGGTGGTCGCCGCAGCGCGCTCGATCGAGGTGCCCATGGCATATTTATTGTTTTCGATGATGAAAACGACCGGCAGGCTCCAGAGCTTGGCCATGTTGAAGCTCTCATAGACCTGGCCCTGATTGGCCGCGCCGTCGCCGAAATAAGCCAGGCTGACCGAACCGTCGCCACGATATTTGGCGGCGAAGGCCAGCCCGGTGCCTAGAGAAACCTGGGCGCCGACGATGCCGTTGCCGCCATAGAAGCGGTGCTCATTGGAGAACATATGCATGGAGCCACCCTTGCCGCGCGACAGCCCGGCTTCGCGGCCGGTCAGTTCGGCCATGACGCCCTTGGGGTCGAGCCCCATGACCAGCATGTGGCCGTGATCGCGATAGCCGGTGATCTGGGCATCAACGCCCTTTTTGGAGGCCATGGTGACGCCGGTGACGACCGCTTCCTGGCCGATATAGAGATGGCAGAACCCGCCGATGAGGCCCATGCCATACATCTGGCCAGCCTTTTCCTCAAAACGCCGGATCAGCAGCATTTCGCGATACGCCTCGGTCTCCTGCTCCCGCGAAAATTCGGGAACATTGGACTGTGCCTTGGCCTTGGTGGCCACCGCCTTACGCGCCATGACATACGCTCCGCATCGATTTGGATTTCTGTGTAGCCGAGTTGGCCATAGATCGGCACAATAGCGCAAGTCGCCCTGCCCTAGCAAGGACAGCACGGGTCACACAATCGTCGCTAATGGTCTATAACATCAGTCAAATTCGGGTTTAACTGAGTTTCAGATAATTCCGAATATGAACTGGAAGTCGGTTTACCGGTTACTGGATCGACCATGACGATGATGTCGTCGGCATTGGCCATATTGAGCAGCGCCCGCGCCCGCTCGGTCACCAGATCCGGATCGAGCCGCCGCGTATCCATCAGGCTGGCGCGGTGCTTATAGGCATCGATTTCGGCCTGCAGCGCCGATGATCGCGATTTCAGAACTTCGATATCGGCGATGATCTGCTTGCGGTTCTCGATGCCGAATTGCCCGCCAATAGCGGAAAAACCGAGATAACCCTGAAAACACAACAGCGCCGCGCTCAACGCGAGCGGACGCCAGATTGCACGTTTCTTGAGACGGGTGGGCATGGGCGAACCGAATTGGACAAGCCATTATGCCTGCCAAGGGTTTAACGAGGGGTTGCCAATACGATGGGATCGCAATCATATGCCTGCAATCTGATCCCCAATCTCACACCCCCCACCGGCCTTCCCGCGGACTTGATCCGCGGGCCTCTATCAACTCGGCACAAGCGGCGAGTGGCCCGCGGATCAAGTCCGCGGGAAGGCGGTGGCGGGGAGGGTTCGGGGACCTCTCCGGCAACCGTCAGTATCTCGAGCGCTGGTTGCGCCTCAAACCAGCACGTAATCGATCTCCAGAAACTTCGCGACTTCCGGCACCCAGCGATCGCGCACAAACGCCACGTGGTCCGGGTGCCCGTCATAGCCCGAATAGGCGGCCTGGTCGGCGAACTCCATCGAGAAGCCGAAGGCATAATCGTTCTTGGCGCTGACCTGGCGGAGTTGCTCGAACTTGGTTACGCCGGGAATGGCGGCGAGGATTTTCGCATCGCGCAGGAAGGCCGCCTCCTGGGTGGAGCCGGAAGCATGCTTGAGGGTGAAGATGACGCTATGACGGATCATGATTATCCTACTGTTCCCAAAGACTCGGTGGCGGCGATGGCCGCCATGTTGACGATGCCGCGGCTGGTGACCGACGGCGCCAGGATATGGGCGGCCGATTTCGGCCCCATCAGGATCGGGCCGACCGACAGCGCATTGTTCATTTCCTTGAGCAGCGTCATCGACAGGTTGGCCGCGTCAAGATTGGGGAAAATCAGCAGGTTGGCTTCGCCCTTGAGCACGCTGTCGGGGATATAGCGCTCGCGCAATTCCTGGCTGAGCGCCAAGTCGCCCTGCATTTCCCCTTCAACCAAAAGGTCCGGGGCGACCGCCTTGAGCTTCTGATAGGCCTCACGCATCTTGTAGGCGCTGTCGCCATCGCGCGAGCCGAAGTTGGAATAACTGAGCAATGCCGCCCGCGCCTCGATATTGAAGCGCTTGAGATGGTCGCGCGCCTGCAAGGTGATGCTGACGATCTCGTCCGGCGTCGGGTCCTGATTGACATAGGTGTCGGCCAGGAAGAACGCGCCACGCGGCATGATCAGCATGGAGAGTGCTGAAATATCGCTGACGCCATCCTGCATGCCGATGATCGAGCGAATGTCGCGCACGTGGCGGATGAAGCGTCCCTGCAGTCCGCAGATCAGTGCATCGGCATCGCCGCGCTTGACGCCGAGCGCGCCGATCACCGTGGTATTGGTGCGCACAACCTGTCGGGCGGTGTCCGGCGTGACGCCGCTGCGGCCGACCAGCGAGTGGAATAGCGAGACATAGTCGCGATAGCGCGGATCGTCCTCGGGATTGATGATCTCGAAATCCCTGCCGGGCTTGAGATTGAGCCCGAAGCGCTCGATGCGCTGCTCGATCACTGAAGGGCGGCCGATCAGGATTGGCCGGCCGATCTTCTCTTCGAGAATGACCTGCGCCGCCCGCAGCACGCGCTCGTCCTCGCCATCGGCGAAGGCGATGCGTTTTTCCTGGCCCTGGGCCCGGTCGATGATCGGCTTCATGACGAGGCCGGAGCGGAACACGAAGCGGTTGAGGCTGTCGCGATAGGCGTCGAAATCGGCGATCGGCTTCTTGGCCACGCCCGAATCCATCGCCGCACGGGCTACGGCCGGCGCGATGCGCAGGATCAGGCGCTGGTCGAACGGATTGGGAATGATGTGCTCGGGCCCGAACACCGCTGGTGCGCCGGAGGGCGACACTTCCAACCCCGGCTCGTGGGCCAGCTTGGCGATGGCTCGCACAGCGGCCAGCTTCATTTCCTCATTGATTGTGGAGGCGCTGACGTCGAGCGCGCCGCGGAAAATGAACGGGAAGCAGAGGACGTTGTTGACCTGGTTCGGATAGTCCGACCGGCCGGTGCACACCATGGCGTCGGGACGCAGCTCCTTGGCGACCTCAGGCATGATTTCCGGGTTGGGATTGGCGAGCGCTAGGATGAGCGGCTTGGGGCCCATCTTCATCACCATTTCAGGCTTCAGCGCCCCGGCGGCCGACAGGCCGAGGAAGATATCGGCGCCGTCGATGACTTCGGCGAGCGACGTAGCCTCGCTCTCGCGGCGGAATTGGCCGCGCCACTTGTCGTTGACGTCGTTGCGCTTGTGAGTGACCAGCCCGTCCTTGTCGGCCACCCAGATGTTTTCGTATTTGGCGCCCAGCGCCACCAGCACGTTGAGGCAGGCAATGGCCGCGGCCCCTGCCCCGGAGGTGCAAATCTTGACGTCTTCGATGCGCTTCCCGGCCAGCTCCAGCCCGTTCAGCACCGCCGCGCCGACGATGATCGCCGTGCCGTGCTGGTCGTCGTGGAACACCGGGATGCTCATGCGCTCGCGCAAAGCTTCCTCGATCTCAAAGCAATCCGGCGCGCGGATGTCTTCCAGGTTGATGCCACCAAACGTCGGCCAGAGTGGCGCCACGGCCTCGATGAACTTCTTGGGATCGATCTCGTCGATCTCGATATCGAACACGTCGATGCCGGCGAACTTCTTGAACAGGACCGCCTTGCCCTCCATCACCGGCTTGGATGCCAGCGCGCCGATATTGCCCAGGCCGAGCACGGCAGTGCCGTTGGAAATGACGCCAACGAGGTTCTGCCGCGAGGTATAGCGCGACACCGCTTCGGGATCGGCGGCGATTTCCTCGCAGGGAGCCGCGACGCCGGGCGAATAGGCCAGCGCCAGGTCGCGCTGGTTGCCCAGTGGCTTGGTTGGCTGGATTTCGAGTTTACCGGGCTTGGGGAATTCGTGGAAATGCAGGGCCGCCTCACGCAGGGCCTTGTGCTGTTCATTGACGTCAGTCGACACCGAATTCCTCCCAATGCACGATTCCGTGGCGGGCGTTATCCACCGTCACCCGAAGGGTTCGTGCCACCAATCCACCGGCAATGAAAGGGCATATGCTCGCAAAAGGGTTCGACTAAAGTCGGCACCGGCCATCAGGCGGCGGTGGCGATCACGTCCTGAACGCTGCGGCGCGGCTGCTTGCTGGAGTGCAAAGCAAGCGCCAGTTCCTTATAGGCGGCGGCCTTGAGCGCCGGCGCGAAGATGTAGCCCTGTGCATGCAACACGCCGCGCGCCCGCAAATAAAGCGCCTGCGCCTCGGTCTCGACGCCCTCGGCGATGATTTCGCAATTCAGGTCGCGCGACATGGCGATCAGCCCGTCGAGCACCGGCACCTGCGTGGTATCCGGCTTGATCATGTCGACGAACACCCGGTCGATCTTGATGATGTCGAGGCCCAACGTCTGCAGATAGGCTAGGTTTGAGTGGCCGGTGCCGGCGTCGTCCATGGCCAGGCGGCAACCCAGCGCGTGAAAGCCGGCGATGACGCTATTGGCCTGCATCGAATTGCCCAACGGCCGGCGCTCGGTGATTTCGAACACCAATTGGCGGAAATTGATGCTGGAGCCGCCAAAAATCGCCTGCACGTCTTCCACGATCGAACTGTCGCGGAAATGCCCTTCGAACAGATTGATCGAGATTTTCATGTCCGGCATGGTCTTGCACAGCACGCCGAGGTCGACCTTGACCTGCTCCATCAGCGACAGCGTCATGGGGATGGCAAGGCCGGTGACCTCAGCATAGTCGATGAAGGCGCCCGGCGGCACGACGTCGCCGTTCTTCTTCTCCCAGCGACACAGCACTTCGCAGCCGACCAGATCGCCGGTCTTGAGGTTGATCACCGGCTGGTAATACGGCTTGATCTCGCCATTGGCGACGGCGCGCTCGAGGTCGAAGGCCGGAACGCGCGAACGCCGCACGTATTGCAGCGACATGAGCAGGAAGCCGCCGCTCATCAGGCAGGCGATAATGGTGAAGCTGGCATCGAGGTCGGCATAGCTCGCCCGCACCATGGCGAACGGCACGGCGCTTTCGGCCAAGAGCGGCAACTCGCCGGCAAAGGCCTGGGCATAAACGAAGTCGGTGCTGGAACTGCGCCGGTCGAACGCCGTCGGATCGCCCACCGTCAGGATGGCGGTGCCATCGGTCAGCATGAACCGCAGCAATGCCGCGGGGCTCAGCCCGTTCGCCAAGGCTCCGGTGGTCTGGCCGATCAGCGGTACGAAGGCCGAAACCCGGCGCGTATCGCCGAACGCCTGGGTGATCTTGAGCACCGGCATGGCCATGTCGGCCAGCTTGACCACGGTCATGGTCTCAGTATGCCCCGGCACCGGCAGGCTCGCCGAAATCGGCGAATAGGCCACGGTGCGCCCGAAGGCATCGCAATATTGTACACCATCACGATTTTCGACCAGCACCTGCTTCATCATCAGGCTGGATTCGATCTCGTGCTGCACATTGGCCACGAACGTGGGCGTGCACAGCGACGGACTATCGATCATGATCCGGCGGAGAGCCGAAATTGCGTCATTGGTGTTGATTTCGATTTGCGAGGTGATGGCGCTGATCGACTGCTGCGTCACGTCTTTTTCGCGGACCCGCACATAGGCGTCCAGCAGATAATCGACAGCGACGATGGGGATAAACGCCAGAATGGCGCCCAGCAGCATCAGAATGTGGTTGTAGCGGGATTTCAACGCACGAATCCACCGGGCTCAATTTGTATTCAATTGAGTATCAATCAGCGTTTAACGGACCGCTAATGATGATGGAATGAAGGGGCGAAAAGTGGCCCGGGTAGGAGAGATGGATCACCGGGACAAGCCCGGTGATGACGGTGGTGGGGAATGCAGGGGGAAAGCCGGACGGGCCTACTTGTCCTGCACGTTCAGGCGGATGCTCAATTCGCGCAACTGGCTTGGCGAGGCCGGGCTCGGCGCGCCCATCAGCAGGTCTTCGGCCTGCTGGTTCATCGGGAAGGCGGTGATTTCGCGCAGGTTCTGACGGCCGCAGATCAGCATGACGATGCGGTCGATACCGAAGGCAGCGCCACCATGCGGCGGAGCGCCGAACTGGAACGCGCGGTAAAGCCCGCCGAACTGCTCCTCGACCTCGTCGCGCGACTTGCCGGTCAGTTCGAACGCCTTGACCATGGTCTCGGGCAACTGGTTGCGGATCGAGCCGGATGCGATTTCGAAGCCGTTGCAGACGGCGTCGTACTGGTACGCCTTGATGGTCAGCGGGTCTTCGTTGTTCAGCGCATCGATCCCGCCCTTGGGCATCGAGAACGGGTTGTGGGCGAAATCGATCTTGTTCTCGTCATCCAGCTCGTAGAACGGGAAGTCGACGATCCAGCACAGCGCGAACTGCTCGGTATCGACCAGATTCAACTCGGTGCCGATCCGCGTGCGGGCCTCGCCGGCAAATTTGTACATCTTCTCCGGGCGGCCCAGCACGAAGAATACCGCATCGCCGGCATTCAACCCCATCTGCTTGCGAATAGCTTCCGTACGCTCTGTGCCAATATTCTTAGCCACCGGTCCCGCGCCGACAACACTGTCGGACCAGAGACCCAACTCTCTGACGACGCGTTCGCGATACTGGTCGTCGTTCTCACCCTTATTTTTCGGGTTCGCCACCGCGTCAAAGACGTAGTTGTCCGGAACACCTTGAACTCTAAAGAAGATGTAACCCAGGCCGGGCTGGCCTTCGCCCTGCGCCCAGGCGTTCATGCGATCGCAGAAAGCGCGCGAGCCGCCGGTCGGCGCGGGAATGGCCCAAACTTCAACCTTCGAATCAGCCTCGATCTGGCCGGCGAAGACCTTGAAGCCGGAACCGGCAAAATGCTCGGTGACCTGTTGAATCTCGATCGGGTTGCGCAGGTCCGGCTTGTCCGAACCATATTTGCGGATCGCCGTGTCATAGGGAATGCGCGGCCATTCCTTGGTGACGCGCTTGCCGTCGGCAAACTCCTCGAACAGGTTCGTGATCACCGGCGCCATGGTGTCCCAGACTTCTTCCTGGGTGACAAAGCTCATTTCCAGGTCGAGTTGGTAGAACTCGCCCGGCAGGCGATCGGCACGCGGGTCTTCGTCGCGGAAGCACGGCGCGATCTGGAAATAGCGGTCGAACCCGGCCACCATCAGCAATTGCTTATACTGCTGCGGCGCCTGCGGCAGCGCAAAGAACTTGCCGGGATGAATGCGGCTCGGCACCAGGAAGTCACGCGCGCCTTCAGGCGACGACGCGGTCAGGATCGGCGTCGAATATTCGGCAAAACCAATGCCTTCCATGCGGCGGCGCATCGAAGAAATCACCTTGGTGCGCTTGACGATATTGGCGTGCAGCGTCTCGCGGCGCAGGTCGAGGAACCGATAGCGCAAGCGGATGTCTTCGGGATAATCGGGCTCGCCGAACACCGGCATCGGCAATTCCTTGGCCACCGACAGCACTTCGATTTCGCGGATGAATACTTCAATCGTGCCCGTCGGCAGGTTCACGTTCACCGCCGTTGCGTCGCGCAACTTCACTTCGCCATCGATGCGCACGACCCACTCGGAGCGAATCTGTTCGGCCGCGGCAAAAGCCGGCGAATCCGGATCGATGACGCACTGGGTCAGGCCGTAATGATCGCGCAGATCGAAAAACAGCAGCCCGCCATGATCGCGAACGCGATGAACCCAGCCGCTGAGCCGGACGGTCTGGCCCGCATCCTGCGCAGTCAGGGCGCCACAGGTGTGGGAGCGATAGCGATGCATTGTCATGTCGTAACCACCGAAAAAGGCCGGAATCTTGGCGGGAAAAGCGCATGGGACTCCGCACTTGTCAAGCAGCGCGGCGGCGCCGAAGGTACGGTTCGTACCCTTCGCGGCTAACCAATTCTCATAGCTTAACAAATCCCTTCTGGAGTGGGACTGCCGCACCTGCTAGGAAGAAATACGACTATATTGAGACGGAAGCCGGTATGGACCTTGTAATATCCACAGACGTACTCGCGGGTTTCTGCGAGCGCGCCGCACAGTTCGATTTTGTAACGGTCGATACCGAGTTCCTGCGTGAAACCACGTACTGGCCCAAGCTCTGTCTGATTCAGGCGGCAACGCCCGATGAGGCGATCCTGATCGACCCGCTTGCCCCGGGTCTCGATCTGGCGCCGTTCTTCGTGCTGCTGGCCAATCCCGCGGTCACCAAGGTGTTCCACGCCGCCCGGCAGGATATCGAGATTTTCGTCAAGCTGACCGGCAAGGTGCCGGTCAATATCTTCGACACCCAGATCGCCGCCAGTGTCTGCGGCTTTGGCGACAGCGTGTCCTACGACAACCTCGTCCGCGCCATCACCAATGTCGAACTCGACAAATCCTCGCGCTTTACCGACTGGTCGGCCCGTCCCCTCAGCGAAAAGCAGCGCCTTTACGCCGCCGCCGACGTTACCCATCTGCGCGATATCTATCTCGAGCTGCGCAAGCAGGTCGACGCCACCAAGCGATGGGACTGGGTTGAGGACGAGCTGGGCGTGCTGCGCAGCATCGACACCTACGTGGTCCAGCCCGACCAGGCCTGGGAACGCCTGAAGATGAAAATCAACCGCCCCCGCGACCTGGCGGCGCTCAAGCGCCTCGCCGGCTGGCGCGAAAAGCGCGCCCAGGACGGCGACCAGCCGCGCAGTCGCGTGCTCAAGGACGATGTGCTGTTCGAACTGGCCATGCAGCGCCCACTCACCCCCGACGCCTTCGACAAGCTGCGCGCCGTGCCGCGCGGCTTTGGCCGCAGCAGCGCCGCCGCCGAAATTATGGTCATGCTCAAGGAAGTCGAAGCGCTCGACAAATCCGAGCTGCCGCACATGCCCGACCGCTATCGCGGGCCCTCACCCAAGGGCGCCGTTGGCGACTTGATTCGCGTCCTGCTGAAATCGGTTGCAGAGCAACACGGCGTCGCCGCCCGCATCATCGCCACCTCCGACGAAATCGACGCCCTGGTGCTCGACGACGAAGCCGACGTCCCCGCCCTCAAGGGCTGGCGCCGCAAGCTGTTCGGCGACAAAGCGCTGGACATCAAACACGGCCGTGTCGGCCTGGTGGCGACCCGCAAGGGTGTGGTGGAATTTGCCGTCAAGGACACGACGCCGGCGGAGTAGCCAGCGCACTCGCCCGCTCTAGACGATCCGCACTTTCGCGTTCTTGTGGCCAGCAACCCCGGCGAATTGGTCAAGCCGGCCCTGCAGGTGTTCGCCGTCGAGGAAGGCAAAGTCCTGGGGGAGGACGAGGACCAGGGTGTTGCCTTCGACGAGGAAGCGGATGCGTGGCAGGACGCCGGGCATGGCGGCGGTCATCGGATAGGCGACGCGGAATAGCGCGCCGATCAGCTTGGCGCGGACGGAGGCGACAGGCCCCGCCAGTCCCACCAGCGGTTGCGGCACGCCCTTGAGCTTGAGCCCGTTGTAGCGCACGGCGATGACGTGGGCGAGGAAGGCGCGGCCGGGATGATCGACGCCGGTCAGCGAGCCATAGGCCACCGCATCGACGCTCTGCGCCCCGCGATAGTCGGGATGCGCGCGCCAGCCGATATCGGCCAGGAGGCACGACACCTGGCGCAACCGCGTTTCCTCCGACGTCTCGCTGACGCCAGCGGCTGTCAGATATTGGGTGCTGAACTCGATCAGGTCGTTGGCGTGTGCCGGCGAGCGCGAGCGCAGTACGGAAAGCTCCTCCGAACCCTGGATTAGGGGATCGATCGCTTGTTCGCGGCTATCGAGCAGGCCGTAGAGATAGCCTTCGCGGACGCCCAGGGCCGAGAACACCACGGTGTCAAAGCGCCCCGCCCGCAGCACTTCGGCCAATGCGACCGCGCCGAACGGCACCAGGTCGCGGCGCGACGAGCTGACGCTGCCCGAGCCCGGATAATCCTTGAGCGAACCCGAGGCGACGATCTCGTCGCAGAGCGCAATCATGTCGGCCGCGGGCACGACGTAGTGCTGCACCATCTGCAGCGGATAATGCCGGCGGACCTGATGCAGCTTGGCCAGCGACCGCCACGTACCGCCGATAGCGGCGAATGCGCCGCCGCCCGGGCCGCGTGCCAGCGACGAGTGCTGCAGCCGCTCGCGCGCGATCTCGCCGGCCTTGACCGCCGAGCCGCCGCTGTCGTCCTGCAGCCGGATCACGCCCAGCTCGAACGTCTCGCCATTGGCATCGGCGCCGCTGGTGATGGTGGACAGCTCGAGACTGCCGCCGCCAAGATCGCCAACCATCCCGCTGAAATCGGGAATGCCCGCGACCACGCCGAGCGCGGCGAAATGGGCTTCCTGCTCGCCGCTCAGCACCTGCACCTTGGAATCGATAATGGCCTCGACCGCGGCGACGAACTCGCCGCGATTGGCGGCGTCTCGCACCGCCGAAGTGGCCAGCACATGGATTTTGCCAACCCGCATCATCCGCGCCACCAGCGCGAACCGTTTGATGGCGACCAGCGCCCGCGCCACGTTGCTGTCGGCCAGCCGTCCGGTCAGGGCGATGCCCCGACCCAGCGCGCAGGCCGATTTCTCGTTATAGAGCGGCGTCAGCGCCCTGGCATGACGCTCATAGACAACCAGACGGACCGAATTGGAGCCGATATCGAGCACCGCCACCGGCTTGGCGCCCTTGATGCGCCCCTGCGCGGTCGGATCGGCGTCGACGCCCCAGAATGAATTCAATCGAAGCCCTCGTCGCCCTCGTGCAATCCGGCGCTGCCGCGTCCCGAAAGCGATGGATTGGTCATGAAGTAGTCGTGCGCGTTGAAGGCTTCTTCGCCTTCTCCTAGCCTGATCCGGTGTGAACTGCCGTCTGGAAGCACTTCCCAGCTCTGCTGATTATCCCTGAGATAGGCAACCAAAATCCGGTCGAGGATCTGCTTATGCACGGTCTTGTTGAGGATGGGAACCATCACTTCAACCCGTCCATCCAGGTTCCGCCCCATCAGGTCGGCCGAGGAAATATAGACGGTGGCGCGCGGGTTGGGCATGGCCTCGCCATTGCCGAAGCAGTAGATTCTGGAGTGTTCGAGGAAGCGGCCGACGATGGATTTGACCCGGATATTCTCGGAAAATCCGGGGATACCGGGACGCAGGCAGCAGATGCCGCGCACGATCAAATCGACCTTCACGCCAGCCTGGCTGGCATCGTAAAGCCCGTCGATGATCTGCGGGTCGACCAGCGAATTCATCTTGAGCAGAATGCTGGCCGGCTGGCCGTTCTTCGCGAATTCGATTTCGCGGTTGATGCTGTCCATCAGCGTCTCGCGCAGGTTGACCGGGGAGACCGCGATGGTCTCCAGTTCGGTCGGCCGCGCATAGCCGGTGATGAAGTTGAACACCCGCGCCACGTCCCGCGTGATCGCCGGATCGATGGTGAAATAGCTGAGGTCGGTATAAACCTTGGCGGTGATCGGGTGATAATTGCCCGTCCCGATATGGCAATAGCTCACCAGCTTGCCCTTTTCGCGCCGCACCACCTGGCTCAACTTGGCGTGGGTCTTGAGCTCGATGAAGCCGAACACCACCTGCGCGCCGGCCCGCTCCAGATCGCGCGCCCAGCGGATATTGGCCTCTTCATCGAAGCGCGCCTTCAGCTCGACCAGACACGTCACCGACTTGCCAGCCTCCGCCGCCAGCACCAGCGCCTTGATGATCGGGCTGTCGGCCGAGGTGCGGTAGAGCGTCTGCTTGATGGCTACTACGTCCGGGTCACGCGCCGCCTGGATCAGGAATTGCGCCACCACGTCGAAGCTTTCGAAGGGATGATGGACCAGGATGTCCTTGGCCCGGATGGCGGCGAAATTGTCGCCGCTATAGTCGCGGATGCGTTCGGGGAAGCGCGCGTGATAGGGCGTGAACTTAAGGTCCGGCCGGTCGATATCGCAAATCTTGGCGGCATCGGCGAGGCCGAGGAACCCGTGCACCTCGAAGATATCGCCGTCCTTGACGCGCAATTGCTCGCTGATCTGGCGCTTGAGCGCGCGCGGCATGGTGCTTTCGACTTCCAGCCGGATCACTTGCCCGCGCCGGCGCTGGCGCAAGGCCGTCTCGAACTCGATGACGAGGTCTGCCGCTTCATCATCGATTTCGATTTCGCTGTCGCGGATCAGCCGGAACGCGCCCGAGCCGACCACTTCGTGACCGGGAAACATCTTATGGAAGAACAGCTTGACCAGCGTGTCGATGGTCACAACCTCGCTGCGCCCTTCCGAAACCAATCCGCCAGGCAGGTTGATGAACCGGTCGAGATTGGACGGAATGCGCACTAGCGCCGTCAGCGGCTGGTCATGATTGGGCCGGTTGAGTTCGAACGCCAACGCCAGTCCGAGATTGGGGATGAACGGAAACGGATGCGCCGGGTCGACCGCGATCGGCGTCAGCACCGGGAAGATTTCCTCACGGAACAGCTTGCTGAGGTAATTGATCTGGTCCGGCGTCAAATCGTCGGCTTCGTGGATCACTACGTTCTGCGCGAACAATTCTTCGCGCACCGTTTGCCAGTGGTCCTGCTGCTCCAGTTGCAGATGCTGGGCCAGCGTGCCGATTTCCTCGAGTTGCTCGGTCGGCGTCAGCCCGTCGGCGCTCTGCTTGGACAGGCCGGCGCGGGTTTGGCCCTTGAGTCCCGCCACACGCACCATGAAGAATTCATCGAGATTGTTGGCCGAAATCGAGACGAACCGCAGCCGCTCCAGCAGCGGGTGGTGCACATTGGCGGCCTCTTCGAGCACCCGCATATTGAACTGCAGCCAGCTGACCTCGCGATTGACGAAGCGGGCCGGGCTTTTGCGCAGCTCCTCGATATCGGGGACGGATGCGTCGGTCTCGGTGAATTCGCTCATCTCATTCATCGTCTTGCTCGTCCCGGTCATGTTCATATTGGGCCGCCCCAAGCGCCACGCGGCGACGATCAAGCGCATCGGCGGCAATGCTGCGGGTAATGGCGCTTCCCTTGGCCAGCGCCAACCGGTCCATCAAATCCGCAAGAATCACTGCTTCCTCGGTGGAGCGCTCCATCCGCGCGACCAGATAGGCGATGATTTTCGGATCGACAGCGATCTGCCGGTCCCCGAACAATTTCACGAACATCTGTGACAATTGGATGTCATCGCTCATCGCCATGCTGAACGCCGTCGCCCGGCGCACTCGCGAGCGCACATCATCGGTCGCCAGCGGCCATTGCGCAACATCTTCTCGCGCCGTCATCAGGATCGCGCGGTTGTCCCGCATCGCCTGGTTGAGCAGGTGGAACAGCCCGGCCTCGTCATAGGCGGCCCGGTCGACGTCCTCGATCACCAATGGCTGCCGTCCGCCATCGCGCGCCAGTCGTTCCAACTCGTCCACCGCGGCGAAATGGGCCGCGCTGCGGTCGGCGAAAATCCGCGCCAGATGCGACTTGCCCGATTTGGCCGGCCCCAGGATCAGCGTCAGCGGATCGCCCCAATGCGGGAAGGCCTGGACGCGCCCATAGGCCAGCTCATTGCCCTCGCCGACCAGGAAATCGCCTTCACCATGCGCCGGCACATGCCCGAGTTCGAGCGGGAGCTGCCCAGAAACCTGGTTTTCCGCCTCTGTGTCAAACCGGCCCAGGATCGCCACCGGTACCACCAGAACCCAGGTAGAGCGTGCTTTCCTTGTACTTGCGCACGCCGTAGCGCACCAGCACCGAGGCGATGGCCGCCATAGGCACGGCCAGCAGCAGGCCGACAAAGCCAAACACCGCACCCAAAGCGAGCAGCGCGAACATCATCCAGACCGGGTTGATGTTGATCGAGGAACCGACCAGCTTGGGATACAGAATATTACCCTCGATGAACTGCCAGAACAGGAACACGCCGGCGACGATGCCCACCATCAACGGATCGCCGGAGAACTGGACGATGGCGATGCCGACCGACAGCCCGAAGCCCAGCACGAACCCGACAAAAGGAATAAAGCTCATCAGGCCGGCGATGAGCCCGACGACGAGGCCGAAGTTCAGCCCGATCAAGCTCAGGGCCGTGGCGTAGAATGCCGCATCGATCAACAGGACACCGCCCTGCCCGCGGATCACGCCGGCCATCGACTTGTCGATGTCCTTGAGAATCATGTCGATCTCGCCCTTGTGCTCCTTCGGCAGCAGCCCTTCGATACCGTGAACCATGCCTTCCCAATCGAGCAGCAGGTAGAACGCCACCACCGGCGTGAGCACGGTGAAGCCGATGACGGCGGCGCCGGTCAGGCCGATATTGACCAGCTCCCCAGGCAAGGTGGCGATGAAGCCAAGCGCCTGCCCTGCCAGATCGTTGATGCTGGCCTGCAGCTGGGTAGCGCGCTCGGGCCCGAGCCACGCGTTGATTTCAGGAGACCAGCGCGCAAACAGCGCCTGCAGATCGCTCACATATTGCGGCAGGCGCTGGATCAGCCCGATGATCTGCTGACCGATCAGCGGCACGAACATGATGAAGATGCTGACCACAATGGTAATCACGCTCAGCAGCACGATCGTGGTGGCCCAGGCGCGGTTGATGCGCCACTTCTGTAACTGGTTCACCAGCGGATTGAGCAGATAGGCCAAAGCCGCCCCAACGATAAAGGGGAGCAGAATGGCGCGGAACACCCACAACACCAGCACCAGGGCAACCAGGAGGCCAATCCAGACCAGGACTTGATTTCGCAGTGTCATGCGGCGGGCAACCCTTGCTTCGGTTCAGTGGAGAAGCTATCAGGCCTCGTAGCGGCCAGCGCTGCAAAGTTCAACCGCTTGAGCTTATATCCGCGCTGTTGCGCCCGGTTTCCCCAATTTGGCATTGAGGCCCATGTCCGACCCGCAAAACCTGCCACCAAACGGACTCTCATACAAGCAGGCGGGCGTCGATATCGATGCCGGTAACGCCCTTGTGGAAGCGATCAAACCCGCGGTTCGTTCCACGCGCCGCCCCGGTGCAGACGGCGAAATCGGTGGCTTCGGTGGCCTGTTCGACCTCAAGGCCGCCGGCTTTATCGATCCGGTTCTGGTGGCCGCCAATGACGGCGTTGGCACCAAGCTCAAGATCGCCATCGAGACCGGCAACCACGCCACTATCGGGCAGGACCTGGTGGCGATGTGCGTCAACGACATCATCGTGCAGGGCGCCGAGCCGCTGTTCTTTCTCGATTACCTCGCCACCGGCAAGCTCGACGTCGCGCAGGCCACGGCCATCGTCACCGGCATTGCCGAGGGCTGCCGCATTGCCGGTTGCGCCCTGATCGGCGGCGAAACCGCCGAAATGCCGGGCATGTATCACGGCAATGACTATGATCTGGCGGGCTTCGCGGTTGGCGCGGCCGAACGCGGCACGCTTCTGCCGCGCGCCGATATCGCCGAAGGCGATATCTTGGTCGCCATCGCCTCCTCCGGCGTGCATTCCAACGGCTATTCGCTGGTCCGCAAGATTGTCGAGCTATCGGGCCTGGCCTGGATCGCCGATGCGCCCTTCGCGCCCGGTCAGTCGCTCTCCGAAGCACTGCTGACGCCGACCCGCATCTATGTGAAGCCCCTCCTCGCCGCGCTCAAGTCCGGCATTGCGATCAAGGCCCTGGCGCACATCACCGGCGGCGGCTTCATCGACAATATTCCGCGCGTGCTGCCCGATCATCTCGCCGCCCATGTCGATCTGGCCGCGGTCACCGTGCCGCGCGTATTCGGCTGGATGTCCAAGGTTGGCGGCATGAGCGAGCGCGAAATGCTGCGCACCTTCAATTGCGGCGTCGGCATGCTGGTCGCCGTGGCGCCCGAGGATGCCGCAAAATTGGTCGATCAACTCAACGCCGCCGGCGAAACCGCCGCTGTCGTCGGCCAGCTCATCGCCCGTACGGGCGAGCCGGTGACCTTCCAGGGCGCGCTGGCGCTGTGAGCCGCAAACGCGTCGGCATCCTGATCTCGGGCCGCGGCTCCAACATGCAGGCGCTGATCGAGGCCGCCAAGGCCGCCGATTATCCGGCTGAGATCGTTGGCGTGTTCTCCAACCGCGCCGCCGCGCCTGGCCTCGCGCTGGCCGCCAGCCAAGGCCTGGCCACGGGCTCGCTAGCCCAAAGCCAGTTCCCCAGCCGCGAGGCGTTCGAGGACGTGATGACCCGCATATTGGAAAGCTGGGAGGTCGACATCGTCTGCCTCGCCGGCTTCATGCGCATCCTGACCCCCGAATTCACGCTGCACTGGGCCGGACGGATGATCAACATCCACCCCTCGCTGCTGCCGCTGTACAAAGGCCTCGACACCCACGCCCGCGCACTGGCCGATGGCGCCACCGTCCACGGCTGCACCGTGCACTTCGTCACCCCCGGCCTCGACGAAGGCGCCTCGATCCTCGCGGCAGAGGTCCCTGTCCTGCCCGGCGATACGCCCGACACCCTGGCCGCGCGGATACTGGTTGAAGAACACCGGATTTACCCCGAAGCGCTGCGCATGCTGGCTTCCGGGGAAATCTCAGCTCACTAGCCCCCTCATCCGCCCTTCGGGCACCTTCTCCCACGAGGGGAGAAGGGAAGAACCGAAAGCTCTCAGTCGTCACCCTCTCCCCTTGTGGGAGAGGGACAGCTTGCGACGCGTTCAGCGGAGCAAGCAGGGTGAGGGGTTCTGCCGCCCCCATCACCCATTTTAATCCCACCCATCGTCAAAATCGGTTCGACCTTTGTTCTCGCCCGGCCTAGGTTCCGATTTTATCGTGGGGAATCGGCATGACACTGCGCGACTGGCTGCTCATCATTCTTATTGGCGCCATTTGGGGCTGCTCGTTCCTGTTCAATGCAATCCTGATCCGCGAACTCGGGCCGATCTGGGTCTCGGCCCTGCGCGTCACGGTCGGCGCCCTCGGCTGCTGGGCCTATTTCGTCGTCACGCGCCGCACGCTGCCGCGCGAACCGGTGCTTTACCTGCAATTTTTGATCCTCGGCGTGCTCAACTACGCCATCCCATTCGCGCTGTTCCCCCTTGCCGAACAGGACCTTCCCAGCGGCCTCGTCGGCGTCATCAACGCCCTGACGCCGCTGATGACCGTGGTCGTCTCCCATTTCTGGCGGGGCGGTGAAAGGGCCACCATCAACAAGTCGCTGGGCGTGCTGGTCGGCTTTGTCGGCGCAGCGATCTTGGCCTCGCCCTCGCTGAGCGGCGGCTCGTCCAATCAGCTCTGGGCCATCGGCGCGTGCCTGCTGGCGACGCTGTGCTACGCCTTCACGCTGAACTATGCCCGGCGCCTGCGCAGTGTCGATCCCACCACCATCGCTGCCTGTTCGCTGACTGCGGCCGCCATCGTCTCGCTGCCGTTTGGCTTCATTTTCGAGGGCATCCCCACCATTACCCGCGTCGAAACCTGGGGCGCCTTGCTGGGCATCGGCCTGCTGTCGAGCAGCTTCGCGTTCCTGTTGATGTATCGCATGCTGCCGCGCGTCGGAGCGACCAATTTCTCGATCAATACCTTCATCACCCCGATCTCGGCGATCCTGCTCGGCGTGCTGGTGCTGCACGAGCGCTTCGCGACGGTCCACATGATCGGTATGGCGGTGATCTTTTTGGGCCTGTTGCTGCTGGACGGCCGCATCCTCAAGCTCGGCCGCCGCGCTGCGGCCTGACCTGTCGAGTTCAATACGTGTTTTCGAAGAGCGTTACGGAGCCGCTGACGGACGGCACCATTGGATGGGCACCGTATAAAATGATGGGTCAGCTGCAAAATCGGCGGGGACCAGCATGCGAATTTTTGGAATAATCGAATTAACGCCGCACCGCCAATACACGCGCTCGACAAATGTCGAGCAAATCGCTGTCTCGGTATTCGAATTGACGACCGTATTGGCATCTTCCATGCCAAGCACGCGCGCAAGCAGCAATAATCCCAGCGACGGCATGTCGTAAGTCGTCTTGCTCAGCGATATCAGGGCGTCATCCAGCGCGGCAGCTGAAAGCGCCATTTGTCTGAACCGGACCAATTTCACCACGGGTTTCTTCAGCAGGTAGTCCGTTACCGATCGGGACTGAATATTGGCATCGGGATTGGCGTCCCAAATCAGCCCCCGGCCGTCATAGACCCCCACATGGGTCCACCGATGCACATCCCAGCCCGGATAAATAAATCTCTGATACGTGGTGATGGGATTGAAGATATTCGGGCTTGGTTCCGACGATAGAACGAGATCGCCCGCCGTCCAGTCGCCAAGATTTGCGACCAATGGCCCATGAGGACTGTTTACCCGGCCAAGCCGCAAAATTTCGGCCGGCAGGCTGTGTTCACTCAGGCCATTATAGGCATCCGCCTCGCCGACAAATTTACTTAGCATCCGGCTGTTTCATGCCCGCCCCACCCCGTTCAGGTTAGGCGAAATACATGAAAGGTTCATCAGCTAATGTTCGATGCCGATCGCGTTTGTCGTAATTATTCGGCAAGCGGCCGCGCGGTCCAGTTTGCGCTCGAACGCGACGAAATCGCCTTCGCGGGGAACGTCTCCATCGACTGCAAGAGCGTATTTCTCCGCCGCGTCGAAGTCCCAGACCGCCATCCATTCCTGGCCGTCCCGATCGAACCGATCAAGTACCTGTGCAATCGTCATAGCTGCCTCCTTGCCGGAGCAATGAGACGACAATGCGATAGTTAGGTTAATTCGCCGCAAACAAGCCGAACCCGCCTGTGGCGATGGTCCTATTCCAGCCCCAGCTTCTTCTTCATCAGCTCGTTGAGCGCCTGCGGATTGGCTTTGCCGCCGGAGGCTTTCATCGCCTGGCCGACGAACCAGCCGATCATGGTCGGCTTGGCCAGGACCTTGGCCACCTGATCGGGATTGGCGGCGATGATCTCGTCGATGATCGCCTCGATGGCGCCCAGATCGGTCACCTGCTTGAGGCCGCGGCGCTCGATCAGCTCGGCCGGATCGGCCGCCTTTTCCTCGGTCAGGATCAGCGCCAGCACGTCCTTGGCAATCTTGGTCGAGATGGTGCCATCAGCGACCAGGTCGGCGATGCCGGCGATCTGGCTCGGCGTCACGTGGGTTTCGGCGAAAGATACCTGCTGGGTGTTTGCATAGGCT
Source organism: Devosia sp. (assembly GCF_028290625.1). Classification (GTDB taxonomy): domain Bacteria; phylum Pseudomonadota; class Alphaproteobacteria; order Rhizobiales; family Devosiaceae; genus Devosia. The sequence continues at coordinate 138,519 of NZ_JAQGJM010000030.1, forward strand.
GAGAGGTCACCCATGATCAGGTTGACCACCTGCTTGCCGTCGCGCGCCTTGCCGCCGAACTTGACGGTGGTCTCGTAGAAATCGGCGGCTTCGCGGTCCAGCGTCAGCACCATCGCGTCATAGGCTGAAACGCCGTAATCGCTGATGAAACGCGCCTGCTTCTCATCCGGCAGTTCCGGCAGCTTGGCCGCCAGCGCGTCGATGAACGCCTGGTCGAACTCCAGCGGCAACAGGTCGGGATCGGGGAAATAGCGATAGTCGTGCGCCTCTTCCTTGGAGCGCATCGAGCGCGTCTCGCCCAGCTTGGGATCGAACAGGCGGGTTTCCTGGTCGATGCTGCCACCATCTTCGAGAATATCGATCTGCCGGCGTGCCTCGTACTCGATCGCCTGCCCGGCAAACCGTACCGAGTTCACATTCTTGATTTCACAACGCGTGCCGAATTCGCCACCTGGACGGCGCACCGACACGTTGACGTCGGCGCGCATGGAGCCCTGCTCCATATTGCCGTCGCAGGTGCCCAGATAGCGCAGGATCGTGCGCAGCTTGGACAGGTACACCTTGGCCTCTTCCGAAGAACGCAGATCGGGCTTGCTGACGATTTCCATCAGCGCGACACCGGAACGGTTGAGGTCGACGAAGCTCATGTTCGGATGCTGGTCGTGGATCGACTTGCCGGCGTCCTGCTCCAGATGCAGCCGCTCGATGCCGATCTCGATTTCGCCATCCTCGCCCATGTCGAGGAAAACCTTGCCCTCGCCGACGATGGGGTCCTTGAACTGGCTGATCTGATAGCCCTGCGGCAGATCTGGATAGAAGTAGTTCTTGCGATCGAACACGCTGCGCTTGTTGATCTGCGCCTTGAGCCCCAGGCCGGTGCGCACAGCCTGGCGCACGCATTCCTCGTTGATGACCGGCAGCATGCCGGGCATCGCCGCGTCGACGAACGACACGTTAGCGTTGGGCGGATTGCCGAACAGCGTCGAGGACCCCGAGAACAGCTTGCTCTCGCTGGTCACCTGCGCATGCACTTCCATGCCGATGACGATTTCCCAGTCACCGGTCGAACCGGCGATGAAGCTTTTCGGATTGGGCGTGCGCGTATCGATAAGGGTCAATTGGTCGTCCTGGCGGGAAGGCAAAATGTACGTAAGTGCTTACTTATTGGCGGCGTTAGATGCAACGGAAACTCGGAACAGGGACATAATCTCTCCCACCCACCGTCCTTCCCGCGGACTTGATCCGCGGGCCACCATCAGCATTCACCAGGTTGGTAGAGACCCGCGGATCAAGTCCGCGGGAAGGCAGGACGAGGTGGCGCTGGCCTGCCCTCAGTCCTCGTCGTCGATGACCCCGACAAACGGGCTCAGCACCTTTTCCAGCCGCACGCTCATGAACGGCTCGTGCGCCGCGCGCCCGTCGGGCCGCATCGCGAGAATTCGATAACCCTGCTTTTCGTAGAACCGCACTGCCAGCACATTGTCGGCGGGCGTTTCGAGCTGCACCCGATCAGCGCCTTCCAGCTCGAGGATGGTCTCGACGCGTCGCAGCAACATGCTGCCCAGACCATTGCCCTGCAATTCGGGCATCACGAACAGGAACGGAATATAGGCCCGCTTGGCCGCGCGCGAGCACCAGGCGACGACGACGCCATCGACTTCGGCCACGGAAATCCGACCAAGCGTTTCCGAAACCACTTGTGCCAGCCGGCGCTGCTCGGCCTCGCGCATGCCGGGCCGCTCGGTCAAAAGGGGCAAAATACTGCTTTCCCAGGCGCGATAGGCAATATCGGCCAGCCGGCGGGCATCTTCGCTCTCGGCTTTGCGGATGAGGATGCCGGACATGGCCGTTTCTCCACTATTCGGCGCGGCGGCGCGCCGCGATGATGCCCTTCTCGTAATTGATATTCCAATCGATCAGGGTCCGCCAGATAAGTTCGGCCTGATCCTCGTCGAGATCAAGAGCCAAACTGCGGGTCCGTAATTTCTCGATGATCGCCTCGATCCGCACCGGGTCGCGCGCCTCGTGCGGATCGGTCTTAATCTCGGCCATCCGCGTCACATACTGGTGCCGCTCGGCGAACAGCGCCAACAGCGCCTGGTCCACCCGGTCGATCTCGAGGCGGACATCCTCTTTGGTTTCACATTGGGCGGGTTGCTTCTGAGCGGTCACGGCGGCATCCAGTTCGCAGAATTCGGTTGTTGCTGGTTTGCACCGGCTTGGCGTCGATTTCAACCGCCACTATCTGCCAATCTGGAAACCGGCCCCAGCCGGCGCTATAGAGGGCGGGCAAACAAGGTTATGCCTTCATGTCTACCAAGTCTGAGACCCGCTAGAGCCCCGTCCCACTGCGCGACGGGGCATGAATGAACCAGTCGCCGCCGAGCGTGATGCCGGCGAGCGCCTCTGTTTGTTCGCGGGCTTGGTTTTCAGCCGCCCGCTTTCGGGCCGACACTCACCATGGATATCTCTCGAAACGAACAGCGCGTGCTGCACGCGCTGGCGCAGGGCGGCCGCATCGCGCTGCTCAAGAACGAAGCTGGCAAGATAACTGGACTGGAATTCTTCAATCGCGAAGGCTGGCTCTTGAGCGATTGCAGCCTGGTGCTGTTCAAGAAGCTCAAGGCCAAAAAGGCAATCAAGTCGTCGGGTGGCCAGCCCTACCGCATCACCCGGCGAGGGCTGGAGCTGGTGCGAAGTGAATATGACAACCGGTGAGGAAGGCACCGCAGGATGTGCTGAGCTTCAGGTCAGGCCGAGTCGAAAATGGTGGGTTGGGAGCACCGGAGCGGAGCGTACATTGGTACGCGAGCACCGGAGCGCAGCAAGCCGACATTTGCAGACCGGCATCACCTGAAGATCAGTGCATCCTCAATGCCGCGTCACGTCGCTCAGGGCCGCCGCGATATGCTCCCACTCGGCACTAACGCTGGCCGTTGCCCGCTTTTTCCCCGCGCGGCGATACCAATAATCGGCATTGCCCATGTCGGCTTCGATCCAGTGCATCAGCGCATGCACCCAGTCGAACGCTTGCACGCCCTCCATCGCCTGCACGATATTATGCGCCTGCTCCCATTCGGGACCAACGCGCAAACTACCCTTCTTGAGCCACCACAGCGCCTGCAACGGCTTGCTCATATCCTTGGGCGGCTCGGACCAATCGAGCGAAGTAAAGATATCCACGGCCATCCCAATCACCCAAACATCGGCGCGCCTTAGCCCGCCGGAATTCCATATTGACTGCGCACATAGCGCTCATGGGCCCGCCAATCAAGGCGCGCGCCCGTTCAGTCGGGAAAGACGCGCAGGCCGAAGGGGCCAACAAGAGCGCTGAGTTGCGACTCGCTGACCTTGATGCCGGCATGATTGCGCGCCCGCGTTAGGTCGAGCCCACTGACCACCGCGTCGCGCAGGTCGGCCCCGTCCATGTCCGCTTCATCGACGATCGCCGCCGACAGATCGGCCTTGCGAAACCCAGTCTTGCTGAGACTGGTGCGCGAAAAATCCACCTGCCGCAGACTGCTGCCGGCGAAATCGCAATCCTCCAGCACCACGCCGCGGAAATTGGCAAAGTCCAGCGCGCTATCGATGAACCGCCCTGCCGCCACGCTATTGCGCCCACTCTTGCGCACGAAACTGGCATCCTCGAAATCGGCGCCCGAGGCCTTGCAGCGTTCCAGGGTCAGGCCATGCAGATTAGCCCCGGCAAACCGCGCCAGCGACAGGTTGCACTCGATAAAATGCGCACCACGCAATTGCGCATCGGCGAAATCGCAGCCCTTGCGCGCATCGCTGTCGAACAGCACGCAACGGGTGAATTTGACATTGACCAGGTCGGCCTTGATGAACTTGCAGTTGAGGAAGGTTACATCCTCGAATACCGACTCGTTGAGTTCGGCCCCGGCCAGCGCGCCATCGCGCAGCTGGCAATTGCGCAGGCGCAACTGCCCGCTCGGCAGGTCGCGCCAGTCTATCTCGAACAGGTCCTCGCCCTCGATGACCTCGCCAGCGCGAACCGCGTCGTCGAACGCCGCCTGGCGAATCACCACCAGGGCTTCGGTGAAAAATCCATGTTCGCGCTGCGCTCGATCACCCGGGCGGCGGCGAACAGGGTTTCCTCGTCGAACGGCTTGCCGATCAACTGCAGGCCCAGGGGGAGCCCCTGCCCGTCCTTGCCGGCAGGCACCGCAATGCCCGGCAGCCCGGCCATGTTGACGGTCACGGTGAACACGTCATTGAGGTACATCTTGACCGGATCGCTGGCCATGTCCTCGTCGCCAATGCCAAAGGCCGCGGAGGGCGTCGCTGGCGTCAGGATCGCATCGACCCCAGCGTTGAACGCGTCCTCGAAGTCCTTCTTGATCAGCGTGCGCACCTTCTGTGCCTGCACATAATAGGCATCAAAATAACCTGCAGACAGCACGTATGTACCGATCATGATGCGGCGCTTGACCTCGCGACCAAAGCCGGCAGCCCGCGTCAGCTCATACATATCGGTGATATCGCGGCCAGATACACGCAGCCCGTATTTAACACCGTCATAGCGCGCGAGGTTTGACGACGCCTCGGCCGGTGCCACGATGTAATAGGCGGGCAGCGCATATTTGGTGTGCGGTAGCGAGATATCGCGCACTGTCGCGCCTTCGGCACGCAACCAATCGAGACCCTGCTGCCAGAGCTTTTCGATCTCGGCGGGCATGCCGTCCATGCGATATTCGCGCGGAACGCCAATGGTCAGCCCCTTGACCCCGCGTTCGACGGCAGCGGCAAAGTCTGGCACCGCCAACTGAGCGCTGGTCGAATCCTTGGGATCGAAGCCCGACATCGATGTCATCATCACGGCCGCATCTTCGACGGTGCGCGCGATCGGTCCCGCCTGGTCCAGGGAGGAGGCAAACGCCACCACGCCCCAACGCGAGCAGCGCCCGTAGGTCGGCTTGATCCCGACAGTGCCGGTGAAGGCCGCCGGCTGCCGGATCGAGCCGCCGGTATCGGTCGCCGTCGCGGCGGCACAGAGCCAGGCCGAAACCGCCGCTGCCGAGCCACCCGACGAGCCACCCGGCACCAGATTGGCATTGCTGCCTTCGGCCCGGAACGGACTGATCACCGGCCCATAATACGACGTCTCGTTGGAAGAGCCCATGGCGAACTCGTCCATGTTGAGCTTGCCCAGCATGACCGCGCCGTCGCGCCACAGATTGCTCGTGACGGTAGATTCATATTCCGGCTTGAAGCCATCGAGAATGTGGCTGGCCGCCTGCGTATGCACGCCCTTGGTGCCAAACAGGTCCTTGATGCCCAGCGGAATGCCTTCCAGCGCCCCGCCCTCGCCCTTGCCGAGCTTTTCATCGCTGGCCTTGGCCATGTTCAACGCTTGCTCGCCCGTCACCGCCACATAGGCGTTGAGCGCCGGATTGGCGGCCTCGATGGCAGACAGATAGGCGCCCGTCAGCTCGGTGGAGGTGAAGGATTTTGCGGCCAGGCCCTTGCGGGCTTCGACGAGGCTCAGTTTGGTCAGATCGGTCAACGGGGTAACTCGCTCAGATTGTCGCAGCGGTGATACAGGGTAACGCCGGGATTGGTGGTTGGCCCGGGTGGTTCAAGATTGCCCGACGAGACCATCATCGCGTCGTAGCTGGACACCACCTGCACCGTGGTTTCGTCATAAGGACTGATCGACAGCGTATCGGGATAGACTTCGCCGGGCGCTTCGCAAACCGCGGAGACAAACAGGAAGCTGCTGCCCTTTTGCCCCTTCACATCCATGAAGTTGCAGTGAAATTCCATGCCCTGGATGCCGTCGGTCAACGACATTGCCAGAAAATCCGTGTCGTTGAAGGCGTCGACGCCAACATCCTGCAGCTTCTGGCAAGCCGCCGGATCGGTGACGTAGAGCTTGGACTTGTCCACGCTCAGCTCCTGCGCGCCCACCGACACGGTCAGCAGGCCCAACAGCACCATGCTCGCTATCGCTTTGATCATTTGATGAAATCCGCCGGGGTCAGCGCCTCGCACTGCGTATAGACGCCGGCATAGCTCTCCGGGTCGCGCTCGGCATCGGTGCTGTCGCCATGCTTCATTGACAGGATTTCCACCATAGCGGGCGGCGTGCCTTCGCGGTCGCCCCAGGCCAGGTTGATATTGCTCGAATCCGAGGTCACCACGACATTGTCGATGAACGCCAGATAGGGCCCGTCGCAGCGCGCCGTGGCATAGACCTCGTCCGTGCCCCAGTTCGAAGCATTCATGTGGGTATCGACCAGCTTGCAGCCGAGTTCGCCCATCCAGATGCCGACGCGCGGCGACACCGCCGCGGCCTTCAGGTCGAACAGGACTTGGCCCATATCCGCCTCGCCAGCACGCTCGCACACCGCGGGATCCGAGACATAAACCGCGTCATACTGGTCGGCCATCGCCGTCCCAACACTCACCAGCATCAACGCCGTCGCAATTCCAAATTTTTTCACGCCGGCTGTTCCATGTTGAGGGGCATCTCGAAGAATGCCGACCATTCGCTATCGGGATAGTCATAAAATGCCCCGCGCGGGGTAAATCCGCTGCGGGTGTAGAGCCGGTGAGCGCCGTCGAAGCCCGGGCCGGTGCCCGTTTCCAGCATCAGGCGCGAAACGCCCTTGTCGCGCGCTTGCGCCACGATCGCCGCCAGCAACGCCGAGCCCACCCGCTGCCCGCGCACTGCCGGATCGGTGAACATGCGCTTGACTTCGGCAGTCCCGTCGTCGGCCAGCTTGAGCGCCCCGCAACCGATTGCCGCGCCGGCCGCGTCGCGCGCCACGAACACCGTCGTCGCCGCATCGGCCATCTGCTCCACCGTCATCTTGAACTGGAATTCCAGCGGCGACAGAGGCAACAAATGCTCGTTCAACTGCGCGACCAGACGGCGCACATCGTCCTGCAACGGCGTCTCGATGGCGACCGTCACGGCCATGATCTACTCGATCACCTTGGGCACCATGAAGAAATTGTCTTCGCTCAGCGGCGCATTGGCGACGATGCGCTCCGGGTAACCGCCATCGCTCACCACGTCATCACGTCGGCGCAGCACCATCGGCGTCACCGAGGTCATCGGCTCGACGCCGGTCACATCCACCTCGCTGAGCTGCTCGACGAAGCCCAGGATCGTATTGAGCTCGTCCTGATAAGTCGCCACTTCGTTCTCTTCGATACGAATGCGCGCCAGGCGCCCAATGCGCTTTACGGTTGCGGCGTCGACCGACATGGCTTGTCTCCAGGCTTGGGAAGTGATGCGCTTTTAACAACGGCGCGCGTGAAGTTGCAACATGTGCGACCAATCTTCGACGATTGCCACCATACCGCCACCCCCACCGCCCTTCCCGCGGACTTGATCCGCGGGCCACTATCGGCATGTGCCAAACTGAAAAAGACCCGCGGATCAAGTCCGCGGGTAGGCAAGGTTGGTCGAGAGCCGCGCTATACCTCCAGCGCCAGTCCCGGCTCCAGCGCCATCAGCCCGGTGCCGTCCAGCAGGTCCTTCACCCGCAGAATCACCGCGTCTACCGCCGCTTCCGGCCCGGCTACCGCGATCAACTTCGGCGCCAAGGCTTCCAGCACATTGGCCGCCAGCTCCGGCAACGCCTCGGGCGCCCCTGCGACGACGACCACCGCATTCCCCGCCCAACGTCCCATGCGCTCGACTGCGCCGGTCACGATCAGCAGCGGTTGCTCACCCACCGCATCCAGTAGGATAGCCTTGTCACCCGCCCGATACACCGCTACCGCCGGCACGTCGCTCTCATCAATCAGCGCTGACACCTTGCGCGGCACCCACCGCGCCGGATCGATGGCTTCCAGCCCAACCAGGTCCGCAAACGACACCTGCCGATCCGCACCCGACACCAACTCCGCCCGATCGATTCCCGCGGGCGCCCCCTCCGCGTCGATCACCAGCATCGCCCCGCCGATATGCACTCGCATCGTCGTGCCGCCGAACCAGGTCAGTTTCATCAATCGAATCCAGTCGCCAAATTTGCCCACAAACTATAGGACGGTCTCGATCACACAAAGCCGAGACCTCATGTCCGACGACGAATTCGCCAATCCGCTGGCCAATATCCCCGCGACCGGCCGCATCATGGGGCTCGATCTGGGCACCAAGACCATCGGCGTCGCCATCTCCGACGGCATGCGCTATTCGGCGACCCCGCTCGAAACCATCAAGCGCACCAAATTCACCGCCGACGCCATCCGGCTGGACGAAATCATCGCGCAAAACGCCATCGTCGCCGTCATTCTGGGCCTGCCGCTCAACATGGACGGCTCCGAGGGCCCGCGCGTGCAGTCCACCCGCGCCTTCGCCCGGAGCCTCGCGCAACGCATCACCCTGCCCATCGCCTTCTGGGACGAACGGCTATCCACCAGCGCGGTGACCCGCATGATGATCCAGGCGGACATGCGTCGCGACCGACGCGCCGAGGTCGTGGATAAGCTGGCCGCGAGCTACATCCTGCAGGGCGCATTGGATCGTCTAAGAAACTGATAATCAACTAGAAAGCCGCCACCACGCCTCCTACCGGCCTGGTAGACCTGACTACATGCGTGCCAGATCGGCTAAATATCGCACAGCCAACACTACAGTCTTCGGTATATCTCCCCCGCCGCGATAGTCGGTTATAGATCGGCGAGAAAGTCCAAGCAGCGCCGCCAGTCCATCCGAGCTCAGATGAAGCTCCGCCATCACAGCCCTGAACTCTTCTGTGTCCATGCTCATTCGAGGCAACCTTGCGATCGCTACCGCAGTCAACGAAAGCTTGCCATCCCAGATGATCCTGTCTCCTTCAGGGGAAACTCGCAAAGCCGAAAATAGGCTATCGTTAGATCGGAGCCTAACAAGGGACCTATCATTTGCCAGAAGTGGGAACAGGTCTTTTGTTTCTACGACATTGTCAGTCCACGTTACGCGTACAAGTCGCCCGCTCTCCGGCTTGGCTCGCCGGATGCGCGGAGTTTTTTCTCTTACGAGGACCACGTTCTGCATGGCCTAGCGGCCGGCCAGCGCTAAGATAAACGAGGAACCGGACAGACAATCGTACGCCAAGGTCTTTCACTTTCAATCTTCGGCAAGACCCGAGGACACTTCCAACATTGCGAAGAACTAAAACTACCGAAATCTGCGCACTGCCAGACCACGTATTGCCTCTAATCTGCTCTCGGCCCCGTTTCAGCGGCATGTTCGCTTCCAACCTCCAATTTCAGGGCAAAGGCTGCCCAAATTAGAGATATGGCTGCCGCAAACTTTAGAACATCAGATACAGTACTTATGTCTGCGTCCGTTCTTCTAATGTTCTATATTTGTTCAATGTAGTCAAGCGACGTAGGCTATGGCATGAGGATAAAATTATTCCCCTTGCCCCCCGCGCCCCCCTCCCGTAAACCCCACCAAACAATACGGATGGGAGCGCATGGCCCAAGCTTCGCCAGGCAAAGCCTCGACTACCTCGACCGCCTCCTCCGGCGATTTCCCCCCATTCCAGCAGCGCCACCTGCTCTCGATTGCCGATCTGAAGCAGCACGAGATCATCGACCTGCTCGACCGCGCCGAGCGCATGGTCCCGGTCTCCCGGCAGGAGCGCAAGACGCTCCCCACGCTGGCGGGCAAGACCCAGATCAACCTGTTCTTCGAAGCCTCGACCCGCACCCAGGGCTCGTTCGAAATCGCCGGCAAGCGCCTCGGCGCGCTGGTGATGAACATGTCGGTCAAGACCTCGTCGGTCTCCAAGGGCGAAACCCTGATCGACACAGCCTCCACCCTCAACGCCATGCGGCCCGACGTCATCGTTGTCCGCCACTCAGCCGCCGGCGCCGTCGAACTCCTGAGCCAAAAAGTCGGCTGCGCCGTCATCAATGCCGGCGACGGCGCCCATGAGCATCCCACCCAGGCCCTGCTCGACGCCCTCACCATCCGCCGCCACAAAGGCCGCATTTCGGGTCTCACCGTGGCCATCTGCGGCGATATCGCCAATTCCCGCGTCGTCCGCTCCAACCTGCTCCTGCTCGGCGCACTGAACGTGCGAACCCGCGTCATCGCCCCACGCAACCTGCTGCCAGCCGGCATCGAATCGCTGGCCACAGAGGTCTTCACCGACATGCGCGAGGGCCTGGCCGGCGCTGATGTGGTGATGATGCTGCGCCTGCAGCATGAGCGCGCCAATGGCCGCATGATCCCCTCGGTCCGCGAATATTATCGCTTCTACGGCCTCGACGCCGAAAAGCTCGGCTTCGCCAAGCCCGACGCCATCGTCATGCATCCCGGCCCGATGAATCGCGGCGTCGAGATCGATCCCGCCATTGCCGACGGTGTGCAATCGGTCATCAACGAACAGGTCGAAATGGGCGTCGCCGTGCGCATGGCCGTGCTCGATGCGCTGCTGCCTGCCGGAGACCAGTCATGAGCCGGCCCGTCCTCATCGAAAATGCCCGCATCGTCGATCCGGGCTCCATGACCGATCATCAAGGTGCGGTGCTGATCGAAAACGGCGTCATAGCCGATATCGTTCAGGGCGGCCCCGTCGGCGTGCCCGAGGATGCAGAAGTCATCAATGCCAAGGGGCTGATTCTCGCCCCAGGCCTGATCGACATGCGCGTTTTCACCGGCGAGCCCGGCAAGGAATATCGCGAAACCCTGCAGTCGGCCGGCGAAGCCGCCGCTGCCGGTGGCATTACCAGCTTCGTCATGATGCCGGACACAACCCCCGTGGTGGACGATGGCGCGCTAATCGATTTCTTGATCCGCCGGGCCAGTGCCACCAGCAAGGTCAATATCCTGCCTGCCGGTGCCATCACCAAGGGCCTCAACGGCTCCGAGATCACCGAATTCGGCCTGCTCAAGGAGGCCGGCGCCGTCTGCCTCACCGATGGCCGCCGCTCGATCCAGTCCAATTCGCTGCTGCGCACCGCCTTCAGCTACGCCGCCAACTATGACATGCAGATCATCCACCACGTCGCCGACCGCGAACTGACCGGCGACGGAGTGATGAACGAGGGCCTCTTCGCCACCATTCTGGGCTTGCGCGGTATTCCGCTCGAAGCCGAAACCATCCCCCTGGCCCGCGACCTGCAACTGGCCGTGCTGACCGGCACCCGCTACCACGCCGCGCAAATCTCGACCGCCTATTCGGCCTCGCTGGTCCGCGAAGCCAAGCGCCGGTCCAAAAAGATCACCTGCGGCATCTCGATCAATAACCTGTCGCTCAACGAAAACGACATCGGCCGCTACCGCACATTCTTCAAGCTGGCGACGCCGCTCCGCACTGAGGACGACCGCCAGGCCATGATCGAGGGCCTTCGCTCCGGCGTCATCGACACCATCCATTCGGACCATGATCCGCAGGATAGCGAGGTCAAGCGCATGCCCTTCGCCGAAGCCTCTGACGGGGCCATTGGCCTCGAAACCCTGCTCGCCGCCGCCCTGCGGCTCGTCCATTCGCGCGATGTCGACCTGATGACCGTGCTGCGCGCCATGACCTTCCGCCCGGCGCAAATCCTCGGCCTCCCCTCCGGCCGCATTGCAAAAGGCGCACCGGCCGACCTCATCCTCTTTGATCTCGACTATCCCTGGCAGGTGGCCGAACGCGATTTCCACTCGCGCTCGCGAAATACCGCCTTTGAAGGCGCGCGACTTGCTGGCAAGGTGATGCGAACCATCGTGGGCGGCCAAACCGTCCACACCTTCGCCGAGGAGACCTCGTGACCATCACTTTTCTTTACGCTGCCGTCCTCGGCTATCTTTGCGGCTCGGTGCCGTTCGGCCTGTTGCTCACCCGCGCCGCCGGCCTGGGTGACGTCCGCGCTATCGGCTCCGGCAGTATCGGCGCCACCAATGTACTGCGCACCGGCAATCGCTGGCTCGCCGCCGCCACGCTCATTCTCGACGCCGGCAAGGCTGCGCTACCAGTGTTGTTTGCCCTCTATTTCTGGGGCGAGCAAGCGGGCATGGTCTGCGCCATCTTCGCCTTCCTCGGCCATTGCTTTCCGGTCTGGCTCAATTTCAAGGGCGGCAAGGGCGTCGCCGTGATGATCGGCTCGCTGCTGGCCCTGTCGTGGCCCGTGGGCCTGATTTTCTGCGCCGTTTGGCTGGTCATCGCCTTCGCCCGTAAGATGAGCTCTCTGGCCGCCCTGACCGCCGCCGCGACGGCCCCGATTTTTGCCTATGTGGTGGTCGATGAATGGCTGGCCGCCACCGTAGCCTTGATGGCGATTTTGCTGTTCTACCAGCACCGGGCCAATATCGCGCGCCTGCTCAACAATACCGAGCCCAAGATCGGCTCGGAGAAGAAAGCCCCCACGGCGTGAGCCTCGTCGCGCCAGGCCTGGTCCTGACGCGCTCGCAACGCACGGCCTGGCTTCGGCTGATCCGCACCGAAAATGTCGGCCCCGTTACCTTTCGCCAATTGCTGAACCGCTTCGGCTCGGCCGACGCTGCCATCGAGGCCCTGCCCGGCCTGCTCAAGCGCACCGGCACGGCTCCCCGCATTACCACCCAGATGCAGGCTGAGGACGAACTGGCCGGCCTCGAACGGTTCGGCGCGAGACTCGTCGCGACTGGCGAAGCCGATTATCCCAATCTGCTCAACTATATCCCCGCCTCGCCACCGCTGGTCACCATGGCCGGTGGCGAAAATCTCGATTGGGCCCGTACCGTCGGCATGGTCGGCGCTCGCAACGCATCCTCCGCCGGGATCAAGATGACGCGCATGCTGGCGCTCGATCTCGGCGAGCGCGGCTACACCATCGTCTCGGGTCTCGCCCGCGGCATCGACACCGCCGCCCATCGCGCCAGCCTGACCACCGGCACTATCGCCGTCCTCGCGGGCGGCTTCGACAAGATCTATCCCGACGAGAACATTCCCCTCGCCCATGACATTCTCGACAATGGCGGCGCCCTCCTCACCGAAATGCCGCTCGGCTGGGAGCCCCGCGCCCGCGATTTCCCCCGCCGCAACCGGCTGGTGTCCGGCCTCTCCCTCGGCATCGTCGTCGTCGAAGCCGCCAAGCGCAGCGGCTCCCTGATCACCGCCCGCCTCGCCCTCGAACAAAACCGCGACGTCTTCGCCGTCCCCGGCTCTCCGCTCGATCCGCGCGCCGAAGGCGGCAACGCCCTGATCCAGCAGGGCGCCAAGCTGATCACAAATGCCGCTGACATCATCGAATCGCTCGGCGGCGCCGATCCGGCCCGCAACGCGCTGTTCGATCCCGATTGGGAGCCCGATTTTTCCGAGGCACAATCCGCCGAAGCACCGAGCGACAGTGACAAGTCGCGCCTGCTCTCCGCGCTCAGCACCACGCCGGTGGAGGTTGACGAGATCATCAGGCAGACGGGGCTGTCGGTCGGCGTCATCCAGATGCTGCTGCTCGAACTGGATCTGGCCGGCGAGATCGAATGGTCCAGCGGGCAATTGGTGGCACTGCGGTACAAGTAGGGCCCCAAATTTTCCTCTCTCTAAGAGAGAGCATCCCACACCCTCATTTCATCCCGTTGACACGCCCGCTCGGCTTCACCATGTTGCGCCACTTCCAGAAGACGTGTGCGGATTGGGTAATTCATGAAGGTCGTGGTCGTTGAGAGTCCGGCTAAAGCCAAGACAATCAACAAATATTTGGGTTCAGGATACGAAGTCCTGGCCTCGTTCGGCCATGTCCGCGATCTGCCGGCCAAGGACGGCTCGGTGCGTCCCGACGAAGATTTTGCCATGTCCTGGGAGGTCGATACCGCCTCCAAGAAGCGCATTGCCGACATTGCCAACGCCCTCAAGGGCGCCGATGAACTGATCCTCGCAACCGATCCGGATCGCGAAGGCGAAGCCATTTCCTGGCACGTGCTCGATGTGCTGCGCCAGAAAAAGGCGCTCAAGAAGGACACACCCGTCCGCCGCGTGCTGTTCAACGCCATCACCAAGGATGCCGTCACCGCCGCGATGCTGATTCCGCGCGATATCGACCAGCCCCTGGTCGATGCCTATCTGGCGCGCCGCGCGCTCGACTACCTCGTCGGCTTCACCCTCTCGCCGATTCTGTGGCGCAAGCTGCCGGGCTCTCGTTCGGCCGGCCGCGTGCAGTCGGTTGCCCTGCGCATCGTCTGCGATCGCGAATCCGAAATCGAAAAGTTCAAGGCCGATGAATATTGGTCGGTCGAAGCCAAGCTGGCCCAGGCCGGCAAGAGCTTCCTCGCCCGCCTCTATTCCGTCGATGGCAAGAAGACCGACAAGCTCGGCATCAAGACCGGCGAGAACGCCGCCGAACTGAAGGCGCTGATCGAAGCCGGCCAGTTCAACGTCTCCTCCGTCGACAAGAAGCCGACCAAGCGCAATCCGTATGCACCCTTCACCACGTCGAGCCTGCAGCAAGACGCTTCCTCGCGCCTTGGCCTCAGCCCGTCGCGCACCATGCAGATCGCCCAGCGCCTCTACGAGGACGGGTTGATCACCTATATGCGAACCGACGCCGTGCAGATGGCCCCCGAGGGTATCGCCATGGCCCGCAGCGCCATCGGCAAGTTCTATGGCGACGACTACCTGCCGGAAAAGGCGCGCATCTATCAGACCAAGGCCAAGAACGCCCAGGAGGCGCACGAGGCCATCCGCCCGACCGATATGTTTAAGAAGCCCGAGGCACTGCATCTCGATGCTGACCAGTCCAAGCTCTACGGCCTGATCTGGCGCCGCACTCTGGCGTCGCAGATGAAGTCCGCCGAAATCGACCGCACCACCGTCGATATCGCCGTCAACGTCCCCGGCCGCGCCGTCGAACTGCGCGCCATCGGCTCGGTCGTCACCTTCCCCGGCTTCCTCGCGCTCTACGGCGTCGAGGCCAAGTCGGATGAGGACGAGGTCGACGAGGACAGCCGCGAACTCCCCGCCCTCGCGGTCGGTGACAAGCCCAAACTGCAGGCCGTCGAGATCGAGCAGCATTTCACCCAGCCGCCGCCGCGCTATTCCGAAGCCAGCCTGATCAAGAAGATGGAAGAGCTCGGCATCGGCCGGCCGTCCACCTATGCGGCGACCCTGACCACCCTCAAGGACCGCGACTACGTCAAGCTCGAAGGCAAGGCGCTGCATCCCGAGGATCGCGGCCGCATCGTCACGGCGTTCCTTGAGAGCTTCTTCAACCGCTATGTCGAATACGGCTTCACCGCCAATCTCGAAGAGCAACTCGACCAAGTCTCGGCCGGCGAGATCGACTACAAGACCGTGCTGCGCGATTTCTGGACCGAGTTCTCGCGCCACACCGCGGAAATCAAGGACCTTCGCGTCACCGAGGTGCTCGACGCACTCAACGACCTGCTGCAGGACCACATCTTCCCGCCCAAGCCCGATGGCGGCGACCGCCGGCTGTGCCCCACCTGCGGCACTGGCCAGCTCTCGCTGAAACTGGGCAAATACGGCGCCTTCATCGGCTGCTCGAACTATCCCGAATGCAAGCACACCATGCAGCTTTCGGACGCCGCCACTGGCCAGTCCTCGGAAGCCGCCGCCGGCGATGGCATCCTGGGCACCGATCCCGCTTCGGGCGAGGAAGTCCACCTCAAGACCGGCCGTTTTGGCCCCTATGTCCAGCTCGGCGATGGCAAGGAGCCCAAGCGCTCATCCCTGCCCAAGGGCTGGGAGCCCACGGCGCTGACACTCGATAAGGCCCTGCAACTGCTCTCGCTGCCGCGCGATGTCGGCCTGCACCCCGATGGCGGCCTGCCTATCGTGGCTGGCCTCGGCCGTTACGGCCCGTTCATCCTGCATGACGGCAAATATGCCAACCTGCCGGACGTCGAAGAGATCTTCACCGTCGGCCTCAACCGCGCCGTCGACCTGCTCGCCCAAAAGGCCGCTGGCGGCTTCAAGCGCGGTGGCTCGGCCGTAGCCGCCATCGCGACCTTCGAGCACGATAACGGCCCCATCACCGTCCGCGGCGGCAAATACGGTCCCTATGTCAACCAGGGCAAGATCAACGCCACCATCCCCAAGGACGTGGCCCCAGAAGCCGTGACACTGGAGCAGGCTCTCGGCTGGATCGCCGCCCGCGCCGAAGCCACCGGCGCAAAGGTCAAGAAGGCCCCGGCGAAAAAGGCTGCCGCCAAGAAGCCGGCGGCAAAGAAGGCCACGACGACGGCGGCTAAAAAGCCTGCTGCCAAGAAGCCCGCAGCCAAAAAAACGACCGTCGCCGACGAAGACGTGCCGTTCTAGGTCCGAGGAGCACCCCTCATCCGCCCTTCGGGCACCTTCTCCCGCAAGGGGAGAAGGGGACAGCACTGAACCCTCAGTCGTCACCCCTCTCCCCTTGCGGGAGAGGGACAGACTATTCTGCGTTCAGCAGAATAGTCAGGGTGAGGGGTTCTACCCGATCGTCCGCTCCAGCACCGACATCCAGTTCCCCAGCGCGATCTTGCCGACCAGCTCCTCGCCATAGCCCTTGTCCAGCAGCGCCTGCAGCAGCTTCTGCACGCCGGTGATGTCCCCGATCGCCGCAGGCATCATCGCCCCGTCGAAATCCGATCCCAGCGCCACGCCATCCTCGCCCAGCGCCTCCACCAGCGCATCGACATGGCGCACCATCACTTCGATCTCGGTATCGGCGATGAACTTCCCATCCGGCCGCAAAAACCCGACGGCATAGTTCAGCCCCACCACGCCCTTGCTTTCCGCAATCGCGGCGAGCTGCCAATCCACCAGATTGCGCGCATGCGGGCAGATCGCGTGCACATTGGAATGCGTCGCCACGATTGGCCTGTCGCTGATCGCCGCCACATCGCGGAACCCTGCCGCATTGAGATGCGACATATCGAGCATCACGCCCATGCGGTTGCACGCCCGCACCAGTTCCTTGCCGGCCTCGGTCAGCCCTGGCCCAATATCGGGATCGACATTGTGCCGGAACGGCACCCCGGTCGCGAACGCATTGGCGCGGCTCCACACCAACCCGACCGACCGCAGCCCGGCGGCATAGAGCACATCCAGCGACCGGAAATTTGTATCGATCGCCTCGGCGCCCTCGATGTGGAACACCGATGCCAGCGTCCCCGCCTCGATCGCGGCGCGCAGTTCGCCAGCACTGCGGCAAACCGCCAGCGCCCCCGCCCGCTCCAGCCGCAGCAGAATCGACGCCATGCCGGTGGTCGACACCTGCGCATCCGCCCAGGCCAGTTGCGGCGGCAGCTTGTCGCTCAGCACTCCAGCCACCGGCGGGGGGCCCTCCCTCAGCGGCGGCGGGAACATCGCGAAAAATCCACCGACCATCCCCCCGACCTTGGCTCGCGGCAGGTCGATATGCGCCCCCGCCATGCCCTCGATAAACGGTTTTTCCTTATCCGCCCCCTCCGCCATCCACAGCTTGAGCAGCGTATCGTTGTGACCGTCGAAGAAAGGAATATTGGGCATGGGGGGACCTGAATTTGCGCTGTGCTACAGATAGGGCCAACCCGCCGCCCGGCCAACCCTCTTGATTGGCGCGTCGCTATTGCTGACGAGCCGCAAGCTTGAGCCTTGCACGGCGCAAAGACACAACAAACTCGGTGTCACCCGGCGCAGGTCGGGCCACCCCTGCCGCAAGGTCATCGCGAAACACCATTCTGCCACGTCCTCGTGGTTCGAGGGTCGCTGCGCTCCCACCTCACCATGAGGACTACTGGGGCAGTGAAATCTATTGAGACAGCGATACCCGATGAAACGCCGCAATTCTCTCAGTAGCCCT
>NZ_JAQGJM010000037.1 GCF_028290625.1 Devosia sp.
GGTCCATCAGCGTGATGGCCTTGAGCAGCCAGGCCAGCTGATAGTCCTTCTTGACCGTCCGCCGCGCGCCGATGCTGCCGGCCCGCCGTTCCAGCGCCGAGCGGTTCATCCGCACCCGCCCGACCCAGTCGAGGTCGAGCGGAAAACCCGGATTGCGACGGTGCGCCGGAACGTGCTGCGTGTTGTCGACAACTTTGAGGTTCATAGTTCCTCCACCAGCGCGGGAATGAGTTTTCTCAGTTTTTCCGCGCCTTGTACGGCCATGGTCTTGGTATGCTCATGGCTGATAGTTTCGTTCGAGAGCCCGGCGCCCATATTGGTGATGGACGAGCAGGCCCACACTTTCAGTCCCAGGAAACGAGCCAGAATGACTTCGGGCGCCGTCGACATGCCCACCGCATTGGCGCCGAGCCGGATTGCCATCTGGATTTCGGCGACAGTCTCGAAGCTGGGGCCCGAGTACCAGAGATAAATGCCCTCATTGAGGCGAATGTCCAGCTTCTCGGCGAGGCCCCTGGCCTTGGCGCGCAGGTCGGGCGCGTAGCAATCCACCATGTTGACGAAGCGCCGATCGGTTGGCTCGCCGATCAGCGGATTCATGCCCGCATAGTTGATGTGGTCGGAAATCAGCATCAGCTCGCCGGGGCGAAAACGCTCGTCGAGCGAGCCGGCCGAATTGGTCAGCAGCAGCGTTTTCGCGCCCAGATCCGCCATGGTCTGCAGCGCCGGCAGCATGGCTGCAGCATTGCCGTGCTCGTAATAATGCTCGCGTCCGGTGAGGATGGCGACGCGCTTGCCGCCCATTGTGCCGATCAGGAGGTCCCGGCCGTGCCCCGACACCCCGCCCGCAGGAAACCCCTTGAGGCTGGAAAACGGGATGATGACCTTGTCGGTCAGCTCATCGCCCAGTGCCGACAGGCCCGAGCCCAGCACGATGGCGGCGGCGATGGGCTCGCTGCCGGCGATCTTCTGGATGGTCTTGAGAGCTTTGGTCATGGAGCTATCTCGCTGGGGGGTAGAGCTGCCAGCATATTGTTCACGCAAGCCTCAAGATGTCTGAACTCATTCACAGAATAATACGAATAGTAAGTATTACCTGGGTAACTTTCTTTGATAACAATATAATTCTTAGATTTCCGCTCAGCGAACAATACGTCCCGGTGCTCATCCACGTTTATCTTGCAGTGAATTTTGCCCAAAAATTTGACAAATAGCCGTTCCGCGATACCTAAAGGAACATCCGGCGTTCGCGTATCACTCATCGCGCCCTCCTGATCCGAAACTTACCATTATTTCCCCAAATACTCCGGCCCAAAGCTGTGCGGCAGCAATTGTTCCAGCGTGCAGACCAGCGCCTCGCCTTCGACGCCATGCGAGATCACGGTGACATTGAGATCGGCGAATTCGCGGATGCGCTGGCGGCAGCCGCCGCAAGGCGTGACTGGCGCCGAGCCAGGGCCGGTCACGTAGATGCGGGTGATGCGCTTGCCGCCGCCGGCGATCATGGCAGCGATAGCCGAAGCCTCAGCGCAATTGCCCTGCGGATAGGCGGCGTTCTCGATATTGCAGCCGGAATAGATCTTCCCGTCATCGGCCAGGATGGCGGCGCCGACTGAGAATTTCGAATAGGGCGCGTAAGCCTTGGCGCGAATGGCTTCGGCGGCCTCGTACAAGGCCTTGTCCGTCGGGGTCTGTGACATCTCTCGTCCTCTGCGCCTTGGGGCGCACTCTTTAGTGCCGCATGATCCGGTCTGAAAACCGGCAACCACTTTTCAGGATCATGCTAGCGTTCCTTGGTGTACGGAATGCCTGATGCCTTTGGCGCCACGGCGCGACCGATGAACCCTGCGAGCAGGATGATGGTCAGCACATATGGCAAAGCCTGAATGGCCTGCACCGGCACCTCGCCAATCACCGGGAACTTGATGCCCTGCAGGCGGAACTGCATCGCATCGAGGAACCCGAACAGCAGGCAGACCAGCAGCGCCGGCCATGGCTTCCACTTGGCAAAAATCAGCGCCGCGAGAGCGATATAGCCGCGCCCGGCCGACATGTTGTTGTTGAACCCGGCCGATTGGGCGATCGACAGATACGTGCCGCCAATGCCCACCAGCACTGCGGTGATGATCAGCGCCTGATAGCGCAGCCAGCTCACCGACATACCTGCGGTGTCGAGCGCCTTGGGGTTTTCGCCAACGGCGCGCAGGCGCAGCCCGAACCGGGTCTTGAACAGCACGAAGGCGGTCACCGGCACGGCGATGAACGCCACATAGGTCAGGATATTGTGGCCCGATATCAGCTCCCAATAAATCTCGCCGATGATCGGCACGTCCTTGAGCTGTTCGGCAAAGGGCAGCGTGATCGGGTTGAAGCGCTGGTCGGCGCTGAGCTGGGGCGTGAAGCCGCCGCGATGGAACCAGCTCTGGCCCAAGAACGTCGTCAGGCCCGCGGCGAGGAAATTCAGCGCCACGCCGGAAATGGTCTGGTCGCCCTTGAGGTTGATCGAGGCGATGCCGTGAATGGCCGACATGCACAGCGCCACGCCGATACCGGCGAGCAGGCCAAGCCAGGGCGAGCCGCTGACGGCGGCCATGGCGGCCGCAGCGAAGGCCGCACCCAGCAGCTTGCCCTCGAGCCCGATATCGACAATGCCCGAGCGCTCGGAATAGAGCCCTGCCAGACACGCCAGGATCAGCGGCACCGCCAGCCGAACCGTCGAATCGAATATCAGGACCAGATCGTTGAAATACTGCATCATCCGCCCCCGGCCGTGCGTTGCCATCGCGCAAAAAGTTTTTCCAGCGGGATCCGCAGCATGTCGCCCATGGCGCCGGTGAACAGGATCACCAAGGCCTGGATGGTCACGATCATTTCGCGGGTGATGCCGGGCATCGAAAAGGCCAGTTCCTGCCCGCCCTGGTAAAGCGCGCCGAACAGCAGCGAGGCCAGAGCCACGCCCACCGGATGGGCCTTGCCCATGAAGGCCACCGCGACGCCCACAAAGCCGGCCCCGGCGACGAAATTGAGGATCAGCCTCCCCTGCACGCCGCCCACATTGTTGACCGCCACCATGGCGGCCAAAGCGCCGCTGAGCGCCATCGTGGTCATGATCATGCGCGAGCTGGAAATGCCCGCATAACGCGCCGCCGTCGGGTTACGGCCCAGCGTGCGCATGGCGTAGCCAAACTTGGTGCGCCAGACCAGCCAATAGACGAAGAACAGCGCCACGATCGCCAACAGGAACGTCAGGTTGACGGGCGAATTCTTGAACAGCGCGAAGAACTCGCGCAATTGCGGCACGCGCGAAATGGCCTGGATCGGCGCGCTTTCGTCGGAATCGACGCCGGCGGGCTTGAGGATCTTGGTGATCACATAGCCCATCAGCGAGATGGCAATGAAGTTGAACAGGATCGTGGTGATGACGATGTGGCTGCCGCGCTTGGCCTGCAGATAGCCCGGGATAAATGCCCAGAACGCCCCGAACAGGCCGCCCGCAGTGATCATCAGCGGGAACATCAGCGCCCAGTGCAGCCCATTGAGCAGCAGCGCCACGATGATGACGCCCAGCCCCGCTACATAGGCCTGCCCTTCAGGCCCGATATTGAACATGCCAGCATGGAAGGCCAGCGACACGGCAAGGCCCGCAAAGATGAAATCGGTGGTGTAATAGAGGGTATAGCCGAAGCCGCTGCCGTAGCCGAAGGCGCCGTAGATCATGTAGCCGACCGCTTCGAGCGGGTTCTGGCCGACCGACAGCACGATCAGCCCGCCGATCAGGAAGGCCAGCACGACGTTCAGAATAGGCAGCAGCGCCACGTCGACCCAACGTGGCAGGGGGACGCGCACGCTCATTCGTCTAACCCCGACTTGTCCTTGTTATCCTGCGGGCTCATTTCGGTGAGGTTCTTCTCGATCAGGGTTTCATGGGCCGGCACGGTGCCGGGACCGGCATCGGGGGCGTGGCCGTCCTTGGTGACACCGGCCATCAACAGGCCAAGCTCGCCCTCGTCGGCCGTCGCCGGATCGGCCTCGCCCACGATATGGCCGTCGAACAGCACCAGGATACGGTCGGAGAGCGAACGGATTTCGTCCAATTCCACCGAGACCAGCAGGATGGCCTTGCCGGCGTCGCGCATCTTGATGATCTGGTTGTGGATGAATTCGATGGCGCCGATATCGACGCCGCGCGTCGGCTGGCCGACGATCAGCACGTCGGGATTGCCTTCCATCTCGCGCGCCAGCACGATCTTCTGCTGGTTGCCGCCCGAGAAATTGGCAGTCTTGAGATCCGAATTGGCGGGGCGGATATCGAACTTGGCGATGCGCTCCTTGGCCTCGGCCTTGGCCTTGGCGATATCCAGGCCGAGGCCGCTGCCGTACTCGTGGTGATAGCCGAGGATGGAATTTTCCCATTCCTGGAACACAGTGACCAGCCCCATGCGCTGGCGGTCTTCGGGCACATGCGCGAGGCCCGCGAGGCGCGCCCGCGCGGCGCCGTCATCGCCCCGCAAGGAGAGCGGTTCGCCATTGAGCATGACGGTGCCGAGCAATTGGTCGCGCATGCCGGAAATGGCTTCCAGCAATTCGGACTGGCCATTGCCCGAGACGCCCGCTATGCCGACGATTTCGCCAGCGCGCACGGAAAAGCTGATATCCTTGACGCGCGGAATCCCGAAATCGTCGGTGACGACGAGGTTCTGCACCTCCAGCATCACCTTGCCGGGTGCGGCAGGGCCCTTTTCCACGCGCAGCAGCACGCGGCGGCCCACCATGGCCTCGGCCAATTCGGGCGGCGAGGTCTGGGCGGTGACCAGCGTCTTGACCATGGCGCCCTGGCGCATGACCGACACTTCATCGGTGATGGCCATGATCTCGCGCAGCTTGTGGGTGATCAGGAGGATAGTTTTGCCCTCATCGCGCAGCGTGCGCAGGATGCGGAACAGATGGTCGGCCTCGGCCGGCGTCAAAACGCCGGTGGGCTCGTCCAGAATGAGGATTTCGGCGCCGCGATACAGCGCCTTCAGAATTTCGACGCGCTGCTGCTGGCCCACCGAAAGGTCCTCGATGATCGCATCGGGATCGACTTCCAGGCCATAGTCGGTGGCGAGGCGCTTGAGCTGGGCGCGGGCGTGGGCCAGCGTCTTGCCGAGCAGGGGCGAGTCTTCGGCGCCGAGGACAACATTTTCGAGGACCGAGAAATTTTCGACCAGCATGAAATGCTGGTGCACCATGCCAATCCCGAGCGCCAGCGCGTGGCGGCTGTCGGTGATGGCGTGGGGCTGGCCGTTGACGAGAATCTGGCCGCTATCGGCGGTGTAAAAACCATAGAGAATCGACATCAGCGTCGATTTGCCGGCGCCGTTTTCGCCCACGATGCCGTGCACGGTGCCGCGCCGCACGATCAGGTCGATATCCCGATTGGCGTGGACTGCACCGAAATGCTTGTTGATGCCGCGCAATTCGATTGCGGGCGCAGAAGCAGCGGCTGTTTCCAGCCGCTGCTTCGATGAGGTCTGGGTTGCCATAAGGCGACTAAACCTGTGCTGCCATCAGACCGGGCAAGCCTTGTCTTCGCGGAAGTCATGCACCTTGAGGGCGCCCGAAACGATATCGGCGCGGGCCTTCTCGACCGCAGCGGTCATTTCCGGGGTGATCAGGGCCTTGTTGTTATCGTCGAACGCAGCGCCAACGCCGTCTTCGGCCAGGCCCAGGTTCAGGATGCCGGCAGTCCACTTGCCGTTCTTTTCATCCATGAAGGCATTGTAGGTGGCGACATCGACGCGCTTGGTCATCGAGGTCAGCACATTGCCGGGATGCAGGTAGTTCTGGTTGCTATCGACGCCGATGCCCCACTTGCCAGCGTCGGCCGCAGCCTGCAGCACGCCAGCACCGGCACCGCCGGCGACCTGGTACAGCACGTCCGCGCCTTGATCGAGCTGGCTCTTGGCAACTTCAGTGGCCTTTGCGGGATCGTTGAAGGCGTCAAAGCCCGAACCGATATAGGTCTCCAAAACCTTGATATCGGGCTTTGCCGCGACGGCGCCCTGCTTGAAGCCGCAAGCGAAGGCTTCCAGCAGATCGAGATTGAAGGCCGGGATCACGCCGATGGTGCCGCTCTCGGACTTCATGGCGGCGAGCATGCCGACGAGGTAGGAGCCTTCCTGTTCCTTGAACAGCACCGAGCGCACGTTCGGCAGGTCGACGACGGCGTCGAGAATCACGAAGTGCAGATCGGGGAATTCAGGCGCCACGGCCTGCAGGGCGGTGACGAAATTGTAGCCGGGGGTCACGATGGGCGAGTAGCCACGGCTGGCGAACTGGCGCAGGGCCTGCTCGCGCTGGGCGTCATTGGTGATTTCGAATTCGCCGTAAGCGCCGCCGGTTTCCTTCTTGTACATCTCGGCGCCGTTATAGGCGGCTTCGTTGAAGGATTTGTCGAACTTGCCGCCGCCGTCATAGATCACGGCCGGGTCGGCGAAGGCGGCGCCTGCTGCGATGGCGCTCAGTGCGACGCCGCCGGCAATGGCCTTGGTCAAAGAAGTCAGTGTCATTGGAAAAGTCTCCCTGTATCGCACATGAGCGTGGGCGCGTGGCTCCAACGGACAATCCCCGTGCGCTGATTGGCGATACAATCGTGCAAACGTTCGCCCCGCAAGAGGAAAAGCAGCAATTTTTTCCGGATGGTCAAAATTTGGGCGGGAGTACGCTGCGGGAGGCAGATCGCACCTAGAACCAGGCCATGATATGCGCGAACAAATCGGCCAGATTACCGTCGGCGGAGAACACCGCCAGCATGGCAGCGACCGCGATGGCGAACAGGGCAATGGTATCTTGGGTGCGGTCGGTCATGTCACATCGATTGGCTGGCATTGAGGGGAAAGTGTTAGCTGTTTCCTAACCCAACAAAGCGGGGCCAATCATGATGGTTTTGAGGCAGATAACGGCGTGGTTAGCGGCGCGTTAAGATGGCGGCGGCAGCGGCGTCACCGTGGCCCCCATCGCCTCCCCGAACCGCTCGAAAAAGCCATCGATGATCTTCTGTGCCGAATTGCCGATAATGGCCTTGCCCAGCCGCATGATCTGTCCGGACGCACCGCCGGTGGCGGTGAAGACCAGTTCGGTCTCATCGCCAGCGTCGCTCAGCACGATATCGGCCGAACCCTCCGCCAGGCCCAGCAGCCCGCCCTTGCCCTTGCCGGTCAGCGTGTAGCGTTCGGCCGGCACGATCCCGGACAGCGTCAGCCCGCCTTTGAACACCGGATGCACCACGCCGAGATTGACCTTGATCTCGAGATCGAGCGCGGTTTCCCCCGCCCAATCGATGCGGTGGCAGCCCGGAATCGCGGCCTTGAGCACTGCTGTATCGTTGAGCGCGGCCCACACCTGTTGGCGTGGCGCGGCGACGCGGTAGCGGCCCCCGAACTCCATCAGCGCAAGCCCCCGGCGACATGGTTTTGGCTCATCTGTGGCAGCGCCCCATTGTGGCCCGAAAGCCCGGTTCTACATTTGCCCGCCATGTGGTGCCATCTCGCTCTTTACGTGCGGCTTTTTCGCACCAATATGAGCTAAATAGTTGGGCCCGGAGGCAGTTGCAATTGTCAGTGCGCTGCCCAGCGGCAATCTATGAGCGCGCCAAGCGCACAACGCCCGTCCGAGGCGTTCACTACGGGGAGCGAAAATGACCGACGACACCGCCAATGCCACATTGAGTGCGACGCCGCCGATGCCTGTTGTCGCCGAAAAACCCCTGCAATACCTGGATAAAGCCGTCACGGCGATCCGTGACCTGGGCATCTGGCCCGAGCAGCAGGGCGAAGCGCCGATCACCGGCCTGCTTTCGCAGATCACCGAACTGGACGAAACCCGCGTCGTACTGATCGGGCGCACGCTCAGCCAGGCCAGCGCCTTCAACGAAGTGGTGCGCGTGCAGATCGCCGCCATGAAGATCGGCGAACGCTACGAAGAGATCACCAAGGGCTTCGATTCGATCCGCGACGATGCCAAGGGCATGGTCGACCAGCTCTCCGACAACAAGATCGACCTGTTGGAGCGCGCCTCCAATGTGTGGATGAAGGTCAGCCGCGGCGATATCGCCCAGCGCTTCAACAAAATCCGCGACGTCTACCTGTCGGTCACCGCCGACACCAAGGACCAGATCGATCGCGAGCACACCATCCTGGAGGCCTATCGCGACTTCCGCGGCGCGCTCAAGCAGGCCGAAGTGATGGCGCTCGAAGTGCTGGAAACCGCCGAAAAGCGGCTGGCCGAAAAGAAGTCCACTCTGGAAGCCTCCTCGGCTGCGGTCGCCGGCTACACCGGCACTGTCCCGGCCGAACGCGCGCGCCTCGAAATGGATCGCGACGAGAAGCTGCGCGACATGCAGAACGAAGAGGGTCGCTACCAGATCACCAAGGACCTCTCGGATAACCTGACCATTTCCTACAGCACCACCGAAGTGGTGATGGCGCGCCTGATGCAGACCACCAATGCCAAGGAACGCGTCTACCAGCAGTCGATCTCGTTCTTCTCCACCAACGAAACCGTGCTGACCGCCCTCAGCGCCTCGTTCACCGGCATGTTCGGCCTGCATGAATCCACCGAAACCCTCAACGCCATGAAGGAAGGGATGAGCAAGAGCCTCGAAACCCTGTCCGAAATCGGCGACAAGGTGCAGGAAGAGGCGATCAAGGCCGGCTATGGCCCCACCATCCGGGCCGATGCGGTCAAGAAGCTGCTCGATAGCGTCATCAACTTCCAGGAACGCAGCCGCACCATCATCAACGAGATGCGCGTGGCCTCGACCAAGAATTCGGCCGAAATCCGCGACGCGGTCGAGGACGGCAAGCGGCGCCTGGCGGTGCTGGCGGCCGAAGGCAATGCGCTCCTGCTCGAAACCAAATCCTGAAGGATTGGCCCCGATACGGTGACCCACGACGATGAGTGACGTGACGGCCAAACCGGCGGCGCCGCTGGACGAAATCATGCTGGCGATGGACGTGGTGGACACACTGCGCCATCGTCAGGATTTGGCGACGCGCGAACTCGACGGGGTCACCCGCGAGCAGCAGTTGATCGACAAGCTGCGCGAGATTTATCACCAGCAGGGCATCGAGGTTACCGACGACATCCTCAAGCAGGGCGTCTCGGCGCTGGCCGAAAGCCGCTTCGTCTACGATCCCCCCAAGCCCAGCTTCGGCACTACAGTGGCGCGGCTCTATACCAGCCGCGGCAAATGGGGCCGGCCGGTTGTCGGTCTGGTCGTGGCGATGGCTGTGTTCCTGGGCGTTTACTACCTGGTCTACAAGCCCTATCAGGCCAATATCGCCGAACAGGCCCGCATCGAGCTGGTCGAAGCCCTGCCGGCGCAGATGGACGCCATCTACCAGACCATTTTCGAGGAAACCAAGGTGCAGCAGGCCGTGGTTGAGGCCGAAGACTGGCGCACCCGCGGCAAGGCCTTTGCGGCCGAAGGCAACCGCCCGCAGGCCGAAGCGGCGCTAAGCCACCTGACGGCCTTGCGCGATCAGTTGCGCCAGCAATATACGCTGCGCGTGGTCAATCGCCCCGGCGTGCAATCGGGGGTCTGGACCATTCCCGAGGTCAACACCGCCGCCACCAATTATTACGTCATCGTCGAGGCTATCGACCCCGACGGCCAGACCCTGTCGCTGCCCATCCTCAACGAGGAGAACGGGCAGACCGAAACCGTCGCCATGTGGGCGGTGCGCGTGCCGGAAAGCGTCTACAATGCAGTCGCGTCCGACAAGAAGGACGATGGCATCATCCAGACCAACGAGGTCGGTCGCAAGTCCGATGGTTTCCTCGATGTCGAATATCTCATGCCCACCTTGGGCGGCGCGTTGACGCGGTGGTAGAGCAATGAGCATCCGCGGACCCGAAGCCCTCGCCTCGCTCGATGAAGCGATGCGCGATATCCGTCGCGAAGAGGACGAGATTTCCAAGCGCCTGGCCCGTTCGGCCGAGCGCATTTCCAAGATTCGCGAGACCGAGGCCGAGCTGTTCCGCCAATTGGCGCAATTGCGGCTTGACCCCGCCATCCAGGCCGAACTCGACGGACGCATTTCGCAGGCCGAGGTCAAGGCCCGCGACATGATGAAGGCGCATGCCAAGGATCTGAGCCAGTCCGAAAAGGATCTGGCGGCGATCGACGCCGGGCTGGTCAATTCAACCGAGAGCCGAGGCGCGGCGCTCAAGGAACTCGATACAAAACAGGCCGAACTCAAGGCGCTGGCCGCTCGCATCGGCGCCAGCATCGCCAAGGACCCCGGCTTTGCGGCCAAGCGCAAGGAAGCCACCGAGCTGGCCGATATCGCTGCGCAATCGATGCGCAAGACCGAGCAGGCCGAGGCCGATCGCGAACAGAAGGGCCGCCCGTACCGCGACGACGGGCTGTTCATGTATCTGTGGGAGCGCGGCTATGGCACCAGCGGCTACCGCGCCAACAACCTGATCCGCTATCTCGATAGCCTCGTGGCGGGGCTGGTCAAATTCGAAAAAGCCCGGCCCAACTTCGCCATGCTCAACGAAATCCCGCTGCGGCTGCGTGAACATGCCGAGCGGCAGATTGCTTTGGCCAAGCAGGCGGAAGCCGAGGCCGATGCACTGGAAACAGAGGCCATCAACGCCGCCGGCGGCAAGCCAATCCGCGACGCACTCGACGCCATCCAGAGCCGCATCGCGGCCATCGACGCCGAAATCGTCGCCGCCGAAGACAAGCGCGACGACACCGCCAAGGCATTGGCCAGCCTGTCGGAAGGCAATGACCCCGCTTTCGCCGAGGCACTCGCAGCATTGGCGGCTGGGCTCGGTCGCGAAGATATCCAGACCCTTCTGTCCGAGGCACGCCTGACCCGCACCGGGCAGGACGACACCATCGTCGCCCAGATCGACGACGCCCGCGCCCGCATCAAGGACGAAGACAGCGAAACGCTGGAGCAGAAAGATCGCCTCAAGACCCTGGCTGCCCGCCGCCGCGAGCTCGAAGACATCCAGTGGGAATTCAAGAAGCAGCGCTTCGACGATCCCCGCTCGACCTTCCGCGAGGATCGTCTCGTGGGCGACCTGCTCAACGATTTCCTGCGTGGCGGCATTTCGGCGGCGACCTATTGGGGCCAATGGCAGAAAAGCCAGAACTGGCAAGCCGGCACCACCGATTGGGGCGGCGGCGTCGGCCTGCCCAATAATGGACGCAGCAATTCGGGCCCTTGGTCCGGCAGTGGTGGCGGCGGCGGCTTCAACTGGCCCGATTCCAGTTTCGGCGGCGGCAAGAGCAAGCCAAGCAG
The DNA here is from genome assembly GCF_028290625.1 of Devosia sp. GTDB lineage: Bacteria > Pseudomonadota > Alphaproteobacteria > Rhizobiales > Devosiaceae > Devosia. Next base: position 11,304 of record NZ_JAQGJM010000037.1, read on the forward strand.
CGGCGGTTTCAACTGGCCGAGCGGCAATTCAGGCTCGCGCCCCAGCACCGGCTCCAGCGGCGGCTTCTCCCGCCCCCGCACCGGCGGCTCGCAAGGCAGTCGCCCGAGCAATACCGGCTTCAAGACCGGCGGCGGGTTCTAGGGCTTCTGCCAAGCGAACCTCGCTTGCAGCCTCCGGCTATCCTCACCCACGATGTCACCCCGGCGCAGGCCGGGGCCCATCTCGAGATTTCAGATCCGCCGCAAGGTTGCCGGTATAGCGATCTGGCGGCGTATTGCATGATCTCGGGATAGGCCCAGGCCTGCGCCGGGGTGACACCGAGAATGTGGGACAATCGCCCTTGGCCCCCGCGCCCCTCTTTTGTTTGCACAAACCCACCCCACCCACCGTCCTTCCCGCGGACTTGATCCGCGGGCCACCCTCCACCCGGCATGCTCGACCAGAGGCCCGCCGATCAAGTCCGCGGGAAGAAGGGTGTGTGGAGCCCCTCCCTCACCGCGGATTGATAAAATCAAACACCGCCTGCGCATTCCCCGTTGCCTCGGCAAAGCGCTGCCGCTTCACCCGCTCGACCAAAATCTCTCCACTGGCCGGTTCGCTTGCCAGCAGCTCTATCGTCTCAGCCAGATAAGCATCCAGCGGCATGGCATTGGGATCGCTGGCCTGATGCGCCCCTTGCAAAAATGTCTGCACATAGGGCGGCGCGATCTCGATGACCTCCACCGACGTATTGCGCAGCAGATAGCGCAGCGACTGCGAATAGGAATGGATCGCCGCCTTGGTGGCGCTATAGGTCGGTGTCGATGCCTTGGGCACGAAGGCCAGCCCCGACGACACGGTCAGCACCGCGGCCTTGGGCTGACGCTGGAAATGCGGCAGCAGCGCCGCGATCAGCCGGATCGGCCCCAGCAAGTTGGTGGCGATGGTAGCCTCGGCGGTCTCGAGATAGTCCGAGCCGACCACATCCTCATCCACCATGATGCCGGCATTGTTGATGACGGCATTCAGCGCCGGATGCGCCGCGATCACGCGGCTGGCAAACTCAGCCACGTCCGCCTTATCCGCCATGTCGACGGTATAGCCCACCATGCCGGGATTGGCAGCGATGACCTCGTCCAGTGCCGACTGGCGGCGGCCGGAGATAATCACCTGATTGCCGCGCCGGTGAAATGCCTCGGCCAGACCCCGGCCAATGCCCGAGCCGCCGCCGGTGATGAGAATGGTGTTTCCGGTGATCTGCATGGCGATATCCTTCTTCGTGGTTGCGTGAAGGACAGATATGCCGCACACTCTCTATATGGAAGTAGGCTCCCGAAAGTTCGATACACACCCAAAGGAGAGTGTCGGTGAATAGCCCCTCTGCCGCCCCCAAAATTTACCGCTGGTCGGAACGCGTGGCGATGGAACCGCTCGATCCGGCGCTGGAGGCCCTGGTGCGCAATGTCATCGGCCAGGTCGCCGACAAGTGGACCATGCTGATCCTCGAAACCCTGGACGAGCACGGCACGGTCCGCTTCACCCAGATCGGCCGCCTGGTCGGCGACATCAGCCAGAAGATGCTGACCAAGACCCTGCGCCAGATGGAATATGACGGATTGATCAAGCGCACGGTCCACCCGGTGATCCCGCCGCATGTCGATTACACCCTCACCGACCTCGGCCGCAGCCTTGGCGCCGCCTTCTGCAGCGTCTGGATGTGGGCGGAGGCGCATCACGCCGAAGTCGACGCAGCTCGGGCGGCGTTCAAGACGCGGAACGGCCAGGTCTAGTTGGCCTTGGCCGCCGCCATCAGCTCCCACACATTGCCTTCGCTATCCTCGAAATAGGCCGAATAGCCCCATTCCGATTGCGTGCCCGGCGTAATGATCGCGCCGCCGGCGACCAGCACCTGGTCCAGAATCTCATCGACCTCGTCGGGGCTTTCCGCCGCGTGGCTGAGCACGAATTGCGCCGTCCCGGTAATGGCGACTTCCTTGCCGGCGGTCTGGGCGATCTGCTCGCGCGGGAACAGCACGAAGGAAAAATCCTCGCTCATGAAAAAGGCGACGTGATCCTCCCCTGCCCCGATGCTGTCATCGGGCAGGTCGAACAACGCCCGATAAAACGCGAAGGCGCGCTCGAGGTCATCCACCCCAATGGTGATGATGTTGATCCGTGGCTGCATCGCAAGAACTCCGGCATGCTGACTACAGCACCTTAACGAAGACGAGGCGGATTCGCACCCGCCCCGCAACCTCAAGTCTTGGCGAGGAGGTTCCGCAGTTTGCCCAAGGCCGTAGCATTGGCCTCCCCATAGGCGATGGTGCCCTCGAATTCGCCCCTGGTGTTGAGCAGGAAGACCGAGGCGGTGTGGTCCATCGAATAGGCCCCATCCCCCAGCGGCACCTTCTCGGCAGTAATGCCCCAGGCCTTGATAATCTTGGCGATTTCCGCCGGATCGCCGGTCACCCCGGTGATCCGATCGGAGACCCAACCCACATAATCACCCAGCACCGCCGTGGTGTCGCGCTCCGGGTCGACGGTGACGAAATAGGCCCGCAAGTCCTTGCCCTCATCGCCCAGTTCCTGGAACCACGAGGCCATCTCCGCCATGGTGGTCGGGCAGACATCGGGGCAGTGGGTATAGCCAAAGAACAGCACCGAGGGATGCCCCTGGAACATGGTCTGGTCCACCGCCTTGCCGTTCTGGTCGACCAGCGAATAGGTGCCGCCGCCAAAGCCGCGGGTCGCTTGCGCCGGTTGCCGCAGCAGTAGGGCCGCGGCGCCGGCGGTCAGGCCCAGGGCGACAACCGCCACCCAGAGCCAGAGGCGAAAAGATCTGATCATCGCCCGCCCCTACTTCGCGTGGTCCATATGGTCCATGGGCATGGACGAGTCGGCGGCGGCACCCAGCACTGGCAGGTCGAGATCGACGGTGCCGGCTTCCTCGAAGGTCAGCGTGACCTTGACGGTCTGGCCCTCGACGAACGGCTGCTTCAGCCCCATGAACATGATGTGCAGACCGGCGGGCTCCAAAGTCACCGTCTCGCCGGCCGGGATGACGACGCCATCGGGCAGTTGGCGCATTTTCATGACGTCACCCTCCATCGACATGTCGTGGATTTGTCCGACATCGGCGGCTGGCGACGACACCGAGACCAGCCGGTCCGGCGTTGCGCCGTTATTGGTGATGGTGACGAAGGCCCCGCCAACGGGGGCATTGGGCAGAGTGGCGCGGGCAAAGCCGCCCCGCAGTTCAAGTGTGCCCACAGCCTTGGTGGCACCCAGATTGTGGCCCTCATGGGCGAAAGCGGCGGAGGACGACAGCATGACGATGGCCGCAAAGGCGGCGCGGATAGAAGCGCGAAGCATTGGATTTTCTCCAGAAAACAAAGGACTGGGCTGGCCGAAAGGCCGGGAGATCAGGCGATTGCCGGAGGGGCTCTGGGTGGCGCGGACCAGTTGAGGCGCGGCGCGACCCGATGGTGGGGAAGGTCAACATAGGCGACCGACACCATCGTAGGCGCATCGACAGCGATCACCGCAAGGGCGGGCGCAACCAGTTGTTGCTTGCCGATGCCAGCGGCCGGACACTTCGTCACGAGGCTTTTGCCCTCGCTGCGATCTGTGTCGGCCGAGCACAGCACCCAGCCGGTTTCGATCGTCTGATAGCCAAGGGCGGCGAAGTCGAGCTGGGTGGCGCGCGCCTGATGCAGCGGCGTCAGGATGGTCAGCAGATAGAGCGCCAGCACGGCAAATGCCGTCCCGATCTCCTTGCTGAACCTGCGCGACGTGGACATGTGGCGTCTCCCTGCCTCCGCTCTAGTGCGGAAGCGGAGGCGGCTCAAGGCCCTTATTGTCGCAAGCCTTACATCGAGGGCGTATAGGTATCGGCGCAGAGCGTGATGAAGCGCTTCATGGCCGCCGAAAGCGGACTGGATTTGCGCCGCGCCACCAGCAGTTGCCGCAGCGCCCAGGGCTCGGCCAGCGGCGCGCAGATCAGGTCGGTCCCCGCCAGCAGGTGCAGGCTGTTGCTGCGCAAAAAGCCGATGCCGAAGCCGGCCTCCACCATGCGCACCAGCGCCGGAAAGCTTTCGACCCGCACGGTTTCGCCCAGCGGCTTACCGGCCTTATTGGCGGCTTCGATCAACAGGCGGTCGAGCGAGCCCGCGTGGTGAATGCCCACGATGTCGTGGACGATGACAGCATCGAAGGCGATGTCCTTGCGCGGCTGAATCACCTTGGCCAACGGATGATCGGGCGGCGCCACCACCCACACCCGGTCGTCCTCGAAGGGTTTGATCTCGAAGCGGGCGAAATCATAATTGTCGGAGACGATGGCGATATCCGCGCGGCCTTCATCGAGCGCCAGCAATGCCTTGGCGGCGCTCATTTCCTGAATTTCCAGCACGATGGCCTTATGCTCCTTGGCGAAGCGCGCCAGTAGTTCGGGCAATCGGCCGGTCAGGGCGGAGCTGGTACAGGCGAGGCGCAGGCTGCCGCGCTGGCCATTGCCGAAATCCACCATCACTGCATCGAGGTCGGCGATGGCGCGCAACACGCTGCGACAGGCTTGCGCATAAGCCTCTCCGGCGCTGGTCAGCCGCACGCCCTGCGCCGAGCGGTCGAACAGCACCACGCCGAGCCGGCTTTCCAGGTCCGATACCCGCCGGCTGACGGCAGAGGACGCGATGCCCTCGCGCTCGGCGGCGCGGCCGATCGAGCCGGTCTCCGCCAACAGCAAAATCAAGCGTGCGGTGACGCTGTCGAAACTATGCATGCCATCTCCCCAGATGGCGCACCATAACGACAAGATGGCGCCGGGACCAATTGGCAATCACTTGCACGGCCAATTGGTGTGTTAGCAGCACTTTGTCCGTCCACCGGACGAACTCCTCCCCCTTGACGGGGGAGGTTGGGTGGGGGTGTTCGGAGCCACGATGTTGGATTGTGGCTAAGCGCCCCCCCACCCTTGATCCCTCCCCGCAGAGGGGGAGGGAGACGACTGGACGATCCTGCGCATGAGCCCTCCCGCTCGGAGGCGAGAAAAGAAGGCTAAACTAGCAACAACACACCCTGCACCAAATAATATCCCCCGATGCCCGTGACGATCCAGCGCATCCACACCCTGAAATTGACGTCGGTCATGCGCTGCAGCACCCAATACCCTGCGCTGGTGCCGGCGATGGCGAAAGGCGCGGCCAGCGCGACGGCGCCCCATTCGAGCGAGGTCAGCACCATGGTGGCCTGCCAATAGAACACTACCTTGGCGATATGGGACAGCACCTGCATCGCCGCCTTGGTGGCGACCACGGTGCGGCGATCCAGCGTGGTGCGAATGAAGAAGATATCGATCGAAGGCCCGGAGACACCGACGGTCAGGTTGAGCCCGCCGCCGATGAAGCCGCACGCAAAAGCATGCACGGGCTTGGCGGCATCGAGGCGCAACCAGGACGCCGGAATCCACACCAGGATCGGCATCAGTCCGACCGCGACATAGACGGTGGCCAGCGCCGGGGTATAGCGAGCGATCCACAGGATCACCCCAGCGGTCGCCAGGCCCGCCATCATGGTGCCCAGAATGCGCCAATCGATGAACTTGCGTGACAGGATAGCGCGGGAGCCATTGGCGACGATCTGGATGACGCCCTGCACCGCGATGGCGGTGCCCACCGGCAGCATGATCAACAGTAGCGCCAGGAGGATCAGCCCGCCCGCCATGCCAAAAACGCCCGAGATGGCGGAGGTGGTGAACACCGCCGCCAGCATGGCCAAGCCGATCCAGATGCTCATGATTCCTCCGCCAATTCTGGAGGTCTTGTGAACTCTGGATGCCGGTCGCGCCAGTGGCGATCCGGCATGAGGCCATGCCGGAGAACGCCTATTTTTTGGCGAGCGAGGGGAACACCTCGGCGGCCGTCGGGGCCAGCAGTTCGGGGATATCGGCCAGCTTGACCGTCAGCAGGTCCTCGCCGCAGGCCAAGATGGCATGCGGCAGGCCCTCAAGATCGAACACCACCGTGTCGCCCGGCAGGAAGCGGACGCCCAGATTGGAGGCGATCAGATCGTTGATGCCACAATCGTCGTCGGAGGCGGCATCCTCGGAGGTCTTGTTGGCGATGACGTAGTCGATCAGCGTTTGCCCCGCCTGCCAGATATAGTCCTGCGGCGCGGCCAGCGCCGCGGCCTGATCGATCGGCGCTGCATAATCGGTGGTATTGGTCACCGCGATCCAGTCCTTGAACACGCGGGCGAGGGCCAGGGGCTCACCGGTCCCGGTGTCGATCATGAAGACATTGCTGTGATTGTTGGGATAGGCGCCGGCGCAGAAGGTGCTGCCCGACTCGGTCCAAGTGGTGAGCGTTGGCGACAGATAGGTCATGATGACAGTTTCGTCGTCATAGCCCGCCAGCGTGCCGATGCCCATCTCGAGCATGTCGTCGCGCCCGCCAAAGCCGGAATAGATCTGCGACAAGCAATCGAAGGCCCCAAGGCTGATGCCGGCATGCTCGGCAGCCAGCTCCTCATTGGCCGCAGTAATGTCGCCGCCGTCGGACAGGTCGAGGATGCGCGGGAAGGCAAATTTGGTGCGCGGATCGGTGACATAGCGGAAATGGGACCCCTGGAGGGTCTCGACCGGCCCTTCCTGCAACGGCACATCCAGCTTGAGAAAGTCATAGGGAGCGGTCTCGGCGGAGAACACAGCCCCTCGGCTAAAGGTCAGGGCGTATGCACTATCGTGCAGGCCATAGGGGGTGGGGTCGGTGGCGTCGGGCAAGGTGCGCTGGCCGACTTTTTGCAGGTCGATGGCCAGTGTCTTGGACTTGCCCTGCGCCTGCCAGGAGCCGGTCAGGCTCCCATCGACCGCAATCGACAGCGTCCACGTCGCCGCCACCGGCCAGGCGGTCACGTTGTAATCGTCGTCCACCGGGCAGAGCCCAGGCGCGCAGGGCGCCTCTTCGGTCAAGACGATTTGCCCCGCCGCACCCTCGGCCGCCTCTAGCGGAATATCGACACCATGCTCGACATAGCTATAGCGCCCCGCCACCGGGCCACCGGCCGGATCGGTCAGTTCCACCAGGATAGGGGTGCCATTGAGCGTGCCCTTATAGCTGATCGCCTCGGCGGCAAAGCCCGGTGCGGTGAGAGCAAGCAGAGTGAGAATCGAGACGGATATGCGCATGGATCACCTGGGCTGAGTTGCCGGGACCCTAGCAGAATGGAGGTTGAACGGGGGCTGAATGGAATGGCACGGGCCAGACGTCCCCCCACCCCTGTCCCTCCCCACGAGGGGGAGGGAGACCCTCCCAATCAGCCATCGTCCCTCGGACTCCGAGCAAGCGGCTCCATCGTCTCCCTCCCCCTGGTGGGGAGAGGTCAGGGGTGGGGGCGGCCGCGCACACGGGCTGAATGGCTAAGTCGACGCCGCCTTCGGTCCGTTCCCGGCGATCATCTCATCGGGAATATCGTCGAACGACGAATAGTTCATATTGTAGAGCTTGGCGTAGAGCCCGTTCAGGTCCATCAGCTCGTCGTGGTTGCCGGTCTCGATCAGCTCGCCATTCTGCAGCACGATGATGCGGTCCGCACCGCGAATAGTGGCCAGCCGGTGGGCGATCACCATGCCGGTGCGCCCTTCGAGCAGGATCAGCAGCGCCTTCTGGATTTGCCGCTCGGTATAGCTGTCGATATTGGCCGTGGCCTCGTCCAGCACCAGGATTTTGGCGTCGGCAACCAGTGCGCGGGCGAAGCTCAACAATTGGCGCTGCCCCAACGAAAGGTTGGAGCCGCGTTGTTCCAGAATGCTGTCATAGCCGCCGGGCAGGCGGGAGATGAACTCGTGCGCCCCCACCGCCTTGGCGGCAGAAATCACGTCGTCCAGCGTCGCCGAAGCCTTATTGTAGCGGATATTATCGAACACGCTGCCTGTGAACAGGAAGGGCTCCTGCAACACCATGGCCACCTGCTCGCCCAGCGATTCCTGGGTGATGTCGCGCACATCGTGCCCGCCCACCAGCACAGCGCCGGACTGCACTTCGTAAAAGCGATGCACTAGCGACATGGCCGAAGTCTTGCCCGAGCCCGTCGGGCCGACCAGGGCGACCGTCTCGCCCGGCTTCACCTTGAAGCTGACATGCTTGAGCACCGGGCGGTCTTCGCTATAGCCGAACACCACGTCCTTGAATTCGACCGAGCCGTCCATGTCGCGCGTCAGCACTATGGCGTCAGGTTTGTCGTTGATGGAGGTGGGAATATCGAGCACTTCGGTGATGCGGCGGCCCGAAGTCATAGCGCGCTGCATGATCGAATACTGCATTGTAAGGGAACGAATAGGATCAAAAAAGCGCTGGATATAGAACAGGAACGTCACGATGACGCCGATTTCCAGCCCGCCATTGAGCACCAGCGAGCCGCCCACCACCACGACGATAGCCATGGCGACGCCGGTCAGGCTATCGACGATCGGCACCATGACCTGTGCAAAGCGCGAGCCGGTGAGCTGGGTCAAAAGGTTGGTATAGGCCTTGTCGTCATAGAGGTCGAAATTGACCTTCTGGCGATCCAGGTTCTGCACCGTCCGCACGCCATTGATGCCTTCGGCCATGGCGCCATTGGTGATCGAATTGGTTTCGTGCGCCGCCCAGAACGCGCGCTTAGCCGGCGGCAGCCAGAAAATGCGCACGATGAACAGGATCGGCATGGTGCTGAGCGTCAGCAGGCCCAGCCGGAAATCCAGCGTCAGCAACACCACCACGATGCCGACGAGCAGCACCATGTCGCCCACCGAGATCACCGAGGTCTCGAGGAATTCCTGCATGGAGTTGACGTCGCCCTGCAGCCGGCTCATCAGGCGGCCAACTTCGGTCTTGTCCATGAAGCTCAGCGAGACGCGCTGGAGCTGCGCGAACATGGCGCGGCGCATGTCGAACAACACGTTTTCCGCAACTGCGCCAACCTGGGTTTCCTGCACATAGGAGGCCGCGAAATTGACCAGCACCGCCACCGCGAAGGCGCCGACTGCCCAGAGCAGATTGGTGGAATTGCCGCCCTGCGTCATACCGCCGTCGATGGCGCGGCCGATGATCAGCGGGATCGCCAATTGCGTGGCGGTGAACACCAGCACGGAAATGACCGAGAGAAAGATCTTGAGCTGATAGGGCCGAACGAAAGCCCAGATGCGGCGCACCGTCTTGGGGTCATAGGCCTTGCCGAAGACTTCTTCTTCGATGCGATGCGAGCCGACACTGGCACGCGGCGGGCGCTGGCCGGGAAAGCTGGCGGTTTCGCGCTCGTCTTCTTCGATGACGCTCATTGTGCCGCGCTCCCGATTTCGAGGTCTTCGGTGGGACGCGTCTGCAGGTCATAAAGCGCGCGGTAGCGGCCGCCCTTGGCCAGCAATTCCTCATGGCTGCCACGCTCGACGATCTTGCCGCCATCGAGGAACAGGATGGTGTCGGCATGCATCAGCGAACTGAGGCGATGTGAGATGATCAACGTTACCCGATTGCTAGCATAACGGCGCATGGCGCTGCGAATGCGATGCTCGGTGCCAGCGTCGATTGCGGCGGTGGAATCGTCAAACACCATGATAGCCGGCTTGAGCACCAGCGAGCGCGCGATGGACAGGCGTTGGCGCTGGCCACCCGAAAGCGAGACGCCGCGCTCGCCCACCACGGTGTCGTAGTCCGCCGGCAAGCCCATGATGTAATTGTGCAATTGCGCGCTCTCGGCCGCCTTTTCGATCTTGGTTTCCTTGGACCACGGATCCCCGTAGGCGATGTTGTTCTCAATGGTGGTGGTGAACAGGAACGAGTCCTGTTGCACCACGGCGACCGAGCGGCGCAGCGATTGCAGCGACACCGCGCTAACATCCTGACCATCAATGGTAATTTTGCCGCCACTGACATCGTAGAACCGTGGAATCAGATGCGCGAGCGTCGACTTGCCGCTGCCCGGCGCACCCACGATACCGATCGTCTGGCCTGCCTTGGCCTCGAAGCTGACGCCGTCGAGCGTCGGATGATTGGCGCCCGGATAGGTGAAGTGCACGTCATCGAACTTGAGCGTTCCCTTGGTGACCTTGAGGTCAGGCACGCCCGGCGCGTCCGCGATGGCCAACGGCTCATCCAGGAAGGCAAACAGGCGGTCGCCACAGATCGAGGCGCGGGCGTAGGAATTGACCATCAGGCCGAGCTGGCGCACCGGCATCTGCAATATGGTCATGAAGGTCAGGAACGAGGCGAGCGTGCCCACGCTCATGTCGCCGGCAATCACCTTGTTGCCGCCGAACCACAGCACTAAGCCCATGGCCGCAAAGAAAGAAAAGGTCATGGCCGAGGTGTTGCGCACGCGAATATTGACGCGGTCATGCGACAACTCCAGCGCCTCCTTGGAGGCCCGGTCGAACTTGGCCAGTTCGAATTTCTGCGCCGAGAAGGCCCGGACCACACGAATGCCGCCGAGGTTTTCCTCCATGACGCGGGTCATGGCCGACAGCTTGTCCTGTAGGGTCACCCAAGTCGCTCGCAGCGTGAGCTGGGCGACCGAGGAGCGCCAGGCGACGAAGGGCACGAAACTCAGCGCCAGCAGCCCCAGCAACCAATCGGTCGAGAGCAACATGAACGCGCCGACGCCGATCAGGACGGTGAGCAATACCGTGCGCACGAGGCCGGTGGAAAAGAACATGCGCACGCCGTCGAGGTCGAGCAGGCCCACGGTGATCAGGTCGCCGGTGTGGACCTTGTCATGGTAGGAATAGGACAGGCGCTGCACCTTGTCATAGAAGGCCAGCCGCAATTCGTAGCCGACCTGATGGCCGACGGCTTCCGAATAATAGTTCTGCGCCAGCGTGAAGAACCCGCGCGCCACCGACACGCCGAGCAGGATCAGCGCGCTCCAGAGCAGCGCCTGCTGCGCGCCTTCGGCGCCAGTGCTCAAAATGCCCTGGGCCTGGTCGACCGCGTGCCCCAACAGGCGCGGGATCATCAATTGCAGCACCGAGGCAATAATGGTCGCCCCGATCGCGATGGCGGCTTGCCACGGATGTCGCAGGGAATAGATGGTGATGCGAGTCAGCGGCTTTTGGCCTTTGCCCACATGGGCATCGGCAACATGGGCTCGGGAGTCGCCGCGCAAATACGCACGGCCAACCTTTTCGGTGGTCACGGGAAATCCAGACTTCAACAATTGGGGCGCCCGGGCGAGGGGAGGCAGGGAAACCGGCCCCTGTTCGGGCAAATCGTGTATGGACGTATACAAAGCCCATTTTTTAGGCTGTTCAAGACCTAATTGAGGCTAACGGCACTCGATTATCGATATTTTGTGACAGCACAAACTACTGTGCCGATGGTGCAACAGGATAAATTAGTGCCGAACACTGCCGGGTGGTTTCATCGAGCTTGGATTGCTCGGCGGCGGTGACCATTCCGGTATAGACGGCGTTCCACAAATCGTTGTCGGCGACGCCCTTGAGACCGCATTGGCAATAGGTGACGCAAAGCTGCGCCGAGGTGCCGCCCGCTTCGCAGGTGGAGTGGCAGGAAGCCAGGAACTGGCTTTCCCGCGCCGCCACTTCGGGATGCAATATCCCCGCCAGCGGAAACAGAATGCCGAGCAGGATCGGCTGATGCACCAGATAAATGATCAGGCTCCAACGGCCCATTTTGGACAGCACGCGCGCCAGCCGGTTGTCCGGCTGGATGGCGGCCAACCGTTCGGCGGCGCCAGAGCCCAGCACCAGCCGCGCACCGATCACCCCGAGCAGCACGATGCCGAGCCAGGGGAACACCGAAACCAGGTCATTGGTCGGTGGCGCCTTGACCCAGAAGCCGATCCAGGAGGTTTGCTTGAGGTCGAAAAACGGATCGGAATAGATTGCCGGCAGCAGGATGACCACGGCGGCGACCGCCACCACCAGCGCCAGCGGCGCACGAAGGAAGGGCAGCGCCAAAAGGCTGGTCAGCGCAATGGCGTGCAACACGCCGAAATAGACGAAGCTATCGGGGAAGGCGAAATAGGTGGCGACCGTAATGATGAGCGCCGCCCCCGCTACCATGGCCTCGCGCCGCCAAAAGGCCGGCCAGCGAATACCGCGCCCATGGCCCAGCACGAGGCCAATACCCACCAGCAGCAGGAAGGCCGTCAGCACCAGCCGGCCGAAGATCACCCAGCCCAGCCCATAGCCCACATCGGCGTCGATGAAGCGGAAATAGGCCAGGTCCCAGCAGAAATGGTAGATCGCCATGGCGACGATGGCGACGCCGCGCGCGATATCGAGCACGGCGAAGCGCGGGCGGGGGGCGGAAAGCTCAGTCATGGGCAGGCGGAACCTTCCGGCGTCTCGATAGGACCGCACCATGCCGCGCGTCGCCCCGCCAATCAATCGTCAAAGTCGGCGCGGCGAATTGACACGACGCCGAACGGGCAAGCGAAGGAGGTCGGCGCTCGCCCGCTCGGCATCGCGATCGCCGATATGTTGGCAGTCATATCGGCAATGAGGTTGTCGGTATTGCCGCGCTGCACGGAGATAGGTCCGCCGGTGCCGGCCCACGTGGCAAGGTCCACCGTCGTATGGCGGCTGGCAACCGGTTGTCCGCTTCCGGACAAGCCCATCAGTGGAGATCTCTCCATGCCCGCCATCACTAGATTATGCTTAATGGTTTGTTACCACTGTGGTTTCTCTAGCAGCCAAGCAGTCGAACGGATAATGAAACGCGATCTTTACGTTAACGCTGCCGAATTTGGCGCAGATTTACATAGGACGATACTTACGGACGTCTACGCACCAGGACAGTCCTGCCGGGGGGCGTCCGTGGATCAGATGAGATGAGTTGGCGGAGGAGCTAAGCGGTGTGCCGGTCCAGCACGGCCAGGAACGCATCGCCATAGCGCTCCAGCTTGGCCTGCCCAATACCAGGCAGGGCCAGCAGGTCGTGCAATTGGCGCGGCCGGGCCAGCGCCATGGCCCGCAAGGTGGCGTCCTGGAACACCACATAGGGCGGCACGCCCTGTTCCTTGGCGATGCGCAGGCGTTCGGCGCGCAGGGCGTTGAACACCGTCATGGCGGGTTCCGCCAATTGCACCGCGCCAGCCAGTTGGCGGCGCACATCGGCCGCCTTTTTCGGCTGGTCCTTGCGCAGCGTCACCTTGCGCTCGTGCTTGAATACGGCGCGGGCGCCCTCGCCCAAGGTCAGCGCGCCATGCGCGGCGTGATCAACCACGACCAGGCTATTGGCGGTCAACTGCCGCAGCACCGATTGCCAGGTCTTGGCATCAATGTCCTTGCCGGCGCCGAACACGGCCTGATTCTGGTGCCCAAAGCGCTCGACCTTTTCGGTGGGTTTGCCCACCAGAACGTCGATGATATGGGCCGCGCCGAAGCGCTGCCCGGTGCGATAGATCGCCGCCAATGCCTTGATGGCCGCCTCGGTGCCATCCCACGATTCCACGGGAGATCGACACGTATCGCAATTGTTGCACGGCGCCTCATAGGTCTCGCCGAAATGCGCCAGGATCGCCTTGCGGCGGCAATCGGCGGTTTCGCAGACGCCAAGCAGCGCATTGAGCTTGGTGTGCTCGACGCGCTTGACCTCGTCAGGCGCATTGCCCTCGTCGATCATGCGGCGGCGCTGCACCACGTCGGCCATGCCATAGCTCATCCAGGCATCTGCCGGCTGGCCATCGCGGCCGGCGCGGCCGGTTTCCTGATAATAGGCCTCGATGGAGGCCGGCAGGTCCATATGGGCGACATACCGCACGTCCGGCTTGTCGATGCCCATGCCGAAGGCCACCGTCGCTACCATGCAGATATTGTCTTCGCGTAGGAACGTGTCCTGGTTGGCATTGCGCCGCTCGGCGCTGAGCCCGGCGTGATAGGGCAAAGCCGGAATGCCCTTGCCCGACAACCATTCGGCGGTGTCTTCGACCTTGGCGCGCGACAGGCAATAGACGATGCCCGAACTGCCCTTGTGTGCGGCGAGGAAGCTCAGCAATTGGTCGCGCGCCTTGTCCCGCTCGACGATCGAATAGGCGATATTTGGACGATCGAAGCTGGTGGTGAAAACCTTTGCGGTTTCCAGCCCCAGCCGTTCGATAATATCCTCACGCGTCGTAGGATCGGCCGTTGCGGTCAGCGCGATACGCGGAACGCCGGGGAACAACTCGGTGAGTTTGCTCAGCTCGCGATATTCCGGCCGGAAATCGTGACCCCACTGGCTCACGCAATGGGCTTCGTCGATGGCGAAGAGCGCAATATCGATGCCCGACAGCATATTGGCAAAGCCCGGCGTCGCCACCCGCTCGGGGGCCACATAGAGCAGATCAAGCTCGCCATTGCGCAGTTGCCGGCGCACATCGGCGGATTCTTCGGGACTTAGCGAGGAATTGAGCGCCGCCGCCGGCACGCCGGCCTGACGCAGCGCCTCGACTTGGTCGCGCATCAGAGCGATCAGCGGCGAAATGACGATACCCACGCCGGGACGGCAGATCGCCGGTATCTGGAAGCAAGCGGACTTGCCCGCGCCGGTAGGAAACAGCACCACCGCGTCGCCGCCGTCGGTGACGTGGCGGACCACCTTTTCCTGCTGGCCGCGAAAGCTCTGATGGCCGAAAATGTCGCGCAGCACGGCCAGCGGGTCGCGAGGCCTGCCCGCGTTTCCCGTGCCGAACATGTCGTATGTCGAATCCAGCGCGTTCACCCCGCTCTTGAATCATAGAGGCGGGGTGAACCGCAAGGCGGTCACGGGCGCGAGTGTGGATAATCGCGGTTTATCCGCCCTCTAGCGTGAGGCGTGGCTCTCGGCGTTGCGCTTGCGCGTCGCTGCGCCCTTCTTGGCGGATGCCGAGCGTTCAGCGGCCGAACGGCTCGCGGCGGCCTCGCCGCCTTTTTCGCCACCCTTGTGAGCGGCCGGATGGCCAGTGTCCTTGCCACGGCCGGCGCCGGATTTCTTGCCGCCGCCATCGTCCTTGTTGACGGTGGCCCAGGCGCGGCGCTCGGCTTCCTTCTCGGAGACGCCGCGATCCTCATAGCCCTCGGCTATGTGGTCGGCCTTGCGCTCCTGCTTGTCCGTATAGGCAGATTTGTCCCCTCTGGGCATGTCATCCTCCTGAACATTGGTGAGGCGGCGATGCGGGCGGGATAAGGGCTCGGCTACCGTTTCGTTAGTCAGGTGGGAAACCGGAAAAACCCTCCTGTTCCCTCTGCCGCCATGTCCGGTTGACGCGCATCGCTGCCTCGATCACCACAACCGCGAAGGCCAAAAATTGTTCCCCATAGTCCGGTGGCGCACCAAAGTCAGGCGGCGGGGATCGGTTTGCTCAGAAACGGCGAGCCGCGCAGCACGTAGCGCCACGGCGTGTCGACACCCTTGGTGAGACCGATGCGCGGACCGGTGGCGATATCGGCCACGGCGGATGCCGGCAGCAGCGTGAAGGGCGCTTCGTCGAGTGCCATGGCATTCTGCGCGATCGTTATCCCCAATGCCTGGCAGAGCTTGCCGGGGCCGGAACAAAGCTGGCGCGCCGCCAGCCCACCGCGTCGTTCCGCCATCGCGTCGAGACCATGGGTCGGTTGCAGTGCCCGGATCAGTACGGCGCTGCCAGGCCGGCAGACGAAGTTGAGGCACCAGTGAATGCCGTAGATCTTGTAGACATAGGCGTGGCCGGCCGGGCCAAACATGGCCGCGTTGCGCGGCGTCGGGCCGTTGAAGGTGTGGGAGGCCGGATCGGAGGGATCGTAGGCCTCGGTTTCGACGATAACGCCGCCCACGCCATCGACCAAAAGCGTGGTGCCGATGAGGTCGCGCGCCACCTCCAGCATGGGGCGGTCGAAGAAGGAGCGATCGAGGGGGACGATTTCGTGCGACATGCTTCGCTTTTGCGCAGCCAAAGGCGCGGCGTCAAGCTAGCATGAACTCCGGGCCGGCTGGCGCGTTGTGCCCGCTCCAAGGAGACTGCAATGACCAGGATTACCTATGATATCGTCGAGCACGATGGTGGCTTCGCCTACAAGGTGGGCGACGTGTTCTCCGAAACCTTCCCCACCCACAAGGCCGCACACGAGGCCGCTGCCCAGGCCGCGCAGCGCCAGCAGGTTTCCGGCACCTCGACGGGCATCGAATACGAAACCCGCGACGGCGTCTGGCACCAGGAAGTCGCCGAGGGCGAAGACCGCCCCGAAGCCGTGGTGGAAGATAATCTCAAAGACTAGACCGAGCGCCAAACCGCGACCGACAGGGCGGCCAGTGCCGCGCTGTCGGGCACGCTCGCTGCCCCGGTGAAGGCATCCTGCCACTGGGTCGACGCCAGGGCTTCCGGCAATTTCAGCTCACCTTCCGGCGCAATCCACGGATGCAACGCCACTGCCGCGAGCAGCGATTGTCCTTCGCGCCGCCGCAGAAACGCGACGATATGATCGCCCGCCGCAACCGGCTCATACGAGCCCTGGGCGAACAGCTCGGGATCATCGCTCCGCAGGCGCAGCAGCCTCTCGATCACCTGCAATTTCACTGACCCATCACGCCAATTGGCGATATCGAGCGGCGCATCGGCATTGTCGAGCATCTGCCAGCGCGCGACGAAATCGACCGGTCGGCGATTGTCCGGGTCGACCATGCTCTGCTCCCAAAGTTCGGCGCCCTGATAGATATCGGGCACACCGGGAGCGGTGAGCTTGAGTACCACCTGAGCCAACCCAATGCGCGCACCCTGCTCACCAATGCCGGCCGCGAAAAGGCGGAAGGCGGCGAGAAAGCCGTTGTCCGGCGTATCGGCCAGTGCCGCATCCATCAGCCCGGTCAGCGCCGTCTCATAACTCTCGTTCGGTTTTGTCCAACTGGAATTGACCCGCGCTTCGCGCACCGATTTCTGCATCGCCGCCTGGAGCCGCTGGCGGAACTGGTCGAGCGCGGCCGGCGGCAGCTCGCCGGTTTCCGGAAATTCCGTCGGCCAGGCGCCAACCAGCATCTGGAAGAAATACCAGAGTTCATTGCGGGTGATGCCCTCGGCCGCCGGGCCGAGCAAGGCCGTCCATTCATCCACGGCGGCTTTCCAAGCGTCAGTGTTGCCGGACAGCGTCAAAATGCGAGCGCGCGTATCCTCTCCGCGCTTGGTATCGTGGCTCGACGTGGTCAGCATGGCATGGGGAAACTGTGCCAGCCGCGTCGCGTTGAAATCGTGAAACGCCGCGACGCCGATATTGAGCCGATCCGGCCGCTCGCCGACATCGTTCAAGGCAATCATACGGTTATCGCGATAGAGCGCCGTGTCCTCGAGCCCCTTGGCCATTACCGGCCCGGTAAACTGCTGCAGCCGCAGCACGAACTCCAAACCGTCCTGCTCGGCCGGGTCGGCAATCAGATCGGCCAGAAAATCGAACACTGCAGGGTCCAGCGTCGGGGCGTCGCGCCGCGCTTCAAGCAACGCCACGCCGACATTGCGCCGATCGATTTCGCTGCTGCCGTCACCGTCGACGTAGCTGCGATAGACCGGCATATGGGCAACCAGCACCCTGATCGCATTGCGCAAACCGTTGCGGGTGAGATCGCTGGTGGCGTTCTTTCCCTCCGCAATCGCGCGCGCCAAGGTCGCAATTCGGTCGAGCTCGGCACCCATTTCGGTGTCGATGATGGTCAGCTTCGCCTCAAGCTCGATCTCGGTAAAAGCCCGACGCTCATCAGTGAGGTCTTCATAGGCCCGGCTCAGCCCGACCTCGCCAGCAGGATCACTGCCCAGCGTAGTCAAATGAGCAGAAAACTCGTACCCCGTCGTGCCATCGACACCCCAATCGGCCCGCAACTGCTCATGTGGCGCCAGGATTTTCTCAACCACCAGATAGATCGGCCGCGGTGACTTCTCGCGCAGTTTCGTGACGTAGGCCTTGGGATCACGCAGCCCGTCGATGTGATCGATGCGCAGCCCATCGACCAGCCCCTCATCGATCAACTGGAAGATCAGCGCATGGGTGTGGTCGAACACGTCAGCTTCTTCGATACGAATGCCGGCCAGTTCGTTGACGATGAAAAAGCGCCGATAATTGATATCGTCGACCGCTACCGAATAGCGCGCCACCCGCCAATGCTGCTGCTTGACCAATTGGTCGAGGCGGACCTTGTCCGCGTTGATGGCATCGACTTCAACGGAAGCAGGATAGGTCTTGGGATCGAGCGGCAGCAGGTTGGCGTCATCGACCCAGATGGCAAAGCTATTGGTATCTGCCGAGAATTTCAGCACGAGGCGCCCCTGCTCCAGCGCCTCGCCATAGGAGCAACCCAGCACCGGCACGAGGACCTTCCCGCTCAGGCTGGTATCGGCAGGGGTCCAGTCGATATCGAACCAATGCGCGTAGCGGCTGCCCTGCCCCAGCTTCAGCACATCGAGCCAATAAGCATTCTCAGTGCCGCCAATCCCCATATGGTTGGGCACGAAATCGAGGATAATCCCCATTTCGCGCTCACGCGCTACCGTCGCGAGCCGCCGAAAATCGTCCAGCGTGCCGAGTTCGGGATTGATCTCGCGATGCTCCACCGTGTCATAGCCGTGCGTGCTGCCGGCACGCGCCCGCAGGATCGGCGACAGGTACAGGTGGCTGATGCCGAGCCGGCCGAGGTAGGGCACCAGCGCCAGCGCCTCGGCAAAGCCGAAATCCTTGTTCAACTGCAGCCGGTAGGTGGCGCGCGGAACGGCGGCGGGCGTGATCATGGATGCACTTTCGCAAGCGGTGGGTCGCAGCCGCAACGGCCCGCAGACCGTAAGGTTGCGGCCCTGCTCTGCGGACAGGTGCGCCAGCGCATTTCTGCAATTGCGCGGCGTCACGCCCAAGGCCACTATCGCCTTCAAAGAGGCACCGGAGAGCGTCGCGTCATGAAAGTCATAGTCCTTGGCGGCGGCGTTATCGGGGTCACCTCGGCCTACTATCTGGCCAAGGCCGGGCACGAGGTTGAAGTCATCGAACGCCAGCCAGGGGTCGCGCTGGAAACCAGCTTCGCCAATGCGGGGGAAGTCTCACCCGGCTATGCGTCGCCCTGGGCTGCGCCGGGCATTCCGCGCAAGGCGGTCAAATGGCTTTTGATGAAGCATCCGCCGCTGATCGTCAAAGCGGTCGCCGACCCCTACATGGTGCGCTGGATGGTCCAAGTGCTGACCAATTGCACCGCCGGACGCTACGCAATCAACAAGGCGCGCATGGTGCGGGTCGCCGAATATTCGCGCGACGTGCTCAAGGTGCTGCGCGCCGATACCGGCATCACCTATGACGAGCGCATGCAGGGCACGCTGCAACTGTTCCGCACCCAGCATCAGGTGGACGACGCCCACAAGGACATCGAAGTGCTGGCTCAATACGGCGTGGCCTATGAGGTGCTCGACAAGGCCGGCTGCATCGCTGCCGAACCAGGCCTTGGCGCCTCCGACGCCCCGATTGCCGGCGGCCTGCGCCTGCCCGGCGACGAAACCGGCGATTGCCATATCTTCACCACCAAGCTGGCCGCGATGGCAGCCGAATTGGGCGTGGTGTTCCGCTACGGCGTGACCATCAACGGGTTGGATGTGCAGGGCGGCGCAGTCACGGGCGTGCAGACCAGCGCCGGCCGCATCACCGGCGATCGCTACATCATGGCGATGGGCAGCTTTTCGCCCAGGCTTGGACGCACGATCGGGATCGATCTGCCGATCTACCCGGTCAAGGGCTACTCCATCACCGCGCCGATCGTGGACGCGGCCACTGCACCTGTCTCGACGGTTCTAGACGAGAGCTACAAGATCGCCATTACCCGCCTGGGCGACCGTATCCGCGTCGGCGGCATGGCGGAACTGTCGGGCTATAATTCCGACCTATCGCCACATCGCAAGGAAACCCTGGCCTTCGTCGTCAACCAGCTATTCCCCGGCGCCGGCGATACCGCGAAGGCGACATTCTGGACCGGCATGCGGCCGATGACGCCCGACAGTACGCCGATCATCGGGGTCAGCAAGTTGCCCAATCTCTACATCAACAGCGGCCATGGCACGCTGGGCTGGACCATGGCCTGCGGCTCGGCGCGGGTGATGACCGACATGATCTCGGGCACCAAGCCGGATATCGATATCAGCGATCTGGGACCGGGCCGCTATTGATCTGGGCCAGTGCAAGCAGGAGCGATCACCCGACCCAGTATTCATTGCCCAAGCGGCCAGCGTCCTCTTTGTCGCGCGTCACCATGACCCGCGTCACCTTGCCGATGGCGCCGGGCTGAACTGTGGTCTAGCCTGCAGAGGGCGATCTTGATTGGCCAAGCAACTGGAGGGACACCATGTTTTTGGGCCTTGATGCTGAAACCCTGGCGCGTATCCAGTTCGCTTTCACCATCTCCTTCCACTTCATCTTCCCCTCCTTCTCGATCGGGCTGGCGAGCTTCCTGGCCATGCTGGAAGCGCTGTGGCTGATCAAGAAGGACGACGCGTATCTGCGCCTGTTCGACTACTGGAAAACCATCTTCGCCATCGTCTTCGGCATGGGCGTGGTGACCGGCATCGTCATGAGCTACCAGTTCGGCACCAATTGGGCGGTGTTTTCGGACCGGGCCGGGCCCGTGATCGGTCCGCTCATGGGCTATGAAGTGCTGACCGCGTTTTTCCTTGAAGCCGGCTTCCTCGGCATCATGCTGTTCGGGCGCAAAAGGGTCGGGGTCGGGCTGCATTTTTTTGCCACCTGCATGGTTGCCATCGGCACGCTGATTTCGGCAACCTGGATCATTGCCGCCAATAGCTGGATGCAGACCCCGCAGGGCTACAGCATCAACGATGTCGGCCAGTTTATCCCCGTCGACTGGTGGGCGATCATCTTCAATCCGTCTTTCCCCTATCGGCTGGTGCACACTGTGCTGGCGTCGTTCCTGACCACGGCCTTCGCGGTCGGCGCGGTGGGTGCGTGGCACCTGCTCAAGAACAAGAACAACCATCCGGCGCGGATCATCTTTTCCATGGCGATGTGGATGGCGGCCCTCGTGACGCCGGTCCAGATTTTCGTCGGCGACCAGCACGGGCTCAATACGCTGGAGCATCAGCCGGCCAAGATCGCCGCCATGGAGGGCCATTACGAGACCCGCAAGGGCGCGCCGCTGATCCTGTTCGGCATTCCGGACGACGCGGCGGAGGAGACTCGTTTCGCCATCGAAATTCCCAAACTTGGCTCACTGCTGCTGACCCATGAGCTGGACGGCGAGGTCAAGGGCCTCAAGAACTGGGCGCCCGAAGACCGGCCCAAGGCGCTGATCCCGTTCTTCACCTTCCGCATCATGGTGGGGCTGGGCGTGCTGATGCTGCTGGTGGGCGCCTGGTCGATCCTGGCGCGCATTCGCGGCAAGCTTTACGACTGGAAATGGCTGCATCGCGCGGCCTGGGTGATGGGCCCCTCAGGGTTCGTCGCCGTACTGGCCGGCTGGTACACGACCGAGGTCGGGCGGCAGCCGTACACCATCTACGGGCTGATGCGCACATCTGAGAGCCTGTCGCCGGTTTCGGCGCCGGCCGTGGGCACCTCCTTGATCGCCTTTATCGTGGTCTACTTCGTCGTCTTCGGCGCGGGCGTGCTTTACCTGCTGCAATTGATGCGCCGGCCGCTGGTGAGTGACGAACACGAGCTGAACAAGGGTCCGGTCAAGGCCGCGGGCATCAATCCGGGACCGGCACAAGACGCGCCGATAGGAGCTGCAAATGATCCTTGATCTCCCCTTCATCTGGGCGGCGCTGATCGCCTTCGTGGTGCTGACCTACGTGATCCTGGACGGGTTCGACCTCGGCGTCGGCATCCTGTTCCCGCTGTTTCCCGCCCGGCATGATCGCGACGTCATGACCAATTCGGTCGCCCCGGTGTGGGACGGCAACGAGACCTGGCTGGTGCTGGGTGGTGGCGGCCTTATGGCGGTGTTCCCGCTGGCCTATGCGATCATCTTCCCGGCGCTGTATATGCCCATTATGCTGATGCTGCTGGGCCTGGTGTTCCGCGGTGTCGCCTTCGAATTCCGCTGGCGTTCGGGCCGTTGGATCCACCTGTGGGACTGGGGCTTTTCCATCGGCTCGATGGTGGCGGGGTTTACCCAGGGCATCGCGCTGGGCGCCCTGGTGCAGGGCATCAAGGTCGAAGGCCGCGCCTATGCGGGCGGCTGGTGGGACTGGCTGACCTCGTTCAGCGTGTTGACTGGCGTGGCCGTGGTCATCGGCTATGCGCTGCTGGGTGCCACCTGGCTCAACCTCAAGACCAGCGGCCAATTGCAGGCTCACGCCCGCCGGATCGCCCTGGTGACGGCCGCGATCACCGTCGGCCTGATCGGCGTGGTGAGCATTTGGACCTCCACTCTCAACCCGGTCTATTTCGAGCGCTGGTTCGGCTTTCCGACGGCCTTCTTCTCCTCGATCGTGCCCCTGCTGCTGGCGGTGTGCAGCTTCGGGCTCTGGCATGGCCTGACGCATGACAAGCATCTACAGCCGTTCCTGGCGGCGCTGGGCCTGTTCGTGCTGAGCTTTGCCGGCATCGGCATCAGCTTTTACCCCTTCATCATTCCGGGGGCGCTGACCTTCGAGGCCGCCGCGGCGCCGGACAGTTCGCTGCAATTCCTGCTGGTGGGCGCCGTCGTGCTGGTGCCGATCATTCTGATCTACACCGGCTACGCCTATTGGGTGTTCCGTGGCAAAATCGACCCGCAGGAGGGCTATCACTGATGACGACGCAAGCACTCGGATCGCGGCTGTTGTGGTTCGTGGGCCTCTGGGTCGGTGGGGTCGCGACCGTTGCGATTATCGGCCTCGCGATCAAGCTGATGCTCGGCCACTAGAATAGAGCGCCGGTGACAAGCACCGGCGCGCCAATGTGTCAGTTGATGCGTCGGGCCACGATGGTGACCGGACGCGCATTGCCGGCCGTCGGCGTATAGGTGCAGCGCAGGGCGCCGATCGCCGGCAGGTCGGGAACGATGATCCGCGCCAGGATGCCGGCAAACAGCCCGGTGCCACGGCAAGACATGCGGTCGGCGCTCCAGGCGACGCCATTGCCACAGGACGAGCGGCGCAGGTTGATGCTGACATCGCGACCCTGGGCCGACCAGTTGAGGCGGCCATTGCACTCGACGCCACGCCCGGTGACCGTATAGGTGCCGCGCTGCTCGAGGCAGAACACCATGCGATAGGGGCCATAGAGCCGCTCGGTAACGCGGTAGCAGCCGGACAGCAGCGCACCGCCCGGAACATCGGGCACGATCACCCTGGTGTCGGCACTTTGCGCCATCACCGGCGGGGCGAGGCCGCCGACGGTGAGACCAAGGGCAATCAAGGCGAGTTGGAGAAGCTTCATCAGACGCATGGCAGACCTCCCTGTGCACGACGCTGGGCGACAGCCGCCCGTGTTCCGTCAAGCCGGAGAATAGTTTAGCAGCGCCGCGACCTTGTCGCCACCCCGCCTAAACCGCCGACGGTTCCGCATCGGGAGGCGGCAGCGGCTCGGATGGATAGCGGATATCGGCGATGCGGACCCCGAGATAGACAATGCCGATACTCACGACCGCGCCTATCAGCACGACGCCGAGCGACAGCCAGGGCCGGTAGAACAGCCAGACAAACGCAATGGTCAGCGCGCCGAGCCCCAGCCCGAGCGCGGTAGCGAAAATGGCCGTGCCGAACCGCACCATGGCGCCGAACCCCGAGCTCAGACTGGCGATGGCGGCAAGCGGCCCGCCGAGCAGCATGAAACCGGCCATCAGCCCGATGATTGCCAGGGGCCGAATGGTCCAGACGAGGATGTTGGGATTGGCCAATATCGGCGCACTCCCCAGCGCCAGTGCCCGTTCTGCTTGCAGCAAGCCGATTTCGTTCCAGGACAGCAGCGCCACCATGCCGACGATCAGCGCAAGGCCGACCACGACGCCGATCAAGGATCGCAAGATGCCGCCAAGCCAGGAGTCGATCTTGGAGGAGATGCGGCGGCTCACGGACGGTCCTCCCAGCTTGATGCGATCAGCGCCGCAAGGCGCGTTTCAGCTCGGCGACAATCTCGGCGCTGGTCTCCCTGCCGGTCGGATCGGCAAAACCCAGCCGTACCGCCGCAGCATCTGCGGCGCGAGCCGGGCCGGAACAGGAGGCATGAACCTGGGTTAGCGGCAGTCGGTCCAGCAGCGCACCGACATTGGTCGGACGCACGCCCGAGCCGGCCATGATGGAGATCCGGCCTGCAGCGCGCTCGATCATCGCTGCAATGGTGTCCATGCCCTCGACGGCATGACGCGCTCCGCCCGAGGTCAAAATCCTCTCAAAACCCAGATCGGCGGCGAGGTCCACGGCCAGGTCAAAGTCGGGAACGAGATCGATGGCGCGATGCAAAGTGGTGCCGAGGCCAGCGGCATGCGTGATGAGCTCTCGCAGTGCAGTCTCGTCCAACGCCCCGCCCGGCCTGCTGGCCCCGAGCACCACACCCGCAAGTCCGGCCTCGCGGATGATATCAATCTCGGCACGCATGACATCGACATCGGCCTGCCCGAAGATGAAATCGCCGGGCCTCGGCCGCACCATGGCGTAGACGGGGATCGGTGCCAGCGCCGCCTGCCGGATCAACCCGGGTGATGGGGTGAGGCCGCCAAGCTCCAATGCAGAGCACAGCTCGATCCGGTCCGCTCCACCCACGATAGCCGCCGCCAGTCCCTCGGCACTGTCGACGCAGATTTCCAGCAGGATGTCAGTCATGATGTGCCCCCAGGCCCAGGATAGCCGCGCCGATCAGGCCGGGTTCGACCTTACATTGCCCCACGACCAGCAGCGGCTCATCGGTGCGGCGCAGGATGCGCTGGCGCACCGTGCGATCCAGCAGTTCGATCAGCGCCGGGGCGTTGGCGAGACCACCGCCAACCGGCACGATAGAGGCGCCAACGACATTGATCACCAGCGCCAGCGGCGAGGCCACGAGATCGACCCACACATCGACAGTCCGCGCCGCCGCCACATCCCCAGTCTGCCAGGCCGCGATGATATCGGTACTGCTAGCAGCTATGCCGTGGATATGCTGATGCAGCCGCTCGATGCCGCGCGCTGCGCCGATGGTATCGACGCAGCCGACCTGACCACAGCCGCAGGGGAACCGCGGAACGGCAATGGGCGGCGTGCCGGCGCTGGTTGCCGTCGCCGGCCCATGGCCCCATTCGCCTGCAAAACCGCCCGCGCCGTTGACGATCTTTCCGTCCACCACCAGACCGCCGCCCACGCCAGTGCCCAGGATTACCCCGAAGACGATGGCATGGCCGCGCCCTGCCCCCGCGCCAGCCTCAGCTAGCGCAAAGCAGTCGGCATCATTGGCAACGAGAACGGGCTTGCCCAGTTGCGCCGATAGGTCGGCGGCCAGCGCCCGCCCATCAATGCAGGGAATATTGGCCACCTTGATGCGGCCATCGCGCGGATCGACCACGCCGGTGATCGAGATCGACACGGCCCTGGCGTCCGGCGCCTGCGCCACCACTGCGGCGATGGCGGCGTCAAAGGCGGCCCGATCATCGAGTGGCGTGACGATGCGCTCGAGCGGCGTGATGGCGTCCGGGCTAGTGGCGATGGCGCCCTTGATAGCCGAGCCGCCAATATCGATGCAGATGATCATGCTGGCCTATAGTTTCCGAGGATAGTGCTGGCGAAACAAGCGCGTAGACGATTGCCGATTCGAACAGACATGATAGTGGAAGGATTGTCGCCGGTGATCGACGAAATCCGCTGGTGAAAACGGAAAACAGGGACGCATCGCCTATGGCCGAAGACAACGGACGCCCGGCCGCCCCGACAATTTCCGATGTGGCGCAGCTTGCCGGGGTCTCCCGCGCCGTGGCGTCGCGCGCGCTCTCGACCGAGAAGCGCCCGGTTTCGGCCGACAAGCGCGAGCGCGTCATCAAGGCCGCCGAGGCTTTGGGCTACAAGCCCAACTTGCTCGCCCAGAGCCTGACCAAGAAGACCGTCAACCTGGTGGCAGTGGTGGTCAACCATATCCACGACCTGTCCGATCTGGACCTGTTCGATCTGCTGCTCGACGCGATCCAGTCGACCGGTAAGCAGGTGATCCTGATCCGCGTCGGATCGGTGGGCCGCGTCGAGGAATTTTTGCGCAATGGCGTGGCCTATCACGTCGATGCCGCGCTGGTGTTCTCCGATTTCGCCGACGCCCCCACCGTGCGCCGCATGTTCCGCTCCGACCACGTCGTGATGCTGAACGGCCGCCACGATGCCCTGTCGCCCGCGGTAATCGCCGATCATGCCAGCGGCATCGGCCAAGCCGTCGCCGACGCGGCCGCCAAGGGCGTGCGCACGGCCGTGCTGGTCACCGGCCGCAATTCGTCGCTGGTGGAACTGGCCCGCACGCAGGCCTACAAGGCGGCGCTGGCGCAAAGCGGGATCGATCTGGTCCGCGAGATACAGGGCGACTACTCCTATGCCAGCGGGCTTGCCGCTGCCGCCGAAATCAAGCGCCACGACCTGCCCGATGCGGTGTTCTGCTCGTCGGACGCGATGGCGATGGGCGTCTTAGACGCCTGCCGGGATGACTTTCCGCTGAACAGACCCAAGCGGTTCCGGCTCTATGGGTTCGACAACCTGTCACTGACCGATTTCGGGGCCTATCCGATTGCCTCGATCGGCTACGACAAGGCGGTCTATGTGGATCAGGTGGTGCGGTTCCTGGTCGATCCGCAGCGCTTCCAGCCGGGTGACAAGCCAGTCCTCGTGCCCACCACTTTCGTGCCGCGCGCTACGGCGTGAAGCAAAACCCCGGACCACTTGGTGATCCGGGGGTGCAGTCAGCTTACCAGAGCGGGGTCAGGGCCGGTGGGTTGGCCTTTTCGCCCCACCACTTCTTGTAGTTGACGTCGTAAGCGCCCGACTGGATGTAGTCGGAGACGAACATGTCGATCCAGCGCACGAATTCCGGATCACCCTTGGCGACCGCGATGCCGATCGGGTCGTTGGAATAGAGGCCCGGCAGCGTCACCAGGTTTTCATTGGTGGTGGCGAGGTAGTCGAGCAAGGAAGAATCTTCGATCGCCGCGTCAGCACGCTTCTGCTGCAGCAGCAGCACGCCGTCGGGGGAGAAATTGTCGGTATAGACCAATTCGGCATCCGGCACGGCCTTCTTCAGGAAAGCTTCGCCAGTCGTGCCGCGACCGACCACGACCTTCTTGCCGGCAAGGCCTTCAAGCGTGGTGATGCCGGCGTCCTTCTGCACGATGATGCGCAGGCCAGCCCGGTTGTAGGGGATGGAGAAGTTGATGGACTTGGCGCGTTCCAGCGTTGCCGAGGTGTTGGCGACGACGATATCGAGCTGGCCGGCGACCAGCATGGAAACGCGGGCATCGCCCGAAACGTCGGTGAATTCCACCGGCACGCCGAGCTTTTCGGCCAGCATGGTGGCGACGTCGACGTCATAGCCAACGGGGTTGTTCTGGGCATCGCGGAAGCCGATCGGCTCGCCGCCGAGCGACACGCCGATGCGCACGACGCCACGGCTCTTGATATCGTCGATCATGCCGGCAGTTGCCGGAAGGACCGTACCGGCGACCAGCGCCAGCGCAGCCAGGGTAGTCAGAATACGCTTCATTTTTAGTTCTCCCTTAGAGTGATGATTTCTCGGCCGTCCGGCGTTCCGGCGCGGCCATTTTCGGCTCCCAGTACCAGTAGAA
This sequence comes from Devosia sp., assembly GCF_028290625.1. Classification (GTDB taxonomy): domain Bacteria; phylum Pseudomonadota; class Alphaproteobacteria; order Rhizobiales; family Devosiaceae; genus Devosia. Next base: position 38,949 of record NZ_JAQGJM010000037.1, read on the forward strand.
GATGTCGTCCTGGCATCTGAAGTTCACGACCCTGTGGTTGCCGGCGGCGTCGATCGCGTGGATCACGACCCCCGCCAGGAACCCGGTGGTCAATTCGGCAAGTTCCTCGACTGCCAGCTTGATGGCGTCGTCCAGCGAGCGGCCCAGCTTCATGGCCAGCACGATGGTGCGCGACGTCGAGCAGCGCATGGTCATTTCGCCCGTATGGGTGCAGGCGGCCGCGCCGTAGCGGCTATCGGCATAAAAACCGGCGCCCGGAATGGGCGAGTCCCCCAGGCGGCCGGGGTATTTCCAGGCCCAGCCGGAGGTCGAGGTGGCGACCGAAATGGTATCGGTCAAGTCCGAAGACAGGAACACGGTGGTGTCGCGGACGCGTTCCGGGTCGGTGATGTGACGGCTGAGCGGCGCCAGCGGAATATTGGGGAAGGCGAGCAACTCTTCGGCCGTCAGCTCCTTGAGCAGCCGATCCCACCAGACGCGCTTGCTATCCTCGTAGAGCGTCTCATCGATCTTGAAACCGATTTCAGTAGCAAAGCGGCGCGCGCCGTCGCCGGTCAGCATCACATGAGGCAGGCGCTTCATGATTTCCAGCGCCAGCGCCGAGACCGGCAGCGTGTCCGGTACCGCGCCGACGCTGCCGACTTCGCGGGTGGTGCCGTTCATGACGCCGGCATCGAATTCCATCTTGCCCAGCATATTGGGCCAGCCCCCAAAGCCGACGGAACGGACGCGGACGTCGCGCTCGACATAGCCCATGCCGGCGACCATGGCTTCAAGGCCCGGTGCGCCGTCCTTGAGCATGGCGATGGCGGTGTCGAAGCCCGGATAGGCCTCGACATTGGCGAGGAGCTGCATGGTCTAGTCTTTCCGCATCTTGGAGAGGAACTGCGCGATGCGCGGATTGGCGAGACCGCCATCGGCGGCAAAGAACTGCTCGGTGGGCAAATCGACCACCAGCCGGCCCTTTTCGAGGAACACCACGCGCGAGGAAATGGTGCGGGCGAACTCGATCTCATGGGTGACGAACACCATGGTGGTGCCCTCCTTGGCGAGCTTGGCCAGGATGTCGAGTACGTCGGCGGTCATTTCGGGATCGAGCGCAGAGGTGACTTCGTCCAGCAGCAGATAGCGCGGCTTCATCGCCAAGGCCCGGCAGATGCCGACGCGTTGGCGCTGGCCGCCCGAAAGCTGGCTGGGAAACGCATCGGCGCGATCGGCCAGACCAACCGAAGCCAGCAGCGCCCTACCCTCGGCCTCGGCTTCCGCCTTGGGGCGCTTGAGCACTTCGACGGGTGCCAGCGTGACGTTCTGCAGCGCCGTCATATGCGGATAGAGATTGAACATCTGGAACACGGTGCCGCTGCGCTTGCGCGCTTCGGCCAGTTCCCTGGGCTTGCTCACGTCGAAATCGTCGACCGTGATGGAGCCACCATCGAGCCGTTCCAGCCCGTTGATGCAGCGGATCAAGGTCGACTTGCCCGAGCCCGACGAGCCGAGGATCGACACCACCTCCCCCGGCGCAACAGTGAGATCGACGCCGTCGAGCACCGTGACGCTGCCAAAAACCTTGCGGACCGATTGTGCCTTGATCATGGATCAGAGACCTTTCCAGGCGGTATGGGCCCGCAGGCGCCGTTCCAGGGTTGCGCCGGCAAAGGCGATGAGCTTGGCCGCCAGATAGTACAGCACCCCGACCACGGCCCAGACGATGAAGGGCTTGAGCGTGCGCAGGTTGAGGATATTGCCGATCTTGGTCAGGTCCATCACGCCGATCACCGAGATCAAGGACGTGACCTGCAACTGGTTGACCAGCAGCCCCGTTAGCGGCCCGATGGCGAAGGCCATAGCCTGCGGCGCGATGATGTGGCGCAGCACCTGCCACTTGGTCAGCCCAAAGGCGCGGGCCGCCTCGATCTGGTCGCGACCGATGCTCTCGATGGCCGAGACTGCGATGACATAGACGAAGGCGGCGGTATTGCCCGACAGCGTGATGACGGCGGCTTCCACAGGGCCCAGATTGATATGGAAAAAGGCCGGAAAGCCGAAGAACACTAGGAAGAGTTGCACCAGCACCGGCGAATTCTTCAGCAGTTCGGCCACGAAGGTGATGACCTGCGCCAACACCGGCACGCGATAGAACCGTACCACGGCCCAGAGCGTGCCGATCAGCAGCCCGATCACCGTGGTGGCAAGGAACAACCCAACCGACACGCCTAGGCCCTGAGCCAAGAGGACGATATCGAAGGGGGTAAATTCGGTATAGCGCATCAGCGAACCGCCTCCCCGAGATCGCGGTTCAGCCGGCGATGCAGCGCCGCGATCAGCAGCGACACCAGATAGGTCAGCGTGGCGTAGGCGATCAGCAGCACGACATAGACCTCGAACGGCTTGAACGTATCGGACGCGACTATCTTGGCGGTGCCGGTCAGCTCATTGAGCGTGATGGTCGACAGAATTGAGGAGGTCAGGATCAGGTTGATGAACACCGACCCCATCGGCCGCACCGAGGTGCGCAGCGCGACAGGCAACACGATCTTGGTGAAGGTCTTGCGCTTGGAGAGGCCGCTGACTTGGGCGGCTTCGATAATCCCCGGCTCGATAGCCAGAATGCCCGAGCGGATCACGTCGGAGGTGAACGCCCCGCCGGCAATCGACAGGGCCACGACGCCGGTGGTGAAGGCATCGATATAGATGCCGATCTCCGGCAGGCCGTAGTAAAAGAAGAACAGTTGCACGATGAACGGCACGTTGCGGAACAGGTCGGCATAGATCGAGGCCGCCCGGCGCAGCAGGCTATTGGCGGACGTGCGCGCCACCGCCATGAGCGCGCCGACGATCAGGCTGCCGAGCAAAGCCAGCACGCAGACCTGCGCCGTCAACAGCGCGCCTTCCAGCATAAACGGCAGATATGGGACGAGCAGCGAGAGGTCTATCCGCATGCGCTTTCACACTATGAAATCGGTTTCACTTTTGCCGCCACCAGCGGATTTGTCAAGCCGCATAGGCAGAATTTCCTCATGCTCAATTGTTGGGCACGGACGGCGCTGCAACGATTTGAAATTGAGAATACGGGACGCGTGCTTAGCCTAAAGCGCGTTATCGCGAACCTTACGTGACAGAAAGGTTAGCATCAGGATGCGCATATCGAACCACAGCGACCAGTGTTCGACATAATAGAGATCGTGCAGGGTGCGGCCTTCGATTTTTTCCTGCGTCGAGGTATCGCCCCGGAAGCCATTGACCTGCGCCCAGCCGGTAATACCCGGTTTGATGCGCTGGCGTTGCGCATAACGTTCGAACCGCAGGGCCAGTTCGGCATCATGCGAGATGGCATGCGGGCGGGGGCCTACGAGGCTCATATTGCCGAGCAGGACGTTCATCAATTGCGGCAATTCGTCGATGCTGGTGCGGCGTAGCACGGCGCCGATCGTGGTGATGCGCGGATCGTCCGGCACGGCCTGTTGCATCGAGCGGCCATCCTCCATGACGCTCATCGAGCGGAATTTGTAGATCTGGAAACTCTTGCCGTTGAAGCCGCGACGCTCCTGCAGGAACAATACCGGGCCGCGGCTATCGAGCTTGATCCACACCGCCACGATCAGGAACAGCGGCGACAGCAACAGCAGCCCGAAGCTCGCCCCGACAACGTCGAAAGTCCGCTTCAGCAGGCGACCGGTATCGCCGATCGGCTTGGCCAGGACACGGCCCGGCTGGGTGGCTCCCACTGGCAGCAGGTCGACCAGCATCTGGCGTTCAGTGCTGCCGGCCGGCGACAGCATGACGTTCAGCGCATAGGAGCGGAACGGCGCCACCAGCGCGTTGAACGCCTTGGCGTCATCGTGCATGCTGACCAGCAGCACGGTATCGCAACGGTACTCGACACATTCGCGGGCGAACGCCGCGGTCTGCGCTTGCGATAAACTGGCGGACCCGGCGTCATCCAGGGTGAGCGTGCGCACCACCTGGGCCCCCTGGCGCCACACTTCGACATTCTGGCCGAACTGGGCCAGATCGAACGCGCGCCCGACCAGCGCGACGCGCTCGATCTGCAACCGGCCCGCATGCATCAGCGTCGAGCTGATTCCCAGGAAGGCCAGTCGCGCCGCGACCAGCCCCAATCCGGCGGCCACCGGCATGGCCCATCCGCCGTCGAGGGTGTAGCCACCCGACAGCAGCAGCACGCCGAGTAGCACGACGACGCCGACCATCCAGATCAAGACCGAGCGCAGCATCATCGGGCGCCGGGTTGCTAGTGAGCGCAAGAACTGCGCCGAGGCCAGCGCGCAACTCACGCCGTAAGCGCTGCCGACCAGCACGGTCAAGATGAAGCTTTGCGGGGATTCGGGACGGGCGCGGGCTGAGAGCAGCACCAACAGTATGGCCAGCACGCCTTCGACGAAGCCGACCGCGTAGCCAAAATAGGTCCGGCTGGGAATCCGGTAGCGACGCCGCTTCCGGGCCTCCACTGGCCAATGGTGCAAACTGTCCTGGGTCATTGCCGCCTGCCGCACGTCGAAAGCGCTACCGCTCCACAATGGCCTTGGCGGTCCACGGCAGCTTTCTTCAGAGCAGGATTTAGCATCGATTCACCACGGTGCGACGCGCTAACTCGCACTGGGGTTAACTGCTAAAATGCCACTTATCGGGCGACCCGCCGGCGATCGAACTGAATATTGGTGGTGACCCCGCTAGTGCCCACTTCCCCGCTCCAGACGATGCGGTCGGCCGGGTCCTTGTGGCCAAAGCGGGTGGAAACCCATCCGCCTTCGGTGGGTCCGCCCCCGCGGATGATCTGGATCGCGCCGGTGGGCAGCACCAGCCGGCAAATGGGTTTTCCCGCCCGGCTCACCGCCACGGCATTGCCGTCAATCTGCCCAACCAGATCGGGGGCAAGCTGGAACGTCAATTCACAGTCCAGCGGCGAGCTTGCCCCGGAGAGGCTATCGGAAATGGTCATCCCCTGCTCCGTCATGGCGGTGATGCGCTGGTGCCGGACGCCGAAGCGGCGTTGATAGCCGTCATGGGAGGCCGTCACCCGCCAAGGGTAGTCGGTTTTGGACTCCAGCCGCGTCCGCGCCTTGTGCGACCAGTTGAAGGCGCCGGCAGCAAGGCTCTGGCTGGAATTTGCGACGGTCATCGTATTGTGCGCCTGGCTGGAGCGGAACCAGTCGCGCCAAGCTCCGCCGCCCTGGTAGCGATAGGTCCCGGGATCGACCAGCACCGGTTTGCCGTCGATCGCCAGCTTGAGCGAGAGTGCATCGGCATGGCCGTGCGCCGCGATCGACAGATAGCCGAGCGGGCCGTGATCGAGCACCGCGCCGACCTGGCGGCCTGTGTGCTGGCCGCGCCAGACGCTATAGCCGCCCACGGGGAAGGTGCGGGCGCCGCTGGCCACCGGATCGAGGGCAATCGGCGCCGGGAAGATGGCATTGCGCAATGTCGCAGCAGCGGCGGTCGGCGCGCTTTGCCGCAGGAATCCGCGGACGGCGACAGCGACAGAGACCGGATAGTCGGGTTCCGGCTGGCAGAGACCGATCACCCGCCCTTCGTCATCGTCGCCGATCGCCGGCGCGGTGCCGTCAGGTCCGCTGATCCAGAAGATGAAATCGGCGAATAGGCCCAGCCGGTCCGCAACCTCCGCCGCGAATGGCGTTCCGGCATTTTGCGCCACCAGGCCGCAGAGCAACGCCATTTCGGCGGTGAAGGCCGCGTAGGTGGGCGTCTGTTCGGCGCCGACCCCGTCGGGCAGGATCTGCAGCATGACCTCGCGCTCGACATCGGCCAGCACGCCCGCGGCGACGGTTTTATCATCCAGCGCCATGGCGATCAGGTAGCAGCCAGCCAGTTCCGCCATGAGGTGGTTGTTGGCCGAGGAGAAATCGGAGGGGAAGCGATGCAGCCAAAAGGCGCTGGCGCCCAGGATCGCGCCGATCCGCAACAGCGTGGGTTGCGACAGACGCTCGCCACACAGCGAAACCACCAGCAACAGGCTGATGGCCCGCAGGCCCACTTCGATGCCCGAGGCCCAGCCAATGCCGCGGAACGGGGGATTGGCCGTGTACCAGCTCTCGATAGCCTGCTCGATGGCCGCGACTTCCGCCACGCCACCGCTCAGTGCAACCTTGGCGGCCAGCGGCTGCAGAAATTGCAGCCGGTTGAACTCCCAGGCATATTTGATATCGCCGACGCCAGCGGTCTGGCGGTAGTTGATGTCGAAGCAATAGGTGTCGGCCGGCCAGCTCTTGCCGGTATCGGGCGACAATTGCCACAGGCTCGATGGGAACAAGTCGGACGGCGCGCGCCGCGGCCATTCGAGGCCAAGCGCAGCGAAGCGACCATCCATAATGGCCTCTGCGGCCTTGGCGATGGCCTCGTGCGACGCTGGCGCCGCCAGCAATGCGCTGCGCAGGCCCGGCAGCGCTATCGGCAAGGCTCCGGCGGAAAACCGGTCCCAGCCTTCGTGGCGCTTGCGCGATGCCGAACGCCGCTGGGTCTCGACCAGCCGGTGCAGCACCTCGCCGGGGCTCATATTGCGCAGCCGCGCCACATACCAGGCCAGCTTCATCGGCGCCCACCCGCATATACCATATCGCCCGAAACCCGGCGGCGAGCGCGCGGCATGCTGCTAAAACGGCCGCCGAAGGCGCTCGGCGAGCGCCAGTGACCGCAGAACAGAGCGCGGAGCGCTATCGTGATGAACCGCAGTTTCGGCATCGCCGTGATGAGTCTCCTGGCTATCGGGGCCGTGCAGGCCGCGCCTTTGACATTGCATCGGGGCATTGGCGTCCAAGACCTGCTCAACTGGTCGCCCCTCGATGCTACGGGAAACTACCGGCAGCCGCCCTATAACACCATGTCGGAATGGTTGAGCGGTTACCGACCGCTTGACGAATGGCCCGCGCAAGACCAGTTCGAGCGGATCAAGGGCTTCGGTTTCGATTTCGTGCGGCTCTCGGTCGATCCCGGCCCGCTGCTTGCCAATGACGGCGCGCAGCGGCAGGCGGCACTCGACGTGCTGGATAAGGCCGTACGTCACGTGGTGGCGGCGGGCCTCAAGGTGGTCTTCAACCTGCATTTCAACTCCCAGGTGGATGCCTATAGCCAGGAAGCTATCGAGCAGGGCGCGGACTCCAAACCCGTTGCCCGCTACGACGCCATGGTGGTTGATGTTGCCAAGATGCTGGCGGCGATCGGCACCGAGAATGTGGCCATCGAGCCGTATAACGAGCCGCACTACTATCCCTGCGACGATACCGGCACTGATGACTGGCAGCGCATCCAGACCGCGCAGGTCCAGATGATCCGCGCTGTCAGCCCCGACATCACCATAGTTGCGACAGGCGCCTGCGGTGGCGACATCGGGGACCTGCTGAACCTGGATGCCACCGCGTTCGACGACCCAAACATCCTTTATAGCTTCCACATGTATGATCCGCACAGTTTCACCCACCAGCGGATGGACGATGGTGGCTGGGCCTCGGGACTGCCCTGGCCGGCCAGCTCTCGCAGTCGGAAGCATGTCGAGGCCGACTTGACCGCACGGATGGACGCTGCCGGCGTCGGTTTCATCGAACAGCAAGCCAACTGGCTGCAGATCTCCGGCGATATCGACGATTATTATGCCCGCAACTGGGACAAGGCAGAGATGGCCAAACTGTTCGAGCAGGGCGTCTACTGGGCCAAGAGCCAGGGCATTGCGCCAAATCGGCTGTTCATGGGTGAATTCGGCGTCATCGACATGAACGCCAAGGGCGATTCCGGCGCCCGGACGGATGACCGCAACCGCTACATCACCGATGCGCGCACACTCGCCGAAAGCTACGGCATGGCCTGGGCCTATTGGGAATATGCCAATCCCTATGGGATGACCTTCATCCAGCCGACCGGCCCTGCCGTGCCTGACGAAACGCTACTGGCGCCGCTGGGACTGCCCGCCGCTCAGTAATCGGCAAGGTCCAACTGCTGGTCGATATAGGCCCGCTTGCCGCTGCCGGGGTTTTCCAGCCCCTCGACGCGCTGCACCACGAAGTCGAGCTTGCCCTTGGCCTTGCGGGCTAGTTCGCTGCGGATGCGTTCGACCTTGGCGTCACCACCGCCCGGCGTGGCGACATACTTGATGACGCAGAGCCCCGGCGTGTTCTGGTAGAACTGATAGCCTTCGATATCCTCGAAGAAGGACGGGTCCTCAGGCGTCAGGTCGATCGCCACAATGCGATCACCGGCATGGCTGATCAGGAAATCGGGCTTGCGGCGGGGCATGATGCCGCTCACGCGCAGGCGCTGGCCATTCTCGGCGCTCGGCAGTTGCACCAGCTTGGCGCGATCCTGGCTGTCATAGCGGACGAAGGGCATGCCGGTGGAGACGAAGCCAGTGCCGATCAGCCGCCCCTCCTGCCCGATGCGGGTCACAGGTTTGCCGCCTTCATCGACGAGTTCGGCGACGCCATAAAGCGGATCGAACTCATAGATGTCGGGTTGACCGCTCAGTTCGGCGGCGAACAGCGTCTTCTCGCTGAGCCCATAAAATGGCGCGATTGGCGTGTCCCCAAAAATCTTGCGGAACAGCCGGCGCTGGTGACCATACAGCGGCTCCGAAATCGGCAAGATGCCGAGCAGCGGCAACTTGGGCCGGCGGCCGAGCCGGTTGAGATGGAGCGCGAAGGTCTCGATGGCCGACGGATAGCCATAGAGATAGCGGATGCGGCGCTGATCGATCAGGTCGAGGTAAACAGCAGCATCGGCCCGCGTCATCGGAAACACCGCCAGGCGCAGTTCGCGCAGCGCCGGGGACCATTCGTGGCTCCTGCCGCTGGGCACCTGCGTGGCGAAACCGCGCATCACCACCTTGGCGTGGTCGGGCTCATAGCCGGTGCGGCTCCAGACATGATGCACGAAGGCGATCTCGCGGACGCTGCGATCCTTGTCGAGATAAAAGCTGAACGGCGGCTCGCCGTTGGAGCCGCTGGTATGGGAGATATCCATGCTGGATTTGGGCACCGCCAGCATGGCGTCGCCCGCCGCGGCCAGCGTCTGCTTGTCGATGATCGGCAATTTGCGGAAATCGGCGAGCGTCATCGTGGCCGCGTCGAAATGGGGGCCGAAGGTATGCCCAAACAGCTCCGCATAAAACGGGCTGCCCGCATGGGCTTTGGCCAGAAGTTGGCGCAGCGAGTTGAGCTGGAAGCTTTGTGCGAAACAGTCGTCGCTGGCGCCGCGCGCTATAGTGGCGCGCCAGTCGCGATAGGTGCGGCCATAGATGAAACTGGTCGGCAACAGGCGCAGGAACGGCGCAAGCGTGCGCCGCACGATCGCCGGGGCGCGCACATAGGCGCCTCGCGCCGCGTCCAGTTTCAACATTGCCCCACCCTTAAAACGCGACCCATTCGCCCGCGAGCCGATACTCAAGCGGTCTCATGCCGCGTTTGAATTGAGTATAGCCATGGCCTTCATAGAGCCCGCCGATATCGAAGGTCGTGCAACCGCGCGCCTTCATCTCGGCCATAATAGCCCACATCAAATAATTCCCCGCATTGGCGTCGCGCCCTTCGGGCCCGAACCAGCCGGTATGATATTCGGCGACGTCGCCAAAGCGGATCACCGACATGCCGGCAATCGGCTTGTCACCGAGTATAGCCTGAAAAACGATAAAGTCCTGCGGCGCCGTGGCTCGCAGGTTAACCAGAAAATTGGCGTCGACCGCGGTAAAACCCTTGTCGCGCATGTTTTCCACATGGCGCGCAATCATCCAGTCGGCGGTTTCGACATCGCTGGCGACGCGCAACGTCAGGCCACCGTCCAGCGCCTTGCGCAGCCGGTTGCGAAAGGTCGAGGCGAAGCCCGCCTTGATGGCGTCGAGCGGGCGCGTCAGGTCGATGCGGCCCGACCACCAGCTCTGCTTGCCGCGGCGCACGAACCCGGCCTGGCGCAACAGCGCGGCGTTCTCGTCACTCTGCGTCAATCCGGGCGCGATGGTCAGCGGACCCGAATACCAGTGGCCCCAGCGCTGGCGAATAGCGCGATAGACCGTCAGCACGCTGTCATTGGAGGGGTTGGACTGCAACATCAGCGGCCCGCGATTGATCCGCGAGACCACGCGTATGCCGAAAATCCGCTTTTCCAGCACCTGGCACAGCGCGATCGGCACGGTGCCGATCGACAGGCAGACCCGCACGATTTTCCAGTTCTGCGCCGCCTTGGCGGCCCCATAGGCATAGGTCTGGGTCAGTTGCGGGTGGTCCGCCAAGGCCAGCAGGCCATCCCAGCGGGCGGCGTCGTGAATTTCGGTGATGGTGACGTGATCGGTATCTTGGCGGGCCGGGAAGGCCACGACAGCGCCCGCAGTAAGTCTGGCCGATGTCTCATGAATCATGGCGTCACCGCTTCGTTCCGACTGGTCTGACTTTAATAGACCGCCGGGGGGACCGGCCCAATCTTTACCGTTCGTTAAGCTTAATGCGTAGAATGCCGCGCAGCGCCCCGCCACGCATCGGTGATGGCGCCCAGATACGGCGCCATATCGAGCCGCGCCCGATGCACCTCCAGCGCCGCCTTGCCGAGCCGCGCCCGTAGGGCGGGGTCCGCCACCAGGCGCTGCAAGGCCAGTGTCAGCGCATCGACGTCGCCGGGCGGCACCAGCAGCCCGTTGACCTCGTTGGTGATGATATCCTCGACGGCGCCGACCGGCGTCGCGACGACAGCCAGCCCCGCCGCCATCGCCTCGATAACCGAGATCGGCAGGTTCTCGTGGAACGAGGGCAGTACCATGATATCGGCATTGGCGATCAGCTCAGCGACCTGTTCGGGCCCGACCCAGCCGGGGATATCGACCCGATCGGCCAGTCCCGCCTGGCGCGCCGCGACCCGCGCAGCCTCGACATTGCCGTCGCCCGCAATGGTGGCGCGCCAGCCTGGATCGCCCTGCATGCGCGCCAGCGCTGCGCCCAGTTGGGGCACGCCCTTGCGGTCGCCGATCCGCCCCAGAAAGAGAATATGTACCTGGTTGCCGCCGCCGCGATGCGCCAGCACCGGGCGCGGCGCCGCATTGGGGACGATCAGCACGCGCGAGCCGATTTCGGGAATGCGCGACGTGACGAACTGCTCCCAAATGGTGCCGAGGACGATAATCCGCCCGGCATGGGCGAACAGCCAGCCGATCGCCCGGTTGCGCCGGCTCGGCGCATCGGTCCAATATTCCTGATATTCGGCGCCATGCAGATGCAGCACATAGGGCACGCCCATGCCATGCGCGATCGAGGCGAGGATCAGCTTGCGCCAGGTGCTGCCCTGGATGGCGAGGTTCAGGTGGAGCACATCGAGGCGGCCGGCCAGGCGGAGCGCCAGCATGCGGACGATGAACACGCTCATATGCAAGATCGAAAAGCCGATATGGCCGAGCCCGCGCGAGGCGGCGAACTGGATGCGCAGATCGGGCTGGCCTTGGCGTTCCGCCTCGGTGCGCAGCGCCGCCATCATGCGGTCGATCCCGCCCTGGCCGACGCCGCCGCCCGGCGTCGCCACCAGTACGTCCAACACTTGCGCACCCGTTTTCGTCATTCGCCACTCTCTCCGCCGCCACGGCAGCCCAGTCACTACGAGGCCAGCCTATCGGCGAGGACCGCGCCGCTGCGTCCAGTAGCTGGTCCACAGCATTTTGGCATAGGCGCGATTGGTGTCCCAATAGCGCCGCCACAGCCGCCGCGGCTCCTGCAACACGCGATAGAGCCATTCCATGCCGATGGTCTGCACCCAGACCGGGGCGCGGCGCACCTTGCCGCCATAGACATCGAAACTGCCGCCCACGCCCATGATGAAATAAGGCGCCAGCACCAGGCGATACTTGTAGAGGAAGCGCTCCTTGCGCGGGCTCGACATGGCCACGAACAGGCAATCGGCGCCCGAGGCATTGATGTCGAGCACGATCGCTTCTTCGTCGGTGAAATAGCCGTCATGCGCACCGGCGATCTGCAGCGTGGGATAATCCCGCTGCAGCCGCCCCTGCACCGCGTCAAGCACCTGGCTTTCGGCGCCCAGCAGATAGGGCTTAAAACCCTTGTCGGCGCACAGCTCGAACAGGCGTTCCATGATCTCAACACCCGCCACGCGCTCCGGCACCGCAATGCCGAGCAGGCGTGCGCCCCAGACCACGCCCGCGCCATCGATATTGATCAGGTCGGCTTCCGAAACGTCGCGCGCCAATTCCTCGTTGGCGTGCATGTTGACCAGCTTGGATACGTTGATGACCGTATGGTGCAGTGGCTGGCGCGCCTGCATCGCCTCGCGGGCAAGCTCCAGCGTCTGCGTCATGGTCAGGGTGTGCATAGGCGCATCGAGGAAGGTGGTGCGACTTTCGGCGATCACCGGATGCTGCTGCCAGAAGTGCGGCTCGCTCTCGGGCGGCTGCTTTTCGGGATAGGGGCGATGGGTATAAAACGGCGGCCAGACGCGTCCGGCCTTCGGCGCCTTGCTCCCGATTCTGCTGTCGATCATGTTCGTGTCGTCCATTCGGCCCGACGCAGGCCTTGTGCGTAGAAATACGCTCGGCCGGCCCGCCCGTCGCCATGTCCCTTAAGGCATCCTTAACGCGTAAAATTGCACTGTTTTTGCAGTGGGACCGAAGCCGGAGAGACAGGCATGCCGCTCGCCATTGCCGTCATCCTGCCCGTCCAATCCCGCCACTGGCATGCCGAATTGATCCACCGCCTAAGCCATTCCGGGCACCAGCTACGCGTCTCCTTCGCGGGTAATACCGCATCGGGCGCCCTCGACGCGATCCTGGCCTTCGAAGCTTTCCGCTTTGGCCCCGGACTCGCTTCACGGGCGACGGTCAATCCAGTCGAAGGCAAGTCGCCACCCAGTCTAGTAATCGACCTAACCGGAACCGCCCCAAGCGGCGACACCCCCACCCTGAGCGTGCTGTTCGACAGTCACCCCACCCTCGACGGTACCGCTCGCGCCATTCTCACCGGCGCCCAACCAGTCGTTCAAACACTGCTCAACGGCCAGCCGATCGGCAATGCGCGCCCCATGGTGAGCGAGCGCATCTGGCTTACCCGCGCCCTCGATGACATTCTCATCCGCACGCTCGATCTGCTGGAGCGTAGCGTCCGCGATATTGCAGCGGGCAGGACGGCGACGCTGCAACCGCTCGCGGCCGCCAAATCACCGACCGCACTAACCGCCGCCTACTGGCTGGGCATCGCGCCGAAGCTTGCACACCGCCTGTTCCTCAAGCTGCGCTACAAACCATTCCACTGGCGCGTCGGATATCGCTTTCATCCCGAGCCCCTCGCCGGGCTTGGCTTTGATATGACTGCCACCGGCTATGCCACGCTGTCAGCGCCGCAATGGCAGGAGCTACCCGAGGACGGCTCGCGCTTCTACGCCGATCCCTTCCCCGTTGAGGTAGACGGCCGCTATTTCCTCTTTGTCGAGGATTTTCCCCATGCCACCCACAAGGGCGTCATCGCCGTCGCCGAGGCCGATGGCGACGGCACGTTCGGCGTGCCCCGCGTCGTGCTGGAAGAGCCGTTCCACCTGTCCTACCCGCAGGTCTTCCAACATGACGGCGCATTCTGGATGATCCCTGAAACCGCTGGCGGCCGCGACCTCTATCTCTACCGCGCTGAAAACTTCCCCGACCGCTGGGTGCGCCACGCCGTCCTCGTCGCCGACACCCCACTCTCCGACGCCACCTTGCTCCACCACGGCGACCGCTTCTGGCTGTTCGCCGCCGATGGCGGTCGCGGCAGTTCCTCCGACTCCATGCTGGTGTTTCACGCCGAAACCCTGTCCGGCCCCTTCCTTCCCCACGCCGCCAATCCCATCCTGATCGACCAGGCCTCGGCGCGCCCCGCCGGTGCCTTTATCCTGGGCGGCCAATATCCGATGCTGCCGGTGCAGGACGGCACGCACGGCTATGGCAGCGGCATGGGCCTGGTCGAAATCACCGAACTCAATCTGGATCGCGTTGGCGTCGGCCCCGTCCGCCCTCTTGACGTCCCCGGCTGGCGCTGTGAGTTCAGGCACACCACCAATCGGGCCGGACGGCTCGAGGTGGTGGATGGGGTGGTGCGCCAGCCGCGCTGAGATTTACCAAGAATCCAGAAGCCGCGCAGGCAGGCTGTGGTTCCGGCTTATAAAGCTGGCGAACAAAGCCACGGAAACTCACACGATGTCCAACGCCTCGGACAGCATGACCCCCGCAAAGCCGGATGCGGGTGGCCGAACCTTTGCCCGCCCGCGCACGCGTGCCGTCGGCGAACGTCCCATGGTGCGCATTGCCGATCCACGCCCGGCGGCAAAGCCGCAGGCGCCAGCGCAACCTCAGAACGAGACTGTCACTCTCGAAAAGATCGGTGATTTTCTCGAACTCGACCTGCGCCGGATAACGGTCTGGCTGCGGCAGCGACTCCGCTGGATCGCGGCTTTGGCCGTGCTCGGCGCGGTCGCCGGTGGTGCCTATGGCATGCTCAGCAAGCCCAGTTATACCGTGACTTCCGATATCCTGATCGACCCCGCCGGGCTGCAGGTTTTGGGCGACGCGGCGGCGGCTACGGCCGGACAACAGCCTGATACGGCCCTGCTGGCGGCGGCAAGCAAGTTGCGCGTCATGACTTCGGGCAATGTGCTGACCCGCGTCGTCAGCGACCTGCGCTTGACCGGCGACCCCGAATTCGCCGATCCGGCAGGCAAGGTCGACCCGGACGTGGCGGCGCTCGCGGCTTTGCGCGCGGCCATCAAGATTACCGCCGACGAGAAATCCTTCGTCGCCACCATGGCGGTCACCACCCAGGATGTGGACAAATCCATCCTCATCTCCAACGCCATTTTCGTGGCGTTTCAGGACGAGCTGTCACGCGCCGAGACCGACGGCTCCAACCAGATCGTCAGCGGCCTCGATAGCCGGCTCGATGAGCTCAAGAAGGCCGTCAACCTGGCCGACGCGGCCGTCGAAGACTACAAGCGCGCCAACGGCCTGCAGTCGAGCGCTGGTGAACTGACCAGCACGCTGCTGCTCAACCAGCTCAACGAGCAGGTCGTCACCGCGCAGGGGCAGGTCATTGCGGCCCAAACCACCTATGACGGCTTGCGCGCCGGCGGCACTGGCAGCGGCGACGCCGCGCAGAACGCCACGCTGGACTCGCTGCGGGCGCAACTGGCGACCTCGCAGCAAAAGCTGCAGAGCCAGTCGATGGTCTATGGCGCCCGTCACCCCATCATCCTGCAATTGCAGACCGAAGTGGATGCCTTGCAGGCCCAGGTGGCCAGCGAAAGCACCCGCATGATCGCCGCCGCCAAGACGCGCCTCGATGAAGCAACAAACGCGTTGCAGGCGCTGACCGCCAAATCCGACGGCCAGCGTACGGCGGTGTTCTCCGACAATCAGGCACAGATCGCCCTGCGCGAACTGGAGCGCGAGGCCAAATCCAGGAGCGCGGTCTATGAGGCCTTCCTGAGCCGCTCGCAGCAGCTCAGCGAAAGCGGGAATCTCGACACCAGCAATGTGCGGGTGATCTCGACCGCCGTACCGCCGCTGGCGCGCAGCTGGCCGCCACGCACCGTGCTGATGGTCATGCTGGGCGGCGCCGGTGGCCTGGGTCTCGGCCTGGTGCTGGCGCTCGGGTTGGGCATTGTGGGCGATATCCGCGGCCCGCGCGCCGAGCGCGTGGCCTAGCGAGACCACGCATCGATGGCCAAGCTGATCTTCCACGTCCCCAGCCTGATCGGCGGTGGCGCCGAGCGGGTCTGGGTGCTGGTCGCCAATGAAATGGCGCGGCGCGGGCATGATACGACGCTGTTGGTGTGGAACGGCCTCGGCCCCAACCGGGTCCATGTGTCCCCCGATGTGCATCTGGTGGATTTCGGTATCGCGCTCTTTGGCGGCGAGCGCTTCGGCAAGCCCGCGACGCTGCGCGGGCTCCTGCGCATGGCGGCGTTTTTCCGCCGCCACCAGCCCGACGCTGTCTTCAGCGCCCCCGAATTCGCCAATCTGACGACGGCGCTCGCCCTGTGGCTCTCGGCCAGCCGGGCAAAGTTCTTCCCCAGCTTCCACGCTGCCGCCATCCTGCGCGACAGCCGAACCGGCTCGGAACTGGCACGCCGATTTTCCGGCCTGATGGCGCGGCGAGCCACGCGGGCAATCGCCGTGTCGCAAGGCATTGCGGGCGATCTTAGCCACGGCATCGCGGCGGACAAGATCGCCGTCATCCATAACCCCCTGCCGCCGCCGTCACTCAAGCCGGTCGAGGACAGCGAATGGATGGGGGGCCTGACAGCAGTGCGCGCCGCGAACATCCCAATCATCATCACGGCCGGCCGCCTCGCGCCGGTCAAAGATCATCGCACGCTGATCGAAGCCTTCGCCCTGTTGCGCCGCGACATGCCGGCCAAACTCGTCATCCTTGGCGATGGTCCGCTCCGGGGTGAGCTAACCGCTCTGGTGGCCGAGCGCGGACTCGAAGCCGATGTGCTGCTGCCCGGCTTCGTCGCCGATATCAGACCAAGCCTGTCGGCGGCCGACCTGTTCGTATTGACCTCGACCAGCGAGGGGTTTGGCAACGTCATTGTCGAGGCGATGGCGGTTGGCCTGCCGGTGGTCAGCACCGATTGCCCGCATGGTCCGCGCGAGATTTTGGAAAACGGCGCCCTGGGGGAACTGGCTCCGGTTGGCGATGCCGGGGCTATTGCCGCAGCGATGTCGCGAATGTTGGCAAACCCCACCTCCGCAAACCGCTTGCAGACGCGCGCTGCCGATTTCTCGGTCGAGCGGATCGGGGATCAGTACGAAGCCTTGCTGACGCTCTAGACGACAAAGTCAGGCGGTCTGGCTGGCCCGGCCGAAGAGCTGGATCACATTGTCGAGCCGGGGCGCGACGAGCGCGACGCGGCTGGCGCCACCATGGCGGCGGCGTTCGGGGCCACGGTAAATGCCATCGACGATCGGGCCGGCCGCGCGCATATGCAAATGGCCACGCACGCTTTCCAGCAGCCGCCCCGGCGCGACCGGCTTGCCGTGCACCACGTCGATGCCCTGGGCCAGCAGCGCCGCGTGGAAGGCCGGCTCGGCGCGCGTCAGCAGCATCAGTGCCAGATCCTGCTGGGCCCGCTTGGGCAGGTCGCGCAATGCCGCGACGGTCTCCATGATATCGGCCGGCACGCTATCGGCGTCCAGGATCACCATGTCGATCGGCGAAATGCGGACGAAGGTGGTCACAGCCTCGAGCGTCTCAAAGGCATAAACCTTGAGCCGAGCTTCGCTTTGCAGACCGCTGCCGACGATAGCGCCAAAGGCCGGGTTGGCCGCGAGCAGAGCTATTCTTTTGGTCAGCATGGCCGTCATATCCGTGTTGTTAACGTCTTGTTTAGCATGTCACATCGCTCGGCACCCCTGTTGAAAGCGAACATCGTTAATCCCCAAGCGGCCGGATAGCTTAAGGATAATCAAAGCTTTGATGCCTTTTCGGGCGCGAGGCGTGGTAAATCCCGGTGCTGCAGAAAGAGCGAAAATGACCCCTGAAAATCGGCCGCCACGCCGCCTTCTCATCGTTTTCGGCACGCGACCCGAGGCGATCAAATGCTTTCCGGTGGCGCGCGACGCCTTGGCGGATCCGCGCTTTCACACCGAAATCTGCGTCACCGCCCAGCATCGCGAAATGGTCGACGCCATCATCGCCATGACCGGCCTGCCGGTGCATTACGATCTCGACATCATGTCGCCCGGCCAAAGCCTGTTCGACGTCACCGCCCGCATTCTCAAGGGCATGGAAGCCGTGCTCGATGCCGCCCGCCCCGATGTGGTGCTGGTGCAAGGCGACACCACCACGGCGATGACGGCGGCGCTGGCCAGTTTTTACAAGCGCATTCCGGTCGCGCACATCGAGGCCGGCCTGCGCAGCCACGATCTTTATTCGCCCTGGCCCGAGGAGATGAACCGCAAGGTCATCGGCGATATCGCGGCCTGGCACTTCGTGCCGACCACGGAAGCGCGGGACAATCTGCTGGCCGAGAACAAGGATGCCAGCCGCATCTTCGTCTCCGGCAATACGGTGGTGGATTCGCTGCTGCATTTCAGCGAGCGGTTCGATGCCGATACGAGCCTCGCCGCCCCGATGGCCAAGCGTTTCGATTTCCTCGATCCGTCCAAGCGCCTGATCCTCGTCACCGGCCACCGCCGCGAGAACTTCGATAGCGGCATCGAGCGCATCTGCGCCGCGCTGAAGACCCTGGCGGGCCGCGGCGATGTCGAAATCGTTTATCCCGTCCATCCCAATCCCAAGGTGATGTTGCCGGTCCATGCCGCGCTCGACCACGTCGCGGGCATCCACCTGATCGAGCCGCAGGATTACCTGCCCTTCCTCTACCTGCTCAAGCGCGCCCATCTGGTGCTGACCGATAGCGGCGGCGTGCAGGAAGAAGCCCCATCTTTGGGCAAGCCGGTGCTGGTATTGCGCGACAATACCGAACGCCCCGAGGGCGTGCGCGCTGGCACGGCTATCCTCGTCGGCACCGATACCAATCGCATTGTCGGCGAGGCCACTCGGCTGCTCGACAATGCCGAGGCCTATGGCCAGATGAGCCTGCGCCACAATCCCTATGGCGATGGCAAGGCCAGTTTGCGAATTCTCGAGGAGCTTGCGCGCGATGCGTGATTTCAAGACCGTCTGCGTCGTCGGCATGGGCTATATCGGCCTGCCCACCTGCGCCATCTTCGCCAGCCGCGGCCTCAAGGTGCTTGGCGTCGACGTCAATCAGAGCGTCGTCGAAAAGGTCAATCGCGGCGAGGTCCACATCGTCGAACCTGACCTGGATGGCCTGATCCAGAAGGTCGTCTCCAACGGCAATCTGCGCGCCGCGCTCAAGCCGGAATCCTCGGACGCCTACATTATCGCCGTGCCGACGCCGATGACCGAGGACCACCGCCCCGACACCACCTATGTCTACGCCGCTGCGCGCTCAATAGCGCCGGTGCTGAAAAAGGGCGATCTGGTGGTGCTGGAATCCACCTCGCCCGTCGGCACGACGCGCTCCATGTGCAAGGAACTGGCCACGCTGCGCCCAGACCTGAGCTTTCCCACCAGCGCCGGCGAAGACGCCGACGTGCTGGTCGCCTATAGCCCCGAGCGCGTGCTGCCCGGCAAGGTGCTGACCGAACTGGTACAGAACGACCGCAGCGTCGGCGGCCTGTCGAAGCGCTCGGCCGAGGCCACCGGCCTACTCTATTCAAGTTTCCTCGCGGGCGAGTTGTTCCTCACCTCGGCCGAGGCGGCCGAGCTGGTCAAGCTCAGCGAAAACGCCTTCCGCGACGTCAATATCGCCTTCGCTAACGAGCTGGCGTCGGTGTGCACGCATCTCAAGATCAATGTGTGGGAGGTGATCGAGTTGGCCAACCGCCATCCGCGCGTCAATATCTTGCAGCCCGGCCCCGGCGTCGGCGGCCACTGCATCGCGGTCGACCCCTATTTCATCATCGACGCAGCGCCCAAGCAGAGCCAGCTCATGGCCCGCGCCCGCAAGATCAACAGCGCTCGCCCACAGGCTGTGGTGGACGAGATCAAGTCGGTGCTGGACCCGAAAAAGAAACAGACGGTGGCCTGCCTCGGGCTGGCGTTCAAACCCAATATCGATGACCTGCGCGAAAGCCCGGCGGTCGAGGTGGTGCGGCTACTGCATGAGGCCGGCATCGCCCACAAGATCATCGCCAGCGAGCCCCATACCGACGCCCTACCGCCACAACTGCAAGGCCTCGACATCGAATTCCGCGATGCGTTGACGGCGATCGACCGGGCGGATGTGGTGGTGCTGCTGGTCGATCATCGGCACTTCAACTTCATTGACCCCGAGGCCCTCAGCAACAAGAAGCTGATCGATACGCGCGGGCTGTGGACCTGGAAGAAGAGCCGCAAGTCGGACGCAAGATTGGTGGTTTAGGGGCAACACCACCCCTGTCTGAGGCACGACGCCTCCACACCTGCCCCTCGGACGCACAGCACCCCACACGCACCCTTCCCGCGGGCTTGACCCGCGGGCCTCGCTCCACGCGTGCCGTATTGAGAGTGGCCCGCGGATCAAGTCCGCGGGAAGGAAGAAAGGGGTAGCCAAGAAAGAGGGGGGACACAAACCGTGCAGCCAATCCCCCCTACTCCGCCTGCACTGCAGCGCCCCGCTCGCTCCACCGCTCCTGCAGCACCTGCACCTTATGGCGCGTCCGATCGGCCAATGCCGCCACTGCTCCCTTGGCGCTTCCTACGCCAGCAATCGTGCTCAGCGTCACCGACTGCGTCGCAAACCGGCGTTTGAACGCCTCCGCGCCACAGAGAAAATCCACGGTGTGCAGCCCGTGATCGATTGACCACTGGATGTAATCCATCATCAGCACCATGCCGGGAGAGGCCCGCTCGAAGTCGGGATCATAGGTGGTCACGAACGCCATCATGGTGCCGCGCTGCACGAAATTGAGCGACACCGCGATGATTGTGCCCTGGCTCTCCAGCACGAAGACATGCAGCACGCCGGCTTGCGCCAAAGCCTGGGCCAATGCCGCCAACGCCACGGCGCCATCATCGAACAATTCGGATTCGATAGCGCGCGCCGACAGCCATTTGCTTTTGAGCGCCGCTAGCCGATCGAGCACCGGCCCGAGCGGCGCTTCCGGCGGCAAGAGCCGGAACTGCACGTCCCCAGCCTCGTCCAGGGCCTTGCGGCCACGCCGATAATTCTGCCGCGTCTTCTTGGGCTGCTCGTCGAACCAGGTCGCGCCATCCACCCATTGGCCGGAGACGCGATAGCTCATTTCCTCGCGATGATTGGGCCGCAGTTTGACGCCGGCCGTGGCGCCGGTCAGCCCATTGGCCAACGCGCCCGGCAACAGCCGATTGAGTCTGACCAGATCGTATCCGCCCAAGGTAGACATCTGCCCCCACAACCGCTGCAGCATCTCCGGCGCGCAGTCGGGCGCAGCCAGCACATCCTCATAGTCGCTATGCGCATTGGCGGCCCATTCGAGCATGAGCAGGCCCTTGCGCCGGCTGACTGCCAGCGGCAGCACGGCAACCAGCCGCTCGCCATTCCAGACCAGACCGATGCGCAGGGCCCGGCCATCGTGATCCGGCAGCGTATTCCACCACGCCGAAATCCAGGCATGACTCTGGAAGATCAGCCCATCGGTCTGGCGCCACAGCGCCATCCAGGCTGGGCCGATCTCGGCCAGCCGTTCGCTCGACTGAACAATCTCCAGCCGCTCGTCCGCCGCCACACTTATTGCGGCATGAGCATTCACGACTGTGGACTTTCCGGCGGTGGAGCAGTCACACGAGGACGCCGCCCGAGCCATTTGGCCACATGCCCGCCCATCTTCTGGAGCGGCAGAATGTAAAGCCCGAACAGCGACTGGTAATCGCGGTGATCGCGGTCCAAGAGGCCGAACTTGAAATCCTCATCAGGCTCCGGCACGCAGGCCGTTCCGAACATGCGGTCCCAGAACGAGAACAGCAGTCCGAAATTCTTGTCGTAATGCTTGGGATCGGTGCTGTGGTGCAACTGGTGCCAGTGCGGCGACAGCACGACATTGTCGAGCGGCCCGAATGAAATCTTGAAATGGGTATGCCGCACGAAATCCATCATCAGGATATTGCGGATGACATAGACATTGATGCCGAAAATGGTCAGTTCGACCGGATCGAGCGCCACCACGCTCCACAGCCCAAAGCAGATGCCGGGGATGACCCCATCCCAGGCGCGATTGAGCAATTCATCGAGTGGATGCACGCGATCCTTGGTGATGCCCACCATGACTTCGGCGGAGTGGTGAACCTTGTGCAGCTCCCATAGGATCGGCACTTTGTGTTGCGCCACATGGTAGAGATAATAGGAGATATCGTAGGCCACCAGCATGGTCAGCGTGAACAGCACGATGATCCACGGGCTGGCCGGACCGGCCATCAGCGGGCCATCGAGGTGAAACACCGCACCAATGAGTTGATTGGTGCCGTAAGCAACCGCCGCCACAAACCCGAAGCCGAACGGGATCAGGATGACCGGCATGATCGCCCGTTTGGTGATCCAGAACAGCACATCGGCCCGCGCCGAGGGATGCATCATCACCTCCTTGGGGAAGGCGAAGCTGAGGAAATCGAGCACGGACTTGTGTTCCTCGATTTTGAGATAGGCCACCAGCGCACTGCCGAATGCGGTCAGGAACAGCAGACCCGCCGCGAGCCCGTTGGCGCTCCACAGCTTCTCGACGATAATGTTGGCAAGATCGGAAATCATGGTGCGCTCCAAGGTCCGCAACGCGGCGATCCGACGGCGGTGCTGACCTGAGGATCGACGATCGACGGGCGGACCAGTGGCAAAGCCGGCCCATCGGATGGGCGTAAGATGCCATATCGGGCGGGGCAATTGTTGCCCAAAGTCGTAACGTTCTTAATCGGTAAGATTGCAGGGACCTGCCTTCAAGCAATGCCCAAACGGGCCTTTAGCTTGCCCGTCAATTGCAATGTCGCCGCCGGATCGAACAGCGCGTTGAGACCCAGAAACACCGCCCCACCCGCGACGCCTCCGGCGGCCAGCCTGACGATGACATGGGCCTCGCCGAGCGCGGCGGCGGCAAGGCTTGCCGCCAGCCCGGTCGCCAGCGCAATGACGATCGAAATGCCGATATGGCGCCATGGCACCGGGATGGGCGTCAGCCGCTCGCTGATAATGAGGCACGCAACGAGGCTCACCACCGATCCACCCGCCAGCGCCGAGGCCGCGCCCAGCTCAGCCAATGGCGGCACCAGCAGCAGCGACAGCGCGATCGTGCCGACCGAACCCAGTGCCGTGGGAATGCTCAGCAGCCAGGGCCGCTTATGCGCATGCACCACGTCGCCATAGACGAAACTCGTGAGATTGGCGCAGAGTACACTGAAAGCGATGAGCGGAAACAATTGGGCGACGTGGCCGTGATATTCGGCCGGCAGCGCCAGTTCGGTGATCGCCGGGGCCAGCGCAATCAGCAGCGCCGCGACCGGCAGGCAAAGGCGGATCATCAAGCCCATCAGATGCGACAGGAAATCCGCCGCCGCCGAAGGACCATGCTCGTCAAAGCGGCTGACCACTTCGGGGAAGGCCCCCATATTGATGGCATTGGCGACCATGTCGATAGGTTGCCGCGCCAGCGCATAGGCGGCGGCGAACACCGCCACCGCGCCGGCATCGTAATAGACCTTGAGGAACACGCGCTCGGCGCTGTTGAGGCCAAAGCCCATCAGCGCCATGACGATCAACGGCACCCCGAAAGCGAAGAAAGCCCGATGGGTGAACCGCGCCGGACCCGGCGCAACCCGGCCGAAGGCCATGACGCTAGCCACCAGCCCGGCGATCAGCACGCCAAGTGAGGAGCCCAGCGACACCATCAGGAACGAATTGTGAAAGATGAAAATTGCCGCCACCGGCAGGATCATCTGCAGCGCCGCGCGCAGCGCCTCGAGCAGCGAATAGGTCGAATGGCGCTGCTGCATTTGCAGGACTGTCAGCGCGAAACGGCCGATCGAGCCGGCGACCAGATAGCTGCACACCGCGATGGAGAATTCCACCCAGCGTTCGGGCGCGATCAGGGTTGCGCCGGCGATCGAGACGACAATGCCGAGGGCCGTGGTCGCCAGCAGCACCCGGCTTGCGAGGAACAAGCTGCCCCGGCTCACCTCGCCCTTGCCGCCCAGCCGCAGCAGTGCAATGCGCAGCCAGTTGGTCACCGCCACGTCGGTCATTTCGCCGACGGTGACGACCAGCGTCAGCAGGCCATATTCGCTCTGGTCGATCAGCCGCGTGGCGATGACCAGCAACAGCAGCGCCGAGATGCGCGTCAGCAGGATCGCCGGGGCATAAATGAGGGTGGAGCGCAGCAGCAAGGGCATGTCCTTGGGCCATGGCGAGCCCGTTTACCCTGGATTAATCCTTCGGATGCCCCAAACCCAGCGAAAAGCCGGCGGACAGTAAACGGGCCGCCTTCAGTCTGTCTTCGGCGGCGTCGGCACAGGCTTGGAATTGTAGGCGAGGATCAGCACCACGATCATCATCACCACAGGCGTCTTGGCGGACAGCGTATTGTTGGACAGGGCGGCCAGCAGGAAGGTTATCGTGGCGATCCAGATCGGCATGGGGGCGCCCCGCAACAGGCGCAGCAGCATCCAGAACACCAACACCCCAAAGGCCAGCGCGATGGGCAGGCCCAGCAGCAGGATGAGCACCACCGGCGCGCTTTCGATGGCCGGCAAATGCAATTGCTCGCGCACGATACCGATCAGGTCGCTGGCCCTCATGCCGAAGACAATGTCTTTCCAATCCACATACCCAAACACCTGGTAGATGTTGACGCGGGCATAGAAATTTTCGTCGAAAATGGTGTCGCTGAATCGGCCCAAGAGCCCCCCGGCGAACAGGGCCGCCACCAGCAGCGCGCCGCCGACCAGCGTCGACAGCAGCACCAGGACCTTGGCCTGGCGCTCATGGCGGGGCGACAGGCGCGGCCAGCGCACGAAGACCAGCAATGCCAGTATCTCGGCGGCTGTGAGCAGCAGCGCGAAGCGCGCTCCCGAGGCAGCACAACCGATCAGCAGGATAAAGATCGCCGCGACCCGAACCCAGAGCCGCCAATTGGTCACCGCCACGAAGCCCACGGCGGTGGCGCATAGCGCCCCCAGCGCCAGCGGATGCTCGGACAGGCCGATCGGGCGGAATTGTAGCTCGACATAGGGGTAAGGCAGCAGGCGATGATGGGTAATTTCTTCGACCAGGCCGAGGAGTGCGCTCAGGATCAGCATGATCAGGGTGAGGTCGCCTAGCGCCCGTCGCACACTGGGATTGAGGGCCAACATGATCAGGCCTGCGGCGCCTGCGGCCAAATAGGTATCGACGACAAAGACCGACGAGCCGCTATGGCCGAAGGCGAACAGATAGGCGATCAGCAGCAGGAGCAGGCCGCAATAGCGCAGCAGCGCCTTGAACTTGCCGATGTCGTCGCCGGCCAGCACGAAGGGCCGCGTAAACAGCACGAAGGGCAGCAGCAGGAGCACCGCATAGGTGCCGAAATGCAGCTTCTCGTAGAACGCACCAGCATCGATGGAATAATCGACCACCAGGTCCAGCACTTGTGGCGACACGAAGAACCGCAAGCAGAAGGCGAAGGCCGCACACATCAGGAACAGCAGCGACACCGCATTGTGGCGGCGTGCGCTGGCGGACAGGGTTCGGTCTGGGCCGGCAGCGGAGACGCTCACGTTTCACCTGGGCGGGTTGCGATCGAGCCCAGCATAAACCAAGAGCGGCCCTTGTGGGGCCGCCCTTAGGACTTGGCGTTAATGGCGCCCCAACGGACCACGGGAGGACGGTGTCCTACGGCGCCAGCCGCACATATTTGATGGCGCGGCGGAAATAGGTGAACGCGATGTGCAGCGCGCCGTCGTGGCCTTCGATGATCGAGGGATAGGAGAATTCGCGGTTCAGCCCGTCCTTGGAATTGTTGGTCAGGCAGTAGCCGTCGCCGGTTTCGAGATCCACCCGATCGGCAAAGGTCATCCCGTCATCGCTGGAGAATGCGAGGCTCAATGGCGCGCGCGGCACGCCCCAGATGGCCTTACGCTCTGTCGAGGTCGTGGCCACGGGGACGACTTCCGGCTCCTCGCCCCCGATCTCGTCGTAGAGCGACAGGCGGCGGTCCGATGAGGTGGCGGCGCTGGAGTGATTGTAGACGATGGCGATCTTGCCGGAGCGCAGCTTGACTGCCTGCACCGAGGAATTGTTGTTGGGCAGATTGGTCGGCACCGGAGCCGACCAGTTTCGCCCGCCATCGCCAGAGGTGCTGCGCAGCACGTATTCGGCAAAACGGTGGCGATAGAAGGCCGCCATTTCGTCGCGCGCCAGCGGCACGATGTTCATGTGCACCGCGCCGATGCTATCGGGCACATCATGCATGCTCCAGCTGGCGCCACCATCGGCGCTGATCAGCACCGAGGCGAAATCGGCGTCGCCGGTCCAGCGCTGGCCTGGGATCTTGATGCAACGGAACAGCGGCAACAGCCACTCGCCGCGCCCGTTGATGATGATCGGCTGGCGCACAAAGGTGCCCGGCACGTCGCACAGCGTCTCGACCGGGCCGAAAGTCTTGCCGCCATCAGTGGAGATGCGGCGCTTGACCACCGAGCCGTCCTGGTTGCCGGACGTCTGCGACGTATATAGCAGCCACACCGTGCCATCGGGCGCGACGAAGATCAGCGGGTTCTGTTCGGACTTGGCGGCATCGTCGGATAGCTGTTCAGCCACCGACCAAGTGTCGTTGCCCGGCGCGAGGCGCGATAGATAGACCGAGATATCGCCCATGCCCTCCATGGTGCCGCCGAACCAGACGCAGGTCAGCGTGCCATCGGGCAGGTAGGCGAGGTTGGCGGCATGGTTCTGCACCGTGGCGCAGGGCAGGAAAGCGTCGGAGCGCCTGCCACCAGCGGGTCGTACCAGCCCATCCATCAGATCGGCAACGAATTCGGGAACTATACCCTCAGCCATGGATCGCCTCGAGCGCGGCGAACTTAGTGGCGAGATCGGCCAGCTTGGCCTCGTCCAGCGCGAGCATTGGCGCGCGGACGCGCGACCAGCTCGGGGTCTTGGACTGGATGCCGATCATCGCCTTGATCGCCGGGATCTGCGTGTAGTCGTTCGACAGGGTCCGATAGGCCATGATGCGCGCCTGCGCCTTCTCGACTTCGGCGCTCTTGCTGGCATCGGCGCCGTGCTCGAACACGGTGTGCAGGGAGCGTGCCACCAGGTTCGACGTCGCGGTGATGCAGCCGGCGCCGCCCGCCTGGATCAGCGGCAGCAGCAACGGATCGGCGCCAGCCAGCAC
The DNA here is from genome assembly GCF_028290625.1 of Devosia sp. Lineage (GTDB taxonomy): Bacteria > Pseudomonadota > Alphaproteobacteria > Rhizobiales > Devosiaceae > Devosia. The sequence continues at coordinate 65,824 of NZ_JAQGJM010000037.1, forward strand.
TGAAAAGCCCGGGAAGGCCGAAACCATGGCCTGCATATTGTCGAACTGCCCGGCGGAGTCCTTGATGCCGACGACAGTATTGGGGAACGCCTTGATCAGCCGCTCGATCAGGTCCAGCGTCAGCGGCACGCCCGACATCTGCGGGATGTGATAGAGGATGACCTTGAGCCGGTCGTCCTTCACGCCCTCGATGATCTGCGCATAGGCCGAAAACAGGCCTTCATCGGTGACGCTCTTGTAATAGAACGGCGGCAGCATGACGACCTTGGTCACGCCCAGCGACAGCGCATGGCGGGTCAGCTCGATGGTATCTGGCACCGAGGCGAGGCCCGTGCCGGGCATCAGCTGATCCGGTGTAAGGCCGGATTTCAGTGCGCTTTCGAGGATCGTCTTGCGTTCGCCGATCGAGAACGAATTGGCCTCGCCGGTGGTGCCGAGCAGCGCGATACCGTGGCAGCCATCGGCGATCAGGTGCTTGCAGTGGTCCGCGAACAGACCGAGGTCGGGCGAATAATCGGCGTTCAATGGCGTGGCGGCGGCGCTGTAGACGCCGGTAATGGCAAACTGGCTCATAGTGCGGCGTCCTGTGCGATAATCCTGGGGGTGCCCGCCAGTTTGCGCGCATAGGCGATGGCGGCGTTCATGTTGACGTGGTTGGCCTTGCCGGTGCCGGCGATATCGAAGGCCGTGCCATGATCCACCGAGGTGCGATCAATCGGCAGGCCCAGCGACACATTGACCGTGGTGTCGAAGCCGACCAGCTTCATGGGGATGTGGCCCTGGTCGTGATACTGCGCCACCACCAGATCGAACACGCCCGAATAGCAGCGGTAAAACACCGTATCGGGCGAGATCGGCCCCATGGCGTTGATGCCTTCGGCCCGCGCCAGTTCGACGGCCGGGGCGATATTGTCCTCGTCCTCGGTGCCGAACAGGCCGTGCTCGCCGCAATGCGGATTGATGCCGGCCACCGCGATGCGTGGGTTTTGCACGCCGATGCGACGGAAATGGTTGTAACCGGCCCGGATCGTCTCCAGCACGCGCGCCGTCGTCGCCCGTCCGATCGCGTCCTTGAGCGACACGTGCGTCGACACATGGATCACCGACATGCGCGTATCGGCCAGCAGCATGAACGACGACCGCGAACCCGTCAGCGCCGCCAGCATGCCGGTATGGCCATCATAATGATGCCCGGCCGAGTTCAGCGCTTCCTTGTTGATCGGCGCCGTGACAATGCAGCCGATCTCGTTGCTCACCGAGCTTTTGACGGCGCTGGCGATATAGCGGAACGAGGCATCGCCGGCGCGTGGATCGAGCTTGCCGATTTCGATGCCGCCCGGGGTCGGCGAATGATCGACGCTGATCGCGCCATCGGTCGGATTGCGCTCTTCGCTGAACCGAATGTCGGCGCCCACAAACCCGGCCGCCGCGCGCATCATGTCGATATCGCCATAGACCCGGGTCAGGAGGCGTTGCTCCACCGGCATTTCAGCCAGCGCCTTGGCGATGATTTCGGGCCCCACGCCGGCGGGGTCGCCCATGGTGATACCGACTGTCTTGCTGATCTCGCTCATGGCATCAATTGTCCGCCGTTGACTTCAATAATCTGTCCGGTGATGTAGCCGCTCATCGCCGCGCTGGCGAGAAATTCATAGGCGCCCACGCAGTCTTCAGGAGTGCCCAGCCGCCCCATCGGAATGCCTTTGCGCGACTCTTCGAGCTGTGCGGGCGTCGAGGCGCGCTCGTGGAAGGGCGTCGTAATCACCCCCGGCGCCACGCCGTTGACCCGCACGCCCGATGCCGCCAGTTCCTTGGCCAATACCCGCGTAATAGTGCTCACGAAACCCTTGGCCGAGCCGTAGAGGCCCGCTCCCCCGCCACCGCCCGTGCGCGCCGCGATCGAGGTGGTATTGATGATGGCGCCATGGCCCTGCGCCTGCATGATCGCCGCCGCGCGGCGCGAAGCGAAGAACACGCCGCCGATATTCAGCTCGATCACCTTGGCATATTGCTCGTCGGTGGCGTCCGCAATGGCGGTGCGTCCGAACATGGCGCCGGCATTGTTGATGAGGATATCCAGCCCGCCGAGCAGTTCGACGGCATCGTCGATCACTTGGGCTGCGACCTTGGGATCAGCCACGTCGGCCTGCAACACGTCGATCACTCCGCCGCCCTGCCGAACCTCGTCGGCTACCGCATCGGCACCGGCCCGATTCTCATTGCACACGATCACCAGTCGCACGCCGAGTTCGCCGAACCGCCGCGCGACCGCTGCGCCGATTCCCGAGCTTGCCCCGATGATCAGGCATCGTTTGCCATTCAGGTCCGTGCTCACTGGCGCCTCCTTGTGTCTACCGCTGACCTGACAACTCCCCAAATCAAGCAAACTTGTCAAGTTGCCATTTGCGATAGATACCCTCATCAACAACCTGAAATTCCCATAATGTGCTGAATATCCAGGTAATTATGACAAGACGGCAATTTCACGAGCGAATCATCATTGAAATTCAGTTGACATCTTTACAATCCGGCGCAAATGTCCGGCCATCGTCAAGGCGCTCCAGTTTGCCTGCCTGCAAGCCGGGGGAGGAACCATGATCGAGCTACAAGGGAGGACAGGGATGTCTCATAAGGATACTGGCGCCAGCGTCGGCGCGGGCATGTCGCGTCGCGACGTGCTCAAATATAGCCTGGGCACTGCCATCGGCGTGACGCTGCTGGGCATGAATGCGCAGATCGTCATGGCTCAGGGCGAGCAAGTGCTCAAGGTCGCCCATCCGGCGTTCGATCAGGATTGGTCGCCCCTGCGCGGCGGTGGCCCGCCCTACCGCTGGAATTCGGCCTGGCACGCCGCCCCGATGTATTTCGACCAGGCCGGCGAAATACATCCCTATATCTGCGTCGCATGGAACCCAAATGCCGACAACACCGAGTGGACCTTCATGGTCAACCCGGATGCGAAATTCTCCGATGGCAGCCCGATCACCGCGGCCGACATCAAGGGCTCTTGGGAACTGTCGGCAATGCCGGCCTCCAAGAACCAGCGCATTTCCCAGGTGCTGGGCGGCGTCGTCGGCTATACCGACGTAACCGGCGGCACGGGCACTGAAATCTCCGGCATTACCGCGCCCGACGCCACCACCGTGGTGGTCAAGCTCGCCGCAGCCGATCCGATCTTCTTCATGCGCGTTGCCAACCATATCGCGCCCATCGTCAAGGTTGCCCAGGCGCGCGGCGCCGATGGCGCCGAGGTGCAGGACTGGTACATGCCGCAGAACGGCGTCGTCGTGTCCGGCCCGTTCAAGCCGACCTCGATCGATCTGGATGCCGGCAAGCTGGTATTCGAGGTCAACGAGAACTTCTTCGGCACCAAGCCCAAGCTCTCGCGTATCGAGATCACCTCGGTGGAAGACAATGTGACTGCGACGCAGTTGCTGAAGTCGGGCGAATTCAACGCCCATACCGAATTGGTGACCTCCACCATCGTGGCCGATCTGGGCAAGGAATTCGCCGATGGCCCGCTGATCCCCACCAGCCAGCATTTCTGGTTCAATGCCAGCCGTGCGCCGATGGACGATCCCAAGGTGCGCCAGGCGCTGATCATGGCCGTCAATCGCGACGACCTGTTCAAGGCCTCGTTCCCCGATGGTCCGCACGTCAAGGCCGACCAGATTCTCAACTCCGTTCCCGGCGCTGAAGACTCTGGTTTCGTGCCCTTCCCCTACGACCCCGAAGCCGCCAAGAAGCTGCTCGCCGAGTCCACCTATGGTGGCCCGGAACGCCTGCCCAAACTGCTGTTCGTCGGCATTTCCGGCCCGGCTATCGAAGCGGCCGCGCAGTTCATCGCCGAACAGTGGCGCCAGAATCTGGGCATCACGGCCGTGGACATGAAGCCGCAGCAGGACGCCTATGCGGGCCCCGACCAGAACGCGGTGCAGATTTTCCGCGACGACGTCGGCACCCGCGTTCCCGATGCGGCCAGCTATTTGCTCGGCTCCATCGCGTCGACCTCGGGCAATGCCCAGGGCAAGCTCGGCAATTACAAGAACGACGCGATCGACGCCCTGCTCGCCGAAGCCTCGGCCCTGCCTGCCAACGATCCGGCACGCGTGACCAAGGCGCAGGATGCGCAGAAGCTGTTCCACGACGATTACATGTTCATCCCGTGGTACAGCCAGACCATGTCGCGTTGGGCCAATGCCAATGTCGCGGGCATGGAAAAGAACCTCGATTGGCAGGTCGCTGCCCCGTGGGACATTTCCATCAGCTAAGCCTAAACTTCGCTATCGTCCGGCCCTGGTCGGGCGATAGCTCCACACGCGGGAGGCCGCCATGCTGCGCTACATAGCGTCACGTTTCCTGCTCTGGATTCCGTCGGTCATCCTGGTCATGCTCGGCGTCTACGCCCTGGCCTTTTACGGCGCGGGCGACCCGATCAAGCTGATCTTCCTGCGCGCGCCCGGCGACGTGGCCTATGATCCGGTGCGCATCGAAGCCATCCGCGAAACCGCCGGCCTTAACCGCCCGTTCATCGAGCAGTTCATCAGCTACATTCTCAATCTGGCGCATGGCAATTTCGGCAATTCGTTGAGCTCGGGCCGTTCGGTCTGGGCCATCATTTCCGCGGCCGCGCCGGTGTCGATGAGCCTGGGTCTGTGCGCCATCGTGCTCACCGCCGTCGTCGCCATCCCGCTCGGCATGATCGCGGCGCTCAACCAGAATACCCGCATCGATTATGCCATCCTGGGCTCCGCCCTATTCCTCTGGGCCATTCCGCCCTACGTGGCCGGCCCCCTGCTGATGGTCGGCCTGCTGGTGCTGCTGCCTAATGTGCCGGTGCCCTATGGCTGGGGCGGCATTTTCGATGCCCGCATCATCCTGCCGCTGATTGTTTTGTCGTTCCAGCCGATCGCGCTGATCGTGCGCCAGACCCGCGCTGCCGTGATCGAAGTGCTGTCCGAGGATTTCGTGCGCACCGCCCGTGCCAAGGGCGTGCCCGAGACCATCGTGGCCATCAAGCATATCCTGCGCCCGGTGCTGACCCCGGTCGTCACCCAGCTTGGCCTCATCATGATCACCATCGTCAACGGCGCCATTTTCGTCGAGCTGGTGTTTGGCTTGCCGGGCCTTGGCCGCCTGACCGTTTCGGCGCTGACCGATAGCGACTACCCCGTCATTTTGGCCATTACCCTGATCGGCTCGTTCCTCGTGATGCTGTCTAACCTGTTGGTGGACGTCCTTTATCCACTGCTCGACCCCCGCGCCGCCGACACCATGAAGAGCCGCTGACATGGCCACCATTCCGATGACTCCCGCCGAACTCGACGAACCCAAGACCAGCCTGTGGCGCGATGCCTGGTATCGCCTGGTCCGCAACAAGCTGGCGATTTTCGGTCTTTTTGTTATCATTGTGCTAGCATTTGCCGCAGCATTCGGCCCGTATCTGACGCCCTACGATTTCCTCAGCCAGGATCTCGATGCGCGCAATGCCGCTCCGTCATGGGCGCACCTGTTCGGCACCGATGATCTGGGCCGCGATGTGTTTAGCCGCGTCATCTACGGCACCCGCACCGCCTTCGTGGTCGCTATCGTGGTCACCGCCATCGCGGTGACCATCGGCGTCGCCCTCGGCGCCATGGCGGGCTTTTTCGGCGGCTGGTTGGACCGCATCATCATGTGGCTGACCGACGTCACAATGTCGGTGCCCAACCTGCTGCTGGTCGTGGTGATCAACGCTTCGCTCAAGGCGCCGCTCGCGGCCTGGATGGAAGCCCAGTACATGGCGACGCTGAACCCGTTCTTCCGCGAAACCATCTGGGTCGATTTCATCCTGGTGTTCGGCTCGATGGCGCTGATTTCCTGGCCGCCCTATGCGCGCCTGGTCCGCGCCCAGGTGCTGTCGATCCGCAGCCGCCCCTACATCACCGCCGCCCGCGCGCTGGGCCTCACCACCCGCATCATCCTGATGCGCTATGTGGTGCCCAATGCCGTCGGTCCGTTGATTGTTTCGGTTAGCGCGGGCCTCGGCACCGCCATGGTGCTGGAAAGCGCCTTCAGCTTCCTCGGTGTCGGCGTCAATCCGCCCACGCCGAGCTGGGGCAATATGATTTCCGATGGGCTGCGTGTCTGGCAGCATTATCCGCATCTGCTGGCAGCGCCCGCCGCCGTGCTGGGCCTCGCCACCGTAGGCTTCAGCTTCCTCGGCGACGGCCTCAACGATGCCCTCAATCCGCGAGGCAGCAAATGAACGCCATGACCATGTCCGCGCCCGAACGCCTGCTCGACGTCAAGGGTCTTAGCATCGAGATCGATACCCGCCGCGGTCCCGCCACCATCGTGGACGGCATCAACCTGCATGTGAACAAGGGCGAGACCCTGGGCATCGTGGGCGAAAGCGGCTGCGGCAAATCGCTGACTATGCTCAGCTTGATGCGGCTGCTGCCCAACAAGATCAAGGTCAAGTCCGGCACCGCCAACTTCGCCGGCCGCGACCTACTGACCATGTCCAAATCCGAACTGCGCAAGGTGCGCGGCGGGCAGGTGGGTTTCGTGTTCCAGGACCCGATGACCTCGCTCAATCCGGTGATGCGCATCGGCGACCAGATTTGCGAGCCCCTGATCTATCACAAGGCCATGAAGCGCGCGGACGCCCGCATCCGCGCCACCGAACTCCTGCGCCTCGTCGGCATCCCCAGCCCCGCGGAACGCCTCGATGCGTTTCCGCATGAACTCTCCGGCGGCATGCGCCAGCGCGTGATGATCGCCATCGGGCTGGCCTGCGATCCGGAACTGCTGATCGCCGACGAACCCACCACGGCGCTCGACGTGACCATCCAGGCCCAGATCGTCGATCTGGTAAAGGAGTTGCGCGTCAAGCTGGGCATGTCCGTCGTCTGGATCACCCACGACCTAGCGCTGATCGCCGGCCTCGTCGACCGCGTCGCCGTGCTCTATGCCGGCACCGTGGTGGAAGACGCGCCGGTCGAGGAGCTGTTCGCCAATCCGAGCCATCCCTATACGCGGGGCCTCCTCGCCTCGATCCCCAAGCTAAGCGACGTCGCCGCCAACCGCCTCAGCTCGATCGGCGGCACGCCGCCCGAGCCGGGTCGCCGACCGCTGGGCTGTCCCTTCGCGCCGCGCTGCCAGTTGGCCGAAGACATTTGCCGCCAATCGGTGCCGCCGCTGGAGCCGCTGGGCGGTTCGGGTCCGCACCGCGTCGCCTGTTTCGTTGCCCAGCGCCAGTTGGAGGCCGCATAATGCAAGGCGAGCCGCTGCTCAAAATCGAAAATCTGGTCAAGCACTTCAACGTCCGCCTCGGCGCCTTCGGCGAGCGTGGCGCCACCGTGCATGCGCTGGACGACGTCAATTTCGAGATCATCGAGGGCGAGACGCTGTCGCTGGTCGGCGAATCCGGTTGCGGCAAGTCCACCACCGGTTTCACCATTCTGAACCTGCACCAGGCCACGTCCGGCAAGGTGATCTACAAGGGCGAGAACATCGCCACCTTTGACGACAAGGCGATGCGCCCGCTGCGCCGCGACCTGCAGATCGTGTTCCAGGACCCCTATTCCACCCTCAATCCGCGCATGACCATCGGCGAAGCCGTGGGCGAGCCGATCCTGTTCCACAAGCTGTGCACCAAGGCCGAACTGCCCGACCGCATCAACCGGCTGCTGACCGATGTCGGCCTGCCGCCGCGCTTTGCCGGCCGCTATCCACATGAGCTGTCCGGCGGCCAGCGCCAGCGCGTCGCCATTGCCCGCGCTTTGGCGTGCGAACCCAAATTCATCGTCTGCGACGAGGCCATTTCGGCCCTCGACGTGTCGATCCAGGCCCAGATCATCAACCTGCTGCTCGACCTGCAGGAAAAATATGGCCTGACCTACCTGTTCATCGCCCACGACCTGGCTGTGGTCCGCCACATCTCCGACCGCGTCGGCGTCATGTATCTCGGCCGCCTCGCCGAACTCGCTACCCGCGAACAGCTGTTCGCCAATCCGCTGCATCCCTATACCCAAGCGCTGCTCTCGGCCGTGCCGGAGGCCGATCCGGTGCTGGAGAAAACCCGCCAGCGCCAGGTGTTGCAGGGAGATGTGCCCAGCCCGCTCAATCCGCCGACCGGGTGTCGTTTCCACACCCGCTGCCCGATCGCGCAGGAGGTTTGCGCGCAGACCATCCCCGAATGGCGCCAGATTGAGCCCGGCCATATGGTCGCCTGCCATATGGTGCCGGGCGGCCTGCACGCATGACACTCCGGCTGGCCATCATCGCCGATGACCTGACCGGCGCTCTCGATACCGCCACGCCCTTCGTCGCCGCCGGCCTGCGCGCCGCCGTCGCCATCACGCTCGACGGCATTGCCGCGGCGCTGGCGACCGGCGCCGATATCGTGGCCGTCAACACCGCCTCCCGCGCCCTGCCCGCGCTCGAAGCCACCGCCCGCGTCGCGCAGGCTGCAACCGCGCTGAACGCCGCCAATCCACCAATCATCCTCAAGAAGATCGACTCCCGTCTCAAGGGCAATCCCGGCGTCGAGGCGCATGCCATCGCCGATATGACCGGACGTACTTCGCTGGTCGTCGCCCCGGCTGTGCCGGACCAGCAGCGCCTGACCCAGAACGGCCAAGTCACCGGCCGCGGCGTCGACAAGCCCATCGATATCGGCGCACTCTTTGCCCACAACCACCGCCCCGCCACGGTCATCGACGCCGAAACCCAAGCCGATCTCGACACCCTCGTCGCCGCTAACGACTGGTCCAACACCATCGCCGTCGGCGCCCGTGGTCTCGGCATCGCCTTCGCCCGCCTGCTCGGCCACCCGGCCCAAGGCCCCGTCGCCTTCGCACCTGACCCACAAACCCTCTTCGCTCTCGGCTCGCGCGACCCGATCACCGATGCCCAAATCGATCATCTGCGCCAACTCGGCATTCTCGCCCTCGAAGCCCCCGCCGGCAACGTCCCGCCCAACCGCCAGCATCTGCCGCTGATCCTGCGCTGTTCCGGGCCACTCACCGGCGATCCCGAACAAGTCGCCCGTCGCTTCGGCTCCGGCGTCACCACGCTGATCACAACCGAACAACCCGCCACTCTCGTCACCGGCGGCGGCGATACGGCGCTGGCCATCCTACGCTCCCTCGGCATCTCCATGGTCGAACCCCAAGGCGAGGCCGCGCCGGGCCTGCCGTGGTTCTGGATCAACCGGCCGAACCTTCGTCCGCTGCGCTGCGTTGTCAAATCCGGTGGATTCGGCGATACCGGAGTGCTTGCCAGCTTGCTTGCATCTGCTCCGCAGGCGACACATCTGCAAGGCGACCCTCATTCCGTGACTGCAAGGCTTGGGCAATGACGCAACAACCCGATACCGTCAAAGCCGATGGCGACAAGGCCAGTAAGCCCAACCTGGTCGATCGCGTCTTCGAGCAATTGCGCGAGCGCATCCTCTCGGGCGATTACGCCGCCGGCTCCCGCCTGCCGGGCGAACACGAACTCTCGGCCGCCCTCAGTGTCTCCCGCCCCGTCGTCCGCGATGCCCTTGGACGCCTGCGCGAAGCCGGCATGGTCTATTCCCGCCAGGGCGCCGGTACTTTCGTGGCCGTGCAGGACACCCCGACCTCGGCCTTGAGCTATTCGCCAGTCAAGACCATCGCGGATATCCAGCGCTGCTATGAATTCCGGCTGACCATCGAGCCCTTCGCGGCCTATTTCGCCGCACAGCGCCGCGACGATGCGGCCGTGCAGAAAATCGCCGCCGCCCTGGCCGACCTGCGCGACGCGACCCGCCACCAACTGCATCGCACCGATGCCGATTTCCAGTTCCACCGCGCCGTCACCGAGGCCGCCAACAACCATTATTACACGGCCTCGATCGACGCGCTGAAGCAACACATCGCCGTCGGCATGCACCTGCACGGCCTGTCGCTGATGGGCCCGCGCATCAAGCTGGAACGCGTCTTCGACGAGCACAACGCCATCTACGAAGCCGTCGCGCGCGGCGATGCCGAAACCGCCCGCGACACCATGCGCGCGCACCTCGAAGGCTCCCGCGATCGCCTGTTCGAAGGCAAGGTGCTCGACCTGTCGTTCTAGCTCCGACTTGACATCAGAGCCTGCCGGCCTATTTTCAGCGCATACGCAGCACTGACTGGACGGCACAAAATGGATTTCACGATGACCGACTGCCTCACCCGCATCGCCCATCTGGAATCCGCCCATGCCCGCCTCGGTTACGCTCAAGCATCTGTCCTACGCCACCCCTGATAATCAGCCGCTCTTTACCGGCCTTGATCTCGCCTTCGGTCCGCACCGAACGGGCCTGATCGGCCGCAACGGCACTGGCAAATCCACCCTGCTCCGGCTGATCGCCGGCGACCTGACGCCCGCCGACGGCAGCATCGCCATCAGCGGCAGCCTTGGTGTGCTCCGCCAGTCCGTACAGGTCGATGACGACCAAACCCTTGCCAACCTGCTGGGCGTCGCCGACGCACTCGATCGCCTCGCGCGCCTGGAAGCCGGTAATGGCACGATCGAGGACGCCGGCGAAGCCGACTGGACCCTGCCCGACCGGATCACCGAGGCCCTGGCGCAAGTGGGCCTGCCCGATCTTGCCCCAGAGCGCCGCCTCGGCACGCTCAGCGGCGGTCAACGCACGCGACTGGCTCTGGCCGGGCTGATCCTGGCTCAGCCCGACATGATCCTGCTCGATGAGCCCACGAACAATCTCGATGCCGACGGTCGCGCGGCGGTAGCCGATCTGCTGCGGCGGTGGCGCGGCGGCGCCATCGTGGTCAGCCATGATCGCGAGCTGCTGGCCGAAATGGATGCCATCGTCGAGCTGACCACGCTCGGCGCCCGCACCTATGGGGGCAATTGGGCGCACTATGCCGAACGCAAGGCGCTCGAACTGGCCTCCGCCGAACACGGCCTGGCCGTGGCCGAACGCAAGGTGGGCGAGATCGACCAGAAGCTGCAACAGGCTGCCGAGCGCAAGGCCCGCAAGGACGGCGCCGGCGCCCGCAAGGGCAAGCGCGGTGATATCCCCAAGATCATGCTTGGCGCCCGCAAGGAGAATGCCGAAAACACCGGGGGCGAGAATGCCCGCCTGGCCAGCCGCATGCGCGGCGAAGCCAGCGAAGCGCTAAGCGAGGCCCGCTCACAGCTGGAAATCCTCGCGCCACTTTCCGTCAAACTTGCCCCAACTGGCCTCGCCTCCGGCAAGACCATCGTGCAATGCGACAGCCTGACCGGCGGCCCGGTCACCGACCATCCGATCATCCGCGACCTCTCCTTCACCCTGATCGGCCCCGAGCGGGTCGCGATTACCGGCCCCAATGGCTCAGGCAAAACCACGCTGTTGCGGCTGTTGACCGGCGCGCTGCCGCCCACATCCGGCACCGCCCGCATCCTTGGCCGCTATGCCTTGCTCGACCAGACCGTCAGTCTCCTCGACCCCGCCCTGAGCATCCGCGACAATTTCCGCGCCCTCAATCCCGACGCCGACGAGAACACCGGTCGCTCGGCACTGGCCCGTTTCATGTTCCGCGCCGACGCGGCGCTGCAGATCGTCGCCAGCCTCAGCGGCGGCGAAATGCTGCGCGCCGGCCTCGCCGCCACAATCGGCGGCATGCGGCCACCTGAACTGCTCATCCTCGACGAGCCCACCAACCACCTCGACATCGCCGCCATCGAGGCGGTCGAGGCGGGGCTGCGTGCCTATGACGGCGCCCTGCTGGTCATCAGCCATGACAGAAAGTTCCTCGAAAATATCGGGATCACGCGGGAGATTGCGCTTGCCCGTTAGGTCGTGATCGGGCCGATACTAGTGCGCGATTGCATCTTGAGTCCGTTTAGGCCAAGGGGAGTCATGTTTCGTTTCCTGCACAGCTCCGATCTGCATATCGGCAAGCGTTTCGGCAACCTGCCCGAGGATTTGCGCGGGCGGCTGCGCGAAGCGCGTCATGGGGTGTTGGGCCGGCTGGCCGACCAGGCTCGTGCCAACGGCACCAGCACCATCCTGCTGGCCGGCGACACCTTCGATACCGAAACGCCGACGCCCGCCATGCTGCGGCAGGCCTTGGCCGAAATGGGCCATCACGCCCCGCTACGCTGGATCGTGCTACCGGGCAATCATGACAGCCTGCTTGCTGACCAGTTGTGGGAAGCCGCACGCGGCGTCGTGCCGGACAATGTCACGCTGGCCCTGCGAGCCGAGCCGCTGACCGTGGCCACCGGCGTCGTCGTGCTGCCCGCCCCCTGCACCACCCGGCGCCCCGGCCGCGACCTGACCGAGTGGATGAGCAGTGCAGCGACTGCCGACGGCACCATCCGCCTGGGCCTCGCGCATGGCGCCATCCAGGACTTTTCCGAGGACGCTGCCGCCTCCGACGTCATCGCGCCCGACCGGGCCGCCCGCGCCGGGCTCGATTATCTGGCGCTCGGCGACTGGCACGGCCAGGTCACCGTCAACGATCGCACCCGTTATAGCGGCACGCCCGAGCCCGACCGCTTCAAGCACGACAAGCCGGGACAGGCCTTGCTGGTCTCGATTGCCGGATCGGGCAGCCTGCCGGAGATAACACCGGTCGATACCGCCGCCTTCGCCTGGCGCACAATGCCCCTGCACCTGCTGGGCGACGAGGACAGCGCCATGGCGCTGGACGCCCTACTCCCGGCCGCGCCGCTACGCCGCCAAACCCTGTTGCGCATTGCCGCCTCCGGCCGCACTCGACTGGGTGGACGCACCGCGCTCGTGGCCTCAGCCGAAACCGCCTCACACGACTTCGCCCATTTCGAACTCGATGAAACCGACCTGGCAACCGATTGCGAGAGCGACGACCTGGACCTGATCGACCGCGCCGGCGCCCTGCGCGAGGCGGCACAAGCTCTGCTCACCGAAAGCGACGACCCGGCCCGCTCCGCCGTCGAGCGCGACATTGCCCGCGCCGCTCTCGTCCGCCTGTTCAGCTATGCGGAGGCGGTGGAGCCATGAAACTCACCGCGCTGCGCCTGCACAACGTCAAGCGCTTTGCCGGTCGCGGCGTTGCCATCGAGGGCATCAGCGATGGCGTCAACGTGCTCAGCGCCGCCAATGAATATGGCAAGTCGACCTGCTTCGAGGCGCTGCACGCCCTGTTCTTCCAGCCCCATACCGGCACGCCCAAAGCCGTGCAATTGCTGCGCCCCTATAGCGGCGGCAATCCGATGGTCGAAGCCGATATCGCCACCGACGACGGTCGGTACCGCCTGACCAAGCAGTATTATGGCGGCAAGCGCGCCAGCGTCACCGATCTTGCCAGCGGGCGCCTTGTCGCGCAGGCCGATGAAGCCGAGGCCTTCATAACAGGACTGATCCGGGGCGGCACTGGCGGTCCTGCCGGCCTGCTCTGGGTGCGCCAAGGCATTACCGGCATCGACAAGCGCAGCAATGCCGAGGAAGACAGCGAAAAACGCGTCCGCGAAAGTCTCCTGTCCTCCGTGCAGGGCGAAGTCGAGGCCCTCACTGGCGGCCGCCGCATGGCCGAAATCGCCGCCGCCTGCGAGGAAGAACTGTATCGTCTCGTCACCGCCACCCTGCGCCCCAAAGCCGGTGGCCGCTATGCGGCGGCCCTCGAAGAGCGCGACAAGTGGTTCGCCCTTGAGCAACGCCTCGCCACCGAGGTCACCACCCTGCGCGACGCGCTCGACAAGCGCCGTATCGCTCTGACGCGTCTGGCCGAGCTGGAAAACCCCGACGAAGACGCCGCTCGCCGCGCCGCCATCGCCGCCGCCGACAAAGCGCTGGAAGCCGCCAAATCGCACAGCGAAGCCCTCAAGGCCGCCGAAGCCGAAGCCGCCCTCGCCGCAAACCGCCGCGACACGGCCGCGCGGATATTGTCGGAGTTCCGCGCCGCCCTGCAACGCGCCGAAGACTTGCGCCATCAATCGAGCCTGGCGCAAAGCCGCCGCGACGAAGCCAATGCCAACCGCGCCGGCGCCATCGCCGCCAACGAGCAGGCCATCGCCTCCGTGCAGGTGGCCGAACAGGACGAGCACGAGGCCCGCGACCTGCTCGCCCGCCTCGACGCTGCCCTCCTGGCCCGCGACGCTGCCGAACGCCTCACTGACTTGCGCCAGCGACTGGATCAAGCCGACGCCGCCCGCAAACAAGTCGAGGATAGCGAAGCTGCTCTCGCTTTGCTGTCACTGCCGCAGCAAACCGTCGATCAGTTGCAGGCGCTGGAAATCGAACTCGTCGGCCTGCGCGCTGCACAAGCCGCAAGCTTGCCGACGTTGCGGCTAGATTACGTCGACGGCGCCGCCGGCTCGATCACCATCGGTGCCGAAGCTATCCCCGACGCCACCGACGTCAGTTTTGCGACTTCGCTGCGATTGGACATCGCCGGCATCGGCACTCTCGCCTTGCGCTCCAACCGACCGCCACAATCCGATCAGGCGCTCGACCGGGCCGAGAACAAGAAATCCAGCATGCTGGCTGTTTTAGGCGTCGACAGCCTCGCCGGCGCACACCAGCGGCTCGCTGCTGCACGCGAGAAAAACACCGAACTCAACCTCGCCCGCCAGCGCCTCACCGACCTCGCGCCCAAGGGCCTGCCGCACCTGCATGAGGAGATCGCCCGGCTGGCCGCGCTCAGCGCCGGCAACCTCGAACTCAAGGCCGATCCCGAGCAGGTCCGCACCCGCCTCGCCGCCGCCACCCAGCAGGTCGCCGCCACCCGCAACAGCGCCCGCGAGACCCAACCCCTCCGCAGCCAGGCCGATGCGGCCGTCGTCACCGCCGAAACCGCCCATGCCGCGCTTCAGGCAGAATTGGCGGCGCTGGACGCAATACTGGGGCCGGAAAACGACCGGCCATCGCGCGAAATTTCGCTGACCGCCGAGCATGTTACGCAGAAATCACTGCACGACACCGCCGAGGCCCGCGCCATCCCCCTGCGCGCCGCCGCCCATGATCTGGCGGGGGCCGAAGCCACCTTGAACCGCACCCGTTCGGTGCAGAATGCCGCTGAGCAGCAAGTGGGCCAGTTGCGCGTAACGCTGGCCGATCTCAACGGCCACATCCAAGCCCGCTCGGACAATGCGGTGGAGGAAGCCTGGCGCGAAGCCACCGAATCCCTGGCCGCCGCAACGGCACGCGTCGAGCGGTTCGAGACCGAAATCGCCGTGCTCGACCGCCTGCTCAAGGCCCTGGCCACCGCCCGCTCGGCCGCCCGCGACCTCTATCTCAAGCCCGTCATCACCGAACTCCTGCCGCTGATCGGCCTGTTATTCGACGATATTTCCATCGTCTTCGACGAAAATACCCTGTTGCCTCAATCAGTTCGCCGCAATGGGCAGGACGAGGATGTCGACCGGCTCAGCGGTGGCATGCGCGAACAGCTATCGGTTCTGACCCGTCTGGCCTTTGCGCGCCTGCTCGCCCGTGACGGCCGTCCGACGCCGGTTATCCTCGATGATGCGCTGGTCTATTCCGACGACGACCGGATCGAGCGCATGTTCGACGCCCTGCACCGCCAATCGCGCGACCAGCAGATCCTGGTCTTCTCCTGTCGCCAGCGCGCCTTTGCCAAGCTCGGCGGCAATGTGCTGCAGATGCAGGACTGGACTCCGCCGGCCTGAGACCTAGCGCTGCCGGGCGCTCTCGCGGGCAAAATATTCGGGATGGCGCTCGCGGATCAGGTCGAGTTCACGCATGACCGAGACCAGGTGGACGGCCATGCTGGCATCGGCACCGCTCACATCGTGGGCCTTGAGCCGTTCGATAATTTCCTGGTGCTCGCCGATGATGAAATACATGTGCTGCTGGCTCAGCAGCGACAGCCGGCGCACGCGATCCATATGGAATTTGGCTTCGCGCACATCGTCCCAGATGGATTCGAACCCCGCCGCCCGCGCGATCAGCGCATGGAATCGGTCGTCCGATTCGAGGAAGGCCTGATCGTCGCTGAGGCCTGCAAAGGTCTGCTGCAGCGCGATTTCGCGCATCATCAGGGTGGCGATTTCGGGCGTCAGTTTCTCAGCAGCCATGCGGGCCAGCGGTCGCTCCAGCGCTTCGCGAATGAAGCGTGACTTGGCGATCAGCTCGACACTGAGCGGAGACACCCGCGTGCCGCGCTGCGGCAGGATATCGACGAGGCCGCGCCGGGCCAGCCGCGCCAGCGCCTCACGCACCGGGGTGCGGCTGATGCCGAATTCGGCGGCGAGCTTGGCCTCGGACAGTTCGTGGAACGGCTCCAGCTCCATGTCGAGGATGCGTTGCATCAGGTGGTCGTAGACCTGCGAGGCGATCGAGCCACTGTTCTGGCGGAAGGCATAGGTCTCATCGCCGGTGTGGTCGGAGACGGGCATGGTTTTGGTCATTTGTTGCCAAGTTGCAAACCGGCCATGAAGTACTTTCGCAGCACGATAAACAGCAGGACGGTTGGAATGCTGGAGATAAGAGTGGCGGTGATTACCACGTTCGGCCCGATAGTCGAATAGGTGCCCTGCAAAGATTGCAGCGCCACCATGATCGAGCGCACTTCGATGCCATTGGCCAGGATCGAGGAGAACAGCAGGTCGTTCCATATGAAGGTGAATTGCAGCAGGAACAGTGCGATCAGCGGGCCTGTGGCATTGGGCACGATCATCGAGATGAATACCCGCCATTCGCTGGCCCCCTCGATACGCGCCGCCTCATCGACTTCGCGGGTAATCCCGGAAAACGAATTGCGCAGCACCAGCAGCGGGAACGGAATGCAGATCGCCACATAGACCAACAGCATGCCGAGCCAGGAATTGATCAGCCCCAGCCGCTGATAGCCGAACAATAGCGGCACCAGATACATCTGGAACGGAAACAAGGTGCCGGTGAAGATCAGCATAAACCAGCCATTGGCGCCGATCAGGTTGAGGCGCGTCATGCCGAAGGCCGCGGCGGCTGCGAAGGCCACCGAGAGAGCGGCGCCAACCACCGCATAGCTCAGGGAATTCAGCCCCGCCTGCCCCAGATGGGCAATGGTCCAGGCCTGCACCACGTTGTCGACGATCGGGGCCAGCGAGGTAGGCAATTGCAGCACGCCGGACTTGGCGTATTCCTCACTGGTCTTGAAGATGGTGACGAACAGATAATAGAACGGCGTCAGATAGGCGATAGTCAGCACGACGATAGGAACCACCAGCCAGCGGCCGCGCGGTCGCTGCGCGCGGCGCTCCTTTTCGATCAGGCCGTTGATGAAATTCTGGTCGGTGATATCGATCGCCATGGCCCTGCCCTACCGGATGTTCTTTTCGACGCGGCTTTGCAGCACCGCCAGCGCCGCCGTCACGGCGATCACCATGGCGCCCAGCACCACCGCCACTGCCGAGCCATAGGCCCAGGCGCCGTTGGAGAAGCTCTCGTAATACATGTAGACCGCCAGCGAGAGCGTGCGCTTGCCGGGATAGCTCCCCGCCATCACCCAGAGCAGATCAAAGGTAGTGAAGCCCGCGGCGACATTGAGGATGGTCACCACCAGGACGGTCGGCAACAGCAGCGGCCAGATGATGTGACGGAAAATCTGCCACCCCGAAGCGCCATCGACCCGCGCCGCTTCGATCGGATCGCGCGGGATCGCAGCAAGGCCGAGCAGCAGCAGCACCATGGTGATGCCCACGGTCTGCCAGACGAACGTAGCGATCACCGAGGGCGTAACGGTCTGCGCGTCGTAGAGCCAGCCGACATCGAAGGGCTGGCCGGTAATGCCGGCGACGGCGGAATTGATCACGCCATGGGGCGCATAGACATAATACCAGATGGCGCCCACGGCGGTCGGCGCCATCACCTTGGGCAGGAAGAACAGGCTCTTGAACGTCTCCTGCAGCGGGATGTTGCGCAGCAGCAGCGCCAGGCCCAGCCCAAAGGCCAGCGGCAGCACCATGGCGCCAACTACCCACACGGCGGTGTTGGAGAGCGCCTCGGAAAAATACGGCACCGCGAACAGCCGCGCGTAGTTGGCGAAGCCGGCGAACTTGTCCAGCCCGGTGAACTTTTGCCACTTGGTGAAGCTGAGGATGACGTTGAACACTACGGGCGCCAGCAGAAACGCTGAGACCATGAACACGGCCGGGGCGATGAACAGCCAGGCGATCCGCGTCTGCCGCCAGGCCACGCGCCGTTCGCGCCGGCGGGCGTCCTTGAGAATTTCGGGGCTGAGCGTTGCCGAGGCCGTCTTGATCATGGCGGATTTCCCTGCGGTGAAGGCCGACCGCACCGTTAGGCGCGGCCGGCCTGGGAGGCTTACTTGTTGGCCCAGTAATCGGCGTTGATGGCCTGCATCGTGCTCATCGACTTGGCCGCCGTTTCGGGCGTTGGGTCGAGCATGAAGGAGCCCATGGCCGCCACCAGGTCACCCTGGATCTGCGACGGCACCGCTTCCCACCAGCGCACCAGGGCGCGCGGCTTGGCGGCTGCGACCATTTCCTTGTTGGCCTCGATCGTGGCGTTCGGCGCGGCAGCCTTGAGGTTGCCGTTATAGACCTGGACCGCCGAGCCGAGCGCGTTGGAGGCGTCTGCGCCCATCATCGACTGCACGGCCTTGCCGAGATCGGCATTGGCCGCAAGTGCCTGGGCGGAGACGACGATCGGCGAGGCCTCGACGATCACCGCCTGTTGGACATCGGGCGTGAGCGCGGGCATCAGGAAGGTCTTGAAGTCTTCGCCCGGCTTCATGCCGGCGGCGGCGAACGAGCCCGAATGCCAGTCGCCAATCAGGTACATGGCGGCAGTGCCGTCGACGAAGAACTTCTGGTCGTCCTGCTCACGCGGATCGGTGAAGTAGCCCTTGGCGTACATGTCGCCCCAGACCTTGAAGGCGTTCTGCACTTCGGGGCCGTCATAGGCGACCGAGCCATCGGTCAGTCCGACAAACGCGTCGGGGCTGGTGCCGAGCACGAGTTGG
Source organism: Devosia sp. (assembly GCF_028290625.1). GTDB lineage: Bacteria > Pseudomonadota > Alphaproteobacteria > Rhizobiales > Devosiaceae > Devosia. The sequence continues at coordinate 84,735 of NZ_JAQGJM010000037.1, forward strand.
CTGAACCAGATGAAGGGCATCCAGCCGCCAGAGGTGGGGGCATTGAACGGCGTATAGCCGGCGGCCTTCAGCTTGTCGGCATCGGCCATCAGCTCTTCCCAAGTGGTGGGGGGAGCCGCGATCCCGGCCTTCTCGAAGGCCGCGGTGTTGTAGAACACCACCCAGTTGGCCACGTTCAGCAGCACGCCATAGGGCTTGCCATCGACGCTGACCAGGTCGCGCTGGGCGGCGCTGAAATCACCATCGGCGATTGCCTTGTCCCAGTAGGGCGTCAGATCGGCGGCAACGCCGGTGGCGACCAGGTCGCTCAACTGATTGCCATTCCACCAGGTGAAGAACGCGGGCACGTTGTTGCCGGCGATCGAGGTTTGCATGAACGCCTGATATTTATCGGTCGGCGTCACGTCCTGCACTTTGATCGTTGTGCCCGCTTCGGTGCCCGCGGCCGTCATCACCGCGGTAATGCCGGGGTTCCATTCGGTCTTGTCCGAATAGAGCGTCAGGTCCTGGGCATAGGCTGTGCCCGCTGAAACTGCGCTCAGCAGTCCAAGCGCGGCGATAGTCTTGATTAGTGACATGCTTCTCTCTCCCGTTTTTGCCGTGATCCGGCGGCCAGAGTCACCTGAGCAGCGACACCTGGCTGTTCTTGTCGAAAACATGAACGCGTCTGCCATCGATCCTGAAGCCAATCTTCTGGTCGGGTTCGATGGGTCTAGGCTGCTGCATGCGCGCCACCACCTCGGTGCCTCCGAGGTCGGCGAACAGCAGGCTCTCGTTGCCGAGCATTTCGGCGAAATTGACCGTCGCGGTGAAATCGGCGCCGAGGTCCGGGCGGGTGCCATGCCCCTCCGGCACGATGTCCTCAGGGCGGATGCCCAGCGTCACCGGGGTTCCGGGCGCGGGCAAATCGAACCGCTCGGCGGGCACCGGCAGGCTGATGCCGCCGGCTTGGATCGTGTTGTCGGCGCCGACCACGGCATCGATGAAATTCATCGACGGCGCGCCCATGAAGCCGGCAACGAACTGGTTCTGCGGCCGCTCAAACACTTCGATCGGGCTGCCGATTTGGGCCACCAGCCCATCCTGGAGCACGACGATCTTGTCGGCCAAGGTCATGGCCTCGACTTGGTCGTGGGTCACGAACACCACCGTGGCGCCGAGCTGGCGCTGCAGCCGCTTGATCTCGATGCGAGTCTGGTTGCGTAGCTTGGCGTCGAGATTGCTCAGCGGCTCGTCGAACAGGAACACTTCGGGCTGGCGCACCATGGCGCGGCCAATGGCGACGCGCTGGCGCTGGCCGCCCGAGAGCTGTGACGGCCGCCGGTCCATATAGGGATCGAGCCCCAGCATGGTTGCAGCCTCGCCGCGGCGGCGGTCGATTTCGGACTTGTCGACGCCGGAAATCTTGAGGCCAAAACCCAGATTGTCGGCCACGCTCATATGCGGATAGAGCGCGTAGCTTTGGAACACCATGGCGATGCCGCGGTCGCGCGAGGGCAGGTCATTGACCAGCTTGCCGCCGATCTTGAGCTCGCCATGCGAGATGGTTTCCAGCCCCGCGATCATGCGCAGCAGGGTGGACTTGCCGCAGCCGGAGGGACCGACCAGCACCACGAAAGTGCCGTCCTCGATATCGATATCGACGCCCTTGATGGCGACGAATTCGCCGTAGATCTTGATGATGTTGCGCAGGGTAACCGTTGCCAAATCTAGTCCTCCTAGCGCTGTGCCGGATCGGCGTAGCGACTTTCGGGCTGTACCGAATACCAACCGGGCCGCTGCGGATCGCGATCATAGGTGTAGCCGCCGACGTCGCGATAATGGCCGGCATAGTGGGCCAGCTTGTCGCGATCGACCTCGACGCCGAGGCCTGGGCCCTTGGGCAGGGCGATCTCGCCATCGACATATTGCAGCTTGCCGCCGACGATGATGTCGTCGAGCAGGTGATGATAATGCGCATCGGCGGCGAAGCTCATATTGGGCAGGGCAGCGCCGAGATGGAGCATGGAGGCGAGTTGAACGCCCGCCTCGCCCGACGAGTGCACGCTGGTGCCGAACTGGAAGGCCTCGAGGATTTGGCCAGCGCGATAGGCCTGCCGCAGCCCGCCCCAGAAGGTGGTATCGAGAAGGATTACATCGACAGATTCATTGCGAATGCAGCTCGCCAATTGTTCGAAATTGACCACCACGGTATTGGTCGCTGTGGGAATGGAAATGCGGTCGCGCAGGCGGCGCATGCCTTCGAGGCCGAAACACGGGTCCTCGAAATAATCATTGCGGATATGGGCGATCTGCCCGGCCACGCGGATGGAATCCTCGACCGACCAGACGCTGTTGGGATCGAGCCGGAAGCTGTCGCCCGGAAAGGCATCGGCCAGCGCCGAGAACACTTCCACATCATGATCAGGCTTGAACACGCCGCCCTTGAGCTTGTGGGTCTTGAAGCCGTTCAGCGACTTCTGCCGCTTGGCTTCCTTGACGATTTCGTCGGCGGTGAACTCGTCGCCAAAGCCGTTGTCGGCATTGCCATAGCGGTAGAACAGGTAGCTAGCGAAGGGGATCGACTCGCGAAGCGCGCCGCCGATCAGGTCGCAGGCACGAATGCCCAGCGCCTTGCCCGCCACGTCCATGCAGGCCATTTCGATGGCCGCATGCACCTGCATGCGCGAATTATAGAGGCTGGCCACCGGGTTCATGATCTTCCAGCGCAATTGTTCGAGCTGTAGCGGATCGTGCCCCTTGAGATAGGGCAGCAGGCTGGTCACCGAATTTTCGGCACTCTCGCCGCCGCCGCCCAATTCGCCCCAGCCGGACAGGCCCTCGTCGGTGATCACCTCGACCATGGTGCGCACGAACCGGCCCCAATGGGCGCCCGACGCGTGGCGCAGCGGCGCTTCCAGCGGCAGCGCGATCGTGGTGGCCTTGATATCGACGATCTTCATTCGGCTATTTCCCCGATTTCGTGGGTGCGCCCGGAATACGGGCCAGCAATCCGCCATCGACCCGCACCGTTTCACCGGTCATGAACGAGGCTTTTTCCGACAGCAGGAAGGCAATCACGTTGGCGATTTCGTCGGGCCGGGCGCGACGGCCGAGCGGGTGCATGGTGTCGACTTCGACATTGAGGCTGGCCGGATCTGGATCGAGGTTGATGGCGTCGCGCAGCATCGGCGTGTCCACCGAACCGGGCGCCACGCCAAGCACGCGCACGCCATTGGCGGCTTCGTCCATGGCCATGCCGGTGACGAGACCGATCAGGCCGTGCTTAGCCACCACATAGGCCAGCGCACCCTTTTGCGCGGCCATGCCCTGCACAGAAGCAGTGATGACGATGGCGCCCTTGTTGCGCCGCAGCTCGGGCATTGCCGCCTTGGCGACGAGGAACCCGCCGGTCAGGTTGACCGACAGGACTTCGGCCCAGAGCGCCTCGGTGGTGGTGACAACGTCGCCATAACGCTGGATGCCGGCATTGTGGGATACGCCGCCCAGCCCGCCGAATTTCTCGACCGCCAGTCGCACCGCGGCCTCGCAATCGGCCAGTACGCTGACCGAGCCAACCTGGGTGGCGACCGACCCGCCAATCTCGCGCGCTGTCTTTTCCAGCGCCGCCGCATCGCGGTCCAGCAGCACGAGGTTCTTGCCCTCGGCCACCAGCGCCTCCGCCACGGCCCGGCCAATGCCCATCGCGGCGCCGGTCACCAGAATTGTGCTTTTTGCGTCGTTCACCGACGTCCTCCCACTCTTGCCAAATGAATGTAGAGCTACCATACTAGTCGTGTCAATTGGCTTCTGACCTCGGCTACGAGCGTCCAGAAGCGGCAGCAAGCCGCCCAAAGCCCTGAGGAGAGTGCGATGCCCATTCACGCTTTTGCCGGCAGCCTGACGCGTTCCATGCCGCAATACGGCGCGGCCAATGGCGAGGGAATCAGCCGGCTGAGCTTTGACGAGACAACAGGCAAACTCGCCACGACGGGTGTCACTGGCAGCATCGACGACAGCACCTGGCTGGTGACCAATCGTGCCGGCGACCGGCTTTACGCGACCTGCGAAGTCACCGGCACGCAGGAAAGCGCGGTCGCCGCTTATCGGATCGATCCATCAAGCGGCGATCTCTCGCTGATCAATCAATTCCCCACCGGCGGCAACGAAGCCTGCCACGCCAGCATCACGACGGACGGCCGCTTCCTCGCCGTCGCCAACTATAACGGCGCCACGCCCGCCGGCTCGCCTGACCAATCCATCGCCATCTTTCCGCTCGCAGCGGATGGTGCGCTGCTTCCAGCCGTTGCCCATGTCCGCCACGCCGGCTCCGGCCCCAACGCCGACCGGCAAGCGACCGCCCACGCCCATTGCGTCATCCCAACGCCCGATGGCGAATTCCTTTACGTCGCCGATCTCGGTATCGATCGCTTGGTGGCCTACAGCCTCGGCGGCGACGGCGGCCTCACCGCCGTTCCCACTCGCGATTTTGCCCTACCGCCCGGCCTCGGTCCGCGCCACATCGTGTTATCGGCAGACGGCCAGCTCCTGTTTATGGTCAGCGAACTCATCCCCACGGTGATGAGTTTTGCGCTCGCGGCGGATGGCACTCTGACGGCGATCTCGACAATCCCGGTCCCACCCTCCAGCGACACCATCGTGCAACCGGCCGGCATCGTGCTTTCGCCCGACGGCCGCCACCTGCTGGTTTCGCTACGCGTCTGCAATGAAGTGATCGGCTTTGCGGTCGATCCCTCAACCGGCGCGCTCCGCCAGACCGGCCGCTGGCCTTGCGGCGGCGCCACGCCGCGCGCGCTGGGTTTCGCCCCGTCCGGCCGACACGTCGTGGTCGTCAACCAGGACTCCGACGCGCTCACAGTCTTCGCCTTCGATACCGACAAGGGCCTGCTGGGCGACATCGTCCAGCAGCACCGCGTCGGCACGCCGATGTCCCTCGCCTTCGCCGGCTAACCCTCACCCGCTTTCGCCAACCCGAGCATTTGTCATGATCAACGAAATCCTCTTCGTCCATCACAGCCACACCGATATCGGCTACACCCACCCCCAGCCGGTGGTGATGGAACTGCACCGCCGCTTCATCGACGAAGCCCTCGATATCGCCGAACGCACGCAGGACTATCCCGACGACAGCCGCTTCCGCTGGACCTGCGAGGTGACCGGCATCACCATGGATTGGTGGAAGCACGCCGCCACGCACGATCGCGACCGCTTCCTCGCCGCCGTCAAGCGCGGCCAGTTCGAGGTGGCCGGCATGGGCTGGCACATGACCCCGCTGATGGACCACGGCATGGTGGTGGATGTGCTCAAGGCGATCCAGTTCTTCCGCGATCTTGGCATTCCCGTCCGCTCGGCGATGAACACCGACGTCAATGGGCTGCCCTGGGGCGTTGTGGATGCGCTGCTCGACCACGGCATTACGGGCATCAGCATGGCGATCAACGAGCACTATGGCCATGCGCTAAAGCCCTGGCCGCGCGCCTTCAACTGGGAAGCCCCCGGCGGGCGCACCATCACCGCCTACAACGGCTTCATCTATGGCGTCACCAGCGACAAGAGCCTGCGTATCCCCACCGATATGGACGAAGCCCGCCAGCGCGTGCCGGCGTGGACCAAGCGCTGGGAGAAGGACGGCTACCCCCATCCTTTCCTGATGCAGCAGATCACCAATGTGCGCTACCACGACAATGCCTCGCCGCAGGCCGTGCTGCCCGATTTCGTCCGCCGCTTCAACGAGGGCAATGCGGAGCATGGCGGCGTCAAGCTGCGCTTCGGCACGATCTCGGAATTCTTCGATCGTATCCGTGCCCAGCCGGCCGAGACCCTGCCGACCTTGCGCGGCGACTGGACCGACTGGTGGAATTTCGGCGCCGGCAGCACGGCGCATGAAACCGCCCAGGCCTTGCGCGGCCAGCGCGATCTCGATGAGGCACTAGCGCTCGAAGCCTGGCACCCCGGCGCCACGCCGCGCCGCCGGGCCATGCTGCATGATACCGCCCGAGCCGGGCTGGCCCTTTACGCCGAGCACACCTGGGGCGCCGACCGCTCGATCAGCCATCCGCATTCGCCCGAAACGCGCACCCAGCAATTGCTCAAACTTGCGACGGCCGCCGACGGCGCCAGCGTCGCCCGAATGCTGCGCCGTGATGGCCTGGAACAGCTCGCCATCGATGCCGGCGGCGACGAGCCGCGCCTTCTGGTGTTCAACCCGCATCCCTTTGCGGTCGAGCAGTCGATCCGCCTGCCCTATGTGCCACCGCTGGCCGGCGCACCCGATCCCAAGATCGGTTTCGGGCTTGAAGATATCGTGCCCACCGGGCCCTCGTCGCACCGCATCCAGCGCCAGGACGTGATCCTGTCGGACCTGTCGGATGAGCGCGCCTATTGGACCACGCCGATCGCCGTGCCGGCTTTGTCCTATGTGACGCTGCCGGCCGCCGAGGTGCGGCCCGCCGCCACAGATGGACTTTCGGCCGCCGATGGCACGCTCAGCAACGGCCGCCTCACCGTTATCCTCGACCAGGCATCGGGCGGCGTCACCTCGCTCAAGCTTGACGGCGTCGAATATGCCGGCGCGGCGACGGAAAACCTGAAGTTTGGCGTGCCGGTGCTCGAGCGCATCGCCAGTGGCTTGCGCACCGACATGTTCGCCCCCGTGGAGCTGGAATCGCCCGATTGGCACAAGGCCTGGCACACCGACTGGAAGGCCCAGCGCGATGTGCCCGCCACGGTCGAAAACACCCGCGCTACGGTGCAGCGCGGCAGTGCCGAACTGGCGCAGCGGTTCGTCATGGCCAATGGCGACAAGATAGAGATCACCTATCGCCTGTTGCCTAATGACCCTAGCCTGCATCTGGAGGCCGTGGTCAGCAAGCAGGCGCAGGGCGATCCGCAATCGCTCTACCTGCCGCTGCCGGCCGCCCTCGCGGGGGCCTGGGGTGTCGATTACGAAACCGGCGGTGCGACTGTCCGGCTTGATGACGAGCAACTGCCATATGCCAGCCGCCACTACATCACCACCCAGCGCTTCATGCGCATTTCCGATGACCAGCGCGAGCTGACAGTCGCGTGCCCGGATGCCCCGCTCTGGCTGATCGGTGGGCTCAACTATGGCCGTTTTGGTGATCCCGACGGGCGGGTGGCGCGCGACAATCCGACCTTGATCGCCTGGCTCACCAACAATTACTGGAGCACCAATTTCCAGGCTGACCAGGGCGGGGAAATCCGCTTTCGCTTCACCATCCTGCCTTCGGCCAAGCAGGGCCTCGGCCGATCCATCCAGGGCGCCCTCGCCCAGGTTCATCCGTTGGCGGCGCATCTTTATGCCGAACGCGGCCCGGTCAACAGCACCGCCGCCTCACTGCTCACCACCGAACTGGGCGGCCTGCTGCTGACGCGGCTCGAAGTCGATGGCAACGGCCTGGCGCTGACGCTGCTCAACCCGAGCGATGAGACCGTCGAAGCCGGCATCGGCGCCGGCACGTTTCAGCCGGCCAGCGCCAAGCGAACGTCCCTGAGCGGCGCGCCTCTGGAACCGCTGCCCTGCGACAATGGCACTGTGCGCATATCCGTCGCGCCCCGTGCCTGGACCCGCCTGGAGATCAAAACCAACTAACCCCGCTCACCGGGTCATTCCCGCGAAGGCGGGAACCTCCGTTGCCGAACCATCAGCACAAACAGAGGTCCCCGCCTTCGCGGGGATGACCCGGTGGGGGGCAATTCCAGAGCCACTGCCGCCCGCCCAAGGAACCGCCCGATGAGCAAGATTAAGACCATCTATATTTGCAACCACGCCCACACCGATATCGGCTTCACCGATTATCAGGAGCTGGCCTTGCGCCAGCATGGCGAGTTCGTCGGCCAGGCGCTCGACCTGATCGAGGCTACGGACACTTTCCCGGCCGAAGCGCAGTATCGCTGGACGATCGAAACAACCGGGCCGTTCCTCAAATACCTGCGGCAGGCGAGCAAGGCCGAAATTGCCCGCTTCCGCCACTGGCACGAGCAGGGCCGCATCGACATCGCGGCCATGCAATACAACATGACGCCGCTGCTCAATGTCGAGCAGATGCACCGCAGTCTTTATCCGCTGCGGGCTTTGCGTGACGAGTTCGGCTTCCATGTCGAAGCGGCGATGCAGGATGACGTCAATGGCGTGTCCTGGCTTTATGCCGACCTGCTGGCCGATCTCGGCATCAAGTTCTATACGGCCGCGATCAATCCCATTCGTGGCGCGCGGCCAAAACCCTTCCCCGGCGCCTTCCGCTGGGAGGGCCCTAGCGGCAAGCAGGTGCTGGCCTGGAACGGCTATCACTACCTGTTCGGGCGCAGCCAGGCCGGGCTGGGCAATTGGGATCTGGTGGATCGGCTGCTGCCGCGCTGGATCGATGAGCTGGAGGCCGACGAGAGCTATCCGTTCGATTTCCTCTACTGCGAAAGCACTCATCCGGTGCGCGTCGATAACGGCCCGCCGGACGCGCGCATGCCCGACTTCGTCAAGCGCTGGAATGCCGAGGGCCGCCCGTACCGGATGGAGTTCATCACCGTCACCGATTTTGGCCGCCTGCTCGAAGGCAAATACGCCAAGGTCATCGGCATCCAGCGCGGCGACTGGACCGATCACTGGGCTGATGGCGTCGGCTCCTCGGCCTTCGAGGTCGGCGTCAACCGCGCCGCGCACGAAATCGTGGGCATCGGGGAGAGCCTCGAGGCCTGGCGCCGCTCCAAGGGCCAGAGCGCCTGGAACGCCGACCATGCCGCCAAAATCTATGAGTCGATGACGCTGTTCGATGAGCACACGTGGGGCGCCTATTCCTCGGTCGAAGCGCCGCACTCGCTGTTCAGCCGGGCGCAGTGGAACCGCAAGGCCGGCTATGCCTATACGGCGGCCATGGAGGGCCACGGCTCGGTCGCCAAGGCGGCAAATGCCCTGGCGCCGCCGCTGGGCACCAAGGGGCCGGAAGGCATCTTCAATCTCGGCAATCTCGATCCCGCCGAGGCCTTCAAGCCTTCCGGCATCGATGACGTGCTGGTGTTCAATACCTTGCCCTGGGAGCGCCAGGTCATCGTCGAGGAACCCGAACCGCGCGGTAGTGCCGCTCCCGTCGGCATGCTCGACACCTTCTTCAACCGCCGCAGCACCTGGGGTGGTCCCCGTCCCCTCCCCGAAATTCGTCGTGTCGCCGGCATTGTGCCGCCGATGGGCTATGCCTTCCTGAACCTCCGGAATGGCGTACCAGCCGGCGACCTCAAGGCCGCAGGTGACACAATCGAGAACCAGCACTATCGGCTCAAGATCGATCGCCAGAGCGGCGCCATCGCGGAGTTCTTCGACAAGGCGCAAGACCACGATTTCGCAGCCAAATATCAGGGCTGGGGTCCGGGCGAGTATATCTACGAGACCGTGGATTCCCCCGATGACCGTCTCGCCATCGCCGATATCAGCTTCGACAAGCCCGAATTCTTCACCGGCCACACTGATACGCCATGGAAGCGTGGAACCGCGAGCAAGGTAACGCTGGATGAGGCGAAAATCTTCGAGGGCCGCGCCTCGATCACCGTGCATATCGAGGCGCCTGGCGTTTCAGCTGCAAGCGTTGTCTATGCGCTCGACGCCGCCACCAAATGCGTCGTGGTCGATTGGAGCATCGACAAGCTGGAACACAGGGAGGCCGAGGCGGTGTTCATCGCCTTCCCGTTCCGGCTCGACGCGGCCAATTTCACGCTCGACCTCAACGGCATTCCCGCCGTGCCCAATGACGACCAGCTCGATGGCGCCGCCAAGGATTGGTATCCGGTCGGTCGCTGGGTCGATGTCAGCGATGCCCAGCGCGGCGTCACGGTCGTGCCCCTCGACGCGCCGCTGGTGCATCTGGGTGGCGTCACCACCGGCAAGTGGGCGCGCACGTTGCGGCCCGAGGGTCCGACGATCATGAGTTGGGCGCTCAACAACCACTGGCTGGTCAACTTCGCCGCCAGCCAGTCCGGCCGCATTCCGCTGCGCTATCGGCTGGTCACACATGACGGCCCGGTCGATATCGCGGCCGCCGCCCGCTTTGCGGCCGAAGTCGCGGTGCCGCCCGTCGCCATGCGCGACATCGCCCCCACCGGCAGGCGTTCGGACAGCTTCTTTTCCGCTGATCCGGCGTCGCCGGTTCTGGTCACCGCCAAGCCGGGCGAAGACAATGGCTGGGTGGCGCTGCGCCTGCAGAACCTGTCGGATCGGCCAGCCACTCAGACCGTCACCTTCACGGGCTCGCCCGCCGCGGCCCGCGCCGCCGATCCCATTGAGCATCCCGGCGCCGCGCTGCCGCTCGATGGCAAGGCTCTCAGCGTCGACCTCAAGCCGCTGGAAATCCGCACCGTTCTCGTGCGCTTTACCCCCTGATCGAGCGGCCGCCGAAATTCACACGATTTCGGCGGGCTCTACCGCAACCCGATAGCGCGTGACGAACCGCTCGCCAGCGGTGAACTTTCGCGTCGTCGCGACGCCGCGCCGCGAGATCGGGTTGTCGGCCGCCGAAATCTGCTGGCCGAGGTCGAAGGCCGAGCAGATCGGCTCCAGCCCCAGCGCCAGGTGCCGGCCGTTCCACGGCGCGAAGGTTCGGCCGCGATTGGTGAACCAGAGCAGCGCGCTGGGGAAATGCTCGCGGTTCCACTTGAGCCGCACCCGGTAGCCCTCGGCCGCGTTCCACAGCGCGGCGTGACCCGGCATGTCGATGAGTTGCAGCAGTTCCTCGGTATTGTAGGGCAACGGCAAGCGGCTGACATCGAGCCGCGATCCATCGAGCAGCGGCACATCGTTCCAGCGCGGCAGGAACTGGTCCTGCTGGAAGATCGACGATGCGTCGGTGGCGACTGGAAAGGTCGCGCCGCTCACATCGGCGCCGACCTCGATATGCATCGCGCCGGTCTTGGCTGGCAGGCGGAAACAGGGATGCAGTCCCAGCGGCAACTCGCAGTCCCGCCGCACATTGATGACCAGCTCGAAATCGAGCGCGGCGCTGGTCGGGTCTGGCGTTATGCGGCGTTCAAGCGAGGCGATGGGGTGGTCGTCCGGATAGGCGATTGACAATGCGATCCCGGTGCCGCCATCGACAAAGGTCCACGCATTGTTCGATCCGAAGCCGTGCGGAAAGCTGTCGACGGTGCCGGCGCTGTGGGAGCCTGGCCAGTCGCCCATCGACGCCCGGTCCGCATCCGAACCGAACGGCACGCAGGGCCATTCACCACGCAACCGCCGCAAGATCCCCGGCAGGTCCTCGCCTCCCGGCTCGTTCCCCCAAGGCGCGATCTGGAATGGCGCGACCTGGCGCCCATCGGGCAGGACGAACGATGTCGCCCCCAGCATGCCGCCAAGGCTTTCCACGCTGGTCACGCCATGATCCCAGGCCAATGCCCGCTTGTCTTGGCTCATTGTCGCTCCCCATCCACCGGCTCCACTATCGCCTGCGATACGCCGATGGTTCAACACCTAACCGGCTTCAGCGAACCCGGGCCGCGGCGAGCGGGAGGGAAATCTCGAACAGCGCGCCGCCACCGGGCGCGTCACCAACGGTGATATGGCCGTGATGGCGGGCCACGATATCGCGGACCAGGTTTAACCCCAGCCCGGCCCCCTGATCCAGCGGCACGATGCGGTTGAAGGGCTCAAAGATCGTCGAGCGATGCTCCTCGGCAATGCCGGGGCCGGTATCGGCGACGCGCAGCGAGCCATCGCGGCCGACAGCGACGTGGATCGCCGTCTTCTTGCCACCGTGAATGACCGCATTCTGGATGAGATTGACGATAGCGCGCGACAGTGAGGCGGGATCGGCGGCCACCGTGACGGTGTCAATCTCGGCGTCGAAGGATATTTCATCACCGGCGGCGATCGCCAGGGGGGCCATGTCGGCCGTGACCTGCGCGGCCAGGTCCACCAGATTGACCGGCTGGAAAACCGTGCTGTCGGCATCGAGCCGTTGCAGGTCCAGCAACTGGTTGGCCAGATTGCCCAGGCGGGCGACATCGAGCATCAGCCGGCTGCGCTGCTCATCGTCGGGCAATAGCTCGACGCGGGTATAGAGAATGGCGATCGGGGTGCGCAATTCATGGGCGGCATCGGCCAGAAACCGCTGGCGGCGTTCGATGCCGTCGTCGAGCCGCTGCAGGGCTGAGTTCACTGCCCGCACCAGCGGATGCAATTCGTCGGGCACATGGGCGGACGAGAGGCGCACGCCGCGCTGGTCGACATCGATGGTGTCGGCCTCCGCCGCGATGTGGTCGACGCCGCGCAACTGGCGCGTCACGACCACAGGGATATACAAGAATGAGACCACGGTAAAAACGAACAGCAAGCCAATAAAAATGGGGTTGGCGAAGGCTCCCACGATTGACTTGGCGCCAATTTGCGGGCCACCGGCAGTCAGAACCCACAGCTGGCCGGCTTGGCTATCGTGACGTCGCACGATAGCCACCGTCGACGCGCCCGTACCGATGTCGGCGATATTGGCCGAGTTCAGCCGGGTCAGGCCCACCAGCATGGGCACGATGCGGGCCGGCACCGGCCCCATCTGCACCGAGGCACCGTCAGCGTCGGAAGCGTAGAACCACAGGGTGGGGTAATTGGCGGCAACCCGCTGCAACGCGTCGTTGGGGGTGAGATCCAGACCGCCCGCGGCATTGCGGTGCACCGAATCGGCGATGTCATTGACGACGCGGTCGTCGAGGCCCTGCTCGGCGCTGATCAACCGGATTATGGGAATGGCGACCGCGCCGGTAAAGGCCAGCAGCACTAAGGCTTGCATCAGCACCATGCGCCAGGTCAGCCGGCCGCGGAGAGAGGTCGGTCCCCAGGCCCTCATATGGCGGCCTTCAGCAAATAGCCCAAGCCCCGAATACCGTGGATTTCCACATCCGCGCCGCTCAGCTTACGTCGCAGCCGGGAGATGTGCGCATCGAGCGTGTTGGACGCGATCTCGTCGTCATAGCCATAGACCGCCTCCTCCAGTGCGCTGCGCGCCACCGTCCGCCCGGAGCGCCGCACCAGGATTTCCAGCGCCAGCAGTTCGCGGCGGGTCAGGTCCAGCGGCTCGCCCGCCACCTCGGCCAGACGCTCGGTCAGGTTGAAGCGCAATTTGCCGACGCTGACCGAGCTTTCCCCGAGCTGGGCGGGCCGCCGCATCACCGCGCGCAATCGCGCCAGCAGTTCATCGGTGGAAAAGGGCTTGGCCAGATAATCGTCGGCGCCGTGATCGAGTCCGGAAACGCGCTGGTCAGGGCTGCCCAGCGCCGACAGCACGATGACCGGCAGCCCCGCCTGTTCGCGCCGCAGTAGCGGGATCAGTGACAGGCCATCGCCGTCGGGCAGCTTGCGATCGAGCAGCACGGCGTCGTGTACGCCGCTGCGGCAGGCCTCCTCGGCGATCTCCAGCGTGCGGGCGTGGTCCACGACAATGTCGTGGCGACTGAGCGCGGCGGTCAGCGCGGCCGCCATGTCCATCTCGTCTTCGACCAGCAAAATACGCATGCCACTATCCTATCTGACTTTATTCCAGTCTAGCGACAGACATTGCGGCTGCATTGCGCGGCGCGCAACGTTCACGCAATCCAGCGCGAGCATTGGTGAGATCACAGGCCGCAATCGGCCCTATTTTTTCGTCATGCGAGGCCGCAATGAACCAATCCGACCCCGTCGCCGAGACCGCCGTCGTCAACACAGCGCCCCGGCGTCGCGCAAAATGGTTCTGGCCCGTCGCCCTGCTAGTCGTGGCCACCGGCGGCGCGTCCGTGCTGCTGGTCAATCATCTGCCGCCGCCGCCGGTCGCAGCCACGGTGAGCGCGCCGCAAGTGGTGCGCACGATGCGGCTGCATCCCATGGAAGTGGTGACCATCACGCCACAGCGGATCGAAGACCTAGTCAAGGTCACCGGCACCATCCATCCCGTACAGGAAGCAGCGATTGCCGCCCAGGTCAGCGGGCTAGCCGAAACCGTCGCTGTGCGGCCCGGCGATAGCGTCGCGGCCGGTCAGCTATTGGTTGAGGTGGGCACCACTGACCTGCAATTGCAGTTGGACCAGCAGCGCAGCACCATGGCGTCGAACGAAGTGCAATTGCGCGCGGCCCAAGCGACGCTCGACCGCACGCGCCTGTTGGCCGACAAGGGGCTGGCGGCGCAGACGACGCTGGATAGCGCGCAAGCCGAGGTCGACCGCCTGAGCGCTGCCATTGCCACCCAGCAAAGCCAGGTCGCGCAGGCCGAAACGAATTTGCGGCGCGCCCGCGTCACGGCGCCCTTTGCGGGCACCGTGGCCTCGCGCAGCATCGAGCCCGGGCAGATCGTCAATCCGGGCACCACCATGCTGTCGCTGGTCGAGCTGTCCAGCGTGCGGGTGGAGGTGGTCGCCGCGCTCAAGGATTCGGCGCGTATTGTGGCCGGCCAATCGGTGCGCCTGAGCGTGCAGGGCATGGCGGGGCAGCAGTTCACCGGAACCGTCGATCGGGTGAGCCCGATTGCCGAGGCGGGGACGCGCTCGATCAAGGTTTATCTCGACCTCGACAATGCCGAGGGCAAGCTGCGTGGCGGCATGTTCGTTACCGGCGAGATCGTCGTGCAACAGGATGACGACGTGCTGGCGCTCCCGGTGGAGGCGGTCCAACAGCGGGGCGATGCGAGCTATGTGATGGCGATTGTCGATGGCGTGCTGACTGAGCAAACCATCCAGACCGGCACCAAGTGGGCCGCGGCCGAACTGGTCGAAGCCCGCTCCGGGATCTCGGCCGGCGCCACCATCGTGCGCACGGCCCTGTCGGGCCTGACCGACGGCGCGCCTGTCATCATCGAGGGGAACTGAGCCATGTTCCTCACCTCCATCAGTGTCCGGCATCCGGTCTTTGCTACCATGATCATGGTGGCCATCATGGTGTTCGGCATCTCCGCCTATCGCAGCCTGGCCATCGAGCAGTATCCCGACGTCGATTTCCCCGTCGTCGCCGTGCTGACGCCCTATACGGGCGCCTCACCGGAAGCCGTCGAAACCGAAATCACCCAGCCCATCGAAGAGGCCGTCAACACGCTGGGCGGCATCGATTCGGTGACATCGACCTCCAGCGCCGGTCATTCCACGGTCATCCTGCAATTCACGCTGGAGACGGACCCCGCCGTCGCCGCGCAGGATGTTCGCGACCGGCTCGCGGCGATTGTCGGTCAGATGCCGGCAACAGCCGATACCTCCCAGGTGTTGCGCTTCAATCCAACCGCCAGCCCGATCATGTCGCTGGCCCTCAGCAGCCCGACCCAATCGGTGCTGGACCTGACGGCACTGGCCGACGATGTCGTCTCGCCGGCCCTGACCGCCATTTCCGGCGTGGGCAGTGCAACGGTCGTCGGCGGCCTCGACAATCAGGTCAATATCTTCATCGATCCCGAGCTGCTCAACGCGTTCGGCATTGGCGTCAGCGACGTGATTTCCGCGCTGCAGCAGGATAACCAGACCCTGCCCACCGGCTCGATCATCAACGGCATGCTGGTGCAGACCGTGCAGATTAATGCCGAGGTCCCCTCGGTTGCCGGTTTCCGCGACATCATTGTGGCCAGCAAGGGCGGCGAGACCATTACGGTGGGCGATGTCGCAACCGTCACGCAAGGCCAGTCCGATACCGAGGGCCTGGCGTTCCGCGATGGCGAGCAGGCGTTGGCCATCGACGTGGTCAAGATCGAGGGCGGCAATACCGTCGCCATCGCCCACGCTGTCGAGGCAGCGATTGCCAAGCTCAACAGCGATGGCAGCCTGCCCGAGGACGTGTCTATCGACGTACTGCAGAATTCGGCCGAACCGGTCGAGCAGAATTTCGAGACCGTGCAGGCGACCCTGATCGAAGGCGCGGTCCTGGCCGTCGTCATCGTCTTTGTGTTCCTCAATTCCTGGCGCTCGACCATCATTACCGGCCTGACGCTGCCAATCTCGCTCGTCGGCACGCTGACCGTGGTGAGCCTTCTCGGTTTCACGCTCAACATGATGACCATGCTGGCACTGACGCTGTCGGTCGGCATCCTGATCGATGACGCCATCGTGGTGCGCGAGAACATCACGCGCCATCTGCATATGGGCAAATCCCATATCCAGGCGGCGCTCGACGGCACCAAGGAAATCGGGCTGGCCGTGCTGGCCACGACGCTGTCGATCGTCGCCGTGTTCCTGCCGCTGGCCTTCATGGATGGCATTATCGGCAAGTTCTTCGTGCAGTTCGGCGTCACGGTTTCCGTGGCCGTGCTGATCTCGCTGTTCGTCAGCTTCACGCTCGATCCGATGCTGTCGAGCGTCTGGTATGATCCGCACTCCCAGCCCGATGCCAAGCGCGGCCCGATCGGCCGGCTGATTGGCCTGTTCGACAAGGGTTTCGACAAGCTCTCCCATGGCTATCGCGCCGTGCTCGGCTGGTCGCTGCGACACCGCATCATCACCATGCTGGTGGCATTGATGTCGTTCGGCAGCAGCTTCGTGCTGTTCCCCATGGTTGGCGCCGAATTCATGCCGGCGGCCGATAACAGCCAGATCCAGGTCGATCTCGAGACCCGGGCCGGCTCGTCAACGGCCTACACGGCGGTCAAGGCCCATCAGGTCGAGGCCCTGTTGAAGGCCATGCCCGAGGTCGAGAGCATCTATACGACCGTCAATGCGGGCAGCGCCTCGGGTGAAAACCGCGCCTCGGTCGTCGTGTCGCTTGTCGATCCCGGCGACCGCGCCAGGTCCTCGCTGGAAATGACCGCGCCGGTGCGCGAGGCGCTGCGCTCGATACCGGGCGCCAGTTTCGTCGTCAGCTCCGGCGGCGGTCTGGGCGGCGGCAGCCCGATCGAAGTCAAGCTGCTCGGGCAAAACCTGGACAGCCTCTCCACGGCGGCAGCCGATCTGGCGGACCGCATCGCGGCCATACCGGGCACGGTTGACGTAGACGTCAGCCTGCAACAGGCCCAGCCCATGCTCGATATCGTGCTCGACCGTCAGGCCGCCAGCGATCTGGGCATCGGCATGCAGGCGACAGGTTCGGCTCTGCGCGCCATGTTGGGGGGCGAGACCGCCTCGGAATGGACCAATGCCAGTGGCGACCAGCTCGATGTGGTCGTCCGCCTGCCCGAAGCATTGCGCCAGAGCGTCGATGCCATTGGCGGCCTGCCGATCGCCCAGAGCCAGACCGACACGCCGGTCGCCATCAGGCTGGACCAGATTGCGCAGGTCAATCCTACGGTCGGTCCCAGCGAGATCAGCCGCGAGAACCTGACCCGGCAGGTCAGCGTCACGGCCGATATCGAAGGCCGCGTGCTGGGCGATGTCACGGCCGATATCGATGCCGTCCTGGCCTCGATGGAGCTGCCGGCCGGCGTCAGCGTCGCCCAGGGCGGCGATGCCGAAATGCTGACCGATACCGTCGGCAGCATGGTGTCGGCGCTGCTGCTGGCGGTGATCTTCATCTACCTAGTGCTGGCCAGCCAGTTCGGCAGCTTCCTGCAGCCTCTGGCGATCATGATGGCCTTGCCGCTATCGCTGGTCGGGGTGATGCTGGGGCTGCTGGCCGGTGGCTCGACGCTCAACATGTATTCGATGATCGGCTTCGTCATGTTGATGGGCCTCGTGGTCAAGAACGCGATCCTGCTTGTCGACAATGCGAACCAGCGCCGGCGCGAGGGCGCAACCCTGGTCGATGCCCTGATCGAAGCCGGCGGCACCCGCTTCCGCCCCATCATCATGACCACGCTGGCCATGATCTTCGGCATGCTGCCACTCGCTTTGGCGATCCACGAGGGCAGCCAGCAGAGTGCGCCGATGGCTCATGCGGTGATCGGCGGCCTGATCAGTTCCACCCTGCTAACGCTGGTCGTGGTGCCGGTCATGTTGACCTATGTGGATGCACTGTCGCGGTTTGTCGGCCGCTTCCTGCCGCGCGCACCCGACCATCAGGCGCCGCCTATGGAGCCTGCGCTCCCCCACGTCTGACGCTGATCCCTCCACAGCGTCGCACCCGCACGGCACCCTGCTCCCCCGCAGGGTGCCGTTGCGGCTTTCGCATTAGCTAAGAAATTGAAACTAAAAGCATTTCGCAATGTTCGGGCAATGGAGGGGTGCGAAATTCTGGGTGTTCAATCAGAAAGGAACATCATTATGAAAACCCTCTCCATCGCCGCCATTCTTGCCGTCACCAGCTTCTCGATCGCACCGGCCTTCGCCAGCGACAATGGTGCTTTCAACAGCGACGGCACCACCATCCACGGCCGCTCCGAATTCGCACTGGTCAGCGCCCTGCACGACCGTGGCGTCGTTACCTCCGGCGTCGAAGCCTGGGGTGATCTGATCCTGGCCTGGGTCCCCAACGACAATGGCGGCAGCACCATGGTGTTCTTCGATCCGGACAATCTGCAGCAGGTCAACCCCAACCGCGGCTGACCGGCGCACCTGCAGGCGGTCTCGACCGCCTGCAGCCGACAGAGGAGGACACGATGGCGACCGCAGCAAAAACCAACGGCTACGCGCCGATCCAGATCGGCCTGCACTGGCTGATCGCCGCGCTGGTGATATTCCAACTGGTGTTCGGCCAAAGCATGCAAACGGCGATCCATGCCGCCCAGGACGGGACGGCGCTCGGCGTGACCGACGCCATATTGGCGACGGGCCATTATTGGGTCGGAAGCTCGATCCTGGTGCTCGCGATACTTCGCCTCGTCATCCGCTTGCGCAGTGGCGTCCCGGCCCCCTCGGAAGGCAACAAAATCCTGGCACTCGCCGGCAGGGCGACGCACTGGCTGTTCTATGTTCTGCTGGTGGTCGCACCCGTCAGCGGCCTGCTCACTTTCTATGGCAATCCCGGCTTCGCGAGCGTCCACCGCCTGACACGATCGGCGTTCATCGTTCTCATCGCCCTGCATGCCGTAGCGGCATTGTTCCACCATTTTGTCCTGCGCGACGGTACGCTCAAGCGCATGCTGGTTCCCGCCAAGCCGAGCGATCGATGAGGGACGACGCAGCACGGCCGTCACGAGGTGGCGGTGTGCCAGACGCGCTCGCCAAATGCACCGTCTTCCCGACGCATATACGTGTCCAGGACGGACCCGAACGCGAGGCCGTTGGGGAAGATGTCCGCAATCTGCGACGCATAGGCGCCGATTGCAGCCAGCTTTCCCGGCAAATCGACGGAAATCACCTGCGGGCTCGTCACTTGCCATTGTGTTCGTCCGAGCGCCGCCTCGACACTGTCCGGCGCCGTGACCGGAAACAGGCCCGTCGCATAGGGCAAGTCTTCATAGAGGGCGACATTCATCGCCCGCACCATGGCCAGGCGCCGGACGGCATTGGTCGTCAAGACATGATCCACATGGCGGCCGACGCCGAGCGGGCTCAGAACCAGGTCTGGCGAAATTTCGCTGATCCAGGCGTCGAATAGCTCAACCAAGGCATCGCCGATGCGATCACGATCGGAAGGGGCCCCGAAGACCGATTGTCTGGTGGGATAAAGCGGATCGCCGGCCTGGTCGGCTCGGTACAATGCATCGAGCAAATTGCCATGCAACACGCGCGCCCCAAGCGACGTTACCGACGCAACATCTTCTGCCCGCCGCTGCTCGAACGGGTTTGGCCCGAGGTCCCACAAGGCGTGCAGTTCCAGCGCCAGCGGCGATATGCGGGCGCCAGCGGGCGTGTCGGCGGTGAAGGCCGTGGCGACGATGACCTCGGCCCCATTGGCGACGGCCCGCTCGATTATGCCGCCGACGCTCAATACCCCATCATCCAGGTGCGGTGAAATGACGAGTATCCGTTTGCACGCGTCCACTTCAATGTGCATTCCGCCGTCCACCATCTCGTCCCTCCGCAATCCACGCTTCGAGTATCCTTACGGCATCACCATCGGGGCGGTAAGGCTGGATTGTGGTTGTCATGCCGCTCGCCTGATCGCCCGCTCGCTGGGCGTTGGAATTTCGGCGGCCCGCCTCTGGCGTGAGTTGCAATGGGGGCCGTTGCGGACGTATCTGCTGATGCGGACCGGGGAGTTTGAGCGTGAATTTGTTGCGGGAACTCAGCATGGGGGAAATCGTGTCGCGACTCGTCGCCGCGATTGTCTACGCCGGTCTCCAGGGACTGTTATTGGCCGGGCTGGCCAGGATATTCGGGGACCAGCGGCCGGCCCATGACGGACGACTGACGCCCAATCCGTTCGTCCATCTGTCGGTATGGGGGGCGGCGATGGCAGCGCTATTCGGCATGAGCTGGATCCGCACGATCTGGTTCGATGCCAAGGCCAATCGACTGGGCCGGTGGAGGATCGTACTCGTGGCGGTCCTGGGGCTGGCCGCAATGGTGGCGCTGGTGCCGCTGCTCGACCTACTGAGGGGACCGGCGCTGCTGCTGCCACGCACGGGGGGCTATGCGGTGCTTTACGTGCTGGGGCAGTTGCAGGCGGTGGCAATTGCGTCCACAGCGCTGAACCTGCTGCCCGTTCCCGGCCTCGTTGGGGGGAGCCTGCTGCAGGCGATCTGGCCGAATGCCGAGCGGCGGCTGCGGCGGCTGGAGCCGTTCGGGCTGGCGCTGGTGATCGTGGCGATCGTCGCCGGCTGGATGCCCAACCTGGCGACGACGCTGTTGCCGTTGTTGCAGGTGCGCTGACTACTCGCCGGCGTGGCCGGTATAGCCGTATTTCTCCATCAGCGACGCAATGGTGCCATCCTGAACCAGCGCGTCGATCGCCTGATCGACCTGGCTGCGCAGGAAAGTATTGCGGCTCGAGACCAGCGCGCCAACGTTGATATCGGCCAGCGGGATTGGATCGTTGGCGATAACGCGCAGCTTGTCGGCGCCGGGGTGTTCTTTCTGCAGGCGAGCCAGCGCCGGCTGCCAGAGAATCATGCCCGCAATGGTGCCGTCGAGGACGCGGGTCGCCATCTTGTCGAAGTCGGCGTAGGGGAAGCGGATCCAGCGATCTGGCTTGGCCTGCTGCTGCGCCCAGGTGATGTAGTTCATCTCGCCAAGGCTCGCCATGGCGGTGCCCAGCTTGCGGTCCTTCGGGATATCGCCCAGGCTCTGCCAGTCGGGCTCGGCCACCGCGATCACGAAGGGAATGGTGGCATAGGGCCGGGTCAGCGAAAACGCATCCGACAAGGGTGAATTGGCGGAAATCGAAACGCCCATGAACATGTCGCAGGTGTTGTTCATGGCCAGCGTCAGCTCATCGATGAAGCCGTCGCCATTGAGCGGAAAGCCGCCAAAACCCTCGATCACATTGACCTGCAGGAACAGGGCGTCGCCGATCGCCTTGGCGATTTCCTCGTCGAACGGCCGGGCCAGGCTGGTGACGTCGAAGCAGACATTGATCGCGTCGCCGGCGAGGCGGCGCGTATTGTTCATCTCTTCGGGTGGGATGCCGGAAGACTGCCCAAAGGCAGCGGTCGTCGCCAGCATTGCCAGGCCCACGGCGAGAAAACGCAACATGGTATTCTCCTAAAAGCGAAAGGGGCCGAAGCCCCTTTCTTTTGTTTCCTGCAGTTCAGCTTAGTTGGTGGCCTTGGGCAGCTTGAACACGAAGATCGAATTGCCCGAACCGGTTGGCAATGGGATTTCCGGGAAGGCCGAGGCGATTGAGCTGGCGGCATTGGAATAGCCGGTCGGCACAACGAGGTACTGCTCGCCATCGATCTCGTAGGTCGACGGATAACCGCCCACTGGAGCATTCAGGCGCTGGGTCCAGACGATGTCGCCAGTCTTCTGATCCCAGGCCTTGATATCGCGAGCGGCGTCACCGCCGAACACGAGGCCACCGGCAGTGGCCAGCACCGAGGAGGTCATCGACGGACGGCTGCGGGCCTGCCAGATATGGTCGCCCTGGGTGGGGTTGATCGAGACCGCGTCGAGCAGGCCGGCATCCGTAATGCCTTCAGGCAGAACGCGGGGACCAAACTTGACGGCACCCACGGCATTGCCGGCGGTGAATTCGGTCTGGGTCGGCGCCACGGTGTTGCAGGCTTCGGTCAGCGGCACGTAGTAGGCTTGGGTGAGCGGGCTATAGGAGCCGGTCATCCACAGCTTGCCGCCGGAGACGGAGGCGCAGACGAGATGCTCTTCACCAACGGCCTTGGAGATCAGGTCGGTGTTGATGTTGACGGTGCCGTCGGGATCGATGCTTTTGACGACGTTCTGGACCACGGTGTCCTTGTGCCACAGGTACTTGCCGGTATCGCGATCAAGGGCGAACACAATGCCGTTCTTGCCAGCGGCGGTGACCAGCAGGTGCTGCGTCTTGCCGTCGACGTCCTGGTCGACAAGGATGCGCTCGTATGGGGAGTCCAAGTCCCAGTTGTCGCGCGGCAGGTGCTGATAGTACCACTTGAGCTTGCCGGTCTCGATATCGATGGCGAGCGTCGAGTTCGTATAGAGCACCGAGCCATCGCCCGAACCGCGGATCAGCTCGGAATAAGGACCGGGCATGCCGATGCCCCAGAACGTGGTCTTGGTTGCCGGGTCATAGGAGCCGGTGGTCCAAGGCGTGCCGCCCCAACGGTTTTCAGCAGGAACGTCGCCCCAGCTTTCTTCCTGCTTGGGATTGTTGGGATCATCGATGGTGTTGAAGCGCCAGAGTTCGTCGCCGGTGTTCACGTCATGGGCGAAGATGTAGCAACCGCCAGCGGTACCGGCGATCGAGCAGCCGGAAATTGCGGTGATGATCTTGCCGTCAGCGATGACCGGCCCGACCGTGTAGCTGTAGCCCAGGTTGTAATCGAGAACCTGCTTTTCCCAGACAACCTTGCCGTCGACGGCGCTGAGCACCACGATCTTGGCGTCGGCGGTGGTGAGGATCACCTTGTCCTGGTAGAGCGCGATGGAGTTCTTCTGGCGGCGAGCCTGGTTGGCCTGATAGCTCCAGGATGCCGGAATTTCGGGCAGCACATGGCGGTACTGCCAGATCAGGTCACCGGTCTTGGCGTTGAGCGCCTCGACGATGTTGTTGTTGGTCTGCAGGAACATGACACCGTCATGCACCAGCGGCGCCGTTTCCTGGATGCCGGCTTCGGCCATCGGCCAGGCCCATGCGAGCTGAAGCTTGCCGACCGTATCCTTGTTGATCAGGTCGAGGGGGCTGTAGCCCTGGTTGTTGTAGGCGCCACGATACATCAGCCAGTCTTCGGCCGGGGGATTTGCCAGCATCTCGTCGGTAACGGGCGCATAGGCCGGCTTGGCGTCCTGGGCATGGACCGGGCCAGACAGGGCGAGCAGAGCCGTCGTCGCCACCAGCAGTGATTTCATCAGATCGATTTTCATCGATTTCTCCTACCAACGACGTGTGGTGAGCACGTCTGAGTTGACCATGTTAGTTACCAACCGTGGGGAGTTGCTTGCCCCAGGTAAAAGCTTGCGGGATCGTGGGTGTAGCGGCGGCCGGTGCGGCCGCTGCCTGTTCCGCCGGGGCGGGGCCGCCTGGCAATTGCTTGCCCCAGGTGAAAGCCTGCGGCACCGTAGCCACAGGTTCGGCCGGAGCGGCGGCATCGCCAGCAGGAGCCGCGGCGCCGCCGGCGTCGAGTGCAGCCGCGGCGACACTGGCTGCGCCAGCGGCCGTCTCGGCCGGAAGCGAGATGGCATAGTCACGGTCGGAGGTCAGCGATTTATCGTCGGGCGTCGCGCCGTTGAACTGCATGATATAGGCGATGATGTTGACATAGGTCTCCTCACCCAGCTTGCCGGGTGCGGATGGCGGCATGGCCACCGAGATGAAGTCGTATAGTCCACCGACCGTGTCCCAGTTCTGCATCACGTCGGGACCGACGAGGGCGGGTGCCTCATTGCCTTCGAGATTGCGTCCATGGCACTGGGAGCAGTTGGAATCGAATGCAGTCTTTCCGGCCGTCGCCTGTTCGGCGGTGAAGTTGCCGGCCATGACGGAGCCGGTGCTCAGGGCACTGCAGACCAGGGTCGCAATACCGAGGGGAGCGGCGATCCGCTTGAGTTTGAAAGGCACAGAAACCTCCCTATAAGTTATGATTTACGACAGCAAAATTGTTTGCTCTCAGTCGTTTAAGGCAAAACGTCGTGTCCTAGATTTAGCCCTGGAGAAACCGAAAGTACAGGGTATTTTGCCGCGATCCGTCCACTTTGCTGCCGCAATTCAGATCAAGTCGAGATCATTTTTGCAGGTCGGAGACCGGCTCCTCGATGTCCTTATCAAGGCCATACCGCACACTCAGACGGAGCATAACGCCAGACTTCTCAAGCAGTTCCAGAGCGTCGGCGACGGCGCGTTTGAGAGTCTGATCGCCTTTCCATAGGCCCAAGGCCATGCGGAAGCGCGGGGATATACTTTCGTCTAACCAGAACATGGTCAGCGTGTTTATGTCGAGATCGAGGCTAGCCGCGACGAAGCGCTCGGTGATTCCGGCGGCGACCGTTCCGGACTTCAGTGCGTGTTCGAGTTCGGCCGGGCTGCGCATCAATTGGGCTCGCAGTCCCTGCTTGCGCAGCCAGCCGGACAGCGCCAGACGGTCCAGCCCGGCGGTGCCGGGCAGGATGGCGACGGTGCTGCCCGAAGGAGGCATGGTGCCGGTTGCCGATATGCCAACCCAGCCGGTTTCGGCCGGGGTCGGAATGGTTTGCAAAAAGCTACGAGTCTGGGCGGTGTCGGCCACACCGCCGGCAATGATGTCGCATTGCGCGCGCGTCAGGGACCAATTGCGCGGATTGAAATCCTTGCCGATCGAAGGCAGGACGTTCAACGCCAGTTTGAGCCCGAGGTTTTTGGCAATGGCATCGACCAATTCGGCGTCAAAGCCAGGTCGGGACGGGTCGCCGGTTACGAGGGGCGGATAGCTGGGGGGCACACAGACCTTGAGCACGCCGTCGCGCTGCCGGTCCTGCAGCGAGGTGTCGGGCGGCAGGTAACTCACTGCCACGAGGAGCGCCGCCACAATGGCGATATTAAGCGCGGCCTGAAGCCAGCGATGTGGCTTTGCCCCATTCATGAGCGGCTGAAGTCGACGAGCGCCAACGCGAAGAAGATGATGGCCATGCCAAAGATCACGGCTGGCCCGTAGATCGGCGGGAACTGGTTGAACCCGATCAGGATACCGCGCAGGGCGTCGACCGCGTAGGTGATCGGATTGACCTGCACCATGAACACCAGCCACTCCGGATAGGCCGTGGCGGTCTGCGTTCGGGTCAGTGCGGGGTCGAGCGGGAAGACCGAAGACGAGGTGAAATAGAGCGGCAGGATGATGGTGTTGGAGAAGACCCCGAAGCCCTCAAAGCTGCGGACGCGACCCGCCAGAATGACGCCAAAGCTCGTCAGCCCAAAGGCCAGCACGAACATCAGTCCCAGCGCCATGGCCATCTGCTCGATGCTCAGCGTGACGTCGGCGAACCGCGCCAGGATCAACACCAGTGCGCCGTGGAGCATGGCGACCGTGCTGCCGCCCAGCACCTTGCCGAGCAGGATCAGCGAACGCGGCATGGGTGAAACCAGCACCTCGCGCAGGAAGCCGAACTCGCGATCCCAGATGACCGACACCGCGAACTGGATCGAGGTGTACATGATGTTGAGCACGATGACGGCGGGAAACAGGAACTGCAGGTAGGTGTAGGGGATCACATAACGCACCTCCCCAAAGACCTCGCCGCGAAAGTAGGGATTGAGGCCGACACCCAGGATGAGCAGCCAGATCAGCGGCCTGCTGACCCCGCCGATCATCTGGCCGCGATCGCGGGTGGCGCGCATGATTTCACGCAGCCATACGCCGTAGACGCCACGCAGCAGGACTATTGGTCTGCTCATCGCCGCCCTCCACGCTTGCCTGCGGCGCGCTCGGCGTCGCGCTGGCCATCGGCCTGATCCCTGAGCTGGCGGCCGGTCAGCGACAGAAAGACGCTTTCGAGGGTCGGCGGCTGGAACCGGATTTCCGCCAGGCTGTCGCGAAATTCGGTGAGGAAGGCGTCGGCTACGGCGTCGTCGTTTGCCGGCAGGGCAAGAGCGTGGGTTCCAAGCGGCTTGGCCTCCGGATACCGCGCCAGGATGGCTTTGCCCGCAACGGGATCTTTCGGCACAACATGCAACCAGCGCATGCCATAGCGCGCCTTGAGCTCGTCGGGCGAACCCTGAACGATGATCTTGCCGTGGTCGATAACGCAGACCATGTCCGCACCCTCCACTTCCTCGATGTAGTGCGTGGTGGTGAGAACGGTCAATTCGCGCTCGCGGCGCAACTGGTCGAGATATTGCCAGATGCGCTGGCGGGTTTGTGCGTCGAGGCCAACCGTCGGCTCGTCGAGAAACAGAATTTCCGGCTCGTGCAGCAGCGCCCGCGCGATTTCCAGCCGCCGGCGCATGCCGCCCGAAAAACTGCGGACAATCTCGTCGCGCCAATCCTGCAGCTCGACCAGTTCTAGCACGGCGGCGCTGCGGGCACGCCGCTCCTTGGGCGCCATGCCATAGACCAGGCCGTGGAAATCGAGGTTCTCCCACGCGCTGAGCCGATCATCGAGGCTGGAATCCTGGAAGACGACGCCGATGGACTGCCGGGCCCGCGTGGGTTGGCTGACAACGTCCACGCCCGCAACGCTGGCCCGGCCGCCATCGGGCCGCCGCAGCGTGCAGAGAATGTTGATCAGGGTGGTCTTGCCCGCCCCATTGGGGCCAAGCAACGCTATGCTGGTGCCGCGTGGAACATCAAGGCTGACGTGCTCCAGCGCCATCTTGGCGCCATAGGAGGCACTGACATCTTCTACCGAGATGGCGGCGGTCATTGCAGTCGCTTTCGCATCAGTCAGCTTGAACGCGACTTGGTTGCCCCATGCAAGCCCGATCAGCAAGCCTTACTTTCTTGCATAGCCACACTGCACCGCAAAGCGCGTTGGCAGCGATTATCTTCCCGCGTGCAACGCGAACAGAACTGTCAAAATCCGCGCAGGATTTCAGACAGCTTGCGTTGCGGGCCGGCACTTTCGGAAACATCGATGCCTGAAAGCAGGTCGACCAGGTGGCTGGTCATGAGCTCGGAGGCGTCCAGCTCGCTGTTGGCGGCGATGGCATCGACCAGGGCGTGGTGGGCGTGGCTTTCGCAAAATGTATCCGCGCGCCGCGAGTAGAGCGAGATGATCAGGGCCGACCGGGAACATAGGGACGTGATGATCTCAGTCAATATGGTCTGGCCGGCGATCTCGGCGATACCCTCATGGAAGCGCGCCGACAGCATGACCGCATCACCCTGACGACCATCGTGGATCGCCTTGTGTTCTTCGTCGAGATGGCGGCGCAGGACCTTGACGTCCGAAGGCTTGGCGATGGCCGCGGCCATCGCGGCAACCTTCGGCTCAATAATGGCGCGGGCTTCGAACACTTCGCGGGCTTCACGCTTGGTCGGCTTGGCGACAAACGCCCCGCGATTGGGTTCGAGCTGGACCAGCCGATCATGCGCCAGTGCCTGAAGCGCCGCGCGCACCAGGGTACGGCTAACCGAATAGACTTCGCCGAGTTCATCCTCGGGAAGCTTGGTGCCGGGAGCGATATTGTGCGCCAGAATTGCCGATTTCAGATCGTCGTAGATCTGACCCCAGCGGCCACTTGTCACCACCCCGGATGCGCGATCTTCGTTCGATTTCAGCATGCCTGAACCCTCTCCACGCTACATAAGTTGTCCGCAGGGCCCGCGCAAGATTGGATTCATTTCTTCGTCAGTTCGTACACTAGATAGCGGCACGGAAAGTCGGCGGGAATATCTCGTCTACCGGCCGCCGCTGGTAGTCACGCTCGGAATATCCCGCCTTCATCGTGGCGTAGTATTCCTTCAACCGCTGTGACATCGCCTCCGCATCGACGCCGGGGAGATTTCGGTCCTCCATGACCGTGCGGCCATTGATGATGACGGTGCTGATATCGGCGCCGGTGCAATTCATGTGCAGGGTGCGGATCGGGTCCTCGATCATGCCGACGCGCGGGTTGGTCAGGTCGACCACGATCATGTCGGCCTTGGCGCCGACCGCGAGGCGGCCGAGATCGTCGCGACCCAAAGCGGCCGCGCCGCCCAGTGTGGCAGCACGGTAAATCTCGGCGGCACCGCCGGCATCGGTGCGCCCTTCGATGACCTTGGGGATATGTACGCCGATGTCGATATTGCGGATCATGTCGGGTGGATAGGAGTCGGTGCCCATGGCGAACTTGACGCCGGCTGCACGGTATTTTGGGAAGCTTTCGAGCGCCGTGCCGTAGCGCAGCGAGGTCATCGGGCAGTGGATGACCGTGGCGCCGCTGCTGGCGAGGCGTTCGAGATCGCCCGTGCCCTTGTTTGGGTTGCGGCTGTGGCTATCTAGGAAGATCGCATGCGGAATCAACAGGTCCGGCCCGAGTAGGCCGGTCTCATCGAGCAGGTCGAGCGGCGTCTTGCCATATCGCGCGTCGAGTAGCCGCAATTCCTTGAGCCCCTGCAGGCAGTGCAGACGCACCTTCACGCCCAGGCGCCTGGATGCCGCGGCCGTCTTGCGCATCAGCTCTGGCGTCATGGTCTCGATACGGGCGGGCAGCAAAGCGCCGCGGATCAAGCCATCATGGGCGCCATCGAAATCCTCGATGAAGCGGACGGCATCGGCAAAGCCCGCTTCGCCCAATGCTTCATTCCACAGCACGTCGCGCGTGCCGTCGGCGCGGACGACATTGACGCCTGCGCGATAGCTCGGCCCGGCATAGAGGCGCAGGCCGAGCCGGCCAGCGATGCTGGCGGCAGCGGCCCATTCGTCATAGGTCTCGCACCACTCATTGTGCATCTCGCCGCCGATCGGCATGGCGGTGGTGATGCCGTTGCGGATCAGCTGGGTGAAGGCGAATTCGTGGCGGAAATCGCGGTCGGCAGGCGAGAACACATCGTGGCGGCGATTGAGGAAATAGTCTTCGGACCAATCGAGCCCGGTCGCGGTCTCGGGGCCATGCCAGCTGTCGATCAGGGCATGGTCGATATCGGCCAGCGCATCGAGGTCGATGAAACCAGGGCCCAGGATCGCCTCGCCGGCATCGATGACTTTGTCGGGCGTACCGGGAAAGCTCTTGCCGACAAAGATGATGGTTTCGCCCTCATAGGCCACTTCTCCGTCCCGGATGATGACGTGGTCGCCCCCCTCGTAGCCGATGACGAAGGCGGCCCTGACCAGCGTGATCACGCCTCGATCTCCGGCGGCAGCGGCAGGTCGATCGGGCCTTCGAAGGTGCGCTGCACCATGCCCCAGCCGGGATCGGTCAAATGGCTCTCGAGCCCGCCGCGCTTGACCACCGCCCAGGCCTGGGCCTCGGCTTCCTGCAGCACCGCATCGAGATCGACGGTGAGGATGCGCTTGTCCTCCATCAATATCTTGCCATCGACGATGACCGTCTCGACGTCCTGGCCGACGGCCTGCAATACGAGGCGATGCACAACCATCCAGTTCGGCGCCAGATGGGGCTTGCGCAGGTTGACGATCGTGACGTCGGCCTTCTTGCCCACTTCGAGCGAGCCGACTTCATTTTCCATGCCGAGCGCCTTGGCGGCATCGATAGTGATCATTTCGAACAGCTTGCCGGCGGGCAGCAGATAGGCATCCTGGTTACGCCAGCGATGCGCCAGCTGCGCCAGCTTGGCGGCCTGGAGCAGGTCGAAGGTGGCCCACGGGGCAGAGCCATCGGTGGTAATGGCGACATTGACGCCGCGCTGCATCATCTCGATCACCGGGGCCCTGCCGCCGGGCGAATGGGTCATGCTGGTGCCGGTCTCGGCCAGGATATCCACCTCGTCAAGGCTCAGCCCGATGCAGTGCTGCAAATGCACGTTCGGCCCCAGAATGGCGCTTTCCGGGTCCTGCCAGGCCATGCGGATATGGCCGGCAAAGGCATCGGAATGAATGCGCGTGCCGTGCTTGGCCGCCAGTTCCTTGACCCGCCTGCCCTGCATCCGGTCTTCGGGCGTCGAGCGCGTGGCGCGATCGGGCGTCGTCGGATTGGACGGATCGATCGATGGCATGATGGTGAACGGCGTCACGAACGCCTTGATGCGGCCATCGGCAGTGCCGTTGACGGTCTCGATCACGGCTTCGGCGCCCGCCATCAGCTCATCGAAGCTGACCGAATAGCGGGTTGGCTCGCCGTCAACCCACCGCGTGGTCGGATGTGGCCAGGGCAGGCCGGCCGGGCCGGTGCAGACAATGTCACGCAGGCCGACCGCCGCATAGCCCTTGGTCTGGTTGATAGCGAAGGTCGGATCGTCGCTGCGCGGCGCCGAACCCACTACGCTGACCGAGGTAGTGACGCCCATGCGCAACCTGTCGGTGGCGGAGATATAGCCGTCGGCAAGCCAGAAGTCGGGCGTGGTATAGTGAAAATACATTGGCGTGACGATGCGCATCCAGACCGATGGCGTGTCGACCCCAAGCGTCTTGACGATCGAATGGCCCGCATGACCATGTGCATCGACGAGGCCGGGAATAACCGCCCGCCCGGTGCAGTCGATCTGCTTATGTTGCGGATAAAGCGGCAACAGGTCGGCGGTCGTGCCCACGGCGGCGATGCGGTCGCCGGTAATGGCCACCGCGCCATCCTCGATGATAGCGCGGTCAGGCCCCATGGTCACCACGGTGCCATGGACAAGCAGCAGGTCGGACATAAAAGTCTCCTTCAGGCCGCGCGCTTGCGCAACGGCAGGTTCAAATCCTCGCAGATGCCGCGCAGATGGTCGCGGCTAGACAAAATGTCCCTGACCGCGGCGGCGTAGTCGAAATCGCGCACCTCCTCGACCAGTGGCGGCACGTCGCCCTCGGCGATCCGCTTCTCATAGGCGTGGATCATGTCGACGAAATCGGCATATTCCTCGACCGTGCAATCCGGATGTGCCGCGATGAAGGCCGGCTCTGCCAGCTCCAGTTTGTTGAACTTTACGAACTTGGGGCCACCCTCATTAGGCGGGGAATTCTCGATAGTGATGTTGAGCTCCGGCTGCGCCGCGGCGAGAATTTTGAGGATCGCCGCATAGTCGACGACGCCCTGCCCGCAGGGCCGACTCTGCATCGCCGCGGTGCGGCCGTTGAAGATCACGCCTGAATCCTTGAAATGCGTCTGGCGCGTATAGGGCGCCACCCGCTTGGCCACCCAGATGGGATGCTCGAGCCGCTGCAACCCATTATTGGTGTCGTAGACAATGCCGAAGGCGTCCGGTCCGCAGGCCTCGACCAGGCGCACCACTTCGAAGCTGGTGATCTCTTCGTGGGTCTCGATATTGATGTGGATGCCCAGATCGAGCGCAATCGGCTTGAGCAGGAGCAGCAATTTCTGAATGCCCTCGAGCTGATCGGCCCAGGTGACATCGGTGCGGAAACGATCGGTGCCGAAGCGGCCGGGATAGTCCTTGTGGTTGGCGGTGCCGACCCAGAGCTCCCGGCAGTCGATGGCGGCGCAGGCCTCCATCATACGGCGGAAGCCGAGCAGCGTATCACCGTCCCCTATGGCGCGCATTTCCGGCGTTTCGGGCAGTGCATAAGGGTTCACCTTGCCCAGGCCCATTTCGACATACATGCCCAATTCGTCCGCCCTCTGGCGAACGGCCTTGAGCGCGCCCGGATCGAGCGTCGGCGTCACGTCGAGCACGGTGCGGAAGAACAGCCCGTCCATGCCAAGCTCCTTGCCATGATCCATGCTGGCAACGCCGCCGCGCTTCGCCGCCTCGGGAATTTTCCGCCCGTCGATACCTAACCGCATGCTGTCCTCCTCAATCCAGCCGCACAATTTCGCGTGGGGTGTTGGTGATCCACCTGGCGCCAGTCGCCGTCACCAGCGCCATGTCGCCGACGCAGATGTGGCCGAGGCCGGGGATGGTGAAGTTCGGGTGGATTTCGAAGATCATGTTCTCGGCGACGAGCGGCAATTCGCCATCTTTGCTGCGGTCGCGCTCGGGATTGACCGCCTGCACATAGCTGGGGTCGGAATAGTTGATGCCGAGCGAGTGGCACGACTGAAAGCGGAACGGGTCGGTGGCGCGGGTATAGGGGCAGAACGCGTCGATATCTGCTTCCAGGGTGTCGACCAGATTCTGCATTGGCGCCCCGGGGACCAGGGTGGCGAGCGCACGGTCCTGCATTTCCACCATGCGGGCCCAGGCATCCTGCATCACCGGCGAGATGCCGCCACGGATGCCGGTGCGCAGGCATTGGCCGAAATGGCCCTCGTAGTTGGTAGTCGCGCCGAGCTGAACGCGATCTTTCGGACCGATGGTCTCGTTGAGTTCGAACAGCTCGAAATAGGTGGTCGGCGGCGCTTCGCCGGTCGCGAGCCAAATGCTCGCCGAGTCGGCACCCAGCTTGCGGCCGGTGAACTCCGCCCCGGTCATCAGGTCGGAGGGCGTCGTGCCGGACTGGCGCGCCAGCTCCATCACCCGCTCGATCATTCCAACGGAGATATCGGCGGCGCGCTGGTGCATCGCGACTTCATCGGCGTGCCGGACGAGGCGCAAAGCATCGAGCGCATCGCCGAGGAAGACCTGATCCTTTACCAGGCCATCGAGCGAGACCTTGAGCGACGCAGGCATGTAGGGCGTACCCGAAACACCGATCTTGCCACCAGCAACCCCGAGTTCGGCGAGGCCCTCGCCCAGCAGTTTGGCGAGTGGCGCGTTCGGCCCGTAGGCGCGGGCATCGGCGAAAAAGCTGCAACGCTGGTTGAAGACGCGGGTATTGTTGGGGCCAGCGGAAAGGATGATGCCGCGCCCCTCTTTGGGCAACAGCAGGATCGTGCCTGCCTTGGCGGCCCAGCCCGAGAGATACTGGAGCACGCCACCACCAGGACGCGGATGCGAGTAGACCATGAGTACGCCGATACCGGCGTCGTCCATGATCTGCCGCGCCGCGGCGATGCGTTCGAGGAGGCGAGCGTCTGAAATACGATCGATGGAAGAAAGCAAGGTCATTAGCGAATTCCTGAACTCATCAGCCCGCGCACGTAATAACGCTGCAGGATGATGGCGATTGCGACGAGGGGAATGGTGACGACGGTAACGCCGGCAAACAGCGGCCCGTCGAGCGGGAAATTGGGGACGCTTTTGTAGCCGGCGATAGCCACCTGGGCGATCTGCATGCTGGGGTCCTGGATGATCACCAGCGGCCACAGATAGGCATTCCACGACCAGATGAATTGGATCAGCACTAGCGTTGCCAGCGCCGGCTTTACATTGGGCAACGCGATGCGCCAGAAAATCTTGAGCGTCGAGGCGCCGTCGACGCGGGCCGCATCGTCCAGCTCCACCGGGATCGACTGGAAGGCCTGCCGCATCAGGTAGATACCGAAGGGGCTGCAGGCGAAGGGCAGGAACAGCGCCGGATAGGTCGAGACCAGCCCCATGCCCTTCACCACTTCGTAAAGCGGCACGAGGATCACTTCGAGCGGAATGAAGGCGGTCACCAGCAGCAGTCCGAACAGCACATTGCGCAACGGGAAGCGCAGTCGAGCGAAGGCGTAGCCAGCCAATGTGGAGGTCACCACCGCGATAATCACCTGCCCGGCACTGGCGATCACGGTGTTGAGCAGGGCGCGCTGGAAGTTGAGCTGGAAAAACAGCGCGTGGTAGTTTTCCAGCGTCGGAAAGGGCGGCAAGAACGTCCACCAGGTCAGCGGATAGCGGAACTTGACGATATCTTCCGTCGATTTCAGCGAGGACAGTGCCGACCAGACGATCGGAAAGGCGAAGAAGAACGCAACCAGCAACAGCCCGATGGCGCCGAACACGGTGCCGCGTCGGATCTGCGTCACTGGCGTGGGCTTGGCGACGATTTTGTCGGCAATGGCGAGAACTTCGGCGGTCATGGATCAGATCCCCGAGCGGCTGCGCAGGGCGCGAGCCTGGATGACGGTGATGACGACGAGCATGAGCAGCATCATGACGACACTGGCTGCCGCCGGTCCGGGCGAATTGAACAGGAAGGCCTGGGCATAGGAGAAATAGGCGATATTCGAGGTCTGCCCGTTCGGCCCGCCGGCGGTGAGGATCTGGATCGGCGTGAACAGACGCGCCGCCGCAATCGTGGTCATGAACAGGCCGAGGACCAGGCTGGGCCGCAGCAGCGGTAGCGTGATGCGCCAAAACTTGTTCCAACGATTGGCGCCATCCATCGAGGCGGCCTCGAACAGATGCGGCGGGATCGCCTGCAGGGCGCCGAGGAAAATCAGCATCGGCAGGCCGATATCCTTCCAGGCGGTCATGATGACGATGCAGACCACGGCGAGGTGGCCATCGGTGAGGAAAGGCTGTGAGGGCAGGCCAAAGGTCTGGAAAATCACGTCGAGCAGGCCGCTATTGGGCTGGTAGATGGCATTCCAGATCAGTGCCGCGACCGCCTCGGACGAGGCCAGCGCGCCCAGGATAGCGCCGCGCGCCAGAGCCGTGCCCGGCATGCGCTTGTCGAGCAGGATCGCCAGGCCCAGGGCGGAGGGGATGATGACGACCATCATCAGCGCCATATAGATCAGCGACACCCAGAATGAGGACTGGAACGACGGATCGGCGAGCACTGCCTGGTAGTTGCCGAAACCCACCCAGCCATTGGGGCGATGATTGAACGGGTTGAAGGCACGGAAGCTGTTGAGGATCGCGACGCCGAGCGGCCAGAACTGGAAGATGCAGAGGCCAAGGGCGGCCGGCAGGATCATCAGCGGGCCGATGGCGAGCTCACCGCGGCGCGTCGGGTTCACTGTCCAGCTGGAAAACTTCATCGGTGCAGTCCCTGTTCAAGTCGAGTGGCGTTTCGCCACTGGCCCTCATTGGATGAAGTGACGCCCCGCCACCGGTGCAGAGCGGCGGGGCGCTGGGGGTCACTTGTATTTGGCCAGCAGGCCATCGATCTGGGTAGCGACGTCGTTGAGCCGGGTCTGCGGATCGGTGCCGAGCGCGATGTCCTTCACGGCCGGATTGATGGCGCTGAAGTAATCGAACCAGCCGACCGACTTGGGCGGGCCGAAAGCATGGTCGGCGACATTGGTGCCGAGGAGCAGGCGCTGGTCGGAGGCATATTCGGGGATGGCGTCGACCAGGGTCTTGCGAACCGGCATCGAACCCCAGGCGTCGTGGAAGGCGAAGCGATTGGCGTCATTGCAGATGAACGCCAGGAGCGCCGCGGTTTCCGCCGGATAGGGCGTGCCCGAATAGATGGTCGGCGAATCGGCAACCGTTGTGGTGTAGGCGATGGTGCCCTTCGGTGCCGGGGACATGCCGAAGTTGAACGGTTGCCCGGTCTTGAGGAAGCGCTTGACCGTGCCGGTGCCCGAGAAGCTCACCGCCGCAGCGCCACCGCGGAACTGGTCGGGCACGACACCGGTCGGCGTGTAGCCGTTCTTGAACACCGCCTGGTAATTGGCGAGGCCGGCCGCGGCTTCGGGCGTATTCACGTAGCCGCTGGCGGTGAAGCCATCTTCGGAGACACCCATGAAGGTGTTGTAGACCGAGGAGTCCTTGGCCGCATTGGGGTCGCCCATCATGCGCACCCAGATGCTTTCGAGCTGGGTATAGTTGGAGCCCGGCCCGCCATTGCCGTAGCCCGAGGCGGCGAGCGCAAAAGTCTGCGTATCGCCCGCGGCGCGCAGGGCTTTGGTGACGTCATCGAAGCACTGCATGTATTCTTCGACGGTCCAGCCGCCGTCGAACTCACCGACTTCCGGTGGCGTCTTGATGCCGAACTTGTCGAAGATGTCGCGATTGAACGACATGTAGACCGGATTGGTCTCCCACGGCAGGCAGACCAGATTGCCGTCGATGGTGGCGGACTCGCGCAGGGGCGCATAGACGTCGTCGATGAAATCGGCGGACAGGAACTGCTGCAGCGGCAGGGTCAACTGGCCCGCCGCATAGGCCGAGGCGAAGTCATTGCGGCCCATCATGATGTCGGGCGCACTGCCCGAGGTCACATAGACCTGCACTTTGGTGGGCAGGTCGCCATAAGGCACCCGCTCTTCCTGGATGGTGATATTCGGGTAGGCCGCCGAGAAGGCATCGTATTGCGCCTGCAGCACGGCATTCACTTCGGGCGGAAATTCCTGGCGCATGATCTTGAGCGTGATCGGGCTGCCCGTCAGTTCGGGGCCGGTATAGCCGCCGAGGTCGATCTTATACTTGCCGGGATTGCTACCGGGCGTCGCGGCGAAAGCGCGCGATGGTAGCAGGGCGGGCATTGCCAATGCCCCGGCGATACCAACAAGAACCGAGCGGCGCGACAGCGTCGATTTCAGTCCCGGCAAGTCACGTGATTTGGTCATGATGTCCTCGGAATTCGGGTTGCGATGAGTCATGCGGACGCGAGCAAGCGCGACCGGCAAAGCGGTTCAATTCGGTTTGGCGGTGCGGGGCGGCTGCCTTGCGGCCGGGCCGCCCCGTTCAGCGATGCAGGACTACCTATGGGAGCCGTTGACCGGTCCCGGCATCGAAGCAGTGAACACGCGTCGTATCGGGCGCGAGATGAATGAGATCGCCGCGCACGATGGAGACGCGGTCCTTGACGATGGCGGTGACCCGCTGGCCGTCGATGTCGGCAACCACCTGGGTTTCGGCGCCGGTCGGCTCGACCACCACGACCCTGGCGGCAAAGCCGGTGTCGCCGACGGTCAGGTGTTCGGGGCGAATGCCGAGATCGACTTCGGTGCCAGGCGCAACGCTGCTCAAGGCGGCGCCGAGCGGCATGGACTGGCCGCCGCCATGCTCGAAAACGAGGCCTTTATCGCCACCCACCAACCGGCCCCGCAGCAGGTTCATCGACGGCGAGCCGATGAAAGTGCCGACAAAGGCATTTGCCGGATGGTCATAAAGCTCCAGCGGCGTGCCGATCTGTTCGACGACGCCAAGGCGCATCACCACGATCCGGTCGGCCATGGTCATGGCTTCGATCTGGTCGTGGGTGACATAGATGGTGGTGGTCTTGAGCCGCTCGTGCAGGTCCTTGATTTCGGTACGCATCTGCACGCGCAGCTTGGCATCGAGATTGGAGAGCGGCTCGTCGAACAGGAACACCTGCGGATTGCGCACGATGGCGCGGCCCATGGCGACACGCTGCTGCTGACCACCCGAAAGCTGGCGCGGGTAGCGATTGAGCAACTGGTCCAGCCCCAGAATACCAGCGGCGTAAACCACCTGCTTTTCGATATGCGCCTTGAACTCGCCGCGCATTTCCAGCGCAAAGCTCAGATTCTCGCGCACCGTCATATGGGGGTAGAGGGCGTAGTTCTGGAACACCATGGCGATGTCCCGGTCCTTGGCGGCGAGGCCATTCACCACCTGCCCGGCAATGTGGATTTCGCCACCGGTGATATCTTCCAGCCCGGCGATCATCCGTAGCAGGGTGGACTTGCCACAGCCCGAGGGGCCGACAAGGCTGAGGAACTCGCCGTCGACGATGTCGAAATCGACGCCCTTGAGCACTTCCGCCCCAGCGAAGTTTTTGATTACCTTGCGCATCTGAACGCTGGCCATGCTGTCCCCCGGTCCTCGCTATGAAGGGAGCCTGCAGCTTTGTATTCGACGTGTCAACAAATCCGATACAAACCATCCACCAGTTGTGTTGCAACTTTGGTGCTGTGACGCCTGGGAACGACCAGGCGGTTAACGAGAAATGAGCGTCCGCTGAATGTGAAAATGCCTTGTCCAGGGCGGGGTTGGCCGTAACGGGGCAGGTTCAGGTTCTGTTTCTAGTGACCAGTCAAAAGGGTACGCGGCAAAAAATGCATTGCAGCCATCCAAATTTTGCATGCCAACAAGATATGTTTTGTATACAAGAATATCTGAACGGCGATACGCCGAGCACCAACCATGGAGACCGACTTGATCGGCGTATTCAACAATAGCCTGCCCGGCTACGAGACCCTGACCCCCATTGAAATCTTCGACAAGGCCAAGGCGCTCGGCCTGGGCGGGGTCTTGTTCGGCAATATCCTGTCGGTGCTGCCCACGCTCGATCCGACCGCGCTGACCGAACTGCGGCAGGCGGCCGAGGCCCGCGGCCTCATCCTCAATGTGGGAGTCGGCACGTTCAATCCCGCTCGGCCAGAGCGCTGCAAGTCGCTGATCGAAGCAGGCGATGGCGACATGGTGAAGGGCCTTGAGAAGGTGCTGCGCGCCATGCCGGTGCTGGGCGCCAAGACTGTGTTTTTCGTCGTCGGCATGATCGAGGACCGCGACGATCCGGTTATATCCTGGCAGTCCCAGCTCCAGGGCGTGATCGATGGCGTCAAGGCACTGGCGCCCGCCATTCGCGAGAGTGGCACCCGGCTGCTGATCAAGACGCATGAGGAGATTTCGACCTTCGAAATCCTGCGCATTATCGAGGTGGTCGGAGAGGACCTGCTCGGCATCGCCCATGACCCGGTCAACGTCCCCTGCCGCATGGAAGAGGCCGTCGAATGCACGCGCCGCATCGCCAGGCATGTGGCGCAGGTGCATATCGACGACTGTTATACAACCTTCGACGGCGATCTGATGCGGCGCTACCTGACCCCGCTCGGTACCGGCGATATCGATTGGACCGAACTGCTCGTTCTGGTGCCGCAGGCCACGCGCTGGATCGAGTTCCATCGCGGTCAATTCGCCATGCCGGTCTTCGACAAGGACTGGCTCTCGGCACAGGCCGATGCGACGCTCGATGAATATCGCGCGCTGATCTCGGCGACAGTGAAACATGAACGTGCCAACACGCCAGTGCCCGACCAGAAAGACGTGTTTGCCCGGCTGGCACCGAGCATTGAATGGCTGAAGGCAAACGCCTGATCTAGAGCAGCAGCCTGCCCCATTTTGCGGACAGGCTGCCGCCCAGACCTAGCGCGGAGAGCGCACCCCAGACGCCGGCGGACACGGAATCGAGGACGGGCAGGTCCAGTTCCGCTTCCAACGTCGTGCAGAGCCCGGCTCCGGGCAGGTTCGTGCAATAGAACAATATCGCATCCGGCTTCGCCTTCGCGACTTCGCGCGCCATGGCGGTGAGCGTCTCGGGCGCCATGGTCGAATAGCTGAAATTGTTGGTCAGCCCGGCCCCGAGATTGGCGACGCAATCATAACCCGCTGCGCTCCAGCCGCGGACGATCTTGTCGTTCACCTCCTGGCGAAACGGCGTGACGAAGGCAATGCGCTTGACACCGTTGGCGGAGAGCAGGCCGTCGAGCGCCAACACCGAGGTGACCGCCGGAATGCCAAACTGATCCTCGATGCGCCGGCACAGCACCCGGTCGCGATCGAAGCCCAGCTCGCCCCCCTTGCTGCCATTCCAGCAGATCAGATCGACATGTGCATCCGCCAGCAACTGGGCGGCGCCCAGCATCGAGGGCCAATGATAATCCTCGACCACCGTATCGCTGGGGCCGGCGAACCCGAAGCGCGCGAAATGCGGCGACACAGTCGCAATGTCGCGTGTCATGGCCAGCGTCACCCGCTCGACAATGATATTGGAGGACGGGGTGATCGTGCCGAAGGATTTCATGTCGCCAATTGCCGTTCTGTCCGCCGGGCCCGGCCGATAGCCGGATCGGGGATCGGCACAGCTTCCAGCAATGCCTTGGTATAGGGATGCTGTGGCGCGTCGAACACCTGTTCGCGGCTGCCGTGCTCGACGATCCTGCCGCGCTCCAGCACAGCAACGGTCGTGCAGAGATGCCGGACCACCGCCAGGTCATGCGCCACGAACAATATGCCGAGGCCGAGTTGCGCCTGCATATCCTGCAGCAGGTTGATCACCTGCGCTTGCACCGAGACATCGAGCGCCGACACCGGTTCGTCGCAGATCAGCAGTTTGGGGCGGATCACCACGGCCCGCGCGATGGCGATGCGTTGGCGCTGGCCGCCCGAGAACGAGCGCGGGTAGCGTGCTAGCGCCTCTTCGCCAAGGCCCACCATGCGCAGCATTTCAACGACACGCGCACGCCTGCCAGCTGCCGTGGTTTCGAGCTTGTGGACCAGCAGTCCCTCTCCCACCAGTTCCTCCACCGTCATGCGTGGATTGAGGCTGGCATAGGGGTCCTGGAACACCAGTTGCACATCACGGCGGAAGCGCAGCGTATCGAAGCGGCTGGCGCGGTGAACATCGATGCCGCTATAGCTCACCCGCCCGCTATCGGGCTGGGCTAGTCCCAGCGCGCAGCGGATGATGGTCGATTTGCCCGAACCGCTTTCGCCCACCAGCCCGACCGATTGGCCCTCATCGACATTGAGCACGATGTCGTCGAGCACCATGGTTCGCTGGCCACGGCCCGCGGGGAACGACTTCGAAATATGATCGATCTGCAGCATCACCCGGCCCCATAAAGATGACAGCGGACGCGCGCGCCGGATGGTGTGATGGCCTCGCCCGGCTCGACACTTGAACAGATGGCCATGGCGCGATCGCAGCGCGGATGGAAGGTGCAGCCACTG
Source organism: Devosia sp. (assembly GCF_028290625.1). Lineage (GTDB taxonomy): Bacteria > Pseudomonadota > Alphaproteobacteria > Rhizobiales > Devosiaceae > Devosia. The sequence goes on from NZ_JAQGJM010000037.1 coordinate 125,108, forward strand.
GGCCGTGCAGCCGGGACGGGCGGCGCACCGGGGATGGAGCGCAGGCGATCCACCGTGACGTCGGCGCGCGGCACGGCTTCGAGCAGGCCGCGCGTATAGGGATGCTGCGGTTCGGCGAACAGGAGCGTTGCCTCGTTCTCCTCGACGATCCGGCCCGAATACATGACCATCACCCGATCGGCGAAGCCGGCGACAATGCCCATGTCATGGGTAATCAGCAGTACGGCGAGGCTCCGCCTACGTGAAATCTCGTCGAGCAGGTCGAGTACCCGTTCCTGCACGCGCACGTCGAGCGCTGTGGTCGGCTCGTCGGCGATCAAGAGGTCCGGCTCGCCCACCAGCGCCATGGCCAGCACCACGCGCTGGCGCATGCCGCCCGAAAATTCATGCGGAAATGAATCCAGCCGCTCGGCCGCGCGCTCGACCTTGAGCTCATCGAGCACGTCGAGCGCCCGCTGGCGGGCATTGCGCTTGGAGATGCCACGAATGCGCAAGGTTTCGGCGACCTGGTCGCCAATAGTCATCAGCGGATCGAGTGAGCTCATGGGGTCCTGAAACACCATGCCCATACGTTGCCCGCGCATCGCCGCCATCTGCGACGGGGACAGTGACAGCAGGTCCTTGCCGTCGAAATTAACGCGGCCTGATAGCTTCACCCGGCTGTTGAGCCGCATGAGAGCCTGTGCGGTGACGGATTTGCCCGAACCGCTTTCCCCTACCAGCGCCACACGCTCGCCCCGGCCGATGCCGAAGCTGACATTGTCGACCAGCCGCACATTGGCATCGCGGGTGGCGATATCGATCGAAAGCTGCTCGACCTGCAGCAGCGCCTCGGGTCGTCGGCGAACTGGCGCCGGTATGATGCCATCGGTCAGGATCGTATCCACTCCCATGGTTCAGGCCCGCAGCGAGGGGTCGCGACGCACCTGCAGGATATCGGCCAGCAGGGCGAAGGCGACGGCATTGATGACGATGGCAGCGCCCGGCGCCGCAACTGCCCACCAGGCGATCGACATATTGCCGCGCGCGCCCGAAATCATGGCGCCCCATTCGGGGCTCGGCGGTTGCGCGCCAACGCCGATGAACGACAGACCGGCCAGGATCAGCATGGTGAAGCTGATATCGCCCGCCCATTTGACGATCAGCACGTCGAGCGAATTGGGCAGGACATGCTTGAGCATCAACCGCGTCCGCGACACGCCCAGGATGCGCGCGCCTTCCACGAAGGGCTGCTCCATAGTCTGGCGCATGGTGGTGCGCAGAATGCGGGCAGTCATCGGCCAACCGGTCAGCGCCAGGGCGATAATGCCCGATTGCAGGCTGGGGCCAAGCACCGTGGCGATGCCGAGCGAAACGACGAGGCCGGGCAGCGACAGGCCGATATCGGTGACCCGCATCAGCAGTTCATCGACCCAGCGGGGGCCCACGGTCGCCAGCGTCGCCACGATCATGCCGATGATGGAATAGAGGATGACCACCAGCACCGTGGCGAACAGCGACAGTTGCGAGCCGGCAATAAGCCGCCAGAAAATATCGCGGCCCTGGTCGTCGGTGCCCAGCCAATGCTCGGCACTTGGAGGAAACAGCGTCTCGAGCATATTGGAGGTATAGATGTCGGCCGGCGCGATCATCGGCCCGATCAGCGCCAGCAGGAACAACGCCGCCACCACGCCGAACACGGTCAGTTCATAGGCAGTAAAATTGGCCTTGCGGCGCGGCGAAGCCGTTGGCAGAACCAATGTCATTTCGCACCTGCCCCGAATTGCGTGCCACGGATACGCGGATCGAGCATCAGGGTGATGATGTCGGCCACCAGATTGACCAGACACACCGCTATGCCGACGAACATCACCGCGCCGAGCACCGCATAGGTGTCCTTGAGCGCCACAGAATTGGCGAGGAAGCTGCCGACGCCGCGCCGGGCAAAGACGGTTTCGACCAGGATGGCGCCGCCCACCATGCCACCGACGAGCACGCCCATCAGGCTGACGGTGGGCAGCAGTGAATTGGGCAATGCGTGACGCAGCACCATGCGCGAGGTGGATGCTCCCTTGGCGCGCACCGGCAGCATCATGTCGGAAGCGAGCACGCCAAGCAGCGACGCGCGGAGCAGTCGAAACACTTGCGCGGCGAAGGGGATGGCAAAGACGAAGGCCGGCAGAATGAGATAGGCCAGCGCATCGAGGAAGGCGGGGATATCACCGGCCAAGAGGGCATCGAGCGTCGGCATGCCGGTCACGTTTGGCGATGCGATACCGAATGAGTGTTGGCCGGAAATCGGCGTGATGCGCCAGACATTGCCGAAGAAGAATTGCAGCATCAAAGCCAGCCAGAAGGCGGGCATCGCCCCGCCGGTGACCGCGACTATGCGCGCAATCCCGTCGAACGCCTTGCCGCGATAGCTCGCCGCAACCAACGCCATTGGAAAGGCAATCAGCGTGCCGATGATGCTGGCGAAGATCATCAGCTCGATCGTGCTGGGCAGCACGGCGGCCAGTTCGGTCAGCACCGGCTTGGACGACACCACCGAGGTGCCAAGATCGCCGCGCAGCATCCGCAGCAGGAAGTTCAGGTATTGCTGCAGCACGGGCAGGTCGAGGCCGAGGCGCTTGGCCACAGAAGCCACCTGCTCGGGGTTGGCGCCAGGGCCGGCGGCGACCTGCGCCTCATCTCCCGGGATGAGCTTGATCATGATGAACACCAGGGTCGCGAGGCCCCAGAGCGTCAGGACCGTCATCACCAAGCGCTGGGAGATGAGGCGCAGGTAGGCCATGGCTCGGACTACTCTTTCTTGAGCAGGGCGTAGTCGAGCGGCTTGAAGTTGCCGTTGACCTGGCCATCGAGAGGGTTTGCCAGCCGGTCGGAACGGTAGGCGGCATAGCTGCCGGCGTACCAGATCGGCATGAACGGCGAGTCGTCTTCGATGATGGTCTCGGCCTGCTTGTAGAGATCGCAACGCGCGTCCGCATCGGCCGTGCCGATGGCCTGGTTGAGGATGTCATCGACCTTGGGATTGCTGTAGCCCGAGCGATTGGTGCCGGTGGCACCGGTCATGAAGGTCTTGGTGAGGAACACGCCCGGATCGGGGAATAGCGAATTCTCGCCCAGTAGCATCATCTGCGGTATCTGTGCCGGATCCTGCAGCATCTGCAGGTAGTTCGGGAAGGCGATTGGCTCGAGATTGAGCATCACGCCGATATCCTTGAGGTTGGACTGCAAGAGGGTTGCCTGCTGCACCTGTTCCTCAAAGGCCGGCTGGAACCGCAAGGTCAGTGTCAGGTTGCTCTGGCCGGCCTCGGCCAATAGGGCCTTGGCGCCGTCGAGGTCGCGGGCGACGATCGGAAAATCGGGCTTGCACGGCAGCGCATCCGGCATCGGACCGGACGGCAGTGCGCCCTTGCCGCGATGGATGCCGGCGAAAGCGCCTTCATAATCATAAGCCAGGCGGATCGCCTTGCGAACGCGAGGGTCGGCCGTGGGACCGGTGCTGGCGTTGAAATAGATGCCGTGCACCGTGGGCGCCGAACCATAGACCACCGTAACACCAGGTTCGTTGGCAATGGAATCCAGGTCGCGCTGCTGGATGTTCTTGCCGACATCGATATTGCCGATCCGCAGCTCGTCGCGCTTGGGTGCGCTTTCGTCGACACGCCGGAACACCAGGGACAGCGGCCGGTCGCCGCGATCCAGCCAGTAGCCGTCGGCCCAATCGATGGTGACGTCGTTGCCGTTGATCGAGGTCAGCTTGTAAGGCCCGCTGCCCGCGTCGTTGGCGGCAAGCCAGGCCTGCGAGTCATCGCTGCCGGCATTGGCCTCGGCCAGTGCCGAATTGATGATGTAGATGCGGCTCAGCGAGGTCAGGAACAGCGCCGACGGCTTGGTCAGCTTAACGGTGAGGTGCGTATCGTCGGTGACCTCGGTGCTGTCATAGATGTCGATATAGGCGGCGACGCCGGTCGCCAGCCGCTTGATGCGGTCCAGCGTATAGGCGACGTCCTTGGAGGTGACAGCGGTGCCGTCATGGAACTTGGCGCCGTCGCGCAGGGTGAAGGCGATCGACTTCGCGTCGTCGGCAACTTTGTAGTCGGAAGCGAGGTCGCCCACCACGTTGAGATCGAGGTCATAGGTGATGAGCGGACTATAGGTGCGGCTCGTCAGGTCATTGGTCTGGAAATAGTTCGACGCGATCGGGTCGAGCGTATTAACCGAGCCAGCGCCCGAGACGATGACCGTATTGGCGCGATCGGCAGCAAAAACGGCGCTGCCGGCCAGCAGCGCACCGAGCGCCACCACGCCGGCGATACCGGCCATCCTGAGCTTTGCCAATGGGCGATGGGCGTATTGCATATCAGTGCTCCAGTGCACGGTGTTTCCAGTTCCCTGCCGCAGCGCTCCGGGGACATCCCGCCCGAGCCGGCCTGTTGAATCGACGGTATTCGCGATTTTCGTATACATACTGTTGATGAAACGAACACATCTTAGTTGCGCCGTCAACACTATTAGCCATGCATTTCTTGCTGGGCAATTACGCATAGCGCCGGCATCTGGGCCTCTAGATAGAAGAAATTTCCCAGAAAGCCTTCGTTTGCGGCTGCTGGGCAGAAACCCAACCGGCTCAGCACCCGGCCCAACTTTCTGTATTGGATCAATAAATATCTTGTATACAATATGGCATCGTGCATGATTGGAGGTGGTCACTGAACGGAATCTCGACGCATGCTCAAGCCGCATCTCCTGCTCATCAATCCGAACACCTCGGCTGAAATCACCGAAACGATCCGTCAACTGGCTTTGGCGGAGATCGGCGAGCAAGCGACATTAACGGCTGTCACCGCCCCCTTCGGCGCACCCTACATCGCCTCGCGCACGGCGGTGACCATTGCGGCCCACGCGGTGTTGGATGCTTATGCCCAGGCGACCGCGGAGGGGCGCAGCTATGATGCGGTCATCGTCGCCTGCTTCGGCGACCCGGGCATCGATGCGCTCAAGGAGATAACAAGCGTTCCGGTGCTCGGCTTTGCCGATGGCGGACTGATCGCGGCCGCTGCCGAGCCCGGCCCCTTCGCCATTGCCACGATAGGCGAGGCCTGGCGCGATATGCTCACCGAGTTGGCGCTGCGCCGCGGCGTTGTCGATCGTCTGGCAGGCGTCATCCTGATCGACACCAGCGAACGCGCGCCCGAGATCGCCGGACCAAAAATCACCGAGGCGGCCAGGGCGCTGGGCGTATCGCGCGTCATCGTGGGCGGCACCGGCCTGATACCTGTTCTCGACGGCATTGCCGACAATATGGGGGTAGTGGTTATCGACCCCCACCGGGTGACGCTGCACGATGCGATCCGCGCCGTCGCCGCCGTGTCAGCCAAAGAACACAAGCCCGCCGCGGCCTCGCCCTTTGCCGGGCTTTCCCCTGCTCTCGCGGGCCTGCTCAACAATCCGCGCACAGCGTGACAATAGGAGTCCTGCCATGAGCTCACCCAAGCCTAACGCACCGCTCGGCAATGCCGGTCGTGGCCAGGCTTTTGCAGAGGGCCGGCATTTTGTCAGCCCATTCAATTTCATACCCGAAGTGACCGCCGGCTACGAAATCCCAACACCGCTGGGGTTGATCGACAGCACCATCCGCAAGGTCATTTATACGATTGGGGTGCGGCCCACCGAAGGCGAGCTCATAGAGATCTGCGGCCTGCTCGAGGAACTGGGCGTCGAGGAGGAAAGCCTCAATGTCTGGTGGCGCGGCGGCGAACCCGATCCGCAAGAACTGGCGGCGGCGCTCGCCATCGCCAAAGCCAAGCCGAAGTTCAAACTCAATGTCTTCACCGACACGCTGCTGGGCAATGGCGATACGCCGATGCCGCTGATGAAGCAGACTGTCGACATGTTTGCCGAAGCCGGCTTCAAGCTGCTCAATCCGGGCCTTCTGCAAGCGCCTAGTGACGATGCCCGCAAGCGCCAGGCCGACGAAATGGCGGCGATGAACGAGTATATCAAGGCTGCCGGCATGGAGTGGAATGCTACCGTGGCCAATTGCGCCCGGCGCGACTTCGACCAGTTCATAGCGCTGTGCAATACCGCCATCGACAATGGCGTGCGCCGCTTCGATCTGATGGATTCAACCAGCGCCCTCTCGCCCCAGGCAATGACCCACTACGTCAAGACCTTCCGCAGCCGGCTCAAGGGACCGACCCCGCTCACCATGCACACTCATGACGATTTCGGCATGGACACTGCTGGTACCATTGCCGCCGTGCTCGCCGGCGCCTCTCCCGACGTCGCGCTGAACGGCGTTTCCTACCGCTCCGGCTTTGCCGCCATGGAGGAAGTAGTGGTCGCTCTCGATGTGCTTTACGGCGCCGAAACCGGTATCCGCCTCGACAAGCTGCAGTGGGCATCGGATGAGCTGGCCCGCATCATGCGCTTCCCGGTGCCGCCCCTGAAGCCGGTGGTGGGGTCCCACCAATTCCTGCGCGAGGGGCCGCACGATATCGACAAGATGCTCGACGGCCGCGCTCCGGGCGATTTCGCCAATATGGGCGGCAGCTACAATCCGGCGCTGATCGGCGCCGAGTTCCATTGGGTCTATTCGCAGCAGGGCAATGGCAAGGTGGTGGCGTCCGCGGCCAAGTCGCTGGGCCTGACGCTCACCGACAAGCAGATCGCCGAAGCGGTGACGATCCTTGCGGACACTCTCGCGGCCCATCCGGCCTATCCGCGTTGGGCCACGCCTGAACAGGTTTTCACCATCATCAAGCGCGTCGCGGCCTGACCCCTCGACCAAGGCGCAAACTGCAAGGCCCGCTTAGTGCGGGCCTTCTTTTATCCATCTCGTATGCATCAACCTAACCAAGAGTTGTGTTTATGAAGGCCCAGCCATCTGTCCACACCATCGCCCTGATCGTGGCCGGTGCCCTGTTCATGCAGATGCTGGATGCCACCATCATCGTCACCGCGCTGCCCAGCATGGGGCAGTCCTTCGGCGTCGAACCACTGAGCATGAGCATCGGCATCACGATCTACATGCTGACCGTGGCGATCCTCATTCCGGCTGCCGGCTGGCTCGCCGACCGGATCGGAGCGCGCAGTGTGTTCCTCGGCGCCATCGTGGTGTTCACCCTGGGCTCGGTACTGTGCGGCTGGGCACAGACCTTGCCGCAATTCATCGCCGCGCGGGCTATACAGGGTGCAGGCGGCGCGTTCATGGTCCCGGTCGGACAGATCATCGTGCTACGCCTCGCCAACCGCTCCGAGCTGGTGCGCGCCATATCGCTGCTGAGCTGGCCCGCCCTGTTTGCTCCAGTGATCGGACCGACCATCGGCGGCTTCATCACCACTTATTTCTCCTGGCGCTGGACATTCCTGATCAATATACCGCTGGGCCTGTGCAGCCTGGCGCTGGCGGTGTGGCTCATTCCCGATGATGGCTATCGCAGCAACGCGCCGCTGGATTGGCGCGGCCTCATCATGACCTCGCTTGGGCTGGGAAGTCTGCTGGCCGGGTTGGACGGGCTGGTGCATCGCACCGGAAATATGGCGCTAACGATCGCCATGGTGGTCGCCGGCGCTGCACTCTCCGGGCTGGCAGCGCTTTATATGCGGCGCGCCAAGCATCCACTGCTCGACTTTTCCACCATGAGCGGGCCCACCTTTGCGCTCTCCAACCTCCTGGCCGGCAGCTATTACCGGATCGCGCTGAACACCATGCCCTTCCTGCTGCCGCTGCTGTTCCAGCTCGGTTTCGGCCTCGATCCGTTCCAGGCGGGCAGCCTGATGGTAGCTTATTTCGGCGGCAATCTCGCGGTCCGTCTGATCACCACTCCGGTGCTGGAACGGTTCGGCTTTCGCCAGGCGATGGTGGTGAATGGCATCTTGAGCGCCGGTGCCATCGCCCTCTGCATTCTGCTGCGGGCAGATACGCCGATCTATCTCGTCATTGCGCTGATGGTGTTTGGCGGCGCCACCCGCTCGATGCAATACACCGCTCTCAACGTGCTGGCCTTCATCGATATCACTCCCGAACAGCGCAGTTCAGCGTCCACCCTGTCGACCATGCTGATGCAGATCACCATCCTGCTGGGCGTGGTGGTTGGAAGCCTGAGCCTCAGCCTGTTCCAGGCCCTCCGCGGCGCGCCGGGCCTGGATCTGGTCGACTTCCAACTCAGCTTCGCTTTCCTCGCTGTGCTGACATTGGTGTCCGCCCTTCAAATGCGAGGCCTTCACGCTTCGGTTGGACAGGTGCACACGCCAATTGGGCAGTCAGCGGTCAGCAGCTATCCCGAAGCCTAAGCCGATCTCCTGGCTTCTTCGAGATCAGCTGACATCCACGACCGCCGCGACCGTGCCACCACCAGCTGGCCCCTGATGGGTCGCCGAGCCGGAAATCCACACCAAGTTGTCCTGAAGGAACGCCGAGAACATGCCCCCGAGTGCCGCCTTTACCTGGTTGCCGTATTCGGGGTTCTCCACGATCTGCCGGCGGCCCCGTAGCCGACCTTCGGCAGGCACGCTGAATTTCACATAAACCGCGACGATCCGGGCGCGATGCTCCGGCGATAGCGGACCTGGCCCGACATCGAGGCCTGCCTGCTGCAGCGCTCGGCGCAGAGCGTCGATATCGAGCGTGTCGGCCATTGCGGCATGGCCAACCCGAAGCCGCCCGCCAGCACCAACCCGGTTGCCGAACACCATCAACTGGGTCTGCGGACCGTCTCCGCCGACTGGCTCCCACTCGTTGGCCGACACCGCGACCTTGGCGGACCACAGGTCAAGCCGCTCACCCACCGCATCGGCTGCGGGCATAGCCATCCCGTCGGCGGCGACGGCCACGCCAAGGCCCGCAGCCCCGCTCGCCTTGCGGAACAATTTGCGGGCGTCGAGTTCGGGAATGTGGTGGCCAGCGGCGCGCGCGTCCGCGAAATCCTGCCGCGAGGGATAATACGCCTTGCCGACGACATACTCGACCGCACCGGGTTCGATGCCGGCATCGGCCGCCGCTGCCCGAACAGCATCGGCGTTGGCCTCGACGATCCTGGACGTCGCCATCCATTCCGGACGAATCAGGTCGGACCGCGCAACGCCCATCGCCAATCGGGCGGTACCGTCGGTCGATGGCGCCGCATAGGCACGCGTGTACACAACGATATGCGGCGTCAGTATGCCGATGCCGCCTGTGGTGAACACCATGGGGACCTGGTCAATCGTGCTGGCCGGACGCGATCCGTGGTCGAGCAGGAAGCGGCGGATAGCCTGGTCCGCATCGAGCCGGCTCGTCTCGCCGGACTGCCATCCTTCGGTCTTGCCGGTTACTGCGATGACGTCGTCGGCACGCAGGAGACCCTCCCTCAAGAGCCGTTGCAGGCCGGAGATATCAGTGGTGTGATCCAGCGGCACCCGAAAGGCGTCGATGGTGGGTACGAGTGCGTTGGCCATGGGAATCCTCTCACTTTAGTCGACTTGACTCGGATTTTGGGCAAGATCGGAGTCAAGTCACCACCGCACTGTATACAAAATCAACTGCAATAAAATACAAAAATGACTGCCTTAGGCGTCAAATTTATGGCTTTGCGTCATCGTCCAAAATGGCTGCCGTAGCGCAAGGAACACCACATCGGTAGCGCACGTCGGCGAAGACACGTTCAAGTTCCCGGCAGGCAAAGTTCAGACGTTGGGAAAGCTACAGACTGACCTGCTCGCCGTGGGTGCCGAGGACCGTCGGGCCGCGACGAGCACCACCGCACTTGCTGACGTGGAACGCAAGATGGTGCTTCGAAGTGCGTCAAAAATGGGTGGCCTGCGCAATTGCAGCTGGACTTGGACAGGTATGCACTGGCTGAAAGATCGGGAGTGGATCATGACAAGCAGCTATGTCGGTCTCGGGTTTGCGTTGGCGCTTAACGAAGAGAGTGCAAAGGCCTTTGCCAAGAACTTCGGCTCCAGATCGAGGCCGAGTTCGCAGGGATCTTTCTCCTGGTCCCGCCTTTTCTCAAGGCTCATTCGCCTCTCTAGTGCTTCGGCTTCTCACAATGAGCAGGCCAAGCCGAGATCAGCGGGCCTCCTGCACGGTGGGCGTCGCTAGGCCGGTCAGGCACGGCACCCCTGCCGAAATTCAGGGAGCATTCATTGAGAATCGCTTTTCGGCCCTTTGATGACGGCGACCTAGACGATTTTCGCTCTTGGTTTGAAGATGCCGAACTAAGACGTCGGCTCTCTTATCCAACCGACGAATGGCTCGCCTATGTGACGTCAGCGGAAACAGGCCGATGCTGGGTCGCCCAGGATGCTACGGGCCAAATGATTGCCGCGTTGCAAATCGACAACGGCAAGGACGGACGTGGGTATCTTGATATCGCGCTCCGCCCCGATCTCAGAGGAAGGCGTCTCGGTGTTGCGGTCCTCAGTGCCTTCATCTCGGGACCGGGGAGCGAATTCAAGGTATTGGAGGGCGCTATCGAGCCCGACAATGCGGCAAGCCTGGCCTGCGTTCGGCGTTGCGGCTTCCAGATATTTCTCGGACTGGACGAAGACGGCCTGGTCCGGGTGGAACGGTATCGCGAAGACGTCGATCCCCAAGGCAGAGAGCCAACGTGCGTCCCTTGAAAGGGCCTCGGCCAATTCTCAAAGCGTCCAGCACGGAGCATCTGTGATCGAGCTCGGCGGTCGCATCACGGCCCCCAACGGTCGCGGACGGCGTTCGTGGCCGACCAGCGAGCAACGCCCTTGGCGCTATGCCGACGATCGCCATCGTCGGCATAGCGTTCAAAGTAGTGGTGTTTGGTGGAGGGGGGCAGAGCTGGTGTCCCTCGCACCGGTAAGGCGGGACAGCGGTTCTGGTCGGGGTGCATCACCCTTCGCTAACGCCGCCTGCGATCGATGGCGGCACCTCGAACAACACTCATCCGTTGAGGCGTGCGGCGAGAGCGCGCAGCTTTGCGGCAGAGGTAGCTATCTTCTCTGCGGACACCTCGCCGCGACCGGCCGCGGCTTCCAGTGCACCAACCATGGCCGGTATGTGACCGACCCCGGCGGCTGAAACCAACATCCAGTCGGCACCGGCTGTCACGGCCGCAATTGCGGTCTCTTCCATGCTGTTGTCGCGAATGGTCGCCTTCCAGTCGAGGTCATCGGTAAGCACCACGCCACCGAATCCGAGATCGTTCCGAAGCAGGGAAATCAACTCCGGCGAGATCGAAGCGGCAGCCGGCTTGGCCAATGTCGAGAAGATGGCGGGCCCCATCATCACCACGTCAGCGCCGGCGTCGATTCCAGCCTGAAACGGACCAAAATAGGTGCGGAGCTCGTCGATCGTCCATGAAACCACAGCCTCATGAACAGCGGGATCCAGCACGCAAACGGGATGACCGGGAAAGTGCTTGACGGTGGCAGCGACCCCGCCGCTCTGCACGCCAGAGACGAAGCCACCCACAATCTTGGCAACATTTTCTAGGTCGGTGCCCAGTGTGCGCCCCTCAAGCCATGGGTTGGGACCAGCCAGGACATCAGCGACCGGGGAGAGGAACACGTTCACGCCCAACCTGCGAGCGGCGACAGCAACGGCCTTGGACTGTTCGGCGATATAGTCGGCGCTTCGGAGCTGTGCATCCTCAAGCGAGGGCAGCGGAGGTACTAGCTGATGCAACCGCTGGATGCCCCCGATCTCAGCATCAACGGCGACAAGGACCGGACCGGCAAGGTTTCGCGCAACGCCCAGGGTCGTCTGCCAGCGCTCTGCCGACTCTTCGGCGACCCGCACCGGATCAATGACGTGGCTGACATACTCTTCGCGAGTCTCGCCGTAGAGAAGCGAGATACCGCCCTCGCTGAGAAAACGGGCAGCGGTATCACTGATTTCTAGCTTGGGAAAAATCGGCAAAAACAGAGCGTGAATGTCTCGGGTCAGTTGCGTGGCCATCTGGAGTCCTTAAGTGTCTGAAGGTGATTTTGTCAGGCGTCGATGAGCAGGTCGCATGTCGGGACGGCTTGGCATGCGAGGCAGGCGGAGCCGCCTGGGTGCGCGACGGCAACACGGTGCATAGTCCGCCCATCAAGAACGGGCACTTCGCAGCTCTCGCACTGCCCTGCCCGGCAGCCGTTCGTGATCTTGACCCCCGCTGCTTCGGCCAGGTCCAAAAGCGAGCCGCTATTGCGCTCCCAAGTCACGGTTTTGCCGGATCTGACAAACGTGACCGAGTATGGGCCCTGGGGAAGGGCCGTCTCGTCGATGGCGCCGGAAGAGAATGCTTCTTCGAAAACGAGATTGGTGGGATGTCCCGCGGTTTCCAGGGCGCTTTTCAGTGCGCCCGTCATGGCGGGGGGACCACAAAAGTACACCGCCGGGGCGAGTTCGAACTCATCGCGCAGGATGTCCTGCCGACCGATGAAACCTGAACTAACTCCGGATGGTGGGCTACCCTCCAACTGGCTCCAGTGACGGGAGACTGTCAGCTCTGGAATGATGTCCAGAAGTGCAGCCAGGCGATCGGTAAACGCCTCGGTTGCATGCGTGCGGTTTGCGTAGGCTAGATGGACGCGCGGCCGATCCCGCAGCGTTGCCAGCGTCTCGAGATAGGCGAGGAACGGAGTGATGCCGATCCCGCCGGCGACCAGTACTATGGGGCGCGTACTCACGGTTGGCGGAACAAATTTGCCCGTCGGGGCGCGGACCTCGATCACATCGCCGAGTTTGAGGCGGCGGTTCAAATGGCTGGACATCTTGCCATGCGGCAGGTCCGCCCGATCGGGAGGTGCCGGCACGAACCGCACGGCGATGTCATAGGTTTGACGTTCTGGATGTTGCGCAGGGCCGGTCAGCGAATAGCAACGGATCAGCGCGTCGTCACCCTCCTCGGCCGGCAGGCGGACGACGAGATGCTGGCCCGGCTGATAGTCCGGAAGCCGCCCCCCGTCGAAGGGCTGCAGCGAAATCGCGGTGACCTCGTCCGCGACGCGCCTTAACGCGGCGACGCGCATCTTGCGGTAGCCTCGCCAGGTATCTGATTGGACGGCCAGCGGAATGATGCGGCACGATTGGGAGCGGTGCGCCGCCGCGCCGCTAACCGGATCGAGACGATCATTGCCGACGAGCAGATTGTAGTTGGAACCTTCGCCCGAAAACGCGTCATATCCCGGCAGCGCGAGTTGCTTGTTGGCCTGCCACCACCCATAGGAGGCGCGGACGACACGTGGATCGAGGCTGTTGTCGAGTTTCACCCGCATGCGGGCCCGACCATATTGCGTTTCGATCTCAGTCCAATCGCCGGTTTCGAGACCGAGATGCTCCGCGGCCGAGGCAGCGATGCTGACCGATGGCTCAGGCTCACGCTTCCGCAGCGACGGCACCTGGCGATGCTGGGAATGGCAAAAGTATCCGGTCTTTGCGGTGGTCAACACAAAGGGGTAGTCGTCATTTGCGGGAAGCTCGTCGTCGGCGAATGTCGGCACCGGCGGCTGCCCGTGTCGCGCAAGGAGCGCCGAATAGAGCTCGATCTGGCCGGTTTCGGTGGCAAAGCCGCGCACTTCGTCTCCGGAAACTTCCGCGTATTTGCGATAGCGCTGTGCGAGCGGATATCGGACGCCCTCCGGATGCGCCTCGAGTTGGTCCAGGGTGATCCCGCTCGGCGCGAGAATGTATTCGCGCCCGGCGTCAACATCGCCATCGAAGAATTGTGCCTTCAAGCCAAGCTCGGCGGCAATGGCAAAAGCGATATCGGCGTCAGAACGGGATTCGCCGGCCGGCTCGACCATTTTCTGCCGAAGCTGGATATGCTCCTGCGCGGCGAGGCCTGAGCCGAACCCGACCCGCAAGGCATCGCGCTCCCAGGCCGTATTGACCGGCAGCAGAATATCGGCATAGCGCGCGCTCGGATTTTCGAAGGTGTCGCAATGGACATAGAAGTCCAGTGCCATCAGGGCATCGCGGCCACGCATCGGGTTGGCGTGGGCGACCGCGAGATTGGCGCCAAACCCGATCAGCCCGCGCACCGCATAGGGCCGGTGTTCCAGCACCGCGGTGTAAAAATCGTGGGCCGTGATGCGGCCCTGATTGGGCGGGCCGAGCGGCTTATCGGCGAGTCCGATGGTTTTGGCCAGTTGTTCAGGTGGCAGCAGATGCGGGCCACTGACGCTGTTGCGCGGAATGCTGGGAAGGACAATGTTGCCGCCGGGTGCATCAAAGCTGCCCTTGAGCGCCATCAGCGTCGCCAGGGCGCGATCGATCTGAGTGGCTTCGGCATGCTGGCCGAGGCCGGTCCACGTGTAATACGCCACGCTTTTGGCCGCGCCGATCATTTCCGCCGCGGCTTCGATTTCGGCCTCAGGAATCCAGGTCAGGCGGGAAACGTCGGCCAGCGTGTATCGCTCGGCTGCGGCGCGCAGATGATCAAAAGCGGTCGTGCACTGTACAGGACCTTGCGGCGTCGTGACGACCACCGAGCCAGTGAGCGCCGCTCTACCGAATTCGGCATCGGCGCCGTCATGGCGGCCGACGAAACTCGGGCGGCCATCGCGGCCGAGGATGGCGAAGGCCTGCGGGTCCACCCCGGGGTCGGCAAGGTCGGCGCCGCGCAGGAATTCGCCAGTGTCTTCACGGACAAGAAAGGCGGCATTGGTCCAACGCCTGACGAAGTCGGCGGCATAAAGGCCGCGCTCGAGCAGGAGGCGCATGATGCCAAGCGCCAGAATGCCATCCGAGCCTGGGCGCACGCGTAGCCATTGATTGGCGCCGATAGCGAATCCAAAACGCCGCGGATCGACAACCATGATTTTGGCACCGCGCGCCCGGGCTTCGGCGACCTGTGTCGCCTGATCGAGCCAGACCGAACTCGGATTGAACCCCCACAGGACGACCAGCTCGGCCTCCTTGTAATCGGGATATTGAATGCCCGTGCCATAGGTGAAGGCGTGGGCAAAATCCTTATGCCAATTGCAGATTTCGGTGGTGCTGACCCAGTTGGGCGTGCCACTCACCTGAATAAGGCGCTCCACCCACTCCTCGCCATCGCTCAGCGCTGTGCCGCTGGGAGTCGTGGTTGAGACAGCGATAGCCTCAATACCGTGGGCATCGCGGATGCCGCGCAGTTTCTCGCCAATCTCTCCAAGCGCTTGCTCCCAGGAGATCTCGACCCAGCCGGGATCGTCTGAGGTCTTGGGTTTCGTGCGCCTAAGAGGCTTCAAAAGGCGGTCAGGGTGGTAGAGAATTTCCGGCGCGGCTTTGCCCTTGACGCAAAGCGACTTGCCGGTGGGGTGATCGGGCGCGGGCGCGGTACCGATCAGACGACCGTCTTCGACGATATAGGTTGCGCCACACCGCGACTTGCAGAGCGCACAGAAGCCGGCCTTCTCTTCCCGCAAGTCAGTGCCTCCTCGACTTAGATCGATCTAATAGCAGTATGCCGGCGGTGTCTGCTGTGTCAAGGAAAAGGGACATCAAGGTGTTGATGCCCCGGGGCGTGATGCGCACCGACGTGCTGATGGGGCTTGCCGAACCGATGGAGATCATCGGAGATGTGCAGATCGCGTCGGTGCGGCCCGTCTCAGCTTTAGGGCCATAAACAGAGCATCAGACGGACGTGACCATGAGGTGGAGCAATGAACAACTACGATAAGCTGAGTTGGCTCAATCCGCCCCCGCACGCCCGTGTCGAAGGCGATGAGCTTACTGTCAGGACTGGCGGGCAGACGGATTTCTGGAGAGGAACCTTCTACGGGTTCTGGCACGACTCCGGCCATTTCATGTGGCAGGCCGTTTCAGGCGACTTCACCGCGGAAGTTACAATTTCCGGCAAGTTCCAGGAACTCTACGATCAAGCCGGACTGATGATCCGGCTCAGCGAGAACTGCTGGGTGAAGGCCGGAATAGAATATACCGACGGAGCGATGCATTTCTCTGTCGTGGTGACCAACGACAATTCAGATTGGTCGCAAATGCCGATTCGTGCGGATGGCGGTTCCATTCGCCTGCGGTTGACCAGGCACGCCGAAGCAATACGCATTCAATATCTGGACCAGAACGACAACCAATGGAAGGCGGCGCGACTGGCCCATATTCCCAAGACCGACAAGATCGACGTCGGCATCATGTGCTGTTCTCCTCAGCGCGAGGGCCTGGAAATAACCTTCAAGGATTTTACCATCAAGAAGCCCGTTGCGCGGGATCTTCACTAGCAGTCTTTCACCGCTCCCAACCGGCTGCCGCGCAAGCTTCTTGCCAGTCCGCAAAGGCACTCTCGTCCAAGCTATGGCTCCTGACCTGCGGCGTCGGGCGGATAGACCGGGCTGACGGATTGAAGTCGGTGCAGTCCCTCCGGCGGCTTTCCTCCGATGAGCTGCAGCACCGCCGAAGCAAGCTCGCGACCGGCCAGCTCCAGGTCGTCCACAACGATATCGATGTTCCCGTATTGGGGACTGCTCAATTGGCTGCCGATACATCTGGCAAACAGAAACACCTCGTGTCCCACCCGCAATCCAAGCGCGTTTGCCGCCGTTACGGTTGATTCAATGGCGTGCTGGTCACAAAGGATCACGCCGTCACCGGTCACCAGGAGGCTCCCAAGGAGACGGTCTTCCGGCAGCGGGACGGATTTGGCAAAATCCCTCGTGACATGCCGCAAGACGAGTTCCGGCACGCCCTGCCTTTCGCATGCCTCACGCAGGCCTTTTTCCAGCAGCCGAGACCTCGTCAAATGGGTGATCGAGTGGAGAAGCAATATCCGACGAGCACCACGCCTCTTCAGGGTCGCGACCGCCAACTTGGCAAAGCCGGAATAATCGAAGTCATGGAACGCATGCTTCGGATCAGCAGACGTTCTGCCATAGGTGGCAAAAGGAATGTTTTCTTTCAGAAGGTAGCGGACGCGCTCTCCACTCGCACGGTCGCCGAGGAAGATAAAGCCGTCAGCTATGCCGTTGGCTTCGAGAACGGGCGCAAGCGTACCGCCGCCCTCAGCCGCAAAGCGAACAAGGAGGCTGTGTCCTCGATCTTGCAGCGCACTTGCCACACCCCGGATAAGTTCGGCTTCCCCCTCGATCAAGTCTCCCTCGAGAATCAAGGCTATGGCCCCAGTCCGCCCGCTTCGAAGGGATCTGCCTGCCCTATCGGGAACATATCCAAGACCCTGGGCAATCAGTTGGATGCGCTCTCTTGTGGACTGCTTCAGCCGTGGCCCGTCCTTCAGGGCCAAGGACACCGTAGTGATGCCGAATCCGCTTATCTGCGCGATCAGCTTCTGCGTGGGTCGCTTTTGCACGTCACACCAATAAGATCGATCTAAGCAGGTTAGCGACTTGGAGCGATGATCGCAACCGGCGGGTTCGCGACCGGGAAATCGGAGCTGTTGGGAGCGTACCGGTCACTGAGTGCCCGCACGCGTTCCGCCGCCGACGCCAGTGCATCGACGTCAATTCGACCCGACTGCGCCGCCGAGACGATGCCCTCCGCCACGTCCTCTAGCTGGGTACCGATATCGGCCAGCAGCAGAAACTCGCACCCCGCATTGAGCGCATCGATGGCCACTTCAACGACGCTGTCTCCCAGCATGGTTGCCTTGGAGTCCAGATCGTCGGCCATGACCAAACCTTTGAATCCCAGCGCGTCACGGAGTTTGGAGACAGTTATGGAGGACCGTAGCGAGGGCCTTTGAGCGTCATAGGCAGTGACGATGGCTGGACCAACCAGGATTACTTCCACATTCGCATCTATCACTGCCCGGAAGGGCGCGTGCATGGCTTCCACGTCCGCCAGTGATAGCGGGTTCACGGCGAGGCGGTCCACAGCGGGATCGCCGGTTGTCGTACTGAAACCTGGGAAATGCTTGCCCGTGGCCGCGACCCCGCCGCGCTGCACGCCACGTACATAGGCCGCCGACAAGCGGGCGACGACCTCGGGATCGTCGGACCACGTACGCCCCTCCAGCCAGGGATTTGGACCGGTCAGGACGTCCAGAACCGGCGACAGGAACATGTTGACGTTTGCCGAGGCCGCCGCAAGGGCGATGCGATAGGCGATATCCTCGATCTCGGCACTGCTCGTGCCGGCCAGTTCATGTCTTGCGGGGAATTGTGGAACCAAGTCGTGCAGCCTGCATGTTCCGCCCATTTCCTGATCCATCGCGACCAGCAGGCGTCCGGACCGGAGGCGCGCCTCTTCGGTGACGGCACGGATGCTATCAAGCGTCTCGTGCTGCCTTCGCTCGCTGCTCATTTCGCGCGCCACATACTCGCTGCGACTTTCCCCGAGCAGAATGGCGATACCGCCCTGGTCCAGGAAGCGCTTCGTGGAATCGCTCAGCGTGGTGTTGTCGAACGCCGGCAGCAGCACGGCACGGGCGTTCTCAGAGGTCGTAAAGCGCATTGGCATATCCTGGCACACACAGGCACGGAACCGTGCCGTCATTGACATTGCCGATTTCTACACGATTACGGTTCGGCTTTCCACGCGTTTTTGCATGCTAGTAATTGATATTGCGCATTTGGCGTTCTATTACTCGCTTCCACAGACACATGAGGGATCGGACGTCGTGGCAATCAGGCTTGAAGAACTTGCGTATGGCGTGCTTTTGCCAGTGTCGACCGAGCTGACGCTCGATCGCGACGTTTTGGAATTTTTCGATCGTGGAGGCCGGGCAATCCTGTTTGGGGAATACGCAGACGAATTCCGTTCAGGACGCATGCGACCAGACAGGATTGCTGAGGAGACGGCCGAGCGGTGGCGAAAAACCACGGCGGACCTCAGGTCTCGCGCCGGCGAACTGGTGATCGCCTGCGATGGCGACATGTCGGCAGTTGACCGGCTCCATGCAATAGCCCCGGGTCTTCCAACCCTTGAGCAGGCAGAAGGCATGTCGACCGAGCAGCTGGAGACGGCGGTCTCCCACTATGCGCGACTTGTTGCCTCGCTCGGCGTGACCATGTTGCTCTCGCCGACCGCCGACCTGATCGGCGGGGAAAACGAATGGTTGAACGGACGCACCCTTGGCGATAACGCCGCCTCAGTGGATCGCCTGGTGGCGGCCTATGTCAGAGGGGCCGAGCGCGGCGGTATCCAGACCGCGTTGAAACACTTCCCCGGCCACCATGCATTAATGGGCAATCCTGCCACCGAGGTCGCGATCGTGCGCGGCAGTCTGGAAACCGTGCTCAGGCATGCGGGCGGATTTCGTGCCGGAATCGCGGCCGGTGCCAGTGGCGTCGTGATGGGGTCAGCAGTCTTCGAGGCCGTCATGCCCCCCGCAAGCGCAAGCCTGTCACAGGAGCTCATTGCGCTGTTGCGGCAGGAATTCGGCTTCACCGGGTTGGTCATCACGCTCGATCTGGATCATCGCTCGGCACAAGGCGACAACACGATCGAACACACCTGCATCAACGCATTGGCGGCAGGGGCAGACCTACTGCTACTGTCTCCCAGCTCGGTGTCCAATATCCCCGCGATCACCCAGGCCATTGCCGTAGCCATCGACACGGGGACCCTTCCACTTGCCCGGTTAGAAAGCGCATTCGCTTCGGTGTCGGCGGCGGCTCGCTAGCTCGCGATATGGATGGCAGTGCCGTTGCCGGCAAATCCGGCCTCGATTTCGGATGCCATCGGCCGCTCGACCACGAGGTGGGTCACTGCCGACGCGTCGGCGACCTTGAACGGCGCGACAGTCCGAATCTTGTCCGCCGTGGCGGCGACGATCAAACTCGCGCTCTGGTCAAGCATGGCCCGCTTCACTTCGGCCTCACCAACATCGAGCGCAGTCACGCCCATGGCGGGGTCAATACCGCAAGCGCCCAGGATGAATATGTCGGCATTGATATACCTGATCTCGCGCAGGGTAATGCTGCCCAGATTGGCGCCCTTGTCCCTGTTGTGCAGCCCCCCTAGCATCAGAACTGAACAATTCTTGTGGTCCGACAGGACGCTCACCACGCCGGGCGCGTTGGTGATTACCATCAACTGGATGTCCTTGGGTAAGGCGCGCGCAATCGCGAGATTGGTAGATCCTGCATCGATGAACAATGTCTGGTTGGCGCTGATGAGCGAGGCGACGGCCTTGCCGAGCTTCTGCTTCTCAAGCGGGTCTGCGGCCTGACGCACGTCGATCGAGCCGGCATTCGACGCGGCCACCAGTGCGCCGCCATAGACCCTGCGACATTCCCCCGATTTTGCGAGTTCCCTCAGGTCGCGCCGGACGGTGTCCTCCGACACCTTGAAGAAGATGGCGAGGTCCCCCGCGATGACTTTGCCGTCACGAGACAATTGCTGGCGTATGAAGTCTAGGCGTTCTTCGGTAAGCATCGCGCATCATCGTTGGACCTTTGCCGATTCTTGCACGTTCTTGCTGAATTCACAACCGCTCATACTATCTGCCGGGTCCACACCCACAGGGCAACGCACCCGACCTTCCACGACCGTCAACGATTATGCACGGTTGTGCTATGCGGCGACGCGCCGCTGGGTTGCATTCCCGCTTTTGCGGAACAAATCCACGATGGTGTCCAGTTCCGTGGCCTGCGCGTTGGTCTGCTCCACCGCCGCGTTGGTTTCCTCGACCAGCGCTGCATTGTGCTGGGTGGCTTCCTCGAGCTCCCGGATGGCCGCGTTGACCTTGGCGAGCGAACTCGCCTGAGCGCGACTGTCGGAGGCGATGTCGCTGACAAGGCCCGCGACGCCACGCACCTCACCAATGATCTCGCCCAACGTGGTAGCCGCTTCCGATACGAGGCTTGTCCCGGAGTGGATTTCACCCAGGCTCTGCTCGATGAGGCTCTTGATGTCCGCCGATGCTACGGCGGCGGACTGAGCCAGTCGCCGCACTTCTACAGCGACCACCGCAAAGCCCTTGCCGGCATCCCCGGCCCGGGCCGCCTCGACCGAGGCGTTGAGCGCCAGGAGATTGGTCTGGAAGGCGATGTCATCGATCATGTTGCTGACGCTGGCGATCTTGCCGGAGGATGTAAGTATTCTTTCCATGGCCGCCGTCGCGGTGGCCATCACATGCTCGCCGCGCTCTGCGGATTGATGGGCGTCCTGCGCGCGAGCGCGAGCATCCTCGGCGCGCGTAGCGTTGTGAGTGACCGTCTTGGTCAGCTGCTCCGTGGCATCGGCCGTCCGCTCGATCGTACCCGCCTGATTTGCGGTGCGCCGACTCAGGTCATTGGCTCCTTCCAGTATCTCGAAGGTTGCGTTCTTGAGGTTGACCGAGGTCGTCTTGAGCTGGGTGACGATCTGCGAGAAGCGCTCGGCAACGGCGTTGGTGTCGGTCTTTAGCCGGTTGAAGGCCCCTTGGTAGTGCCCCGACATGCGGCGCGACAGATCGGCATTTGCCAGAGCCGACAGTACGTCCCCCGTTTCGACGATCCCCGCTTCGACTGTGTCGAGCAGATGGTTGATGTTTCTCGCGAGGCTCGTGAGTTCGGGATCGACGAACGTGGTTTCGATACGCTTGGCCAGGTCGCCGGCCGTGGCCGCCTGAACGACTTCCCCGAATGCCCGTTGCAACTCGGCCATCATCGCTGCGCGATCGGCCGCCCGTTGGCGCTGGGACACCACGTCCTTGTCTCGAAGCTCGGCAATGGCCAGACCGTTCTGCCGGAACACTTCAACGGCGCGCGACATAGCGCCGACTTCGTCCTGGCGCTCGCCGCCGATGACCTCAACGGAAAGATTGCCACCGGACAACTCGTCCATCGAGTGCGTGAGGCGCGAGATCGGCTTGGTGATGCTACGCACCATCAGGACGGCGACCAGCGATGTCAGGGCCAGGAGTGCCGCACCGATCAGTACGACCAGGTGTTGCATGTCGGCGACGGCGGCCATGGCTTCCGCCCGCCCCTGGGTGGCAACGATCCGCCATTGGGCACCCAACGCGTTGAATGGGGCGACAGAGGTTTCAACGTCTGCCTGCTCGCTTGCCCGAGTCGCCTGCCGGATCAGCAGATCGCTGCCGGGCGTGGCCGCCGTGTCGCTGCGAAGCAGGTCGTCATCGCCCAGGATGACCACGTCGCCGGTTTCACCCAGGCCCGTGCGGTCGCTCATGATCTGGTTGATACGGTCGGACGGCACCTGCACCGCCAGGACGCCTAACCGCGTGCCGGCGGGGTCCACGATCGTGGTGGCCATGAAGCCGATAGCTTCGCCGCCTTCGGGCGCATAGGGGGCAAGGTCCTCGAACGCCACGACGCCTCGATCAGCGGCATTGGCGGCAGCGAATGCCTGGCCCAGAGTTGTGGTCGCCAAGGCCCCGCCTTCCCCGAACTTGCCACCCAGATCGCTCCCTCGCTGCGTCGAATAGAGCAGGTTGCCATTGGGATCGAAAAGATAGAGCGAGCCATAGTCGTAGCGTTGCCGTGCGCGTTGCAGGATCGGATCGTATCGCGTCAAATTGCCATCATAGGCGGCCCGGCTGATCGCCTCGCCCGCCGCGGCGCGGTCATCGTCGGCCACGGCTTCCGGCGGTGCGTAATAGGCCTGAAGAATGCTGGTCGAGTCGTCGCCCAGTTGACGAACGGAAACGCCAAACTTGCGGACCATCTCATAGGTCATGGAACTGTCGGCAAGCATTTGAATGTCCCGGGTAACCTCCCCGAAGAGCTCCTGCAGCGCCGTGACACGGGCGGTGGCTACGCTTTCGAGCCGTAGCTGAGTAGAGGCCGACAGCGCCGATGAGGCCACCAGCAGGGTTGCGCCACCGACACCGACGCCGACGACGAGCGCAATGCCTACGACGAACAAGGGCAGTTTGGCCGATATCTGAGTGAAGCGCATGAATCCCAATTCCTATCGAACTATTAGATCGTTCTAACGAATCGATTGAGGAAAGGTTAAGGACGCGGGAAGCTCTTTGGCGACAAAAATGGCCCAGGATAGCGTAAGTTCTTGGAAGGACAGACGTTCTACTCAGGAACAAGGCCGCGCTAGGGCGCAACTTAATTGTATCGATCTAATCAATTGAACCGCCGGCAGCCGTCGTGATGCCCGCTGGAAACTAGCGTTTGGCGAACCGCTCGCCGCAGGATTCCCGAACAACCAGGCGTGGCTGCACGATGACGTCATGGACAGCCTTGTGGGGATCCGCGATGGTATCGAGCAACACCCGCGCAGCCAGACGACCGATATTGCGGGCATCGATGGAAATTGTCGTCAATGCCGGGGTCCAGAGTTCCGACTCGGAGATGTCATCGAACCCGACCAGCGCGACGTCCTTTCCAGGTGTCAGCCCAAGACGCTGCATCGCCAGCATGACGCCGAAGGCCATCAAGTCGTTGTAGCAAATGATGGCATCGGGCCGGTCCGGGCGATCGAGGATCGGCAGGATCGTCTCCAGCGCCTGGCGGCGATTAATACCCGCCGAGAGGATGAACTCGGGACGAGGCGTCAGCCTGTGCTTGCGCAGGCCATCGTGAAACCCCTTGAGGCGCTCCTCGCTGGAGGATTTGCCAACCGGCCCGCCGAGATAAGCTAGCGACCGTCGGCCCAGCGACACAACGTGATCGACCGCCAGTTCCACGCCGGCGAGGTTGTCCGGGCCGACATAGGGGGCCAGATTGCCCGGCACGTGCCGCATGATCTGCACGACGGGGGTATCGGCTGACTTGAGAGCATTGAGATCTGTATTGCTGTCGTCCCCTGCCGGGCACAGGAATACACCGGCCACGTTGTGCTGGATCAGACGATCGACAATCATCTTCTGGCGGTGGCCGTCCTCGGCCGTGTCGGCGAAAATTGTAAGATAGTCCATCTGGTTGCAGGCCCATTCGATACCTGCGGCAAGCATGGCGTAGAACGGGTTGGACACATCCGCGATCACCATGCCGAGCGTCTTGGTCTTCTGTGATCGCAGGCTGCCGGCGGATTGGTTATAGATATAGCCCAGCGCCTTCATGGAGGCGCGCACCTTCTCATGCGTCTCCGGCACAATCAGCTTGCTATTTCGCACCACCAGCGACGCGGTGGAGCGCGACACGCCAGCATGTTCAGCTACATCGTTGAGGGTGACTCTCTGACCCAAAGTTCGCTCCTCTTGTCCAAAGCTCGCTCGCCGGCGCCGTTCAGCGCGTTTGAGTCATGTGGCACATGGTTGGATCGATCACAAGGGTGGCACGTCCACGCGCAGCAAGGGCAGGCGCAAGGGCGCATCTGACTTGACGGCAGCAAACTCGCGCGTTAGATCGATCTAATAGATGATCTTCATTGCGTAGTTCCGTTGAGGGAATGATGACCCGCATAGTTCCATGCCGACTGGCCGCCGATATCGGCGGCACCTTCACCGACGTTGCTCTGGAATATGGCACGAGCCGTTTTACCGCCAAAGTGCTCACGACACCCAGGGCACCGGAACAAGGCGTCATCCGGGGCATTGTCGAAACACTTGCGCGGGCGTCGTTGACCGCCAGCGAAGTCGATCTTTTCATCCACGGCACGACCCTCGCCACCAATGCGCTCATCGAGAGAAAGGGTGCCCGCACCGCGCTCATTACGACCGAGGGATTCCGCGACGTGATCGAGATCGGCCGGGAAAGCCGCTTCGACCAGTACGACATCAATCTGATGAAGCCCGAACCCCTGGTCGGTCGGGAACTGCGCCTCACGATCCGCGAGCGTATTGCTGTCGACGGCAGCGTTGTCATCCCCATCGATCTCGACTGTCTCCCCGGCCACGTCGCCACCATGCGCGCGGCGGGCGTAACGAGCGTCGCGGTCGGTTTCCTGCACAGCTATGTCTCGCCCGACCACGAGGAGCAGGTCGCCGAGCGCCTCGCGCAATTGATGCCCGAGGCCTATATATCCCTCTCAAGCAAGGTCTGTCCCGAGGTGCGCGAATATGAGCGCCTGATGACGACTTGCGCCAATGCCTATGTCCAGCCGCTGATGGCTAGCTACCTGCGGCGACTGCGGCAGGAGCTCGACGCGATGGGCCTGGTGGCCCCGACCCTGCTTATGACCTCGGGCGGTGGTTTGACCACGCTCAACAATGCCTGCGAACTGCCGATCCGGTTGGTGGAATCCGGGCCGGCCGGCGGCGCAATCCTGGCGGCTCACGTGGGCCGTCAATGCGGCGTGGACAACCTGTTGTCCTTCGACATGGGCGGGACCACGGCCAAGATCTGCGTCATCGACAAAAGCGAGCCGTTGAAGTCGCGGGCATTCGAAGTCGCGCGCTCCAAGCGCTTTATGAAGGGTAGCGGCATGCCCATCCGCATACCGGTAATCGAAATGGTCGAGATCGGTGCAGGGGGTGGCTCGATAGCCAAGATCGACAATCTGGCACGCATCCAGGTGGGGCCGGAAAGCGCGACCTCCGAACCCGGTCCCGCCTGCTACGGGCTCGGCGGCGAGCGGCCCACGGTGACCGACGCGGATTTGGTCCTGGGCAAGATCGACCCGAACAATTTTGCCGGTGGTACGATCAAGCTGGACCGATCGCTGTCGCTGGCTGCCATCATGAATCATATCTCGGGCGCCCTCGGCACCACGGCGGAGTTGGGTGCGTTCGGTATCTGCGAGATGGTCGAAGAGAATATGGCCAACGCCTCGCGCGTTCATGCCATCGAGCGCGGCAAGGACGTCCGATCACGGACCATGGTCGCCTTTGGCGGCGCCGCCCCTCTGCACGCGGCGCGCCTCGCCGAAAAACTTGGCATCGACCGCCTGATCGTGCCCCGCGGGGCTGGCGTGGGTTCGGCTGTCGGCTTCCTGCGCGCGCCGGTCGCTTATGAAGTGGTCCGCAGCACCTTCACGCGCATCTCCCAGATCGAACCGGAGACCATCAACCGCCAATTCGAGGAAATGATCGCCGAGGCATCGGGTGTCATCCTCGAGGCGGTGCCGGATGCCACGATCGACATCCAACGCTCGGCCTTCCTCCGCTATTCCGGGCAGGGTCACGAGATCGAGATCAACCTGGATGACCGGCCGATCGTCGAAGACGACCGAGAACAGCTCGCTGCCCGGTTCACGGACGCTTACATCGCGCTGTTCAAGCGGAAGATCGAGCGGGCGGATATCGAAGCGCTTAGCTGGGCCGTCACTGCAACGGCCCGGGGCACCGCAAGCGCCGATACGGTGGCGTACGTGCCCCCCGCCGACCGTGGCCCCGCGAGGCCCATTGGCACCACGGAGTTGTTCGACGCCCGCCTGGGGCGCTTCATCAACAGCCCCATCTATTGGCGCGACAAGGTCGGCCCTGGGCAGACCATTCCCGGTCCCGCGGTCATCGCAGAGGACGAGACGTCGACTGTCGTGACCTCCAGCTTTGCCGCCTCGATCGATGCCTATGGCTATATTGTTCTTACCACCCAGCAGGAGCCCAACTGATGGATCTGCATTCCCCCCTGGCCGACATCCACACCCAGATCATGTGGAACCGCCTGATCTCGGTGGTCGAGGAACAGGCGCAAACGCTCATTCGCACCGCCTTCAGCCCGATCGTTCGCGAGTCCGGCGATCTGTCGGCGGGTGTGTTCGACATTCGTGGCCGCATGCTCGCGCAAGCCGTTACCGGCACACCCGGGCACGTGAATTCGATGGCGGAATCGGTCAAGTTCTTCCTCGAAGCCTTTCCGCCCAGGGAAATGCAGGAAGGTGATGTGTACATCACAAACGACCCCTGGATGGGAACCGGCCATCTCAACGACATGGTCGTGGTGACGCCGACCTTTCTCGACGGAAAGCTGGTCGCCATATTTGCCTGCACCAGTCATCTGATTGACATTGGCGGCATCGGTTTTGGTCCCGACGGCCGCGACGTCGTGGAGGAAGGTCTCTACCTGCCGTTCCTGAAGCTGATTGATCGTGGCGCCATCAACGACACGCTCATCGCGATCGTCCGTGGCAATTCTCGTTATCCTACGGAGGCCGAGGGGGATATCCTGTCGCTGGCCGCTTGCAACGACGTCGGCGCTGAACGTCTCATCGAGATGATGCGCGAATTTTCACTGAGCTCGCTCGAGCCGCTTGCCGATCACATCGTCGAGCAGTCTCGCAAATCGGTGCAGGCGGAAATCGCCAAGCTGGCGGAGGGCAGCTACTCCGCATCGATGCGGGTCGATGGCTACGAAAAGCCGATCGACCTCGTGGCGACGCTGACCATCGCCAAAGAGACCATCACCATCGACTTCTCCGGCACCTCTGGGCCGTCGGCCAAGGGCATCAATGTCCCGCTCAACTATGCATTGGCGTATTCGACCTATGGCGTGCGCGTGCTGATCGCACCCGACATTCCCAACAATGCCGGCTCCCTCGAACCAATCAAGGTCAAAGCACCCACCGACAGCATTCTCAATGCCCAACGCCCCGCGCCCGTTTCGTCGCGCCACATCATCGGCCAGATGCTGCCCGACGTCATCTTTGGCTGCCTCGAGCAGGTCCCCGGTATAGCGGTGCCGGCCGAGGGTGCCTCGTCGCTATGGAATCTGATCCTCGAAAGCGATGCGGCTGACGCCGTCGATCCCACATCCACGATCAGCCGCTTCTCCGTGCTGGCCGTGCAGACCGGAGGCGTGGGTGCGCGGCCCACCTCGGATGGCCTTTCCGCCACCGCCTTTCCCAGCGGCGTGTCCGGCGTCCCGGTGGAAATTATCGAAACCATCTCACCGCTGCTCTTCCGCAAGAAGGAACTGCGCAGCAACAGCGGTGGCCAGGGCACGTTCCGGGGCGGTCTCGGCCAAGTCATCGAGATCAGCAACCGTGAACCGGCCGCTTTCGACATCTACGCCGCGTTGGACCGGATCGAGCATCCGGCGCGCGGACGCTCCGGCGGCGGCGAAGGGGCGGCGGGTTACGTTGGCCTGGGCTCCGGCAAGGTCCTGCGCGGCAAGGGCCGTCAGAAGGTGCCCGCCGGCGATTGGCTGGTGGTGCATACGCCGGGCGGCGCCGGCTTCGGCGATCCGGCCGACCGTAGCCAGGCAGCCGTCACGGCGGATATCGCCAACGGGATTGTTGTGCTCAGGTAAAGCTGAGCGACGTTCTGATCGCCAGGGTCATTTCGATCTCGACCGGCACGTTCCTCGGCAATTCGGCAACCCCGATGGCCGAGCGGGCGTGGCGGCCGCTTTCGCCGAGAACTTGGCCCAGCAGGGTCGATGCTGCGTCAATCACCTTGGGCTGGGCATTGAAGCCAGGCGCTGACGCGACAAAGCCCGTCAGCTTCAGCACGCGCTCGATCCTGGCCAGCGAGCCGAGCACCAGTCGCAATTGCGAGAGTGCATTGAGCACGCAGAGTTCTGCTGCGGCCATAGCTGCTTCCTGGCTGACCTCCGCCCCCACCTTTCCGGTGTAAAGCACGTCATCGCCCTGTTTGGGTATCTGTCCGCTCACATAGGCAATGCCCTGGTGCAGGACCACCGGGACATAAACGAACTGGGGTGGGGCGGCCGGAGGCAGCGTGAAGCCGAGCGCGGCAAGGCGCGCCACGATATCGGTGTCATCCATCTAGAAATGGGTCTCGTGCACATCGAGGATATTGTAGTCGTCGTCTATCTCCAGCACGGTTCGCCACTTGTCGAACAAGGTGCAGGGATGGGAAATGCCCAGCCCGACCAGATCGCCCACCTGCAGGGGCGACGAGGGCGGGACCCGCACGTAGCCATGCTGGTCATGCAATGCGAAGACCGCGTGGTCGGTGACATCCCCCAACCAGGTCTCGCTCTCGGGCCGGAAGGCCTTGAGCACGGTGGGCATGCCGGCGTCATAGGGGCAGTCGCGCTTGCCGGCGTTGAGTATGACGATACCCTCTTCGGGACGAGACAGGACCTGGGCCCAGACCTCAAGGGCCGGTTGCAGGACACCTGCATGGAGCGCCGCAGCGCTGCGGGCGACCATGTCGTTGAAGGCGGCGGCATAGATGCCGTGGTCATGGAATAGGTAGCATCCCGAGCGAATGACGATAATCGACGGGGATCGCAGGCCAGCGCTCTTGAACCGGTCGACGACGATGTCATGGAACTTGGTGCCCCCGGCCGACAGCAGGATCTCCCCGCCATCGAACAGACCAGTCACCTCGGCCTCACGGGCGAGAGCCGACAGGAAGTCGATATAGTTGGCAACGGCCGTCTGGGCATTGTCGTCGCTGGGCTTTATGACGCCTTCATAGCCCTCGATGCCGCGCAGATGCAGCTCGGGCCAGTACGCCAATTCCGCCAGGACGACACGGCCGGCCTCGACGGATCGAACGCCGCACCGACCGCCCGGCATGCCGCCCTCCAACAATACCTCGATCGGCCGTCCCAAGCCTCGGGTCCGGGCCGCGCTTCCCAGCCGCCGCACGCCCTCGACCGAGTCGACGAGGCAGTAGAACGTCACGCCAGGACGGGTGATCAGGATGTCGATGAGTTCGGCTATGTCGGCCGCGCCGATGACCTCATTGGCCAGCAGGATGGACTGGATGCCAGCCGCCACTGCCACGCGCACCTGCCGCATGTCCGCGAGGCTGATGGCGAAGGCACCAGCATTCATCTGCCAGTGAAACGTTGCCGGTATCATCGGGGTCTTGCCGTGCGGAGCAAAGGCGATCCCCTGCTTCGCACAGTATCTGACCATCCAATCGAGGTTGTGACGGATAGCTGAGCGCCGCATCGCCGCCACGGGAAATGTCCCGTCCACGGCGAGAAGGTTTGCGGGCCGGTGAAGTACCCCCCCGGCGGGCAGTCCCTTCTGGAAGTCGAGCTCGTTCAATTCCGTCTCCCTCGATGCATCCATCCTAAAGCCTTACGGTCTTGCCGGTTTCGATCGCCACGGTGGCAGCAAGCGCCAGTTCGAGCGCGCGCAGGCCATCTTCGCCAGTAACCGACGGAACGCCGGTCCCGCGCACGGCGGCGACGAAATCGGTGATGGTGCGATCGTATGGAACCAGGTGGCGCACCCGGATTTCATGGCTGCCTTGGGCATCGCTCACATCGACGCGGCCCTGCGGCTTCTGCCAGAGGATACCGTCGCCCGAAATGGAGCCCTTGGTGCCGTGAATCTCGACCGCGGTGCCGCCGAACGGCACCATGAACGAATCCTGGCAGACGACCAGGAGGTCATCGGGGAATTGCCAGATCGTCATGACATTGTCCTTGATGCCATGCTGGGCATTCCCGGAGGTAATCCCCATGCCGGTGACGGCGATGGGATCGGCGCCGAAATAATAGCGCAGCAAGTCCATGTCATGGACCGTCAGATCGAGAATCACGCCAGCACCGGTGGTGGGGTCATTGAGGCGCCAGCGCGCCAGCTTCTCAGGCAGATCGACGGTGAAACCGATGCGCGCCGAGGTGATCTTGCCAAGCTGGCCCGACTGGATCACGTCGCGGATGGCGCGGTGGGATTCCATGTTGCGCAGATGGTGGTTGGTGCCGAGGACGACTCCCGCCTCCTTGGCGGCCTCGAGGATACGGCGCGCCGATTCCGCGGTGAGAGCGAGCGGCTTTTCGCACAGTATGTGCTTTCCGGCCTTGGCCGCTGCGACGGCCTCCTGCTCGTGCTTCTCGTTGGTGGTGGAGATGTAGACAGCGTCGAGTTCCGGATCGGCCAGGAACGCTGCAAGATCGATGAAAGACCGCGCCAGGTTCAGCTCCTTGGCATAGGCCGCGCCGCGTTCGGCGTCGCGACTATAGACCGACACGACCTCGCAATCGGGATTCCCGTTGATGGAGGCGGTCATCCATTCGCGCGCGATATTGCTGGCGCCAATCAGGCCCCACCTTAGCTTTTTGGTCATTTCTGGTTCCCTTTCAAAATGATTAGATCGATCTAATAGCGCGTTCCGAGCGAACGAGCAACTGACGTTTCAACGTGCTCAGACAAGTCCAAGACGCTGCAGGTCGGCCCGCGTGCTGGCGGCGTCGGCAAACAGGATTCCCTGCCATCCCATGGCGATCGCCGCTTCGATATTGCGCACATTGTCGTCGATGAAAACGATCTGGGCGGGCTCGCTTTCTAGCCGGGAAGCGTGGAGCCGATAGATGGCCGGGTCGGGCTTGGCGAGGCCCACCTCGCCGGAGACCGTGACCCATTGCAGTAGACTGAGCATGGGGAACCGGTCGCCGATCTCGCGAAAGGTGTGCTGATTCCAATTGGAAAGGCCCGTCACCTTGTGACCCTTGGAATGGAGATCGCTGAGCAACTCAAAGCCGCCCGGGATAGCGCCCGAGACCATCTCGTCCCAGCGGCTACGGTAGAGCGAAATTGCGTCTGCCCATTGCGGAAAGCGGAGTGCGGCCTCCTGCTCGGCCTCGGCCCAGGACCGGCCCAGATCCTGTTTCGCATTCCACGCCGGGTTGCACACCTCGGTGAGGAAGAAATGACGCTCATCCGCATTGGGAATGACGGTTCGGTAGAGATGCTCTGGATTCCAGTCGATCAGTACGCCGCCAATATCGAACACGATGTTGACCATACGGGACCCTCCAATTTTCGATTGAGTTTCGCACGCGATATCGCTATTAGATCGATCTAAGAGCTGACTGGGCCGCTGTCAAATCATTCCGGATCGGAGGAGGCTGCTCTTCTAGTTGGGACCGTCGAGTATGACTACGCATAGCCTCGTCTTCGCCACACACATGGCCCTATCCAAGCTAAGGTTTTCGCAAATGGACTTCGACTACATCATTGTTGGCGGCGGCTCAGCTGGATGCGTGCTGGCCAACAGGCTCAGCGCCGATCCCACCGTCACGGTGCTGCTGCTGGAAGCGGGCGGGCCCGACACCTCCCGGCTCATTCACTATCCCGCGGGGTACTCCAAGCTCGTCGGGCCCAAGGTAAGCTGGGAATTCCGGACCACACCGCAGAAGCACGTCAACAATCGCGAGATGCATTATCCCCAGGGCATGACCTTGGGCGGCGGCAGTTCGATCAATGCCATGGTCTATATCCGCGGCAACAAAAACGACTACGACCAATGGGAATCGCTGGGTAATGCCGGTTGGGGCTACGCAGGTTGCCTGCCCTATTTCCGCAAGGCCGAATCCAACCAGCGCTTTACCGCGCCCTATCATGGCGACGACGGCCCGCTGGCCGTCTCGGATCAGGTGAGCCCGCTGCCGCTGACGGACCTGTTCGTCAAGGCTGCCCAGCAGGCGGGCCATCCGTTCAATCCCGATTTCAACGGCGCCCAGCAGCACGGCATCGGCTACTACCAAGTCACGCAGCGTAACCGGCGGCGTGGCAGCTCGGCGGTATCCTATCTGCGGCCCGTGCAGTCGCGCCCGAACCTCAGCGTGGTCACCTTGGCCCGCGTCTTGCGCCTGCTAATCAGTGGCGGTCGGGTTACAGGCGTAGAATACACGATCGGCGGCAGCAGCGACCTCAAGACCGCCCGTGCGACGCGCGAAGTCATCTCTTCGAGTGGCGCCATCGGTTCGCCCCGGCTGCTGCTGCATTCGGGCATCGGACCCGCCGACGAGCTCAAGGCCGTGGGCATCGAACCCATGCATGACCTGCCTGGTGTCGGCAAGAACCTGCAGGACCACCTGGACGTCTATGCAGTGGCCACGCTGAAAAAGCCGATGAGCTATGACGGGCAGGACAAGCTGATACCGTCGATCAAGCACGGCTTGCAATATCTGCTCTATCGGACCGGCCCAGTAACCTCCAATGTCTGCGAGGGCGGCGCGTTCCTGGCCACCGATGGCAACGATGACTGGCCCGATAACCAGATGCATTTCCTGCCCGCCTATGTGGTCGATCATGGGCGCAAGAAGATCGCCGGCCACGGCATGACGCTCAATACCGCCTATCTGCGTCCGGAGGCCCGGGGCAGCGTCACGGTGATGAGCGACAATCCGATCGACCGGCCGCTGGTCGATCCCAACTTCCTCGGCGTCGATGAAGACCTGCGCCGTTCGATCGCCTGTTTCAAGCAGTCGCGCGAAATCCTGGCGCAGCCGGCCTTCGCAGATCTGATCGAAGCGGAATACATGCCGGGAAAGGGCATCCGCTCAGATGCCGAGATCGCCGACTATGTCCGGGAATGGAGCAAGACCGACTATCACCCGGTGGGCACATGCAAAATGGGCGATGACGACATGGCCGTGGTCGACACTCAGTTACGCGTACGCGGACTCGAGGGGCTGCGGGTGATCGACTCATCGATCATGCCGACCTTGGTCAGTGGCAACACCAATGCCCCATCGATCATGATCGGCGAGAAGGGTGCTGCCATCATGCTGGCGGGTGCGGTCGTCTGAGCTTCCAACCGGCTGCGAAGTGGACGCCTGGCGCTGATCCCGCCAGGCGTTTTTCTATGGGTGAAGCTCGACCGCCAGCCAGACCGCATCGGTGTCGGCATAGTAGCGATGCCAGGGGTAGGTCCACTGGTTCGGTCCGGTCACGAGGCAGAAGGCCTCGTGGCTGAAGCCGGGCGACATGATGACATCCTCGTATACAGTCGCAGCATCGCGCTCGCGGAACTTCTGCATGCGTCCGAAGCCATGGATCTGGGTATGGGTCTCGAGGAACGGATGCTCGTTGTGAATGAAGGCATCCGTCTGGGCCGGCGACCACCAAAGCTTGAGCTTGAGCTCGAAGGTCTGCTTGGCCGACCTGGTGCTCACTTCCCGGGTAAATGCCCTGGGATCTTCCTCGACCGTGCCGATGGTGTCGATGGAAGACACGTAGAGCGGCGTCTCGCGTGGGAAACCGGCGAAAATGTCGCCAAACCAGCTCCAGCCGCGATGCATGACGCCGCCCAGATTCTCCGCGCGCTCCACTTTGAGCACGGCGATCCGGTCGGCCTTGAGAATTTTCTTGGCCGTGATGGTGGTCGACCGCCAACGCTGGATAGGCGCGTTCACCACGCCTTCGATCCAGATGGTTTCGGGGCTGAGATTGACGACGATGCCGCTGACTTCGAGGTTCTCCACGTTTTCGAACAGCACGGCTGATATGTAGCCATCCGAAAAACAGAGGGGGCGTGATCGATTGGTTTGGTCGGGCAAGGAAGTCTCCTAAAGGTGCAGTAGATTGCCGCTTGACGCTAAATTAGATCGATGCAATTTTCAATCGCTCGTTTGCTGAATTTCCGGCTAGCGAGCGTCGAAAATGCCACCAGGGTGGCGACAGAGGCTTGAGGGAACAATGAAAACGATCGTCGTCGCCGTGCTGGGCGCGTGTGGCTGGATGGGCCGGGTGCACAGCAACGCCTATAGTGGCCTTGCCCGCCAGTTTCCCGGCTTGCCGGCCGAGGTGAGGATCAAATGGCTGGTCGACGCCGACCTTACGGCCGTCACCAAGGCCGCCAAGGCGCTTCAGGTAGAGAACATATCGGACAGTTGGGAAGCCGCCATTGCCGATCCGGAGGTCGATCTCATCGACATCTGCCTGCCCGACAAGTTCCACTACCAGGCGGCCAAAGCGGCGCTGCTCGCGGGCAAGCACGTCTATTGCGAAAAGCCGTTTACCGACACCAATGAGGAAGCCGACGAACTAGTACGCCTCGCCGCCGAGAAAGGCGTCATCACCAGGGTCGGCCACTCCTTCCCGATCAATCCGGCCCACCAGTTGGCGCGTTCGCTGATTCAAGGCGGGGAGATCGGCGAGATCACGATGTTCCGGGCCACTCAGCATGTCGATACCCACGGCTCTCCGGATGCCCCTTTCATCTGGCGGCTAGACGGCGAGCAGGCGCGCACCGGAATTGTCGGCGACACCGGCTCGCACGTTTTCAGCTTCATCGACTATCTCGTGGGCGAGGTCGATGAACTCACCGCTCATTGCCCCGTGATTTTCGAAACCCGTCCTTATGTCGCCGGCGCCGTCTATGGCCAGGTGGCCACGGGTGCCGCGACCGAAACGCGTACGGTGACTAACCCCGATCTGGGCATGGTGATCTGTCGCACCAAATCCGGCGCCGTCGGCACCATTGATTTCAGCCGCATCGCCACCGGCAAGCGCTTCATGCAGCGCTACGAAATCTATGGGACCAAGGGCTCCATCACCTACGACTATGACGAGATTACCCGCCTGAACGTCTTCAAATTCTCCGACCCGGCTGGCCAGCAAGGCTTCCGGGCCATCGACGTTGGTCCAGAGCAACCGGACTATGCCAGCTTCCTGCCGCTGCCGAATTTTGGTCTTGGCTATAACGAGATCAAGACGCTCGAAGTCTCCAAGGTCATCGAGTCGATAGCGCTCAATCGGCCGGCCTGGCCCACTTTCGCCGAT
Source organism: Devosia sp. (assembly GCF_028290625.1). Lineage (GTDB taxonomy): Bacteria > Pseudomonadota > Alphaproteobacteria > Rhizobiales > Devosiaceae > Devosia. The sequence continues at coordinate 160,218 of NZ_JAQGJM010000037.1, forward strand.
GCCAAGCGGATTGTTGCCCTGGTAGAGGCCAGCATGGCCTCACACGCGTCGCGACAGTGGGAACGCGTTCACAATTGACACTTCACCGAAAGGGCGGCGCGAGCCGCAACGAAACATGACATCAACGCGTCCTCCCTATTCCATCGTCGGCATCGACCATGTCGTGTTCCTGGTCGGCAACATGGAACAGGCCCTCAAATTCTACGTAGACGGCCTGGGCTGTGTGTCGGGCTACTCTTACCCGGACCTGGGTATGGAACAGGTCTGGTGCGGCTCCGCCCTCATCGTGCTTTGGGACATATCGCATCCTGGCGCACATGATGCGGTGCCGCCCATCTCAGGCGGGCGGAACGTCGATCACGTCTGTATCGCGGTCAACCCGTTCGATCCGGAGGCGGTGAAGGCGCATCTGCAATCGTGTGGCATCGAGATCGACCGCGAAGCCATGCATGGCGGCGCACGGGGTGTCGGTCAGTCATTCTATTTTCTCGACCCGTTCGGCAACAAGATCGAGTTGAAGGGACCGGCCATCTATCCCGACGGCCGGGGCTAGCTTGAAAAAAGAAACGCCGGGCCTATTGCCCGGCGTTTCTTCATGCGATCGCGACAGTCAACGGCGGCCGTTGGCCCACCAGTTCTGCCGGCCGCCGAAATGGAACTGCACGGTCTTGAGCTCGGTGAATTCCTCCACCCCCGCTCGCCCATTCTCGCGCCCGATGCCGCTTTGCTTGTAGCCGCCAAAAGGCAATTCGGCCGGACCCGAGGAATAGGTGTTGACCCAAATCGTGCCGGCCTGCAGGCGGCGGCTAAAGGTGATGGCCGTCTCGTAGTCCGATGTCCAAACCGCCGCCGACAGGCCGTATTCGCTCTGATTGGCGATGGATAGCGCCTCCTCCGCAGTCTCGAAAGTCATGACCGACAATACCGGGCCAAAGATCTCGTCATTGGCGACGGGCATGTGACGATCGACGCCCATGAGGATCGATGGATAGACGAAGAGACCGGCATCGGAAGGCACCCTGCCCTCGCCCAGCAGCACCTCGACGCCGTCGCGCTTGGCACCATCGACAAAGCCGACAATCTTGTCGAGCTGCGCCTGATTGATGATAGCGCCGATCTGGGCGGCCGGGTCGAGCGGATCGCCGACCTGCACCTGCCGGGCCCGCTCCACAACGCGTTCCACCAGTTCGTCGCGGACCGAGCGCTCAACAATCAGGCGGGCGCCGCAATTGCAGCTTTCACCGGCATTCTTGAAGGCACCCTCGATGATGGCGTCCGCTGCTTCCTCGAGGTTTGCGTCGGCAAAGACCACCTGTGCATTCTTGCCGCCCAACTCGAGCGAGACCTTCTTGAGCGTGCCGGCGGAAGCCCGTACGGCGAGCTTGCCGACATTGGTCGAGCCGGTAAACGAAATCATGTCGACGGCAGCGTGATCGAGCATCCGCTGCCCGGCCGTATTGCCGAAACCGGTCACGATATTGACGACGCCTGCCGGCAGCCCGGCCTCCAGCAGCAATTCCCCCAGGATGAGCGTGGTCGCCGAGGTAAACTCGCTCGGCTTGACCACCGCGGTGCAGCCTGCAGCGAGCGCAAAGGGCAGCTTCTGCGAGATGATCAGGAGCGGGAAGTTCCATGGCGTGATGATGGACACGACGCCGATCGGCTCGCGCATGACGTTGGCGATGAGGTTGGCGCCCAAATTGTTGTGGCTGTCGCCATGCAGGGTGCGTGCCACCGCCGCGCAATAGTCCCAGAGGTTGGCGGACCAATCCATTTCGGCCCGGGCCTGGGAAATCACTTTGCCGCTTTCGAGCGCCTCAAGCAGCGCGATGCGATCGGCGTTCTGGCGGATAAGCTCGGCAGTCCGGGTCAGGATGCGTGCGCGATCCTCGGCGGCCATGTAGGCCCAGGACCCGGCGTCAAAGGCTTTGCGCGCGGCGGTCACCGCCAGATCGACGTCGGCAGCGCCAGCCTTGGCATACTCGCCCACGATCATGTCGTTGCCGGGCGATTGCCGAGTGAAGGTTTCGCCGGACAGGGATGGCGTCCATTTGCCGTCGACCAGCATCTTGTACTGGTGGGGTCGCGTCGGCAGGTCCGCTCGCATGAAGCGCGATATGCTGGCCGGGTGGATCGGAAAATTCATGTCTGTCACCTGTTGTCGAGGACGACCAACGCCGTCCGCCAAGCAAAAGGACGGGGCCAACGGCCCCGTCCCGGTTCGTTGCGCTTCCGCCTGCATGTTACAGCGAAGCGAGGCCGTCCTGAAGCTGCTGCACCGCATCGGCTGAAGTCATCGACGGATCGTTGGCGAAGGTGGTGATCACGTCCTCGAACACGCCGCGAACCTCGCGCGACTGCGCGTGGTTCTGGGCGAGCGAGGGAATGATGCTGCCGGTTTCGCCGGCCGCTGCACGGTCGGCGATTGCGGCCTGGCCGCAGGCGTCGAATGCCGAAGGATCGATGTCGATGCGGGCCGGGATCGAACCCTTGCGGATGTTGAACTCGGTCTGCACCGCAGGATCCATGGTCAACGTGGCCATTTCCATCTGTGCTGCCTTCGCCGCCGGATCCGATACCGGGAAGAAGCCCCAGAAGTCAGCGAGGAAGATGTAGGTCCCCTGCGTGCCCGGCGCCGGTGCGCAGATGTAGTCAGTGTTGGCAGTCTTGTTGGCAACGCTGAACTCACCCTTGGCCCAGTCGCCCATGAACTGGAACGCCGCCTGGTTCTCGATCACCATCGCGGTGGCAAGGTTCCAGTCGCGGTTGGAGGCGTTGGCGTCGGCATAGCTCAGGACCTTGCGGAAGGTGTCGAAGGTCTTGATCATGTTGTCGCTCGACAGAGCGGCTGCATCGAGGTTGGAAATTGCCGCCTTGTGGAATTCCACGCCACCGGTCG
>NZ_JAQGJM010000041.1 GCF_028290625.1 Devosia sp.
AGAATATGCTCTTCCGAGAAGTCGAAGGCCACCTTGCGGATGCCCCCCTTGCTCTGAATCACCACGGCTTCGCGCTCGGCGGCGGTGAAGGTGACCGCCTCCCCGAAGCGGCTTTCGCAGCGATGGAGCTCACCACCATAGATGTCGGCGTGATCGAAGACGTTGATGCCCACATCGCGGGCAGTACCCACGAGCTTCGCAATCTCGGCATTGCTCATCTTGGCGATCCGCATCAAACTGGTGGGTCATCGTGCCTTTTGGGGGTGGCGTCCCTGCTGTTCGGGGTTGCCCAGTCATTGGGCACGCCCTGGGGGTTGTTCCGCTATTACTGGATCATTTTCAAATTAGCACTCACGGTGTTGGCTGTCGTCGTACTGCTCCTGCAGACGCCGATCATCGACGCCTTGGGCGAGGCCGCAATGGCAGGGAATATGGGCACCTGGAACGGCGGGCGTGCTGCGGTCATCCTCCATAGTGCGGGCGGCCTCCTATTGCTGCTCCTAGCCACCGTGTTGTCGGTCTACAAGCCGCGTGGCCTCACGCGATACGGTGCAAGCCGGGTCTAGTCCAGCTCCACCTCGCCATCGATCACCTCATGGAGGCTTTCTGCAATGAGTAAATCGGCGGGCCAACCTTCTACATCAATAGGTCCGACGATCCGGCGCTTCCGGTTTGACCAGTGCAAAACCGCTGCTGGCAATTTCAGCCTCGATACCCCGAGCATCGATGTCGCCGAACATCCGGTCGCCGGTGTCCACCGTCGCATAATAAGTCCAGCCGACGCGATATTGGGGCGGTATCGCCGCCTCTGGTGACATCGGCAACACCAGCAGCTCGGTCTGCAGCTGGTCCTCAATCCGAGTGAAAGACGTTCACCTGCATTCGCTGACCTCCTATCCCCGCGCTCGCAAGGCATTGTTGCCCATGCTACGGCGAACCGAGGTTTCGCCGGGTGCCAGCCTTGCTCAGCGCCTGGGTACTGCGCGACGATCATTCGCACCACGGCCATGGCCATAGTGATGGGCACGGCCATGACCATGGCGGAGGCAAGGACAATAATCTGCGCGCCGCCTATCTGCACGTGCTGGCCGATGCACTCACTTCCGTACTGGCGATTGTCGCCCTGCTGTTTGGCAGCTTCTATGGATGGCTCTGGCTTGATCCAGCGATGGGCGTCGTCGGTGCTTTGGTGATCGCTCGTTGGTCGTGGGGCCTTGTCCGCAATGCTGGCGGCGTCCTGCTCGACTATATGCCGGAAAGCGAAGACCTGCCGGAAGAAATCCGCGAGTTGATCGAAGTCGATGGTGACAAAATCAACGACCTGCACGTATGGCAGGTCGGGCCGGGACACCATGCGGCGATCGTTTCGATTGCATCCCGAGCGCCCAAGTCTGTGGCGGTCTATAAAGCCAAGCTGGCCCACATTCACGATCTTTCGCACGTCACCGTCGAGGTCGCAGGCCAATAGACTGCCGATTCCATAAGGTGGGTTTCCCGCCTCGTGATGAATCATAATTGCAATCCTTGGAGTGTTCCGGACGACCCGCGCAGCGGTATGTCGTGAACACTCTTACTCACAGATTCTAACCTCCGCACGGTGCTTCCAGCACATCGGTGACCGCCTCGTACTGGGACCGCTTATGCCAGCGGCGTGCGTGATGCTTCCTTGCATACCGACTGCACGGTCTCACGCAGCCATTGGTGCGCCGGCTGATCATCCAGTCGGCGCGGCCACATCATCACCGTGTCGATGCTCGAGGCGGAATGGAACAGGCCGCGAACCGCCAGGGGACCTTCCCTCGCCAGTTCGTCTGCGACCGGCCGGGGAAGGACCGCAACCAAGTCGGAAGTCCTCAAGATTCGCTCCGCCGCCAGGAAGGGTGCCCGCAGCGCGATCCGCCGTGTCAGTCCCTGCTGATCAAGGGCTTCGTCGATGGAGGCAATCGAGTGCTGAACCGACGTGACTTCAAGATGCCGCAGCACCGCGAACTCCTCGATCGAGAGGTCCTTGGAACCCGCCGCGGGATGATCTTTGCGAAACACCGCCACGAACTCATCGCGCCGCAACCGCTTGCGTGAAAATCTTTCTCCCTCATGAGCGAACGACCCCAAGGCGAGGTCCAGTTCGCCGCGGTCCAACCCATCCGGGACGTTCAGCAGATCGACAGGCCTAAGGTCGAGCAAGACTTGGGGAGCGATCTCGCTCGCGCGGGCGACAAGCGGTCTCGCCAGCAGCACGGCCGCGTAATTGTCGACGGCAATCCGGAACGTCCTGCTCGCCGTCCAGGGGTTGAACTGGGTTGGCTCGAGCGATCCGTGCAGCAGGTCGAGCGACTGCCGGATGGAAGGGGCTAGCCGCTCGGCGCGTGGCGTTGGCACCATCCCGGTTGGCGTCCGGATGAAGAGCTCATCGTCCATAGCTAGCCGAAGCCGCCTCAGCGCGTGGCTCAAAGCCGGCTGACTGATCGACAATCTTTCGGCCGCGCGAGTAACGCTTCGCTCCCGCATCACGGCATCGAAAACGACCAACAAATTGAGGTCAAACTTGGCGTCTTTCCGAGACGGCATCCGGCGTTCCCCATAGAATGGCAGCCCCCCTGCATAGCGACAACGACGTGGGACTTCAAAGGGGCCGTTTCTCTGGACGATATGCACGATGGACATATCGCAGTGAAATCAATGCATTTGCCATCACCGCGTCGGGCTGGCTAGCTTCGGTGGCGGTACTGTCCGTCATGGCCGAGGTTGAGGGTGCCACCGATCCTCTGGCTACCAGGGCCGAACTCACTTCGGCCTGCCCGACCACATCTGGCTAATCAGGAAACCAATGCCACGCTTCTTCTTTCACCTACGCGGTGACCACGGAGAACTGGCCGACACTGACGGCATGGAGCTTAGTGACCCCATGGCGGCGCAAGTGCTCGCCCGGACCCGCGCGCTACCCCTTCTTCGCCGACTCAACCCGATCCTCCAAATCACCGACGACACGGGTCAATCGCACGGGGCGGTGCCGCTTGGTTGCGCGGCAGTTGGCGATCAGCCAGTGCCAACCATGGCTGAGAGAAGCGTCTGGCTGCGCCATTGGAGGTCTTGGTTCGGCAACATCGAGGAACTGATTGGGGCAGGTTATTTTGAGTACGAAGCTTCGAGCAACTCTTTTGGCGTGTCCAGGGGCTTCGCCCGCATTCTAGGGCTTCCCGAGGATCAGAGCCTCTCATTTGACGACGTATTGCACCGCTGCGCCGAGGGGACCCGGCACATATTACGCGAGAAAATGGCGTCCGCGATCGAGCTTGGGGACCTCTTCGATCTAGATCTAGATCTAGAGATCTCAGTTCCAGGCGAGCCCCAACGCTGTATCCACCTAGTAGGGCTTCGGGATGACAGTCGTGTGGACGGCGTTTGGGTTTCCGGAGTCTGCGCGGATATCAGTGAACGGAGGCGGCTGGAGTCGGAGGTCTGGGATGCATCGAACCACGATCCGCTTACGGGCCTCCCCAATCGCATCCAATTCCGCAGCCGTCTGCAAGCTGCTCTCCGTCAGGCTGATGGCGCGGGAAGCAGGGTGGGAATTCTATTGATCGGGCTCGACCACCTTCAGGATATCACCAACCAGTTCGCGGAGAGACGGGCCGAGGGCGCGCTTCGTTCTGTGGGCGACTGGCTCAAGGGGCTGAGTTGCGGAGCGGAGCGAGTAGCCAGGGTAGGAGATGATGCGTTTGCAATCATCATACCTGAACTGCCGCACCGGTCCCGTGCCGCAGTGATGGCCGACACGATCAGTGCAGGCCTCCGGAAGCACTTGGTCGGAGCAGGACTCAACTGCGCCACCCACGCGGGTGTTGCTGTCTTTCCTGATAATGGGCGCGATGCCGACGCACTCCTCAAGGATGCCGAACTGGCGCTGTCGCTGGCAAGAATGGGCTCCCAACGGAGGGCCGTCCCATACTCCCCCAGGCTGCGACGCGAATGGCTGCGCACTCTGCAGGTTTCAGAGCAGGCAAGAACTGCACTCTCTGAGGACCAAGTCTTTCCCTTCTATCAGCCGCAAATAGATCTCTCGACGGGACGCACCACGGGGTTTGAAGCCCTCTTGCGCTGGCGTCATCCGAGTAAGGGGATCCAGCCCCCGGGTGCCATCATCGAGGCGTTCAAGGATCCGGAGCTCGCCATGTTGCTGTCCGAGCGGATGCGCTCCCGCATCCTGACCGACATCAGGGGGTGGCTCGATCGGGGCCTGCCGATCGGCCGAATTGCGATCAACGCATCGGCCATCGAACTGGGAGAGAGGCATTTCTCGGCCGGTGTGCTTGCCGGTCTCGCCCGCTTTCGAGTGCCGCCCGAATTGATCGAAATCGAGGTGACAGAAACAGCGTTCATGGGGCGGCAAGCCGACGAAGTGGCCGATCAGTTGAAAATCCTAACGCAAAGTGGCATCAGAGTGGCGCTGGACGACTTCGGTACCGGCTACGGCTCGCTGATTCACTTGAAGCACTTCCCTGTCGAGGTTCTCAAGATCGATCGATCGTTCATTGCCGACATCGGCCGCACCAACCAGTCTGCCGTCATCATCCGAGCCATTATCGGCCTCGCCAAATCACTCGACCTTGAAGTAGTCGCCGAGGGCGTCGAGACGCCCATTCAGGCCCAGTTCCTGGCGGACGAGGGCTGTACGCGGGTGCAGGGATACCTGTTCGCAAGACCGGTGCCACCTGCCGAGGTGCCGGCCTTGGCGACCGCGACCTGGCAACAATGGCAGGTTTCCAAATGATGCCGCCTACACCCGAGAGTTCTCCCACGTCGCGACCTTGATCCAGACTCCACATCGGCAGTCGGCTTCCCCTACCTGCTGCTCCTTGATCACGCCGATGATCTGTTCCTCGCTAAATCGCGAAGCCTTCATAGTCCGTCTCCTCCAGTGGGCCGACTTTACTCATTGTTGGAGGAGACCAAAGTGCCAGATCAGCGCGGACAATGTCTGCCGATGGCGCACTGCTGATGCGGCTAAAGCCCCGATTGCCCGCTCTAAGACCAGGAACTCTGCTCCGCGACCTGAGGCAACTGCCGCATCGCCCGCACGCCTGCGGCGTTGAAGGGATTTGCGAACGCGGTCACATGGTCGATAATTGCCCGACACTGCGCCTGCCGCTGCAAGGTCTGGGCCTTTGGGCCAACACCAGACCACCGGAGACGGCACGTCGACCGCGTCGAAGCCCAACCGATCAATGAACTCGGCGACCAGTTTTTGCGCGCCCGCATTGTCGCCGGCGACGGCGAGAGCCTGGCGATTGGAATGACCAAGCGGCAATGCGATCTCCACCAGTTCGTGATAGCCGAGATGCCTGGTTGCGGCGATCGTCTCCCGCTATCTGGCCTCCCACCCCCAAGGTACGCGTGCAGCTTTCAGCCACCAATCGGCGTATCGACGTGATCAAGGAAGGCGTGGATGTAGCCATCCAGGTTCGGTTCCGCCGGCAATCACCGCTGCGCAAGAATGTCCTGGACGTAGCCTCACACCAACACCGATGAGTTGGGAAGTGTGTCGCCGGGGATTTCGCTGATCGTCCTGGGGTGCCTGTGGTAGATTTCACTCGGATCAACCCCTATGTCTCGCAACAGGCGCGGTTCGGTCCCATGAAGCTTGCGCCGTAGTTTGCGCCGCGCCCACCATGCGGCCAACACCTGCGACATAGCGGCATGCAGCGAAGGTCGCCGCATCGGAGGGTGGAGCAGCAGGGCGCTGGAGTTTCGATCGCACGAGATGAAAAAGTCACGTTAGGATTCCACACTTAGTCTTGGGTCGGCGCAAGTGGCCAACTGACCGATCGCTGAAGTAGATCGGTCCGTTTTGCCTGCTGGTCCACGCCATGCGAAACAGAGATATCCGCATGACGGCCTCGAATGAGGGCATCCGGGGGCGGTGCTCTATCGGCGTCTAATGAGGCCGCTGGTTAGGGGAGTACGTGTCCGGCCGCGGTGAACAGACGGTACCACTCGTGACGCGTCAGCGGCACGGACGAACCGGCTGCCGCATCGGTGACACGGTTTGGCTTGGTCGTGCCCAGCACGACCTGGATATTGGCCGGATGGCGGGTGATCCAGGCCACGGCGATGCCGGTCGGCGTTACGCCATAGGTTTCGGCCAGCTCGTCGATGGCGTCATTGAGCTCAGCGAAATTCTCGCGATCGCCCAGGAACACGCCATCGAAGAAGCCCTTCTGGAATGGCGACCACGCCTGCAGCATCATGTCGCTAAGACGGGAATAGTCGAGCAGGCCGACATCGCGGGAGATCGACTGGTCGAGACCGGCCATGTTGGCGGCAACGCCTTGGGCGATCAGGGGGGCGTGGGTGATGCTGAGCTGCACCTGATTGACCACCAGTGGCTGTTGGACCGCGGTCTTGAGCAGTTCGATCTGGCCCGGCGTCTGGTTGGAAACGCCGAAATGGGAACCTTGCCGGCCGCCTGCAGCTTGTCGAAGGCTGCCGCGACCTCCTCGGGCTCCACCAGCGCATCGGGCCGATGCAGCAGCAGAAGGTCGAGATAGTCGGTACGCAGGGCGGCCAGCGAGCCGTCCACCGCGGCAAGAATATGCTCTTCCGAGAAGTCGAAGGCCACCTTGCGGATGCCCCCCTTGCTC
>NZ_JAQGJM010000042.1 GCF_028290625.1 Devosia sp.
AGATCGAGGCCCACGGTGGTAATCTGCATGGCGGATGGCTCCTTTGCTCGGGTTGCCTGATAGCAAACCCACTTTGGCACTCAGATGCCGGGAGCGGGAGCCATCCACCTCATCTGAAATGGGGGCGCAAACCGGACGCCCCAGGATTCGCATAATATGCGGTATGGAGCGTCCGCCTATTTAGGCTGCAAATTCCCGGTGGCGATCTCAGCCCAGAAACTCTACTAACCGGCGCTTCAGAAAATGGGAGCAGAACAATTCCATCAGAGGTTCAACATGAAAATCCAATGCCCTAGACACGACTACATCCTGTCGAGTTTCAGGCTCTGGGAACGGCGTGGGCTTGTTCGATGAAGATGTCGATGTCATCGCCGACATTGAGGTGGGCGGCTTCGGAGGTGGGGCGTTCGGCGCGCAGCTTGCCAAGGCCTTTCAGCTCGATATCGACCAGGATCGTGGTGCCCTGATAGACCTTGTCGGTAACCCGGCCCTCAAACGTGGTAAGGCCGGAATCAGCAGCGGTCTCTCCGCTCTTGCGGGTGCGGATGTGCTCGGGGCGGACGCAGTACCAGATCGGAGCGCCGATCTCGGTCAGCAGCGTCGAGACCGAGGTCAGGGGGGCGGTCTGGGAGGAGCCGTCCAGCGTGGCGCGCGGTGTGGTGCCGGTTTCTGCCAGTTTGGCGGCAAACAGGTTATTGGCGCCGACGAAGCGTGCACCGAACTCGGTGGCGGGGGTGGCGTAAAGATCGACCGGGGTGCCGATCTGCTCGATGTGGCCACCGTTCATCAAGACAATCCTGTCGCTCATCACCAGGGCTTCGACCTGATCGTGGGTGACGAATACCGTGGTCTGTTTGGCTTCGCGCTGGATATCGCGCAGGTCGAGACGCACCTGTTCGCGCAGTTTGGCATCAAGGTTGGACAGTGGTTCATCGAGCAGGACGAGATCGGGCTTGAAGGCCAGGGCGCGGGCGACGGCGACGCGTTGCTGCTGGCCGCCGCTGAGCTGGTCGGGCTTGCGGTCGGCAAGGCCTTCCAGGCGAACGAGGGCGAGGAGCTGGTCGACGCGCTCCTTCTTGTCGGCTTTGGACCAGTGGCGCATGCGCAGGCCAAAGCCGATGTTTTCCGCCACCGTCATGTGGGGAAACAGGGCGTAGTTCTGGAAGACCAGCCCGATATTGCGCTTATTGGCGGGCAGCATGTCGATACGGCGGTCCCCGAAGCGGATTTCGCCACCGTCCTGCGGCAACAGGCCCGATAGCATCTTGAGGGTCGTGGTCTTGCCGCAACCGCTCGGTCCGAGGAAGGTGACGAACTCGCCGGCCGCGATGTGGAGCGTGAAATCGCTGACTGCCGTAAAGGTGCCGAAGGACTTACGGACGCGCTCGATATGAACCGGCTGCGACGTGGATTGATCTGAAGAACGCATGGACATCAACCTTTCCGGCTCATGACGGAGCCAGCCATATATTTCGGCCCGAGGACGACCGCGACGAGGGTGTAGAACGCCATGGCGACGTAGACGAGAACGCCGGCCATTGCGACGGCATAGGGCAGCACGCCGCGATCGACGATATCGCTGAAGAGGCGAATGGCGATCGGGCTGGCATTGGGGCCGGCAATGAAGAACAGCAATTCGAACGTCACCAGGTTCTGCATGAAGATGAAAAGCGCGGCGATGGCGACGCCGGGCGCGATGAGCGGCAGGGTGACCAGGCGGAACGTCGTCAAACGGCCGGCGCCCAGGGTTTGTGCGGCCTGCTCATATTCTTCGGGCAGGCCTTCCAGGAGCGCTTCGGTGAAGCGCAGGCCGGTGGAGAGGCTGAGGGCGACGAGAGCCAGCAGAACGCCGGCGAAGCTATTGTTAAGGTGTAACGGGATGAACACCGTGAGCAGGGCGATGCCCAGGATCAGTTGTGGCACCACGTCGGGGATCAGCACCAGATTGCTCATGATGCGGCGTCCGCGCAGCTTGCCGCGCACCATGGCCCAGGCGGCGGGAATGGCGATGAGAAGGGCCACGGCCGTAGCGGTCAGCGCGGTGCGGACGGTGAACCAGAATGCTTCCCAATAGGCGGGGGGAATGGCCTTGTAGGCATCAAGGTTGAAGTCCGACAGCGAGAGCGAGACTTCCAGCCGCCCCTGGAACGAAGCCAGCAGCACCAGAACGATGGGGAACAGTAGCCAGATCAGCATGATGCCGACATAGACGACCAGCACGCCGGTGCCGAAGAGACCGCCGAAGGTCCAGCGGCGCATCGGTGCCGAAGTTTCGGTGATGGCGCTCATTTGCGGCCTCCGTTTTGACCGTAGCGCAGCAGGATATACTGGGAGAGGCCGGTGACGCCGATGGCGAGAACCGACACGATGACTGCCTGGGCATAAGCAAGATGGGGCTGCTGGAGGGTGAGCAGGTTACTGGCGATGAGCAGCGACACCATGTAAGGCACTCGCCCGTTGAGCATGACAGGAATGGCGTAGGACGTAACGATCGAGGTGAAGATCAGGGCGCTGGCGGCGATGATCCCCGGAATAGCCAGTGGAATGGTGACGACGAAGAACGCACGCAGGCGCGTGGCGCCCATGCTGATCGCCGCGTCTTCGAGCTGGGGATCGACCGACATCAGCACGCCGCTGAGAACCGCCGTGGCAACAACGATGCCCGTATAGACGAAGGCTATGGCCTGACCCGGCCAGTCGAACAAAATGAAGGCGGGTTGGGACAGGATGCCCAGCCCCATGAGGACGCGATTGGCGATGCCGGTCATCGGCGCCAGCAGCAGGATCATGGCGTAGCCGATGACGACGAAGGGCAGCATGCGCGGAATGGTGATGATGGGCATGATGACATTGCGCAGAGCGGTGCGCCGCGCCAGCAGGTAGGCTAGCGGCAAAGCAAGCACGAGGGCGGCGATGGTGACGCCTGCCGCCATCATGATGGTGGTGGCCAGGGTGCGCATGAAAAAGGCATTGCCGAACGAGGCAATGTAATATTCGAGCGAGGGTGCGCCGCTGTGCTGGTTCTTGAGGCTGTTGAAGAACAACAGCCCCAAGGGAACGAGGGCAACCAGTGTCGTCACCAGAACCGCGGGCAGGGTGCAGAGCCGGAAGAAAAGTACCTCGCGGCGAAGACGTCGCCGCAAGATCCTGTATCCTTCATCGTCGGCTATTTCAGCGTCGGGATGAATATTTTTCATTGGTTTTCCGCGTCGGAGTGACGATGACTACTGTCCCTGGATGACGACCCGGTTGTAGAGATCGAGAACTTTTTCGTTGTAGGCGGGGTCGAGCATGGCATCGCGGAAATCGTCGACCCAGAGGAATTTCGCCTTGCTGGTAAAGTCCTGCCATTCAGGAGAGGCAACCTCGCCGGTGCGCGGCAACTTGTTGAGGTAGCCGACTTTCAGGGCAATTTCCGTAGCGATCGGGGATTGGACGAACTTGGCCCATTCGACGGCCGCAATCGGATTTTTGGTCTTGGACGAAATCACCGGACCCGACTGGATGAGCGCAACCACGCCTTCCTTGGGTTCCACGATATGGATCGCCGTGCCGGCAGCCAGCTCTTCCACCGTGTTATGCCACCACCAGGCAGAGATCAGCGCTTCGCCGCGGCGCAGCAAAGGACGGATGGAGCCGGAGCCTTGGGTCAGCGTCAGGGCATTGGCGGCCCAGGTGGCCACAAGGTCGAAGGCGGGACGCGCCGCGGCCTCGTCGAACGTGCCGTCCTTGAACCAGGTATGCCAATCATCGCCACGAATGGCCGCCGCCGCCGCGATGGCATTGTAGCCGCTACCGACCGACAAGGCCGAGTCGAAAGTGATGCGATGGGCAAATTCGGGTTTGGCCAGATCGGCCATCGAGGTGACCGCATCTGCCGGCACCGTGTTCTGGACCGCTAGAACCCAGGCGGAAACTTCCATGGGAGCGGAATAGCCCTGCGTATTGAGCGTCTTCATCGCGCCCTGATCAAAGCTCGCCCATTCCTCGGGCGTGAACTTATCCTGCAGGGGAAGCCAGTAGCCGAGATCGATGCCCTCGCGAATGTTCTGATTGTAGAGCCAATAGACGTCGCCTGTCGGATTGGGCCATTCGGTCTGCAGCTGCGCCCAGACGGTGGGAATAGCGCCCGGCACGGTGCGAACGTGGACCGGCACGCCATATTTTTCTTCCATGAACTTGGAGAACGGCTCGACCAGCGCGTCGGCGAAATCGGTGGGGATGCCGGTGCCGGTATAGACGATCAGTTCTTCGCCCGGCTTGTCCTGTGCAAAAGCGGGGCCGGCCAGCGTGGAAACGCCGGCAATGGCGAGCGATGCCAGCCATTTATTGAGATGCTTCATTGTCTTCCTCCTCTTGAACGATACGAAGCGGCGCTCCGGCCTGACCGGAGCACCTTTGGGCTTAGCCCTCGACCTTGAATTTTTCCAAGGCAGCGTGGTTGAGATCGAACCCCAGACCCGGGCGCGTTGGCGCCGTGATGGAGCCATCGGCATTGACCTCGAGCTGCTGATGGAACATGGCGTCCTTCAGGCGGTTGAGGCTGTTGTCGTAATATTCGACGATGAGCCCGTTTGGGACGGCGGCCACCAGATGCACGTGGATTTCCTGATCGCCATGAGGGGCGACGGGAATATGGTGGGCGTCGGCATAGTGAACGCACTTCTGCCATTCGGTGATGCCGCCCAGAATCTGGGCATCGGCATTGAGCACGTCGGCGGCCTTGGCGTCGATCAGATCGCGGAAGCCAGTGACGGTATATTCGTTTTCGCCCAGGGCAATGGGGAGATCGGTGCGGCGCACGAGATCGGCGGCACCGTCATTGTCTTCGGGCGAAAGGGGTTCTTCAAACCAGTAGATATCGCGGGTTTCGAGGAACCGCGCCATCTTGAGGGCATCAAGGCGATTATAGGCGTTGTTGGCATCGACCAGGACGCTGACGCCGGGGCCGACGGCTTCCTTGACCGCATCGATGCGGGCGAAATCCTCGGCCAGCGGCACGGCGCCGATCTTCATTTTGATCGCCCGAGCGCCTTTTTTGGTCTTGCCGGAGACTTCGGCCTGAAGCGCGTCCATGCCTTTGCCCTTGGTGTAGTAACCGCCGGCGACATACGCAGGCACGCTATCGCGGAAGCCGCCGAGCATCTGGTGGACGGAGCGGCTGCTTTCCTTGCCGATGGCATCCCACACCGCGATATCGACCGCGCTTTGCGCACGGGTTTCAAGGCCGCGGCGCCCGAAGATCTTCGGGCGGTAGATCATTTTCCAGATACGTTCGGTATTGAGCGGCTGGCCGACGACGACGTCGGCGACCTGCTTCAAAGCTTCATAGACGATCTTGCCGCCATGGGTCCAGCCAATGCCGACGACGCCGGAAGTCGTCTCGAGTTCGACCACGCAGATTTCCGTATGGGTATAGGTATAGAGCCCATTGGTGATCGGTTCGTCATAGGGGGCGGTATAGGCGGTCACACGCGCCGATTTGATAGTCATCAGGCCCTCTCAGTTGCCATTAGTCGGAAATATTGGCGCAGCGGCAGCATCGATTGTCGGGATGGGCGCGAAGGCCGGAAAAGCCGGCAAACCTTCTGTCGGTCCGCGCGCTTTCGCCCGCTTCCGGCATGCTCCTCCCGCAGCCGTTTCTTGCTACTTCGGCCATGCGCCGTTACTATCAATGGGGCCATTTCCCGGCCAATGCCGATTTTCGATACAATTATTCAGGACGACGACATTGGTGGATTCGGCTTGGCTTTTGGACTTTATCGAACTGGCCAGGAGCGGGAATTTCTCTCGGGCCGCCGAGCTGCGCAATGTGACGCAGCCCGCCTTCAGCCGGCGGGTCAAACAGCTTGAGGAATGGGTCGGCGTCACGCTGGTCGACCGGGGATCGCATCCGGTGGAACTGACGGCGGCGGGGCGGCTATTTCTCGGGCAGGCCAGCGAAATTCTCGAAAAGCTCGATAAGGCCCGGCAGATGGCGCAGGTGATCGAGGAAGAGGCCAATGGCACGTTGCGCTTCGCATCGACGCAGGTTCTGGCGCTGGGGTTTTTCCCAAAATGGCTGCGCACCATCGCCAGCCGGACACGCATCGGCGGCATCAATCTCATCGCCAATGGGCTGGAGCCATGCGAGCATGATATGTTGCAGGGCAAAGCGACGTTTTTGCTCTGTCACTATTACAAGGGGATGGCGTTCCGGCTTCCCGACGAGGATTTCACCTCGATATCAATCCTGACCGACCGGCTCATGCCGGTGGCTGCGGCCAACGAGGATGGCACACCGCTTTATGAACTTGATGACCACAAGGACGTTACGATCCCGCTGCTCAGTTATGAAAAGCAGACCGGGCTCGGGCGCATTTTCGGTACAGTGTTCGATATCGCTGCCATCAAGCCCAAGATGGTGCCGGTCGCCAGTTCACACCTGGCATTGTTGCTCGGATTGGCGCTTGAAGGGCGCGGGATTGCCTGGGTGCCAGCCAGTGTGGTGCGCGGTGAAATCGAGAGGAAAAGACTGGTCGAGGCCGGGAGTAGGCAGTGGAGCATTCCGATGGAAATCCGGCTTTTTCGCCCACGGAGCAAGCTAAATCCGGCCGCGGAGAAGTTCTGGAGCTATGTCGCGCCAATAGCGCCGAGTAGCGACTGGCTGTGAGCGGGGGGCTTCACCAGCGTATCGGGCCGATGCAGCAGCAGAAGGTCGAGATAGTCGGTACGCAGGGCGGCCAGCGAGCCGTCCACCGCGGCAAGAATATGCTCTTCCGAGAAGTCGAAGGCCACCTTGCGGATGCCCCCCTTGCTC
>NZ_JAQGJM010000044.1 GCF_028290625.1 Devosia sp.
CTTCGACGTGATTTCGGAAGGCGCAATCTTCGGCGGGTGGTAGACGGCCATGGCTGTTCCTCATGCGATTTGGTGCTTTGAAAGCATTACGCAGCAATATGATGTTTAGTTACACATACATCGCGACTTTCCTCGGCAAGAAGGCAATTTTTTGTGTTTGGGGAGATGGAATAAACGGCGAAGGCAGATGCCTTGGGCAATCCTGCTGTTCTCTCTTGCCTTTTGTTGATTGGAATCCCGCGCCACCTTAACGCATGAACCGCCGCAAACCCCTTGCAGCGTACCGGATTCGGCTTACCTGATAGTGACAGTCCGCAGCGTTTGATTTAGGACCATTCCAAAAAGCAGGGCATTGCCCGTCCGTCTGGCGGAATGGGTCCGCCGCAGACATTGCCGCAAACTGCAGGACGTCGAGGATAACACCATGCCAGCCTACCGTTCGAGAACCACCACCCACGGCCGCAACATGGCCGGCGCCCGCGGCCTTTGGCGCGCGACAGGCATGAAGGATTCGGATTTCGGCAAGCCGATCATTGCCGTCGTCAATTCGTTCACGCAGTTCGTGCCCGGCCACGTCCACCTCAAGGACCTCGGCCAGCTGGTGGCGCGTGAAATCGAAGCGGCCGGCGGCGTCGCCAAGGAATTCAACACGATTGCCGTCGACGACGGCATCGCCATGGGCCATGACGGCATGCTCTACTCGCTGCCGTCGCGCGAACTGATCGCCGACAGCGTCGAATACATGGTCAATGCCCATTGCGCCGATGCCATGGTCTGCATCTCCAATTGCGACAAGATCACCCCCGGCATGCTGATGGCCGCCATGCGGCTGAATATCCCGGTGGTCTTCGTCTCCGGCGGCCCGATGGAAGCCGGCAAGGCCATGCTCAAGGGCAAGCTGCAGGCACTCGATCTCGTCGACGCCATGGTGATGGCCGCCGACGAGAAATATTCCGATGCCGAAATCGCCACCGTCGAGGAAGCCGCCTGCCCCACTTGCGGCTCCTGCTCGGGCATGTTCACCGCCAATTCGATGAACTGCCTCACCGAAGCGCTCGGCCTTAGCCTGCCCGGCAACGGCTCGACCCTGGCTACCCATTCGGATCGCAAGCGCCTGTTCCAGGAAGCCGGCCACCTGATCGTCGACTTGGCCAAGCGCTGGTACGAGCAGGACGACGCCACCGCCCTGCCCCGCACCATCGCCACCAAGGCCGCCTTCGAAAACGCCATGGCGCTCGATATCGCCATGGGCGGCTCGACCAACACCGTGCTGCACATCCTGGCCGCCGCCCATGAGGGCAAGGTCGATTTCACCATGGAAGATATCGACAAGCTCAGCCGCAAGGTGCCGGTCCTGTGCAAGGTCGCGCCCGCCAAGAACGACGTGCACATGGAAGACGTGCATCGCGCCGGCGGCATCATGTCGATCCTGGGCCAGCTCGACCGCGCCAACCTGATCAACCGCAGCGAGCCCACCATCCACTCGGCCACCATGGGCGACGCGCTCGACAAGTGGGACATCTCCCGCACCAATTCCGACAGCGTGCGCAATTTCTTCATGGCCGCCCCCGGCGGCGTGCGCACCACCGAGGCCTTTTCGCAATCCAATCGCTGGGCCGAACTCGACCTCGATCGCAAGGACGGCGCAATCCGCTCTGCCGAATACGCCTTCTCCAAGGATGGCGGCCTCGCGGTGCTGTCCGGCAATATCGCCATCGACGGCTGCATCGTGAAAACCGCTGGTGTCGATGACTCGATCCTCAAGTTCACCGGCCCGGCCCGTGTGTTCGAAAGCCAGGACGCCATCGTCAAGGCACTGCTCTCCAACGAGATCAAGGCCGGCGACGTCATTGTCATCCGCTACGAAGGCCCGCGCGGCGGCCCCGGCATGCAGGAGATGCTCTATCCGACGAGCTATCTCAAATCCAAGGGCCTGGGCAAAGCCTGCGCCCTGATCACCGACGGCCGCTTCTCCGGCGGCACTTCGGGCCTCTCCATCGGCCACGTTTCTCCGGAAGCTGCCGAAGGCGGCACTATCGGCCTCGTGCGCGAAAACGACACCATCGAGATCGATATCCCCAACCGCACCATCACGCTCTTGGTCAGCGATGACGAACTCGTGCAGCGCCGCCACGACCAGGACCGCCTCGGCTGGAAACCTGCCCATCCCCGCAAGCGCAACGTCACGCAGGCGCTCAAGGCCTACGCCGCTTTTGCGACATCAGCGGCCCGCGGCGCGGTGCGCGATCTGGGCGAGTTCGAGGACTTGTTCTAGGCGCCGGCAGTTCTAGCGACCGAGCGATACCGCAACCGAACAGTCAGTCGGACACAACTGACTCCACAACCACAGCCCTTCCCCCGGACTTGATCCGGGGGCCTCTCCCCACTCACGCCATGCTGATAGCGCCCCGCGGATCAAGTCGGCGGGAAGTCGCGGAGAATGCGGAGGCAACCTCACGACACTTTCGTGACAATCCCTCTCGCCACCCCGACCATCCCATGCTAAACGCCCCTCAGCCGAAGGTGGTCTGCCAAGATTACCCGCTGGTTAGGTTCGATGGCGGGGATTCCACCCTCCCCATCGAACCGACCTAAAATCCAAAAATCAGCACGGATTGAGCAGGAACACCCGGTCGTCGCTGTCGGCGAGATTGGGCGAAAAATCCTCGTCGCCTTCCAGCGCCAGGAAATCTCCGACCGTCAGCCTTATGGCCTTTCCCTCGGCCCGCAAGGTGAACTCACCGCCATCTGCTTCGAGCGAGCAGCGGTCATTGGCCGTGCAATAGGCATCGGCGCTATAGCGCGATCCCTGCCGCAGGGTGAATTCGAAGGCCAGCACCGTCCGCTTGCGCTCGACCTGGTCTGGCGACAATTCCAGATTGATCTGACTCACCACCTGATCCGGATGCGCCCGCATGTGGGCGGCGTCATATTTCCGCACATAGCAGCCACCTCCGTTCTCGAAGCTGTCGGAAACCACGCCCGCCATGGCCGGGGCCACGCCGGCCATCATGACTGCTGCAATGCCTATGATCGCCCGCAAAAAAGCCTCCCTCGATGATCGAGAGAGGCTTGCACGGCCTGAAAAGCGAGGCAAGGCGCCCCTTCACCTCCGTTCAGGAATGAGGTCAGGCGATTTTAGCCCTTGCGCCCCACCGCATCCAGCGTCCTGAACTCCGCGTCCGTCAACACAATGCTTGCGGCGGCCACATTCTCTTCCAGGTGCTTCACGCTCCCCGTGCCCGGGATCGGCAACATCACCGGCGAACGCTTCAGCATCCAGGCCAGCGCGATCTGGCTGGCCGATGCATTGTGCTTTTCCATGATGGTCTTGAATTCGACGCTAGTGGCCTCAAGGTTGCCCCCATCGATCGGCCGCCACGGAATGAAGCCGATACCATTGGCCTCGCAATAATCCAGCACATCCTCGGCCTTGCGGCTGACCAGGTTGTACATGTTCTGAACCGTGGTCACCTTGAAGTACTTTTGCGCTTCCTTGATGTCCTCGACGCTGACTTCGCTCAGCCCCACATGACGGATCAGGCCATTGGCCTGCATATCGGCAATCGCGCCGAACTGGTCGGCCCGCGGCGTCACGCTCTCGATCCGGTGCAACTGCCACAGGTCGAGCACGTCCAGCTTCAGCCGACGCAAGCTCTGCGTCACCGCCTGGCGCAAGAATTCCGGCCGCGCCAACTGGTGCCACTGGTCCGGCCCGGTGCGTGTCAGCCCGCTCTTTGTGGCGATGATCGTGCCCTTCGAATAGGGCGCCAACACCTCCCCGATCAGCTCTTCGCTGATATAGGGCCCATAGCTTTCCGCCGTATCGACGAAATCGACATTGAGCTCCGGCAGCCGCGCCAGCGTACGCTTGGCCTCCTCAACGTCGGCCGGCGGGCCCCAAATGCCCTTGCCCGTAATGCGCATGGCGCCAAAGCCCAGCCGATTGACCTTAAGGTCCCCGCCAATGGAAAAAGTCCCCGAACGGGACGCGTCGAGATTTGTCATGATGATCTCCGGGATTTTCGCGCCGAACTGGCGCGGCTTAATTGCTTTCTTCAGGCAGGTCCGGAAGAGGCGCGAATTCGATGCCCTCTTCGGCTAGCGCAATGACTTCGTCCCGCGTTGCCTCGCCATAGATGCCTCGCGCTTCGACTTCCTCGAAATGGATTTTCCGCGCCTCTTCGGCGAACTTGTCGCCGACATAGTCAGCTTCGCTGGTGACCTTCTGGCGATAGGCGCGCAGCAATTCGCGGAATTTGGCCACATCGGGATGCCCTGAACTCAGCGACATCTTTTCGGACCCCGAGCGGGCCACCGCAGGCGCCATCAGCGCCTTGTTCACCGCGTTGGAGGCACAAACCGGGCACTGAACAATGCCGCGCGCCTGCTGCTCATCGAACGCCGCAGCGTTCTTGAACCAGGCGTCAAAATCATGCGCATTGGCGCAGTGGAGCGAATATTGAATCACGAAACCAGGCCCTTGCGGGCCACGAGGGCCCCACCCCATAGATAGGCCTCGCCCATCATACCGGCAAGACCGGCGCCACGCTAAAAGCCCGCGCATTGGCCAGCGCCGGAATCCGGCCCCGCGCCTCCTCCACCGCCGCCAGATCAATCTCCGCCAGCAACACGCCCGGCTCGTCATGATCCAGCTCGGCAATCACCAGCCCCCACGGGTCGATCACCAGCGAATGCCCATAGGTCGCGCGGCCATTAATATGCTGCCCGCCCTGCGCTGCCGCGATCACATAGCTGCCGGTCTCGATCGCCCGCGCCCGCAACAGCACATGCCAATGCGCCTGCCCTGTCGGCACGGTGAACGCCGCCGGCACCGCCAGCACCTGCGCCCCGGCATTGGCCAGTGCATTGAACAAAGCTGGAAACCGCATGTCGTAGCAGATCGCCAGCCCTAGGGTGATCTCGTCGACCTGCGCCGTCACCGCCGCCTCGCCGCCCCGATAGGTCGCGCTTTCCTTGTAGGCATTGAGCCCCGCTATGGTCGCGTCGAATAGATGGATCTTGTCATAGGTGCTGACCACCGCGCCATCCGGCCCGAACAGCACGCTGCGATTGGCAAACCGCCCATCCTCCAGCGCCACCGCCAACGACCCGATATGCAGGAAAATCTGGTGCTCCCGCGCCAGCGATGAAAGCTGCGCCAAGTACGGATTATTCTCGAACGGCCCCGCTACCCGCGCCAGCCCCTCGCGGTTTTCCGCAAAGGCCATGGTGACTTCCGGCGTTAGCACATACCGCGCGCCCGCTTTTGCTGCCTCCGCCACCATCGGCCGCAAAGCCGCAAGATTGGCCTCCGGCTCCGGCCCCGACCGCATCTGAATGGCAGCGATTTTCATAAACGGATGCTTCTCATCTGACGCTGGACGCCCCACCCTCACCGGGTCATCCCCGCGAAGGCGGGGACCTCCGTTTCCGAGCCACACTCACCAAACAGGGGTTCCCGCCTTCGCGGGAATGACCCTGTATATACGTTATGCCTGCAAGAGTTCATCCAGCCCGCCAGCTCGGTCCAACGCCGCCATATCGTCATACCCACCCACATGGGTCTCGCCGATGAAAATCTGGGGCACGGTCCGCCGTCCATGCGCGCGCTCGGTCATCGCGGCGCGCAGATCGGGGTCCAGAACGGTAATTTCGGTATAGTCGGCGCCCTTGTCCGTCAACAGCGACTTGGCCGCGTGGCAATAGGGACAGGTCGGGGTGGTATAGATCTCGATCTTGGCCATGTTACTCTCCGAAAGTAAGCCTTGTTGATCCATCTATATGGGCATTTCTGCGCCAATGACAACGCGGGCAAAAGAGATGACGTCAACTTCACTGGCCCCGCCCTTGAGCAACGTCCGCGTCACCGCCTTGACGGTCGAGCCCGTCGTATAGACATCGTCCACCAGCACCACCCGCCGGCCACGCAGCCGCGCCAGCAGGTCCGGATGCACGGCAAATGCCCCGGCGACATTCCGCGCCCGCCCATCGCTGCTCAACCCCACCTGCTGCCGCGTCCGCTTCACCCGCCGCATCAGGTGCAGGTCCACCGCTACCCCCGTCAATTTGCCGATGGCGGCCGCCAGTTCTCCCGATTGATTATAGCGCCGCTCGCGCTGCCGGCTCGGATGCAGCGGCACCGGCACCAGCAGGGCATCATCGCCCCACAATTCATGCCCCGCCCCCACCATCAGCCGCGCACAAAACCGCGCCAGCTCCGGCCGGTCCCCATATTTCAGTCGCGAGACGATCGTCCGCGCCACCTCATTATAGATCACCGCCGCCCGCGCCCGCCCGAACGGCGGCGGCTCCGCAATCGCCTCCGCCGACAAGGCATCCGGGCCGAGCGACACCTCGAAGGGCAGCCCGAGAACGCGGCATAGCGGCGCGGTGATCGGCCGCAATTTGGCAAAACACGCCCCGCACAGCCCGTCGCTGGCAGCAATCGGCGCCTCGCAACTCAGGCATACCGGCGGATAGAGCTGATCGAGCACAAAGCCGCCCACCAGCCGCATCCCACCGATCACGCGGCGGTGCAGCGCCTCGGTTTTGACAACCTCGTCCGCTCTCTCCATAAGCTGCCATACTGCCACCGCAACCCAACGCTGTCGCCCCCGCCCATGGCCCTGCCACCGAAAATCTTCGATCCCGCGCTGATCGCCCGCCACCTGGCGCGCCGCAGCGGCGACGACTTCGTCATGGACTTGGTGCTGAGCGATCTCGAGGAGCGCCTGCTCGCCCTGATCCGCGATTTTCCCCGCGCCCTCATCATCGGCCCCGACGTGTCGCGCCTCCCCGCCAGCGGCCGCACCGCCAAGGCAGAGTTCCCTTTCACTCGCCTCGCGGCTTTCACCCCCGATAGCGACCTACCGCCCCTCCCCAAGGGCGAATTCGATCTGATCGTCTCGCTGCTGCACCTGCAGGCCGTCAACGACGTGCCCGGCTATCTGGCCCAGCTCCGTGCCCGCCTTGCCCCCGATGGCCTGCTGATGGCCGCCGCCCTGGGTGGCAATACGCTGACCGAACTACGCGAGGCTTTCCTCTCCGCCGATGCCGAAATCTCCGGCGGCGCCAGCGCCCGCGTCGCCCCCTTCATCCAGGTCCGCGACGCCGGCGCCCTGCTGCAACGCGCGGGTCTGGCCCTGCCGGTCGCCGATGTCGAAACCCACATCGTGCGCTATTCCAGCCCCTTCGCCCTGATGGCCGAGCTCAAATCCCTCGGCGCCGCCAATCCCCTGGTCGACCGCTCTCGCTGCGCCGCCACCCGCGCCCTGCTGAGCGCCGCCGCCGAGGCCTATGCCCGAAAAGACGCCGATCCCGATGGCCGCGTCCGCGCCACGCTCGAACTCATCTGGCTGTCCGGCTGGCTCCCCCACGAAAGCCAGCAGCAACCCCTCAAGCCCGGCAGCGCCACTGTGAGCATGACCAAAGTTCTGGGCAACAAGGCCAAATCCTGATCGCCTTCGAATCGGCTGGGTGAAACGCCATTCGAACCTCGACGGCATGGACTTGCTGAATTATCTATAAAATATGACCACTGCAAAAGACGAAACCATCTCCGCTCGCATCAGCAAGGCTCTGGCCGACCGCATTGTGGCGGGGACCATCGCCGCAGGGTCCCGTCTTCGCCAGGATCATATTGCCGAAGAGTTTGGGACCAGCCATGTGCCGGTCCGCGAAGCATTTCGCCGCCTCGAAGCACAAGGGCTGGTCGTCAGCGAGCCGCGACGGGGCGCCAGGGTCGCCGGTTTCAGTCTCGATGAGGTCAAGGAGGTCGCCGAGATGCGCGCCGCCCTTGAAGTGTTGGCGCTACGTCAGGCCGCGCCCCACCTGACGAGGGCCATTCTCGACACTGCCGAGGACGCCATCAAGGCGGGCGACAAGGCAGCCGACGCGCAGGCCTGGGAGGCAGCCAATCGCGCTTTCCACCGTATAATCCTGACGCCGTGCGCCATGCCCCGCCTGCTCGGATCCATCGATGACCTGCACACCGCAAGCGCGCGGTTCCTCTTCTCGGGATGGCGCGCCGAGTGGGAGACCCCAACGGATCGGGATCATCGCGCAATTCTCGACGCCCTCCGATCCGGACAGCTCGACCTGGCGGCGGCGGTGTTGGGCCGTCACGTCCAATGGACCGGGCAGAAGGGCGGAAATACCGCTGTTTCCCGGCCTGCCACCGCACCACGCCGCGCCTTTTAGGCAGCGCAGTTGCCAAGCCGGCTCAAATGTGAAATCCATTTAGCGATAGAACCGACAAATTATCTATAATTTTATCAGGATACGTCATGAGCCATCAGCCTGCCGCTCCAAACTACACGCCAGCCTTCAGTCCCCTAAATATCCACAGCCGCTCGCTTGCCTGGCAGCTCGGGGCGGTCGTCGCCGGCACGGTGTTCCTCGCGGCGTCCTCCTATGTCGAAGTGCCGATGATCCCGGTGCCGATGACCATGCAGACATTCGCCGTCGCCCTCGTGGGCGCGCTCTACGGCTGGCGTCTTGGCGCAATCACCATCATCGCCTGGCTACTCGAAGGTGCGCTTGGCTTGCCGGTCCTGGCGGGCGGCGCTGCAGGCTTTCAACATTTCCTGGGCGCGACCGGCGGCTATCTGTTTGCCTTCCCGATTGCCGGTGCCGTGGCCGGTTGCCTGGCCGAGCGCGGCTGGAACGGCAAACGGCCAGTTCTGGCCTTTGTCGGCATGCTAGCGTCCAACGCAACCTGCCTTGCTCTTGGCGGGACCTGGCTCGCCGTCATGATCGGCGCTGAGCAGGCCTTGACCTTCGGCGTTACGCCGTTCCTCGTCGGCGCCGTGTTGAAGTCGGTGCTCGGTGCGGCCGCGCTGATGGCGCTCGATCGCAGCGCGTCCCGCTCGGCCTGATGACCGTTCGTCTGCGGCCGCATCACCTGCTGTGCCTGCTGACCTATGTGGGGAAAGGCTATACGCCCGCATTCGTCGTCAATTACGACCGCATCGCCAAGCGCCTCTCCGCCGGGGAGGCAATTGAAATCGTTGCGGGGCCTGACGACGTCTGCGCTCCCTTATTGTGTGAGCCGGAACAGCACTGCTGGAACGACAGCGTCACCGAGCGGGACCGGCTGGCCGCGCGCGATGTCGGCGAACTGCTGCGGCGTGAGGAGCCAATCGCCGCAGGAACCAGGCTTGTG
The DNA here is from genome assembly GCF_028290625.1 of Devosia sp. GTDB lineage: Bacteria > Pseudomonadota > Alphaproteobacteria > Rhizobiales > Devosiaceae > Devosia. The sequence goes on from NZ_JAQGJM010000044.1 coordinate 9,167, forward strand.
CTGGATGAGGATGCGATTGTGCAGATGCGGCAAGGCTTTGCCACCGGCGCCATTCGGCAAGCGTGTGCGGGCTGCGAATGGTCTGAGTTCTGCACCGCCATTGCCGCGGGCAGCTTCGAGGACGTACGGGTCACGATGCATTGCTAGCGAATGGCTCACAGATACAAACAAAAAGGCCGGCGTTTCCGCCGGCCTTTTCAATTCCAAATTCTGGCGAAATTTACGCCGCGGCTTCTTCGTCCGTGGCCGTATCGGCTTCCACGGCATCGGCCTTGGTGCGCTTGGGCGACTTGGCCAGGTTCCGCTGGATCAGCTGAATCGCCTCGGTCAGCGTCAGCTTGTTGACGGCGCTGATTTCGCGGCTCATGCGGTCCATCGCCTGCTCGAACAGCTGGCGTTCCGAATAGGACTGCTCGGGCTGCTCTTCGGAGCGATAGAGATCGCGCACGACTTCGGAAATGGCGATCAGGTCGCCGGAGTTGATCTTGGCTTCATATTCCTGGGCACGACGGCTCCACATGGTGCGCTTGACGCGCGCGCGGCCGGTGACGGTGGTCAGCGCCTGGGTAACCATGTCTTCTTCGGCGAGATGACGCATGCCGACGGACTTGATCTTGGCGACAGGAACGCGCAGGGTCAGCTTGTCCTGCTCGAAGCTGATGACGAACAGCTCAAGCGTCAGGCCCGCAACTTCCTGCTCTTCGATCGCGACGATCATCCCGACACCATGGGCGGGATACACGACGAATTCGCCGGTCTTGAACCCAAGACGCTGCGTGGTCTTCTTGGCTACCATGAGATAACTCCTTGTTGACGCCCCGATGGACAGTTCCTGGCGGGAAGGACCGTCCACTCCGTACTGTTCAATCCCCGTTTCCGGGGCACTGGACGCAGTCAAGCACTCTGGCCGCCCCGGTCCGCTTTCCGGCGCGCTCAGCATCTGGTGATGTTTGTCAAAAAAAATGTGCCTGATGGCACTCTGGTGACGGGCTTGGCTGCATGTAGACAGACCATAGCACAAAATTTCAGCAGAATCAAAAGGAACGAATCAACACCTAGTGTGTCCCGTTCCTGAACAATCGCGTCCTTGCTCGGACCGATCCCACAGTCGGCATTAGGGCGAAGAGTTTCGGGTCAGGCCGAGCCGAGAATGGTGCTTCGGGAGAACCGGAGCGGAGCGTACGTTCTGTACGTGAGCACCGGAAGCGGACCGGAGCGCCATTCGCAGGCCGGCATCACCCGAAAATCGAGCCCTAATCGCCTTCGCCGGGGGTTTCCGAGAAATACTTTTCGAACTTGCCGTCTTCGCCGTCAAACGCCTTGGCGTCGGCCGGGGGATCGCGGCGTTCACTCAGGTTGGGCCAGACCGAGGCAAACTTCGTGTTGATCTCGAGCCATTTATCCAGCCCGCTCTCGGTGTCGGGCTTGATCGCCTCGGCCGGGCACTCGGGCTCGCAGACGCCGCAATCGATACACTCGTCCGGATGGATGACGAGCATGTTCTCGCCTTCGTAAAAGCAGTCGACCGGGCACACTTCGACGCAGTCGGTATATTTGCACTTAATGCAATTGTCGGTGACGATATAGGTCATCTGGCGGGCGGTTCCCGAGCGGAACATGAGGACTGGGGCTTGCTGGTCCGGTTGCTAAACCCTTTTGGCCTCTGCTGCAAGGCTCAGACCGGGTCGCTTTTGTCGCGGTTCGGGCCGCCGGCGCAACAGTGTTTCAAGCCGGCTTTGTTTGACGCCATCAGGCTCACGCCCGCGCCCCCGACAAGCCTCATGGCCAGTCAACCGCCCCTATTCATTATTCATCGTCCTTCAATCGATCCGTCTCTCGACGCTCTTTCTTCGTGGGTCGTCCCGCCCCATCATCGCGCTGGGCAATCGCCGCCCCGTACGGCGACCGCTCGGCCTTGGGCAGCACCGGCGGCGACAGGTCCTCGTACAATCCCTGCGCTTCGCTCGCTGGGCCCCGCCGCATGCCGGCGTCCAGAATCTTCCACACCACGATGCGGTTATGGATCGCCATGGTCAGCACGTCGCCGGCGCCCACCTTATGGTCGCTATCGACGGTCTTTTCGGAGTTGACCCGAATCGCCCCGGTTTCGATGATCTTTTGCGCTAGCGTGCGCGATTTGATGGCGCGCGAAAAGAACAGGAACCTGTCCAGCCGCTCCTTGCGGATAGGCGGTGTGGTTCCTGTCCCTGCCAATCGCTACTCGGGCTTCTTGTTGCGCAGGGCCGCCAGCGCCGCGAACGGGCTGTCGGGATCGTAGACCACCTTGCGCTCGTCGCGCACGGGCCGGTTATTGTCCTGCTTTGGCGCATCGCCCCGCGGCTTGTCGAACTTCGGCCGTGCCTCGGCCTTAGCGCGATTCTCGAACCGCGCCTTGCCGTTGAGATGCTGGGCCTTGGAAAGATCCTGCACTTCGCCCTCGGGCCGCCGATTGACCACCCGCTGCGGCGGGGCATCAGCCGGGCGGGTCCGGTCGGGACGCGGACGTTGCGGCCGCACAACCTGCACTTCGCCTTCTGGCCGCGTCGGGCCACGACGGGGGCCACCATGACGCTTGGCATTGTCCTGCGTGCGCTTGCCGCCCGGGAACCATACTTCGTCGAATTCCGGCTCGGCCGGCTTGGTATCCACAGGCGCCGGCTCTGCCACAACGGCTTCAACAGGCGCCGCCTCGATAATCGTCGTTGCCGGAATATCGGCCTCGACCACAACCACATCAGCCGGAACCGCCTCGACTTCGGCCGCGCCCGATGGCTCGACTTCGCTCGGATTGTCGACCAGCGTTTCTTCCAGCGCCGGCGCTTCCGCGCTGGCCTCAGCCGGAGCCGCCACAGCCTCGACGGGCTTTGCAACCTTGGGCGTCTTGCGCAGGCGATAGCCCAGCGACGTCAAAATGGACGCAAAGTCTTCGCCCGAGCAGCCCAGCAGCGAGGTCATCTCGACCGTCACCCGGAACCCATTGCCCTCCGCGGCGCCGGCTGGCGGCTCGCCCTGGAACCGGCTCGGATCGACCGCGATCAGCGGCCGGATGATATCGGCCAGCCGCTCCAAAATGTCGACGCGCACCGCTCGCTTACCGGCCACCTTGAAGCCCGCAACCTCATAGAGGCGCTGGTCGACTTCCGGATCGATCAGGAACGACGTCCGTCCGCTCAAAACGATATGCGGCAGGTCGGTCACGCCCGGCTGGCGGATGCCGCCATTTTTCAGCGCGAACAGAATCAGCGCCAGCTCTCGCGGCGCCGGCTTCAGGCTCAGCGGCAGGTAGATGTGATAGGCGCCGAACTTGATGCCCAGCTTGCGCATCTTGCCGCGCACGTCCTGGTCGAGGTTCTTGACCTCGTCGCCCACTTGCCCGCGGGGAATTAGCCCCAGGTTCTCGAACAGCTGGAACGCGATGCCGCGCGCCGGCCCTTCGATATCGGCGGGAGCCTCCAGGCTCATCACCTGTTCCAGCACCGTATTGATATGATGGCGCAGCCACAGATTGAGGCGGTCCTGCACCGCGATCAAGTCCGGCCCCGTCAGCGACTCGTCCGCCAGGATCAACAAGCGCGGCCGCAACAGCGCATCGCCCTCGACCAGCTCGGCGACGATATCGCCCTTCCAGCGCATGCGCCCATCGGTCGCCAGAACGAATTCCTCGTTCGGCGCCCCCGCCAGCCGGTCGGCCCGGTGGTGGATTTCGGGGGCCACGACGTGGTCCGCTGCCGTCCTTATGCCCTTGACGTCGACGTCGCCGTCATTGCGCGCCAGGGTAAAGCGGAAGCCTTCGAGCGTGCCGATGAGATGGCCTTCCAGCCGCACTTCGCCACGTTCATTGATCTCGGGAGATGCCATGCGTTTGTCTTTCAGGTGTCGGAGCAGCACGCTGGTGCGGCGGTCGACGAAGCGCTGGGTCAACCGCTCATGAAGAGCATCGCTCAGCCGATCTTCGATATCCCGGGTCTTTTCGCGCCAATGCAGCGGGTCCGCAAGCCAGTTTTTACGGTTCGCCACAAACGTCCATGTCCGGATCTGCTTGATCCGGTTGCTCAACGTGTCGATATCGCCGCTCGAATTGTCACAAAACCGGATTTGCTCGGCCATCCAGTCGGGGCTAACCGCCTGCTTTCGCATCAAATCAGAATAAATTCGCGTGATGATTTCGCCGTGCGCCGCCGGTGAAATCCCCAGGTAATCCGGGGTCTGGCACACTTCCCACAGCAGCTTTGCACCCGTCATGCCTCGCGCTAGTGCCCCCGCCTCATTGCGCGAAACGAACTCCAGCGCCCGCTGATCGGTCGCTATGGGCACCCGTGTCAGGCTGCGCTGGTCGGGGGACCGCTCCAGGGAATTGAGCAAAGCGGGGATAGACGAAAAATCCAGCTCATTGTTGCGCCATTGCAGCACTTTGATTGGATCGAAATCGTGCGTTTCCAACGCCACGATCATTTCTTCCTCGAACCCCTCGGTCCCCGCCGTCACCCCGAAGGTGCCATTGCGCGCATGCCGCCCGGCTCGCCCGGCGATCTGCCCCAGCTCCGCTGGCGTCAAGGGCCGGCTTTGGTGACCGTCGAATTTGGTGTCGTCCGCAAAGGCCACGTGATGGATATCGAGGTTCAGCCCCATGCCAATGGCATCGGTCGCCACCAGGAAATCCACGTCGCCATTCTGGTAAAGCTCGACCTGCGCATTGCGCGTGCGCGGGCTCAGCGCGCCCATCACCACCGCCGCCCCACCGCGCTCGCGCCGGATCAATTCGGCAATCGCGTAAACCTGCCGCGCCGAGAACGCCACGATGGCCGAACGCTCCGGCTGCCGCGAAATTTTTTTCGAGCCCGCATAGGTCAATTGCGAAAACCGCGGCCGGTCGATGATCTCGACATGCGGCAACAGTTTCTTGATCACCGGCGCCATCGTCGCCGCGCCCAGCAGCAGCGTTTCGTTCATCCCCCGCGCATGCAGGATGCGATCGGTGAACACATGCCCACGGTCGAAATCGATCGCCGTCTGGATTTCGTCGATCGCCACGCAATCGACCTTGATATCGGTTGGCATCGCCTCGACCGTACACACCCAATAGCGCGGCCGCGCCGGCACGATGCGCTCCTCCCCGGTCACCAGCGCCACCGCCTGTACGCCGACGCGTTCCATCACGCGCTGATAGACCTCGCGCGCCAGCAGGCGCAGCGGCAGCCCAATCATCCCCGTGGGATGAGCCAGCATGCGCTCGATGGCAAAATAGGTCTTGCCGGTATTGGTGGGGCCGAGAATCGCCTTGAGCGAATGGTGCGGTGCAAAAGTCATCGTCGCCAATGTAGGGCGTGGGAGCGCCGGATAGAAGTGGTGGAGACACACGTCCCACAACGGGACGTAACATGCGACCGAAATCCGTGTCTGTTTAATGACAGAACGAGACAAGAACAAACCGAAACCGAATCGGCGTGACTCGCTGAGTCTGGCTTTGTTCTGGGCTAGCTGTGGTGGGTCTAATCCAAACATACCCACTAGCGTCCCTGATGCTTCCCCCGCCGCGCGGCGAAACCATCAAAACCCGTTCAACATCGTTACCAAGCCCTTAACAAAGCCTCGAATCGGCCTCGCACGGCCCGAACATAAAGAGATCGTAAACAGGCTAAGCCTCTATTTTTCTTGTGCATTTAGATGCAGTTCCAAGGCAGCGCGCCGCTCTCAAAACCACAAATTGAGGAAGTCCGCGCTTGACCGTCCCAAGACGGGACGCCGCCATTGTGCCCACCGCAGGTCCCCCCCTCCTACCTCCCCCATCATGGGGGAGGTTTCTCTCCACTCTTGGAACTCGATCCTGCACTACCTCCGGCAGACACCTCCCCCATGATGGGAGAGGCTGGGAGGGGGTGGCCGTTTAGCCCCAACCTCCCATTCCGGCACACTCCCCACCTTCAACCCGTCGCCTCGTTAACCCCCGCACCAAACCCGGAACGAACACGGACCGAATCGGGCGAACCACCCCAATGCCCCTTCGTTCACCCCTCCCCCTAGTGGTCCCTGGTGCCGCCACCCACTAACCACTCACCGTCCACGAAATTCCGTTCGGAATCCCTCCAAAACCCGTTCATCTTCCTGATCAAACAGTGAATTTCGCGCTCCCAACGCCCTTCCTAACGCCCCCTTAAAGTCCCATTCCCGTTTCCACGGCCGCCCATCATCTTTGTCCCCAGGCCTTCCGGGCGCCTTAAATTACAAAATTGACAATAAACCCTTTGACCGTCCCAAGCCGAGACGGCTCGCGCCTGATTGCTCAAGTCATGGAAATACAGCCCGCTGAGCCGCGGGCCGAGGCTGATCGCCAAATCGACCATGAGGAACGCTACGCAACTGGGGCAGGAGCGCTACGTCACCGAGGCGATCACGCGCAGTAGACGCGTCGAGATTTGCGCTGGGAGAGACGAAAATGGTGGGTTTGGAGAACCGGAGCGGAGCGTGCACGTGAGCACCGGAAGCGGACAAACCTGCCATTTGCAGGCCGCCCCAGTGCAAATATCGATGCGTCTACGGTTTCATCGAGGTTAGGACCATGGAGAGATCCCCCACGCTGGTATTGAGCAGCACGCGGTAGGGGATGAAATATCCCGTCTCGCCCAGCGGCGCATACCAGATCAGGATGCGATCACTGTCGGCCAGATAATTGGTCATTTCCGAAGTGGTGAAATGCCCCGATACGGGCTGGTAATCCATGTTGCACAGGATCACCGGGCCCTGATAGCCGGTGCGCGCAGACGTGGCCTCGTCCTCGGCGGCAAAGGCCATGACGATATTGAAGCGCTCGACGCCGGTGAAAATCTTGAGATTGCGACGGCACAGGCTCTTGTCCAGTGTGCCGCCCTTGATCACGAAGCTCGATAGCACATCGCCCACATTGGTCAGGTGGCTGCGCTCGATCGGCACGCGATTGTAATTGTCGATCAGCGGCGGATCGACCCGGAATGCCGTCACGTTGTGACCCGCATAACTCACGTCGACCGTGAAGGTATCGCCCTTCACCTTGGTCTGCAGGTCGAATTCCTGGCTGGTCAGCTGCGAGCCGCCGGATGACCCACTGGCGGTGACGCTCGCGGTCCCACTCGCCACCAGCGATCCCAGCCCCGCCACATTGGCCTTGAGGTCCAGCGCATAGCGCGAGCCGTCATCGCTCAGGTCGACATTGACATTGGCGACGTTGATGCCGCCGACCGTCACCACATAGCTGGCCGTGGCATTGACCTCCGCACCCAGCGCCGGCAGCGCGAGGGCAGTGAATCCGAGGACGCAGGCAAAGCGGGACAAGGTCAAGATGGATCGTCTCTCAGCACGCGGGGAAGGCGGCGCGAATCAGCCAAGAGGGAAAGGTGCCTGCGCTTATCCCCCCTTGCAAGCCGATCGCGCCCGTTTGAGCCCGCTTCGCCTTGACGGCGGCGCCCGTTTTCTCTAAAGACGCCCCAGATTTCACAACAATCGAGGCCCGTCGCGGACTTGTCCGCCACGCAGGACCTTTACACAAATAGGATATCTTCCAATGGCACGTCGCTGCGAACTGACTGGCAAAGGCGTGATGACCGGTAACAACGTGAGCCATGCGCTCAACCGTACCCGTCGTCGCTTTCTGCCCAACCTTTTGAATGTCACCCTGCTGTCCGAGACGCTCGGCCGCCCCGTCAAGCTGCGCATCTGCGCTGCGGCGCTGCGCACCGTCGAGCACCGCGGTGGCCTCGATGCCTTCCTGCTCAAGCAGGACGATGCCGATATGAGCCCGCTGGCTCAGGGCCTCAAGAAGGAACTGCGCGCCGCCCTGGCCGCCGCTTAATTCTTTCACTTTCAGTTTTGACCGCGCGGCGCCCCCCGGTGCCGCGCGGTTTTTCTTTTGCCTCACCTCGCCCCTTCGGGGAGAGGTCGGCGCGCAGCGCCGGGTGAGGGGCCTTCCTTCTGCACTGCATCTAGTGAAGCCCCTCACCCTAACCCTCTCCCGAAGGGGCGAGGGGACGACTTCCCACTCTGGTGCAAAACCCTTGCGCCTGTTAATGAACGCTTCCCGCCCCGGTCTTTTGCTGGACAGCGGATAACTGAGGTACATTCTGATGTTCACTCGCCTCCTGGCGGCTATTGCCGCCATGGTCGTGGTCGTTGCCGCGTCCAACGTGCTCGTGCTGTTCCCGCTGCAGGTGCAGCTTGGCCCGGTCAACCTGGCCGATCTGTTGACCTGGGGCGCCTTCACCTTCCCCTTTGCCTTCCTCGTCACCGACCTGACCAACCGCTTCGACGGAGCCCGTAGTGCCCGCCTCGTGGTCTTGGTGGGCTTTCTCGTCGGCCTCGGCCTGTCCTTCTACCTCAGCTATCACCCACTGCCCTGGAACCCCGAGGGCACGCCAGCCACCACCCAGCGCATCGCGCTCGCGTCGGCCGCCGCCTTCGTCACCGGCCAATTGCTCGACATCGCGGTGTTCTCGCGCCTGCGCGCCAGCCGCGCCTGGTTCCTGCCGCCTCTGGCCGGCTCGCTGTTCGGATCGGTGATCGATACGACGATCTTCTTCACCATCGCCTTCGCCCCCACCCTAGCCGGCGTTGACGCACTCTTCGGCCTGGCTGATGGCTCCTTGGGCTTCCCCGCCCCCTGGCTCGGCATCGGCCCCGAAGTCCCCCTCTGGACTTCGCTCGCCACCGGCGACTTCCTCGTCAAGTTCCTCGCGGCTGTACTGCTGCTGGCGCCCTATCGCGCGCTAATGGGTAAGCTCATGCCTCGACCGGCGACGACGGCGCGGGCGTAAGCCGACAGAGGCGGCGCTTGGAGTGGCCCTGCACTCACCCCACCCACCGTCCTTCCCGCGGACTTGATCCGCGGGCCACTCTCAACGCGGCACAAGCGGCAAGTGGTCCCCGGATCAAGTCCGGGGACAGTGCGGTGTTTGTTTAGCTATTCGCTCAATCTGCTAGAGCAAACTCGAGGAGCAAATTCCGCTCCCAATCATTGAAATTGTTGTCCGACCCAATCACGATCCGCGTCTCCCCATCCGGCGCAGTGTGCACCGCCACCTGCTCCATATTATCGATCGCCCCGCCACTCGCCTGCAGCAGCACCTCACCCTTCATCAGGTTCCCCGGCCGCACGTCAGCTGCCGGCACCAGCCGCAGCGTCATGGTGAAAGCGAGAAACGACACCCCCCGCTCCAGCACCAGCAAATCCCCATTCGGCAAAAACGCACAATCGGTCGGGTTCACATCCGGGCTCGATTGATAGCTCAGCGGCCCCTTGTCGTTCTGCCCCAGGAGCCACGCTACGTGCTGGCCGTCATCGTCGATCACGCCCTCGGTCAGCAGCAGCGTCGAGCCGGCAATCGGGGAGCCATCCGGCGCGATACACACCGCTTCCAGCGATTCGTTGGTGCGCGTATCGGTCAGCCATTTGGGGATTTCGATTTCCTTGGCCGCCCCGCCCGGCACGCCATCCGTCAACGCAAATTCCGCCACCCGCGTCAGATGCTCGAACCCGACCCGCACTGCCACCGGCACGCCATCGCGAACCACCGCGGCAATCGCCTCGGCATCGCGGCTATACTGCCGCGGCAGCGGCGCGCCCTTGGAATTCTGGATCGGCTCGATGCGTACGCCGATAAAGCCGAACAGCCGTCCGGCCTCGTCATACGCCAATTGCCCGGACACGAAATTGCCCCGGTCCGACACCATGGCCACCTTCTGATCGGTGCCCGTAACGGCCAGCCCCGACAGCCCGCCAAACGTATCGTCCTGGCTCACCATGGCGATACCGCCGCGCCAGATCAACTTGTCGACCTGCCCGTCCAGCGCCACGCCGCGAAAATCGGTGATCTGCACCGCCCCGACTGTCAGCTCCGCCGCATCGGCCCGGCAAATCGCCAGGCCGACAAGCGCCAGCGCGACAGCGCCGCGGATCATCCGCGCCGTCCCCGTCGCATCTGGGCCGGCGGTTCCTCATCGAACAGCGAGGCCAATTCGTCGGTCAGCGCCCCGCCCAATTCCTCAGCGTCCAGCAGCGTCACCGCGCGGCGATAATACCGCGTCACGTCGTGCCCGATGCCCACCGCCACCAACTGGATCGGCGAGCGCGTCTCGATATCCTCGATCACCTGCCGCAAATGGGCTTCGAGGTAATTGCCAGCGTTCACCGATTGGGTGCTGTCATCTACCGGCGCACCATCGGAAATCACCATCAGGATCCGCCGGCTTTCCGGGCGCGCCATCAGCCGCTTGCGCGCCCATTCCAGCGCTTCGCCGTCGATATTTTCCTTGAGCAGCCCCTCGCGCATCATCAGGCCCAGATTGCGCCGCGCATGCCGCCACGGCTCGTCGGCCGCCTTGTAGATGATGTGACGCACGTCGTTGACGCGCCCCGGATTGGCCGGCCGATTGGCCTCCAGCCACGCCTCGCGGCTCTTGCCGCCCTTCCACGCGCGCGTGGTGAAGCCGAGGATTTCCACCTTGACCCCGCACCGCTCCAGCGTGCGCGCCAAAATATCACCGCAGATCGCCGCAATGGTGATCGGCCGCCCGCGCATCGAGCCCGAATTGTCGATCAGCAGCGTCACGATGGTATCGCGGAAATCGGTGTCGTTCTCCACCTTGAACGACAAAGCCTGCATCGGATCGGTGACCACGCGGGTCAGCCGCGCCGTGTCCAGCAGGCCCTCTTCCAGGTCGAACTGCCACGAACGGTTTTGTTTCGCCATCAGCCGCCGCTGCAGCTTGTTGGCCAGCCGCGCGACCGCGCCCGCCAGGTTCTCCAACTGCTTGTCCAGCAGCGCCCGCAACTGGTCGAGTTCCTCGGGCGGGCACAGTTCGCTCGCCTTGACGATCTCGTCGAACTTCTGCGTGAAGATCTTGTAGTTGAACTGATTGCTGAGCTGCGTGCCGCCGTCCTTGGCCGGCGGCGGCATCGGCGCGTCCTCGCCCGCTTCGGACGCTGCGTCCTCGTCGGTGTCGGCCATGTCGCTGTCGATGCCGTCGACGTCACCGGTTTCCTCGGTGTCGCCGGCGCTCTCGTCCTGTTCAGAATCCGACTGCTCGTTCTCGCCTTCGCCCTGCTCCGGCGACTGGTCTGAACCCTCGGCCTGGTCCGGCTCCTGGTCGTCCCCGTTTTCCTCGTCCGAGGCGTCAGGGTCTTCCATTTCGCTTTCGGGCATCAGGTTCAGGTCGCGCAGCAGCGCCTTCGCGACGCGCGAGAAGTCGTCCTGATCCTCGAACCGGGTCATCAACTTATCGAGCGACTCGCCGCCCTTTTCTTCGATTTCGGCCCGCCACAGATCGACCAGCTTGTGCCCCGATGGCGGCACCGGCACGCCCGCCAGCTTCTCCCGCAGCAACAGGCCCAGCGCCTCGGCGATCGGCGCATCGCCGCGATCGTTCACTTCGGCAAAATTGGCGCGGAACAGGCGGTCTTCCAGCATTTCCCCGATATTGCCAACCATTCCGGGCATGCGCACACAGCCCAGGGCCTCGACCCGCGCCTGCTCCAGCGCGTCGAACGCCGCTCGCGCCATCGGATCGATCGGCGAGCGCTTGCGGTGCGTATCGGGATCGTGGCTGGCCAGCCGCATCGCCATAGCGTCGCCCTGCCCGCGTGCGACAGCAATGTCGCGCTTGGTCGGCAGCCGCGGCAGGTTCGCCAGCCGCGCCTTGTCGCTGGTCAATAGCGGCCGGTCGGCGGTGAAGGTCACTTCCAGGTCCGGCTTGCCGCCAATGGCGCGCACGGTCGCCCCCATGGCGGATTTGAACGCCTGGGTCTGGTCTGGCTTATTGGCTTTGTTGCGCGGTGGCTGTGCCATGAAAAAACGTCCGGCTAGAGGTTGGTCTGCGGCACATGTGCTGCCATCAGCAGCAGCATGGGACGCACGATTTCGTCGGCGAGGCCAGGATTGGCCTCAAGGTCGGCAGCGGTTGGGCTCCATTCGTCCATGGCATCGACAACAAAGCCAGCCCGCACCAGAGCATTCACCATTGTGGAGATCTTGCGGTGATATTTGACGATGCCGTCGACCACCCAATCGGTCACCCGCTCGCCCTCGCGCGCATAGTCGCTCAGCGCAAACACCCGATAGCCTTCGCCATCGCTGAGCCATTCGGGATTGCCGCGCGCAGCGAAAATCGGATGCTCGGTGGAAAACACGAACGAGCCGCCCGGCACCAGAGCCGCCTTGATCCGAGCGCACAACGCATCGAAATCGGCCAGATAATGCACCGCCAGCGACGAATAGATCAGCTCGAACTTGCCCTGCGGCTGGTAAGTCTCGAGATCCGCCTGCTCATAGACAATTGGCAATCCCGGCCCACGCTCCTGCGCACTCGCCAGCATCTTGCTCGACAGATCCACGCCAACGACTTCGGCCGCGCCCTGCTCCACCGCCCAGCGGCAGAACGCCCCGAACCCGCAGCCCAAGTCGAGCACCCGCGCACCGTTCAGCCCCGGCAGCATATCCCCGAGCGACGGCCATTCGGGGGCGCCAGCCAGTCCCATGCGCGAACGCGGAAACTGGCTGTAACCCTCGAAAAATGCCTGATCGTCATAGATATTCTGGGCCACGGTGCCATCCGGTGCGGAAGCACCTCGCTTCCAGTCTCCACGGAGTCATTCCCGCGAAGGCGGGAACCCCTGTTTGCTTGAGCATCCCAAAACGGAGGTTCCCGCCTTCGCGGGAATGACCCGGTGGGTAATTTAGACCGCGACCGCCAGGTTCGCCGACGACTCGGGAAGGTCTTCCCCAAACACGCGCTGATAGAACTCGGCCACCACCGGGCGTTCCAGCTCGTCGCACTTGTTCAGGAACGTCAGGCGGAACGAAAACCCGATATCGCCGAAGATCTCGGCATTTTCGGCCCAGGTGATCACCGTACGCGGGCTCATCACCGTCGACAGGTCGCCGTTGATGAAGGCCGAGCGCGTCAGGTCCGCGAGACGCACCATGTTCGAGACGGTCTTCTTGCCCTTGTCATTGGCCGCATAGCTCTTGGCCTTGGCCAGGACGATGCCGACTTCCTTGTCATGCGGCAGGTAGTTCAGCGTCGTCACCAGGCTCCAGCGGTCCATCTGGCCCTGGTTGATCTGCTGGGTGCCGTGATAGAGGCCCGACGTATCGCCCAGGCCGATCGTATTGGTGGTCGAGAACAGCCGGAACGCCGGATGGGGCACGATGACGCGGTTCTGGTCGAGCAGCGTCAGCCGGCCCGCCACTTCCAGCACGCGCTGGATCACGAACATCACGTCCGGGCGGCCGGCGTCGTATTCGTCGAACACCAGCGCCACATTGTTCTGCACCGCCCACGGCAAAATGCCGTCGCGGAATTCGGTAATCTGCTTGCCGTCCTTGAGAACGATCGCGTCCTTGCCGACGAGATCGATACGCGACACATGGCTGTCGAGGTTCACGCGCACCATCGGCCAGTTCAGCCGCGCGGCGACCTGCTCGATATGCGTCGATTTACCGGTGCCGTGATAGCCCTGCACCATGACGCGGCGGTTGTAGGCAAAGCCTGCCAGGATCGCCAAAGTGGTGTTGCGGTCGAACAGGTAATCCGGATCGAGCGGCGGCACATGGGAAGTGCGCTCGGCATAGCCGCGCACCACCATGTCGGTATCGATCCCAAACAGGTCGCGGGCCTTGTAGTCGGTGTCGGGCAGGTTGGTAAATTCGCTCATGGCAGGGCTCTTGGCAGCAAGGACTTAAGGGCGGGGGGACAGACGAAAGTGCGGGCTCTATAGCAGCAATGTGACGGCCGGGGTAGCCGGTGACACGCATAACTCGGTGGCTTCAATGACACGCCCTCGTGGTTCGAGGGCTGAAGCGCACCTCACCATGAGGTCTGTTGATAATGAGTACCCAGTAGCCCTCATGGTGAGGTGCGAGTTCTTCACGAGCCTCGAACCACGGGGGCGTGGCAACATCTACTTCGCGACGAAGCCGGCCTTTTTGAGATGCGCATAGGCCGCAATAACGGCACGCAGGCGATCCTCGGACGACTTGTCGCCGCCATTGGCATCGGGATGGTGCAGCTTGACCAGCGTCTTGTAGGCCTTCTTGATCTCTTCGGACTTGGCCTGGCCCAGAATGCCCATGGTTTCCAGCGCACGCCGGTCCTGCTCATGCAGCGGCCGCGAGCGTTCCTCAGCCGGCTTCTGTGCCTGCCGATGCCTATACTTGGCGAACACGCCGAACGGATCGCCATATTTGTCGCCGCTTCCGAGCCCTGCCGTCTTGGCGGTCGCGGACTTGCGCGCCCCGGCCTGTCCGGTCGCAAAGCTGGTGCGGGCCTCGGGCTGGGGTGGCGTATGCAGCGCTTCGTCCAGCGCCTCCTTGTCCATCCCGGCAAAGAAGTTGAAGGTTGCATTGTACTGGCGCACATGCTCGAGGCAGTAGTTGAAATACTCCCCTGCACTGCGACTACCCTTGGGCGCCTTGTGCGTGGCCGGCTTCTCGCATCCGTCCCAATCGCACGTAATGGCCGCGGGTTCGGGTTTTACGTCGCGACGCGACCGGATACGGATATTATCGAAGAGCTTGGAATCGGATTTCATTGCGCCTAGCTACTTGCTCAAATTTACTCAACAGATCGCCAAACCATGTCCATGACAGACACAATCACTGACAAGCTGACCCGGGCGTTTATGCCCACTCATCTCGAAGTCATCGACGAATCCCAACAGCACCACGGTCATTCCGGGTGGCGGGAGGGTGGTGAAACCCATTTTCGTGTCAGAATCGCGACCCGCCATCTTGAGGGCAAGTCGCGCGTGGCGCAACACCGCGCCGTCATGGAAACACTCGACGCCGAACTCAAAGCCAGCGTCCACGCCCTCGCCATCGAGGTTTTGCCCGTCGATGGCCCGTTCGAATTGCCTACCGCCGTCTAGTTCTTTCTCCCTCGCCCCTTGTGGGAGAGGGACAGAAATTCTGCGTCCAGCAGAATTTCAGGGTGAGGGGTGCTGCGCCCTCCATACACTCAAGGCCTGCGGGGGTATAGCACCCCTCATCCGCCCTTCGGGCACCTTCTCCCACAAGGGGAGAAGGTAAGGCAGATCAACCGCGCATATCATCCAAAAACCCGCTCACCGCAACCGGGTCCACGCCCTTCTCGATAAACGCCTTCCCGATCCCGCGCGTCAAAATGAACGTCAGCGCCCCGCGCGAGACCTTCTTGTCCTGCGCGATCGCCGCCATCAATGTCTCGGTGCTGCCGAGCGTACCCGGAATGTCACCCAATATAGTGGGCAGGCCGCTCTTTTTCAAATGCGCCACGATCCGCCCGGTATCCTGGCTCGGCGCCAGCCCCAGCCGGGCCGAAAAGCCGTGCGCAAGCACCATGCCGATGGCCACGCCCTCGCCATGCAGCAGCCGGTCGCCATAGCCGGTGTCTTTTTCCAGCGCATGCCCGAACGTATGCCCCAGATTGAGCAACGCACGTACACCCAACTCCTTCTCGTCCTCGATGACGACGCGCGCCTTGTGCAGGCAGCAGCGCGCAATCGCTTCGCCCCGCGCCGGTCCACCCGCAAAAATCTCTGCCTGGTTTTCTTCCAGCCAGAAGAAAAAGTCCTCGTCGTCGATCAGCCCGTATTTGACGACCTCGGCATACCCCGCCGCGAACTGCCGCGCATCGAGGCTATTGAGCGTCGACAGGTCCGCCAGCACCAGTTTTGGCTGGTGGAACGCCCCAATCAAATTCTTGCCATGCGGCGAATTGATCCCGGTCTTGCCACCGACCGAAGAATCCACCTGCGCTAGCAGCGACGTCGGCATCTGCACGAAATCCATGCCCCGTCGGGTGATTGATGCCGCAAACCCCGCCAGATCCCCGATCACCCCGCCGCCCAGAGCGATCACCAGATCGCCCCGCTCCAGCTTGGCCGCCAGCAGCCCCTCGACTGCGGTCTGCAAATGCGCGAACGACTTGGTGCTCTCCCCGGCCGGCAAGATAATCTCGGAATGTCCCAGCCCCGCCGCATCCAGCGATGCCAGCAGCCGCGGCAATTGCGCCTTGGCGACGTTCTCGTCAGTGATGATGCCGTAGCGCCGCCCCGGAAACCGCTCCGCCAGGATCGCGCCCGCATCATCGAGCAGTCGGTCGCCGATCAAAATATCATAAGCCCGCTCACCAAGCGCAACGTGAACGGTATGGGCAATCTCAGCCATCAAGAATCTTTCAGCTTTGGAGATGAGCGAGAACCGCCTCGATCAGATCGGCCGCCACCACGTCCTGCGGCACATCGCGCGACACCACGGTCACATCGGCCTCGGCATAGATCGGATAGCGATCCTCGATCAGTTTTTGCAATGTCGCCCGTGGATTGGCGGTCTTCAGCAGCGGCCGGTTGGAGCGCCGCGACACCCGCTGGAACAGCAGGTCGAAATCCGCCTTGATCCACACCGACACCGCGCCCGCCTTGACCTGCGCCCGCGTCTCGGGACTGACGAAGGCGCCACCACCCGTGGCCAGCACAATATCGCGATCCTTGAGCACCCGCGTGATCACTCGCGTTTCGCCGGCGCGGAATTCAGGTTCCCCGCGCTGCTCGAAAATCTCGGGGATCGTCATCTGCGCGGCTTTTTCGATTTCGTCATCGCTGTCGAGAAAGGTGCGGCCCAATTGGCTGGCCAGCCGCCGTCCCACCGTGGTCTTGCCGGCGCCCATCATCCCGACCAGCACCAGGGGTCGCCCATCCAGCAAGTCGATCAGGTCTTGGGCACGCGCGTGGCGCTCTGCCGTGTCGGGTCTGCTCACAAGACGCTCCGCATGTGTCTTAAGCGTATCAAGCGGGGTGGACCGTGTCTGTCAAGAACTTGCCTCGTCATACCCTCGATACGATCCCTACCAGTTCGAAAGCTTTTGATGCCATATTGCGCCAAGAGGCTGTTTGGAAATTCGCTCTGGCGAGTCAGATGCGGTGGTTTTCGAGAACCGGAGCGCAGCGTACTTTGGTACGTGAGCACCGGAAGCGCAGAAAACCGCTGTAGATGGCCGCCAGAGTGAATTTGCAAATAGTCTCGTAGTTTTGCGGTCGGGATTGCCATGCCCACTCTTATTCGCCTGATTATCACCCTACTATTCCTGGCCGGTCTCGTTTACGCGGGCATGTTCGTGCTTGTGGCTTTCGTCGAGCCCAAGCCCAAGGAAGTCACCATCCGCATTCCGGCACGCGACCTGCTCAACGAAAGCGCCCCCGCCTTGCCCGGCAGCACCACCCCGGCCGAGCCGCCATCACTGGTCGCCCCGGCCCCGCAGCCCGCCCCCGAAGCCACGGGCCCTGCCGCGGCCATTCCCGAAGAATGAGCGGCGGCCACCTGATCTCGGCGTTCCTCGAAATGATGAGCGCCGAACGCGGTGCGGCCAAAAACACCATCGAGGCCTATCAGCGCGATCTTGCCGATTATTCGGGCTTCCTGCTCGGCCATCAGCAGACCCTGCTCACCGGCGGCCGCGAACATGTCGCTTCCTATCTCGATCACCTCAAGCGCGACGGCCTTTCGGCCGCTTCCTCCGCCCGCCGCCTCTCGGCGATCCGCCAGTTCCACCGCTTCCTCTGCGCCGATGGCATGCGTGGCGACGATCCCACCCGCATCATCGCCAGCCCAAAAGCCCGCCGCCCCCTGCCCAAGGTGCTCAGTATCGCCGAGGTCGACACGCTCCTGACCACCGCCGAAGCCCAGGCCAACCGCGATGCCTCCCCGCAAAAACAGGCCGCGTCCCTCCGCCTCTATCTCCTGCTCGAACTGCTCTATGCCACCGGCATGCGCGTATCCGAACTGGTCAGCCTCAAGCGCTCCGCCGTGATGCGCGATGCCAGCTTCCTCACCATAACCGGCAAGGGCAACAAGGACCGCGTCGTGCCCGTCAATGACCGCGCCCGTGACGCTATCAAGATCTATCTCAAAACCCTCGAACCCGGGCCCTGGCTCTTCCCCGCCAATAGCGCCGAGGGCTATCTCTCCCGCCAGCTCTTCGCCCGCGACCTCAAAAAGCTGGCCGTCGATGCCGGCATCAGCTCCGCTCGCGTTGCGCCCCATGTGCTTCGCCACGCCTTTGCCAGCCACCTGCTGCATGGCGGGGCCGATCTGCGCGTGGTGCAGATGCTGCTCGGCCACGCCGATATTTCAACCACCCAGATCTATACCCATGTGCTAGACGAGAAGTTGCGCACCCTCGTGGAAACGCACCATCCTCTCGCGGAGTAGTTTGCATGACCAATCCCATCTGGATCGACCTGACCGCCACCGACACCAATTCGGTCATCATCAACGCCTCCCACATCGTGGGCATTTCCTATGGCCCCCGCCGCGACCATTCCGGCGAGATCATCAACGATCAGGTCATCGTCAACCTGACCGCCCCGATTGCGCCCTATGGCGCCTCGGTTCACATCACCGAAACTGTGGATGAACTCCGCGCCGCCATTGCGGACGCGACCCACAAGGCGCGCTAAGCTTGACACTGCATTGCGCGGTCGCCACTTTGCGGCCACTTTAGGGCGCAACAGCAGCGGCCCTATGGACGGGTCGCGTAACAAGACCCAAACGGGCAGGTGGAATGCAGTCTTATCTCGATTTCGAAAAGCCGGTCGCCGAGCTTGAAGGCAAGATCGCCGAACTCAAGGCGCTTGCCACGACCGATCAGGCCGTCAGCATCGACGAGGAAGTCAACCGCCTCTCCGCGCGCGCCGACGAGGCGCTGGTCGATATCTACAAGCGCCTGACGCCCTGGCAGAAGACCCAGGTCGCCCGTCATCCCCAGCGCCCCCATTTTTCCGATTACATCGCCGGGCTGATCACCGAATGGGCGCCCCTCGCCGGCGACCGCAAATTTGCCGAGGATTCCGCTATCCAGGCCGGCCTTGGCCGCTTCAATGGCCAGTCCATTGCCATTCTGGGTCAGGAAAAGGGCAACTCCACCGAAAGCCGGCTGCGCCATAACTTCGGCATGGCCCGCCCCGAAGGCTATCGCAAGGCCGTCCGCATCATGGACATGGCCGACCGCTTCAATATCCCTCTGGTGTCGTTCGTCGATACCGCAGGCGCCTATCCGGGCATCGGCGCCGAGGAACGTGGCCAGGCCGAGGCCATTGCCCGATCGACTGAAAAGTCACTGGAGCTGGGCGTGCCGAACCTCGCCATCATCATCGGTGAAGGCGGCTCCGGCGGCGCCATCGCCATCGCCACCACCAATCGCGTGCTGATGCTCGAACACGCCATCTATTCGGTGATCTCGCCCGAAGGCGGCGCCTCGATCCTGTGGAAAGACGCGGCCCGCGCCCAGGACGCCGCCACCAATATGAAGATCACCGCCACCGACCTGCTCGGCTTCGGCGTCATCGACGGCATAATCCCCGAGCCTTCGGGCGGCGCGCATCGCCAGCCCCAGTTCGTCATGGACGCCACCCGCAGCGCCATCACCACCTTCCTGTCCGACTTCGCCGGCAAGGGGCGCCTCGAAACCCGCGAACACCGCCGCGAAAAGTTTTTGGCTATCGGGTCGACGTTTTAGATCACGCCGCAATCGCTATCGCTTCTGGCACAAAGCCACCCCACCCACGGTGTCATACCGGCGTAGGCCGGTACCCATCCTGAGATAACGCCACAGCCGCAAGATGGCTGTGTTTATCCCGCGATCTAGCGGCTCGCGCCACGATCTCGGGATGGGCCCCGGCCTGCGCCGGGGTGACACCGAGAACCGGGAGGCCTTCGTGTTGCCCCCAACCACCAACAAAAAAGCGGGGCCCGAAGCCCCGCCTTTCAATCTTGAGCTGAACGCCCAGCTTATTGGGCCGGCGCCGCATCACCCGCGGACTCCGTCGCCGCCGGATCGGTCTGCGCCGCAACCGCAGCCGCCAGCGCGGCATCCGGAATGTCGATCTTGACGCCGTCCATCAGCTTGGCGACCACGCCGTCAAACGTGCTCATCAGCAACTGCTGCTGCAACTGGCCGCCGATCTGCTCGATCGGGGGAGCGGCGGACTCGCGCTTTTCCTCAAGCTTGATGATGTGCCAGCCGAACTGGGATTCCACCGGCGCCGAAATCTGGCCGACATCGGTCAGCGCGAACGCAGCGTCCTCGAACGGGCCAACCATCATGCCCTTGGAGAAGAAGCCCAGGTCGCCGCCATTGGCCGCGCCCGGATCGATCGACTTTTCCTTGGCGATCGCCGCAAAATCGCCGCCGTCCTTAAGCTGCTGCTCAATGGCATCGGCCTCTTCCTTGGTCTTGACCAGGATGTGGCTGGCGTGGATTTCCGGGGCCGGCTTGAAGGCCGCAACATATTCGGCATACTTGGCGCGCACGGCGTCTTCGGTGACCGTATTGGCGATGGCATCCGAGAAATAGACGCGGCGCAGGGCGCGCTCTTTCAGATAGTCGAGGCGCTGCTGGAACAGCGGGGTCGCGTCCATGCCGGCATCCTTGGCGGCCTTGGACATCACCTTCATGTCGATCAAAACGCGCACGAGGAAGGCGCGCTGCTCGGCCGGCGGCATCTGGCTGAGTTCCTGCGCCAGGTCTTCGGACGCGAAGGAAAGGTCGGCCTCGGTAATGGTATCGTCGCCAACCGTGGCAACCACATCTTCGGGCTTGGGCGCAACCGGGGCGGCTGCGGGAGCGGCCGGCGCATCGGTGGCGGCGGGAGCCGCGGGGGCGGCGTCCTGCGCCATGACCGGCGCAATGGCCACGCTCGCCAGGACCAGCGCCAGCATGCTGACAGTCTGGACGAGGCGTTTGGAAGTATTCGACATCAAAGCATTCTCCTTGCCGGCACCCTGCTGGGGCGCCGATGCTCGTTATGGCCCGCGACGCGGCGGCACCCTGTTTCGGCGACAGGCGGCGGAACAGATCGCGCCGTCGGCCTGCCCCTCGCACGGTAACGGGGCCAAAATGTGCCAGACCAGGTCAATCCGTCGTCATTGCGCCCGGAAAAAACCAGCCTGGCCGGACCATTTCCGGGAGGGCGGCGAAGATGTCGCCCATTTCGGCGACGTTGACAAGACAGGGCCTCGCTCTTACATCAACAGCGCATTTGACGACCATGAGAGACATAGCCGGACCGCAATTCCGGCGCGATCATGGACAACAGACATTCGGGGCGCGGACCGCCCCACCATCGCGCTGATGAGGCTGACTTCCATGGCCGCAAATCCGCCCATAGACTATGGCTTCTCACCGCAGCGATGAGCATCAAAAGGACCTGACATATGGCACTAGCAGCGCTTGCCCGGAGGATTTTCGGTTCTCCGTCGGACCGGCATGTGAAGCGCTTCCACGCCAAGGTCGCCGCGATCAACGCGCTTGAGGCCGAGCTGGAAAAGCTTTCCGATGACCAGTTGAAGGCACGGACGGCCGTATTCAAGGATCAGCTCGCCAAAGGCGCCGATCTCGATGATTTGATCGTGCCCGCTTTCGCCACGGTGCGTGAAGCCTCCAAGCGCGTTCTCGGCATGCGCCATTTCGACGTGCAGCTGATCGGCGGCATGGTGATGAACGACCGCGGCATTGCCGAGATGCGTACCGGCGAGGGCAAGACCCTGGTGGCGACGCTGCCGATGTATCTCAATGCCCTGACCGGCAAGGGCGCGCACCTGGTCACCGTCAACGACTACCTGGTCAGGCGCGACGCCGCCTGGATGGGCCAGATCTACAATTTCCTGGGTCTGTCCTGGGGTGTGATCGTGCATGGCCTGACCGATGCCGAGCGCAAGGCCGCCTATGCCGCCGACATCACCTATGCCACCAATAACGAGCTGGGCTTCGATTACCTCCGCGACAACATGAAGTACACGCGCGCCCAGATGGTGCAGCGCGGCCATGCCTATGGCATCGTCGACGAAGTTGACTCCATCCTCATCGACGAGGCGCGCACGCCGCTGATCATTTCGGGACCGTCCGACGATCGCAGCGAGCTCTACACCACCCTCGACGCGCTGATGCCGATCATCGGTGACGACGATTTCGAGCTGGACGAAAAGCAGCGCGCAGCGACCTTCACCGATGCCGGTGTCGAGAAGCTGGAAGCCGCGCTGACCGACAGCGGCCTGATGAAATCGGGCTCGCTCTACGACATCGAGAACGTCGCTTTGGTGCATCACGCCAATTCGGCCCTGCGCGCCCACCGCCTGTTCCGCAAGGATAAGGACTATATCGTCCGCCAGACTCCCGAAGGCGGCGAAGTCGTCATCATCGACGAGTTCTCTGGCCGCATGATGCCGGGCCGCCGCTATTCGGAAGGCCTGCACCAAGCGCTGGAAGCCAAGGAACACGTCAAGATCCAGCCGGAAAACCAGACCCTGGCCTCGATCACCTTCCAGAACTATTTCCGCCTCTACAAGAAGCTGGCCGGCATGACCGGTACGGCCGCGACCGAAGCCGAAGAGTTCGCCGACATCTACAAGCTCGACGTCGTGACGGTGCCCACCAACGTGCCGGTGCAGCGCCAGGATGACGAAGACGCCATTTTCCGCACCGCGGCCGAAAAGTTCGACGCTATCGCCGACCTGATCAAGCAGTGCCAGGATCGCGGCCAGCCGGTGCTGGTCGGCACCACCTCGATTGAAAAATCGGAAATGCTGGCCGACCTGCTGCGCAAGAAGAATGTCGGCGAGATGAACGTGCTGAACGCGCGCCATCACGAGCAGGAAGCCCATATCGTGGCTGATGCCGGCCTGCCGGGTGCCATCACCATCGCCACCAACATGGCCGGTCGCGGCACCGACATCCAGCTCGGCGGCAACCTCGAAATGCGCATCGAGCGCGAGACCGAAGGTCTTGAGGGCGCCGAGCGCGATGCCAAGATCGAGAACATCAAGGCGACCATCGCCACCAACAAGGCCAAGGCGATCGCCGCTGGCGGCCTGATGGTGATCGGCACCGAGCGCCACGAGTCGCGCCGCATCGACAACCAGCTCCGCGGCCGTTCGGGCCGTCAGGGCGATCCGGGCCATTCGGCCTTCTTCCTGAGCCTTCAGGACGACCTGATGCGCATTTTCCCGGTCGACTCCATGGATTCCATGCTCGGCAAGCTCGGCCTCGAGCAGGGCGAAAGCATCACCCATCCGTGGGTTACCAAGGCTATCGAGCGCGCCCAGGGCAAGGTCGAAAGCCGCAACTTCGACATCCGCAAGAACATCCTCAAATACGACGACGTGATGAACGATCAGCGCAAGGTGATCTTCGAGCAGCGTATCGAAATGATGGATGCCGAGGACGTCAGCGACACCGTCAAGGATATGCGCCACTATGTGGTGGAGGCCATTGCCGCCAAGTCCATTCCACCGCGCTCCTATCCCGAGCAGTGGAACATCGAGCAGCTCACCGCCGCCGCCAAGACCTATCTGAACGTCGATGCGCCGATCGAGGCTTGGGCCGCCGAAGAGGGCATCGACCAGGAAACCGTCGAGGAGCGCCTCCTCGACCTGGCCAATGCCGGCGCCGCCGCCAAGGCCGCGCAGTATTCGCCCGACATCATGCGCCAGGTGGAAAAGTCCATCCTGCTGCAGTCGATCGACGGCCTGTGGCGCGAGCATCTGGTGACGCTCGATCACCTCTCCAAGGTGGTCGGCTGGCGCGGCATCGCCCAGCGCGATCCGCTCAACGAATACAAGCAGGAATCCTTCGAACTGTTCGAAGCGCTGCTGACCAACCTGCGCGAACTGGTCACCACCCAGCTCAGCCACATCCAGCTGCAGATCCGCCAGCCCGAGCCCCTGCCGACCCCCGACCTGTCGCGCCTGAGCGAAGTCCATATCGACCCCACCACGGGCGAGAACGACGCAACCAGCGACGTAACCGGCACCGTGCCGGGCACTGCCTTCGCTGCTGGCGCCTTCGCCGATGGCAGCCAGGACGAGAGCGACGCCGACACCACGCTGCGCCCGATCGATCCGGCGCTGCTGGTGGGCGTATCGCGCAACGCCCCCTGCCCCTGCGGTTCGGGCAAGAAGTTCAAGCACTGCCACGGCGCGTTCTAGGCGCTGCTGGTTTTACCAATGAAAAAAAGCCCGGACCGCTGGTCCGGGCTTTTTTCATGGCAACGGCGCCCAACTTAGGCGCCCGCAATGCCGTTGAGAGCAGCGACTTCGGCGGCAGGCAGTTCGAGGGTGGCGGCGGCGAGGTTCTCGTTGAGGTGGGCCACGGAGGACGTGCCCGGGATCAGCAGGATGTTGGGCGAGCGCTGCAGCAACCAGGCCAGCGCGACTTGCATTGGCGTTGCGCCCAACCGGGCAGCCACGTCGGACAGGATGGTGGACTGCAGCGGATTGAAGCCGCCGAGGGGAAAGAACGGCACATAGGCGATATTGGCGCGGGCCAGATCATCGATCAAGACATCGTCGCCGCGATGGGCCAGGTTGTATTCGTTCTGCACGCAGACGATCTCGGCCATGGCGCGGGCTTCGGCGAGCTGGTTGGCGGTAACATTGCTGAGCCCGATATGGCGCACCAGGCCCTGTCGCTGCAGATTGACCAGCACGCCGAGGGTTTCGGCGATCGAGCCTTCGGCGGGGCCCATGGCGAACATCACACGCAGATTGACCACGTCCAGGGTCTCGACACCCAGATTGCGCAGGTTGTCATGCACCGCCTGGGTCAGGGCTTCAGCAGAAAAAGCGGGGTTCCAGGAGCCGTCCGCGCCGCGCGTGGCGCCGATCTTGGTGACGATGGTCAGATTGCCGGAATAGGGGTACAGCGCCTCGCGGATAATCTGGTTAGTGACGTGGGGGCCGTAAAAATCGCTGGTGTCGATGTGGTTGACGCCGGCTGCCACGGCCGCCCGCAGCACGGCCAGGGCCGCATCGCGATCCTTGGGCGGGCCGAAGACGCCCGGTCCCGCCAGTTGCATGGCGCCGTAGCCGAGGCGACTGACGGTGTGGCCACCCAGAGAGTACGTACCGGCGGTTTCGATATTGGACATGATCGTCTCCTTCATTTGCCGACTACAGATAGGGCCTCCGCAACCTCGCGATAATCCGCTACAATCCGCACAGGCTGTGCGGAGAAACGAACAATGAAAGCCGACCTTGGGGATCTCAACGCCTTTGTGGCAGTGGCGCGCGCGGGCGGCTTCCGTGAGGCGGCGCGGCTTCATGGCAGCAGCGCTTCGGGACTGAGCGAGGCAATAAGGCGGCTGGAGGCGGAGCTTGGCGTGCGCCTGCTCAACCGCACGACGCGCAGCGTGGTCCCCACCGAAGCGGGGCAGGGCCTGCTGGCGCGGCTTGGGCCGGCGCTGAGTGAGGTGGAGGCCTCGCTCGACGCGGTCAATAGCTTTCGCGATCGGCCGGCGGGCACGTTGCGGCTCAATGTGCCGGTCAGCGCCTCGCGACTGGTGCTCAAGCATATCGTGCCGCCGTTCCTCGCGGCTTATCCCGATATCAGGCTGGAAGTCATCGGCGAGGAAAGCTTCGTCGATGTGCTGGCCGCTGGGTGCGATGCCGGCATTCGCTATGACGACAAGCTAGAGCAAGACATGATCGCGGTGCCGATCGGGCCGCGCGTGCAGCGGTCGGCCCTGGCCGCGGCGCCAAGCTATCTTGCCCGGCGCGGCCGCCCGAAGCATCCCAGCGAATTGCTGGGTCATGCCTGCCTGCGGGGCCGTTTCCCCAGTGGCGCCATGCCGCCCTGGGAGTTCGAACGGGATGGCGAATTGGTGCGGCTCGAGCCGACCGGGCCGCTGATCGTGAGCATCGGCACGACCACCGATCTTGCTGTGGATGCCGCTATCGCTGGGAGCGGGCTGATCTATATCTTCGAGGATTGGCTGCGGCCCTGGATGGACAGCGGGGCGCTGGAGCCGGTGCTCGAGTCATGGTGGCCAAGTTTTTCGGGGCCGTTTCTGTATTATCCCGGACGCCGGCTGGTACCTGCGCCGCTGCGGGCCTTCATCGATTTCGTCAAGACACCGGCATTCAGCTGATGCCGGCCGCGCCTGGTCCTAGCAACCCACCCGCAGTTCCGCATACCCCGTCATCCCATCCGCCCCCGACGACACCACGGCCAGGGTGCATTGCGTGCCCTTGAGGATGGCATTGCCGCCGGCGGTGATGATGGTTCCATCGGTGAACGACACATAGGTCGCTGCCACTTCCGTGACCGCAACAACCGCCGTGGTGCCGCAAATCGGATAACTGTCACCATTGGCGACGAGGAACCGCTTGCCCTGGGGAATACAGTCGGTCTCCGGCCCGGTTGATGCTGTGGTGGCGCCCGGCGTGGCCGCTGGCAGCGCGGCCGTCCCACTGGCAGGCGCCTGCCCACGCCAGTTCTGTTCGAGGATGGCGAGCCGATTACTGAGGTCCTGCAACGTATCGCTGGCCGGCACCGCGATGTCGTCCGGGCGCTGCTGCTGTCCGAACAATTGCAGGCTGATGCGGATCTGGGCGATATCTGTGGCGACGCGGTTCAGGTCGCGCTGCGTATCGGCATAGACCCAGGCCGACGCCGCGATGGCGGCGACTGCCACGAGGCCCACGGCGAACATCAACAGGCGTGGCGATTGCGCTGGTTTGGCGGGCCGGCTCTCAGGCGCGCCAATATCCGATTTCGACACACCCGGCAGTGCCCACTTCTCGTCCAAAGCGATAGTCTCCATTGCAGGTGCCGACCTTGGGCGGAACGCGGTCGGCTTCGAACAGGTCAAAACCCTGTTTGAGGTTCTTCCAGAAGTCCAGCCACGGCTGCGGCTCCAACTGCGCCATATTGGCGTCACTCAGCACGAAGGGCAGCGCCTGGATATCGACCGCCTCCTGTCCACCCAGCAGCGCAGCCTCCACAATAGCATAGATCTGGTCGACATTAGGATCACCCACCGCATAGCAGCCGACCGACGAGCACCCGCCATGCACCATCAGCGCCGACCCGGTTCGGTCCAAGCTTTGGTCATAGGCATTGGGAAAGCCCAGGTTGAACGCCAGGTGATGGCGCGAATTGGGGTTTAGCTGCTTTCGCCCGACCCGGTAAAAGCCCTCTGGCGCCTGGTTGTCGCCCTCGCGCAGCTTGGGGCCGAGGCGGCCCGAATAGTTGCAAATGTCATAGGTCCGAAAGAGCTCGAACGTGCTGGCCTCGCCCCGCATCCACACTTCCAGCCGCTTCTCACGCTTGAAGATGCGGATGAAGGCCGGATTGCCCAGCGCAAAGCCAGCCGTATGCAGATCGGCGACCAGCACGCTGCGGTCGTAAACGGGCTCGATCTGCGGCGTGGGCAGTGACGGCGGCGCGGACATACGGTTCACCAGGAGGGGCAGCCCAATACCGAGCATTGCCAGCGCAACGAGCCCGAGCAGAACCGACAGTCCCGATCCTATCGGTTTGCGCTCGACCATGCCCTGCTCCTGCGTCCCTCAGGATGTGCCGCACGATCGCGCCGGAAAGATGGCTGGCTGCATTGGCCAAAGCCAGCCCCCTCATCCGCCCTTCGGGCCCCTTCTCCCACAAGGGGAGAAGGGGATAGCGCCGAAAGCTCTCAGTCGTCACCCCTCTCCCCTTGTGGCAGAGGGACCGACATTTCTGCGTTCAGCAGAAATGTCAGGGTGAGGGGTGGCTGCCTGCCCTAGCTCCGCACCAACGGCGGCATCGGCACCGGAGCCGGCTGCCCGGTGATCACCGGCGCAACATCCGGCTGGCCGCCGAACATCGAACCGATCCCACCAAAAATCCCACCCACAGCGCCGGTCACCGCCGCGCCGCGCGCCTTGATCGCGGCTTCGGACGCGGCCTGCTGCTCGGCGCTCTGGATATGGTTGGCCACGGCGGCTTCATCCGCGGCCTGCTTGGCGAGCAACGCCGCGCTCGCTGTCACCACCGGGCACGCGCCCATGGCATCGAGCGGCCCGCCCGTGGTCGCGTTGAAAATATATTGCCGTTCGCACACGTCCCAGGTCGGCGGCGCCTTGTTCAACTCGAACAGGTCGTAGCCTTCCTTGATGTCTTTCCAGAACGGCATGTTGGGGTCCGACGCATGGGCGGCGAGGTTCGCCGCCGTCATGCGGAACGGGAACAGCTGGAGCTGGAAGCTCGGATTGCCACCCTTGAAGCTTTCGCGCGCCAACACGTAAATCTCCGCAATACCTTCATCGGTCATGGCGTAGCAGCCGCGCGACGAGCAATCGCCATGCATCATCAAATCGCTGCCGGTACGGCCCCAGGAACGGTCGAACTTGTTGGGGAAGCCGGTATTGAAGGCCAGGTAGTAATTGGACTTCGGATTCATCAGGCCGGGCGTGATGGTATAAAAGCCCTCTGGGCTCTGGCGATCGCCTTCCTTGACCTTGGGGCCGAGGCCCCCGGAAAAGGCGCAAATCTGGTACGTCTTGAGCAGACGGTATTGGCCGGCGGTGCTGCGTTTCCAGACTTCGACGACGCTTTCTTCCTTGAAAAGGCGTACCACCATGCCCTCGCCGGGCGTGGAGCCGATGGCCTTGATGGCGGATACTAGGCCGCTGTTCAGCGGCTGATTCTGCCGGTTGTCGCCCTTGACCAGGCCGCCGCAGGCAGCCAGGAAAAAGCCGACCCAGGCGAGGATAAGGATCGTTGCAAGCTTGTGCAAAAGGGACGAGTTCAAGGTAATTGCAGCCCGATAGTGAAAGAGTTGATTTACCCCTACGCCGTGTTGGTTAGCGGAGGATGAGAACTCGTGGTTAACCAACAGTTACCATGCTCGGCAAACCCCCGGTAGCGGGGCGATAAACAATTCAATGCCGAATTTTTGATTGTAGAATCCTGTGATTTTTCGGCATCGGCGCCTGGCTGGGGCCCTCCCTACCCACCGTCCTTCCCGCGGGCTTGACCCGCGGGCCTCTCACCACCCCACTGAATTCAGTGAGAGCTGCCAGTGCCCCGCGGGTCAAGCCCGCGGGAAGACCGAGTGTGGGGTGAGCATGGCGATGAAGCCACCACGCTAGATAGACCGCGCCGAGGTCCCAAAGCTACCTGCCAAACACACACCGCTCCCCACCGTCATCACCGGGCTTGTCCCGGTGATCCATCTCTATGCCTCCCGCGCCCGCGGCAGGCTGGATTGCCGGAACAAGCCCGGCAATGACGGCGGCGCTGGGTTGCGTCCGCTAGGAAGCGATTGCAGGCAAACTTCTACCCCTTAGCCATCTTATCCCCGCCCCCCAAAACCCACGCTATCCTGTCCTCACATCGCCCACACCAGCGGGACCGCGACGAACGGTCCGTGGGGAGCAGATGGGGAGCACGGGGTCGCCCAGGCTCAGGCGTGGATCGCTGACAACCAGCCGGATGACGGCTCGGACCATGGCTGCCACCTTGGCACATGGCGCCGGGCCGGAGCATCCAATCCGAAAGGGCGGCTGCTCGATGCGCGCGCCCAAAGTCCCATCGTTATGCGGCGAGACGCTGTCTCGCTTTACCACAAAACTCATGAGGCACGTCTCGCCGCATGCCGCCGACCCGATCAGTAACCGCCCGGTTCCCCTGCGCGGCGCTTTGGCACGTCCCGTCTTGCGAATGCCGTCTCTTTCGGGCACATCGAACACACCAAAAAATCCCAGCAAGGCTTGCCCCATGGCCCACCCGGTTTCGCCCCTCGCTCCCAAAACCTATCCGGACCTGCCGCCCATCGCCGGCGTCCGCTTCGCCACCGCCGAAGCCGGGATCAAATACAAGAACCGCACGGACGTCCTGCTGGTCGCCCTCGATGCCGGCACCACTGTCGCCGGCGTGGTCACCAAATCGAAATGCTCGTCGGCCGCCGTCGATTGGTGCAAGACCAACCTGCCGGGCGGCACCGCCCGCGCCTTGGTCGTCAACTCCGGCAATGCCAATGCCTTCACCGGCGCCAAGGGCCAGAAGTCGGTCGAGCTGACCGCCGACTTCGCCGCCAAGGCCATTGGCTGCGCCCCTGCCGAAGTGTTCCTCGCCTCCACCGGCGTGATTGGCGAGCCGCTCGACGCCAACAAGTTCGCCGGCGTGCTCGACCAGATGGCCACCCGGCTCGGCGACGCCCCCTGGATGGACCCCGCCAAGGCCATCATGACAACCGACACCTTCCCCAAGCTGAGCGGCGCCACGCTCGAAGTCGACGGCTCCGAAGTGCGCATCAACGGCATCGCCAAGGGCTCGGGCATGATCGCCCCCGATATGGCCACCATGCTGTCCTTCGTCTTCACCGACATGCCCATCGCCGCCCCCGTGCTGCAGGCGCTGCTCGCCCGCCACGTCCAGACCAGCTTCAACGCCATCACCGTCGATAGCGATACCTCCACCTCCGACACCCTGCTTGCCTTCGCCACCGGCCAGGCCCGTGGCGTCACCCCGATCGTGTCCCTTGACGATCCCCGCGCCGAAATCTTCGGCGAGGCCCTGCGCGACGTGCTGTTCGATCTTGCCATCCAGGTGGTGCGCGACGGCGAAGGCGCCACCAAGCAAGTGTCGATCCACGTCGAAGGCGCCACCAGCGACGCCAGCGCCTTCCGCATCGCCAAGTCGATTGCCGATAGCCCCTTGGTCAAGACCGCCATTGCGGGCGAGGACGCCAATTGGGGCCGCGTCGTTATGGCCGTCGGCAAGGCCGGCGAGCCCGCCGATCGCGACAAGCTCGCCATCCGCTTCGGTGACCTCTTGGTCGCCAAGGACGGCGAACGCGCGCCCATCTACGACGAAGCCGCTATCAGTGCCTACATGAAGAACGAGGATCTCGAACTCACTGTCAGCCTCGGTCTCGGCGCCGGCAAGGCCACGGTCTACACGTGCGATTTGACCCACGGCTACATCACCATCAACGGCGATTATCGGAGCTGAAATGAGCATTCCGGACGTCGAAGCCATCGAACGGGCGAGCCTCTTGGCCTGGCCCGGCATTGAGGAAAAATGGGACGGCTCGTGGGTCAGGCGCGCCGCGGGCGGCTATACCAAGCGCGCCAATTCCATTCAGTGCTTTGACCCGGACGACTTCGAAGACGCCGACCTGCGCGTCATTTCGGCCAGTTCTTGGATGGTGATCCGAAAACTCAATCCCGTCTTCCGCATCACGCCCCTGTCCAGCCCCGAGCTCAATGCCACCCTCGATGAGGCCGGCTGGGAGGAGATTGATTCGAGTCACCTCTTTGCCATGGAGCTTGGCGATCACGAGGCTGACAAGGACGCGGAATTCCTGCCGGTACTGGATCCGAAATTTCTGGCGGCCTCGCAAAGGTTGCGGGGCTACAACGAACAGTCCATGACCGGGCTGAAGAACCTGCTGGCCGCATTCAAGGTGCCCGCCGTTGGCGTCGTGCTGACGCGCGATGGGGAGGCAGTCGCCTCCTCGATCATGGCGGTTGCCAATGGTATCGTCCTGACCGGCAACGTGGTCACCGACAACACCCGCCGTCGCCAGGGCCTTGCTTCGGCGATGATGCACTCGGGCCTGGCCTGGGCCAAAACCCAAGGCGCCCATACCGCCGCCCTCAATGTCCAGACTGACAATGCCGCGGCCAAGGCGCTCTACACCGGCCTCGGTTACACCCACCAATACGATTACAGCTATCGCGTGCCGGGCGGCCGCAAATGAGCGAGTACCCTATCCTGCTGGTCGTCGCCTGCGCCCTCGTCGATGCCGACCGCCGTGTCCTCATCGCCCAGCGTCCGCCGGGCAAGTCCTTGGCCGGTCTCTGGGAATTCCCGGGCGGCAAGGTCGAGGCCGACGAAACGCCCGAAGCCGCCCTGATCCGCGAACTCGAGGAAGAGCTTGGGGTTTCTACCAAGACTGCGTGCCTGGCTCCGGTTTCTTTCGCCAGTCACTCTTACGAGAATTTTCACCTGTTAATGCCACTTTACGCCTGCCGGAAATGGCAGGGACAGCCGCAGGCTAGGGAGCACACCGCACTCAAATGGGTGCGGCCGCAATCCCTGCGCGACTACCCCATGCCCCCGGCCGACGCGCCATTGATCGCCGCGCTCTGCGACCTTCTCTAAGCGCCGAACGAGCCCGGGGACAGCCATGCTGCGGACTGCGATTGCACGATTTCTGCGCGACCAATCGGGCGCCACGGCCATTGAATATGGCCTGATCGCGGCGCTGATTGCCGTCGCCCTGATCGGCACCATCGGCATCCTGGGCACCAACCTGACCGCACTCTACGCCGGCGGCACCGGCAGCGCCGCCACCACTATCGGCGCCGCCGCCAACAGCATTCCCTGATAGCGGCGCTACTGCAGCGCCACCACCTTGTACTTCTGCCCCACAACGATCGGATCGCCGGGGAACAGGTCGTTGATGATGTAGAACAGTTCGGTGCCGCGATTAAGCCCGGCCATCTGCTTGGCCAGCGAATCGGCACTGTCGCCGGCCCGCGCTACCACGATCTTGATGCCCACCTTGCGGATCTGCGCCAGATCGGTCGCATCGGTCCGCCGGAAGCTCTTGAGCGTCGCCTCGGCGCCCTGCGCAAACCGCGCACTGTCCGCCTTGGCGGCAAAGATAAACCGATAGACCTGCCCGTCCAGCCGCATCACCGAGACCCGGAAGAACCACTGGTCGGTCTGGGCGATACCCGACGCCATGTCGACGCCGTTAAAGCTCTGCGTGGTCACGCTGTCGGCCTTGAGCCCGGCGATCCAGCCCGACTTCAAATAATCGGCCAGCCCCACATTGGAGCCGACCTCGGCGCTATCGAAGCGCACAGCCTCGCCGTCGCCAGCCACCCCGACCACTGCGTTCTGCGAATTCTGCAAGGTATACCCCTGCGGCACGGAGAACGTATACTTGCTGGCACTATGGATGAACCGCCGCCCAACGATGGAGCCCTGCGACACGCTGTCGCCAAACGTCAGGCCCGCAATGCTGGCCAGGTAGCCTTCGCGATCCACTTCGCCGACGCCCGCGGCGCCGAACATCTGTGTCGCCACCTGTACCGCTTTCTGGATGCGGTCCGGCGTCGATGGATGCGAGGACAAAAATCCCTCGCTCTGGTTCTGGCCCACGGAGAACGTGGCGAAGCGGCTCATCACGCCCAGGAACCGTGCCGCCGCCTGCGGATCGTAGCCCGCCTTGCCCGCGTATTTGATGCCTTCGCGGTCGGCCTCAAGCTCCTGGTTCTGGCTGAAGGCCGCCAGCGACTGCTTGGAGCGATCGACCGCCTCGTTGGCCCCCGCCTCGCCGCCGAACACGCCGCTGATCACCCGATCGACGATCTCGGTGGTCCGCGTCCTGTTGGTGCGCGCCCGCGCATGGCGCAGGGTCACGTGGGAAATTTCGTGCGCCAGCACAGCCGCCAGTTCGCTGGTATCGGAGGCCAGCGCCAGAATGCCGCGCGTTACATAGATATAGCCGCCCGGCAGCGCGAAAGCGTTGACTTCGGCACTGTCGAGGATGGTCACCTGGAACTGCGCATTGGGCTGGTTGGCAGCCGCCAGCAGCCGCCCGACGATCCGCGCCACCATGATCTCGGCCGGCCGGTCCGAATAGACCCCGCCATAGGCCGCGATGATGCGCGGATGCTCGCGGCGCCCGATCACCACGTCATCGGGATCGGTACCCTCGGGCACCACTGTGGGTGCCGGATTATCGCCGGTCTGCGTCACCGCAATACCGCCGGTGCTGGTCAGGGTCGTGCAGCCGCTCAGCGCCAGCAGCGAAACCGCCAGCACCGAATTGCGCAACCCAATAGCAATGCCACCCAGAAGGTTCATCGTGTGGCCAAAACCTCGATCTGTTCGGGATGGGTAATTTCGATGCGTGGACCATCCCGGTCATCCACCCACCCCCTGATTCGCACCAGCGCGCCTTCGAACCCCATGGGATCGATACCCGCCGCCACAAATAGACGCAACGCTGGCGCTTCGATCACCGCGGTGAAGTCCTCGTTCCAGAACCGGCCGAAATTAAGATAGAGCCGCCCGCCCGCTTGGTCCGCCAGCAGCACTCGCCCTTCGACCAGTTCGTAGTGACCGGCAAGAGCGAGCAAATCGGCTGGCTTGTCTGCCGCCCGCACGCTGTAATAGGGATCGCTCCAGATGCCAAGCCCGGCCATGCGCGCCCGCCCTTCGGCGGCGTACAATTGATCGAGACATGCACGATTATCCGGAAACGAATAGACCCGCACCATACCTTGCGCGACCATCTGCTGCTGCGCCCAGATTTCGCCCCCAGGCGCTTCCACGAACACATGCGCCAAAGCCCGCTCGTAGCGGTCGATTTCCTCGCCGCCGTAGCCCAGCCGCACGGTTTTGTTGAGCACCAGCGCCGCAAGCGCCGCCTTGGATTCCTCGCCCTTGGGCCAGGTTGGAAAGCCCTCGCGCCCGAGCGGCAATTTGGGCGCCTGCGTGCCGATCAGCCGCACCACGGTGCCGCTGTCGAGCACCACCGTGTCGCCGTCCGTCACCTGCACGACCACGCCGCCCGGCGCGAAGCGCAGGTCCTCGCATGCCAAAGCCGCCGCCGAAACTGACGACAGCGCCGCGAGCGCAGCCAACCGAACGATGCTGGACCTGACCAATGGAGCCCCGAAAAACAATTCGTTCACCATGCACCCAAATAAGGCAAAAAGGGATTAACGAGTTGACAATGACCCACCCAAAAGCCCCCACTGGGTGTTTCTCCCCATATGTTGCCTCTTTGCCGCTACCGCATTGCGGTCACGCGCGAAGTTCTGGTTTGAACTGCGCCCAAGTTTTGCTATTCAAGGCCCCGTGGTCCCGTAGCTCAGCTGGATAGAGCACAGGATTCCTAATCCTGGGGTCGTGGGTTCGAATCCCGCCGGGGTCACCACCACTTGTCGCCCGGTGTCGGGCCAAATCATAACTGAGTCGATTCCAAAAACTTTTGAATCGATTCCAAAGGCAGTTGAGTCGACTAAGTCATTGCCGGCGCATCGTTTACGCTGAAATCCCCAAGATTATTTTCGAAATGGGATACCCGGTATTTCTGGCGCCAAACGCCGGTTTTGCGGGGTTTTCCGGACC
The DNA here is from genome assembly GCF_028290625.1 of Devosia sp. GTDB lineage: Bacteria > Pseudomonadota > Alphaproteobacteria > Rhizobiales > Devosiaceae > Devosia. The sequence continues at coordinate 44,078 of NZ_JAQGJM010000044.1, forward strand.
AGCTGGCGCTTGCTGACGGACGGAAATCGAAATCCTTCTCGCCGCGTTAGCCTGTCGTAAATCCGATTCGGCCAAATCCCCCGCGTTTTTAATCCGAACGCGAGATGCCGATGCCCAAGACTGCCTCCCTCACCCCACGCATGATTTCGGAGTTCTGCCGGCTACGCTTGGCGAAGATCCTGGAACCCGAGGAGAGGGAGGCGATCACAAGATACCTGGTGGACTTGCTGGAGCTCATGGCCTTCCCGCCGTATCGAGGGAAATGGGTCGAATGGGCCGAGGTCGCCGTAGCGTCCGGCGTGGACAAGGGGCGGCTGAACGGTGCCAGACACCAACTCCAGCCGGTATTCGACGCCGTCTCGCGCGCCGTTGCCATGCATGAGATCACACCAGCTACGCGGAGCATGCCAGCCAAGCTATCGAAGGTGGGTAGCCCGTCGAAAGCAGCCGGACGAAAGCGTGGCCCCAAGCCGCGCCCGATCGTAGAATTTCCCGAACCGCTCTGGACCGAGTGGGAAGACCCGGTGACGCTGTCGGAGGCTTTGGTTCTCCACATGCGGCGACACGGTGACAGTGTCCGCCACCTGTTCTTGGCGCTGGAGTCAGCTGGAAATGCCCAGGACCAGCGGACGTTGATGAAGTGGTGCACCGGGCAGCTGCTGCCGCGGACGGTCCAGAGCTTTGCCGTGCTCGCCGCGATCGAAAATCGCTATCGCCTCCCGCAAGGCTACTTCAAATCCAAGCTGTCCCACGGCGCCCGGGCGACCTATGGCCAACGCCTCGAGGGCATACCGGCAGCGGAACGGCGCCGGCTGGCGTGGCATCTCCCAGACGATTTCCTCACCCGATCGAAGGCCGAGCAAGACGAGATCCTTACATGGGTGCGACGCGTCATCATTTCCGGGTCGACGGATTACCGGCGCTACCAAGCCGAAGCCATGAAGCAGAGGTATGCCGTCCGCTTCACGGCGTTCCAGGGCCGCCCACGCAAGCCTTCCGCCGTGGCCAACGATCACGACAAGGATGACGAGCTCGACGCCGAACTCGAGTCGGCAGTTGTGGATGCGCCGGCGGCGCTGGACCGCGAGATGAACGAGCTACTTCGCTTCAAGACGGCGACGCTGACCGCCTTTGGCTTCCAGCGGAACGGTGTCTGGAATGGCGAGACCGCTTCGCAGAAGGTCGAGCATCTCGGCCTGATGTTTGGGGCGCTGGCGTCCGACCCGCGCAGCACCGTGAAAGGTTGCGGTGTGCCTCTCGATAGCCTGTGCTTCGCCATGTTGGTATTCCCTGCGGTCTGGGACTGGTATCTGCAATGGCGCGAGCGGCGCCGCGGCTTCTACACCAAGTGGGAGGTCGACATGTTGAGCGTTGTCCTCGGCATGACGCGCACTGACACCGGCTGGATCCGGCAGACGCCGTCGCTGGCCGATCGGCTACGCCCGATCCCGGGCTTGGTCTCGAAAGAGGACATCGACGGCGCCAGGGAGAACTGGGACGCCGCATGCGACAGTTTCCACAAGCATGCCCGGCATCGGATCAAGGAAATCCAGCGCGTGGCCCGCATCCATCGCGACCCGTTCGAGCCGATTCTGCCGGTTCTTGAATCCGCCAGCCCGGTCGGTGAATACCGCAAGATCACCGAGGAGATCGTACGCCTGATGCCAGACGAGCGCCGATACCCACGCGCCACCGCGGAGGCCGTCAGGTCGTTCCTGCTGCTTCGCCTGGGCATGCACCTGGGTCTGCGGCAGCGGAACCTGCGGGAGCTACTGGTGTGCCCTCGTGGCCGTGTGCCGACCTCGGAGAGGCACCTCGAGGACAAGAAGAGGGGCGAACTGCGATGGAGCGACCGTGACCAGGGCTGGGAGGTGCTCATCCCTGCTGTCGCCTTCAAGAACTCGACGTCGTCGTTTTTCGGATCGAAGCCATTCCGACTGGTGCTGCCCGACCTGGCCGGCCTCTACGACATGATCGACGCCTACCTAGACCGCCATCGTGCCCGCCTCATCGGCAATGCCGCCGACCCCGGGACGTTCTTCGTGAAATCGGTAAAGAAGACCAGCGCCGACGCCTCCTACAACCAGAACACGTTCTACGAAGCCTGGCGCCTGACCATCCAACGGTACGGCATCTACAACCCCTACACCGGCCGCGGGGTCATCCGGGGCCTGCTCCCTCATGGGCCGCACAACGTCCGCGACGTCCTGGCTACCCACATCCTCAAGCAGACCGGTTCATATGAGCAGGCCAGCTACGCCATTCAGGACACGCCCGACATGGTGCAACAGCACTACGGGCGTTTCTTGCCCCAGGACAAGGCGGCGATCGCGGCCAAGATCCTCAACCGTGTGTGGGAGGCGGCGTGATTGGTTCGAGCCCTAAAGCCTCCAAAGTACCCGCGAGGTCATTTATAGTGGCTTCCGCGCCTTCGATACCGGGCTTAAGTAGATTCTGCCGGCTTTGGTTTTCGTCACTACGACGGGGACCATTTTCACCCGCGAATGGCTGATAACTATCTCTTCCTTGTGTTGGGGTATGCGTGCCACCAGAGGTTGGATGAGCGGACCGTTCGAGGCGTTCCGCTTCCGATGGTCGAGCCGGCGTGCCTGATCGCGCTTCTGCTTTGCTACGGCCTGGTCATGCTTCTTTGCGGCAGCCTCGTTGCGTTCCTTAGCAACCTTAAGCCCCAGATTAGGGGAACTCCCGTCCGCACGTTCGGGAACGAGAAGCGGCTTGGCGTTCTTCCGCTTCCCGCCCCCACGCTGCTTAAAAGTGAACCAGCCAGACGTCGGGCCGACTACCGTACTTCCGCCCAAATATCCGCCCTTGCCCATCAAAGCCCTCCAGCAATGAACGATGACAATAGCAACTTTCTTTCTTAAATCCACCCATCCTCAAGATTAGGAAACTGCCAACGATAGGTCTCTACTTAGGCGTCCACGTTATTCTTTTATCCGCCTTCGGGCCGTTCGCGAGTATTAGCAGCCCACACAAGACCACAGTGCGACGGCTGCTGCCCGCGAGCCGCCAAGATCGACCGTGATTTGCTCGCGGCCCATCCGGAAGACGAGTTCTGAACTGGCCTCGAAGGGTGTCTGGAACCCCTCCTCTTCGCCACCGCCCAATAAAGTCAAAACGTTCGGATTACGGACCTCGACGCCAGCTATGGGGAAAGTCGTGCCATCAAACAGTATGTCTGCATCGATTCTAGCGCCTTCCTCGAAGTTCCAATCCTTGTTGTAGAGGTTTAGTTGGAAAGCCTCGTTCCCATTGGCGTAGACCATCAACGCAACCTTGGCGTTTACGTCCTTGGTCATCAAGCAACCGCCATCCGGATCGTCCTTAATGGGCGCACCTGTCCAGCCTGCGACGGAAAATTCGCCGGGCTTCGTTGACGACGCTCCGCTGGCAGCATCTGACAAGTCGGTGATCTTAGGTTCCGAACCATCTGTCCTGAACTGAAGGAGGTAGGCATCGCCCGTCGAATCCACCCCCTGGCAGCTTATCGTCATCGGCCCGTTGTATGGATTGCTGTAGGCGCAACCACCAGTGACGTCCGTAGCTGTCGGCGGGACACCTTCGATACCGAGGTTCAGAATTACCTTGTCTAGACTCTGGAGCTGACTATCGGCGTCGGGCTTGGCGCCTTCCATGCCGCTGAAGGTCATGACGACGCCCTTGTCGCCCACCGTGACGGTAAACCCGGTTCGCCCTGTCTTGTAGATCGATTGCAGTATCAACCCATTGCAATCGTCCGAGAAATTGTTCCCAGCTGCCACTAGACGCTCGCAGTCCCCGGACAGGGAGGCCATGCCGGTCAAGTTGCTCAGGTCTTGGGCGGCGGTGGGCGTAGAAGATAATACTAAGGCGCCAGCAGCTACGCATAGCCAATGAGTGAGCATCTTCCGGAAAAGCCGATCGCTGAAAATGGAAGCCATCAATCGATGCCCATCGCCTTGAATACCGCGTCCACCGGATCGGCATAAAACGAGGTCTGAAACTTGGTGAACAACTCGGCTGGCACCGTGGCGATGTCAACCGCACTGGCCATTGGAAGCAATATCCGCTTCGCCCCTGCGTCGAACGCCACCTGCAAGCACTCGGCGAGGTTTTCCACGGGCACGATGTTTCCTCCCAAGCTCATGTCGCCAAGAACCGCCATCTGGCTTTGCAGGGGCCTTTTGAGGACGCCGGAGCAGTAGGCCACGAACCCGGCCAACGTGATCGCACGTGGCGCGCCCGTGTTGTGGAGCTCGACCATGTGAAGGTGGAAGTCATGGTCGTTGACCCGAATGCCGGAGCTGATCCGCTGCCCGTTTGCCTTGAAGTAGTCGAAAGCGACCTTCAAGGCTTCCCTCGATCCTGCATTTGACCCCAGGCCGGACGTGGTCAACTTGCCAGATCCGGCGGTAGTCTGGGTTTCGATGCGGTAGAGACCGAGATGCCCGCCGGCGCCGGTAGCGATCGTATGCAAGGCTCCGGGGCTGAGAGCACTGTCAGAAATCAGCTTTCCACCGCCCTGCTCGGGAACTGGAACGAAGGTTTCCTCCAGCGTCTCCTGGTCAATGTAGGAGAAGTGGACGTCGAAGAACTCCATGCCGCCGATCTTCTTCAGCTGCTCTTTCACCCGGCGCCTGCCCTCAAGGGCGTAGGCGAGGCAGCGGCGGACTGCTTCCTTGTCGAAGTCCCCGCCGGGATGCAGCAGCTTCAACAATCCGGATACCGTGCGCTTCACGGCGATGGTGTCGCGCTGGTTCAGGTTGTTGCCGAGCTTGAAATAGCGGTCGATGGCGTCGGAGAAGTTCCGCTTCCGCATCTCGCGCATGTATTCTGCCAGGTAGTCCGTGATCAGGCCGAAGCGATTGGTGAAAAACTCCGGACGCATCTTCGGAATCTCCCAGCCCGGGATGTAGGCATGAAATCGATCGAAGAAAGCGGAATCGATCATGACCTCCGGAAACGGTGCCAAGAGATGGCTGGTCTTGATGAGGTTGTCGACATTGCTGATGTTGCCGACGAAGACCATGGAAGCGGAGGCCGCAACGGCGTCGCGACCACGTGCGAACGAGCCGGAGGCCATGAAGTCCTTCATGATCTGCACGCCGTCCTTGTCCTTGAACGAGATGCCGGCGACCTCGTCAAAGGCGACCACATCCCAAAGGCCGACTAATCCCACGGCACGGCTAGACATATTGTAGAACAGGTTCGCCACGGTCGTCTGGCCGCCGGAGATCAGGATGCTGTTGGGGCTGCATTCCTTGTAGACATGGCTTTTCCCGGTGCCCTTGGGCCCGAGTTCGCAGACGTTGTAATTGTTCTCCACGAACGGAACGAGGCGCGTCAAAAGGTGCCACTTGGCCCGCTCGTTGAAATGAGAAGGCTCCATACCGGTAGAGCGCAGGAGGACATCAAGCCACTCGCTTTCCGAGAATGCCTTCCGACCTTCAAACAGCTCGCCCATGTCCATGTTGGGCATCTGGATCGGCTTGATGTCGCTAATGCTGAAGGGCGACTTCTTCTGCCCCTCCTCGAAGAAGTAGTGGATTGTGACGATCGACCAGATTCCGCCGGCGAGCAGCTTTTCGTACTTCTTGACGTCCGACGATGAAATGGACGCGTCCTTCACGCCCAGGTTCGACAACAGCGCCTCATAGATATCGCGCTTTTCGTTTAGGCGAACGGTGACCTTGTCGATAACTTTGTAGCTGCCGCGCTCCCGGATCTTGGACTTCACCTTTTCGGCTTCATCCGGACGAACGTAATTTTCCGAAAGGATGCGCTTCACGTTCTCCATGCCGTCGCGAATGGTCGCCTCGTCATCCGAAGCGCAGTACATCCCCAGGAGGTATTCGAGTACGTAGACGGGGACGTTCGCCCCCTCCTTCAACAATTTCGTAAGATCCTTGCGAACGACCTTGCCGGCGAAGTGACGGTTCAGCAGGTCATCGATGCTGCTGCCGGACGGCTCAGAAATCGTTGGAGAAGGCGAGGTCAATGACGACATCGTTACGCACCACTTCGGTTCCGTCCACGGCGTTGCGGACGATGAGATTGTACTTTCCGGCCTTGTCGAAATCGCGGTTGGCCAGGGTCAGCCAGACTTCCTTCTTCCAGTCCTCGTTCATCTGAGGACTGGTGCTGTCGAGCGTCACCGTCATGACGTTGGAGATTGGTTCGCCGTTCGCATAGATGCCGACCGTTACACTGGCCGCTTTGACGCGATCCGAAACCGGCTCGGTCTGCAGTACCGTGATGCGTCGCCGGCTCGAGGTGATCTTGGTGTCATGGCCGAACAGCGTGAGCCGGACGTTCCGCGTCTTGGTATCCTCCCGAGCCTTGCCGTACTTGTGGCTGACCTTGATGATCGGGACACAGATTTCCTGCAGCATGGCACCGCCATGAACGAACCGCGCACCTCCGACGAAGTGGAACAGATTGGCGCCCTTGGGCACCCAGAACTCCGTGTCGTCCCGGACGTTGGAAGTGGTCGACATCTTGCCATGCCAGGCGCGATCGCTCTCGCCCAGGTTCTTGCCGATCACGTACCGCTTCTTCGACTTGGTGGCATCGTCAGACTTGATGTCGATAGCGTTGCGTTCGACCTGGGAAGGCGGCGTCTCCTGGAACAGGAAACCATGGTCGGCGGTAATGACGATGTTGTTGCCGTTGAGGCTGTTGACGATGTGTTTCACCAGGGCGGTTATGTCGTTGATGGTGTTGCGAACCGCTCGGAATGTCTCCTCCTCGTTCCCCGTATCGGCAGTTTGGTCTATCTGGTTATGGTAGATGTAGACGACCTTCTTGCCCTCGACGAAGGCGCGCCCATCGACCTTTTTCATGGCCATGATGTCTTCGGCCTTGATGGCAACGCCAGCGTGTTGGGCCAGGATCTTGTTTCGGTTCTCGAGCCCGGATGAGGACTTCCCGTCCACCAGGACGTTAGCGTTGGCCGCCATGGTCAATGCCATGTGAGGAAGCAGCGATGCCATCCCCAGCGCCGTGTACGAGGGCAGGACGCTAAGCTGAGACGAGAGTTGGGCGGTAAGGCGCTCGGTGCCGTTCAACTGGGTCGCGAGCTCCTGTGCCGCTTCATAGCGGAAGGCGTCGCTTATGATGACGAACGAACGCCGCTCGTCGCCCTTGTCGATGTGAGGCTGGACGTGGGCATTGAAGAACCGTGCCTGGCGATCGACGCCCGGTACGTGCCACTCGGTCGAGATCATCGTTTCGGCAAACTTGCCCCATGCCAGGGCGAGCTTGGCAACATAGCCGTTGCAGTAGATATCCTCGATCGATGCACGCAGGGGCTTTACGATATCCCAACCCTCGCGCTCGACCTCGTCCGCGGCCTCGCAGAACAAACGGTAGAGCTGGTCCACCCGATAGAGTTTGGTTTCGTAGGCGGTCCAGAATTTCTCCGCGCTTGGATAGGCGAAACCGTGCGGATAGTCGCGTCGGAATGCGAACAACTCTGCAGCGTGCACCAGGGCATCGTACACCCGGGACAGCGTGTGGCGTGGTGCCTCCGGGGCGTTGCCCCATTTCGGATTGGCCCAGTATCCATCCTGTCTGATCGAGGCGAGCTCGTTCACTTCGGCTACGTCCACCACCACCTTGGTCTCGGTGATGCGGCGGGCCAGCTGGCTGGCGATGATTTTTTCGCCCACCAAGAAGGTCTTGGCGTTCTTGAGAACCTCCACGTCCACATTCTGGAGGATGTCACCAAGATGTAGGGCCTCGGCGACCTCGGAAGAGATAACGTCGTAGCTCTGGTGCCGAAGTGCGCTATCACGCCAGCGATCCAAGAGCACAATTGCGTTCGCTACTCCGGCGTTCGGCAGCATGAGGTGCTTAATTCCGACAGGCGTACTGCCGTTCAGGGCCCGTCCGAAATCCGTCGCCATTAGCCGGATCGCCAGGGTGCGAAGCGACGGTTCCATTTCCGTGTACCCGAACGTGCGCTGGCACTCGGCCCAGAAAACTTCATCCACACCGTACTTCTGGAACTCGTCCCAGACGGCGGGCGAGGCAGCGAGGTCGCGAGCAGCCGCTACCTGCTCGAAAACGGCCATAAGCAGTTGAAAGAATTCGGTCTGGCCGGACTTCAACAGCACGGCCATGATCTTCAGGTCAATTTCGATCTCGCCATCGGTCGGCAGGATCAAACGCGCAAGGCGGTCCACCCGGTCCTGGCTGGCGAAGAATTTTGACCTGGCGGCGATGTGGTCACGTAGCGAGGGGCGCTGGAGCCCCATGTCGCGAAGAAGGATGCTCGATCGATCAGCGGAGAACGAAGCCGCGTAGTGCCTGATATCGAGGAACCAGTCTTCGTCGACAGGCGGGCGTTGGCCGGTCGCGTAGATGAGGTACTTGTTGTCCGGACGGCCCAACTCGATCTCGATCTTCTTCTCGAGTGGCGCGTAGTCGGCGACGTTCACAATCTCAACGTCTGACAGCTCCAGGTGGGACAGGGCATCGATGAACTCGCCATCAATATCCTGCCAGAAGACCAGCCTGTTGCTGTCGAACAATCGTGAAAGGCTTTCGCCAAGGCGTTGGTTATCTGTCACTCGTCGCCACCGCCGGTGATGACCTTCACGTCGGCCAGCAGGTCACCAAACTTGCCGTAGTTGACCTTAACGCCGTCATCGAGATTCAGCGTGATACGCTGATCGGCGTAATGATGGAGTTTTTCTTCGAAACGTCGCAACTCTTCTTGCTGCTTCAGCAGCTTCGAACGCTCGTTGCCAATTCGTTTCCGTTCTACGCTCGATAGGGATGAAGACAGGAAGTCCGAAGCCAGTCGATCGAGACGATTGGACATAAGCGACTGCAACGGCACAACATATTCCAAACGCATACGGGCCAGCGTGCTCCCGTTGTAGCGGTGCATATATACCAACGCCTCGAACGCCTTCTCCTTGCCGCTGGAAAAGAGCCAGTATATGGGGCGCCTCCGATAGCGCCGAATGTGGTCCTTAAAGAAATCGCGGCTGAAAAAGCGACGAATAGTTTCGACGGGCACTTCACCGGACTTTGGACCCAACGCCTGCGCTAATGTTCGTGCGCTTTCACCCCTACTTTCAGAAGGCCACGCGACGCGGCAGAATTCCTGAAGTTTGTTTGCGGCATCATCAAGAAACCACTCCCCCTCCGTTATGGGAACGATGCCGTCATTATCAGGCGCAAAATCCCCGTATGCACCGTGGTCGAACCCCTCATCGCCGGCGCCAGCATACTGCACCCCCGGCGCACCCATGCCGAAGCGTCCCATCATGCACCCAACAGAATATGAAATCAGATCCTTAATCTCGGCGTTTGAGTCAAAGACACTAAGCGTAAGGTCCTTATCAAGAACCTGATCGTCCATCTCTCCGCTCAAATTGTACGCCAAGATAAAGGCGGCGTTATTCATCGTCTCCAAGGTGCGTGCTCGTTCTCTTCGATTCGCAATTGTGGCGCTCCTTGAGACTAGTTCCGCAGCAAGATTATCTTTTCCAGACAACAGGGGTTGACCACCGAAATTCCAGGACGTTTCGCGCTCATCCCAGTCGTGCCTTGCAATCGCAACTAACTCCTCAATTGTATGCTGACTGAAATTTTCAACTGACGTGGGAATTGGAAAGCGCGCAATTTGTCCAACACCAAAGTGCACAGTCGGGCAGAGTATCTGCAGGAATACTTCGGCAACTTTGGAGCTAAGCGCACCTAAGTAGAGCAGATTGGATTCGCTGCCATAGATCATGGGCCCGGCGTCTGTAGGAAGAAATCCGGGGTCGACAAGACGGCAGGAAAAGCTGGAAATGGAAACGTCGTTCCAAGACACGCCCGGTTGTCCATAAAAGCCTTCGTTCCGGACAGCGGATTTCGGCTTCCCATTCACATCTACAACGGCCTTTACGGCACTGCCGTTATGCTCCCAATTCACCACGTAGTCATTGTTCCCGTACCACCTGCGGTAATCTCCGCCCTTCGTGATAGGAAACCATTTCTCGCCGCCAAACGGCCTAAAGTCTGCCAACGAAATTTCGTGCCAAAGACGGTAGAAAGTATCTGTACCGCTGGCGCTGAACCCCTTTTTAGCAGCATCACCAATGAAGGTTCCGACCCCGAAAGCGGCGAGTGTGGCGGCTGAGGTCCAATACGCTATGGGTGCGGTTGGAACTTTCGTCAGCTCAGAAACTGACTTCCCGTATCGTGGATTGGAAAAAAAGGATTGTGACAGCACCTCGTTGCTGTGAACCTGGCCGGGACGATCAAATAGTCGAGTGTAGGTCGCTTGATAATCCGAATGGAGGCCAGCCCGGGCCGAGAAGGCAGAAGTGCCGAAATCCGAACCAAATGCGCCGCGACCAATATGAACCAAGCTCGTAAAGGGAGCTGCCTCGTATATCAGCCTCCGAGTTTCCTCAAATGAGGAAAGAAACATCCAGTTTTGGAATGCAATAAAACTTACGTATCCAGACTTAGCAGCGACAAAGTCAATTCCGCGTTCAAAAAACATAGAGTACAGATCATTTTTGGACTTTGGATAATTAACATTTGAGAAATTCTTCAACAAAGTACAGTAGTAATTACTTCCCATATACGGCGGATTTGCAGCAACGGCGTCGTATGAATTTGATAGAATTTCTGCCTGCAGTAACAAAGGCGCAAGATTTGAAATAATTAAATCTAGCTTTGACTTTCCAACAAGGTCGTTTACGACAAGTTTATCCAGACAATTCTTCAGATTGGCGAGTATCTCTGCGGTTTGTTTTGTAATTTTGACGAGAGAGCCGTATGTCTTCGCCCCGGCAAATAAATTTACTACTTGCGTGATGCTTTCACGCATATCTTCTGTTAGGGCGGCGTTTTTCCCCGTCTCGCTGCTTTTGTTTTCTGCACCATTGTCCGAGGAATTTGACAGCAATCCCAAGACTTCAGCGAAATTTACATTCTTACTGTCACGAATAGCAACGATTGAAAGGCGAACTGGGTCAATTGTGGATAGTATATTTCGGTCATCTACTCGGGCCTTCATGAGCAGTGCAAACGCTGACATCTGCGCCGCGCGCTCATCAATGTCCAAACCGTAGAGATTATTTTCCAATATCAAGCGCGGTATCTCGCGCGAGCGGTAGCCGCGCTCCAAGTACATCTCTTTAAAAAGGTCATAAGCCTCCACCAGGATGTGGCCGGAGCCGCTGGCTGGATCAAGAAAAGTAATTGTCTGTGGGTCCAGAGATCTTGGAGTCTCTGTCTCGATCTGTTCCTGTACGTTGGCGGGTTGTGCATTTGGGGCGATGAAATATTGCATCTTGTGGCGCAGCGGCGACGCCGGATTGCTATCCAACCACTTCGCGCCTAGCGAGTTCTGAACCATGTACTTCACTATCCAGTTTGGTGTGAAGAGCTGGGTGGCCGCCGGAATGTCTTCCGACTTGACCACCTTGCCGATTACCTGATCTTTTTTCTCTGAAATGTAGAACTGATAAAGCCATCCGATGATTTCGATGTGCCGCCAGTCGGTCTCAGGCACGCGGTCGACCATCTGCCGGATAATGGAATCAGAGTGGAGGAGGTTATCGGGAAGCAGCAGCTCGGTCTCGTCGTTGATCTTTTCGAACAGGAATGGCATGGCCGCGTGCAAGGCATTGCACTGGGCGACTAGCAGTAGACGATAGAGTTCTTCATCCTTCGAGCCGTCCAGCTTCAGCGCGACGACGGCCTCTCGTTTCAGTCCGGGGAAGTCGACACTGGCGGCTTTTTCAACAATTTCAGGTGTTGCGGCGCCAGCCGGATGACTGAGGACGCGGAGACCATGGTCTAGGTAGTCGTGAAGCTCCATATAGCGAATGGCGGCGAACCGATTGAACCAGGTATAGGCCACCTCATCCATAACCTGCTGGTATCCGCGGATGCGGATTTTCTCGTCCAGATCCAGGCGTTGGCGTGCGATGGAGATGGGGAAAGGTTGGCCGTTGATGATGGCGACGCTACCTTCGGTGCGGACCTCCGCATTGCCCGCCTCGGTGATGCCGAATTTGGCCGCCCGCGCTTTCACTGCCGCGATAAACTCGCGGCGAGCCTGGGGGGCATAAGACTTCAAAACACCGGTATTGATCGCCATTATGGATGGTCTCGTTTCTAGCGGATTTCGACGCGTTCGTTGTTCTTCAGGGCCGCAAGAAGACGGTCTTCAAGCGCCTTGAGAAATTTCTCCGCTTCTGCTGCGGTCTCGATGAATTCGCCTGCCTTAAGGAGGTCGGCAGTCCGCAGGATCGAGCGTTTTTTCACCATCGGGGCAATCCGCGTATCGACCAACCGGGGTGCCGGGCCTGCTGGCTCTGACATCCCAGGAGTTGGTGGCGTCGGCGCGGGTGGCTTCCTGATCTGGGCGCCTTCCAGCTCGACCAAATCGAAAGCCTCGTCATAGGCCTCCTTGGCTTGGTTCTGCAGCTGGTAGATATGCGCGATGCTTTCCTGAGCAGCGATCTGCTTTCGGATATTTTGTAGGGGGCGCAGTGCCCGGTTGCTGAAATCGCCCGACAGATGATGCCGGTTGAGCTCCGCCTGGACGAGGCTAATGCGCTCGTCAACCTGTTGGAAGGCGTGGTCACGGCGCGAGGTCACCAGCGTCGTGTTCACTTCGTCTATCTTGGAGGTTAGCGCAGCACCCTCGCGGATCGACCCGTAGGGCTCCGGCATGGCCAGGATCGCAGCGATACGATCCAGCGCGACGGTGGCGGCGTCATCCTTCCGGAGCTCCGCATCATTGGCCTTGAAGCGGTCCAGTGCGGACCGCATGTCGTCCCATGGCTTCTTCTGGTTCGTGTAAAAGCCTTGCACGTCCGCGTAGTCGTCGGCGATGTCGAGGAGGTCTGCCTTGTTGTCGTACAGGTGGCTCAGGAATTCCGACGCATCCTCGATGGCGAGAGCTTTCCGGATTACGCCGTTGGCATCCGCAATTTCGGACTTGCCCGGATAGCTGCCCGTATCGGCCAGCTGCAACCAGCCCTTCAGGTTGACCGACCATTCCGCCAGGAGTTCACGCAACTCCTTGGCAAGACCGTCCTCGTTGTCCGGCCCGACTTTGCTGAACATCGTCCGTCCAAGTTCGCGGACCTTCTGCAGGACGTCGCGATCCACAGTTTTGCGGACATGCACCGTGACGCGACGCCACTTGTTGGGGCCATCGATAGCATCCCAAATTTTCTCGCGCTGGAGGGTGTGCCCGTCCACAGCCAGCGAGAGCTCGCCGAGGCTGATCAAGCGTGCGACCAGCAGGACAGTTTCCCACTCGTTCCATCCAAAGGGACGGCGGGCGAACCGACCCGCGGCGAGCTCGAATAGGACAACCTGCTTGCTGCTGGCCTGCATCAGCTTGATGTACTCGCGGACCTCCGTGATCGCTCCCGAATTGTGGTCACCACCCTTGAGGTCTAGCCCTTCGTCCAGCGTCTCGCGCAAGGCAGCCGGGATCTCTCGACGGGGATCTTCCGATCTGTGGGTCAACAGATCCAGTTTCTTGAATGTGTTGTCTACGAGGTAGTCAAGCGCGTCATCAGCGATGGCTTGGGCGCTACCGCCACTGTTTTCGACATGCTGACCCGCGATGTAGATTTTCGACTCCCGGACCAGCCGGTCCAGGACGATCTTGATGCGTTCGCGCCGTTCGCTGTTCTCGGTCTGCTGGTCGCGGATGATCACCGTCACGGATTGGGGCTGCGAGCCATCAAGCTTCCGCAACGCCAGCTTTTCCGTCTGGAGGTAGCGCTTGACCTCTCGCGCGAGATCCTTCTCGTTCCCCAACACCAGGATGACCTGGCCATCGTTATCGGTGCTTTTGAGTGTCGCGGCAGCGTCGCCATAGTCGCCGTATTCGTCACTCAGTGGCGTGATGACATTGAAGGTCAGTGACCCGTCGATCCGGCTAGAGAACGGCGCCCCATCAGTCAGGCGGTTGATGTCAAAATCATTGCCGGTGGCCTTGTGGCGGAATTTTCCACGGGTCAGGTTACGCAGTACCTCCTCGAACACGATGCTGTTGAGAAGCTTGGTCTCCTCCGCGCCGGTATTCTCGATCTTGGAGATCTCGCGGGAAATGTCCCGCTCCTCATTCGTGAGGAAATAGTAGTTCTCACCGTTCCGGTTGACGAGCGTTTGGCCTTCGAGGCGCTGGAGGCTATCCTCGATCTTGCGCTTGATCGCCAAGCGGTCGGCATCAATCTTGTCGATGAACAGGGTGACGAGGTTGTCGACATTACCCTTGATCTCGTCGATGTAGCGGATCAGGAACAGGGTTTTTAATAGGTCGGCATCGAACGCCTCGAGGCTTTCGTTGCTCTCCACTCCCTTGATAGCGCGCCGAACGATATCCTCAAGAAAACTCTCGATAGCCGGGTAGAAGTAGTGGAACGGAACTAGGCGACCGGTTTCATCGTCTGCAACAGTAAGGACGGCTGTGCGGAACGCATCGAGCATCGACCGCTCGCCCTTGGCCAGGTGCGCGCCGGTGGCGCCATGCAGGCGGCTGGCATCGAACACCTTCTGGACCAGTTGGAACTGGTACGGGACGAACGGATAGACGGCAGCGAAGTCCTCGTCGCCGGCGTAGGCCTTGAAGGTCATGCCGGTTTCGCGGAAGCTTACCTGGTTCCTGAGGATGTCGGCCTTGGTGCCGAACAAGGTCTTCAGATCCGCGGTCGCTTCGGTCGTCTTCGCCAACAGCCTTTTCTGGATGACCTCGTTGGCATGCGCGCCGGAGAGGGACAAGCGCGTCTTGAACCGACCCTGGATCTTAGAGAAGTCATTGGCGGCGGTGGACCGCAACTCGCCGAGGATCGTGTCCATGTCGGCTTGGGAGGTGACCAGAACCCAGGCACGGCCACCGCACACCGTGCCCAGGTTCTCCACGATCGTCTGGAGGTTGAGCATCAGCTTGCTGTCGGTGCCGATGAAGGCGCCGATCTCGTCGGCCAGGAAGACCAGGCGATCGATGCCGCTTGCGTCGAGATACTCCGCCACCCATTTGGCGAAGTTCTCGATCGTAGGCTTGAAGTCGGCCTGGAATTTCTCGAACCAACGATCGGCATCGCCGGAGCTGAGATTCACCGCCGCGCTCAACGCCGTCATGGTGGCGTCGATGTGGAATTGGTAGGCGTCGCGTTCGTCCACCCACTTGCTACCGGTTTCATTTTCAAAAGCATCGTGGAAAACCTGCAGCTTGCCTTTGGAAGCAAGGTATCGTTCCAGGTGCGCGATATGGGTGTGGTCGGCGCAGTAGCCGAGCTTCTCGTTCAGCACCCGAAGGAAAACGCCGAGGATTACCCTCTCGTCCTGGCTGTCGGCCTTGCTGTCGACGTTGAACAGTATGGTCTGGGTATTGATGCCGACTGCACGTTGCATGTCGGCGGCAAGCATCGGGTCCTGAATCTTGCCGTCGAAAAAGTCGATGGCCTGACGCGTGCGCCCACCCACGGTTACGGTGGTGTTCTCCAGGATGTACGACAGGATCTTGAGGAAGTGGGATTTGCCGGATCCGAAAAAACCGCTGATCCACACGCCGTTCTTGCTGGCGTCAGGTGCGTCACCGCGATCACGTCCACCTGCGAGGTAAGCGTCGAGGAAATGCCTGAAATGCTCGTCTAGTTCTCTAGTGACGACGTATTCGTCGAGCTCTTGCCAGATGCTTTCCGCATCCATCTGGTCAGCCTTGATGACACCATTGATCTCGCGACGGACCGGCTTGGCAAAGAGGTTTTCGATGATCATCAGTCAGTCCGTTCTATTGGGCCAAGCGGAAGGCGCGGTAGTAGGGTTTGTCGCTCAGTTCGCCGAAAAGACGTAGGGTCTGCCCGTCATAAATGCCGGGATAGAAGAAGACCAAGGGCGTCCCGCTGAAGTGAGGCTGAAGAGCGTTAAGCAGGTTGTGAACCCGAACAAGTGGATAGGCAGAACCTACGCCGGAGACGAGTACGACATCAGTGTCCGTCGGCTTGCATCGATCCACAAGTGCCCGGGCGACTTTCTGTGCATCCAACGGGCCACGCAGGGCGTTCAGGGTTGCTGCCGTGCCCTTGGCCTTTTGCATCGCATATGACTTATCGAGGAACTTGCGCTCGGTGAGGATGTCACGCACCAGTTCCAGCAAGTTGACGTGCGACAACTTCAGTCCCTGCCTTTTCTTGGGGGCCTGATGGACGATGGACTCAACGTGTTTCCTTACGTCTTCTTCCCGCTCCGGCGGGTAGTCGAAAACCCAGAACGGCATATCCCCGCTGAGCCCGCGGGATTCGAGAAAGTCGTCCGAAGTTATGCGGTCGAGGACAGAGTTCAGCCTCGCGTCGAGATTCGTCATGAAGAGACCTGAAGCCGTATGATGACGTCCATCTCGTCATGGTTTCGCAGGTAGCCCATAACCTCCGGATCGACCCTTACAGGCTGGAGGATGTTCTTGGCGCCTCCGGTCAGGTACCCGGCTTCGTGAAGCACACGAAAGGCACTGTCGCCTAGTTTTTGTGTTGTCGAATCCGCCCATTGGGGCATGGCAGGATCCAGGTCGTGGCAGCGGTCGATGAAGCTCGTCCAGACGCGGCGGGGTAGATCTGAACGGAACAGCCGGAAACTCTCCCGGACGGTATAGTGCAGGAAATCGGCCAGGAGCGGGCTGTGCTTGATCGCACAGGCGAGCATAGCATGCGTGGCAGCGGTGTTTGTCCCGTCCTGAACAATCCGCCACAGGTCCGGACCCATTGTTTGTAGGCGGTTTCGGATCAAGGTCGCTTGCCGGTTGGCGGTACCAGCGGACCGCTTCTGGAGCACGTTGTCGACGCTTATGGCCCGGCGCCACTGTTCCTCGCTGGCGCCGGCCAGCAGGAGGCCTGCCACTACGCGCGCCTCGGAGACCTGCAGCGACCCCCCTGCGATGTCAGCTTTGTAGCGCGGCTGACCCATCCCGGCTCTCTCGATGGCTTCCCAAGACATACGCTGTAACAAGGCTTGGTCTCCCTTTTCAACTTCGATGACCTTGGCGACCCCGCCGCCATTGGCGGCCAAGTGTGACCCCAAGCGGTCAAGGTGTTCCTCGACGAGGCGATACACCGGTATTCCCCGGGTCTTACTGGTGCTCTTCAGCGCCAAAATCAGGTCGGGGCGAAGGTAGAGTAACACCTGCTTTCGCCCATCCTTCCGCATTCAGGCCTACCAAAATAAGAATCCGCAGATAGCTACAGTCGAATCAAAACAAGCCTGGGGCAAGCCCAGTTTGCGCTCTAGGGTTAACCGTGACGGGCGAGGTCCTGCTCACGCTCCTTGACTCCCGGAAATTCGTTCTCTATCTGTTCGCTAATGAATACGACATCGACCAAACGCTACCTCTTTTCGACGGCGCCTTCCGGCAGCCGTGCGACCGCGTCTGTCTTCCAGCGGTCCGACCTACGAGCATAGCCTCGAGGTTCCAGGGAGACACCATCGAGTGGCCTCCCGTGTTCCAGATGAATACCGATACCGACGTTCCGACCGATCCCGACAAGCGAAAGCCTCGCTTGCCGAGCGCGTTGCCACGTCTGCTCCATGCCCGCCCTGCCTGCGCCAGTCCCTACATCCGAAAACCGCATCGAGTGACTCCATGAACCACCGAAACCCCATGCGCCCGATGCGGCGCCATATCGATCGGCCAGGCAGCGCGGCATAGAAACCCGCCCTCCTCGCCGACGCGAGGACAGCCATGACTTTCAAGCCAATCGACCTGAACGACGCTGATGACGACGAAGACGACTCCTACCTCGAGGAGGTGACCCCCAGGGGGGATCTCACGGGACTGAACGCCGCCGCCGATGCCCTTCCCATCATCATGCTGCGCCAGGCCATGAGCACGACGGAGCGGACTGCATTCCGCCATAACCACGGGATCACCGTTGTCATCAAGGCACCGGGAGCCGAATGGGCGACGCCGCTCCTCGATGCGGGCAAGGAGCTTGCCCACTGGGGTTTCTCGCTGACCGCCACCGCATCGGACCGCAAGTCCAAGGATACCATCACCCGCGACCAGGTCATGCGTGCGTTGGCCAAGGGTGGCCGGGTATTGGCGGTCTCGCAAAACCCGGTGGCATTCCTTCCGGAAGGGCTCGCGGGTTCCGCCGACATGACGATCAACGTCAGTCCGCCAGACGACGTCGTCCTCAAGAGGACCATCTTCGCCGCGACCGGACGTTATCCCCGGCGGATGCCCTCGGGTATCTCGAGAGGGCTGTCGTACGCCCAGATATGCTTCGCCATCCGCAAGGGCAGCACGCCGCGCGAGTGCGTGGCGCGTCTGCTGGCGGCCAGGCTGGCGAGCCAGGAGCATGATCCGGACCTCGCCAAGGTGCCGGCGCTCGACAGCCTCCACGGCTACGGCGAAGCCATGGAATGGGCAAAGCGCCTGATCGCGGACCTGGATGCCTGGAGACGTGGGGAACTTGAATTCTCCGCGATCGAGCGCACGGCGGTGCTGGCCTCCGAACCCGGTCTCGGCAAGACCACCTTCGTCCGCAGCCTTGCCAAGGCCGCCGGCGTGCCGCTGGTCGTTACATCGGTGAGCGGATGGTTTGCCACTGGCACCGGCCACCTCGACTCCGTCATCAAGCAGATCGACCTGGTGTTCTCGAGCGCTGCGGCGAAGGGTCCGGCGATCGTCTTCCTCGACGAGATCGAGGGCATCCCGAACCGTGCCACCATGAGCGAACGGAATGCCGATTATTGGACACCGGTGGTGGGGCATATTCTGCTCACGCTCGACAGCGCGGGATCAGGGGTCTCGTCGAACCTGATCGTCATCGGCGCGACCAACCACCCCGAAAAGCTTGACGCCGCCCTGCTGCGTCCCGGGAGGCTGTCCAAGGTCATCAGGATCAAGAGGCCCGACAAGCAGGCACTGGCAGGCATCATGCGCCAGCATCTCGGCAACGACCTGGCCGACGAGGACCTTTCCGACATCGCCGCGTTCGGACAAGGCGCGAGCGGCGCCGACGTGACCGAATGGGTCAAGGTCGCGCGGAGCGTTGCCCGCCAGGCCGGACGGACGATCGAACTGGATGACCTGCTGGCGCAGGTCGCGCCAACCGAAGACAGGCCGCCGGAGATCGACCACCGTATCGCCGTGCACGAGGCCGGCCATGCGGTCGTCATGCAGGTACTGGGGCTGCTGGAGGTGTCCTCCGTCTCGACGATCAGCAGCGGGGTCGCGGGCGGTAGCGTCACCGTCGCGGCGCCTTCCAGGATGCTGTCGAAGGCGGACATGGACAGCTACGTCACGTTCGTGTTGGCCGGACGTTCAGCCGAGGAGATCGTTCTCGGCTCGGTCAGCAGCGGCTCGGGGGGAAGCCGCCATAGCGACCTGGCCACGGCGACCCAGATGGTTGCCTCGGCGCATCTCAGCCTGGGCATGGGAGGCAGCCTGCTCTACCGGGGCGAGCCGGAGGACTTCCGGAGCCTGCTGTCCCTGGACTACCACGTTGTCCCGAAGATCGAGGCCGATCTGCAAAGGCTTTATGCCAACGCCACGGACATCGTCGTGGAATATCGCGAGGCAGTTAAGGCGGTGGCCAAGGCCTTGCTGCGCGAGCGCTTCCTGTCGGGCGAGCGCTTCCGCGAGATCTTCGACCGCCACCCGCCGGGATCGAAGACCATCGAGTTGGATGGCCGCGATGGATGACCTCATCATCAAGGTGGTCGTGCGGCTGGCCGGGGTTTACGAAAACCTCGGCCAGCGGGCCTACCTCGATGCAGGGCACCGTGCCCTGCTGGGGATCGCGCGTGCCGTCCAGGCCGAAGCCGAACGTCGTGCCGGCACCGGTAAGACTGAGGTGCAGGGTCCGGTTATCCGGTTCCCGCTCGATCGGGCCCGCCGGGACACCGGAAAGGGTCGTGACGATGCATGAGATCCTACGTCGCGCCCTAGACTCGAAACGCGCATAGCCGCATTGCCCCGGAGCCGGGGCAATGCTTCACGGCTCGTTAGCCGTCTTCTCTCAGCATTTCCAAACATTTGCCGGATTACAACTCGACCTCGAGGGGGCGAAATCATGAACTTATCATCCAAGAACGGAATCGAGGTCGCCTTGCGCCTGCTGTCCAAGCCGGGGGTGCACTGATGTCCGTCGACTATAGTGTCACCAAGCGCCAGATCGAGCTCGACCGCCTCAACACGGTGGCCCGCATCTACCGACGCGGACGCAATGCCTACGTGAATCTCATCACCGGACGGGAGCCGCATCCGACCGGCAAGATCGTGTGCATCAAGGCCGGCATGCGTGCCTTGGCATGGGAATCGATCAAGGCCGAAAAGCCGATGATCGAACTATGCGAGGTAGCGACACCCGTCCACCGCGTCCAGGCCCAGCCGCATAACCTCGTCATGAAGGTCGTCGCCGAGCGCTATCCGTGGCGCTACCGCCCTGACCTGCAGCTCGAGGTCGACCGGCAGTTCGCGGATCTGATAGGTGCCGGCACGCCCTTCGCGCAGGCAGTGGCGGACTGGCGCCCGACCGGCAAGAAGGCGGACACGGTCACCATGATCGTCGCGGTCAAGGACGACGACGATCCCCGCATCGACGACGACCGCTACAACCACAAGCTGCGCCTGGCGGAAGAGGTCTACAACTCCATCAACTGGCGGTTCGCCATCGTCGTGCGCTCGCGCGACCTGGACGTCGGCGGCATCGCCAAGTCGGTCAGGTCATACATGATGGACCATGACACCTCGTTCGTCCCCGCAGACATCAGCCTCGCGACCCAGCTCATTTCCGATTGCGGCGGCACGGCGCGCCTGCGCGACATCGCCAACGTGCTGGGCGGCGGCCATATCGGCAAGGCCAAGGCCGCCGCGCTCCATGTCCGACGTATCATATCCGTCGACTTGACGTAGAACTTGGACGGCGAAAGTCGCGTGCGGGCCGTCGACGACGGTCGCGCCATCTTCGAGTTGCCGGGGAGGTATCCATGGTAACCCGGATCGCCATACGCCCCGACGACCTGTTTCAGGTGTGGTTCCCGGACGAGCCGGCGGCGATCTACCTCACGTTCCGCAAGGAGCTGATGGACGGGCGCCTGGAGTTCAGCCGCGAAGGTACGGACCTGCCGATCTATGTCGAGGAATCCGTGTGGATCAAGATGCGCACCACCGGCGCCGCGGACCAGATCACCACCGATGCGGACGGTACGCCGGCGGAGAACGAGGAGCTCGATCCGACCAGTCTGCTCGACCCGGACCAGCCGTCCATCACGGTCCGAGAGCGCGAGCGTCGCCTGAAGGCCCTGGATCAGCTCAAGAAGGCACGCACCCTGCGGTTCTATGTGCGGCGTTATGACGGCGAGCCGGCCATCGGTCGCGGCCATGTATCGGTCAACCGTTTTGTGGCGCGCAATTTCCAGGAAGCGCGCAGGCATGGTTTCCAGTGGAGACCGGACGCCGCGACTATCCTTCGCGCCGTCGACGACCACGGGCAACCCGGATCCCGCCCGCTGGTCGCCTTCTTCGACCAGCGGGGCAAGCACGACCGGACGGAACGTTGGAACGCGGACGTGCTCGAAGCCGCAACGGAAGCCTCGGCCTATTACTGGTCCGAACGCAGCATCGGCATGAACGAGGCGATCGCCAAGTTCACTACCCTCTGCGACGCCAAGGTCGACGAGCGCGCCCTTCGTGGCCGGCCTGTCACCGAAACCGATCCGTTCGAGCGTCCATCCGAGGAGACCGTACGACTCTGGATCCGAGGGGCGATGGATTGGTATACCTGGAAGCAGAAGTACGACCAAAAGGATGCCGACCGCCGCTTCCGGGGGCGCGGTCGTTCGATCGAGGCGACCCGCCCGCTCGAATACGTCATGATCGACCATACCAGGGTCGACGCATGGGCCGTGGTGCTAGACGAGAACGACGAGCCCTGCCTGATCGAACGTCCCTGGCTGACCGTCGCGATCGACTGCTATTCGCGAATGGTCCTGGGGCTGGTACTGACCTTCGAACCGCCTAGCGTCTATTCCGCCCTGGCCGTCATCCGCCACGCTTGCCGTGTGAAGGAAGCCCAGGTCAAGGAATACCAGTTCAGCAAGGGGGCAACCGATGGCTGGGGCAGACCCTTCACGGTGATCGTCGACAACGGCTGGGAATTTACCGGCGTGTCGTTCCAGACCGCCTGTGAGGCCGCCGGCATCGACGTCATCTGGGCCCCGGTCAAGATCCCGATGTTCAAGGCCTACATCGAACGCCTGTTCGGCACCTTCAACTCGATGCTCTGGCACAAGATGGCCGGGGGCATCCCGCTCAAGCCGCACGAACGTTCGCTGCTGGGTATCGACAACTCGGTCAACGCGGTGTTCACCAGGTCCCGCATGGAAGACGTGCTGTGGAACACCATCATCACGCGCTACCACGTCGATGTGCATTCGACGATCAATGCGGCCCCCGCTGACAAGTGGCGTCGCGGCATCGCGGCGCACGGGCGTCCGATGGTCGCCAGGATCTCCGACCTCGACAAGGTCGTCGGGGCTTCCAAGAACTGCCAGCTCAGCGCCGAGGGCATATTCTATAACGGTTACCGCTTCCACGATCCGGCAACCACCACCAGCCTACTGAACTCTCTCGCCAGCACGGCAAAGGAACGCGCGCAACGTGCCGGGCAGACCTCGTCACGGACGGTGCAAGTGCTCGTCACATCCGATCCGAGCGACCTGTCTAAGGTCCACGTGTGGGATGACAAGCGCAAGACCGCGGTCATGCTGCCGAACTGGGACAGCGAGTTCAGCGCCGGAATGACCTGGTACATGGGCAAGAAGGTCAAGGAGTTCGCCAAGGCCCGGAACCTGGCGTTCCACACCCCATCCGAGCGCGCTGCCGGCCGTGTCGCCCACTCGGCGTACATCCGCGGCGCCTTGCCAGGCGCCAAGTTCGCGGAACGCCGCAAGGTCGCGCGCGAGCTGGACCCGACGCCTGCCCTCGTTCCGGGCGATATCGTGGAAACCATCGACATGAACCGTCCATACGACGACTACGCGGTGCCGCACGATATCGCCGCCGAGAAGACCACGGAGGAGCGCGAGGCGGCCCCGGGGAAGAAGCCCAGCCAAGCCGCGCTCGCCAAGGCAGCCAGGACGAGAGCCGCCAACAAGGCGAAGAAGGAAACACGGGAAAGGGACCAGGCTGAAGTCGAACCTGCCCCCGCATCCATTCCGAAGCGTTCCGCGCAACAGGACGAGACCGATTTCGATGCGGATTCCCTGCTCGAAGAGCTGCGGACACAGATCGAACGCTCCGACAACACGACAGGACAACACAAGTGACCAGCACCATCTCGAGGCCCAGGATACAGGCCGCGTTCGACACGATGCGTATCATCCACCCGCGGATTCCCGAGGTGCATCAGGCGCTCGATGATGCCCGCGAAGTCGGTAGGCTCTCACCCTACAGTCCCAAGCGCTATGTCGAGTTTTTCGCCCCGAGCCATTCTGGGAAGTCAACGGCGATCACGACCTACATCGAGAACGTGGTGGTCAAACAGGCGATCGAACGTGGGTTGTTCCCCGCCGACATGGACCCGCAGCTGATCGCTCGAAAGCAGAACATCGTCCTGCACGTCACTCTGTCGCCCAAGGCCACGCCCAAGTCCTTGGCAAGCGATATCCTGCGTCGACTGGGAGACAAGCGCTGCGATAGCGGAAACACGGGAGGCCTGCTAGCCCGGGTCTATAGCATGCTTGAGGACGAGCATGTCGAACTGGTCATCCTCGACGAGATCCAGCACTTGGCAAGCGGAACAGTCAAGAAGCCTGGCGGCACTGCCAAGAAGATGCACCTGGTGGAGACAACGGAAGTCACCGACACCCTCAAGACCATGATGATCCGTGGTCTCGTTCCAATGGTTTTCGTCGGCATCCCGGAGGCGCGCGAGCACCTGTCGGTGGATATCCAGTTGACCAATCGAGAGATGAACAGAATCAACTTCTTGCCTCTGGACTGGTCGGATTCGAGCGACAGGGAAACCTTCCGGCGTTATTGCGGGCTGGCCGGCCTGATGATCAAGAAGCATGGCCTGATGCCGGATGACACCAATTTCCTCGATGGCGACATTCCCGAAAAGCTGTGGGTCTCGTCCGGTGGCTGCATCGGCTTGGTTTCCCGCATTGCGGAGGAAGCGACGATCCACGCCGCCGCCCGCGGGGCAAAGCGTGTCGAGTACGATGACCTGGAGCTGGCCATCGACACCAGGGCCCTGCCGAACAACTACTGCACCTACAACGCTTTCCGCGATGGCGTGCGGACCAAGAATCTGAAGAGCGCATGACGCTCGTCCGTAAGGTCAGCCCCTATCCCGACGAAAGCCTGCCGGGCCTGATTGCCCGTGCCGCGGGCACGAACGTCTACCGCAGGGCATTCGACGTCTTGATGCAGGCGGGCATCGGGGAGCTGCGTCCCGAGTACATCGCCAGCCGCGACGCCGGTATCGCGGAGCGGCTGGCCGATGTCCTGGGCACCACCGCCGAACTACTCGAACCCCTGTTCCACGGCACCGCGAGCGCGGACGCCGATATAGAGTTCTTCGGCGCGAGGCTCAGGGTTATCCACCGGGAATCCAAGATCCGCAGGGTCTCGCCGCGTGCGTTGGCCAAGGCGCCATACATTCGGGCTGTCTGGCACCTCCGCCCACTTGGCTTCGATCCGTCAACCCGCGAGCGCCTACTATCCGCATGCCCGGTGTGCGGCACCCCGCTCGGGTTCACGCATACCCGCGGCGTGGCCTTTTGCGACAGTTGCGAGGGAACGGACGACATCGGGCTGCCGATACCGACCGTCGACCTGCGCGATTTCCCGCAGCCTCTCGTCGAGGTCACGGACATGGCGGCGCTGGATTTCGTGACCGGTCTGGTCGACCCTTCTCCCGATGTCCGTGACCGGTTCGCGCCGATGCTTCATGACGACATCGCCAGCGTCGCTCGAGGCGACCTGTTCGAGATGGTATTAGCGATCGCCTCCGCGCTCGAGAAGAATGCCGACCCCGCGTACGTGCCCGCGTCGGAGAAGGCTCACCGGGCCGGAACCCGCGAGGTCGATCCGGATCACCTGGCGGCGGCCGGCAGGGCATTATTGAACTGGCCAGACGGCTTCGTCGAACTTGCAATGGCCAGCCGGGCGGGGGCAGCCAGCCGCCCCCTGCAATGGGGTGTCCTCAAGGAAATAGGTGCGATCGGAAACCTCACCCGCGACCCGCATGTTCCTTCCGAAGTCATAACCGCGTTCGATGCCGGCATCCGGGAATATTTCGCCAAATCCAAGCCCATCGACGGCATCATCCGCCGATCCGATGTCAGGACGGACAGCGACCTCATCGGTGCCAAGCGGCTGCGGGAACTCGCGCAAGTCGGCTTCCCGATCATCACCAAGCTGGCGGATCACCCTGATGTCCGCACCATCAGGCAGGACAGCGACGAACGCGCTCCGATCCTGTTTTCGATCAAGCAGATGGATTACGTGCTGGGTGACTACAAGGACCTCGAGACCGAGGGCGTCGTGGGAACCCGCCTGGGTATCCCGCCGGACGGCTTACGTGACCTCGAGCGCGCCGGCTACCTTCGGCGGGTCAAGGGCGTGCCGAGCGAGATCGCGGCGCCCGACATCTACTACTCGAGGCAGCAAACCGACGATATCTGCGACATCACCAAGGGCGGCCTCGCCTTGCGCCCCAAGCCCGCCGGGTTCATTCCCTTGAGCGAAGCCATGCTGATGTTCCCCGCTGGCCGCCGGCCATGGCTCGCAGTGCTCGAAGAAATCTGGGAAGGCCGGATCGAAGCCGTGTTCCACAGGCGGGTGTCCAAGTCGCTATTGGCCGCGATCTCCGTCAGGGACATGGAAAGCCGGCGCGGGAACGTGCTCCGGCGAATGAGCAACCAAGATCCACATGACGTAGGCTCCGTCACGACGGCATCGGCCAACCTGATGCTCGGGAACTACGACTATCCCTCGTTCACGGCGTTGCTCAAGGCCGAGCTCCTGTCGTTGGATGACGGTGGCAGGGTCCCGTATGCACAGGTCATCGAGCTCGCCGGCAGGTTCATCTTCGCCAACGAGGCAGGCGTGCGGTCCGGGCGCGGCACCGGCCAGGTTCGGGATTGGTTGGCAACTCATGTCGTGGCGCCCGAATACGACCTGGGGGTCAAGAACGGACTGCTGTTTGATCGCGCGAATGTGGAGCCGTTGCTGGATATGAATGGGTAAACCGGGCACTACGTGTTTAAGCAGCGTCCCACATAAAGCTTTGGTCAAATTCGCTACCAGCATGAGCTGCGAGTGATGCATCTGACACCTCAAAGCCATGTCGGACTATTCTCTCGAACTCCAAGGGGGAAAGCCGGTTCAGCGCGGTGGGATGCGCGACGGCAACGGAAGCTTCCTGGTCAGTCTGAAACCTATGATATTCATCGTGTTGCCGGACACGCCCTGACTTGAGGTCGATATCGCGTACGGAGTTGCCCATCCGCACTATTAGGCCACGCACCTCACCTCTTGAGAATTCGCGCATCAGCATGCGCGACCTGAGACTTCTCACCTGGTCGCCCATCAAGTCGAACAACCTCGGGGTAACGAGATTGCCCCGCAGGAGATTGGCCAGAAACCCTCGTGCCGGGGGGCCTAGTACGCCTGAGGCGTCACTACAGATCAGGAAGTCCCAGTCCGGCGATTGACGTCCGACCTTGACTAGCACTTCCAGACCAAGATTGTCGTAAGCACCCCCGTCCCAGATAGGCAAGGTCGTCAGCGTCTGGGTCACCGATTGAACAGGCTTCCCGGTCGCAGGATCCGTCTGATACCAGCCCCCGGCAGGCACCGGGAGATGTAGGGCACCGATGGCATAGGGAACTGCGGCAGACGCTGCGGCTGCGTCAGCAATAAGCACGTCAGGCGAATAGTGCCGGCCAAACTTCCAGTCGCCCATTTCGCCCTTACTAAAGCGCCAGTTCTTGCCACTTCGTATCGACGCTGCATTGATCCACCACTTGGGCGTAGCAGGCAGATCCGCGAGCTTGCCGGTTATGCCCCACACGGTTCGCAGCCTATCTGCCAAAATGTGCGCGCGACGATTTATCAGCCTCGCATTGTACCGGATCAATGAGCGGGGCGACACTAATGCTGCGATGCTAAACAAGTCGGTCTTGGTAAACTTGGTCCGAAGTGCGGGGTACACAGTCTGCTCATACTCGACAGAGCTCGGCCACCGGTTACCGTTCTCAGAAAAAACTGCAGCGATTGCCAAGCTGCCACCCGAAACCGTAGAAACAGCGGAGACATTCTCCAACAGACCTTGGCGGGCCAGTCGAAGCAGCAGCCCAAGGTGAAAGCATGCAGCACGCGTGCCACCCCCGGAAAGGGCTAGCCCAAGACGGAGGGTCTCTGCGCCTTCCATAACGCGGATCTCATCCATTCTCGATTGTTCCGATCAGATGCCGGGCGTCGTTCTCGCCGACGATGAACATCACGCCCGGCATGCCGTCAGCTGCCATCGTCGTGCTTAGCCAAGCCAACTGCTGCATGTCGATCCCGCTGGGCTGGCTTGAACTGCCTCTAGGGTGGGAATGCCATTCGCCCACATATCTCACCTGAGATGCGGAACGTTCAACGGCTTTCTCGACCACTTGGCGCAGTCCCACAGTCCCGCGTATGAATTCGGTCGGTGCTTCCTTACTATCGTTAGGAGCCGGCAGCGCCGCCACCAAGTCGATCCTCTTGGCCGCAGCGTCCACGATACCAAGCAGCGCTCCTCCGGTTTCATTGGGCAACCTCGATGACCTTATGTCGACCAATTCCCTAGATAGTGACCCTGGCATACGGACGGTCCAATCGAGAGCATGATCGATGGTACCATCCACAGCGGACGTGATCGTCGTGACGCTTCCTTCAGCATCCAAAGTCCAAATTTTGACTGTGGCATGCGGGTCTGCTAGGGCGGAACTCAGACCACCGGCCACCAGACCGGAAAGAACCTGTACTCGCGATGCGGGAATACGGCTTGTGAGCATCCTACAGGCCCCTGTGTAGCGGATCGTCTTGCCGTCGACCAAATGTTCGGCAAGGGCTGGCTCAGTTTGAATTGTCCGATGGTAGATCGCTTCCAGGAACCTCAGATCGAACCTGCGCTCGCTGTCCTCGACCAACATCACAGCAGCGGTCCCGGTCGGGTTGAAGAATATCGATGACCGCCTCGCTGGGCTTTGAAGATCGCTAAGACGTCTGGCGACTGCAACTGATGCCGACGCGTCAATAATGACATTCGCCGAGTTGATCTCGACAGTAGCTGCCTCCGACATTTTGCTCAGAAAGTTTTCGTCGCAACCATTAACGATCATGTCGGGCCGGATCGACTTCAGCCGTCTCCCTAGAGCATCGACCTTCGGACTGCTGACTTGCGCCGACGTCAGCGTGTGGCGAGCGAGGTTATGAGGAAGCAATGTATCGTCGTCGAGCACGGTCCACTCATCGAACGCGCCTTCTCTGACCAATGATTCAGCAACAGATGACCCTATGGCCCCGGCGCCAATAACTAAGACCTTGCCCGTCAGTGCGGTGGCGCGCCCGGATACAAGTCTCGCTAATATCGTATCGAACGCTGAGTGGACCAAGCAACCTACGACCTCGCAATCCGCGAGCTTGACCTCGCCGTGGACAAAACGTGGGTGGTACCCCGTTGCTTCATCTTCTCCCTTGATAAAGGTGCCAAGACAAACACCTATGTCACCAATCATCTGTTCTGCCGGTATAAAGCCGACCACGTCGACTCCCTCGACCTTGCCTGTGACAGGATTGATGAGCGGCATGCGCAGCAAAACGCAAGGGCGTGAACGGAAGATCGCATCGCGACGCTGGTCGTCGCTATACCAACCGTTGATCCTTTTCTTCAGATCTTCCACCAGGTCCACGCCACGTGGAAGAAGCTCTGCAGCAAGGTCCGCAAGCGTTCTAGGGGACTGTCTCATCCGCGACATCGTTTCAGCCGCAAGATCGTAGGCAAGGACAGTTATCGCTAGCCCTTGACGCTTTCCATCCGGAGGAAGCAGCGTCAATATCTTTTCTCTACCGGCGTGCGCCGGATATCCACTCAGCTCAACGGGCTCATCCGCAGTGCCGGACCATGCGGAACGCGGCATTATCAACTCATAGCCTGACTGGAGTGAAAAGAACGGCTCAAGCGGCTGTGCGGCGTCGTGTAGTTCGCCGCGGGACGCCTTACGAAACCATTGAAGCGTCCGGTACCCGAGTTCCGCCGCTGTATAGGTGGTCTTCGCTTCTGCCCAAGGCCTGTCGTCCACGCAAATGCCAAACGGCATTCCCATGGGCATTCTAGACTGGTGCGGCGTATCCGGAAAATCATCACGGAGAGCCAGCACCAACGGCGGGAAATCTTCGTGGAAAAAGAGGATCGCGATCGTCTCTTCCCGTTTGATATCCGTTACGGGGCGCTGTGGACGCTCCGTTTGAATGACGCCAACAATCAGTTCGAATCCGTTTGAACTTCGGGCTTCCAAAAGCTGATAGACCCCGCCCGCGCTGTCATTCACGTAGTCCACGAAGCTAGCGGCCAGCGAATGCGTCAGTGACCCGAGATCAACAATGGCATGGGCGTCGATCCACGGGTGCATTTTTAGCCGCCCCTCACCGGAGTAGATATTGCCTGGTTTGTGGACCCAGAACTGATGAAGCTGATGGATGCACCATACGGGGTGATATCGACGCGAAATGGCTTCGGGCGGATGTGATCGGGGGTCTCCATGGTTACCTTGAACTCACCCCCCCGCTCCCGGACGATACGCTTGTGGTGGTTCGCAGCTTGCCTATGCGGAGGCTGTACGTCATCGTCCTCTGCAGATCCTAGCCGAGGAATAGGCTTGCTCGGCGACACGATGATGCAGCCATCGCGCGACTGATCCTCAAAAAGCCACTTGGTTTCCTCGACGGATTCGGTTTCGTCCTCGCCGATTTCGGGACCGATGGACTTGTATGAGCAGTGGTGGAAAAGCTTTAGCACGTCCCATTCGAGACGATGCTCGTTCCCATGCTTCTTCGACGTCTTGACGATCTCACAGAGAGTTCCGTACTCGACGTCCGACCCAAGCAGCGCCTTGGTCTCTACGCCGTCTTCGTTAAACGTGACATGGAGGACCACAGAGTCCTTGTTGCGATCTTCCAGGCCGCGCTCGTCCGTGCGCCAAGCGAAAGGACAATGGACAAAGAACTCAGCCTTTGCCGACCCTTGCGTGCTGAAACCAGGAACGAGGGTGCCAGCATCCACGATGCAGTGCTTGCGGCTTTCCAAGGTCAAACCGTTGGCAGCCAAGAAGCTTACAAGCAGCTCGGGCCGGGAGAACACCTTGATACCGCTGCCCTGTAGCAGACGATATCGGGCCTCCCTGCGGATAGCCGCCGCGTTACCCGTCAGGTTCGTCTCCGTGATCGCCCCGGCGGGGACCCAGAGCTCATCGATCTTAGGACGGCCCTTACCCTGATACAGTTGCGAATGCTGCAGCCAAAAGAAGTCGCTCGCACCGCAGATATGATCATTGTCCAGATGGGTGAAACAGACGACCGCAAAATCTAGCTTTCCGGCCTCGCTCATCTCCTTCCTCAACGCTGCCGGCAGATCGCAACGTCCGTCGAACTGGTCACTCGGATCCCGCATGTCTGCATAGTCCAGCAGCACCAACTGGTTGTCCGCGAGTCTGATAAGCGTGGTATCGGCGTTGCCGAGAGGAAAGAAGGTAAGCCTGGTCATCGATAAATTCCTACATGTTGAAGTAGCGGTCCATTAAGTGCGTCTAGTCCGAACATATGAAGGCGCTTGATGCGCCTGTCAAGGGTGCTATGGTGCGCCTAGAGCGAACTTTTTGATTTGCCACATCCCGGAGACGATAATGACAGCCCCGTTCGGCGAACGCATTCGCGCGCTACGCAAGAAGAAGGGCCTGACCCTCGACCAGCTTGCCGCATTGACCGAGTCCAGCAAGAGCTACATATGGGAACTCGAAAACAAGAATCCCCCTCGGCCTTCCGCCGAAAAGATAGCGAAGATTGCTGCGGCTTTAGACGTTACTGGCGATTATCTGATGGGTGCCGATGATGCCGACTTGCAAACGGCTGAGGATAAGGCATTCTTTCGCAAGTACAATCAGATGACGCCAGACGCCAGGGCAAGGTTACGCAAGCTGGCAAAGGCTCTCGACGAGGATGACTGATGGGGCCGGAAGGTTGGGCAATCCTTCTTACTAAAATTTTGGACGCTCGGGACGGCAACGGACCCGAGCGTTATCCTGTAGACGTTGTGAAACTGGCCCTGGAGTATTCCGCCCAGCGGTTCCCGGAGACCCCCATTAAACGGGTCGATGCGGATGATCTTGATGGATTCGAAGGTGCATTGGTTCCAGGAGAGAAACGCCCAACGGCCTGGGGTATACTCTATAACAACAACCAACGACCTGAACGGGCGCGCTTCACCGTCGCCCATGAACTTGGCCACTACCTTCTTCATCGGGAAGAATACCCCGATGGGTTTTGGTGCGGCGAGGACGTAGTGTCGCGCAGAGAAGGCGAAGGCGTCGAAAAGGAAGCCGACACTTTTGCTGCATACCTGCTCATGCCGCTGCATGATTTCAGGGCCCGCATTCATCCGGATGCCAAGCCAACAATCGATGACTTGAGCGACTGTGCTATAAGGTATGGTGTGTCGTTGACGGCAGCGGTCTTGCGTTGGCTCGAGTACACGAACCGCCGCTCGCTTTTCATAGTCTCCAACGACGACTATGCGATCTGGGCCAAGGCAAGCGGCCCCGCTTTTCGGTCAGGGCGCTTCATTCGCACGCGAAACACCATGTACGAACTGCCACCAGCATCACTGGTCCGAACCCGCCCAGACGATCTGGACATGAAGGTCGGCGTCAAGCAGCCTGCCGGCGTTTGGTTCGATGAGCCGGCTGAGGAAATGTGTGTCACCTCAACGCGACATGAGCTGGACATGACCCTGCTGCACCTGGGAACGGATTCGGCCAGGACCTGGCATCAGGATGCCGACGCCGCGGATGTCTTCGATCGTATGTCGTGAGGTTCGCGCGATGACTTATCACCCTCTACTATTTGTGAGATCGCCGAATTCAACCGACAGGTGCAGCCGTTGATAGTGTGGCTATCTGGCCCAACCGGGGCAGGGAAGAGTTCGTTGGCAGAGGTGTTGGGGAGCCGCGGTTGGGGTGTGGTTTCGGAATTTATCGACCCGGACATTTTCGCCGGGTTTTCCGCTGATCCCCATCGGTATTGTGCGGCCCTGCAGGCATCCATAATGCGTTCTCGAGGTTCTCAATGGGCCGCGATGAACGATTTCAGGAATGTGGTTTTCGACCGAAGTGTCGGAGAGGACTTCCATGTTTTTTGCCAGCTGCACTCGTCGTCTGGCTTGCTGTCCGCTGATGCTATGGATGACCTGCGTGCAATCAGTGAAGATGTTTCTGCAAACACGCCGGAGCCCGACTTGATACTATACCTCAACCCAGGCGATGCGGTGCTGGAAGGAAGGGTTACATCTGGGCATCCATCCGCGATAACGGACACTTTAGCATCGCAGATTTCGCTTTATGAGAAATGGATACTTAGTCGACAGGATAGCATCGTCCGAATCGACAATTCCCGATGCAAGATGGATGCAATGACCGCGTTTTTGGAGTGCATGTAATGCTGAGTATCTGGCAGCGCCGGTCAGTTTTTGCCCTGTTTATGGTTGCAACCGCAGCACTTTTTGGGCTCGAGGGCTATCTCATCTGGTCGATGATTAATGGCTTCTCCCAAGGGGCCGCCGTTTCAACGGTGATCAATACGGGAGTGCTTGCCGGTTGCGGACTTATCTTCAAGAAGATGGTAGAGCAAAATTTCCTTAATCGGGAAGTCCTTCCGATCGATAGACTGCACCGAATGACAACGGAACGCAGCGCGATTGTCGATCAATCACTGAAGGGGCAATCCCACTTCGAAATTACGAAGTCATTGATAACCAATACCTTGCAGTTTGCCGAACAGACATTGTCTGGCTGGGTACCTGGCACACATCTTGAGTTCTGCGTGTTTATCGACGCGGAGCAGCCTTTGCTCTTCAGCTACTACGATTCCCAGCATGACACAGTGGCAAGGAGCATGGCATCCCGCAAAACCAACCCGAAATTCTATGTGGAGAAAGGCTATGAGGTGACGAAATTGCTCCGCGCACCCTCCTCTCATCCAACTATCATCCCCGACACTCACGCAGGTCAGTCTTCATACCAGTTCACTACCGATGAACAGCGCCGGCAGATAAGATCCACACTGCTTCTTTCACTGGATTTGGAAGCCCCTATAGCCATGGTAGTTTCCAGTAATGAGAAAAATGCATTCGATCGCGACAACAAGGAACTCATGTCGTTCTTGAGGTACGTGGGCTCGATGATCCGTTGCGACCTGATGCACGGAAATTTTGTGGCGGAGGTCAGGCAGCATAACCCAGGGATTTTTCTAGAGGCGGGCGGTCCAGTAGTAGATGCTTTGCCAGCGACTTGAGGGCGTTGATTGGTTTGAGGGGATGTTCAGATGTCGGATACGATCCTGTGGAGAACAGACAGAAGAAAGTACGATCCGCACTGTGTGATAGAGTCTGAAGGAGATCACCTGCAGACGCTTGATGGGGCACACCTACAGACGGAAATCCTACTAAGGCAGCTCATGGGCGATGTGCGATCTAGAGCTCTGTACGCTTGGGCTGATGAGGGATGGGCACGCCGCGCATGGCAACACGAACCACATAAGTTTCTGTATCGATTGAGTGTCGAACGAGCGCACATTCTCCATCGCGGAGATGTCAACCACTACACCGACATTGGCAAAGCGCTAAGCGCCGGCCAGTCTGCAAACAAGTCGCTGGATGACTATATCAAATCGAATGAATCAGACCGTGCTAGGTACCCTACTGCTCGAATGGAAGTCCTAGTGACAGAGGCCGTCGTTCTGGAGCGTTTTGAACATTAATAAGCAGAACCCGTCTGGGGTCCGCGGAAGACGCGGAGACTGGCCATAGAGTTACCGACTCAGAAATCTTTGTTTCGGCGCGAAATCGACTCAGAATTCTTTGGCAAACCGATTCAAGATTTTTTGGTGGACTACGTGATATCAATGGCTTAGCCGACTCAGGTATTCATGGTCCCGACACCCGGGACAAGGATCAGCCGGGAGACTGCGCGCAGTACGCCGCGGCGATCGCTTCGTAGAGCGCCCCCGCGTCGGGGACCGCGCGGATGAGCGTCCTGGTTTCCTCCGAGCGCAGAATTCGCGCAGCAGTCGACAGCAGCTTCAGGCCGGCAGCCCGATCGCTTGCCGGGATCAACAGCACGAACACAATGTCGACCTTGCCCTCATCGATGGCATCGAAGTCGACGGGACGCGCCAGCCTCGCCAACAACCCCATGGGCCTGGCAAGGCCGTCAACGGTGGCGTGGGGGATGGCGATCCCCTGCCCCATGCCCGTCGATCCCAACTGCTCGCGATTGTTGAGAGCGGTGAAAATGACATTGGCATCGACGCCAGACCACGCGGCGGCCTTGGTGGACAGCGCTTCGAGAACGCTTTGCTTGGACGGAGCTGCGAGATCGACAAGCAGATGCTCGGGCGTCAAAAATTCAGAAATCGGCATGTTTGGCGCCTGGCTCACAATATAGCATCCGTAGCACGCGGCGGCGGAACCTCGTCGGCCTCCCGAAGGCGATAACCTACCCCGGTCTCAGTCATGATATAATGTGGCATATCGGGCGTCTGTTCGATTTTCTGGCGGAGTTGGCGGACATAGACGCGCAGATATTGCACATCGGTGGAACCGCTCCAGACCTGGTTCAGCAGATGCTGGTGGGTCAGGACCTTGCCGGCATGCTGCACCAGGATGCGCAGAATGTCATACTCCTTGGGCGACAGCTTCACCTCCTTGCCCGCCACCCTCACGATGCGCTTGACCAGATCGACGCTGAGCTCGCCAGTCTGGAACAATGCCCGCTCGCCCTGCTGCTGCAACCTGTGGCGCAGGGCCACTCGAATGCGCGCCACCAGTTCCTTGGTGCCGAACGGTTTGGTGACATAGTCGTCGGCGCCCAATTCGAGCGCCTTGACGATCCCCGCCTCATCGGTCCGGCTCGACAGGATCAGGATCGGCAAGTCGAACAACTCGTTGCGCCATTTGGCCAACAGGTCATGGCCCTGGATGTCGGGCAGGCCAAGATCGAGCAAGATCAGGTCGGGGCGCGTTTGCGCCAGCAATTCGATCGCCTCCCTGCCGCTCCCGGCTTCAAGGATTGTGTAGCCTTCGGTGCCCAGCCCCACCCGCAGCAGCTTGCGGATCGGCGGCTCGTCGTCCACCACCAGTATCTTTATCGTGGATGACGTCATGGCAGTTCTTCCAGTTTGCGCGTGTCGGTCGGAACCGGCAGCCTGATGGTGAAAATGGCCCCCGACCGGTCGGCCCGGTTCGACGCCACGATCGTGCCGCCCATCGCCTCGACAAAACCGCGGCAGATGGAGAGCCCGAGCCCGGTTCCCGCCCGGATATGGTCGGATTTGCGTACCCGGTAGAAGCTGTTGAAGATGCGGTCGAGATCGTCCGGCGGAATGCCGGGCCCCTCGTCGATGATTTGCAGCACCGCGGAGCCATTATCGGTCCAGCCCACGATCTGAATGGTTGACCCCTCCGGCGCGTATTTGGCGGCGTTATCCAGTAGGTTGAACAGCACCTGCTCGAACAGCACCGGATCGAGCCGCAGCATCGGCAGGTCGGGCCGCAGGTCGACATGGGTCAGATGCTGCGCGGTGATTTTGGCCGCGCGCCGCAGGGCCGTGCCGACGATATCGCCGACAAAGTACAGCGCGAAGTTCGGCGCCATGGCGCCCGATTCGAGCCGCGTCATATCCAGCAGGTTGGCGATGAAGCGATTGAGGCGCTCGGACTCGTCGATGACCGACGTCAATAATTCAACGCGGTCCGCCTCCGGAATGGAGGTGGAATAATCGCGCAAGGTGCCGGCCGCACCCATGATCGAGGCGAGCGGGGTCTTGAGGTCGTGCGAGATCGAGGTGAGCAAAGCCGAGCGCAGCCGGTCTGCCTCGGCGGCAAGCTTGGCCCGGTCGACATCGGCGACCAGTTGAATGCGTTCGATGGCCAGCGCCGCCTGGTCGATCAGCGCATCCAGCAGTCGCTGCTGCTCGGGCGTCAACAGCGGCCCCTGCTTGTCATTGTCGAGACCGACGACGCCGACGGGACTACGACCGGTGCGCAGCGGCAGATAGAGCCGCTTGGCGCCCGGCAGCGTGTCGGCCCCGCGCCCGGCGGGGTGATTGTTGTCCCAGGCCCAGTTCGCGGCCGCGATATCGGCGTCCACCAGGCTATCATCGGGAGGATAACCCGCCTTGACGCTGAGCGTGCCCCCCTCGGGCAGCAACAGCACCACGCGCAATTTCAGCATCGAGGCGATCTGAAAGGCGGTGGCCCACAGTACGTCATCCAGCGTGCCGGTGCCGGCCAGTTTCTTGCTGAACAGATAGAGGTCTTCCGTCGTCCGGGCGCGCTGGCGGGCCGCCGATGCCTGCCGCTGCACCCGCGACGCCAGGTTACTGGCCACCACCGCCACGCCGAAGAAAAATCCCAGCGCGATGACGCTTTCGGGATCGCTGACATTGAGCGTGTAGAGCGGCGCCAGGAAAAAGAAATTGAACGCCAGCGCGCCGAGCACCGATGCCAGGAGAGCCGGGCGCAGCCCCCCGACAATGGCCGAGGCCAGCACCGCCATCAGGAACGCCGGAGCCACATTGGTGACATTGAGCCCGCGATTGAGCAGCAGGCTAAAACCCAGCGCCACACCCACACAGGCGATGCTGAACAGATAGGCTTTGACCTGGTAGCGCCGGGGCTCGGCAAGCACCACGCCCCGCGGCCTCGTGATGGCATCCTGCTCGCTGCCCGCGATGACATGCACGCTGATATCGCCCGCCAGCCGGATCAGCTCATGCGAGACCGAGCCCTGGAAATACTCCCGCCACCGGGCCTTGCGCGGCTTGCCGATAACGATATGGGTGACATTGTTGGCGTTGGCATAGCGCACGATTTCGGTGGCAACATCCTGCCCCGGCAGGGTGATCGCCTCCCCACCGAGCTGTTCGGCAAGCCGCAGGGTCGCGGCCAGCCGATCCTTGTCCTCCTCCGACATCGTGGTGATGCGCGCTGTCTCGACATGCAGCGCCAGCCACGGCGCCCGCAACCGCTCCGCCTGCCGGCGCGCATAGCGCACCAGCGAGGGGGCACGCGGATCCTCATCGATACACACCACCACCCGCTCGCCTGCGCCCCATGGCCCAGGAATGGCGTGCGAACGCATATGGGTGAGCAACTGATCGTCCACCCGCTGGGCAGTGCGGCGCAGCGCCAATTCGCGCAGCGCCGTCAGATTGCCGGGCGAGAAATAGTTCTCGACCGCGCGCTTGGCCGTGGTCGGCAGATAGACCTTGCCGTCATGCAGCCGCTTGATCAGGTCCTGCGGCGTGACGTCGATGATCTCGATGTCGTCGGCCCGATCGACGATGGAATCGGGCACCGTCTCGCGCACGCGGATGCCGGTAATCTGGGCGACCACGTCGTTGAGGCTTTCCACGTGCTGGATATTGAGCGTCGTATAGACATCGATACCGGCTGCCAGGATTTCCTCGACATCGAGATAGCGCTTGGTATGGCGGC
Source organism: Devosia sp. (assembly GCF_028290625.1). Taxonomy (GTDB): domain Bacteria; phylum Pseudomonadota; class Alphaproteobacteria; order Rhizobiales; family Devosiaceae; genus Devosia. The sequence continues at coordinate 81,865 of NZ_JAQGJM010000044.1, forward strand.
TCCCCGGCGCATTGGTGTGCGCCAGCTCATCCACCAGCACGAGGTCGGGACGGCGGGCCAGGATGGCGTCGATATCCATCTCGTCGAGGCTTTGCCCGCGATAGTCCACGCTGGCGCGCGGTACGATCTCGAAGCCAGTGACCAGCGCCTCGGTCTCTTTGCGTCCGTGCGTTTCCACCACGCCGATGACGGCGTCGACGCCATCCGCCAGCTTGGCGCGACCGGACATCAGCATTTCATAGGTCTTGCCTACACCGGGCGCCGCACCCAGGAAGATCTTGAAGCGCCCGCGCGTTTCCAGGTCGGCGCCTTCCAGCAACGCATCGGGAGACGGCCTTCCATCGGAATTGCGGTTGTCGTCGAGCATTGACCTGTTCTTTTCTTGGTCGTCTGGGTCCGGGCGCCGAGGTCCGGACCCTATAGTGTCACTTCAACGAAGCGCTATCGAGAGCCAGGTTCAGTTCGAGCACGTTGACTACGGGTTCGCCCATGAAGCCCAGCAGCGGGCCCTCGACATGCTGATCGACTAGGGTCTGGATGGTGGCCTCATCCACGCCACGGGCCTGGGCGACGCGCTTGACCTGGAAAGCAGCGGCTTCGGGCGAGATATGCGGATCAAGCCCGCTCGCCGAGGTCGTGACCAGGTCGATAGGGATCGTCCCATCGGGATTCTCGGCCTTGAGCGCCGCCACATCGGTGGTGACGCGCTCGATCAGCGCCTTGCTGGTCGGCCCCAGATTGGAGCCACTTGAGGCGGCGGCGTTGTAGCCATCGCCCGCCGCAGACGGCCGGCCATGGAAGTATTGCGGCTGGGTGAACTCCTGCCCGATCAATTCGGAGCCGATCACCTGCCCGTCCTGTTCGATCAGGCTGCCCTGGGCCTGGCGCGGAAAGATGGCCTGGGCGAGACCCGTCATGCCCAAAGGATAGATAAGGCCGGTGATGATGGTCAGGATGACGATCATGAAGATCGCAGGCCGGATTTGCTTAAGCATCGGATTTGTCCCGAAATGTCGGCCGCTTGTGGCGAGCCGGAGCGTTAGATGGTGTGGCCACCGGCCTCATCGCTAGATGAGGCCAATGGAGGTGATGGTCAGGTCGATGGCCTTGATGGCGATGAAGGGCACGATGACGCCGCCGAGCCCGTAGATGAGCAGGTTGCGGCCAAGCAATGCCCCGGCGCCGACGGGGCGATATTTGACGCCCCGCAGCGACAGTGGGATCAGCGCCACGATGATCAGCGCATTGAAGATGATGGCCGACAGGATCGCGCTTTGCGGGCTGTGCAGCCCCATGATGTTGAGCCCGGACAATTGCGGATAGAAGGCCAGGAACATCGCCGGGATAATGGCGAAATACTTGGCGATGTCGTTGGCGATCGAGAACGTGGTCAGCGCCCCACGCGTCATCAGCAACTGCTTGCCGATGCCGACGATTTCGATGAGCTTGGTCGGATCGCTGTCGAGATCGACCATGTTGCCCGCTTCGCGCGCCGCCACGGTGCCGGTATTCATCGCGACACCGACATCGGCCTGCGCCAAAGCGGGAGCGTCATTGGTGCCATCGCCGCACATGGCCACGAGCTTGCCCTTGGCCTGCTCCTCGCGGATCAGCGCCAGCTTGTTCTCCGGCGTTGCTTGGGCCAGGAAATCGTCCACCCCCGCTTCAGCGGCAATCGCCGCCGCGGTCATCGGATTGTCGCCGGTGATCATCACCGTACGAATGCCCATGCGGCGCAGTTCGGCAAAGCGCTCCTTGATGCCGCCCTTGACGATGTCCTTGAGGTGGACGACGCCCAGCAGCTTGCCGTCGCGCACTACGGCCAGCGGCGTGCCGCCCGATTTGGCGATCTGGTCGGCAATCGCCTGCAGGTCGGCAATGGTCTGGCTGGAGGCTTTTGGGCTGGCGCCGGCAGACGTCGATAGATTGACATAGGCCAGCACCGCATCGACCGCGCCCTTGCGGATCGAGGAGCCTTCGAGATCGACGCCGCTCATCCGCGTCTGGGCGGTGAACGGCACGAAGGTGGCGTGCAGGCTCGCCATGTCGCGCTCGCGGATGCCGTATTTCTCCTTGGCCAGCACCACGATGGACCGCCCTTCGGGCGTTTCGTCGGCCAGCGAAGCGAGTTGGGCGGCATCGGCCAGTTCCTGCTCGGTCACGCCCTTGACGGGACGAAACTCGCTGGCCTGCCGGTTGCCCAGCGTGATCGTGCCAGTCTTGTCGAGCAGCAGCGTATCGACGTCGCCCGCGGCCTCGACCGCACGGCCCGACATGGCCAGCACGTTGAACCGGACCAGGCGATCCATGCCCGCAATGCCGATGGCCGACAGGAGCGCGCCGATGGTGGTGGGGATCAGCGTCACGAACAAAGCCACCAGCACGATCACAGGCACCGCGCCGCCCGCATAGCTGGCAAAGAACGGAATCGTGACCGTTGCCAGCACGAAAATCAGCGTGAGACCGGCCAAGAGGATGTTGAGCGCGATCTCGTTCGGCGTCTTCTGCCGTTCGGCGCCTTCGACCAGCGCAATCATCCGGTCGATAAAGGTCGAGCCCGCGGCAGCGGTGATGCGCACCTTGATCCAGTCGGAGAGCACTTGCGTGCCACCCGTCACCGCCGAGCGGTCGCCACCCGACTCGCGGATCACCGGGGCGGACTCGCCCGTAATGGCTGCTTCATTGACCGAGGCCACGCCTTCGATGACTTCACCATCGGAGGGGATAATGTCACCCGCCTCGACGATAACGACGTCGCCGACCTTGAGGCTATTGCCGGGCACCAGCCGGAACTTGGTACGATCGTCGCCCAACAGCAGCTTGGCTTCGGTTTCGGTGCGAGTCCGACGCAGGGACTCGGCCTGCGCCTTGCCTCGACCCTCGGCAACTGCCTCGGCGAAGTTGGCAAACAGGACAGTGAACCACAGCCAGATCGTCAGTTGGAACGAAAAGCCGAGGTTTTCGCCTCCCGTCACCAGATCTTTGACCAGCAGAACTGTCGTCAAAGCGGAAACCACGGCAACGACGAACATTACCGGGCTTTTGATCAGCGTACGCGGATCCAGTTTCGTGAAGGCGCCGCCCAAGGCGGGGACGAGAATGCGAGGGTCCAGAATGCTCGTTGATTTGGACTGGCTCATGAGAGACTCCAGCGTGGGTGACTGCGGAACGATCTGTCAGATCGCCGCGAGTAATTGGGACAAAAGAACTGCAAGCACCGGTTCGGCCTGCCCCCGCGCCAGATAACCGGCGCGAGGATTGATGAGCCATGGCCTAGAAGGTCTGGCCCGCCAGCATCGCCAGGTGCTCGACGATCGGCCCTAGAGCCAGCGCCGGGAAGAAGGTCAGCCCGCCAACGATGACGATCACGCCCAGCAGTAGTCCGACGAACAGAGTTCCATCTGTCGGCAGCGTGCCACCCGAGGCAGGGACCGTCTTCTTGGCCGCCAAGGCGCCGGCGATGGCCAATGCCGGGATGATGACGAGGAACCGCCCCATCAGCATGCCGATCCCCAGGGTGATGTTGTACCAGGGGGTGTTGGCCGAGAGCCCGCCGAAGGCCGAGCCGTTATTGGCGGCAGCGGACGTGTAGGCGTAGAGGATTTCCGAGAAGCCGTGCGGCCCGGGATTCCAGATCGAGGACACGCCCACCTGCAGCACCGCCGAGAGGGCCGTGAACCCCAGCATGGCCAGCGGCAGGCACAGCACGGCGAGCATCGCCATCTTGACCTCCTTGGCTTCGATCTTCTTGCCCAGGTATTCGGGCGTCCGGCCGACCATCAGGCCCGCCACGAAGATGGCGATGACGATGAACAGGATGATGCCGTAGAAGCCCGCGCCGACGCCGCCGATGATGACTTCGCCGAGCATCATGTTGATCAGCGGGATCATGCCGCCCAGCGCCATGAAGCTGTCATGCATGGCATTGACCGCCCCGCACGAGGCCGCCGTGGTGATGACCGCGAACAGCGCCGACAGCGGAATGCCGAACCGGACCTCCTTGCCCTCCATGTTGCCGCCCTCGAGGCCGAGTGCATGCAGCAGCGGATTGCCGGCCGCTTCGGCCCAATAGCAAACCGCGACGCCCACGATGAACAGCACACCCATGGTGGCAAAGATCGTCCAACCCTGGCGCTGATTACCGACCATACGGCCGAACACGTTGGTCAGAGCGGCGCCGATCGCAAAGATCGACACCATCTGGATCAGGTTGGACAGCGCGCCCGGATTTTCGAATGGATGGGCCGAATTGGCATTGAAGAAGCCGCCGCCATTGGTGCCCAGCATCTTGATCGCCAGTTGCGAGGCCACTGGCCCGACCGCGATGGTCTGCTGGGCGCCCTCGATCGTCGTGGCGTTGACATAGGCACCAAGCGTCTGCGGAACGCCAAGATAGACATAGACCAGCGTCAGCACGATGCAGAGCGGCAGCAGGATGTAGAAGGTGGACCGGGTCATATCGACCCAGAAATTGCCCAGAGAGCTAACCGATTTGCGCGAGAAGCCGCGGATAACCGCCAGCGCGATGGCCATGCCGGTGGCGGCCGAAACGAAGTTCTGAACCGTCAGGCCCGCCATCTGGGTGAGATAGCTCATAGTGGTCTCGCCGCCATAGCTCTGCCAATTGGTATTGGCGACGAAGCTGGTGGCCGTATTGAAGGCGAGCTCGGGGCCAATATCGGCCATGCCTGCGGGATTGAACGGCAGGCTCGCCTGGAAGCGCTGCAGGAAATACAGCACTATGAAACCGGCGAGGTTGAACAACAACATGGCCGCCGCGTAGGTGGTCCAGTGCTGTTCCTCTTTCTCGCTGGTGCCGCTCGCGCGATACAGCAACCGCTCGATGGGGCCGATCACCGGCGACAGCCAGGTGCGATCGCCGTTGTAGACGCGCGTCATGTAACCGCCGAGCGGTTTGACGAGCAAAATGATGATGCCGCAGAATACGGCAATCTGAATCCATCCGATCAGGGTCATGATTGTATCTTTCTCGCCAGCGCTCAGAAGCGCTCAGGCCGAACGAGGGCGTAGACGAGGTAGGCCAGCAGGAACACCGTCACGCCGCCACCCAGAATATAATCGACAAGCATGGTCGCTCTCCCGGTTACAGCTTGTTGCAGGCTGTGACGTAGCCCAGCGCCAGGGCGAAAAACGCCAGCCCTATACCCAAAACGATGATGTCCATGACCGTGTGTCTCCTTGTTGCGTCGCCCCGCCGCCGGTTGGACTGCGAAGGTCGACGCCTCGATTTCGAGTGGAGACTGGACCCGAACCGCATAGGAATTCGAGACGGGGCGGCTGCCTGCTTTATAGGAATTTCATATATGGAATCGCCCTGGCGGGAGGCCCGACATGACGAGGCCCCGGCCTGCCGGGTTGAGCGGCAAGGTCGAGGCCTCGGTTATTTGTCGGCGTATGCAGCCGCCGGCAAAATTGCAAAAGTCAGGACTAGGGCGTGTGGACCCCTTGCGGCCACCGCCGAACCGGGACTGGCTTGAACAGCGGGTCCATGGTCAACACCGCATCATCGGGGGCACAGCATACCGCCCCCGGCGCGTAGCCGCTTTCCGCGACTGCGAAATGGATAGCTGCCGACCGGTCGAAGAAAATGCCGCCGACCAGTCCCTTCACGTCACACACGACCCAGTGGCCCTGCGCGTCCCGACCAATCATGAACCGGCTGTCGCGCGAGGCAGGATGTGTGAGCCGAAATGCTTCGCCCATAGGAATAGGCCTTTTCTTCTTTGTTGATCTTGATGCGAATGTTCAGACGAACCAGGCGAAGGTGCCGACCAGCGCCAGGATCACGACGATGACCGCACCCATCCGCCACAGCGCGCCGACGTCATCATCATGGGCTGCCGAAAGGACAGCGGCGCGGGCCTCGGACCTCTGGTTGTTGTGCTCCTGGAGCTGGGCTGCACGCATGCGGGCCTGTGCGGCTTCCACGGCGATGTAGCTCATGCCAAAACGGGAATACATTGCTGATCATCCTTTCTACCGATCATGCTGGGCAGGCGCGGCTCTGGGCGCGGCGCATCATGCGTGTTGGCCACTTCGAGCGCACCGGTTGGTCCCAGGCACAACAGGAAGATAGAAGGGTCCGCATAGCTTTTCGATTGGAGCCAAACCGCCACGATATAAAAACGTCATAGTAATTTTCGGCGCGGCCATAAATACGCCGCCTATAGGGGCATTTTTATTTGACTTCTGGCTGCCGCGGCGTCTGTTTCCGCGCCGCTGGAGGTCACTATCATGCACGCAAATTCACTCGACGATCTTGCCATTGCCTTGGCGCGGAACCGCGCATCGGGAACCGTATCTGGGCTGGCCTTCGCCGGCATCGTGTCGCGGTTGGACGCCGATGAAGTCCAGCTCGCAGCGCTCGACGCCTATAATAGCGACCTCAAAGGCCATGCCATGGCCGGCACGACGCCGGCTTGCCAGAGCATATTGGGGCTGCACGCGCCGATCTTTGGCCCCATTGCCAGTCGCGATTTCTTCAACGAGCCAGGCCACGTCCACCTGCCACAGGGCATTATCGGCGCCCAATGCGAGCTGGCCTTCACCATCGGCAACAGTTTCCCGCTTAAGGGCGACGAGATCGATCGCGAGAGCATCGCTGAGACTATCGTCGCCTGCCGGCCGACGATCGGGCTGCTTGGCCGCCGGGCATTTGGCGCGCCGCATAGCGATATCATTGCCATTGCGGATTTTGGCCTGCAGGTCGCCACCATTTGCGGACCAGCAATTCGAGTCGATTGGGACGGCCTGGATCAGGTCCAGATGACCGCCCGCATCAACGGCGAGATCGTTGTCACCGCCAAGGGCAGCGCCATTCTGGGCCACCCGCTTGAAGCTGTGGCGCTGCTGGCGCGCGAACTGGCCAGCCAGGGCAAGCAGATCAATGCCGGCGAGGTGGTGACCACCGGTTCATGGTCGCCGATCCTGCAGGTCCTGCCCGGGCAGACCCTGTCGGTCGAATTCGAAACGATCGGCAAGGTGTCCTGCACATTCGACTGAGGCGTCATGGAACCGCCGCAGTGAGACGGTTAGTCACATCGGGCTTGAGGGCGGCAATTTAGTAAAATTGTCAAAATATTTAGGATTTGAACGCTCTTTCCTAAGTTTGGGATCGCGTTCAATCAGCGTCTAGGCCGCCCCCCTGCCCCCTTATGTCAGTGCAAGGATTTGCCAGTGTCCGTTTTGTCGTTTTCCAGATCAGCCGCCGCGCCAGTCCTGGCCATTGCTCTCGCCACGACGCTGGCCGCCTGCAGCATGGGGGGCGGTGGCGGCACCAGCATTGCGCTGGCTCCGGGCCTGTCGGCCCGCATGGACCAGCCCAACACCTCGCTCGATCGCGCCCAGGCCGTCGGCATGGTCAATGCCTACCGCGCCACCCAAGGCCTGCCGGCGCTGGCGCCCGATAGCGGCCTCGACGGCACGGCCCAGGCACTGGTCAACCAATATGCCTTGACCGGCGTTGCGCCCAAGACGCCCGGCGGCGTCACCATGAAGCTGAGCGCCGGCTACGCCACCTTTGCGGAAACCTTCTCGGGCTGGCGCAACAATCCCGCCGACGCCGCCGGTATGACCGCCAATGCCACGAAGGCCGGCGTCGCCGCCGCCTTCAACGCCGACAGCAGCTATGGGGTCTACTGGGTGCTCGTCCTTGGCAACTGAGCCGAACCTGGTCGACGCGCGGGGGCTCAAATGCCCCCTGCCCGTCCTCAAGATGGAAAAGCGCCTTGAGGCGCTAGAAGCCGGCACCACCCTCGTGGTGCTGGCCACGGATCCGATCGCCAGGATCGATATTCCGCTCTATTGCCGCCAAAACGGCCATGCCTGCGCCATGACGCAGGATGGCGAAACTATGCGTTTCACCATCGTTAAAGCCTAGTTCGTAAAATTCGGTCGTGTCCGCGGGAATGGCACGCTGTTATCCGCTGGCAATCCGAGACGCAAATCGGCGGTCACGCCAACGTCCTCGGCGACAGCCACCGGGAACGTGGCGGTGTGGGGCGGCCGGGGCCGCGGCAGCACGATGCCGGCCCGCACCCGGCCCAGATTGGTGGCCTGATACGAGTTGGCCGCGATCACGTCGTTGAGATAGCTCGGCTGCCCTTTCATCCCCATCGGGAATGCCGCCTCCTGCGCCTTGACGTATACGGCCGCTTCCTTGCCGCAGATTTGCGCGCGCATATTGGCCGGCGCCACATCGGGGCTGTTGACCAGGCCTAACACCGATTGGCCGGTATCGGTGGCCGAACCCGCAAAGCCGCGCAGCACCAGTTCAGCCGCCCGCTCATTGCGATCGCGGCCTGACGACGCGCCCAACACCACGGCCAGCAGCCGGCGGCCATTGCGCTCGACGGTGGCCACCATGTTGAGCCCCGATGCACAGACGAACCCGGTCTTCATGCCGGTCGTGCCCGCAAAGCTGGTCAGCAGCTTGTTCTCGGACTCCAGCACCTTGCCGCCCAATTGCACAGCCTGGGTGCTAAAGATCGGATCATATTGCGGATAGGTCTGGCGGATATAGAGCGCCAGCACCGCCAGGTCCCGCGCCGACATGCGCTGTTCGGGATCATCCAGCCCGTTGGGATTGGCGAAGTGCGTCGCCGTCAGTCCCATGCGGGCCGCGGCGTCGTTCATCTTGACGACGAAGCCGGCCTCGCTGCCGCCCACCGTCTCGGCAATCGCCATGGCGACGTCATTGGCCGACTTGACCAGCATCACATAGAGCGCGTCCTTCATGGTCATCGCGCTATCGACCGGCAGGCCCGACTTGCTGGGCGCCTGGTTGATGGCATGGCGCGACAGCACCACCGGCGTATCCAGCGTGACCGTCCCCTTGGCGATCTCCTCGAAGGTCACATAGGCGGTCATCAGCTTGGTCAACGATGCCGGATGCCAGGGCAGGCCCGCATCGTCGGCATAGAGCACTTCGAGTGTGTCCATATCCACCAGCAGCATCGGATTGGCGCGCGCCAGCCCGAGTATCGAGGACAGACTCACAAACGCCGCAAGGGCAAAAACACAAAGCTGACGGGCAAGCTGCACGAGGATCAGGCTCCGGAATAATCGCAGAAATCGGGCCATCTCTTAGCAGTGGCAGGCCCTAACCTCAATGCGGCAGCCCGACGCTGACAGGGTTTTGAACCCTGCTGACACGATTTGGCGGCCGGCGCGTTTATCCCAGAGGTCAACAACCAAACAGGAGCGCCATCATGACCAAGATCGTTACCATCCTCACACCCGGCTTCGCCGATTGGGAAACCGCCCTGCTCAATGCCGTGTCCCACAGCTATTACAAGATCGACACCCACTTCGCGACCGAGGGCGGCCAAACGGTAACCTCGGCCGGCGGCATGCGCGTCACGCCCGACCTTGCCACCGCCGATATCGACCCGGCCCAGCTCGATGCCCTGGTTGTCTGTGGTGGCGAGGCCTGGGCCAAACCGGGCGCACCGGACCTGTCCGACCTGCTGCGCCGCACCCGCGATGCCGGTAAGACCGTCGCCGGCATTTGCGACGGCACGCTGGCGCTAGCCCGCTCGGGCGTGCTCGACAGCGTCAACCACACCAGCAATTCCACCGACAACCTGACCCCGACCGGCTATGCGGGCGCCAGCCACTACCAGGACCAGCCCATGGCGGTCGTCGACGGCAAAATCGTCACCGCGCCCGGGACGGCGCCCGTCAGCTTCATGGCCGGCGTCATGCAAACGCTCGGGCTCAAGGACGATAACCTCAAATTCTACCTCGGCCTGCACGCCGCCGAGCATAAGGCGGCGTAGCACCCCCACCATTCCCGTGCAGACACCCATCCTGCTTCCGGCCTCCAAGCTCAGGATAGCGTGTCCGCGCGGGAATGCCTCACCAAAGAACATATTTGCCCCCTAGGCACGAATAGGAACCATCACTATATTGGTGTTCAAGTCACTCTTGAACCCAAGGCATCGATCATGTCCCTCAAAGACACTGCCCAGGCTTCCAACTGTACGGCCATGTCCGATGTGCTGAACCGCATCGGCGACAAATGGAGCGTGATGGTGGTGGGCATCCTGTCGCGCAGCGGCACCATCCGCTTCAACGAGCTCAAGCGCTCGATCAACGGCGTCTCCCAGCGCATGCTGACGCTGACGCTGCGCAATCTGGAGCGCGATGGCCTCGTCACCCGCACCATTTATCCCGAAGTGCCGCCGCGCGTCGAATACGGCCTGACCGAACTGGGCAAGACCCTGACCGGCCCGATCAACTCACTCTGGGATTGGTCGGCCGAACATCATGGCTCGATCATCGACGCCCGCAGCATTTACGACGACCGCCAGACCGCTGTCGCCGCCGAAGCCCCACGCAAGATCGCCTACGCGCGAGGCTAGGCCTTGTGGACGCGCCAAGTCCTAGCCGAACACCTCGCCGCGCTTGGCCTCGAACGCGGCGATAGCGTTTTGGCCCATGCCGCCCTGCGCTCGGTCGGCCCCATCCTGGGCGGGCCCGACGCGCTGATCGCAGCCATCGGCGACGTCATCGGCCCGGACGGTACGCTGCTGGCCTACTGCGATTGGCAGGGCGAGGACACCATCCTCGGAGACCCAGGTCTTCGTGCGCATATCCCGCCCTTCGATCCGGCGCGATCCCGTTCCACACGCGACAATGGCGCCTTCCCCGAATTGCTGCGCACCACACCTGGCGCTCGCCGCAGCCGCAATCCTGGCGCCTCAATGGCGGCGCTGGGCGGCCGCGCCGACTGGTTCACCGCCGATCATGCCCTCGATTATGGCTATGGAACGCAATCGCCCCTCAGTAAGCTGGTCGCCGCCAATGGCAAGACCGTGCTGATCGGCGCTCCGCTCGACAAGATGACGCTGCTGCACCATGCCGAGCATCTGGCCGACTTCCCCAACAAGCGCATCCGCCGCTACGAAAGCCCTATGCTGATCAACGGCCAAACCGTCTGGCGCTGGTTCGAAGAATTCGACACGTCCCATTCGCCAGACGGCCTGCCCGAGGACTATTTCGCCGAGATCGTGGAGGCCTTCCTCGCCACCGGAAACGGAAAACGCGGGGCCATCGGCGCCGCTTCCTCGGTTCTGGTCCCGGCTCCCGCCATCGTGGCTTTCGCGGTCGACTGGCTGGAAACTCGGCTCAGGTCAGCGTCGACCGCGCCCGAATAGGATCACGTCCCCTCATCACTAGAGCCGATTGCGCGCATCACCACTTGTCATGGCCCTAGGCGCACTTTCCCGCTGCGCGACGCCGCGCCGGGCGCTAGACAGGACCAATGCAAAATCCCGCCGCCCCCGCCTGGACCGCCGACCATTTCTTCGCTGGCGCCCGCGCCTGCATTCCCGTCGCCATTTCGGTGGCCGCCTACGGGGTGGTCTGGGGCGTGCTGGCCAAGCAAGCCGGCCTCAGCCTGCTTGAAGTCATGCTGATGAGCGGACTGGTGTTTGCCGGCTCCGCCCAGTTCGTGGCGCTCGACCTGTGGACCGCAACTCCCTCCACCCTGCCCATCGGCCCGATTATCCTCGCCACGCTGATCGTCAACCTGCGCTACCTGCTGCTGACCGCCACCATGCGGCCGCTGGTGCGCCCAGGCACCGAAAAGCGCAGCGCCGCCGCCATGTGGCTGCTCAGCGACGAGAACTGGGCGATGACCGTGGGCGAAATGGCCAAGGGCCGCGGCTCCATCGCCTTCCTCGTTGGCGGCGGCACCACGGTCTGGTGTTTTTGGATGGTCGCGACCGTGTTCGGCCGCCTCATCGGCTCCGCCATCGATGACCCCACCAAGTACGGCCTCGACTTCGCCTTTACCGCCACCTTCCTCGCGCTGCTGCTCGGCATGTGGAAGGGCAAAGCCGACCTGCTGCCTTGGCTCGTGGCGGCGCTCGTGGCCATTATCTCGGCCAAGCTCATTCCCGGCAGTTGGTACATCCTGACCGGCGGTATAGCCGGTAGCTTCGCCGGTGCGATTGCAGAAAGGCGGCGTGGCTATGCTCACCAGTCCTGAAGCGCTCCTCGCCATCGCCGGCATGCTGGCGGTCACCGTGGCCATCAAGGCCAGCGGTCTGCTGCTGGCCAATAGGCTGCCCCAGACCGGCTTCATCGCCGCCTGGCTGCGCCACATTCCCGGCGCAGTGCTGGCCTCGCTGGTCGCCCCGGCCGTCGTCACCGGCGGCACCGCCGAGATCTTGGCTGCGGCCGCCACCGCCCTGGTGTTCGTTGTAGCCCGCAACCTGTTCGCCGCCATGGCGACGGGCGTCATCATGGTGTTCCTGCTCCGCATGGCGCTCGGCGGCTGACGGAACATCGCCCAGCCTTGACCGTTCCCCTCACAAGGCCCACCTCTTGGGCCTGAGTTTTGCGGAGCAACATCATGAAAACCATTACCGCATTGTTCGACGATTATGCCGACGCCGCCAAGGCCGTGCGCGCGCTTGAAGCCGCCGGTTTCGGCAGTGACGATGTTTCCCTCGTGGTCAGCACCTACGAGGACGCCGTCGGCGAAACCGTCCCCGATGACGGCATTTCTGCCGAGGGTGCGGGGACTGGCGCCGGTATCGGCGCGCTGCTCGGCGGCGCCGGCGGCCTCTTGGCTGGGCTGGGCGCCCTCGCCATTCCCGGCATCGGCCCGGTGGTCGCCGCGGGCTGGCTGGTCACCACCGCCGTGGGCGCCGTTGCGGGCGCCGCAGTGGGCGGGGCGACCGGCAGTGTCATTGGCGGCTTCACCAGTTCGGGCATTCACGAACAGGACGCCCATGTGTTTGCCGAAGGCGTGCGCCGCGGCGGCAGCGTGGTATCGGTGCGCACCGACGAGAGCCGGCAAGGCGAAGTGCAGGCCATCTTCGCCGCCGCCAACCAGGTCGACATCGCCGAACGCCGGGCCCGCTTCGAGCAGGAAGGCTGGCAATATTTCGACCCCGACGCCGCCCCCTTCGAGCCCGACGAGATTCGCGAGCGTCGCGGCATCGACAATCAGCCCGGCCCGGTCTGACGCGATAAATTCTGCGTCTTCTGCAGTTGCCAGCCTGTTGCGGCGCGGCTTTGCCTGCGCTATGCAACCACTCGTGCCCTCCTGGCGGAATGGTAGACGCGTCTGACTCAAAATCAGATATCGCAAGGTGTGCCGGTTCGAGTCCGGCGGAGGGCACCACTCCACCCAAACAGCTTCCCCAAAATATTGTGATGGCGCCGGCTCGATAACCCGCGTCGTTAACCTTGTTCCTTACCCGTCCGTTAATTTTCGCATTGCATTTTGGCGCCGAAGTACACGCCGAGGTAATCATGATGCGCAAACTCGTTCTGGCCCTGACCAGCACAGCCCTGCTGACCGCCACCGCCCAGGCCGCCGATCTTGGCTGGAACGGCTCCTCGCCGGTCGACAGCATGTATAGCTCCTCCTCCGCCTTCCAGTGGTCCGGCTTCTACGCCGGCGTCAACGGCGGCTATGGTTTCGGCACGCTCAGCCGCGAGCCGTCCGCCGGCGGCGTTGTCACCGAGAGCAATACCAACGGCTGGGGCCTGGGTGCCCAGGCCGGCTACAATGCCGATATGGGTGGCTTCGTACTCGGCGGCGAAGCCGACCTACAATGGTCCTCGATCAGCCATAGCGAAGATCTCGGCGCGGCCGGCACGCTCAAGGCCAGCGTCGATGGCTTCGGCACAGTGCGCGCCCGCGCCGGCATGGCCTTCGACCGCGTCATGCCTTACGTCACCGGAGGCATCGCCTTCGGCAACAGCACCGTCAGCCTGACCGACCCTGCCAATGTGGTCACCTCCCAGACCAATACTCATCTGGGCTGGACCATCGGCGCGGGCCTCGAAGCCGCGGCGACCGATAACATCACCATCAAGGCCGAATATCTCTATGTCGACCTCGGCGCCAAAACCTACACCACCGCTCCCGGCGGCAATATCGACGCCACCCAACGCTTTGGCCTGATCCGCGCCGGCATCAACTACAAGTTCTAGGCGAAATGAGAGGCGGGCGCTTGATGTCGGCGCGTGAATAGTTCGCCCGAGCCAAAGTTGATATCGACGTAAGCAAATGACCTATCCTCAAGGATCGGTCAGCTCACGGAAACACCAAGCTATGCCGAGTGGAGGGGTAATGGTGCCCATATGGGGCGCGTGGCACAGCGGCTGACTGCGCGGAAATATGGGTCGATCTGACGGACAGACGAGGACATATTTCGCCCAAGCCGCGATCCAGAGGACGATAGGCAGAGGCACTTCAATGCTTGGAAAATCAGAAGTGTCCATTGCGGTGCTGATCGACGACGACGTCCGCGAAGCATTGGGTGAATTGCTGGAGTCCTGCTAAGAGGCGATGTCTCGGACACCAAGCTCGCGCAGGAAGGCATATTCACTGCGATCGGTACGAGCACCCAGTTCGCCCTCCTGTGCGCACGCCTCAAACCGGGAAACAGGACCTGCAATTCCTTGAAGCCCTGATAGCCCAAGTGGCGCCTAAAGGTCCTGAAATGGCCCAGCGCCACCAGGTCGACGCTCGCTTTCTGGTCCGCACCCAGCACGACCTGACGGATCGGATGACGGCCCGGTTCGGTCGGTTCCTTGGATGAAGCCCTCCGCACAAAGTGCTGCGCCGTACGTTCCGACCGCAAGACGCTCCCGAAGTGCCACGCCGGGCCGGCCGAACTAAAACTCGGCCCAGTCCTTATCAACCGCCGCATTGCCATGGGTCACGTAGCTCTTGGCCGCCACCCGCAGGCGATCCTGCAGACCCCGCGCGCCCGTTGCCGCTACTGGCGTGGGTGCTGCGACACGGCGCACCGGCGCCTCGTGTTCAT
>NZ_JAQGJM010000022.1 GCF_028290625.1 Devosia sp.
GAACGGCCGTGGGGAGTTTGGTGGGAGGGGAATGCGGTCGCGCGATCCCTGGGCCAGCGCGACGTTCGTCTCCTGAAACAATGGAGGCCACGTTCGAGCGGCCAGAAACCCCATCGCATGCGGCGAGACGTTGTCTCGCTTACTAATATAACCCATGAGGCACGTCTCGCCGCATGCCGCAGTCTTCTGCAAACCCGGAGGTCATCCCGTCCGGCGCTCCGACACGCCCACTTCCATACTAGTCAAGTCCGCCTCGCCCCGCTAAGCCTGATGCAGCTTGAGGAGGTATCCATGACCACGACCAAAAAAATCCGCTGGGGCATTCTGTCCACCGCCAATATCGGCATGGCCAAGGTGACGCCCGCCATCCAGAAATCGGCCCATTCCGAAGTCGTGGCCATCGCCTCGCGTGATCTTGGCAAAGCCCAGGCCGCCGCCGCCGAGCTCGGCATCGCCAAGGCCTACGGCTCCTACGAAGAACTCTTCGCCGATCCCGATATCGACGCCATCTACAATCCCCTGCCCAATCACCTGCATGTGCCGATGACCCTCGCCGCCGCCAAGGCCGGCAAGCACGTGCTGTGCGAAAAGCCCATCGCCCTCAATGCCCAGGACGCCGAGGCGCTGCGGGGCATCCCGCCCGGCATCATCGTGCTCGAAGCCTTCATGATCCGCTTCCACCCGCAATGGCTGCGCGCCCGCGACATCGTGCGCTCAGGCGAACTGGGCGACGTGCGCGCCATCAACGCGGTCTTCTCCTACTTCAACAACGATCCCTCAAACGTCCGCAACCAGGCCGATATCGGCGGCGGCGGCATCATGGATATCGGCTGCTACCCGATCACCGCCGCGCGCTTCATCTTTGGCGCCGAGCCCAAGCGCGTTGTTTCCCTCGTGGAACGAGATCCAAATTTCGGCACCGATCGCCTCGCTAGCGTGCTGGCCGATTTCGGCAATGGCCGCCAGCTCAGCTTCATCTGCTCCACCCAGGCGGCCGCGCATCAGCGCGTGCAGGTGCTCGGCACCAAGGCCAAGCTCGAAATCACCATCCCGTTCAACGCCCCTGCCGATGAATTTACCGCCATCACGGTGGACAACAGCGGCGGCCTTGATGGC
This sequence comes from Devosia sp., assembly GCF_028290625.1. Classification (GTDB taxonomy): domain Bacteria; phylum Pseudomonadota; class Alphaproteobacteria; order Rhizobiales; family Devosiaceae; genus Devosia. Next base: position 1,117 of record NZ_JAQGJM010000022.1, read on the forward strand.
TCGCTCGCCCGCCGCGAAATCCTGCCCTCCGTCGATCAATATACCGAACAGGCCGAAGCCTTCGCCCTGGCCGTGCTCGGCGAACAGCCCCTGCCCTGGGGCGTGGACGACGCCATTGCCAGCATGCGCGTCCTCGATGCCGTCGTTGCCAGCGAAAAGTCCGGGGGCTGGGCGACTGTCTAGTGCAGTTCCGGCTCGATCAGTCGCCGGCACAGCAATTTGATGCCGGCGACCATTTGGGCCTCATCGGTGATTTTCAACGCAACGCCATAGGCTGCCGCGCAGATCACCCTGGTCAACAGCTCGGGCTCGCCGACCCCGGCGGCCCGGAGCGCCGCGGCGATCTCGGCCTCGGCCCGCAGATCCTTCTCGCGGAACCTTACGCCGACCCGCTTGTGTTCGCTCATCAACTCGCCAGCATGTGGCGATCCCGCCAGCGTCCGGGCCAGTATCGCATATTGGCCCGCCAGCGCCGCGCCGACACGCTCCGAGATATCCCCGCCGCCCGCCATGCCGCTATCATAGGCGGCAAGCAGATCGTCCATCATGGCATCGACAATGCCGACAAAGATCGCATCCTTGTCGGCAAACTGGGCATAAAGCGTCGGCTTGGCGATCCCAGCTTCCCGGGCGATCGCCTCCATGGTGGTGCCGCGCAAACCATTGCGCAGCACCAGAAAACGCGCCGCTTCAAGGATGCGCCGCCGTTTTTCCTGGGTTTTGCCGTCGGCCAATTCGTTCAAATCTAAAAACTCACTCTTGAACTAACTGAACGAAGATAGTATCTATCGTTCAATTCGTAAAGGAGACCTTCATGTCCGACCGTGTCCTGCTCACCGGCATTTCCGGCTTCCTCGGCGGCCACGTCGCCCTCCAATTGCTCAACGCTGGCTACACCGTTCGCGGCAGTGTGCGCAATCTCGACAAGGCCGACAAGGTCCGCGCTACCTTGGCCAAGGCCGGCGCCGATGTCTCCGGGCTCGAATTCGTCGCCCTCGACCTGCTGAGCGACGCCGGCTGGACCGACGCCGTTAAGGATTGCCGCTACCTGCAGCACACCGCCTCCCCTTTCATCCTTGAAACGCCCAAGGACCCCGACGAGCTGATCCGCCCGGCCGTCGAGGGCACCCGCCGGGCCATCACCGCAGCGCTGGCCGGCAAGGTCGAGCGCATCGTGCTGACCTCCTCCATCGCCGCCATCCAGTATGGCCACGCCGACTATTCGCGCCCCCTGACCGAGGCCGACTGGACCAATGCCGATAGCCCGACCACCGGCCCCTACCCCAAGTCCAAGACACTGGCCGAACGCGCGGCCTGGGCGCTGATGGATGCGGCCGGCCGGCACGACGATCTCGCGGTCATCAATCCGGCCGGCATTTTCGGCCCCCTGCTCGATGAAGACCCCGGCACCTCGTCCCTGCTGGTGCGCCGCCTGCTCGATGGCAAATTGCCCGCCGTGCCAAAGCTCGCCATGTCGGTAATCGACGTGCGTGACGTCGCGGCCTTGCAGGTCGATGCCATGACCAATCCCGCCGCCGCCGGCCAGCGCTGCATCGCCTCCGAAGGCACCTATTGGATGTCCGATATGGGAAAAATGCTTAAGCCAGCCTTCCCGGATCGCCGCGTGCCCACCGCCGAACTGCCCAATTGGGTGGTGCGCCTGGTCGCGCTGTTCGACCGCGACGTGCGCGACAACATGCACGAAATGGGCATCCAGAAACGCGTCGACGGCCATCTCGGCAGCGTTCGCCTCGGCCGCCCGCTGATCCCCGCCGCCGAGGCATCCGTCGCCACCGGCAACAGCCTGGTCCAGTTCGGCTTGGTCTGATCACAGTGGGCAAGCGGGCGCAATATCCCCCTTGCCCTCCTCACGATTTTTCTTCATACCACGCGCTGTCGGAACGGGGCTGTAGCTCAGTTGGGAGAGCGCGTCGTTCGCAATGACGAGGTCAGCGGTTCGATCCCGCTCAGCTCCACCATTCCGGCATAGGCCCGTATTGCCCATAAATTCAGTGGGTTACCGGAGGCCGATCCTCATCCCACATTATTTCGCGTCGGTCGACGTCGACCTTGATGCTTGGCGCCCCCCGCACCTCAAGCTACCTGTGTGTCTGAGACACAAACGCACTTTGATGTCTTGGGCAAGGCGGCGCGACGCGGTAGCTTGCCTCGACCACGGGGACCCTCATGCAGAAGATCATCGCCGAACTCGAAGACAAACGCGCCCAGGCCCGGCTCGGCGGCGGACAGCGGCGCATCGATATCCAGCACGGCAAGGGCAAGCTGACCGCGCATGAGCGGCTCGACGTGCTGCTCGATCCGGGCAGCTTTGAGGAATACGACATGTTCGTCACCCATCGGGCGACGGATTTCGGCATGGGCGAGACCATCATTCCTGGCGATGGCGTGGTCACCGGCTGGGGCACCATCGAGGGCCGCTTGGTCTATGTGTTCAGCCAGGATTTCACCGTGTTCGGCGGCTCGCTGAGCGAAACCCACGCCGAGAAGATCTGCAAGATCATGGACCTGGCGCTGCAGAACGGCGCGCCGGTGATCGGCCTCAACGACAGCGGCGGCGCCCGCATCCAGGAGGGTGTCGCCTCCCTGGGCGGCTATGCCGACGTATTCTGGCGCAACGTGCAGGCATCGGGCGCCGTGCCGCAGATTTCGGTCATCATGGGCCCCTGCGCCGGTGGCGCGGTCTATTCGCCGGCGATGACCGACTTTATCTACATGGTCAAGGATACGAGCTACATGTTCGTGACCGGCCCCGACGTGGTCAAGACCGTCACCAATGAGAGCATGACGCAGGAAGAGCTTGGCGGCGCCTCCACCCATACCAAGATATCGTCAGTGGCCGATGCCGCTTTCGACAACGACATCGAGACGCTGCTCGAAGTACGGCGCCTGTTTGCCTTCCTGCCGCTCAAGGCCGGCGAGAAGCCGCCTGTGATCTCGACCGCCGACCCGCTCGATCGCCGCGACGATAGCCTGGACACCATCATCCCCGATGGCGCCAACAAACCCTACGACATGCGCGAGGTGATCCAGAAAGTCGCCGACGAGGGCGACTTCCTCGAGCTGCAGAAAGACCATGCGGGCAATATCCTCACCGGTTTCATCCGGCTCGGCGGCAGCACCGTCGGCGTGGTAGCCAACCAGCCGCTGGTGCTGGCCGGTTGCCTCGACATCAACGCCTCCAAGAAGGCCGCCCGCTTCATCCGTTTCTGCGACAGCTTTGAAATCCCCATCCTCACCCTGGTCGACGTCCCCGGCTTCCTGCCCGGCGTCGCCCAGGAATATGGCGGCATCATCAAACACGGCGCCAAGCTGCTCTTCGCCTATGCGGAGGCCACGGTGCCGCTGGTCACCGTCATCACCCGCAAGGCCTATGGGGGCGCCTATGACGTGATGGCGTCCAAGCACATCAAGGCCGACGTAAACTACGCCTGGCCGTCGGCCGAAATCGCCGTGATGGGCGCAAGGGGCGCGACCGAAATCCTTTACCGCTCCGAACTGGGCGACAAGGACAAGATCGCCAAGCGCACCGCCGACTACGAGGCCCGTTTCGCCAACCCCTTCGTCGCCGCCGAACGCGGTTTCATCGACGATGTCATCATGCCGCACGGGACCAGACGGCGAGTCATCCGGGCGTTCTCGACGCTGCGCAACAAGACAGTCACGATGCCGAAAAAGAAGCACGACAACATTCCCCTTTGAGGAGCCGGGCCATGATCACCAAACTCCTCATCGCCAATCGCGGCGAGATCGCCTGCCGGGTCATCAAGACCGCCAAGAAAATGGGGATCGCCACGGTCGCGGTCTATTCCAATGCCGACCGCGAGGCGCTGCATGTCCGCATGGCGGACGAGGCTGTGCATATCGGGCCGTCGCCGGCCAAGGACTCGTACCTCCAGATCGACAAGATCATCGCCGCCTGCAGGCAGACCGGCGCGCAAGCGGTGCATCCGGGCTATGGCTTCCTCTCGGAAAACCCCAAATTCGCGGCGGCGCTCGAGGCCGCAGGCATCATCTTCGTCGGGCCGCCGGTCGGGGCCATCGAAGCCATGGGCGACAAGATCGCCTCCAAGAAGCTGGCGGCCGCGGCGGGCGTATCGACTGTGCCGGGCCATATGGGGCTGATCGCCGATGCCGAAGAGGCCGTGACGATCTCCAATTCCATCGGCTATCCGGTGATGATCAAGGCCTCGGCCGGTGGCGGCGGCAAGGGCATGCGCATTGCCTGGAACGACGCCGAAGCCCGTGAGGGTTTTGCACGCTCCAAGTCCGAGGCCGCCTCGTCCTTTGGCGACGATCGCATCTTCATCGAAAAATTCGTCACCGAGCCGCGCCATATCGAAATCCAGCTGATCGGCGACGCTCATGGCAACGTGCTCTATCTGAACGAGCGCGAATGCTCGATCCAGCGGCGCAACCAGAAGGTCATCGAGGAAGCGCCTTCGCCATTCCTCGATGAAGCCACCCGCAAGGCCATGGGCGAGCAGTCGGTCGCTCTCGCCAAGGCGGTCGGCTATACCAGCGCCGGCACGGTGGAATTCATCGTCGACAAGGATCGCAATTTCTACTTCCTCGAGATGAACACCCGCCTGCAGGTGGAGCACCCGGTAACCGAGTTGATCACCGGGCTCGATCTTGTCGAACTCATGCTGCGCGTCGCCAATAGCGAAAAACTGCCGCTGACCCAAGACCAGGTCCAGCGCAATGGCTGGGCCATTGAGAGCCGGCTTTATGCCGAGGATCCATACCGCAACTTCCTGCCCTCGACCGGTCGGCTGGTGCGCTACCGTCCGCCAGTAGAAAGCGTCCACGCCGACCGCGTGGTGCGCAACGATACCGGTGTGTTCGAGGGTGGCGAAATCTCCACCTTCTATGATCCGATGATCGCCAAGCTGTGTACCTGGGCGCCGACGCGGCTGGAAGCTATCGACGCCATGGCGTTGGCCCTCGACACGTTCGAGGTCGAGGGCGTCGGCAATAATCTGCCGTTCCTCTCCACCGTGATGGACCAGGAACGCTTTCGCGAGGGCCGCCTCACCACCGGCTACATCGCCGAGGAATTCCCCGAGGGCTTTTCCGGCGCCGAGCTGCCGCGCGGCCGCCTGTTCGAGGTTGCTGCCGCCGCAGCCATGATGCGGCACCTGCAGGAGGACCGCAAAGGCCAGGTAGTGCATGCCGCCATGGGCACCGCCACCGAAAGCTATGGCGAATGGGTCGTGGTGCTGGCCGGCGAACCGGTGCCCACCCGCCTGCATCGCCTCGACCCCGGAGGCACCTGGGAGCTGAACCTGTTCGACCAGACCGCGACCGCCACGCGCTTCGACTGGGCGCCCGGCCAGTCCATCGCCCGCGTCGATTGGGCCAGCGGGGAGGTCAGCGTGCTCAAGGTCACGCCGACCACGTCCGGCTTCCGCATCGGCTATCGCGGCGCCGATCTCAAGGTCATCGTGGTTCGGCCGCACATCGCCGCGCTGCTGCCCCTGATGCCGGCCAAAGTGCCCGCCGATATGAGCCGTTTCCTGCTTTGCCCGATGCCGGGGCAAGTCGTGCGTATCGACGTGGTCGAGGGCGACATCGTCGAGGACGGGCAGACCCTCGCGATCGTCGAAGCGATGAAGATGGAAAACGTGCTCAAGGCGGAAAAGCGAGCGCGGGTGAGCAAGGTACACGCGATGCCAGGCGCCGTGCTGGCGGTGGATCAGGTGATTTTGGAATTCGAGGCGTTGTGATGAGCGATAAGCCCAACTTCGCCCACTGGGCCACACTCGCCCAAAAGGAACTCCGCGACATCCCGCTGTCCTCGCTCGACCGCGACTATGGCGGTGTTGCAGTCAAACCCGTCTATTTCGGCCCCGACTCCGAGAGCCCCGGCGTCGAGCCCTTCACCCGCGGCGTGCGGGCCACCATGTATGCCAACCGGCCCTGGACCATCCGCCAATATGCCGGCTTCTCCACGGCCCGCGAGAGCAACGCCTTTTACCGGCAGGCGCTAGAAAAGGGTCAGAAAGGGCTCTCGGTCGCCTTCGATCTGGCCACCCATCGCGGCTATGATAGCGACCATCCGCGTGTCATCGGCGATGTTGGCAAGGCCGGCGTGGCCATCGACAGCGTCGAGGACATGAAGGTGCTGTTCGACGGCATCCCGCTCGATCAGATGAGCGTCAGCATGACCATGAACGGCGCCGTCATCCCGGTGCTGGCCATGTTCATCGTTGCCGCCGAAGAGCAGGGTGTGCCGCAGGCCAAGCTCGACGGCACTATCCAGAACGACATCCTCAAGGAGTTCATGGTCCGCAATACCTATATCTACCCGCCAGAGCCCTCGATGCGGATCGTCGGCGACATCATCACCCATACGGCCCGCCATATGCCAAAATTCAATTCGATTTCGATCTCGGGCTACCACATGCACGAGGCCGGCGCGACGGCTGTCCAGGAGCTTGCCTATACGCTGGCGGACGGCATGGAATATGTCCGCGCCGCCCAGGCCAAGGGGCTCGATATCGACGCCTTCGCCGGTCGCCTGAGTTTCTTTTTCGGCATCGGAATGAACTTCTTCCTCGAGATTTCCAAGCTCCGCGCGGCCCGCCAGTTGTGGAGCGAAATCATGACCGGCCTGGGCGCCAAGGATGCCCGCAGCAAGATGCTGCGCACCCATTGCCAGACCTCCGGCGTGTCCCTGACCGAGCAGGACCCGCACAACAACGTCATCCGCACCACCATCGAGGCCCTGGCATCGACGCTGGGCGGCACGCAGAGCCTGCACACCAATTCCTTCGACGAGGCCATCGCCCTGCCCACGGAATTTTCCAGCCGGCTGGCCCGCAATACCCAACTCATCCTGCAGCACGAGTCGCGCATCACCGACGTCGTCGATCCGCTCGGCGGCTCCTACTATGTGGAGGCGCTGACGGCACAACTGGTCGTGGGCGCGCGGGCACTGATCGGCGACGCCGAGGCGCAGGGCGGGATGACGCAGGCCGTGCAGTCGGGCGGCCCCAAGCTCGAGATCGAAAAGGCAGCTGCGCTCCGCCAGGCCCGCGTTGATCGCGGCGAGGATGTGATCGTGGGCGTCAACCGCTACCGGCTCGATGTCGAGGACGCTATCGAGGTCCGCGACATCGACAATGCCAAGGTCCGGGCCGAACAGATCGCGCAGCTCCAGCGCATTCGCGCCACGCGTGACGAAGCCCGGTGCCAATCCATGCTGTCGGCCCTACGCGAATTCGCCGCCAAGGACGAGGGCAACCTGCTGGAAGCCGCCATCGAAGCGGCGCGGGCTCGAGCCACGTTGGGTGAGATCAGCCTGGCGATGGAGGACGTGTTTGGGCGCCATTCGGCAGTGACGCGGGTGATTTCCGGTGTCTATGCGGAAGGCTATGGGGACGATCCGGAATTCTCGGCGATTGCTGGCCGTATTGATGCCTTCAAGGCGGCACGCGGTCGGGCTCCCTCCATCTTCATCGCCAAAATGGGACAGGATGGCCATGATCGCGGCGCCAAGATCATCGCCAGCGCCTTCGCCGACCTCGGCTTTGCCGTCCACATGGGCGACCTGTTCGAAACCGCCCCCGAGGTTGCCGCCCATGTCGATGAGTTCGAGGTGGACGCCGTTGGCGTGTCCTCACTAGCGGCCGGTCACAAGACCCTCGTGCCCGAACTGATTGCCGCATTGCGGGATCGCGAACTCGGTGAAGTAACTGTCATCGTCGGCGGCGTGATCCCCGAACAGGACTATGGCTTCCTGCTCGATGCCGGGGTCGCGGCGATCTTCGGGCCGGGTACCAACGTGCTCAGCGCGGCGTTTTCGGTCCTCAGCCAGATCGAGGGAAGGCTGTCCAACCGATGATCGGGCGCCTCAACCACATCGCCATCGCGGTGCCCGACCTGGCGACGGCGTCGGCAAAATATCGCGACCTGCTTGGCGCCCAGGTCGGCCAGCCGATCGCCTTGCCGGAGCACGGCGTCACGGTAATCTTCATCGATACCGGCAACACCAAGGTGGAATTGCTCGAGCCCCTGGGCGAAGGATCGCCGATCGCGGGCTTCCTGGCCAAGACGCCTGGTGGCGGCATGCATCACATCTGTTTCGAAGTCGCCGACATCACCGCCGCGGCCAGGGCGCTGGTCGCCGGCGGCGCTCGTGTGCTGGGCGACGGGGAGCCCAAGACCGGTGCCCACGGCCTACCCGTGCTGTTCCTGCATCCCAAGGATTTCGACGGCACGCTGATCGAGCTCGAACAGCACCGATAGCGCACCCATCGACAAGTAAGCTGGGCGCGCACCAAAAGTGCGTGCCGGACCGACCAGCTTACCGAGCTGTCATCAGCGCCTTGGCGCGTTCCAGGCTTTCGGGTTGCTCGCTGCGATAGCGACTGCCGATTTCCATCATCAGGATGGTATCGGGCAGGAAGTCGAGTTCGGCGAAAATCTCTTCCCAGGCGATGTCGCCCCAGCCCAGCGGCATGTGCAGATCGCCAATGCCCATCGCGGTGTTTTCCTGCGGGAAGAACGGCTTGTAGAAGGCCTGCGGACGGCCGAAATTGTCGTGCACATGCAGGTGGCCGGTGACCGGCGCCATGGCGGCGATCTGCTCGCGGAAGTTGAGGCCCTTATACGTGCTCTCGAGATAGGCGTGGCCGAAGTCGATCAGCGCGACGACGTTCGGGTGGTTCACCGCCTTGACGGTCTCGGCGAGTTCGGCCGGGGTCTGGCGATACTGGCCGGGCTCGGTGCTGAAGATGTTCTCGAAGGCAATGCGCACGCCGTGCGGGCTGGCGAAATTGCCGAGTTCGACCAGGGCCTCGCGTTCGCGCATGTCGGCGTTGGGGCGATCCTGCCACTGGTCGGCGCGCAGGCACCCGCCATGCTGGACGATGATGCCCGAACCGATGTCGTTGCACACTTCGATCAGCGCCTTGGCGGCGGCGATCTGATAGGGCGCGGTCACCGGGTCCATGAAGTTAGACGAAACCAGGCCGTGCACGGTGTAGCGGAAATCGAACTGGCTGGTGAGCACCTTGAGGCGACGGGCGCGTTCGGGGATGATGCGGCCGCCGGCGACCAGGTCGAGGCTGGTGACGGCGAGTTCGACCGTGTCGACGCCCATATCGGCCAGCGCGCGCAGGTCAGCCTCGAGGCTGGGCAGCTCGCCATCGTCGGAGCCGGCGTTGAAGCCGGTGGCGGTAATATTGCTCATGAGAAAAGTCCTTGCGATCAGGCGTTGATGGTTTTGTTGGCGTGGGCCGCCATGCGGGCGGCGCTGGCATGGGTTTCGATGCGGCGGCCGTCTTCCCCGAAGAGATGCACGTCCTGCTCGCTGAAGGTGAAATGCAGCTTGGTGCCGCTCGGCAGGTGACCGGTGCCGTTGTCGACGGCGATCAGGCGGCTGCCATCGGCGTCGGCATAGATCAGGCGGGAGGCGCCCAGCTCTTCGACATAGTCGACCACCGCGGCGACGGCACCGTTGCTGCCGGCCTGGGCGCGGCGAACGGCTTCGGGGCGTACGCCCAGCGTGATCTTGCGGCCGGCCAGGGCCAGGCCGGACTCGGTGGACAGCCTGCCGCCCTTGCCATGGTTGAACGCGCCCTTGGCGTCGAACTGGCCTTCGATTAGGTTCATGGCCGGCGAGCCAATGAAGTCAGCGACAAAGCGGCTGGCGGGGTTGTGATAAACATCAGAAGGTCGCCCGATCTGCTCGACGCGGCCGGCATTCATGATGATCAGCCGGTCGGCCAGCGTCATGGCCTCGGTCTGGTCATGGGTGACGAACACCGACGTCACGCCGAGGTCACGGTGCAGCCGCCGCACTTCCGAGCGCATGGCGACACGCAGCTTGGCATCGAGGTTGGAGAACGGCTCGTCGAACAGGAACACCTTGGGCTCGCGCACCATGGCGCGGGCCATGGCGACGCGCTGGCGCTGGCCGCCCGAGAGCTGGCCCGGCAGGCGATCGAGATAGGTTTCGAGGCTCACCGATTGGGCCACCTTCATGACGCGGTCTTCGCGTTCGAGCTTGGGAACGCCCGCCACCTTGAGCGCATAGCCGATATTCTTGCGCACCGTCATGTGCGGATAGAGCGCGTAGTTCTGGAACACCATGGCGCAGCCGCGCTCGCGCGGCTCCAGCTTGTTGACGACGGTGTCGCCGATCAGGATTTCGCCATCGCTGATCTCTTCCAGACCGGCGATCATGCGCAGCAGCGTGGACTTGCCACAGCCCGATGGCCCCAGGATGACGACGAACTCACCAGACTGGATCTGGGCATCGACGCCGTGCACGACCGGGGTCTTCTGGTAACGCTTCTTGACGGACTTAAAGGTGATTGTGGTCATCGATCGATCCGATCACTTGTCGCTGGAGATAAGGCCGCGCACGAACCAGCGCTGCATGAGGGCCACCACCAACAATGGTGGCAGCATGATGATGAGGGCGCCCGCCATGGTGACGTTCCAGTCCTGCGTGCCGTTCAGCGCGGGGATCAGGGACTTGAGCTGCATCACGGCGGTGCCGAAATGCTGCCGATCGGTGGTGATCAGGAGGGGCCACAGGTACTGGTTCCAGGTGGAGACGAAGAGGATGGTGGCAAGGGCGACCATGTTGGTGCGGCTCAGCGGCAACAGCACGTCCCAGAAGAAGCGCAGTGGGCCGGAGCCATCCATCTTGGAGGCTTCCACCAGCTCGTCGGGGATGGTCATGAAGAACTGGCGATAGAGGAAGGTGCCGGTCGCGGTCGCCACCAGCGGCAGGATCAGCCCCGGATAGGAATTGAGCAGGTTCCATTCCATGTCGATCCGCAGGCCGGACAGGGTCTCGACTAGCCCGGTGATCCCCAGCGTATCCAGGATAACCTGGAACGGCATCAGCGCATTGGCGGCGATCGAATAGGTCGGCACGATGCGCACTTCGAGCGGCAGCATGAGGGTCGCGAAGATCAGCCAGAAGCAGATCATACGGCCGCGAAAATTGAAGAACACGATGGAGAAGGCCGAGATCGAGGCGAGGCTGATCTTGGCCACGGTGACGCCGACGGCCATGATCATGCTGTTGAGCAACTTAGGGCCGAGGTCCGCGCGGGTCCAGGCCTCCGCCAGGTTGTCCCACAGGTGGCTCGACGGCCAGAGCACGATCGGCACCCGGCTGACTTCGGCCAGTGACTGTGACCCTGCCACGATGGTGATCCAGAACGGCAGGACCACCACGATCACGCCAAGAGCCATCACCATATAGGTGACGATGTCGAAAATTCGCGAGCGTTCGATCATGACCGGCCCTCAGTTATAATGGACGCGCTTTTCGACCCATTTGAACTGGACGAAAGTGAGCGCAACGACGAGCAGCATGAGGATGATCGACTGGGCGGCGGCGCCCGAATAATCGAGCCCCTTAAAACCGTCGAAATAGATTTTGTAGACCATCACCTCGGTGGAGCCGAAGGGGCCACCCTCGGTCATGGTGTCGATGAGCCCAAAACTGTCGGTGAAGCTGGAGATCAAGTTGATGATCAACAGGAAGAACACCGTGGGGGCGATCAGCGGCAGCTGCAGGTCGAGCATGCGGCGCACCGGGCGGGCGCCGTCCATGGCCCCGGCTTCGGAAATCGAGCGCGGGATCATCTGCAGGGCGGCGAGGAAGAAGATGAAATTGTAGCCGATGCCGAGCCAGGAGTGGCAGACGATGATCATGCCGAGCGCCTGGTAGCCATTGATGGCGGGGTTCCAGATGCCGGGCCAGATATCGTTGATGGCGCCGATCAGGCCGGCCTCGGGCGCGAACATGAAGCGGAAGGCCACGCCGGCCGCCGGAGCCGCGATGGCATAGGGCCAGACATAGACGGACTGGAAGGCTCGGGTACCCTTAAGCGAGCGATCGACAAACACCGCCAGGGTCAGCGCCATGAACATGGAGAGCGCCGTGGTGCAGCAAGCGTAGAACGCGCTGCGCACGACCGTGCCCCAATATTCCTTATCGTGGAAAATGCTGAGGAAATTGTCCCAGCCGACCCATGTATTGCCGCCGCCCCAGGGCTGCTCGAGCGTGAAGGCCCAGTAGAGCGCCTGCGAGGTTGGCCAATAGAAGAATACCAGCACGAGCAGGAGCTGGGGCGCGATAAGCAGCCAGGGCAGTCCCTTATTGCGGTAGTAAGCGCGCCGTTCCATGCAGATACCCGCCTCGTCAAAATGAAAGAGCGCGGGCGGCCTGATGGCCGCCCGCGCAGTTAGTCAACCGATCAGGGGAGAACGGCGTCCTTGTAGGTGGCCTGGAAGCGACGCAGGATGTCGTTGCCCTTGGCGTCGAATTCGTCCAGCGCCTGCTGGACGGGGACGTTGTTGAACAGAACGTTCTGGATGGTCTTGACCATTTCGGCGCGGATCGAGGCGTAGTTGCCAAGACGGATACCGCGGGTGTTTTCGGTCGGAGGGGTGGCGGTCAGGCTTTCGATGGCGCGCTGGCGACCGGCGTAGGGGGCCTTGTCGTAGAAGCCGTTGGCCTTCATGGCCTCAAAGCCGGTATTGGTCACCGGGATGTAACCGGTCACGGTCGACCACCATTCGGCCTGCTTGGGAGTGGCGAGGAAGTTGTAGAACGCAGCGGCGCCCTTGTACTCTTCCGGGGTCTTGCCCTTAAGGGTCCACAGCGATGCACCACCCACGAGGCTATTGGTGCGGGTGACGCCGTCAAGCGTCGGCAGCATGGCAACGTCCCAATGCAGATCCGGGATTGCCTTGGCGGTCACGCTGCCGTGGCCGGCGATCGAACCCGAGAAGATCTGGCATTTGCCGGCAGCGAAAGCGTCCTGGTCGACTTCGCCGGTGTCCTTGGACTTCAGGACGAGCAGGCCTTCGTCGTACATGGCCTTGAGCCAGGTGAGCTGCTGGACGAACTTGCCCTTGCCAACGACCATTTCGGCATCGAGGCCGTCAAAGCCATTGCCGTGGGTGGCGATGGGCTGGTTGTGGACGGCTTCGAACTGCTCGAACCACTGCCAGGCACCGGCCGGATCGAAACCGATCGGGCAATCGTAGCCAGCAGCCTTCATCTTGCGGGCGACGTCTTCAACCTGCGACCAGGTGGTCGGCAGGCCTTCGAAGCCGACCTTGGTCAGAGCGTCGGTGTTGTAATAGATCATCGCGGTCGAGGAATTGAACGGCATCGAGAGCAGTTCGCCCTTCGAGGTCGAGTAGTACGACGCGATACCGGAAAAGTAGTTGCTCCAGTCGATGTCGTAGCCGTTCTCGGTCATCAGCTGGCCGATCGGCAGATAGGCCTGGCTCAGCATCAGGTCGAGCGTGCCGGCGTCGAAAATCTGGCTGATCGTCGGCTGCTTGTTTGCACGATAAGCAGCAATTGTGTTCTGCAGGTTGGTGTCGTAGTCGTTCTGGCTGGTGCAGACGATTTCGTAATCGGCCTGGGACGCGTTGAAGTCCTTGCACATGTCCTGGATGCGCTCGGACAGATCGCCCGACAGGCCATACCAGAAATCGAACTTGGTCGGAGCCGCGAGGGCGGGCGCAGTGGCGAGCGCAAGCGCGCCTACCGTAAATGCTGCATTGAGCAGCCAATTGCGTGTCATTGGGGTCTCTCCAAATGGGGTGCCGAGCGCTCTTGCCAGCGGCGGCAGTCCTATTCGGCCTGTTTGACAGTCGCGTTTCATGGGCGTGACTGTGATGTGACCCTTGTACGACGGTTGAGCGACACGCCGCAGGCCCGGCCCATCAGCTATTGGCACGGACCAGCACAGTGGCGACGCGGCTGAAACCCAGCACGGCATGGCTATTGAATGGGCGCAGCATCCGCGTTGCTACCACCGCCAGCGAAAGAAACACCGTGGTGCAGAACGAGTTAAACTAACTCGGATCGGCGAACGGCTTGGTATATCGCTTGGTCATTGCGAACCTATGGTTCACATGAACATTATCGCTGTACTGAAGGACTGTGGGACCATTCCCCGTCCGGCCGGAGGCTCCAATATCCAAAGCGACCCTGCATGACTGAAGTGGCGGCATCTTCGAAACGCCTCAAGCAAGTGGCGGCGCTGCCGTGGCGATTAAGCGTGGACGGCGAGCTGGAAATTCTGCTCGTCACCTCGCGCATCAGCCGGCACTGGCTACTGCCCAAGGGCTGGCCGATGGACGGCAAGAGCAACGCGCAGGCGGCGCGCCAGGAGGCGTTCGAGGAGGCCGGCGTCACCGGACGGATCAGCAAGTCACGGCTCGCCAAATTCGCCTATCGTCGCATCGAACTCGATGGCTCGACCTCGCCGTGCGTCGTGTCGGTATTTGCCTTCCGGGTCAGCCACGAATTGCCCGAATGGCCCGAACAGCATCAGCGCGACCGGCAATGGTTCACGCCCGAGGCCGCCGCCGCCGTGGTGTTCGTCCCCAGCCTCGCCGCCCTGCTGTCGCTGCTGGCGGTCAAGAACGACGCTCTCGTGCTCCACCGCGCCTGGCGCTCCAAAGGTGGCCGCATCGGCAGCTTCACCTTTGGCAGTGACCGCAGCGACGAATAGTGCCTGCTTTTAGCGCTCGGCCATCGTCGCAACGGCTTGGAAACCGTGTTTTGACTTAGCCCGAAGGCGCCCGCCGGGCGGGCGAAAATTAAGCATCGAATAAGAGCTTGGCCTTATGTTTCGGGTGGGGAATTCCAGAGGCGTCAGATGCGGGTGCTCATAGTCGACGATAGCCGGTCGAGCCTTGCGATGATCGCCTCGATCGTCCACGAGGCCGTCACCGCGCAGATCGATACCTGCCAGCATCCGCTCGAGGCGATCAAGCGCGCGCAAAGCCAGCAGTACGACCTGGTGCTGGTCGATCACATCATGCCCGAAAAGGATGGCGTCGAGGTCACCACAGCCTTGCGCGCCATGGACAGCTACCGCCTGGTGCCCATCATCATGGTCACCTCCGACATGGACAAGAAAATCCGGCTCGAGGCCTTTGGGGCCGGGGTGACGGACTTCGTCAACAAGCCCTTCGACCCCACCGAATTGCAGGCGCGCGTCGTCAACCTGCTGGCGCTGCGCCAGGCCCAGGTCGAACTGGCCGATCGCGCCACCTGGCTCTCGCGCGAGGTCGATCAGGCCACGAGGCACCTGCTGGAGCGCGAGGAAGAAGTCATCTGGCGGTTGGCCCGGGCCATCGAATATCGCGACGGCGATACCGGCGAGCATGTCTCGCGCGTCGCCCTGATCAGCCAGTTGATCGCCGCCGGCATCGGGCTCAGCCCGCAGCGCTGCCGCACCATCTATCTGGCCGCCCCGCTGCACGACATCGGCAAGATCGCCATCGCCGACGCCATTCTGTCCAAGCCCGGCAAGCTGACGCCCGAGGAAATGGCCGTCATGCGCGAGCATGTCACCATCGGCGCCCGCATTCTGGAAAACGGTTCGTCCGACCTGATCAAGACCGCCGAGCTGATCGCCCAGAGCCACCACGAACGCTGGGACGGCGCCGGCTATCCCGACAAACTCTCGGGCACCGACATTCCGATCGAAGCCCGCGTCGTCGCCATTGCGGACGTCTTCGACGCCCTCTGCTCGCAGCGCCCCTATAAGAAGGCCTGGCCCATCGAAAAGGCCTATGCGGAGATCATTACCTGCAGCGGCACTCATTTCGATCCGACCTGCGTCGCCGCCTTCCGCGACAAGTGGAGCGAGATCCAGATGATCATGCAGGGCGAACTGCCCCGCAGCGCCGTCGGCTTCTAGTCCGGCCCAGTCGCGCGCCGTTCTACCCCTCAAATCACTAACCTACGGTCGCGCAAGAAAATTATGATTGGCGCTCGGCCGAGCTCACGTCGTCGATTTGCGGCAAATTTGTGGCAGAGACCCTTCCGCCGAAAGTGTAGATACGTCTAAATCTACAATACCCGCAGAAACTTCCAGTTTAACTTCAGTATATCTATGCCTCTTTTGTCGGTCTGACTCGTCGCACTGAATCGATGACTCACCACCCCGGCATACGGATTCATGGTCAGCCGGAAGATTCCAGGATTGATTCATGGCAAGCCGATAAATATTGCTTTGATTCCAACCTGCAGAGACAAGTGTAACTTTCGAAATCCAGTAACTCTCAATTAAGCACCTTCGTATACCTTAAGTCATGTGCTCGATGGGAATAGGGCGCACACAGAAGAAGCTCCGTGATGCAAATCGAAAGCAATTTAATAGACTAGTAATATTTCGAAAAGCGCCTGCGCTTCCCAACCTCTTAGTGCGGTAGAGTAATATAATGCCCAGCCATATCAGTCTTGCCTTCCGGTCATTCAAATGACCGGAGATAGCGCCCACATGCTCTCCATCAGCGGCGACGCCGGCCTGCGCAATGTGCAGGACATAGCCGGTTTGCTGCGCCAGGCCCTGGATAACCACAGCTCCATTACTGTGGTCACCGATGGCCTGACCAGTATCGACGTCACCATTCTCCAATTACTCGTCGCCGCCAGGAAATCTGCCCTGGCGTCCGGCAAGCTATTGACCCTGCGCGCCCCCCCGGACGGCGTGCTGCATCGTCTCCTGGTCCAAACCGGATTTATCGGCACCGACGGCAAGTCGCGCACGCCGGAAGGCGAGTTCTGGACCAAGACCTCACCAACGGAACACGCAGCATGAGCAAAACGATCCTGACCATCGATGACAGCGCCTCCATCCGGCAGATGGTGGTCATGACCCTTGCATCCGCGGGCCACGAGGTCATCGAGGCCATCAACGGCGCCGATGGCTACACCAAGGCCACGACCAACACGGTCCATGCCGTCATCACCGATCTGAACATGCCGGTGCTCAACGGCATCGAGTTCATTCGCAAATATCGCCAGCACCCCTCCAGCAAGGGCGTGCCGATCATTTTGCTGACCACCGAATCCGATGATGAGCTCAAGCGCCAGGCCAAGGAAGCCGGCGCCACGGGATGGATCGTCAAGCCCTTCAAACAAGACCAACTGCTGGCCGTCATCAAAAAGGTAACCGGCGAATGAGCTTTCCCGATCCCACCGAGACCTTCCGCCAGGAAGCGCGCGAACTGCTCGAGCAGCTTGAGCAGGGCCTGCTCGATCTGGAGCAGAACCCCGCCAATGACGATCTGATCAACTCCACCTTCCGCGCCCTGCATACCATCAAGGGCTCGGGCGCCATGTTCGGCTTCACTGCCGTCGCCAATTTCGTGCACGAATTCGAAACCGCCTTCGACCAGGTCCGCAAGGGCCAGACCATTGCGACCCCGGCGCTGATCGGAGTGGCGCTCGACGCCAAGGATCACATCCACAAGCTGGTCGAGCAGCCCGATACCAAGCTGGCCGGCGGCGACGCCATCCTCGAGGCGCTGCGCGCCGTCATCGACGGCACCAATGCGCCTGCCGAAGCCGAAGCCGCACCCGTAGCGGCACCGGTTGCCCAGGGCGCTGTCATCGCGTTGGATATGCCCGAGCCGGCGGCAGTCATCGCCAAAGCCGCTCCCGCCGCGACCACCACCTGGCGCATCCGCTTCCGCCTGCCCAGCGATGCGCTGGTCTATGGCACCAATCCGCTGCTGCTGCTCAAGGAAATCACCGACCTTGGCCCGTGTGTCGTCACGGCGCTGACCGATACCATTCCCACGCTCGACGTGATCGATCCCGAAGTGCCCTATCTGGGCTGGCAGATCGATCTCACCATGGCCGAGGACCCGCACGCCGCCATCGAAGACGTCTTCATGTTCCTGCGCGATGGCATGGAGCTGTCCATCGAGCCGCTGACCGGCACCGAGCCCGCTGTCCAGCCTGTCGCCGCGCCGGTTGTCGAAGCCGCGCCGGCCCCCGTGGCCGCGGCGCCTGTCGCCACACCCAAGCCTGCCGCCGCGCCCAAAGCCACCAAGGCCAAGCCGGCGCCCGCAACCGAAGCTCCTGCCGCCCCCACCGATACCAAGGCTCCGGCCGCCTCCTCAATGCGCGTCGATGCCGAACGGCTCGATGAGCTGATGGACCGCGTCGGCGAACTGGTGATTGCCCAGGCTCGCCTGACCCAGATCGCCGCCTCCAGCAGCGACGGCAATCTCAAGACCATCGCCGAGGAACTCGAACGCCTGTCCTCGGGCCTGCGCGATACCACGATGGGCATCCGCATGGTGCCGATCGGCACCCTGTTCAGCCGCTTCCGCCGCCTGATCCATGATCTCAGCCGCGACCTGGACAAGGACATCGAGTTCATCACCACAGGCGAGGATACCGAACTCGACAAGACCATGATCGAGCGCCTGGCCGATCCCCTGGTCCACCTGATCCGCAACTCGGTCGACCATGGCCTCGAAAGCGTCGAAAAGCGCCTTGCCGCCGGCAAGACGCCCAAGGGCACGGTTCGGCTGTCGGCTGTTTACGCCGGCGCCGAAGTGGCCATCTCGGTTTCCGACGACGGGGCCGGCCTCAATGCCGAACGCATCCGCGCCAAGGCCGAGGAAAACGGCATCATCACCGCCGATACCAAGCTGACCGAGCAGGAGCTCAACCAGCTGATTTTCGCGCCGGGCTTTTCCACCGCCAGCGCAGTCACGTCGCTTTCCGGCCGCGGCGTCGGCATGGACGTGGTCAAGCGGACCATCGATGGCCTGCGCGGCAGCATCGATGTCACCACCAAGGCCGGCGTCGGCTCGACCATGACCCTGCGCCTGCCGCTGACCCTGGCCATCATCGATGGCATGCTGGTGCGGGTCGGCAATGGCCGCTTCACCATCCCGCTCTCGGCGGTCGAAGAGTGCGTCGAACTGCCCGATGGCATCGAAGGCAATGCCAAGGGCCGCAACTTCCTCGATATCCGTGGTGCCCTGGTCCCCTTCCTGCGGCTGCGCGAAGTGTTCAACACCGCAGCGCCCGCCGAACCGCACCAGAAGGTGGTCATCGTCTCCTCCGGTGAAGGCCGGGTCGGGCTCGTGGTCGATCAGATCATCGGCAACAACCAGACCGTGATCAAGCAGCTCAGCAAGCTCCACTCGCCCATCAAGTCCTTCTCCGGCGCCACCATTCTGGGCGACGGCACCGTCGCTCTCATCCTCGACACCGCTCACCTGGTCGGCTTCGGCCAGAGCTATGTCGACCGCAATAAGTCCGAAGGGAAAGCCGCATGAAAGCGTTCAAAGCCGGGCCGATGAAAGCCCTGACGCTGCGCCTGCAGGATGAACTGTTCGCCGTCGAAGCGGAAAGCGTGCGCGAGATCCTCGATCTCGTGCCGATCACCGAGGTGCCCAACGCCCCCGCTTTTGTCGGCGGATTGATCAATGTGCGCGGCCGCGTCGTGCCGCTCGCCGATCTGCGGGTCATGTTCGGCATGGATCGGCCGCCACCGGACAAGGATACCCGCATCGTCGTCATCGAGATCGACATCGATGGCGAACCCACCATTGCCGGTATCCTCGCCGACAAGGTTCACGACGTCACCGACATCGAGGCCGCTTCCATCGAAGAGGCCCCCCGTGTCGGCATGCGCTGGCGTGCTGATTTCGTTCGCGGCATCGGCAAGCGCAATGGCGGCTTCATCATCATCCCCGATCTGGGGCGTATTTTCGAAACTCAGGGCGCCAGAAACGCGCCTGTAGCAGCATCAGAAGAAAGGCTTGCATCGTGAGACTAACTCTAAAAGTAAAGCTGGCGACTGCGTTTGCAGTCGTGGTGGCTTTATCGGCCGGCAGCATGTTCATTGCCGTCCAGAGCCTTGGCACGCTCAACGACTCGATGGCCCAGACCATCAATGTCGACGCAGCCGGCGTCCGCATCGCCACCGAGTTGCAGGGTAGCCTCTACAAGATGGCCCGCGACCAGCGCGCCATGGTGATGTCGAGCGATCCCGAGGCCATGGAAGCCTCCTCCGTCAAGGTCACCACCGAAGCCGACACCGTGCTCGGCAAGATGGATGGCCTGATCGCCGCTGAAGACGATCCGGCCGCGCTGGCCGAGCTCAACAACGTCAAGACCCTGTTCACCACTTTTGTCGGCTTCCACAGCCAGCTCGCCGATTTCTCCAAGATGAATTCGACGTACGAAGCCCGCACCCTGTTTCAGGGCGATGCCTCGGCTGCCTTCAAGACCGTCGATACCGCTCTGACCGGCCTGCTGAACCGCCTCGGCGCCGCCGTTCCCGCCGGTCACGAAGTCGAATTCCGCCGCTACCAGGCGGCCGTTACCGCCAGCGTGGCAGCCCGTGAACTGCGCATTGGCGCACTCAACGTGCTGATCTCCGCCGACGATATGGCTGCACAGGCCGAGTACGCTGCCACCTCCGCCGAAAAGCGTGCCACGTTCGACGCCGCCATCACCAATCTCGGCCGCCAATTGTCGGGTTCCGATGAAGCCAATGCTTTCGACAGCCTGAACCAGGCTCTCGGCATCTGGCTACCGATCGTCGACAAATACCAGGCGATCTCAATCGAAAACGGCGACGCCAAGGCCGCCACCCTGATGGCCACTGAGTCCGAAACCGCCCGCAGTGCCGTGGCAACCGCTCTGAGCGCCGTCGTGCTGACCAATGCCAATGCCCTCGACAAGGCCAAGGCCGATGCCGTCGGCCTCTACGAGTTCAACCGCGTGCTGCTGCTGAGCCTGCTTGCCGGCTCGGTGCTGATCGCCCTGATCGCCGCCACCTGGATCGTTGTCGGCATCACCCGCTCGATGACCGCAGCCCTCAACCTGGCCAACGCCGTCGCCGGTGGCGACCTCAACGCCACCGCCAAGGTCAAGAGCAATGACGAAATCAAGGATCTCGTCGATGCGCTGAACGCCATGACCCGCAAGCTGCGCGAAGTGGTCAGCGAAGTCACCACCGCCACCCGCAACGTCGCGGCCGGCAGCCAGGAACTATCGGCCACCGCCGAGCAGATGAGCCAGGGCGCTACCGAACAGGCCTCCTCGACCGAAGAGGCTTCCGCCTCGATGGAAGAAATGACCGCCACCATCAAGCAGAGCTCGGAAAACGCCACCCAGACCGAAAAGATCGCCCGCCAGTCCGCGGCCGATGCCATCGCCTCCGGCGAAGCGGTCAACAAGGCAGTCGACGCCATGCAGACGATCGCCGAAAAGATCATGGTGGTGCAGGAAATCGCCCGCCAGACCGATCTGCTCGCCCTCAACGCCGCGGTGGAAGCCGCCCGTGCCGGCGAACATGGCCGCGGCTTCGCGGTGGTTGCCTCCGAAGTGCGTAAGCTCGCCGAACGCAGCCAGGCTGCCGCCGCCGAAATCTCGACCCTCTCCGGCACCACTGTCAAGGCGGCCCAGTCGGCTGGTGAAATGCTCTCCAAGCTGGTCCCCGATATCCAGCGCACGGCTGAACTAGTGGAAGAAATCTCCGCCGGTAGCCGTGAACAGAATGCCGGTGCGGCCCAGATCAACACTGCCATCCAGCAGCTCGACAAGGTGACCCAGCAGAACACCAGCGCCGCCGAAGAAATGTCGGCGACCTCCGAAGAGCTGGCCACCCAGGCCGAGCAATTGCAGAACGCGATCAGCTACTTCCGCATCGAGGGCAACCAGGTCAACCGTGCCAAGGCCCCGGCACCCGCCGCACGCAAGCCCGCCAAAGCCAGCATGCGCGATGCCGTCATGGCCGGCGCCCCCCACATGAGCCCACGCAAGGCGGCGGGTGCCGATCATGAGGGCGGCGGCTTCAGCCTCTCGCTCGATGACGGCCAGGACGAACTCGACGGCGCCTTCTCGCGCCGCGGCGCAGCGTAAGACGAGGACAAGATGGCAGAAAACCAGCAATACGTAACTCTCGGGGTCGCGGACGAAATCTTCGCCGCACCCGTCGAAAAGGTGCAGGAAATCCTGGACATGCGCCCGATCGCGCGCCTGCCCCAGGCTCCCGCCAACCTGCTCGGCATGATCGATGTCCGCGGCCAGGGCATTCCGGTGCTCGACCTGCGCCTGACGCTCGATATGGAGCCCAGGGAGGACACCGAGAACACCCGCATCGTGGTGCTGTCGATCGACGGCGCTGATGGCGAGCGTCGGCTTGGCCTCCGAACCGACCGGGTGTTCGAGGTCACCATCCTCGACGAGAACGAGCTCGATCCACCGCCCTCGATCAGCGGCGCCTGGAACGGGCGCTGCATCGCCGGCATCGGTCGCCGTAACGGCAAGTTCGTTACCGTGCTCGATCTCGACACCCTGCTGGGCGCTTCTGCGGCGCCCGTGACGCAGGCTGCCTGAACCCTTTCGGCACGTCGTCCCGCAGCAGCGGGTTCCGACGTGCCGCCATCGGCCGGAGTTTATTGTGCCCCTTCCCGCTCGTACCGCCGCCGCTATCCGCATCGACGACGAAGACGATCACCTCACCGCGCTGGACTACAAGCGCATCGCCACTCTGATTGGCGACGAGGTTGGCATCAAGCTGCCGCCCGCCAAGCGCCTGATGGTGGAGGGCCGCCTGCGCAAGCGTATCCGTACCTTGGGTCTGGACAGCTTCGACGCCTATTGTGCCTACCTGTTCAAGAAGGACGGCCTGGTCGCCGAGCGCCCCTTCCTGATCAATGCGGTCACCACCAACAAGACCGATTTCTTCCGCGAGCCCGAGCATTTCGATTGTCTCGAGCAGCGCATGGTGCCCGCACTGCTGGAACTGCGCCGCGGCGAGCGCCAGCCCGTGCTCAAGGTCTGGAGCGCCGCCAGCTCCACCGGCGCCGAGGCCTATACGCTGGCCATGGTACTGGCCGATCTGGCCGGCCAGCGCGGTGATTTCCGCTTCTCAATCCTGGGCACCGACATCTCGACCGCCGTGCTCGCCCAGGGCCAGCGCGCGGTCTATCCGGCCGAAATGATCACCCCGGTGCCCCAGCTCAAGCAGTCGCGCTACCTGATGTTCGCTCGCAAGGCGGGTATCCGCTCCGAAGTGCGCATCGTGCCCGAACTGCGCCGCCTGGTGCGCTTCGCTCGCCTCAACCTGATGGACAAGACCTATCCCTTTGATAGCGACGTCGACATCATTTTCCTGCGCAATGTGCTGATCTATTTCGAGAAGGCCGATCAGGAAGCCGTGATCCTCAAGTTGATCAAACATTTACGTCCGGGGGGGTATCTGGTCCTCGGCCATTCCGAATCCATGATCGGAACCAACATCACCATGCGCCAGGTCGCGCCCGCCGTTTTCCAGAAGCCGTGAGCGCGCCCATGCCTGAAGCCGCCCAGCCCGGTCCCCATCGCAAGATCCGCGTCCTCATCGTTGATGACAGCGCCTCCGTACGCATGACCCTGAGCGAGATCATCGGCAGTGACCCCGAACTCGAAGTCATGGCCACCGCCGCCGATCCCTACGTCGCCGTCGAGCGCATCCGCCAGGAAGTGCCCGACGTGATGTTCCTCGATATCGAACTGCCGCGCATGGACGGCCTGACCTTCCTGCGCAAGATCATGAGCCAGCGGCCAATTCCCGTCGTCATCTGCTCGTCGCTGGCCGAAGCCGGCTCCGACACGCTGATGCAGGCGCTCGAAGCCGGGGCCGTCGACGTGGTCACCAAGCCGCGCGTCGACACCGCCGAATTCCTCAAGGAATCCCGGATGCGCATCTGCGACGCCGCCAAGGCCGCCGCCCATGCCAAATTCCGCGGCGTGCACAAGCCGGCCCCGCGCCTCACCGTCGAGGCCAAGCTCAACGCCGACGCGATCATCCCGCCCCATTCCGAAGCCCGCGCCGCCTCCCAGCGCGCCAAGATGCCGGTGACCGAACCGATCATCTGCATCGGCGCTTCGACCGGCGGCACCGAAGCGCTGCGCGAAGTGCTCGAGGCCCTGCCCGCTACCACGCCGGGCATCATCATCGTCCAGCACATGCCAGAAAAATTCACCAACGCCTTCGCGCGCCGCCTCAACGGCATCTGCGCCATGGAGATCAAGGAAGCCGAGGATGGCGATGTGGTCCAGGCCGGCCGTGTCCTCATCGCACCGGGCAACCTGCACATGGCGCTGCATCGCGCCGGCAGCCGCTACACCGTCAACGTCATCGAAGGCCCCCACGTCTCGCGCCACCGTCCTTCGGTGGACGTGATGTTCCGCTCCGCCTCCCAGGCCGCCGGCAAGAACGCCATGGGCATCATCCTGACCGGCATGGGCGATGACGGCGCGCGCGGCCTGCTCGAAATGCGCCAGGCCGGCAGCTACACGGTCGCCCAGGACGAGGAAAGCTCCGTCGTCTTCGGCATGCCCAAGGAAGCCATCCAGCGCGGCGCCGCCACCAAGGTGGTGGCGCTCAACCGCGTCGCCAACGAAATCAACACCTATGTCCGCACCGCCTTAGGGGCAATCAAATGACGGCTCTCGCCCGCCAGACCCAAGCTGCCCTGCCCACCGCCAGCGACCTGCGGGCCCTCGTGCCCGGCATTGTCGAGCCGCGCGAACGCATCGAAACCACCTTCGTGGCGGTCGGCGATCGCCTGACCAAGGGCGCGGCCATGCTCAACCGCATCACCCGCATTTTCGAGGCCCTGCCACAGAGTCTGGAAAGCCCCGAACTGCATGAGGCCTCGGCCCGCCTGGCCGCCATCGGCACCGAGTCCCAGGCCATTGCCGCCGTCTTCGCCACCGAACAGGCCGATCTTGCGCGCCTCGTCAGCGTCGTTGCCGCCGCCGATCACCCGATTTCCGATCTGCGCCGCACCGTCAAGATGATGGGCATCGTCGCCATCAATGCCCGCGTCGTCGCTGCCGGCATTGTGGGCGACGGCGATGATTTCGAGGTTTTCACCACCGATATCGCCAAGCTGTCGGAAAGCGCCAGCCGCACCATCCAGGAATTCTCCACCGTCTATCGGCAATTGACCGACGAAGTGCGCCGCGCCGCCGAACAGCGCGCCCATTTCGAGGCCGCCCATGCCGACACTTTGAGCGGCCTCGCCGCCAGCATGGATGGCAGCCTTGAGGCCGTCACCCGCCAGCGCCAGGCCTCGGTCGACGGCAGCGCCGAAACCGGCCGCGTCGCGCGCCAGATCGGCGGCCGTATCGCCAGCGCCGTCATGGCCCTGCAGGTCGGCGACGCCACCCGCCAGCGCCTCGAACATGTCGAAACCGCGCTCGAAACCCTGGCCGACCTGATAGACGGCAACAGCGTCGCCGGTGCCAGCCTGCCCACCGACGAACACGACCTCGCCCTCGCCGCCATTGCCAGCTTGCAGGCCGCCCAATTGGCCAGCGCCGCCGAGGCCTTTACCGCCGACGTTGCCGATGCCGCCAATGCGCTGGGCGATCTGGCGACCGACGCCCGCACCATCATGGTGCGCAGCCGCGACATCTACGGCCATGGCAAGGCCGGCGCGCAATCCCCGCTCGCCGCCCTCAGCGACCAGCTCCGCCACGCCGCAGAGGTGCTGCGCGACTGCGAGACCGAGCGAAGCAAGCTCGAAATCGTCGCCGGCGCCGTGCAGGCCACCGTGCAGTCCCTCCTCGGTCACGTCGAAGCCGTGCAGGAAATCGAGGCCAATATGCGCCTTGTCAGCCTCAATGCCGCTGTCAAATGCGCCCAGCTCGGACCGCGCGGCACCGCCCTCAACGTCATCGCCAGCCAGTTGCGTGAACTGACGGGCGAAACCGTCGCCGCCGCCGAAACCGCCATGAGTGGCCTGCACGAAGCCGCCGGCCTCGCCCAGTCCTTCGGCGCCGCTGCCTCTGGCGATGCTGCCGGCCAGGTCGGCCAGCTTGAACAGGAAGCCACTGCCGCGCTCGGCCTGCTCGAAACCGTCGACCAGACGCTGGCCGAAGCCCTTGGCGTGCTCAACCTCGATGGCCCCAAAGTCGTCAACCTGTTGGGCGAAGCCGCCTCCAGCTTTGCCGACCAGACGGCCATTTCCGAGGCCATGGCGGACATGCACGTCCTCATCGCCCAATATTCCAGTGACCACATCGACCCGCCCTCCGGGCCCTTGGCCGCCGTGCTGTCAATCCTGCGCTCCAAATACACCATGGACGCCGAACGCCGCATCCACGAACAGCTCTTCGGCAAGGACCTCACCGCACCCCCACCGGCTCCCGCCGCCGAAGCCTCGGCCGAAGCGGACCTGGACGATCTGTTCTTTTAGCACCGACGATACGATTGCCGGCGCGCCCTAGCCGCCGGCAATCGTGTTCGCCACGACGCCTTCGGGCTTCCGCGCCGGCTCCAATTGCTCGAACGTGCACTGGCGCGGCGCCTTGTCCGGCCGCCAGCGATGCAGCTTGGTGCCATGGCGGAACCTGTTGCCCGTCACATGGTCATACAGCACCTCCACCACCAGTTCGTGGCGCAGGCTCTCCCACTGGCTCGAACGCTCCGTCGACCATCGGCTCGACCCGCCCGGCGCGTCTCCGGTAAAGCCCGGTGGTCCCTTGAGGGCCTCCAACCGCTGGGTGATGTCCGGCTTCTCCGCCGCCGAAAATCCCGAGGTGAACCCGACATGGTCGAGCAGGCCCTTATCGTTGAACAGACCCAGCAGCAGCGAGCCAACCAGTTCGCTATCGGTGCCGTAGCGAAACCCACCCACCACGCAATCGGCCGAGCGAATGCGCTTAACTTTGAGCATGGCCCGTTCGCCACTGAGATACGGCCCATCCAGTCGCTTGGCGATGACGCCATCCAGCGCCCCGCCCACCTTTTCCAGCCATTTGACCGCCTGCTTGCGATCGCGCGTGAACGGCGACAGCCGCAGTCCCGTCGCCTTGGCCGCACCCACAAACGCTTCCAGCGCCGCACGGCGCAAATCCAGGCTTGATGCAGTCAGGTCGCCGGCCGCATTGGCCAACATATCGAAGGCAATGAACAGCGCCGGCGCGTCCGCCGCGAGCTTGCGCACCCGGCTCTCAGCAGGATGCAGCCGCATCTGCAACGCATCGAACGACAGTTCACCGCCCGTCGCGATCACCAATTCACCATCCAGCACGAAGTGGTCGCCGGGCAGTCCGGCAATCATCGCCACCACTTCGGGGAAATACCGCCCCAGTGGCTTGCCCGATTTGGCGAACAGCGCCACCCCGTCGCCACTCCGCACGGCGATGCAGCGAAAGCCGTCCCATTTCGGCTCGAACTGCCAGCTCTCATCCGCGGGCAATTCATCCACGCTCCTGGCTTCCATCGGCTCGATCGGCTGCAGCGTCACTGTCTTGGTCATGAGCGGTCTCCGCTCGCTCAACGGTTCAGCGGGTGGAGTCGGTTCCCGCCAAAAAAAAGCCCCGGCGTGATGCCGAGGCCTGAAGTTGTGCATGGAAAGGAGGAGGTCAGGCGATAAACTGTAATGTCACGCCGCCATCGCCTGCCTGACACTGCCGTCGCCGGCCTTGCCCTGCAGGAATTGCGGTGTCGATATCGGCGTCACCGCGGATGGGGTGCGGCCGACTGTGGATGCGGGCGCGGCCTCGGTCAGGCTGCCCACGCCGGCAGCAAGCAGCAAGGCCGTAATGGCTGAGGCTGAAAGGTGCATGGGAAACTCCTTTGGTTCGCGTCCAGAACATCCGAACTTGCGTTAACCATAGATGGTTCCATCTGAGCCCCGTTTGAGCGCACCGTTCATATTCGATTCATCATAAATCGGGCTGGACAGGCTTCCTCGCCCCGCGCCATGGTCACGCCAAATCAAATCGGAAGTTCTACCCATGACCATCGCCCCCGCCATGCTCGACGCTGTCCTTGCCCGCGTCGATGCCGATCTCGCTAACGCATTGAGCCGGCTCAAGGATTTGCTGCGCATCAAGTCGATCTCGACCGATCCGGCCTATGCGGCCGAATGCCAGCGCGCCGCGCAGTTCCTGGTCGATGATCTGGCGGGCCAGGGCTTTACCGCTGCGGCCCGACCCACGCCCGGCCATCCTGTTGTTGTGGCTCACGATTCCGTCGGCACGGGTCCGCATGTGCTGTTCTACGGCCACTATGACGTGCAGCCGGTCGATCCGCTGAACCTGTGGCACACCGATCCGTTCGAGCCGGTGATCAAGGACGACGCCAATGGTCGCAAGATCATCGTCGCGCGCGGCTCGTCCGACGACAAAGGGCAGCTGATGACCTTTGTGGAAGCGTGCCGGGCGTGGAAAAATGTTAACGGATCGTTACCCGTTCGTGTCTCATTAATGCTCGAAGGCGAAGAAGAGAGCGGCGGCAAGAATCTGCCCCCGTTCATGGCCGCCAATGCCGATGAATTGCGCGCCGATATCGCGCTCGTCTGCGACACCGACATGTGGGACCGCAAGACCCCTTCGATCACCACCATGCTGCGCGGCCTCGTCGGCGAGGAGATCGAGATCACCTGCGCCAGCAAGGATCTGCATTCGGGCATGTTCGGCAATGCCGCGCGCAATCCCAATCAGGTGCTGGCCGAAATCATCGCCAGCCTGCGCGCGCCCGATGGCAGCGTCACCCTGCCGGGCTTTTACGACGACGTCGCCGAAGTGCCCGACGCCATCAAGGCGCAGTGGAAAGGCTTGGGCTTCGATGAAAAAGCCTTCCTCGCCGAGGCAGGCCTGTCCATTCCGGCCGGCGAAAGCGCCCGATCGGTGCTCGAAATGATCTGGGCCCGTCCGACCTGCGAGATCAACGGCATGATCGGCGGCTATACGGGCGACGGCTTCAAGACCGTCATCCCCGCCAAGGCCAGCGCCAAGATTTCATTCCGCCTCGTGTCGGGCATGGTGCCGGACAAAATCCGCGCCGCCTTCCGCAAGCATGTGCAGGATCGCATCCCTGCCGACTGCTCGGTGACCTTTAGGGAACATGGCGGCTCCCCCGCCATCACCGTCCCCTCGGACGGCGTCTATCTCAAGCAGGCTCTGGCCGGCCTCACGGGCGAATGGAACAAGGAAGCGGTCATCACCGGCTCGGGCGGCTCCATTCCCGTGGCCGGCGATTTCAAGAAAATCCTCGGCATGGACACGCTGCTCATCGGCTTCGCCCATGTGGACGACAGCATCCACAGCCCCAACGAGAAATACGACCTCGAAAGCTTCCACCGCGGCATCCGCTCCTGGGTGCGGGTGCTGGCGGCATTCGCTGCCTAAGCGACCGGCGGATCAGTCTGCAGGTAAATCGCCATGGTCACCACGATCATGGCGATCACTGCCGGCACGGTCTGGATGAACAGGATCGACCGCTTGGCGGTGATCGCCCCATAGATGCCCGCAATCGCCACGCAGGCGAGGAAGAACATCTGCAATTCCCAAGCAACCTGGCGATCCGGGTGCAGCAATCCCCAGACCAGCCCGACCGCCAGGAAGCCGTTATAAAGCCCCTGATTGGCCGCCAGTGTCCTGGTTGCCTGCGCGGATTCCGGCGTCTGCCCGAACGCCTTGAGCCCGCGCGGCGTGGTCCACAGGAACATCTCCAGCACCAATATATAAAAGTGCAACAGCGCGATCAGCCCAACCAGGACCTGTCCGATAAAGCTCATTTGGTCTTGGTCTTTCCGACTGGCGCAGCGTCAGCCGCATCCCATTCATCCTGCATCTTGCGCCAATCCTCATAGGCGGCGTCCTGGTCCGGCAGCGGCTCGCGCGAGCCGCCCAAGGCGACCAACTGATCGAGTATCGGCTGCACGGTCGGCCCATAGGTCTCGCAAGCGCTTTTGTCCTCCAGCACGGCGAAAGCGGGGCCGAAATACTGCTGATCATAGGCCTCGGCATTGAGGTGAAACTGCCCCCTGCCGATGAGATCGGCCGAGTCGGTCAGCAGCGACCATTCCGGCTCGGTCACCGCAAAATCCGGACAATTGGACGAAATCACATTGGCGAGGATCAAGCCGCGCAAAAAGTCCTTTTGCCCCTCGCCATGCAGCGACGACAGGTCCGGCAATTGCACATAGACCTTGCCGTCCGCCAGCGCCGGGGACACCAGCATCAGCCCGGCCAAACTCGCGCCTATCAGTTTCCGCATCATCGTTCTCTCCCTCAGCTTTGCAACTCTCTAGCCTGCCGATTTAGACCGAACCATGTCGCCCGGGCCGGCGGCATCTGCACGACAAGTGTCATTCGGTCTTTTCCCAGGCGGGAAAGTCGGAGAATTCATTGGGCTCGAAGGCCGCGGCCGCAGCCTTTTGGTCGGGCAGGGGCTGGCGCGAGCCGCCATGGGCCACCAGTTCGCGCAGGGTAAGTTCGACCTTGGGGCCCTCGAGCGGGCAGGTTTCTTCCTCGACCAGCGCATTGTAGGCAGGACGAGAATAATCGCCGCCATAGAGATCGGTATCGAGGCCCAATTGCACGGCAACGATGTCGGCTGTGTCCAGCAGTAGCCACAATTCCGCGTCGCTGATCGCGAAGCCTGCGCAGTGCGACGACACCACATTGGCCATCACCAATCGGTGCAGCAGTGCCTCCGCCGCCGCGTCCTGGTAGCCCGAGAGATCCGGCAATTGCACATAGACCTTCCCGTCCGCCAGCGCCGGTTGCACCAGGGCAGCACAGCCCAAGAGCCCGAGTAGGATTTTCCGCATCAATGCCTCCAAGCCCCGCCCCTTCGTGCCACGCCCTATTCGGCAAGTCGAGCGCGCTCGGTGTAGTAAGATTGAGCCTGGCCGAGTCGAGATGGCGGTCTTCGAGAAACCGGAGCGGAGCGTACGTTCCATACATGAGCACCGGAAGCGCGGAGGACTGCGATTTGCAGGGCCGGCCTCGCCCAAGCTCACCCCATCGACGGAGGCTGCCCGCCGATCGAGCGCACCGCCTTGGCCCCCGCCTCGATCGCCCGCGCCAGCGCTACCTCGGGGCTAGCGCCATCCACATGCGCCGCCAGGAACCCGGCCGCGAACGCATCGCCCGCCCCAGTGGAATCCACCACAGTCACCACCGGCGCCTCCATGGTCAGCTTGATCCCATGCAACCCGCCCAGTGCTGCGCCAAAGCGGCCACGCTTGATCACCACATTGGCGAAATGACTGCCCAGAAGCCGCATCTGCACATCGAGCTCGATGGCGCCGCACAGCGTTTCCGCCTCGTCCTGGTTGGCGAAAATCCAGTCCGCGCCCGCGGTCCATTCCACGAACTTGTCCGGCCCCACCTCGCGCAAGAATCCCTCGGAGGCCGGATCGACAGCCACCGCTACCCCGCTTGCCTTGGCGAGGGATAAAAAGTCGCGCACTGCCGCCCGCGGCTCCGGCGCGAACAGGCTATAGCCCGACACCACCACCATGCCGAGATTATCGAGCAAGCTCTTGGGCAGGTCAGCCGCGCTCAAATGCAGGTTGGCGCCGCGATCGGTGAGGAAGCTGCGCTCTCCGTCGGGATCGACGATGGTCACCAGCACGCCCGAGGGCAATTCCTTGTCGCCCCCGAGGAACGGCACCACGCCCAGCCCGCGGAAATAGTTCTCGTACATATGCAGTTCTTCGGTGCCGACCCGCGCCACCAGCGCAACTTCGGCCCCCATCGCACCCAGCCACACCGCCTGGTTGGCGCCCGACCCGCCCGGCCGGCTGCGCACTTTGGCCCGCCGGTCGCTGCCTTTGACCAGCGGCCCCTCGGGCATGACGATGACATCGGTCATCACATCGCCAATGACCAGGACCTGGCGGCTCATGCGCGGCGGATCGCTGGCTTGGGCTGGGCCCGCGCCGCCAGCGCCACCGCGATCTGCGCCGCCACCTTGGCGTTGTTTTCCACCAATGCAATATTGGACTTGAGCGACTTGCCTTCGGTCAATTCGAAGATGCGGTTGAGCAGGAACGGCGTCAGCGCCTTGCGCGATACCCCCTCGGTTTCGGCACCACGAATGGCCTCGGCGATCCGCGCCTCGATGCTGGCCGCATCCAGCGCATCGGCTTCGGGGATCGGATTGGCGATCAGCACGCCACCCATGCCCAGCTCGATCTGCAGCGCCACCACCTTGGCGAGATCGGCGACATCGTCGAACCGGTGATCCACCTTGTGCCCGCTGACCCGCGTCCAGAAGGCAGGGAAATCGTCGGTGCCATAACCCAGCACCGGTACCCCATTGGTCTCCAGCACTTCCAGCGTCTTGCCGATATCGAGGATCGACTTGGCGCCAGCGCAAATCACCGCCACCGGCGTGCGGCTCAGCTCTTCCAGGTCCGCCGAAATATCGAATGTGTCTTCGGCCCCGCGATGCACCCCGCCAATACCGCCGGTGGCGAAAATCGAAATCCCCGCCAGCGCCGCGATCTGCATCGTCGTTGCCACGGTCGTGCCCGCCATGCCGCCCTGCACCAGCAGCGCCGCCACATCGCGCCGCGACGCCTTGGCGGCCTTGCCGCCTTCCAGCGCCAGCCGCTCCAGGTCGTCGCCCGAAACGCCCACCGCGAAGCGCCCGTCCATGATGGCGATCGTCGCCGGCACCGCGCCATGCTGACGCACCACGGCCTCGACATTCTTGGCCATTTCGAGGTTCTGCGGATAGGGCATGCCATGGGTGATGATGGTGGATTCAAGAGCCACCACCGGCTTGCCGGCCGCCAGCGCGGACTTCACTTCATTGCTGATCGACAAATAGGCCTTGGCGCTCATTTTTGCGCTCCGTCACTAGGGTCAGATGGCCGCCTGCTGCGGCCCTGTTGTGCCGGTTTTGCGCTTGCGGCGCGCTGCGCGTCAACCCCTGCAAAATCTTGCCACGCAATCTCTTGTCGCCCCGCAATTTTGGCTCTAGCTTGCCCCCATATTCCTCGTGCCAAGGGTTACTTCGCTGAAGACGATCATCATTGATTGCGCCCCATTGGCGGATCGATACGCGCCCGGCCCCGGGCCCATGACCAGCGACTGTCCCGATGCCCGCCGGCATCCCCTTGGTGCAACCCTCTCCATTTTTTCAGTCCTTCCCGGCCCGCAAAGATAAGCGCGTCCGGCTTCGCCAATTGCCGCGCGCCAGAACGCGGCGCCGCCAAAAACCGACCCTCACAGGAGCTCAACCCCAGATGAACAAATCGCTCGTCCTCGCCCTTGGCGCCCTGATGGTCGCGGCCCCCGCCGTGGCCCAGGAAGAAGCCGTGCTCAACGTCTACAACTGGTCCGACTATATCGCCGAGGACACCATCGCCAACTTCGAGGCGGAGACCGGCATCAAGGTCAACTACGACGTCTACGACAATAACGAGATCGTCGATGCCAAGCTCCTGGCCGGCTCGTCGGGCTATGACATCGTGGTGCCCTCGGGCAATTTCCTCGAACGCCAGATCAAGGCCGACCTGATCCTGCCGCTCGACAAGTCCAAGCTCCCCAACCTGGTCAATCTCGACCCGGCCGTGATGGCGACGGCGTCCAAGCAGGACCCGGACAATGCCCATGCCGTGCCCTACATGATCAACACTATCGGCTATGGCTACAATGTCGCCAAGGTCAAGGAAGCGCTGGGCGACGCTGCCCCGGTCGATAGCTGGGACCTGATCTTCAAGCCCGAAAACGCCGAAAAACTGGCCTCGTGCGGCATCAGCCTGCTCGACAGCCCGTCCGAAGTAGTCGGTATCGCGCTCAACTATCTGGGGCTCGACCCCAATTCGGAGAGCGAGGACGATCTCGCCAAGGCCGAGGCGCTGCTGACCTCGATCAAGCCCTATATCCGCTACTACAGCTCGTCGCAGTATATCGACGACCTGGGCAATGGCGAAACCTGCGTGGCCCTTGGCTATTCGGGTGACGTGTTCCAGGCGGTCGACGCCGCCGCCAAGGCCGCAACGCCCACCGAAGTCAAATACGTCATCCCCAAGGAAGGCGCCGCGACCCTGTTCGACTTCCTCGCCATTCCGGCCGATGCGCCGCACCCGGACAATGCGATGAAGTTCATCAACTACATCCTCGAGCCCAAGGTCGTCGCCGCGATCACCAATTACGTGTTTTACGCCAACCCGAATTTGAAGGCGACCGAGTTCGTGGACGACGCCGTCAAGACCAATCCCGGCATCTATCCGCCCGCCGAAACCATCGCCAAGGCCTTCGTGCTGGGTGCTCACAGCCCCGATTTCGAGGAAGTGTTGACCCGCACCTGGACCCGCATCAAGACCGGCCAGTAACACCCATCGGGCGGAGCTTCGGCTCCGCCCCTTCTTCGTCGTCCAGCATCGGATGGCGCGATTGGAAAATTGCGGCAGTCGCCGCCCGAATAGAGTTCGCACCGCGCCATGGCCAAGAAACCGCAAATTGCTGCAGACACTCGGCCCTGGCGCGATCCATCGGCAAAACCGTTTGTTCGGATCAGCAACGTCACCAAGAAATTCGGTGACGTTTATGCCGTCGCCGACGTGTCGCTGGATATCTACAAGGGCGAGCTGTTCTGCCTGCTCGGCGGCTCGGGCTCCGGCAAATCCACGCTGCTGCGCATGTTGGCGGGTTTTGAGGAACCCACCTCCGGCAAGATCGAGATCGATGGCCAGGACATGACCGGCGTGGCGCCCTATAACCGCCCCGTCAACATGATGTTCCAGTCCTACGCGCTGTTCCCGCACATGAATGTGGAACAGAACATCGCCTACGGCCTCAAGCGCGATCACCTGCCCAAGGCCGAAATCGCCGACCGCGTCGCCGAACTGCTGTCGCTGGTGAAACTCCAGGATTACGGCAAGCGCCGCCCCGACCAGCTTTCGGGCGGCCAGCGCCAGCGTGTTGCCCTGGCCCGTTCCCTCGCCAAGCGGCCAAAGCTGCTGCTGCTCGACGAACCGCTCGGCGCGCTCGACAAGAAGCTGCGCGAGGAAACCCAGTTCGAGCTGGTCAAGATTCAGGAAACCCTGGGCGTCACCTTCATCGTCGTCACCCACGATCAAGAAGAGGCCATGTCGCTGGCCACCCGCATCGGGGTGATGAACTACGGCGAAATCGCCATGATCGGCGAGCCGACCGACATCTACGAATTCCCCAATTCCAAGTTCGTCGCCGGCTTCATCGGCTCGGTCAACATGGTGGAAGGCGTCGTCACCGAGGACGAAGCCGACCATGTCCGCATCCGCTCGGCAGAACTGGGCTGCGATATCTTCGTCGGCCACGGCGTCGATTGCGCACCGGACCAGATCCTGTGGTGGGCCATCCGCCCCGAAAAGATCGCCCTGTCGCGCGAACGCCCTGAAGGCGACGCCAATATCACCAAGGGCGTGGTCGAGGACATCGGCTATCTGGGGGACATGAGCGTCTACCAAATCCGCCTCGACAGCGGCAAACACCTGCGCGTCACCCAGACCAACACCATCCGCGGCAATCCCGACGCCATCACCTGGGACGAACCCGTCTACTGCACCTGGCACGACAACGCCGGCTCGGTGCTGACCGTATGAGCCCGAACGCCGCTACACCCTTTCTTCACCTCTCCCTGGGGGGAGAGGTCGGCGCACCGCGCCGGGTGAGGGGGTCTTCCCTAGGCACATCACCCAGTAAAGGCCCCCTCACCCGACCCAAGAGGGTCGACCTCTCCCCCAAAGGGAGAGGTGAAGGCAGCGCCCGTGTCATCGAAGGAGCCCATCCATGAGCTCCTTCGACATCGACAATCCCGCGCCACGCCGCCACCGTCCCTGGACCGCGGTCGAACGCGCCTTCGCGGCCGTGGGCCTGTCTGGCCGCGCGCTCGTCATTGCCGCCCCCGCCGCCTGGTTGACGCTGTTGTTCCTGATCCCGCTCGCCGTGGTGTTCGGCATTTCGCTGGCCACCAAGCAGTTCGGCAAGCCACCCTATTCCGACCTGCTGACCACCGGGGACGGCACCGTGCAGCTCACTCTGCACCTGTCCAACTATGTCCGCCTGTTCACCGACAGTCTCTATGTCGCGGCCTATTTGAACTCGATCAAGATCGCCTTCATCTCGACCATTTTCGCGCTGCTGATCGGCTATCCGATGGCCTATTTCATCGCCCGCTCGTCCGATCGCTGGCGCAATATCCTGCTGATGCTGGTCATCCTGCCGTTCTGGACCTCGTTCCTGCTGCGCGTCTACGCGCTGACCGGCTTCATGCGCGGCAATGGCGTCATCAACCAGTTCCTGGAATTCATCGGCTTCCAGCACGTCATCAATGGCTACAATGCCGTCCTAGGCTGGGCCGGCTGGCAGATGCCGTCGCTGCCTTTCGTGATGATGCAGACCGATTTCGCCGTCTATGTGGGCATCGTTTACACCTACCTGCCCTTCATGATCCTGCCGCTGTTCACCAATCTGGTGAAGCTGGATGGCGCCCTGCTTGAGGCCTCCGCCGATCTGGGCGGCAGGCCCATGCGGACCTTCTTTTCCATCACCCTGCCGCTTTCCATGCCCGGCGTCGTCGCCGGTTCCATGCTGGTCTTCATCCCCGCCATCGGCGAATTCGTCATTCCGTCGCTGCTCGGCGGGCCCGAAACCCTGATGATCGGTCGCGTGCTCTGGGACGAGTTCTTCACCAATACCAACTGGCCCCGCGCCGCCGCGGTGGCTATCGCCATGCTGGTCGTGGTCGTGGTGCCCATCATGCTGCTGCAAAAGGCGCAGGACGCCGTGCAAGACACCGCGAGGACCAAATAATGCGCCGCGGCTGGTTCCTGCCCACAATGGCGATCCTGGGCTTCGTCTTCCTCTACGCGCCGATCATTTCGCTGGTCGTGTTCTCGTTCAATGAAAGCAAGCTGGTCACTGTCTGGTCCGGCTTCTCCACCAAATGGTATGGCGAATTGTTCGCCGACCCACAAATGCTCGGCGCCGCCTGGCTCAGCCTGCGCATTGCGGCCGTCAGCGCCACCATCGCTTTGGTGCTGGGCACGCTTTGCGCCATATCGCTGGTCCGCTTCCGCCGCTTCCGCGGCCGCACCATCCTGTCGGGCATGGTCTCGGCGCCATTGGTCATGCCCGACGTGATCACCGGCCTGTCGCTGCTGCTGCTGTTCGTCGGCATGGAAAGCATTCTGGGCTGGCCCGCCGGCCGCGGCATGCTGACCATCATCCTCGCCCATTCGACCTTCTGCATGGCCTATGTGTGCGTCGTGGTGCAGTCGCGCCTCGCCGATTTCGACATGAGCCTCGAGGAAGCCGCCATGGACCTCGGCGCCACCCCGGCCCGCGTCTTCTTCGACATCACCCTGCCCATCATCGCCCCGGCGCTGGTCTCGGGCTGGCTGCTGGGCTTCACCCTCTCGCTCGACGACCTGGTGATTGCCAGCTTCGTCAGCGGCCCCGGCTCGTCCACCCTGCCCATGGTGATCTTCTCAAAAGTCCGCCTCGGCGTCTCCCCCGACGTTAATGCGCTCGCCTCCATCATCATCGGCATCGTCGCCCTCGGCGTCTTCGCCGCCACCATCTTCCAGCTCCGCTCCCGCCCCAAAAAGGCGCGCGCCTGACTGAGTCTTTCCGATCACATCGTCACACACACGAAATCTAATCAGTGTTTGTTCACATTTAGTTCGCTTTTCGTTCATAAACCGCCCTATTTACAGGTCGGAAAAACGGGCGCATGCTTTTGTCATGTTCAACCAACGTGAAGGAGGTGATCCAATGGCTTATGAGATTACGGCGCTCGAAGAGGGTCTTGGATATAATGTGTTCGTGTCGGGGGTAAGCCTCGGCTAGAACACACTTCCTTCAGACGAGAAATCGTCAGGCACTTGAGGCCGAATACTCATGGAAGGGCCGCAGCAATGCGGCCCTTTTCTTTTGGCTAGACGGGAAGGTCTTCCAGACGCAGCGAATCCGCTAGCGTTGTACTGTCGAGCACTGCGCGCGTCGCCAACGTCACCCGCTCGAACACATGCCGGATTTCGCAGGAGCTTTCCTCCCGGCAATCCTCGCATTTGCGATAGGCGATCTTGGACAGGCAGGGTAGCGGCGCGATCGGCCCGTCGATCAGCCGCAGCACTTCGCCGAAGCGGATTTCCTCCGGCGCCTTGAGCAATTCATAGCCCCCGGTACGCCCGCGCCGGCTCGCCACGAACCCGGCCCGCTTCAGTTCCAACAGAATCTGTTCGAGGAATTTCTTGGGGATCGCCTGCTCGCGCGCAATGTCGCCGATCATCATCGTTTCGCCACGCTGCGCCCGCGCCAGTGACACTAGCGCGCGCAAAGCATATTTGGCCTTTTGCGAAATCATCGAAGTTCAGTGACTTTCAAATCTTGGGTTCAGGCACCACGGGCGGCACTGCGCGTTCTTCCGGTTGCTGTTCGGCGTCAGGCTCCGTCGGCTCCGGCACAGCCACCGGGCCACCCTCCGACACTTCATCCTCAGCCGCGACCTCGTCAGCCGCAGGCTCGGCGGGCGTCGCTTCGTCGTCAGCGACGACCGGCGCCTCCGGCTCGATCACCGGACTACCCTCATAAATTTCGTCTTCCGTGGCGAGTTCCTCAGGCGTTTCATCGGCCACAGGCGTCGCTTCAACCAAGGCCTCCGGCGTCTCCGCCACGGCCGGGGTTGTCTGCACGCTCTCCAGCGTCGCCGCGTCGACAACAGCGGGCTCGCCGACAACAACCTCTTCCGGCACGGCCTCGACGGCCTCGACGGCCTCAATCACCGCAACATCCTCGACCGGCGCCACGGCCGTCTCGAGAGCCGGCAATTCGATCACGCTCTCGCTGGCGACAATGTCCGCCGCCTCCGCCATGGCCGCAGGCTGCACGACTTGCGGTTCCGCAGCCACAGCCGGCTCGACCGTCGCCACCAACTCCACGGGGACGGGCGGCTCAGCAACAACCAGCGGCTCTGCCGCCGCCACGATGGCGGCCTTTTCCAGAATGTTCTCCACCGGCGCCAGCTTGGGTTCAATCGGCGGCACCGGGGCGGTATCGACGATATCCTCAACCCGCTCGCCGCGCAGCCAGGCCAGCATGCCTAGGCCGATCTCGCGCTCGCCCATGATCACCTGATCGGCCCCGAAATGGCGCAGATGGGTCTCTTCGTCTTCGGAATGCGCCCGCGCCAAAATGCGAATGCCCGGATTGATCTTGCGGCCGACCTCGACCACGGTCCCGGCCTCAAAACCGTTGGGAATGGCGATCATCAACACCTTGGCTTGCGCCAGGTTGGCCAGCTTGAGCACCTCGGCGCTGGCCGCGTTGCCGCTGACCACTTCGATGCCCTTAGAGCGCGCATAGGCGATGCTGTGATCGGAATCCTCGATCACCACGAGGGACGCACCCGCATCCTTGAGCCCCTGCCCGACCACGCGGCCCACCCGGCCAAAACCCACGAGGATCGTATGATCCTTCTGCCGCGTCGGCTGGGCTTCGTCCTCATTGTCCCCAACCGGAGCCTCTGCGGCAGGCGCTTCGGGCGCAACCGCGCCTTCCACCGAAACGGTCGTCTCGCCCGGCTCGACCCGCACCTCAGGTTCGCCCCGACGGCTGGCCACCCGCTGCTCGAGCCGCGGCTTGACCAGATCGACCGCCCAGAACACCACGGGATTGAGCACGATGGAGATCAGAGCGCCGGCCAGGATCAGGTCCTGCCCTTCCTTGGGCAGGATCGCCAGGGAGACACCCATGCTGGCCAGGATGAACGAGAACTCGCCGATCTGCGCCAGGCTGGCCGAAATCGTCAGCGCCGTGCCGATCGGCCGGCGGAATAGCAGCACGATAGCAAAGGCCGCCACCGACTTGCCGATGACGATGATGAACACCGTCGCCAGCACCTGCAGCGGCTGGCTGACCAGGATGGAGGGATCGAACAGCATGCCGATGGACACGAAGAACAGCACCGCGAAAGCGTCGCGCAGCGGCAGGGTTTCCTGCGCGGCGCGCTGGCTGAGTTCGCTTTCCGCCAGCATCATGCCGGCAAAGAACGCACCCAGTGCCAGCGAAACGCCAAACAGCACCGAGGAGCCCAACGCCACGCCCAGCGCAATCGCCAGCACCGCCAGACGGAACAATTCGCGTGAGCCAGTATGGGCCGTGGCATGCAGGGCCCAGGGAATTGCCCGCCGCCCGACGATCAGCATGAAGCCGATAAACGCCGCGACCTTGACCAGGGTCAGCCCCAGCACGCCCCAGATGCCAATTTCCATGCGCAGCATGCGCTCGACGAACGACACGAACGGATCGTGCATCACCGTCTCGGGATTACCCGACAGGCTCGCAAAGGCTGGGATCAGCACCAAAGCCAGCACCATGGCCAAATCTTCGACGATCAGCCAGCCGACGGCGATGCGCCCCCGTTCGGTCTCGATCAATCGCTTGTCCTGCAAGGCCTTGAGCAGCACCACGGTGGAGGCCACCGACAACGCCAGCCCGAACAGGATGCCGGCGCCCAGGCCCCAGCCCAGCAGCGTCGCCAGCCCCAGTCCGAGCAGCGTCGCAAAGGCGATCTGCACCAATGCGCCGGGGATAGCCAGCGCCCGCACGCTCAACAGGTCCTTGAGCGAAAAATGCAGGCCGACGCCGAACATCAGGAGGATCACGCCCAGTTCGGCCAGTTCGGCGCTCAGCGCCTGATCGGCAACGAAGCCCGGCGTATAGGGTCCCGCCAGCATGCCGGCGAACAGATACCCCACCAATGGGGGCATCTTGAACCGATTGGCGATCATCCCGAATATATATGCCAGCACAAGACCCGCGACGATCATGGTGATCAGGGGGGTTTCATGCTGCATGGGGCGCCTCCGGAGCGGGGTATGGACCTGTCAAACTAAACTCTACGGACAAGATGGGGTATCGGCCTCCCGCATGCAAGCGCATGGCGTCGGAAAATCGAGCAATCCCGCATGTTTGGCCGCAAGCCTTCACATTAGGCAATACATCAGGATAAGTTCGGCTTTGTCATGGCGTAACCACAACGCCGGGGGATCAGCAATGGCGCACGAGAGCCTTCCACCCATCCTCATCGCGTTTCGTGACGCCATCAATGCGGGCGACACCGAGTCATTCCTGAGCTTCTTTCCCCCCACCGGCATCGTCGAGGACTGGGGCCGCCGCTTTTCCGGCCTCACCGCCATCCGCGGCTGGAGCGACAAGGAACTGATCGGCGCCAAGGGCACCATGACCTTCGGCTCTGTCATCGAAGAGACGCCGGAGCGCATTAGCCTGAACGTCGACTGGACCAGCAGCTTCTATACCGGGCCGGGCGTTTTCACCTTCGTCTTCGCGGATGGCAAAATCCGCGAAATGAAGATTTCCGGCGCCTGATCGCCGGAACTTCGGCGTGCCGCTCGTGTTAACGCCGATATCGCAGAGGAACGCCCGTGAGATTCAATGTTGGCTGTGAAATCGGCTACGAGGTCAACGACGCGGCAACGCTGATCTTCAACATCGAGGCCATGCGCGGCGGGCGGCAGTCCATCCTGCAGGAAAGCCTGACCATCACGCCGCAGTACGAGGCCGACGAGAACACCGCCACCGATACCGGCAACCGCTATCTCCGCCTCACCGCGCCGCAGGGCCCGGTGCAATTGCGCTACGAGGCCGTGGTCGAGCTCGATCCGGTGCATCGGCAGCCCGATTTCATCGGCGAGGTGCCGGTGGCGAAGCTGCCGCTCGACACCATGGCGTACATCAATCCGTCGCGCTATTGCCCGTCCGACCAGCTCGCCCGCTTCGCCGGCCGC
This sequence comes from Devosia sp., assembly GCF_028290625.1. Classification (GTDB taxonomy): domain Bacteria; phylum Pseudomonadota; class Alphaproteobacteria; order Rhizobiales; family Devosiaceae; genus Devosia. The sequence goes on from NZ_JAQGJM010000022.1 coordinate 42,502, forward strand.
CAGTTCGGCAATATCCAGCCCGGCTTCCAGCGCGTCACCGAAATCTGCAACTGGATCAATGGCGAAGTCGACTACATGTTCGGCTCCAGCGACACCAGCACCACCGCCGCCGACACCTTCTCCACCCGCGCCGGCGTCTGCCGCGACTTTGCCCATCTGGGCATCACCTTCTGCCGCGCGCTGGGCATCCCGGCCCGCTTCGTCTCCTGCTACGCCTGGCAATTGCAGCCGCAGGATTTCCACGCCGTGTTCGAAGCCTATCTGGGGGACCGCTGGTATCTGTTCGACGCCACCCGCATGGCCGCGCTGGATGGCATGGTGCGCATCGGCTGCGGCCGCGACGCTGCCGATACGGCGTTCGCGACGATCTATGGCAACGTGCATTCGCTGCCCATCAGGGTCTGGAGCGAAGCAGTCGACGGCGACAAGAACGAGGAATGGACCACCGACGCCGTGAGCGTGGCGCGGGTCTAGCCCATCGAGTCCTGGGGCGAGGTGACGCGCTCAACCTTCACCTCGACCTCCATGCCGATATAGTCGCTCTTGGCCCCGATAAACGTCCCCGCAATCGGGATCGCCTGCCGCGGCTCGCGTGCCACGCCCACCCGGATCAAATCCCGCGTGCCGATGATCCCATTGGTCGGATCAAACTCCACCCAGCCGGCGCCCGGCAGATACACCTGGCACCAGGCATGCGTCGCCCCGCCGCCACGATGATAGCCGTCCCGGGCCGGTGAATAGAGATAGCCCGTCACGAACCGCGCCGAGAATCCCAGCGACCGGCACGCCTCCATCATCAGCCAGGCGAAATCGCGACACGTCCCCTGCCGGCTCGACAGTGTCACCGCCGGCGTCTGCGTCCCCGGATCGGGGCGGCGCAGATATTTGAAGCCTTCCTTGATGGCATAGGTCATCGTCATCAATAGGTTGCCGGTATTGGTCGTCCCGCTCGCATTGAGGAACCGCCGCGCCCATGCGTCGACCTCGCTCTGCTCGGGAAATTGCCGCAGCGTCGTCGACGCCAGGTCGATCGCGTCGGCGGCCGCGTATTCGAACGGATAGCTCCGCGCCCGCGTGTCGATCTCGAAATTGGGCGTCAGTTCCGGCGTGTGATCGAGCACCATGTGCGCCTCGATCCGCAGCTCCCTGGCCTCGCCAGCAAACTCCGCGATGGCGATACCATTGCCGAACACGTCATGGATCCAGCGCACAGTCTTCGGCTCCGGCCAGATGCGGAGGCTAAAACTCTCCAGCGTCTGCTCCATGCTGTCGCGCGGCCGCACCAGTATGCGGTGCTCGCCAAACCGCACCGGCGTGGCATAGCTGTAGACCGTCTTGTGGCTGACCTGCAGCAGGGTCACGAAACGACCGTGATCTTTTCGGCAGCCCGCGTGATGCCGGTATAAAGCCAGCGCGCCCGTTCCTCGCGGAACACAAAGCTCTCGTCGAACAGATAGACATTATCCCACTGGCTGCCCTGTGCCTTATGCACGGTCAGGCAATAGCCGAAGGTGAATTCGTCGAACTGCCGCCGTTCGGGCCAGCTCATGGCGTCTTCCTCGCCGGAAAAGAATGCCTTGTGCGTCAGCACGCGCGTCTCGCCCTTGCCCTCGTCATCGGCCATCAGCAGCGACCATTTGCCATTGGTGCGGCGCGTCACCTCGGTGCAGATCCAGATCTGTCCGTTGAGCAGCTTCTTGCGCGGATTGTTGCGCAGGCAGACCATGCGGTCGCCCTCGACCGGCTCGTGGAAGGGCAGCCCCTTCAGCTCGCGCAGTCGGTCATTGTATTGCAGGCGCGTCTTGTTGCGCCCCACCAGTACCTGGTCGGCCAGCAGCACCGCGCCGCGATCCACATCCTCGCGACCGACCACGACGGACTCGCCATAACTGCCCCGCTCGAGGAAGCCGCCCTCGCGCACCTGCATCGACAGGTGAATGATCGGATTGTCCGCCGCCTGCCGGTGGATTTCGGTCAGCATGATGTCGGGCTCTTCGGCCGTGAAGAAGCCCGCCCCCTGCACCGGCGGCAGCTGGAACGGATCGCCCAGCACGAGGACTTTAACCCCGAACGAAAGCAGGTCGCGCCCAAGCTGTTCGTCCACCATCGACACCTCGTCGATGACGATCAGGCCGGCATCGGCGGCCGGCGATTCCGGATCGAGCACGAAGCGCGGCTCGCCCTCTTTTTCGGAGACCAGCGTATAGATGAGGCTATGGATAGTCTGCGCGCCCTTGCAGCCGCGCTTGCGCATCACCAGCGCCGCCTTGCCGGTGAAGGCGGCATATTTGACGCTCTTGACGTCCTGCGCCAGATGCACCGCCAGCGTCGATTTGCCCGTGCCGGCCCAACCGAACAGGCGGAACACCTGCGGCCCGTTCTTGTCCTTGAGCCATTCGGCGACGGCAACCAGCGCCGCGTCCTGCTGGGGCGACCATTCAACCATCAGATGATCTTGGTCCTGACCGTGCCGACGCCTTCGATCTTGCCTTCCAGCACATCGCCGCGCACCACCGCGCTGACGCCCGAGGGCGTGCCGGTCATGATCAGGTCGCCCGCCTTGAGCATGACGAACTGGCTCAGATAGGCGATGGACTCCGCCACGCTCCAGATCTGGTCGCCCAGATCACCGCGCTGCCGTTCGGTCCCATTCACATTGAGGGTGATCGCACCCTTGTCCGGATGCCCGATATTGCTCGCTGGCTCAATCGAACCAACCGGCGCGGAATGATCAAACCCCTTGGCCATTTCCCACGGCCGACCGGCCTTCTTGGCCGCCGCCTGCAAGTCGCGCCGGGTCATGTCGAGCCCCACCGCATAGCCATAAACATGCTCCAGCGCGTCCGCGACGGCAATGTTTTCGCCATCCTTGCCGATGGCGACGACCAGTTCGATTTCGTGGTGAAAATCGGCCGTCTGGCTCGGATAGGGCGTATCCGCCCCACCGATAACCAGCGCATCGGCCGGCTTGGCGAAAAAGAACGGCGCATCGCGCTCGTCATTGCCCATCTCGCGGATGTGCTCGGCATAGTTGCGCCCGACGCAATAGATACGGCGGACGGCGAACAGCCCGCCGCGTGCGATCGGCACGCTGGCAGGTGCGTAGGGTTCAAACAGGAAATCAGCCACGGCGGTCTTCTTCCACAAAGGGGGCAAGGAGGGTCATGTCGATCGGGCCCGCGCGATCGGCCGCCGTAAACGTCTGGTGCCAATAGGGATAGAGCATTGGCGGCTGGCTGACCTTGTCGAGCCTTGCGCGCTCTTCATCGGTCAGCTTCAATTCCGCCGCCGCCAGGTTGTCCTGGAACTGCGCTTCGCTGCGCCCGCCGATGATGACGGAAGTCACCCCCGGGCGACCCAGTTCCCAGGCCAGCGCCACCTGCGCGCCCGACACGCCACGGGCGTCCGCGATCTCCACGACCACGTCGACGATGTCATAGAGGCGATCCCAATTCGGCACCGGCGGTTCCTTCGAGCCGCCCACATGCCGCCCCGAATCCGGCCCCCCATTGCGGCGATACTTGCCACTCAACAACCCGCCGGCGAGCGGCGACCAGATCAGGATACCGAGGCCCTGATCTAGCGTGATCGGCACCAGCTCATACTCGGCTTCGCGCGAATGCAGCGTGTAATGGATTTGCTGGGAGACGAACCGCTGCCCATGCCGCACATCGGCGGCGGCCAGCGCCTTCATGATGTGCCAGCCCGAATAGTTCGAGCAGCCAATGTAGCGAACCTTGCCCTGCTTCACGAGCGTATCGAGCGCTTCCATGGTCTCTTCGATGGGCGTCAGCCCGTCCCACTCATGCACCTGATAGAGGTCGATCGCATCGGTCTTGAGGCGTTTCAAACTGGCTTCCGCCTGCGCCACGATATGGTGACGGCTGAGCCCGATCTCGTTGGGGCCATTGCCCATCTTGAAGCGCACTTTCGTGGCCACCAGCGCCTTTTGCCGGCGCCCGCCTTCGCTCAGCGCCACTCCGATCATCTCCTCGGAGACGCCCGCATTGTACACATTGGCGGTATCGAGCAGGTTGATGCCATGGTCGAGACAAAGGTCGATCTGCCGATTGGCATTGGCCTGGTCGGTATGGCCGACCTTTTCGCTGCCACCAAACGTCATCGTGCCCATAGTCAGCACCGAAACCTTAAGGCCCGAACGGCCCAGCAACCGATATTCCATAATCAACCTCCTCTTGCCCGAAGCTGCGGCGAGGCAGACTCACGGAACGTATCGCACCTACATAAAGCACGCGGCTATTCCCGCGAAGGCAGGAAACCACTCTTATTCGATCGCCACCATACCGCATCACCCCACCGGGTCATTCCCGCGCAGGCGGGAACCCCTGTTGACCGATGCCCGACTAAGCAAACGGAGGTTCCCGCCTGCGCGGGAATGACCTTGTGAAAATCCATTACGATGACGCAGTGGGAAATATTGCAGAAGCCTGCTAGGCAACGCCCGTCAAAGAAAGCCTCTCCGTGCGCCCGTCCTCCATCATCCTGCCTGTCGCCCTCGTCACCCTCGGCATGGTGGCGACCCAAACCGGCGCATCCTTCGCCAAGGGCCTGTTCCCGCTGGTCGGCGCTTCGGGCGCCACCGCGCTCCGCCTCACCCTCGCGGCCCTCGTACTCATCGCCATCTTCCGCCCCTGGCGGCACAAGCTCGACGCCAGCCAGTGGCGCGCCGTGCTGCTCTACGGCGCCGCCATGGGCGCCATGAACCTGTTGTTCTACGCCGCCATCGCCCGCATTCCCCTGGGCATCGGCGTCGCCCTCGAATTCACCGGCCCGCTCGCCGTGGCCCTGGCCGGCTCCCGCAAGCCGCTCGATTTCCTCTGGATCGGCCTGGCTCTGCTCGGCTTCTTCACCCTCCTGCCGTTCGGCAAGATGAGCGGCACGATCGACCCCGTGGGCATAGCCCTGGCGCTTGGTGCCGGCATCTGCTGGGCCGGCTACATCGTCTTCGGCCAACGCGCCGGCACCGGCGGCGGTCCGCACACCGCCGCGCTCGGCGTCGGCCTCGCCGCCCTCATCGCCCTGCCCTTCGGCATCGCCTCGGCCGGCGCGACCTTGATCGATCCCGCCATCCTGCCCGTCGCGCTTGGCGTCGCCCTCCTGTCCAGCGCCATTCCCTATACGCTCGACATGATCGCCCTGCCCCACATCCCGACGCGGCTCTTCTCCATCCTCGCCAGCGCTCACCCGGCGCTCGCCGCGCTGTCTGGCTTCGTCATCCTGTCCGAACGCCTCACCCCCTGGCAGGTCGCCGGCATCGTCTGCATCGTGCTGGCCTCCATCGGCGGCACCGCGACCATCGCCCGCAGCAACTCCCCGCCCGTAGCGTAGAGCCGTCCTTCACCTCTCCCTTTTGGGGGAGAGGTCGACCTTCTCAGGTCGGGTGAGGGGGCCTCCCCCACTCCGAACTTAGTAAAGGCCCCGTCACCCGTCGCTGCGCGCCGACCTCTCCCCCAAAGGGAGAGGTGAAGTAGCGCTCGACCCCACCTTCATCGATCAAAAATAGCTGCAAGCCGTGTCTGTCTTGGGCATAGTCGTGCGTCATAACCTCATGACAGGGACACGCCATGCAATACGCCATCCTCTGCTATAACGATGAAAACGCTGTCGCTTCCTGGACCAAGGAGGAAGACGATGCCTGCATGGCGCGCCTCGCCAAGGTCCAGGGCGATATGGCCGCCAAGGGCAAGATGGGTCCCGTCGCGCGCCTGCTGCCCACCACCTCGGCCACCACTTTGCGCAAATCGGCCACCGGCTCGATGGTCATCGACGGCCCCTTCGCCGAAACCAAGGAGCAGTTCCTCGGCTTCTACGTCGTCGAGGCCGACACGCTCGACGAGGCCATCGCCTTTGCCAAGGACCTGGCTGTGGCCAATCCCGGCATCGGCGCCTATGAACTGCGTCCCGTCTCCCTGTTTTTCCCCCACACCATCACGGCGGGAAGCGGGGCCACATGACCGACAATGCCTGGATCGGCGCTGCACTCGCCGCCGCCCGTCCACAGGCGGTCAGCGCCCTGCTGCGTTATTTCCGCCAGCTCGATACTGCCGAGGAAGCCTTTCAGGAGGCATGCCTGCGCGCCATCCGCACCTGGCCCGACAAGGGCCCGCCGCGCGATCCCATCGCCTGGCTGATCTTTGTCGGCCGCAATTCGGGCGTCGACGCCATTCGCAAGAGCCGCCGCAACGTCGCGCTGCCGCCCGAGGACCTGCTGTCGGACCTCGATGACGCCGAAGCCGATATGGCCGAGCGCCTCGACGGCGAGCATTACCGCGACGATATCCTGCGCCTGCTGTTCATCTGCTGCCATCCCGACCTGCCCGCCAACCAGCAGATCGCTCTGGCGCTGCGCATCGTCGCCGGCGTCCCCACCGCGCAGATCGCCCGCGCCTTCCTCGTCCGCGAGACCGCGATGGAGCAGCGCATCACTCGCGCCAAGGCCCGCATCGCCGCCAACGACACGCCGTTCGATCCGCCCGATGCCGTGGCCCGGCAGGAACGGCTCGGCACCGTCGCGCTCATGCTTTATCTGGTGTTCAACGAAGGCTATTCGCGCGGCCATGCCGATCCGGCCGCCGCCCAGCTCTGCGACGAGGCCATCCGCCTCACCCGCCTGCTCCTGCAGCTGTTCCCTGCCGAGCCCGAAATCATGGGCCTCTGCGCGCTGATGCTGCTGCAACATTCGCGCTCGCCCGCCCGCACCGACGCGAACGGCCAGATCGTGCTGCTCGACGCGCAGGACCGCACAATGTGGAGCCGCCCCATGATCGCCGAAGGCCTGGCTCTGGTCGACAAGGCCCTGCGCCATGGCACGCCCGGCGCCTATCAGGTGCAAGCCGCCATCGCCGCCCAGCACGCCCGGGCCCTGCGCGCCGAGGGCACCGATTGGGCCGCCATCGATCACCTCTATCAAATCCTCGAAGTGATCCAGCCATCCCCGGTCATCACCCTCAACCGCGCCGTGGCGGTCTCCAAGTCCCGCGGCCCGGCCGCTGCCCTCGCTTTGATCGCCCCGCTCGCCGACCAGCTCGACAACTACTTCCATTTTCACGGCGTCCGGGGTGGCCTGTTGCGACAGCTCGGCAATGCGGCTGCCGCCCGCATTGCCTTCAACCGCGCCATCGCCCTGGCCAATTCACCCGCCGAGGCCGCCCATATCCGCACCCATCTCGATGCGCTGAGCGCACCCGCGCTTCCCGATCCGACGGCGGCTGCGAAATAATTCACGGGCTGTGTCTGACTAGCGCCCCGCCACTCGTCGTGATTGCAGAAACCAACGGAGGGACTTCCACCATGACCGATACCCCAGCCACCAGCGGCCTGACCCCCTATATCAGCATTGACGGCACCCGCGCCGCCCTCGCCTTCTACGAAAAAGCCTTTGCCGGAGCGATCATCGACGTGCGCGACGCCGATGGCTCAAGCGGCCGCGTCATCCACAGCCATATCCAGATCAACGGCGCGCCGCTGTTCATCTCCGACTTCTTCCCCGATTACGGCTATCCCGCAGTTGCCCCCGCCGCCTTCATGCTGCATTTGCAGGTCGAGGACGCCCAGGCCTGGTGGGATCGCGCCGTTGCCGCCGGCTGCACCATCAAGTCGCCCATCAAGGTTGAATTCTGGGGCGATATCTATGGCCAGCTCACCGACCCCTATGGGGTGACCTGGACCATCGGCCAGACGGTCAAGAAGTAACGCGCAACGAGGAGACCCATCATGACCACCATCGATACCTCGGCCTCGCTCGCCCCATCCCGCAACTGGACCTTCTGGCTCGGCTGGGTGCTTTCGGGCCTGTTCATCGCTTTCATGATCTTTGACGGCAGCATCAAGCTGGTGCCAATCCAGCCGGTGATCGATACCATGACCGAGCTGGGCTACCCGGTCGAACATGCCCGCCTGCTCGGCGTGCTGAGCCTGGTTTGCACGCTGCTGTACGCCATCCCGCGCACCTCGGTGCTGGGGGCCGTGCTGCTCACCGCCTATCTGGGCGGCGCCGTCTCGGCTCATGTGCGCATCGGCTCACCGCTGTTCAGCCATGACCTGTTCGGCGTCTATATGGGCCTCTTCGCCTGGGGCGGCATCTGGCTACGCAACGCCAAACTGCGCGCCATCTTCCCAATCATCCGCGCCTAGCCAAACTTGCCCTCACATCGGGAGCCTGCCAAGCTGCAGGCTTTCGATGCGACTGGGAATTTGCTCATGACCATTTTTCTCTGCGCCACCTGCGGCACCTCCTACCCGGACGCGCCCCAGCCGCCCGCCCATTGCCCGATTTGCGACGACGAGCGCCAATATGTCCCCGCCGCCGGCCAGTCCTGGACCACGCGGGAGGCGCTGGCCAAGACCTATCGCAATGCCTGGCAGCACCACGAGCCCAACCTGTTCAGCATCCAGCCGGTGCCGGCCCTGGGCATCAACCAGCGCGCTTTCCTGCTGCGCACGCCAGCCGGCAACGTGCTGTGGGACTGCGTTGCCCTGCTCGATGACGCCACCGAAGCGCTCGTCGATAGCCTGGGCGGCATCAGCGCCATCGCCATCTCGCACCCGCACTACTACACGGTGATGCAGGACTGGGCGGCCGCCTTTGGCGCCACCATCCACCTGCACGCAGCCGACGCAGCCCATATCGTGCGCCCCGACGCCAATGTGCATCTGTGGCACGAGGAAACCCGCCAACTGCTGCCCGGCGTCACCCTGATCCGCGCCGGCGGCCATTTCGATGGCGGCACTGTGCTGCATTGGGCCGACACCGCCGACAATGCCGGCGCCCTGCTGGTCGGCGATATCCTGCAAGTCACACCCGGCGGCCACCGCGTCTCCTTCATGTGGAGCTATCCCAACATGATGCCGCTGCCCGCCGCCAAAATCCGTCACATCGCCGATGCGCTCACGCCCTGGCGCTATGATCGCATTTACGGCGCCTTCGCCGGCCAGAATATTCCCAAGGATGCGCCGGCCATCGTCGCCAATTCGGCGGCCCGCTACATCGAATTGCTCGCCTAGGAGTTTCCCATGTGCCGCAACATCAAAACCCTATTCAATTTCGAGCCGCCCGCCACCGGCGATGAAATACACGCTTCCGCCCTGCAATATGTGCGCAAGCTGAGCGGCTTCACCCACCCCTCGCAGAAGAACCAGGCCGCCTTTGAACACGCCGTCGAGGAAGTCGCCGCCACCACCCGCCGCCTGCTCGCTGCCCTCGAAACCACTGCGCCCCCGCATGATCGCGACGTCGAAGCCGCCAAGGCCCGCGAGCGCGCCAAGGTGCGTTTCGCCTGATCGCTTCGCCCGAACGGCAACTGCGCACTATGTCTTGATGCTCTCTCACAAGATGAACAGAAATTCTTAATCGGCCCTGCGCTAGGGTTCACCAATTGTCCACCCCGCACGTCAACCGAGTTCAGCGATGCCCGCCGCCGCTTCGGCCCAGATGGCTCCCGCACCGTTCCAAAACCCGTCTCGGGTCGGCCGGACCGCTGGCGGCCTGGCGTCCCTGCTCGAAAGCATCCGCCAACGGCTCGATGTCGATTTCGCCACGCTGCGCCTGATCCAGGGCGATCAACTGGTCCTTGCCGGTTCGGCCGGCGCACCATCCCCGGCGCTCGAAAACGAATCCCGTTTCTCTAGTCGTGCCCTGATCGCGCCCCTGGTCGTGCCGGATACGGCCCTCGATGCGCGGTTCCGCGACCGTACCACAATCCGGTTTTATGCCGGCATTCCGCTGGTGACCGCGTCCGGCCGCACCGTTGGCCTGCTCAGCCTGTTCGACCGCTCCCCGCGTCCCCTGCAATTGGCCGCTCGCCTCGCCGTTCTGGCCGCCAATGCCATGCGGTCGGTCGAGGAAGCCCCGAGCCAGGAGCGGCTCATTGCCACCCTCAAGGGTCAACTGGCCGACCAGGCCCGCCTGATTCACGAGCAGGCCGCTGCGCTGGACCATAGCCGATTGATCTTCGAACGCGCCGCGGCCACCGCGCGGATCGGCGTTTGGGAATGCGATCTTGCGACCGAGGAATTGACCTGGACCGACGGCGTCTACGACCTGTTCGAGCTGCCCCGCGGCAGTTCCATCGACCGCGCCACGACGCTGCTTTGTTACGCCCCGACCTCTCGCGCGCTGCTGGAAAAACTGCGCACCCAGGCCGTAACACAGGGGATCGGCTTTACGCTCGACGCCGAAATCACCACCGCAAAGGGCAACCGGCGCTGGATGCGGCTAACCACCAGCGTTGAGACCGAAAACGGGGTCGCCACCCGCCTGTTCGGCATGAAGCAGGATATCACCGAGGAAAAGATCCTCGCCGATCGCACCCGCTATCTGGCCGAGTTCGATGTCATGACCGGACTAGCCAACCGCAGCCGGTTCCAGTCCCGGCTTGCCGACCAGACCCAGGCGATCGGCGCACTGCTGCTGGTCGACCTGGATGGCTTCAAGTCGATCAACGACACCTTCGGTCATGCCCTGGGCGATGAGTGCCTCAAGGAAACCGCTTTGCGCCTCGAAGCCGTCGGCATCGAGGCCGAACTTGTCGCCCGCATCGGCGGCGACGAATTCGCGGTCCTGCTCGGCCCCCAAACCGATTACACGGCCGCCGAACATCTCGCCGGCCAGATCGTCGAAATCCTCGGCCGCCCGGTCACGCGCGGCGATCAGGTCCTGCAGCTCGGCGCCTCCGTGGGCATTGCCCTCGCCATGCCCGAAGCCTCCCCGGACCAGTTGTTCAAGCAAGCCGACACCGCTCTCTACGCCGCCAAAGCCGCCGGCCGAAAAACTTTTCGCCTGTTCAGTCCTGCCGAGCGCTAGAGCCGCCAGCTCTTCACCTTTGGCCGCTTGCGCCAAGGTGCGTCGAGATTCAGGTCAGGCCGAGACGAAAACTGTGCTCTTCGAGAACCGGAGCGCAGCGTACCTTTGGGTACGTGAGCACCGGAAGCGCAGAAGAGCGCAGTTTGCAGACCGGCATCACCTGAATATCGACGCACCTAGCCGTTGGTGCTGTCGCGGATGACCAGATCCGGCTCGATCATGGTCACGCGCGGCTCGGGCAGCACGTCGCCGGCTCCGATCAGGCCGATCAACCGCTCCACGGCCTGCTCGGTCACCATCTGCACCGCATAATTGACGCTCGATATCGGGGTCGCCGCGTGCTCGGCGAATTCGATATTATCGAAGCCCATGATGGCGACGTCCTGCGGCACCCGATAGCCATTCTTCTGGGTCCAGCGCAACGCGCCCATCGCCAGGCTATCGCAGGCGGCGAGCAGCGCTGTGGGGGGCTTCGCAAGGTTCATCAGCCGGTCCATGGCCCAATAGCCGCGGATGACCGCATTGCCCTGCGGATCGGCGACGAGGCACTCGTCGGTGCTCAAGCCCGCTTCGGTCAGCGCTCGGGCATAGCCTTCACGCTTTTCGAAGTTACCGCTTGGCTTGGCGCCATCGATGATGCCGATGCGCTGGTGGCCGATATCGATCAGGTGTCGCGTGGCTTGATAGGCGCCCCGCCTTTCGTCCATGCAGACGGCGTCGATGCCGGCATCCAAGTCGGCGACCAGCAGCACGACGGGATAATTGTCCTGGCGCAGGCGCTTGATGTGATCGAGGTCGCGATGGTTGCGCGGATAGATCAGCATGCCGTCCACCTGGCGCGAGCGGAACATCTCGATGACCTTTTTCTCGGTCGCCAAGTCGTTATTCGAGGTCGCAAAAAGCGTGGAATAGCCGCGTTCGGCCAGTGCCAGTTCGATCGCCTGCGCCACATGGGTCAGCATTGGATTGGTGATTTCGGTCAGCACCAGCCCCACGGTCATGGTCTGCCGGCTGACCAGCGATTTGGCCACGTGATTGGGCGCGTAGTTCAGCGCTTCGGCCGCCTGCTGGATGACCACGCGGGTGTCTTCGGGAATGCGCGCGCTTTGGCGCAAGGCCAGCGACACGGTGTTTACGGAAAACCCGGTGCGCTCGGCGATGTCCTTCAGGCGAACGATGGATCTACCCATGACTTACTGTCTATCCCGCTTCAGCCGCTCGATTGTGGCTCGTAGCACGCTTAAATGCGGCGGCGAGTGGTAATCGGCGCACTGGCGTTATCCAATCAAATGCCGTGTTGGCGCAACCGTGCGATCGCCTGCAATTGCTGGCTATTGGCGTGCATCTGCATCAGCTCGATCTTGTTGCCATCGGGATCGAGCAGCCAGGCCTGACTATTGCCGTCGGCGCCCGATTTCGGCTCGATCAGCATGGTAACGCCCTTGCCCTTGAGCTCCGCCACCACCGCGTCCAGATCGTCCACCATCAGGCACAGATGCCCAAAGCCATTGGCATGCCAGCTTTCCGACGCCCGTTCCGTCTCGGCACCGGGAAAGATTTCGATGAACTGATCGTCGGTGACGCGCAGATAGACCAGCCATGGCGTGCCGTTGTCATGATCGATCCGCATCATCTCGGCAAAGCCGAGCGTGCCGATGTAAAAGTCCAGCGACTTGGCCAGATCGGCGACATTGATCGCCACGTGACCAATGCTCGTTATACCCTTCATCGAAATTCCTCCCGGCCGTCATTGCGGCCAAAGTAGTCCATCCCCGCCGACAGCACCGCCGGCGGGCTCCAATGGGTCGGCATTCGCGACCTGTAGGAACGTTAATACGACAAACCATACGCCCCGCTATCGGCTTGTCAACCGCCCACCGAGAGGCCGTCAGTCCCAGGCGGGTCCCCAGCCTGGATTGATCTCGCGCTGGCCACGGTCCACGCCCTCAATGGCCACGATATCCTCACTGCTCAGGCGCAATTTCGTCGCCTCGAAGTTCGAGCGGATGCGCTCGGCCTTCCCCGAAGTCGGGATGGCGATGTAGCCCTTGGCAAATTCGAAGGCCAGCGCCACCTGCTCCGGCGTCGCTCCATGCCGGTCGGCAATCTGGCTTATCACCGGCTCCCCACCCAGCACCCCCCGCGCGATCGGCAGATAACAGGTCACCGAAATTCCGCTGCTTAAACAATAGTTTGCCAGCTTACGATTCTGCAGCAGCGGATTGAGTTCGAACTGGTTATTGGAGATCGGCACCTCGCCCAAAACCGTTTTTGCCTGTTCTATCAAGGCGATGGTGAAGTTGGAAACTCCGACCAGCCGCGTCAGGCCCAGCGCATGCGCCTCGGCCAATTGCTCGATATAAACCTCCAGTGGAATCTCTTCATTGGGTGATGGCCAATGGATCAGCGTCAGGTCGAGCTGGTCCACCTGCAGATTATCGCAACTCTGCCGCAGCGACGGCACCAGCATGCCCTTGCCGAAATTGCCGGTCTTGATCTTGGTGGTCACAAACACTTCGGAGCGCCGGAGCCCCGAGCGCTTTACCGTCTCGCCGACTTCCGTCTCGGTGCCATAGTCCTGCGCCGTGTCCAAATGTCGATAACCCACCTCCAGCGCCACCAGCATGGCGGCGATTCCGGCCTCCCCGGTGCGCCCATATGTGCCGAACCCCATTGCGGGGATATCGTATTGATTTGTCATCGCTTTTAACCTCCACAGACCCCCTCGGGCCGCTTCCTATTGTCCACAGCCTCGATGCTACCGCTAACACAGGCCGATTTTTTTATTGACGGATTGTTTCGGATGACCTTAGTTTAACGATAATATGGCTCGCAAGGGCAGACATGCCAACGAGCAGAACAATCTGACATGGCATGCTGGAAAGGGAGAGATCATGGCCTTTCGGTGGAGCCGATGGTCGCCGCAACTGGCTTTGCTGCCGGCGGTCACCGTCACAGCCGTCGCCTTTGTGGGCGCGATCATCTGGACCATTTACCTGTCGCTCACGCGCAGCCGGCGCCTGCCGGAATATGGGATCGACTGGTCCGAACCGCTGCGGCAGTACACGCGCCTGTTCGCCGACGACGCCTGGGCGATTTCACTGAAAAACCTGATCATCCTTGGCCTCGGCAGCGCCCTGGCCATCGTCTTCGGCTTCATCCTCGCCGCCATGATCGACAAGGAAAAGCGCGGCGAGAGCCTGTTCCGCACCGTTTTCCTCTACCCGCTCGCCGTGTCGCTGATCGTCACCGGCACGGCCTGGCGCTGGCTGTTCAATCCTGAATTCGGCGTCGAGCACGCGCTTCATTCCATCGGCCTGACCTGGATCAACTTCTCCTGGCTGTCCACCGGCGAAACTGCCATGTACGGCGTCATTCTGGCCGCGGTCTGGCAAAGCTCGGGCTTCTACATGGCCCTGATGCTGGCCGGCCTGAAGTCGATCAACTCCGAGATCTGGAGCGCTGCCCGCCTCGATGGCGTCAACCTCTTCCGCCTCTATACCGAGATCATCATTCCGATGATGAAGTTCACCTTCGTCACCTGCGCCATCCTGCTCTCGCTGGGCGTGATCAAGGCCTATGACGTGATCGTCGCCATGACCAATGGTGGCCCCGGCCAGTCCACTTACGTGCCGGCCTATTTCACCATCCAGGCGCTGTCGGCCAAGGGCAATCTGGGCTTCGCCTCCGCCGCCGCTGTCATGATGCTGGTCATCACCGCCGTCATCTTCCTGCCGCTGGTTATGCTCACCGCCTGGCAGCAACGCCGCACCGGGAGGGCTGCACATTGAGCGATCTCACCATAGCCCAGAAGATGCTCGGCGGCGAAGTCGCCGTCCGCAGCGCGCCCTACTTCCCGCGCAAGAAGAAGCGCATCACCGGGCGCTCCATCGCCATCATCATCTTCCTGTCGATCTGCGCCATTTTCTTCTGCGTACCGCTCTACGTGGTGATCATCACCTCATTCAAGACCATGGAGCAGATTCGCGAAGGCGCCATGTTCTCGCTGCCCAATGTGTGGACGCTGGAAGCCTGGGATCACGCCTGGAACAGCGCCTGCTCGGGCATCAATTGTAACGGCCTCAAGGTCGGCTTCTGGAATTCGGTGCAAATCCTGTTCCCCTCGCTGATCCTGTCGATCGGCATTTCCATGATCACCGGCTATGCGCTGGCTCTGTGGAATGTGCGCTGGGCTGGCGGCTTCCTGTTCCTGCTGTTCATCTGCGCCTTCGTGCCGTTCCAGATCATCATGTTCCCGCTGATCTCGATGACCGCCGCGATCAAGGTCTATGGCAATGTCTGGGGCGTCGCGATCGTGCATGCCGTGCTGGCCATGCCGGTGCTGACCCTGATTTTCCGCAATTACTACAAGGATATCCCGCAGGAAATCATGAGCGCCGCGGTGATGGACTCCGGCTCGTTCTGGAAGATCTTCGTCGAGATCATCCTGCCCATGAGCGGCAATATCCTGATCGTCGTGCTGATCCTGCAGATCACCTCGATCTGGAACGATTACCTGATCGGCGTGACCTTCGGCGGCATGGGCAGCCAGCCGATGACGGTGAACCTGGCCAACCTGATCACCATCTCGACGGGCACCACCCGCTACAACGACAACATGGCGGCAGCTCTGCAGACCGCCATTCCGCCGCTCGTCATCTATTTCTTCGTCGGGAAGCTCTTCGTCCAGGGCATTACCGCCGGCGCCATCAAGGGTTGAGTTAATGCCAAAAGTCAGCTTCGAGCACATCACCAAGACCTACGGCAACGTGCCCGTCCTCAAGGACCTCAACCTTGCCATCGATGACGGCGACTTCCTCGTCCTGCTGGGGCCATCGGGCTGCGGCAAGACCACGCTGCTGAACCTGCTGGCCGGCCTGATCGACGTCACCGACGGGCGCATCATGATCGGCGACCGCGACGTCACCGATGTGGACCCCAAGGACCGTGGCCTCGCCATGGTGTTCCAGTCCTACGCGCTCTATCCGACCAAGACTGTCTACGGCAACCTCAAGTTCGGCCTGTCGGCCAGCAAGCTGCCCAAGGACGAAGTCGAGCGCCGCATCGCTTGGGCCGCCAAGCTGCTGCAGATCGAGCCGCTGCTCAACCGCAAGCCGGCCCACCTGTCGGGCGGCCAGCGCCAGCGCGTCGCCATCGGCCGCGCTCTGGTGAAAAATGTCGGCGTCTTCCTGTTCGACGAGCCGCTGTCCAACCTCGATGCCAAGCTGCGCACCGAGACCCGCCTCGAAATCAAGAAGCTGCACGACACGCTCAAGACCACCATCGTCTACGTCACCCACGACCAGATCGAAGCCATGACCATGGCCACCAAGATCGCGGTGATGAATGGCGGCGTCATCCAGCAGTTCGGCACCCCTGACGAAATCTACGAGCGGCCCGCCAACCTCTTCGTCGCCGGCTTCATCGGCTCTCCCGCTATGAACCTGCGCAAGGTCAAGCTGAGCATTGCCAATGGCAAGACCGAGGCCGTGTTCGGCTCTGGCGTCCGCTTCGATTTGTCCGATTACCGCTTCGCCACGGCGCCGCAGGATGGCGCCGAAGTGATCCTGGGCTTGCGCCCGGAACACTTCCTCGTCGGCGCCGGCACAGCGGCCGATAGCGCCGCCACTTTCGAGGTGCCGGTACAATATGCCGAGCGCACCGGCCCCGATGCCAGCGCCTACTTCGTGCTGGAAAACGATTTGCTTGCCCTCCGGGTCGAGCCGGCAGTCGCGGCGGGGCTCAAGCCCGGCCAGGTCGTGCCGGTTCGCTACCTCAAGGGCAAAGCCCACCTATTCGACGCCCAGACCGGGCAGAGAATGTAATTTCGACATCACAGGGAGAGAGACAGATGTCTAAGAGAACTCTAGCCGCCGTTATAACCGGGCTCATGCTGAGCACGGCCTCGTTCAGCGCCATGGCCACCGATCTGGTGATCTATCACACCTGGTCGGCAGGCCCCGAAGTCGCCGCCCTCAACGTGCTCAAGAGCGCGCTCGAGGCCAAGGGCCATTCCTGGACCGATATCGCCATTCCGCACGATACCGGCTCCAACGTGAACCTGATGAGCATGGTCACCGGCGGTTCCCCGCCGAACCTGTTCGTTGAATCCAATCCCGGCGTCTATCGCGATCTCGCGGGCCTCGGTTACGAATTCGACCTGACCCAGTGGTATGCCGACAACCACATCCTCGAGAACCTGCCCAAGGCCGTTGCCGACTCGCTCTCGGTCGATGGCAAGATCGTCAAGGTGCCGATGGCGCTGCACATCGATGGCATGGTCTATTACAACATGGACGTGGCCAAGAAGGCCGGTGTCGATCCCGCGAGCTGGACTTCGCTCGACGCCATGTTCGCCGATTTCCCCAAGATCCGTGAAGCCGGCTTCGCGCCGCTCGCCGTCGGCAGCCAGCCTTTCCAGGTCGGCTACCTGTTCCACACGCTGGTGGCAGCCGTCGCCGGCCAGGAACTCTACAACCGCGTCTATGGCGAGGATGTCGACGAGACCGCGCTGGACGATCCGGCATTTGCCAAGGCTCTCGAAGAGCTGCGCCTGTTCGCCAACGAAGCCGGCCCCGACTCGCAGAACCGCCCCTGGAACGAGACCACCAACGAGGTCATCACCGGCAAGGCGCTGATGCAGATCCACGGTGACTGGATGAAGGGCGAATGGCTGGCCGCCGGCAAGAAGGCGGGCACCGATTTCGGTTGCTTGCCGATTCCGGGCGCCCAGGCCGTTTCGGCTTCGGTTGATTCCTGGGGCCTGCTGGGCGGCAGCGGCGTTGCCGACGACGTCAAGAAGGCCGAACTGGACTTCGCTTCGATCGTCGTCGATCCGGAAATCCAGGCCAAGTTCGCCGCCGCCAAGGGCTCAACCCCGGTGCGCAGCGATGCGCCTGCCGCCAGCCTCGACGCCTGCTCGACTGAAGTTCTGAGCATCCTGTCGGACCCGACGAAAGGCGTGCAGACGCCCAACGCCATCACCGATGCCGATTGGCGCAATTCCATCTGGGACGTCGTCTTCAACTACTGGAGCGACCCCTCGATGACCGTCGAACAGGCCATCGCCAAGATGAAAGAAAACTACGAGACCATCCTCGGCTAAGTTTCCTCCCAAGGAAAGCGGCCCGGTGTTTCCCACCCGGGCCGCGCTACCCCAATCCCATGATGGACGACTGATATGGACAAGCGCCTGCTTGATGAAGATGTGGTGATGCAGATCTGCTTCGTCACCGACGACGTGGTGAAATCGGCGCAATGGTTTTCCGACCTGACCGGCAAGCCGGTTCCCAAGGAAGGCCGCGCCGCGGAACCCGAAGAAGCGCAGGCCATCTACATGGGCAAGCCGGCCGAAGTGGGCTGCCGCATCATGATGTTCAAGTTCGGCAATATCGACGTCGAATTCCTTGAGCCCGGCCCCGAGAAAAGCGCCTGGCGCGACCTGCTCGAAGAAAAAGGGCCCGGCTGCCACCACATCGCCTTCAAGACCAAGAACCTGACCAAGCGCGACGCCTATCTCGAATCCAAAGGCCACCAGCTCCTGCAGCGCGGCGAATTCGATGGCAGCCACGGCCGCTACGCCTACTACGACACCGTCAAGGCGCTTGGCGTCATGATCGAACTGCTCGAATTCGACAACGACAAAGAGCCACAATAGGGCGACCGCTCCTCACCTCTCCCTTTGGGGGAGAGGTCGGCGCGCAGCGACGGGTGAGGGCGCCTTCCCTAAACACCTCACCCAGCAAAGGCCCCCTCACCCGACCTAAGAAGGTCGACCTCTCCCCCAAAGGGAGAGGTGAAGCGGGCTCCCAACCCGGATTCCCCCATGACCTACCCCATTGCCTACCAGCTCTACTCCTCCCGCAATTTTCCCCCGCTTGCCGATCAACTCCCCATCCTCAAAGCCATGGGCTACGACGCCATTGAGCCCTGGCTTCCCGCCTACGAAGCCGACCCCAAGCTGTTCCGCCGCCAACTCGATGACGCCGGCCTCGCCTGCTGCGGCTTTCACATGCCGCTGGCCGGCCTTGTCTCCGACCCTAACCGCTTTATCGACATCGCACTGACGCTCGGCGCCACCATCCTGATCCCGCCCTACGTCACCATCGAAGAGCGCGAAAATACTCCGGCTTATTGGCAGTTCCTCGGCCAAAAGCTCGCCAAGGGCGCCGACGCCGCCAAGCCACACGGCCTCAAGGTCGCCTGGCACAACCACGATTTCGAATATTACGCCCTGCCTGACGGCACCCGCCCTATCGAGCACATCTTTGCCGAAAGCGGCGACGCCTGGTTCGAGATCGACTGCGGCTGGATCGTCCGCGCCGGCGCCGACCCCGCGACCGAGCTCAAGCGCTACGCCTCCCGCATCATCGCCATCCAGCTCAAGGACACCGCGCCCATCGGCACCAAGCAGGACGATGGCTGGACCGCCACCGGCGACGGCATCATCTCCTGGGGCCACCTCATCCCCCTGTTCCGCGCCACCACCGCCGACCACCTCGTCGCCGAACACGACAACCCCAGCGACTGGCAAGCCTTCGCCAAACGCTCGATCGACTACATGAAGAAGATCGGGCTCTAACGCTCGAAGCATTGCGGCGGACCGCTACAGTTCCGCCGCTGCCTATTTTCGCTTTCCTTACCTTGATCCATCGCCATACTGCCTTGGCACTCGCACCCAAGGCCGACCATGCGCACCCTCGATATCCGGCGGCACACCATGCGCCGCAAGCCCGGCGTTCACCTATCGCAGGATGGCATCGCACTCGCCCGACTGGTCGGCGAAAACGCCGGCCCCTATGATCTGGTTCTCACCAGCACCATCCCACGCGCCATCGAAACCGCCATCGCCATGGGCTTCGAAGTCCACCAGACCATCGACGAGCTCGGCCACCTGCCCGGGGCCATCGCCAATACCGTTGGGTGGCCCAGTCCTTTTGCCCATGTCGCCAAAGTCGTGGCAACGGACATTCCGGCCGCGGCCTTCGCCCAGGCACAGGCCCAACTCTGGCGCCAGATCGCCGATCAACTGACCGATGGCCACCGCGCCCTGATCATCACCCACGGCCTGTTCATCGAACTAGGCACCGCGGCCAGCTTGCCCCAACAAGATCCAGCCAGTTGGGGCGACGCCATCGGCTACTGCGAAGGCATCGGTCTCACCTACGATGGCGACCGCACCCACGGCGATATCCTACGCGTCCCGCCCCAATATCGACTGGTCAACAACTAGGTCGTGTGGACAGTTGCGTCAGGCCGGAGCGAGAATGACAGTTTTCGAGAACCGGAGCGCAACGTACGTTGGTACGTGAGCACCGGAAGCGCAGGAAACTGCCATTTGCAGCCCGGCATCACCAACTGGCCACACGACCTAGTCTTACTCCGCCGCCACCATCATCTGCCGCCGTGCATCCACCGGTGAAATCCCGAACCGCTTCTTGAAGCAGGTCGCGAAATACTGGCTCGACGAAAACCCGCAATCATACGCCACCGCCGTCACCGCCAATCCCGGCTGCTCCACCAAAAGCTTGCGCGCCGCGTCCAGTCGGATCATCTGCAGATACCGCACCGGCGTGATATTTGTCAGGCCCAGGCAATGCTGGGTAAACTGCGTGCGCGACAAGTTGCACTCCGCCGCCATGTTCTCCAGCGTCCAGTCCCCCACCAGAGCATGCCGCAGCCGTTCGAGGAAAATCTGCACCGTGCGCTTGGAATGCGCCAGCGCCTGATCCAGTACCGGCACCTGCGCCTCGATCTGCTGCATGAAATGCATCAGCATCGTGGAAATGGCCAGTCGCAGCCGGATTTCCTCGCCCTCGATATCGTTCGTCGCCACGATATCGGCAATTCTCTCGAAGTCACGCGCCACCTCGCGTGACGCCTGGTAAAACGGCTGCTCGTTCTTTGACAAAAACTCGGTCAGCCGCTTCTGGTCCCGCTCCGGCCAGGCCAGCCAATCCGGCCACAGCCAGGGATCGTGCGGCCGCCGCGTGCCCATGTCGAACAGCACCCAGACAATCTGGCTCGCCACCACGTTGGGATCGCCAAAAGCGTGCAATTGCCATGGCCGCACCACGAACATCTGACCTTCCTGGATGTCGTGCTTTCGCCCGTCCAGCGTCAGCGTCAGGCTCCCTCGCGCCAGATAGGCGATCTTGACGCCCTCGTTGCAATGCACCTTGAGGCCCCAATCCTGCGGCGCCGTCGCGTCCCAACCGCCCACCGAACACACCTGCGGCAGCGCCTCACCCAGCGGGCGCCCCGGATACCCCCGCCGCGTCCAGGCACTGAGCGTCACCTTCCCGGCCAGCGAGGCGTCCAGCAAATCCTTGCAATTGCCCGCATAAAGCAGCGCCCCCGGCTCCCGAAACACTGCCGGCCTTGCCAGCGCCGCCGCTCTCAAATCCATCCCGCCCTCATGTTCAAAATTTACCGGCGCGCCATTTCGAACGCAAATGGTCCTCGGCTGGATAATGATCGCTCAACATCAGCCGCGCCGTGATCCTAGGGAGGAGACGCCGGAAAAGTCAACGATCCGGGGACCTTCCCCGCAGCCTTGGAGGAGGCAGCCAGATCGGACCACTACATCAAGGTCAGCATTGCTGACGTTCAAAAACCGCCAGGACCGGTTTTGAGGCACGCTCCTCATGCCCATTCGGCTCAACTATCGGACTTTGGGTAAAGTGTGCGCATTGCACGCTCACCCGGCTTCCAAAATACTGAATGCATAACAAGGCCTCGCAAAAGAGGCCGCTGGGGAGAAGCAATGCAGGTCGGCATCAATCTGCTGTGCCTTAGCGGATTCATCGAAGACCATCACCTGCCTCAGATCAGGCGGCTGAAGGAACTCGGCTATGACGGCGTCGAGGTCCCCGTGCTGCGCGGTGACCCATCTCACTATGCCTGGCTCGGCCGCGAGCTCGATTCCATCGGTTTGCGCCGCACCACCACCTCGGTCATTCCCTCGCCCGAAGCCAGTCCGGTCAGCAGCGATCCAGAAATCCAGCATGCTGGACAAAAACACCTCGATTGGGCCCTCGATTGCGCCATCGCGATTGGTGCCGAAAGCGTCGGCGGACCCTTTCACGCCCCCATCGGCCACTTCACCGGTTCCGGCCCCACCGAGAGCGAACTCGCCCACGGCGCCGAGGCCCATCACCGCATGGCCACCCGCGCCAGCACCAATGGCATGTTCCTCGCGCTCGAGCATTTGAACCGCTTCGAGACCTATTTCCTCAACACCATGGATCAGGCACGATCCTACGTGGACCGCGTCGATCATCCCGCCTTCCGCATCATGTACGACACCTTCCACGCCAATATCGAGGAACAAAAGCAACCACTTGCTATCGCCAAGCTGGGCGACGGCATGGGCGTTCTGCATATCTCCGAGAACGATCGCGGCATTCCGGGCCGCGGCCATATCGACTTCGCCGAGGTATTTTCCGCCACCCGAAAAACCGGCTTCGACGGTTGGGTGACCCTGGAAGCCTTCGGCGCCGGCCTGCCCGAACTGGCCGCCGCCACCCGCGTCTGGCGCCCGCTGTTTCCCGATTTCGAAACCTTGTTCGCCGAATCCATCGCCTTCATCCGGGCCGGCTGGAAGGCTGCCGCATGAGCGACACGCCCGTCATCGCCATGGCCCACATCTCCAAATCCTTCCCCGGTGTGCGGGCCCTCAACGATGTCAGCTTCGCCTGCCATGCCGGCCAAGTTCATGCTTTGGTTGGAGAAAATGGCGCCGGAAAATCGACGCTGATCAAGATCCTCTCGGGCGTCTACCGCCCCGACGCCGGCAATATCGTGCTCAACGGTGCCAACGCCAACTTCAAGCACCCGGTGGAATCCCTGCGCGCCGGTATCTCGGTGATCTATCAGGAATTCTCCCTGCTGCCCGAGCGCACCGTGGCGCAAAACATTTTCCTCGGCCGCGAACCCCGCAAGGGCGTAGTGCTCGACCACGCCGCCATGCGCGCCGAAACCCGCCGCGTGCTTGACTTGTTCGGCGCCGGCACCCGCGTTTCGCCCGATGCGCTGGTCGCCGATCTCGATGTCGCCACCCAGCAAATGGTTGAAATCGCTAAGGCTATTTCCCTCGATGCCCGCGTCGTGGTGATGGACGAGCCCACCGCCGCCCTCAACGAAGCCGAATGCGAAGTGCTGTTTGCCACCGTCGACAAGCTGCGCGAGCGCGGCACGGCGATCATCTACATCACCCACCGCATGCGCGAAGTCACGCGGCTGGCCGATCGTGTCACCGTGCTGAAGGACGGCGAAGTCGCTGCTCATTTCGAGACGCCGCCCGCCCCCGACGCCATTGTGCGCGCCATGGTCGGCCGCGACATCGCCGATTATTACGCGCCGCCTGCGACACAAGCCGAAATCGGCGCGCCCGTGCTGACCGTCCGCAATGGCGGCAATGCCTTCCTGCATCATATCGATCTCGACCTGCGCGCTGGTGAAATCGTCGGTTTTGCCGGCATCCAGGGCGCCGGCCGCGTCGCCTTGGCCATGGCGCTGTTCGGCCAGGTGCCGTTCACCACGGGCACCGTCACCCTCAACGGCGCCAATGCGGCCTTCGCCAATCCACGCGATGCTATTCGCGGCGGCGTCGGCCTGCTGCCCGGCGACCGCAAGGCCGAAGCCCTGGTGCTGATGCAATCGGTGCGCGACAATGGCCTCCTCACCGCCCGAGCTTTCGCTCCGCTGGTCGGCACGCAGAAATCCAACGCTCATGCGAGCCTGACTAGCATGGACGCGCTCCTCGACCAGATGCAGGTCAAGGCTACCTCCTATGAGCAGGACATAAAATTCCTCTCCGGCGGCAACCAGCAGAAGGCCGTGCTTGCCCGCTGGCTGGCGCTCAAGCCCAAGGTGCTGATCTTCATCGAGCCCACCCGCGGCATCGACGTCAACGCCAAGGCTGGCATCTACCACCTGATGCGCGACCTGGCCCGCGCCGGCACCGCGATCATGATGATCTCGTCCGACCTTCCCGAAGTCATTGGCGCTGCCGACCGCATCCTCGTGATGCGCGCCGGCAGCATCGTGGCGCAATTCCCCCACGGCGCGGCCGAAACCGACATCATGCTGGCGGCGACCGGCGAGACGGAGGTCGCCGCATGACCGACCTCACCGCGCCGCCGTCCCGATACACCTTCCGCTTTGACCGCTGGGCCCCGGCCTTGCTGCTGGCCATTGCGCTGCTCGCCTACGTGGTCATCGCGCTCTATACCGGCCAGTCGCAATACCTGACCGTCGACAACCTCATCTCCGTGCTCGGCCGCTCGATCGCGCTGGGCATCACCGCGGTCGGCCAGACCTTCGCCATCCTGGTCGCGTCGATCGACCTATCGGTCGCCAGCCTCATCTCCGCCGTCTCGGTGCTGACCTCGGTGATCATGAACGGCAATCCCGCCATGGTGATTCCAGCTGTCGCTGCTGCGCTCGCCCTTGGCCTTGTGGTCGGCCTGATCAACGGCCTCATCATCACCCGGCTCGAGGTCAATCCGCTGATCGCCACGCTGGGTATGAGCTTGATCATCCAGGGATGCCTGTCGGCCTTCGTCTCAAATTTCGCCGGCTCCGTCCCGCCCGAATTCCAGGTCTTCGCCTATGGGGGTTTTGGCAGCCTGTCCTATAGCCTGATCTTTCTGGCCATCCTGGCCGTCGCCGCCTGGTTCGTGCTGCGCCATACCCGCTTCGGTTCGGATATCTACGCCGTTGGTGGCAATAAGGATGCCGCCCGCGTGGCCGGTATCAAGACCGCTCGCGTCACCATCGGCGCCCATATCCTGTGCAGTCTTTGTGCCGCCATGGCCGGCCTTTATCTCGCCAGCCGCCTGCGCTCGGGCGCGCCCTGGATCGGCAACGATGGCGTCTATGACCTCGAATCCATTGCCGTCGTCGTCATCGGCGGCACCATCCTGGCCGGTGGCCGCGGCGGCATCTGGGGCACCATGGCGGGGGTCATCATCTTCTCGTTGATCGACTCGATCTTCAACCTGGCCGGTGTCGATGCCTTCGCCAAGCAGGTGCTGCGCGGCATCATCATTGTTGCCGCCGTCGCCTTCTATGCCGTGCGCTCCAAGAGGCTGGTGGCATGACCGAACAGACCCTGCCCCAAGCCGACAGGCGCAAGCGCCAGCTCCCGCAGATCAACCCGGTCTATTTCGTGCTCGCGGCGCTGATCATCGCCATCATCGTCATGAACCCGGCCTTTGCCGAACCCATCGGCTATATGAATTTCCTCAAGCGCGCCGCGCCCTTGGCGATCCTGGCCGCCGGCCAGCTCTACGTCATCGTCTCGGGTGGCTTCGATCTCTCGGTCGGTTCGGTCATTACCCTGGTGGTCGTCGGCTCCTCGATCCTCTCCAACAACGATCCCAATTCCACATGGTGGGTCATCGCCACCATGTTCGCCATCGGCGCCGGCGTCGGGCTGATCAATGGGCTCGTGGTCTGCTACCTCAAGGTGCCATCGCTCATCGCCACCCTGGGCATGATGATCACACTGAACGGCGTCGCTTTCATGTGGTCCGGCGGCTCGCCGCGTGGCTACCTCACTGACCAGTTCCGTTTCTTCGGCCGCTTCAACATCCCCGATCTGCCGCTGATCCGGATCCTGCCCGTCGCCCTCATCGTGCTGATCGTGCTCGGCTTTGCGCTCTATTGGCTGATGCATCGCACCAATCTGGGCCGCATGATCCACGCCATCGGCGACAATCCGCGCGCAGCCAACCTAGCCGGCGTGCCGGTTAATCGCGTCCGCATCCTCGCCTTCATGATCTCCTCGCTCAGCGCCGTCGCGGCCGGCATCATGCTGGGTGGCTTTGCGGGTGTCTCGACCGACGTCGGCACCGGCTATGAGCTACAGGCCATCACCGCCGCCGTGCTGGGTGGCGCCCAACTGCTCGGCGGCCGCGGCTCGGTCCCGGCCGCCATCGCGGGCGCGCTGACCCTCAACGCCATTTTCACCCTGCTTAATTTCCTGGGCCTGCCGCAGCCGATCCGGCAGGTGGTTCAGGGCCTTATTCTCATCGCCGCCGTGGCCGTAGCCATGCAACGGCGCAAACATACCGGGCGCTAACGCCCGATCCTGCATTCGTACGAGCCGGTCAACCCGGTCGCGCGAACGACGACCGCAACCCTAGGGAGGATTTTATCATGAAGAAGATTTTGGCTCTGGCGCTCGCCGCCGGGCTGGCACTGACCGGGGCTGCATTCGCGCAAGCCCCCAATTTCGACGATCCCGCCGAATTCGCACGCCAGAAGACCCTGTTGACCGCCACCCCGATGGGGCCGGCGGACATGCCTTGGGAGCAGTACCTCGTCGATGGCATGAAGGACACCGCGTCGTTCAAGAAGGACGGCCCGTATACGGTCTGCTTCTCCAATGCGGGCGTGAACAATCCCTGGCGCGTGGTCGGCTTCACCGATCTGCAGCAGGAAGTTGCGCTGCATCCTGAAATCGGCGAACTCATCCATGTCGATGCCGAAGGCTCCGACGACAAGCAGATCGCCGATATCGATGACCTGCTGGCCGGCGGCAAGTGCTCGATCCTGATCGTGTCGCCCAACACCACCGCCGCGCTCACGCCCGCCGTTGAAAAAGCCTGCGCCGTGCTGCCGGTCATCGTCTTCGACCGCGGCGTCAACACCGATTGCCCGGTCACCTTCGTGCATCCGGTCGGAGGTTACGGCTTCGGCATCCAGGGCGCCGAGTTCATCGCCGCCAACGTCAAAAAGGGCGCCAATGTGCTGATGCTGCGCATCCTGCCCGGCGTGGACGTGCTCGAAACCCGCTATTCGGGTGGCAAGCACGTGCTTGAAGACGCCGGCCTCAATATCGTCGGTGCCGAATTCACCGACGGCGACAATGCCAAGACCAAGTCGATCGTCGAGGATTACCTGCAGCGCGGCACCATCGACGCCGTGTGGATGGATGCCGGCGCCACTGCCGTGGCTGCTATCGAAGCCTTCCAGGATGGCGGCTACCCCATCCCGGTCTTCGTTGGTGAAGACCAGCAGGATTACCTCCAGACCTGGCAGGCCAATGGCATGACCGCCATTGCGCCAACCTACCCGACCTACCAGTGGCGCACGGCGATCATCGCCGCCGTCAAGACGCTCAAGGGCGAAGCGGTCCCCAGCCCGGAATGGATCCTGCCGCAGCCTGCCATCACCATGGATACGCTCGACAAATTCGTGAACCCCAAAATGCCGCCGCTGCATTATGCGATGTGCGGTTGCGAAGCCATGGCCAACTACCCCACCGCCTGGGGCGGCCAGTAAACTTCATTTCGGCCACCCAACGGCCACGACTGGGCGCTCCTCGGAGCGCCCTTTTTATCAATCTTGCAGATACGACTCCAAGCTCACCCGCGCCCGCTCGAACTGCGCCCCGATCTGCGCGCGCTCGGCCCGCCCGCTTCCTGCTCGCCACGCCAACCGCAATCGTGCGCGCTCGACCCCGGCGCCGTCCACAATCGCCCCCTGCAGATCCCACGCCTCCGCCGTGCGCCCAAACCCCACCAGCACCAGGCCTTGCGCAAGCAGTTCCAGCCGCGCATCGGTCTGTTCATGCAGCAGTGCCAACAGCGTCTCCGCCACGCCCTGCAAATTCACCAGCCCGAACGCCGCGAACCCCAGCGCCGTCGCCGCATTCCCCCGGCTCACCATTCCGCCCGGGCCACGTCGCACCAATTGCGCCGCCGCCAGCCGCCGCACGATGTCGAACCCCGTCGCCCGCGCCACGCCCTCTTGTTCGGCCAGTTGCGCAACCGACACGGTCTCACCCTGCCCCAACCGCACCAGTATCCGTGCCAGCGCCGCCACGCCAATGGTCTGCTCGACACTCACGACACCCTCCGCGCTGCCGAGCGGTTATAGCTATTGCCCGCATAATGGATGCGGAACGAGCGCGGATTGTATGCGTCGCCCAGCCCCGAATGCAGGACCAGATCGTCCGGCAGATCCCAGCGCACATGATCCTCGGCCCAGATATCGGCCTTGACCGACCGCGTCGCCGCCCCCTTGGTCAGCACCACGGCCGAAGACACATCAACCCGGCTCGGAACCCACTGCCCCAGCATCGCGGCAAACAGCACTTCCACCGCCCGCCGTCCCATGGCCGGAGGCGAATCCATCGCCGCCAGCGGCACGCCATGGCGAATGGCCAGCTTATAAGCCAGGTTCAGATCGCCCCCGGTATGCGGCGGAATCTTCCCGCGCGACACGCCGCTCTCAATAAACGCCTGCAGCGATCCAACCCCCTGCAACCCGCTATCGCACCACACACCATCGATCGACGTGCCTGCGCGCAAATGCTCCCGCACCACATCGCGGCCCGTCTCCCGCAGCCATCGCGTCCACGCCACCGGCAGCAAATCCAGTTCCGGAAAGCCGGCAAACACTGCCCGCGCTGCCGCCAGCCGGTCTTGGGCCGGCTCCGCCTCGGGCTCGCCCGCCAGCAGCAGAATGCGGCCCTTTCCCTTCAGCCGCTCCGCCAGCCACAGCGCCGTCACCTGCCCGATGGCTCGGTCATCAGTATTGACAAAACTGGTATGGGGCGCCGCCGCAGCGACCCCGCGGTCCACCAGCACCACGGCGATCCCCGCCGCCATCGCCCGCTCCAGCGCCGGCACCATCGCATCTGGCGCTGCCGCGCTCACCAGCAGCCCATCAACGCCCTGCGCCACCATGGCGTCGATATCGCGCGCCTGCTGCGCCCCATCGTCGCCCGCGTGCTTGACCGTCAGGCGATGCACCGCACCGCCGAGCCGCGAGACGGCGAATTCCACGCTGTGCACCAGCGCCACCCGCCACGGATTGGCCATCGACGCATTGGAAAACCCGATGCGGAACCGCCCGCTCGCCCGCCTGACCGGTGGCGGCGACAGCACAATCGGCCCGGCATAAAGCCCTTGGCTCCCCCGCTCAGCCACGATGC
This sequence comes from Devosia sp., assembly GCF_028290625.1. Classification (GTDB taxonomy): domain Bacteria; phylum Pseudomonadota; class Alphaproteobacteria; order Rhizobiales; family Devosiaceae; genus Devosia. The sequence goes on from NZ_JAQGJM010000022.1 coordinate 71,274, forward strand.
TGCGCACCGGCCGCGCCTCGAGGCCCATCCAGTGCTGCGCCGCCGGTCCCGGCGCGAATGCCGCCGCGGCCGGCCCCAGGCTCAGCCACCCACGTTCACGCCGCACCAGCCCCGCCGCTTCAAGCGTCAGCGCAATTCGATGCAGACTCGCCCGGGCCAGCCCACATTCGGCCATCAACACACTCAGCGCCGCCCGCCCGTTGTGCCGGCTCAATGCCAGTAGCAGCGCAATCGCCCCATCCACCCCATTTTGCCGCGCGCCCATAATACCCTCCCCACCGCCGCAGTCGGCCGCGCGAAAGCCCGTGAGTCAAGCCATGCGTCTCAAATCCCGGATTTTCGTCGCGCACTGGTGGGACCGGCGCTCGCCCACCGCAAACAAAATGTCAATAATCGGGTTGCCGCCCGTCCAGCGCCCGGTGTAACCTTCACTCACGCCTCCTGGCGCAGCTATTGGTCATCACCACCTCATTCATCGCCGGTCCAGCCGTTCCAGACCTCCCTCTGGCCGCGAGCGTCCGGCGCTTCGCAAAGGAAATTACCATGAAAACCGTCCGGCTCGGCCGCACTGGCCTCGAAGTCAGCCGCATCTGCTTTGGCTGCATGTCCTTTGGCAAGGTTACCGAGGAGCGCCCCTGGGTGCTCGGCCTCGATGACGCTCGCCAACTGTTCCAGCGCGCCTGGAACGAGGGCATCAACTTCTTCGACACCGCCAATGTCTATGCCCAGGGCACCAGCGAGGAAATCACCGGCGCCCTGATCAAGGAACTGGCGCCACGCCAGGAGGTCATTCTGGCCACCAAGGTGTTCGGCCGCATGCGTCCGGGCCCCAATGGCCAAGGCCTGTCGCGCGGCGCCATCATGGCCGAAATCGACAATAGCCTGCGCCGCCTCGGCACCGATTACGTCGATCTCTACCAGATCCACCGCTTCGACCCCGTGACCCCGGTCGAGGAAACCATGGAAGCCCTCAACGATATCGTGCGCGCCGGCAAGGCCCGCTATATCGGCGCCTCCTCCATGTATGCCTGGCAGTTCGCCAAGTTGCAGAACGCTGCCGAGCACCATGGCTGGACCAAATTCGTCTCCATGCAGGACCAGCTCAGCCTAGTCTATCGCGAGGAACAGCGCGAAATGCTCCCGCTCTGCCGCGATCAAGGCATAGCCGTGCTGCCCTGGAGCCCGCTGGGCGGCGGCAAGGTCACCCGGCCCTGGGGCACCGAGACCAAGCGCGCCACCACCGACCGCTACAACAAGTCGATGTATGACAAGGACGACACCAAGCCTATCGTCGATGCGGTCGAAGCCGTCGCCAAAGCCCGCAATGTGCCCATGGCGCAGGTCGCCATGGCCTGGGTTCTGGCCCAGCCCGATGTCACCTCGCCCATCGTCGGTGTCAGCAAGATGAGCCATTTGGAAGACGCCGTGGCCTCGGTTGGCCTGGTGCTGACCAGCGATGAAATCGCCAAGCTCGAAGCCCCCTACAAGCCCTTGGTCGTCACCGGCTTCTAGGCTTTAGTGGGCCGGACGAGTCCGGCCCTCACTCCATCACAAGGCAGTCCCATGACCACGCTCACCATTCCAGATCTCGCCGGCAAGGCCGTGCTCATCACCGGCGCCTCGACCGGCATCGGCGCCGCCCTGGCCAAGGGCTTCGCGGCGCAGGGCGCCCTGGTCGGCCTACATTACAATTCCAGCGGCGACGCCGCGCAGGCCGTGGCCAAGGATATCGAAGCCGCCGGCGGCAAGGTCGTCCTCATCAAGGCCGACGCCAATCATTCCAAGGAAATGGCCTGCGCCGTCGACGAAACCGCGCAAAAATTCGGCCGTCTCGATGGCTTGATCAACAATGCCGGCGGCATGGTCGCCCGCGTCAAATATGAGGACATGACCGACGCGCATTACGACGCGGTGATGGACCTCAATGGCCGCTCGGTGCTGGCCGCCTGCACCGCCGCCATTCCCCACCTGAAGCGCCAGAATGGCGGCTTCATCATCAACACCACCTCGATTGCCGCCCGCAATGGCGCCAGCAACGGCGCAGGCATCTATGGCTCATCGAAAGCCTTCGTCTCCAACGTCACCCGCGGCATGGCCAAAGAGCTGATAGCCTTCGGCATTCGCGTCAATGCGGTAGCGCCCGGGGTCATCGATACGCCATTCCACGAACGCTACTCCACGGAAGCCCAGATGCAGGCCATGCTGGCCACCATTCCGCAGGGCCGTGTCGGCACCGCCGAGGATTGCCTGGGCACGTTCCTGTTCCTGGCCTCCGCGGCCTTGTCCGGCTACATCATCGGCCAGACCATCGAGGTCAATGGCGGCCAGTTGATGCCGTAACGGCAGCGGCGTTGGCCTATAGCACTATCGGCTAGGTCTGCGACCGCGCAATTCTTGCTACGCTCCCGCGTCGGGAATTGACCTGACCGCCGACGCGAGCCTTGGAAATATTGTTGATGCTTTTCGACGCCACCGCCCTCTCCGCCTATCTCGAAATCATCACCATCAATATCGTGCTCTCCGGCGACAATGTCGTCGTCATCGGCATGGCGGCGGCGACGCTGGCGCCTGAATTGCGCGCCAAGGCGATCCTGGCCGGCATTGCCGCCGCCACCGTCATCCGCATCGGTTTCGCGCTGCTGGCAACCCAATTGCTCGCCATCCCCGGCCTGCAGCTCGTCGGCGGCCTGCTGCTGCTCTGGGTCTGCTGGAAGATGTACGAGGAACTGCGCGCGCAGGACCGGGCCGACCACCCGACAGCCGACGAAATCGCCCATCTCCCGCGCAAGACCCTGCGCCAGGCCGTCACCCAGATCATCGTCGCCGATGTGTCGATGTCGCTCGACAACGTGCTGGCCGTCGCCGGCGCCGCCAAGCACAACATCACTGCCCTCGTGTTTGGCCTGGTGCTGTCGGTGGTGCTGATGGGCGTGGCCGCCAGCCTCCTCGCCCGCATCCTCGACCGCTATCGCTGGATCGCCTGGATCGGCCTGTTGATCATCGTCTACGTCGCCGTCACCATGTTGTACGAAGGCGCCGACCAGTTGATGGGGCATACGCTGCCAAACATTCCATTACTGAAGGGGTAGGCGTTCTGCTTTCAATGGTTCGCGCGGTTCATCGCGTCCAGCATCTGTCTCGATCCATTCCACCCACCGCCCTTCCCGCGGGCTTGACCCGCGGGCCTCCATCGGCACGGTACAAGCGGCCAACGGCCCGCGGGTCAAGCCCGCGGGAAGAACGGTGGGGAGAGATATGCATCTATTGAGAGAGCGGGCTGCCTATCCCCTGAGCATCCCCGCATAAACCCCCGGCTTGGACTTCGGGATATCCATGGCATCGAGCCGCTTCTGGTAGAACGCCACCGGACCGGGATCCCCGATCACGGCGTAGCCGTAACCGGCCTCGCGCATACCCTTGAGCGTGGCAATCAGCAGCGCCTCGCCAATGCCCTGGCCCCGCTCGGCCTCATCCACCCCGGTGGGGCCGAAAAATCCCTTGGCGGTGGTATCGTGGCAGGCAAAACCCAGCATCTTGCCGTCGCGCACCGCGATCCACACCGTGATCGGCGCCAGCGCCAACCCGCGCGTTGCCTCCGATACCCAGGTCGGTCCGAAATGTTCCGCGATCCACGCCAGTACCACATGCGCCTCGGGGGCGATCGCGCGACGCACCACAATGCCGGCGGCGGCAACCCGCGCTTCGGCTTCGAACACGGGCAGGTCGTAAAGGCGGACCAGAAGGTCAGTCACGTCAGGCTCCTATAATTTCAAATATGGTGGCAACGCACGCTATGCGACGCGCCGACAAAGACTGGATCGGGCATCACCTGCTTGCAGATGGCAGTGACGCGCGGGCAACGCGACACGAACGGGCAGCCCTGGCTTTTGTTGGTCCACAGCGGAATATCCGTCGCCCGGCGTGTCCGCGTGGTCGAAATCTTGCGCGCCGGATTGGGCACCGCCTCGATCAGCAGCTGCGTATAGGGATGCTGCGGCCGCCCGGTAATCTCCTCGCTCGGCCCCTGCTCCACCAGATGCCCGGCATAGAGCACCGCCGTGTCCTCGGCAAAATAGCGCGCCGTGGCGATATCATGGGTGATGTAGAGCGCGGCGAGGTTACGTTGCACCTTCATGTCTTCCAGCAGGTTCAAAATCCCCAGCCGCACGGACACGTCGAGCATCGAGGTCGGCTCGTCCGCCAGCAGCACCACCGGCTGTACCGACAGCGCCCGCGCAATGGCTACGCGCTGCCGCTGCCCGCCCGACAGTTCATGTGGCCGTCGCGCCAGGTAATCGGCAGCGGGCTTCAGTCCAACCCGGTCCAGCAGCCCCAGCATTTCCGCATTCACCGCCGCGCCGCGCAAATCGGGCCGATGCAACCGTATCGGCCGCTCCAGATGATAGCCGACGGTTTGCACGGGGTTGAGCGAGCCAAACGGGTCCTGGAACACCATCTGCACGTCGGACCGGTATTGATCCAGCCGCCGCCCCTTGAACGCCGAAATGTCCTCGCCCTCGAAGGTGATCTTGCCCTTCTGCGGCGAATACACCCGCGCCAGCATGCGCGCACAGGTGCTCTTGCCCGAGCCCGACTCGCCAACCAGCGCCAGCGCCCGCCCGCTCACTAGCTTCAGCGACACGCCCGACAGCGCCCGCAACACCACCTGCCCGAAGAACGCGCCACCCAGCACGAATTCGGCGGTGACATTGTGCATTTCGATCACGGTTCGGCCGGCCGGCATCACCGGCGTGTCCAATTCTACTGCAGCAAGTGACATGCGGCCTGCCCCTCGCTTTGTGGATAATATCGCAGCTCCGGCGCCACCTGCCCGCAAACCTCCATCGCCCGGCTGCACCGCGGCGAAAACCGGCAACCCTGTGGCAGCGCGCGCAAATCGGGCGGCGAGCCGGCAATCCCCTCCAGCCGCTGCCGTGGCCCGGTCAGCGGCGGAAACGAATTGCCCAGCGCCCGCGTATAGGGATGCTGCGGCGTGGTCAAAATCGACGACGCCGCCGCGACCTCCACCAGTTCGCCCGAATACATCACCCCGATGCGATCGCAGAATTCGATCATCAGCCCCAGGTCGTGGGTGATGAACAGCACCGAAAAACCCAACCGGCTTTTCAGCTCAACGATCTGCTCGATAATGTCGCGCTGCACCACCACGTCGAGCGCCGTGGTCGGCTCGTCCATGATGATCAGCTTGGGATTGAGCGCCAGCGCAATGGCGATGCAGATGCGCTGCCGCATGCCGCCGGAGAACTGATGTGGAAAATCGTCCAGCCGCTGCGGCGGGATTCCCACCAGCTCGAACATTTCGATCGCCCGCGCTCGCGCGCCCCGCTTGCCCAGTTCAGGCTGGTGCGTCTCGATCACATCCATAATCTGTTCGGCCACCGGGATCACCGGATTGAGTGCATTCATGGCGCTCTGGAACACGAAACTGGTCTCGCGCCAGCGATAGGCCTTGAGCCGCGCCTTGTCGAATTGCAATACGTCATGCCCCTCGAATTTTACCGTGCCGCCGCTCACGAGCCCCGGCAGCCGGGTCAGCCGCGCCAGCGCAAACGCCACCGTCGACTTGCCGCAGCCGCTTTCGCCAGCCAGCCCGAAGGCCTCGCCCTTGCGAATATCGAAGGAAATCCCGTTGACCGCCCGTGCGATCGAGGTCTCACCCACATAGTCGACGGTGAGGTTGCGAACCTCCATCAGGGTCTCAGAAAACATCGACGGACCTTCCCCGGCGCTTGAGGAATTTTTTGATCCGGCCGCTCAGCCGCGCGGCGCGCAATTGCGGGCTGGTGATCTCGTCGACGCCGAAATTGATCAGCACCAAAGCCGCACCGGTCACCATGATCGCCACTGCCGGCGGCCACACTTCCCACCATGCCCCGGTCTGCAGCGACTGCGACCGCTGCGCCCAATACAGCATCGTCCCCCAGGTCACCGAGCTCGGACTGCCCAGCCCGATGAACTCCAGCGCCGCTTCCGCCAAAATCCCATAGATCGTCGCCAGCACGGCGCCACCGACCACGAACGAACTCATATTCGGCAAGATCTCGCGCACGATAATGCGCCACTTTTTCTCGCCCATCAGCTCGGCTGCCAGCACGAATTCCCGGCTCTTGATCGACAGTGTCTGCGTGCGGATCGTGCGCGCGCTCCAGCCCCAGCCGGTAAAGGCCAAAACCAGGCCGATAATTGTCGGGCTTGCCTCCTCGACAAAGGAGGCCAGCACAATGATCAGCGGCAGCGCCGGCAGCACCAGCGCCACATTGACGAAAAAGGTCAGCACCTCGTCGACCTTGCCGCCGAAATAGCCGGCCGAAATCCCCACGCCCAGCCCGATCAGCGTCGCGCTGATGCCGGCGATGAACCCCACGGTCAGGCTGGTCCGTCCGCCCTCCAGCAGCTGGCTAAAAATGTCCTTGCCCTGCCGCGAAGTGCCCAGAAAGTGCTCCACCCCCGGCTGCACATGCGGCTTGCCCGCCCGCCGATAGGGATCATAGGGCGACAGCAGCGGCGCCAAAGCCGCCATCACCACGAACACCGTCAGGATGATCAGCCCCGCCACGCCCTTGCCATTGGTCAGGAAGGTCTGCACTCCAGAGGGAAACCGCCGCAAGAATCCCGGTCGCCGCCTGATCTTGAGCTCGCCCATCAACGCATCCAGCGTCGGCGCCGGATTACCGTTGGTCGCGCTCACCGATATGGCGACGAACGCCCCGTTTTCGGTCAATTCGCTCATGCTAATGCCCTCCCGACGTGCGCAGGCGCGGATCGAAGATGACGTTGAGCACGTCTGAAATCAGGTTGGCGATCAGCACGCTACAGGTGAGCAGCGTCAGCTGCGCCTGGATGAAGGTGTAATCACGCGACTCGATGGCATTGAGGGTGAACTTGCCCAGCCCCGGATAGTTGAACACCACCTCGGAAATGAACGCCCCACCGAACACGAACCCCACCGACAGGGCCAGCGAGGTGATCTGCGGTAGGATGGCGTTGCGCGCCACATAGCGATAGCGCACCCGCCGGTCCGACAGCCCCTTGGCCTTGGCCAGCACCACGAAGTCTTCGTTGAGGAGATTGATCATGGTGTTGCGCATGCCCAGGTGCCACGAGCCGAAATTGACCAGTACGATGGACAGCACCGGCAGCACGGCGTGCCACGAGATGCTGACCGCGCTCTCCCAATTCCACCCCGGTACCAGGTTGATGTCATGCGCCCGGCCCAGCGGAAACACCGCCCATTCCAGCGCAAACGCATACCACAGCAGCAGCGCCACCACGGCCGGGGTGAAGGCATTCATCATCACATTGATGGGCGTGAACACGCTGTCGAAGAACCCGCCGCGATGCCAGGCCGAATAGATACCCATCACCAACCCGATGCCAAGCGACAGGAAGGTCGCGACGCCAACGAGGAACAGCGTCCACCCCGCGGCGTAAAATAGGAGACTGGAAGTCGGCTCGGGAAAATTGACCGTCGAGATGCCAAAATCCAGATGCAGCAGCTTCCACAGATATTGCCCATACTGCTCGAGCAGCGAGCCGTCATACCCGTAGGCTTTCTTCAACATCTCCATCTGGTCGGGCCGCATCTTGCCGCGCAGCGCCATGAAGATGCGCGTCGTCGGATCACCCGGCATCCAGCGCGGCAAAAAGAAATTGAGCGTAATCGCCACCATGAAGGCCGCGAAATAGAACCCCAATCTTCGTGCTAGAAATGCCATTTTGCTACCTTTGTCGGTCGCGGTTGCTGCCCGTACCCCTCACCCCACCCTCTCCCCGGAGGGGCGAGGGAGCCTGTTCAGCGGCTGATCGCCGAACCTGCCACGAACTGGATCGGTCCCCTCGCCCCTCCGGGGAGAGGGATAGGGTGAGGGGACCTTATGCGCTCGCCTACTGCGCCGCCTTCGGCTTCAAGCTCAGCAACACCTTGACCCGCTCATGCACGCCGGCCGGATTGTTCGGCCGCGCCCATGGATTGTCCGCGTCGGGCCAGCCGGTGAAGTTACGCGTCGAATATTCGTACCAGGCCGGGTTGGAGAACAGCGTGATCACCGGCAGGTTTTCGGCCACCTTGGTCATGATCTCGGTCACCTTGGCCTTCTGCACCGCCACATCGGCCGTGCCGCTGATGGCATCGAGATCGGCCTCGATTTCGGGGATACGCATCTGGTGCATCGATTGCTCGTTGAGCGTGCCCGGCGTCATCGTGCGGGGGTTGAACATCGAGTGATAGGTGAACCACGGCGTCGAAGAGAGATTGGTCCACATGATGTAGACGTCGAAATTGCCGGTCGGAATATTCTCGAACCAGGCGCCTTCCTCGGGCGTCTCCATCTTGGCGTTAACGCCGATATCGGCCAGGTTTTCCGAAATGGTCTGCAGCGTATTGACCCAGTCGTCCCAGCCGGACGGCACTGCCATCTTGAAGGCGATCGGCGTGCCGTCGGGATTGTCGCGCCAGCCGTCGCCGTCCTTGTCGACGAACCCGGCATCGTCCAGCACCTTCTTGGCCGCATCGGGATCGTAGTTCAAAAGGTACGCGTACGGCTCCAGAGCCGCATCATCGATCCAGTCCTTGTAGAACATGCCCTCGCCGATCGGATACTTGGCCGGGCTGGTCAGCCCGAACGTGGCTATATCCAGCAGCGTCTCGCGGTCGATCGCCATCGACATCGCCTTGCGGAATTCCAGATTATTGAACGGCGCCTTGGTGGTGTTGAGCTGCAGGTTGGTGCCCGCGTCGGCGGGCAACCAATAATGGTTGTCCGGGCTCTTGGGCGTATAGGTGATGTCCGGATCGGTGATGCCGTCCGTCGCCCAGTCGAGGTCGCCATTGGTGATCGCCGCAATAACCTGCAGGTTGTCTGAAAGTTGCGGATATTCGATGCAGTCGATCGTATTGGTGGCGTTCTCGCGATAATTCGGGTTGCGGCACAGCTTGAACGAATTGCGCGAGAAATCGCGCACCTGCGTGAACGGCCCGGTGCCCACCAGGTTCGGATTGGCGAAATTCTTGGGGTCCGGCACGTCCTTCCAGATGTGTTCCGGCAGCGGGAAGATCGAGCCGATATTCAGATGCGCCAGCGAATCCGGATGCTGCAGCAGGAACTTGACCGTGTGGTCATCGATCTTCTCGACTCCGGTCAGGATGCCGCTCTGCTGCGCCTCGTCGTAAAAGTCGAAGCCGACCGGATAGTCGCGATGCGCCTTGGCATAGTTATAGGTGAACACCACGTCGTCGGCCGTGAAGGGTTCGCCATCGCTCCACTTCTCGCCTTCGCGCAGGTGATAGGTCACGCTCATCAGGTCCGGCGCGATATCGAAGCTGGTGGCCAGCCCCGGAAAATCATTGTCGGGATGCCACACATTGTAGATCCACAGCGGCTCGTAGGCGAAATCCTGCACATAGGCCTGTGGGCCCGAATAATTGTACGGGTTGTAGTTTTCCACCATGGCGTCGGTATGCACCGGCGCCAGGCGAATGATCACTTCGGCCTGCGCTCCCGTGGTCAAAGCCGTGCCCAGCAACGCCGCGCCGGCCAGCATCATCAATGTCCTGCTCATCTTGCACTCCCTGTGTGAGATCGATCCCAGAAACGAACTAAGGTTTCGCCACTATGGCGTCGGGCCGCGCGCCCCTCAGCAGCGCGACACGGTTTGGCTGCCCGCAGGCAGCGTGGTCAGGCGGTCTCCTTCATCACCTCGGTCAGCCGAGGCTGTGCCACGCTTTCGCGCAAAACCAACTGGGTTGGCACGGTGATTTCAGTGTGTTCGAGCTTCTCCCCGGCCAACAATTGCAGCAGCAGGTTCGCCGCCAATTGCCCCGCCTCGCCGACCGGCTGCCGCACCGTGGTCAGCGCCGGCGTCAAATGCCGCGCGTGAAAATTGTCGTCGAACCCAATCAGCGAGACATCCTCGGGCACGCGCCTGCCATGGCGTTTCAGCGCCAGCAGCGCGCCGGCCGCGATGTCGTCGTCACCGGCAAAGATGGCGGTAAAATCCTCGCCCGAACCCAGCAACGTCTCGGTGCCGGCAAATCCGAACCGCTCTTCGAACTCGCCATACTCAACACGGATATCGCTCAGCGTCATGCCATATTCGCCCAGCGCCGCCTCGATGCCGCGCAGCCGCTCGCGGCTGTCGCGATAGATCAGCCCGCCGCTGAGATGCGCTATCCGTCGATGTCCCAGCGCCAGCAGGTGCCGCATCGCCTCGCGAGCCCCGGTGAAATTGTCGATGGCGATATGGGCCCGCGCTACCGGACAATCGTCGCCCCCGATGGTCACCACCGGCACGCCAGATTTGCGCAGGATATCCAGCACATCGGCCCGGATCGGATTTTCGAGATAAAGGATCAGCCCGTCGCAGGCCCGATCCAGCAATTCGATGATCGCTCGCGACTCCGCCTCGATTTCGGCATGTCCCGAGGTGACCAACAGCGACTTGCCCGCCGCCCGGCAGGCCACCTGCGTGCCGCCCACCATCTGCGCATAGAACGGGCTCGAGACGTTCACCACCACACCGCCGATAATGTTGCTGCGGTTGGAACGCAGACCACGCGCCATGGTGTTGGGCCGATAGCCCAATTCGGTAATCGCCTTAAGGATCGCCTGACGCTTCTCCTCCGACACATACCCATTGTCGGCGACGACGCGCGACACTGTCGAGCGCGATACGCCAGCCCTTTTGGATACATCGGTGATCGTCGCCATCGCCGCTCCTCGTCCCGTGTGGGACCGATCCCACAATCAGAGTTGCAACGCCCAGCCAAGTCAAGATGACCACTTTGTCATTTGTGCAAATTAATCCGACGCCGAGCCGAGGCCGAACGCCGCGGCCAAGGCTTTGACGACGCTATCGTTTTAGCACGCCAGCCACCGGGACAACACCTCCGGCTGGTATTGCTTTGGTAGCAAGTGGTCACAAAGTGGTATTAGTTTTGCAAAGACCCGCCGCTGCCCTAGCAATTCGGCGTGACGGTCCCGACCGATCAGCCTTTGAAATAAAGCTTGGTTTCCACCCGCTGGCCTTCGGCATCCAGCCGCCACACCGTGGCCCGCAGCCGTTCGACATTACCGATCCGGAACAACTGCTCCTGCAGCACTTTGGCCGCGGCCGCCTCAGGGGTCGCCGCCGTGACGCACTGGCTCTCCGTCTGCTGCGGCCGGCCCAGCGGATTGGTGTTGTAGGACTCGACGGTGAACTCGAACTGCTCTGTACGCTGCATATTGTCTCCCATGCCCCAACCTTACCGCAGCACGCCCGGAAAAGCGAAACGCGAAAACGACGACCGCTGCCCGTCATCCTATTGGCCACTCGACAAATCGGAACCATCCGGGGACGATGCTCGAAGACGTTGTGCCGAGGAACCACCCATGCCGATCTTTGCCCTCGATGGCATCACGCCTCAATTTGACGACGAAGCAAGCCTGTGGATCGCCCCCGATGCCACGGTGATCGGCCGCGTCAGGCTGGGCCGCGAGGTTGGCATCTGGTTCGGCGCCGTCTTGCGCGGCGACAACGAGCCGATCGTGGTGGGCGAGCGCACCAATGTGCAGGAGCACGTGATCATGCACACCGATCCGAGCTTCCCCGTCACCCTCGGCGAAGGCTGCACTATCGGCCATCGCGCTTTGCTGCATGGCTGCACCGTGGGCGACAACAGCCTGATCGGCATGGGCGCCATCGTGCTCAACGGCGCCCGCATCGGCAACAATAGCCTGGTCGGCGCCGGTGCCCTCGTCACCGAAGGCAAGGAATTCCCCGATGGCGCCCTCATCGTCGGCAGCCCCGCCAAGGTGGTGCGCATGCTCGACGCCGCCGCCATCGCGCGCCTGCGCAAATCCGCCGATACCTACGTCGCCAACGCCGCCCGCTTCCGCACCGGCCTGGCCTTGATCTGAGCCGGCAACAGGCGCCGGCTCTAGAAGCCGGCGCTCAGGTTTGCCTTTGCTGACACCGCCTTGAGGCCATCGCTTTCCAGGTCCGCCTCGATCGCGCCGCCGAGGGTCCAGCTTCCCAGTCCCGTCAGGTCGAACCCGGTCGAGAGCGCGGTGAACACAGTCGCCTCATCGTGGTGGCTCAGCGACAGGCCGAGTTGCGCGCCCAGATAGGGTGTAATGCTCAGCCCCTCGCCCAGGCTCATCGTGTATTCAAGCGTGCCGCCCGCCGAGAGCCGCAACTGGTCAGTGGTGAACCCCGCTACGGTGATGGCGCTGCCCAGCCCGTCGGTCACCGTATATTGGCCGGTGGCCTCGCGCAGGTAGAATGCCGTCGCCTTGGGCCGCAGCGTCAGCGCTTCGGTGAGCGCCCATTGGCCCTCCAGGCTCGCCTTGGCCAGCAGCCGCTCGGTCTCGAACGACCCGTCGAAGATCGAGGTATCCACATCGTTCCACGAATGCCCGTAATAGACGCTGGCATCGAGGAACACTCCGTCGACGATTTCCGCCGACACATAGGGGCCAATGAGAACGCCCGTGCCCTCGATCGTGGTGGTATCGGCGATATCATCCATGAAATCGGCATGCAGCGCCAATCCGACCAGCAGCTTGTCATTGACCAGGTAATCGCCGCCCACCGAGACCAGGGCGAACCGGCCCCAATGCTCGTCGCCATCGTCGCTGCGCAAGTGCAGCGTCGCCGTGCCGTCGATCCAGAAATTGAACGGCATAGCCTCGGCCGGATCGCTCTGCGCCAGCGCGCCCGCCGCATCCCCCGCCTCGCCCCAGGAGCGCAATTGCGCAAGGCTCGAGGCGAAGTTCATGGTGACAGAACTGTCGGACGGCGAGATATTGACGACGCCCGGGCTCGTCCCCGCCCCCATCCCCCGCCGCTGCCGCAGGCCGGGAGTATCGACCCCATTGGCCAACAGGCTCGCCCGAGCCTGCACGAAATCCTTGATCAGGTGGTCGAAATTATTGGCCACCCCATTGGCATCGAGCGAAGCGATGAACTGCACCGTGGCGCTGCTCGAACCGGTGGCGCCGATCAGCGTATAGCCCACCAGAACCGTGCCGCTATAGGCCGGATTAGGATGGAACTTGAGATAGAACTTGTGCGACCACACGCTATCGATCGAGGCGACATCGCCCATGATGATCTCGGCCGTACCGGCCTGCGGCGGCGTGACGGTGCCCACTATTGCGTCGACAAACGGCCCGCCGGTTGCCCCCGCCGTCAGATCGACGGGCAGCGGCGTCGCGCCGGGCTGAATAGTCACCACTTTGTCGGCCGCGGTCACGGCGCTCGGCAAGACAATCAACTCATAGCTCGCCGACGCCGGAAAGCCGCCAATGTTGGCTGTGACCGTGAAGTGGTATGTGCCGGCCGAACCGGCGGCCAGCGTTCCCTCCAACGTGCCAGCGCTACCAAGCATGAGCCCCGACGGCGATGTGCCACCCGACACAGTGTAACCCGTGCCATCCATGACCGAGATGGTCTGCGAATAGTGCTCCCCAGCCATGGCATTGGCCAGCGGACCCGGGGCCGGCGTGAATACCGCTCCCGAGGCGACGGTCAGGCTCACCGTCGCCGCAGCCGAAGTGCCGCCAGGACCCGTCGCCGTGTAGGTGAAGCTGTCGGCACCCGAATAACCCGCCGCCGGCGTATAAGTGACGACATCACCGGCAACACTGGTAGCACCGTGGGCCGGAACAACGCCGACGGCGATGCTCGTATGCACCCCCGTGATCGAGCCCGCCAGGTTGATGGCCTGGGCCGTATTGTGCGGCACCGACGCCGAAGCGGCCGCAGCGACAGGGGCCGCAGGCGCCCCAACGGTCACCCCAACCGTAGCGGACGCCGATGTTCCGCCGGGACCCGTCGCCGTATAGGTGAAGCTGTCGGTCCCGAAATAGCCCGCGGCCGGCGTGTATGTGACGATCTCGCCCGCGACACTGGTCGTGCCATGGGCCGGCGCCGCGCCGATGGAGATGCTGGACCGCACCCCGGTGATAAAGCCGGAAAGATTGATCGCGACGGGCGTCGCAAAAGGCGTCGAGGCCGAGGTGCCGGTCACGACCGGCGCCGCTGGTGGGGCAATATTGATGGTCACGGTTGCCGGTACTGAGACTGTGCCAAACGGCGTGTTGGCGCCATAGGTAAAGCTATCCGGCCCATAGTATCCAGGCGTCGGCGTGTAGTTGAATATCGTGGCGTCCTGTCGCGTCGCGGTACCATGTGCCGGCTGCGTAGCGACGAAGGTGGTGCCGGAATTGGACCCTGTCACGCTGACAACTATGGCATTGTTGCTGCTGTCGCCCGGCACGCCAACCGTGACATTGCCGAGGATTAGCGCATCTTCGGTGACCGTGATCGAATAGGACTGCGAGCCGCTTAACGTGCTCGTGCTGCTGTCGGTGGCGGTAACGGTAAAGTCGAATCTGCCAACGCTTTGCGGGGAGCCGGAAAGCACCCCTTCCGGCGATAGGGTCATGCCGTTCGGCAAAGCGTCGGCAGTGATAGAATATCGGTAGGGCGCGCTGCCACCGCTGGCCGTCAGCGTTCGATTGTAGTCCCCCCCGGCGGCCGCATCTGGCAGGGTGCCCGGACTGATCGTGATCGTCAGCGCCGTGATCGTCAGCGCCGTGATCGTCAGCGCGATGGTGGAACTGGTGAAGGTGGCGTGACCAGTGCCGACACTGTTGTCGGTGCCGGTCACGGTGAAGGTGAAAGAGCCGGTCTCGGTCGGCGTGCCGGATACCACGCCGCTGCCGCTGAGCGACATGCCCGCAGGCAAGGCGCCGCTAGCGAGCGTGGTTGAGAACGTATACGGCGAAGCGCCTCCGCTCGGCGCCAGCCTCTGACTGTAAGCGGTGCCCGTTGTTCCCGCGGTAAAGGTCGTCGGCGTCACCGTGATGATCGGGTCGTTGACCGGGACGGTCACGGTCGCCGACGCGGACGTGCCGCCCCCATTGGTGGCGGTAAAGGTGAAGCTGTCATTGCCCCGGAAACTCGTAGGGGGCGTATAGCTCACCACGCCGCTGGAATTGACGCTGACCAAGCCGTTATTTGCAGTCGTCGCCGAGCCCACGGCATAGCTGGTCGGACTATTGATGACATGCCCTGCGACGCTGATGTCCGTCGCCGCACCGCCCGTATTGTAGGCGACCGCCGAGGCGGTGAAGTCGCTGGCCACCGGCGCAACAGCCGTGATCGTTATCGTGACATTGAACGAATACGTATTGCCGTTCTCGGCATAGGCCGGGATGGTAAATGTATCGGTGCCGACGGCTCCCGGATTTGGCGTATAGTCGATCTGGTTGTCATTTGGTTTCGTGCCGCCAAATGTACCGCCCGGGGCGAATGTCCAAACGCCCTTCCCGCTGGATTGAGGCGTGCTGATGATCGGCCCTATGGAGTAATTGGAACACGTATCAGCAGCCAGCCCCGATGGGCTGTTGCCAAAATAGAGCAGATTGAGGCCGGAGTTTCCAGCCACCGTCGCGTCGAACGTGCAAACGACGTTGCTTGCCTGGGCCGCGGTCGAAGATGCCACCAGACCGGCACCGGCGAGCATAACTGGCGCGGTCAGGCCAAGTAGAATCGCCGCAAAGGCGGCGCGTACCCGTGCTGCATTAACTTGCCCGAGCCATGCCCGCACACTCTCTCGCAAGCTTTGGATAACACCGGCCGCACTGAGAAAACCCGACGGCATGCCCATGCCGAACCGAGCGGTGAAATGCCGTGTCATGCTGTATTTGCCCTCGCAGCCGACAGCGCCCCAAAGCGCGTTGGCATCCCGCCCTATGGTCTGAATGCGTACACTGCGCCCTCGTCGGCGGCAACAGAATTTGCGCATATGCAGCCATTTTGAGCAGCACAAACGCGCGAGCACCGACAGGCTGCGGATCGCAGCCTGCGGCAATAAATCTGTCCGCCGCCATGGCGTCCTGGCCCGCTCCGGTGCTAATCATCGCGCCACCAACCGCCGAGGTGCTTAGCCATGAAAACCTATCAACTACCCCAGACCAGCCGTACCGTTTCCAGCGTCATCCTGGGCCTGATGCGCATCAAGGCGATGAGCAATGCCGAGATTCAGCATCTGTTCGGCGCAGCGCGCGATGCCGGCGTCGACGTGTTCGATCATGCCGATATCTATGGCGGCGAGCGCCACCTGTGCGAGGCCCGCTTCGGCGAGGCCATCACCCTGGCTCCGGCCGAGCGCGAGCAAGTCGTCATCCAGAGCAAGGTCGGCATCCGCAAGGGCTATTTCGACTTTTCGTCCGAGCATATCCTTGCCTCGGTCGATGGCTCGCTTGCCGCGCTCAAGACCGATTATCTCGACCTGCTGCTGCTGCACCGCCCAGACACGCTGGTCGAGCCCGAGGATGTCGCCAAGGCGTTCGAAACGCTCAAAGCCTCCGGCAAGGTTCGTAACTTCGGCGTCTCCAACCACACGCCTGGCCAGATCGAACTGCTCAAGAGCGCCGTCAAGCAGCCCCTGATCGTCAACCAGGTGCAGCTCAGCATCACCCACGCGCCGCTGATCGCGCAGGGCGTGGCCGCCAACATGGCCGGACTCGATCAGTCGATCACCCGCGATGTCGGCCTGCTCGACTATTCGCGTCTCAACAACATGACGCTGCAGGCCTGGTCGCCGTTCCAGAAGGGCTTCTTCGACGGCGTCTTCCTCGGCGACCGCGAAAACTTCCCCGAGCTCAACGACGTCATCGACGAGCTGGCCAAATCCTACGGGGTGACCCCGACCGGTATCGCCGTCGCCTGGATCACCCGTCACCCGGCCAATATCCAGGTCGTGCTCGGCACCACCAAGGCCAGCCGCGTCGTCGAATCCGCCGCCGGCTCCGCCGTCCCCCTGACCCGTGAGGAATGGTACCGCCTGTTCACCGCCGCCGGCCACACCCTGCCCTAGGGCGGAACCCGACCGGCATACGCTGGGGGTCCTCGACCCCCAGCCAACGCCTTCATTGCTCGAAATAATACCCCGGCTCAAGATCGGCCAGCAGCCCCGGCTGCATCGGCTTCCACCCCAGCGCCGCCTGCGTCTTGGCGCTCGAGTTGGGAACATCGATGCCCGCAAACCGCGCCAGGAAACCAAAATGCTCCGGCGCTTCCTCCGGCGTCTTGGCCACGACCGGCACATTTAACTGCCGCCCGATCACCTCGGCTATGCTCCGGAACGGCACGCCTTCGTCGCCGACCCCGTGATACCACGCCTCCGCGGCGCCTTTCTCCAGCGCCAGCCGGAACAGGCTTGCCGCATCCAGCCGGTGCACCGTCGGCCAGCGGTTAAGCCCCTCCTCGATATAAGCCGAAACGCCCTTCTCGCGTGCCGACGCAATGATCATCGGCACGAAACCATGATCGCCCTGCCCATGCACCGACGGCGGCAGCCGCACCACCGACACCCGCACACCCTGCGCCGCCATATCCGCAGCCGCCGCCTCCGTGGTCAGCCGCGGATGCGCGGTGAAATCGGGCGCACGCTGGCCTTCCTGCAAGAATCCTGTCCCCGCCGTCACGATCAGCGGCCGGTCGGAGCCGACCAGCGCGGAACCCAGCGCCTCGATAATTCCCCGGTCCGCCGCGCAATTGTCGAGATAAGTCGCAAAATTGTGGTTGAACGCCGTATGGATCACCCCGTCCGCCGCCGCCGCGCCCTGGCGCAGGCTATCGAGGTCTTCGAGCGAGCCGCGATGCACCGCGGCACCCGCCGCGATCAGCGACGCCGCTGCCGCATCCGAGCGCGCCAACCCCACCACCTCATGCCCCGCCGCGATCAGCTCATTGACCGTGACCGAGCCCACAAACCCGTTCCCGCCCGTAACAAATATCCGCATCGTCCGTCTCCTTCGCACCGTTCCGGGCCACCTCAGCCGCCCGTTGATGCCACCATAGGTGCTGGAGAAAATACGAACTATGCTGTAAAGTCCGCCATATCTTCGCAATCGTCCAGGAATACCGCATGGACCCGCTGTCCGACGTGCTTTCGCTGCTCAAGCCACGCAGCTATATCTCGGCCGGTTTCGACGCCGGCGGCGACTGGGCGATCCACTTTCCCCGCAATGCCGGCATCAAGTGTTATGCCGTCGTCTCCGGGCAATGCTGGCTCTCCGTCGACGACGTGCCCGAGCCGGTCCTGCTACAAGGCGGCGACTGTTTCCTTTTGCCGGGCGGGCGGCCGTTCCGCCTCGCCAGCGACCTGGCACTGCCATCGGTCGAGGCCGAGGCAGTGTTTGCTGCCGCGCGCGAGGGAGGCATCGCCCGCCACAATGGTGGCGGCGAATTCTTCCTCGTCGGCAGCCGCTTCGTGCTGAGTGGCAATGCCGGCATTCTCCTCGGCATGCTGCCGCCCATCGTCCATATCCGCAAGGAAGCCGACCAGGCGGCCCTGCGCTGGTCGGTCGAGCGCATGATGCAGGAGCTGCGCGAGCGGCAGCCGGGCGGCTTTCTGATGGCCGAACACCTGGCCCATATGATGCTGCTCCAGGCGCTGCGGTTACACATGGCCGAAGGCGGCGAGAACGGCGTGGGCTGGCTCTTCGCCCTCACCGACAAGCAGATGGGTGCGGCGATCAGCGCCATGCATGGCGACCCGGCTCGGCGCTGGACCCTGCAGACCCTGGCCGAAGTTACCGGCATGTCGCGCTCGAGCTTCGCCCTCAAGTTCAAGCAGACCGTCGGCACCTCCCCGCTGGATTATCTGACGCGCTGGCGCATGCTGCTGGCTGGCGACCGGCTGACCCATTCGGGCGACCCCACTTCGGTCATCGCCCTGTCGCTCGGCTACGAATCCGAAAGCGCCTTCAGCACCGCCTTCAAGCGCGTCATGGGCGCCTCGCCGCGCCACTACGGCCGCCGCCAGAATTTTACGCCCTTGTCACCTGGCGACGCCCAGACCGCAGTCGCTCCGTGATTTTCGCGCCAACGGTTTAAGGCAGCGGATCGGCCTCTCACATCCTAACGCATTCCAGCCATGCGGATTTTCGCATCGACAGCCGGCATGACCATGCGTATTGGATCATGATTAGTAGCGCACTATCTATTTCTGCGCTAACCAATCGGAAATCCCAGTGCTGAAAAACCTGTTTATCGCCGCCCGCGAGCTGGGGACCGAATTCGACGCTCAGCTCAAGGGCCTTGGGCTGACCTCGGCGCGGGTGCGTGTACTCCTGCTGCTGGCCCGTTCGCCGGGCGGTATGACCCAGGCCAGCATAGCCGATCGCCTGCGCGTCGAACCCCCCACCGCCGTGCGCATCCTCGATGGCCTCGAAGCCCTGGGCCACATCCGCCGGCTGCCAATGCCCAATGATCGGCGCGCCAAGATGGTCGAACTGACCGCGACCGGCGAGCCTTTGGCACGACAGGCCGGCCTCGCCAGCGATCGGATTGAGCTGGTCTTGCTCGATGGCCTCGACCCCGCCGATATCGCCGCGACCGACCGCGTCCTCGCCTCCCTCATCACCCGGATCGAGGCCCTGAAGTCCGCCGATCTGTCCACCGCCGCGGCGCCCAAGCAGCTATCATGAGCGACACCAGCATTCCGGCCCTTGCCGAGGCCGCAAAGCCCGAACCCGTACCCGCGGCCCCGCCCGCGCCGCCTCCCTTCGTGCCAAAACCGGTGTTCTGGTCGGCGATCTATGCCCTGAGCTCGGTCCTGCTCGGCATCACCCAGGGGCTTGGCCTCAACCTGATCACCGCCAATCTGCCCGGCCTGCAGGCCTCGTTTGGCGCCACCCAGCAGGAAATGGGCTGGCTGCCGGCCGCCTATTTCGCCACCAACATGGCCGGCACCATTTTCATGTTCAAGGTGCGCAGTCAGTTCGGCCTGCGCCGCTTCGCCGAAATCGGCATCCTGGTCTATGTGGTGGTGGTAATCGCCCATCTGTTCAGTCACGACCTGCAATCGGCAATCCTCGTCCGCGCCATCATGGGCGTGGCTGCGGCGCCGCTAAGCACGCTGGCCTTTTTCTACATGCTGGAATGGCTGCCCCCGGCAAAAAAGATGAGCGTCGGTATCTGCTTCGGCATGCTGGGCAGCAGCATGGCCCTGCCTTTGGCTCGTGTAATCTCGCCCGACCTGCTGCAATTGGGCGATTGGCAGGGGCTGTATCTGGTGGAAGTCGGCCTGGCGCTGCTCAGCCTGGGCGTGGTCTTCACCCTGCCGCTGACGCATCCGCCGCGCATGAAAGTCTTCGACCGCGACGACATCATCAGCTTTCCGCTCCTGACCGCGGCCTTTGCGTGTTTCGCCATCGTGCTGTCGATGGGGCGCGCCTACTGGTGGTTCGAGGCGCCGTGGCTCGGCGTCCTGCTCGCGCTCGGCATCGGCAGCCTGGCGCTGCTGGTACTGGTGGAACTGCACCGCAAGAACCCCATCATGGACCTGCGCTGGCTATCGAGTCGCGACATGCTGACCTTTGCGGGCGCGCTTGTGGTGTTTCGCCTCCTGCTCTCGGAGCAGTCGGTGGGCGTGTTCGGGCTGTTCACCGTGCTCAATATGCAGAACGATCAACTGATCCCAATTTTCGGTGTCATCGGCGTCGCCACCTTCGCCGCGACAGCCGTGCTCAGCATGGTGATCAAGCCCGCCCGCACCCCCGCAATCCACCTGGTGGCCCTGATCCTGATCGCCATCGCCTGCTGGCTCGATGCGCAAAGCACGGCCCTCAGCCGCCCCGAGCAGTTCTATCTCAGCCAAGGCCTGATTGGCATTGCCAGCGGGCTCTTCCTGCCGCCGGCGCTGCTGAACGGCTTCACGAAGGCATTGGCCCGTGGACCGCAATTCATCCTGTCGTTTCTCACGGTCTTTATCGCCACACAGACCTTTGGGGGCATTCTGGGCAGCGCGGTATTCACCACCTTCGTGGCGATCCGCGAGCAGTTCCATTCCAATGTCATCAGCCAGGGCATCACCATGCTCGATCCGGTGGTGGCGCAGCGCATCCAGCTCTATGGCGGCGTCTATGCGCGCGTCCTGACCGATCCGGCCCAGCGCGACGCCAGAGGGCTGGCGCTGCTCGGCCAGTCGGCGACCCAGCAGGCCAATATCCTGGCCTATAACGATCTGTTCCTCGTCATCTTCTTCGCCACCCTGCTCACCATCGTGGCCCTGTTGTTCCAAATGCTGCTGACGGCGCTCAACCAGCCCGCCGCGCCCGTCGCCGCCGCAGCGGCCTAACGTCCCCCGAAAGAATTCGTATGCGTATCAAAGAACTCGTCCTCTCCAAGGCAACAATTCCTGTCCTGCTCGCCGCCATCCTGGGCATCGGGGCCGTGCTCTATGCCTGGCAATTGCCGCCCTTCACCTCCACGGTGCAGACCACCAACAATGCCTTCATCAAGGGCAAGGTCACGCTCATCGCGCCCCAGCTCCCCGGCTATGTGGTTGCGGTGCCGGTGAGCGACTACCAGCACGTTGCCAAGGGCGATGTGCTGGTGCAGCTCGATGATCGCATCTACCTGCAGCAGATCGCCCAAGCCGAAGCGACGCTGCAGCAGCAGGAAAACGTGCTGGCCAATTTCGAGCAGAACCACGCCTCCAAGCAGGCCAGCGTCGATCTCGCTAATGCCCAATTGGTGGCGGCCGAGGCGGCTCTCGCCAATGCCCAATCGGCCTCCAATCGCAGTGATTCCCTGCTAGCATCGGGCATCTCACCGCAATCCGCTGCCGACGTGGTTCGCCAGGCGCTGGTGCAGGCCCAGTCCACCGTCGCCCAAGCGCAAGCTTCCCTGAGTATTGCGCAGCAAAACCTAGCGCTGGTGGATGCTGGCCTGCCCGCGCTCCAAGGCGCGGTCAAGGGCGCC
This sequence comes from Devosia sp., assembly GCF_028290625.1. Taxonomy (GTDB): domain Bacteria; phylum Pseudomonadota; class Alphaproteobacteria; order Rhizobiales; family Devosiaceae; genus Devosia. The sequence continues at coordinate 93,057 of NZ_JAQGJM010000022.1, forward strand.
CAGGCGACCGTGGAACTCGCCCGCATCAACCTGAGCAATACCAAGATCGTCGCGCCGGTCGATGGCACCCTCGGCGAAGTCACCGCGCGGGTCGGCCAATATGTGTCGGTAGGCAGCCAGCTCACCTCGGTGACCCCGCCCAATACCTGGGTGATCGCCAATTTCAAGGAAACCCAGATGTTCGGCATCGCCGTCGGGCAGGAAGTCAGCTTCACCGTCGATGCGCTCAATCACGCCCGCCTCGCCGGACATATCTCGGAAATCTCCCCCGCCGCCGGCTCCGAGTTCAGCGTCCTCAAGCCCGATAACGCCACCGGCAACTACACCAAGATCGCCCAGCGCATCCCGGTCCGCATCGAGATCGACGCCGACCAGCCCCTGAGCACCAGCCTGCTGCCCGGCATGTCGGTGGAAGTGGCCGTCGATACCGCGCTGACCGGCAGAACCATTCCAGCCAAATCATAGGTGAACATGGCTTGCTAATATGAATTAGTTTTTGATACCTATTAGCTGACCTGCCTTCCAACCCGCATTGGGCCCTGCATGCCGCGGCATACCGAAACCACTGTAGCTGCCGCGGGGTCCGCCCGCGGCATTCGGGCGGAGCGGGCTCGGCGTATCACCATGACGGACGTGGCGCGCGAGGCTGGATGCTCGCAGGCGACGGTGTCGTTCGTGCTGAACAGCGCGCCGGGCATCAAGCTGTCGGCGGAGACGCGGCAGCGCGTTTTCGATTCGGCGCGGCGTCTTGGTTATATTGCGCCCCTGAGCGGCGCCTCGCTCAAGCGCGAGACGGCGGTTCCCCGCGTCGGATTCGTGGTGGATCAATTGGCCACCAGCCCCGAGGCGGCGGTGGCGATCGATGGCGCCCACACGGCGGCGCGTTCGAACGGCATGATCGTCATGGTCGCCCAAACCTCAAACGATCCCGAGACCCAGGCGGAAGTGGTCCGCGCCTTCGTCGACCAGGGGATTTCGTGCCTGGTCTACATGACCATTTTCACCCGCGAGGTCGAACTTCCCCCAGAGATCCTGGCGCTCGATGTGCCGGTCTTTCTGCTGAATTGCTATACCGAGAAGCAATCGCACCCCGCGGTCGTGCCCAGCGAGATCGCCGGCGGCCAGCGCAGCACCCGCCATCTTGTCGATCACGGCCACCGGCGTATCGCCACCATTACGGGCGAAATCTGGATGGAAGCGGCCCAGGATCGCCTCAAGGGCTACCGCCGCGCGCTCGCCACCGCCGACATTCCGTTCGATCCCGCTTTGGTGGTCGAAGGCAATTGGTCGGCCAGCGCCGGCTACGAGGCCACGCGCAAATTGCTGGCTCTGCCCGAACCGCCCACGGCCATCTTCTGCCAGAACGACCGCACCGCCATCGGCTGCTACGAGGCGCTCAAGGAGGCCGGGCTCGATATCCCGCGCGACATGTCGGTGATCGGCTATGACGACGAGGAAATCTCGCGCCACCTGCATCCGCGCCTGACCACCTCGATACTGCCGCATCGCGGCATGGGCCAGTGGATCATCGAACAATTCGGCGAAACCACCCCCGCCACGCAGCGCTTTCCCATCACCAAGCTCGAATGCCCACTGGTCGAGCGTGATTCGGTCGCAGCGCCGCGCAAAGCCTAGCTATTGGGTCGAGCGACGGATCCACGCTCAACAAACTCGCACTCGATCTTGATCTTTTGCAGCCGCTCGTCCTGGTCGGCGCTGTCATAGCCATCGAGCAATTGTCCGACGGCCCACCGCGCCATTTCGTCATGCGGCAGCACCATGGTGGACAGGCCCGGATCGAGGAACCCCGACAGATCCTCGTCGTCAAAGCCCATGATGGAAACGTCCTGCGGAATGCGCAGGCCCAGTGACTGCGCCGCCTGATAGCAACCGATCGCCATGCGGTCGTTGAAGCAGAACACCGCCGTTGGCCGATCGGGTCGCGACAGCAGCGCCAGCGCCCGCTCGCGCCCATGCCGCAAGGTCCAGCCGCCCAGCGACACAAGGGTTTCATCCACCAGCACCTGCCAATCGGTCATGGCCTGGCGGAAGCCATGCTCACGATCAACCGACGCTTCGATAAAGCTTTCACCCGCTAGGTGGGCGATGCGGCGATGCCCCGCCTTGAGTAGTGCCTCGGTCGCCACATAGCCACCCACAATGTCGCCCGGCACGACGGTTGGATAGCGCAATTTGCGCTCATAGCAATTGAGCAGCACCAGCGGCAGGGCCGAGAACATCTCGGGCACCACCAACTGGCGCGTGATCAATGACGTGTAGATCACCCCGATGGTCTTTTGCGAGACCAGCAGGTCGATGGCGGCCTGTTCGAGCGCCGGATCGCTTCGGGTGCAGAACGTCGCCACGCTCACATCCTGCAACGCCGCCTCGTCCCGCGCGCCCTCGATGAACTGCGCCGAAAATGGTGTGGTCGACACTTCGTCGATAAACAGCCCGATCACCCGCTTGCGGCCCTCGGGCACCGGATGGGCCTTGCCGCGGCGATAGCCCAACGTCTCGGCTGCATCCAGAACGCGCCGCCGCGTCGCCTTGGATATCCGCGCATTGGGCACGCCGTTGAGCACCAGCGACACCGTCGCCTGCGACACACCCGCCAGTTCGCCCACTTCGAGCATGGTCGCGCGCTTTTCCATCGGCACGGGCCCTCATTTGCGTTCACTCTTGAGTCCCACTTAGCCGAATGCGCTAGCGAATGGCTAACGGATTGCGTCGCGAATTGACCCCCTTGCCAGACCGGTGCGGTCGCCATATGCTGATAATAATATAACTAATATTGCTGAGGGTGGAGAATGAACGGTACGAGCCTGGCCAGAGCCGAGGATGCAAATTCGGCTTCGCGCCGCAGCCTGTCGCTGGATGGCGTCTGGCGCTTCCGCCACGAGGACGGCCCCTGGCGCGATGCGCATGTGCCCGGTCCCTGGCAGGCCGAATTCTCCGATCTCGTCGATACCAGCGGCCATGCTGTCTACCAGCGTAGCTTCAGCGTGCCCGAAGGCTGGGGCCAACAGGAGCTGGCGCTCAAGTTCGGCGCCGTCAGCTATTTCTGCGAAGTCCTGCTCAATGGCGAAACCATCGGCACCCATGAGGGCGCCTATCTGCCGTTCGAATTCGTGCTGCCGACGCGCCTGCTCAAGGCCAGCAACCAGATCGAAGTGCGGGTCACCATGCCCACGGCCGATCAGCGCGCCTATCCGGATTTCCCGTTCGGCGAAGTGCCCCATGGTAAGATCAGCTGGTATGGCCGCATCGGCGGCCTCTGGCAGTCGGTAACGCTGGAAGCCCGCGACAGCCGTCGCACCCAGGATGTCATCATCACCGCCGGCATGGACGGCACGGTCAATCTTGATCTCGCCTTCACCGATGCTGCCGCTGGCCTCCCGGTCCAACTCACCGTGCTCGACGCCGATGGCGCCACGGTCGCCATCGGCGATGTGACCGCCGCCGCGAGCGTCTCGGCCTCGCTCCCCGTCGCCAATGCCAAGCTCTGGTCCCCCGAGGCTCCCAATCTCTATTCGCTGATCGTCGATCTCGATGACGGCACCGACCGCGCCACCCACACTTTCGGCTTCCGCACCATCGAAGCCAAAGGTGGCCAACTGCTGCTCAATGGCGAGCCGATCTACATGCGCGGCGCGCTCGACCAGGACTACTATCCCGATGGCATCTACACGCCTCCGTCGTTGGAATTTCTCGAGGACCAGGCGCGAAAAGCCAAGCATCTCGGCCTGAACCTGCTGCGCTGCCACATCAAGGTGCCGGACCCGCGCTATTACGAAGTCGCCGATCGCTTCGGGCTCCTCGTCTGGACCGAAATCCCGAACGTCGCCAACTTCACCACCAAGTCCGCCCAGCGCATGCGCGACACCATGACGGGCATCCTGAAACGCGACCGCAACCATCCCTCGATCATCGCCTGGACGATCATCAACGAGGACTGGGGCACCCGCATGCTCGAAAATGCCGAGCATCGGGGTTGGGTCAAGGACACCTATGATTGGCTGAAGGCCAAGGACCCGACCCGTCTGGTGGTGGACAACTCGGCCTGCTTTCCCAATTTCCACGTCAAGACCGACCTCAACGACTACCACTATTACCGCTCGGTGCCCGAGCGGCGGCAGGAGTGGGACGATATCACCGCCCAGTTCGCCGCCGGCGCCGATTGGACCTTCTCCTCCCTGGGAGACGCCGAGCGCCGGGGCGATGAGCCACTCATTGTCTCGGAGTTCGGCGTTTGGGGCCTTCCTGATCCAGCTAAGTTGCGCCGTCCCGATGGCAGCGAGCCCGACTGGTTCGAGACCGGCTCGCTCTGGGGCGATGGCGTTGCCCTGCCCCACGGCATCGAGGAGCGTTTCGCCGCGCTCGACCTGCACCGCACCTTCGGCTCGTTCGACGGCTTCATCACCGCGGTGCAGTGGTATCAGTTCATGAACCTGCGCTACGAAATCGAGACCATGCGCCAGCATGCCTCGATCATGGGCTACGTGATCACCGAATTCACCGACGTGCATTGGGAGGCCAATGGCCTGCTGGATATCGAGCGCAATCCGCGCGTCTTCCACGACGTCTTCGCCCAGATCAACAATGACATCGTCATCGTGCCGCGCCCGTTGCGCTATTCGGCCTATGCGGGCACCAGCCTGCCCGTCGACGTCACCATTGCGAGCGGCGGCCAGACCATTCCGGCCGGCGCCCAACTGAGCTGGAGCGGCGACCTCTCGGGTTCGACGGCCATTGCCGCTAGCGGCAAGGTCTCGACCACGCAGACCGCGCTCAATCTGGCCATTCCGGCTGGAAACGAAAACCGCATCCTGCACCTCGATTTCGTGCTGAGCGCCAACGGCGCCGAGCTGGCCCGCAACAGCCTCGATATCTCGGTCTATGCCAGCCGCCAGACGGCGTCCTTGCCCACCCTCGCTATAGCCGACGCCAAACTGGCTGCTTACGCGACCGGCCTCGGCTATCGCGTCGTGTCTGCCGAGCAAGCCGATGTTCACCTCGTCCACGCTGTCGATGGCGCCGATGTGGAAGCCATCAAGGCCGGCGCCCGCTACGCCATCCTGGCCGACGGCACGGTCAAGACCAACAATAACCTGCGCACCGACATGCCCGATGGCGAACTGCCCCACCGCAGCATCGTCGCCGATGGCAAAAAATTCCGCGCCAGTGTCGAGCAGCACCTGCCCGGCATTAGCCTGGTCGAGCGCGACGGCACCATCTATCGCGGCGACTGGATCGCCGGCTTCTCCTGGGTGCGTCGCGATGGTCCCTTCGCCAATATTCCGGGCGGCCCGATCTTCGATCTCTCGTTCTCCGATGTGGTGCCGCATCACCTGCTGACCGGTTTCCGCCCCTGGGAATTCGGCTCCAACGTGCATGCCGGCATCGTCGTCGGCTGGGTGCACAAGGCCGCCGCCATCATCGGCGAAAAACGCGTCGGCCGCGGCGGCGTCGTCGCCACAACGTTCCGGCTGACGCGGGAGACGGCGGGTGCAGATCCGGTTGCGGCGGCGCTGTTCGATGGTGTGGTGCAGACGGCCAAGGAATTGCAGGTGGATCGGTAGGCCTCGCGCAGAGGTCTCGACTTCCCTTCTCCCCTTGCGGGAGAAGGTGCCCCGTAGGGGCGGATGAGGGGTATCGGGGCTCAGGTTCCGGCACCCAAGCATGGGAGGGCACAAACCCCTCACCCTGCAATTTCTTCTGAACGAAGAAATTGCGGTCCCTCTCCCGCAAGGGGCGAGGGGAAGCAAGAGCCGATTGGCCGGAAGACAGCGGAGCTGCGCTGGCCCACATGAGGAGGAACCAAGATGGCCGATATCGTCCTGTCCGAGGTCAGCAAGTCCTATGGCGCCGTGAGCGTGCTCGAGCGGGTCTCGATGCACATCAAGTCCGGCGAGTTCATCGTTTTCCTTGGCCCCTCGGGCTGCGGCAAGTCCACCCTGCTGCGCATGATCGCGGGTCTCGAGGAGGTCAATGACGGCGAAATCCGCATCGGCGAGCGCCGCGTCGATCAGCTTCCGCCCGGCCAGCGCGGCGTCGCCATGGTGTTCCAGAATTACGCGCTCTATCCGCACATGACCGTGCGCGAAAACATGAGTTTTGGCCTGCAGAATGTGGGCACCGACAAGGCCGAGATCGGCCGCCGCGTCGATGAAGCCGCCCGCATGCTCGAAATCACCGCTTTGCTCGAACGCCGTCCAGCCCAGCTTTCGGGCGGCCAGCGCCAGCGCGTCGCCATCGGCCGCGCCATCGTGCGCGAACCGGCCGCATTTCTGCTCGATGAGCCACTATCCAATCTCGACGCGAGCCTGCGCGTCCGCACCAGGGTGGAATTGGCGCAACTGCACCAGCGCCTCAAGACCACGATGATCTTCGTCACCCACGACCAGATCGAGGCCATGACGCTGGCCGACCGCATCGTGGTGATGAACAACCGAAAGATCGAGCAGATCGGCACGCCGATGGAGGTCTATTCCCGGCCCGCCAGCCGGTTCGTCGCAGCCTTTGTGGGTTCTCCGGCGATGAATTTCATGCCCGTCACCGCCTTGGCCGAGCAAAACGGCCGCGCCGTCGTCACCACCGGCGGCTCGGTGATCGTCACCAATATTGCCAGTGCCGGCCTGCCCAGCGGCGAACTTACCTTCGGCGTCCGCCCCGACGCCCTGCGGGTCGCCCCCAATGGCAGCTTCTCCGGCACCATCGAATTGATCGAACGCCTGGGCGACCGCACCCTGCTGCATGTCCGCCTGCTCGACGGCTCGCTGGTCGTCGCCGAGGACGTCGGCAAGAGCCAGTTGCAGACCGGCTCACCGGTCTCGCTCGCCGCCGATGGCGACGGCACGCATCTCTTCGATGCGGCGGGAGTGGCCTACCACGCCGATTGAGGTCGGCATCCAGTTTCCGGCGGTGCGCTTACCAGGCTCAATGCGACGCACCGCCCGACCGACAAGCCGCATAGAGCAAAACCAAATGGGAGGAATACGCATGAGAAAATCAATACGACGCCTCGCCCTGGCCTCGACGGCCTTCTTCGCGCTCGCCACCGGCGCCATGGCGCAGCAGACCGTGGTCTGGTGGGACTTTTTGGCCGGCGGTGACGGCGTGCGCATGAAGGCGCTGATCGACGGCTTCAACAAGGAGCACGAAGGCCAGATCACCATCGAAGGCACGACCCTCGAGTGGGGTACCCCCTTCTACACCAAGCTGCAGACCTCCTCGGCCATCGGCGAAGGTCCCGATATCGCCACCTATCACCTGTCGCGCATTCCGCTCGCGGTCGATAGCGGCACCCTGTCGCCCATCACCGATGAAGAATTGGCCGCCGTCGGCCTAGCGGATGACCAGTTCACCCCGGCCGCCGCCGAAGCCGCCAAGGTCGATGGCACGCGCTATGCCGTGCCCTTCGATCAGCATGGCCTGATCCTCTATTACAACAAGGCCATGCTGGCTGCGGAAGGCTATATTGGCGACGATGGCCTGCCCAAGGGCCTCGACGGCATGGAGAACTTCGAGGCCGCTTTGGCCAAGTTCACCCATGACGACCAAGTTGGCCTCTCCATGCCGACCGGCGACCGCTACCGCGCCGTCTACTCCTTCTTCGGCCAGCAGGGCGGCACCATGTTTGACGCCGATGCCGGCGGGTTCTTCCCCACCGACGAGGATCTGGCCAAGCTGACCACCGCGACTGCCACCATGGCCCGCTGGGTCGAAAAGGGCTGGACGCCCAAGCAGATCGAATCTCCCGCCGCGCTCGCCACCTTCACCTCCGGCAAGGCCGCGTTCTTCATCATGGGCAATTGGGAAGTCCCCACCATGACCGATCTGAACGCCAAGGGCGAACTGTTCGATTGGGGCGCAGTGCAGCTCCCCGTGCTGTTCGACAAGTCGGCCGCCTGGTCTGACTCGCACGCCTTCGTCATCCCCGCCAATGCCGGCAAGGAAGCCGATCCGGAGAAGCGCGCTGCCGTGCTCCAGGTCATCAAGTGGATGGACGAGCACTCCATCTCCTGGGCCGGTGCCGGCCATATCCCGGCCTTCAACGCGGTGCGTGACAGTGCCGAGTTCAAGGCCCTGAAGCCTCAGTCCGACTATGCGGGCTTCGCCGCTACCGCCGTCTTCGATCCGCGCACGATCCTGGCTGGTCCCGCCGCGCCCTTGGGCGACGCCTGGACCAACTACATCGTGCCCGCCACCTCGGGCGAAATCGACCCCGCCGAAGCCGCCACGCAGATGCGCGACGACTTGAACGGGCAGCTCTAGAGCTGGCGGCCTTACCCCCACCTATCCTCCCCCTGACAGGGGGAGGAACCGGGCGGTGTGTGAGGCAATATCGAGTTCAAACAACGAAATGGCTCCTCCCCCTTCAGGGGGAGGTTGGGTGGGGGTGACTGGTGCCCCGATACCGTGGAGAGACCATCATGCTCAGGGACAGGCGCAAGGAATATCTGGCCGCGGCGGTTCTCGTCGGCCCGTTTGTCGTCATCTATGGCGCGCTGTTCGTCTGGCCGACGATCCAGATGCTGATCATGAGCTTCACCGATGCGCCCCTGATCGGCCCCGGCGACTGGGTCGGCTTCAAGAACTATGTTCGCATCCTGACCCACAAGCTGTTCAGCGCCGCGTTCCTCAACACTGCCTATTTCGTCCTGCTGACGGTCATCCCCAATACGCTGGTGTCGCTAGCCATCGCCATGGCGGTCAACCGGCTCAAGGGCTGGAAACAGGGCTTCGTGATGGCCTGCTTCTTCCTGCCCTATATCCTGCCCGTCTCGGTGGTGTTCCTCACCTGGAACTGGATCATCGACGTGCAATACGGCATGATTCAATATCTTGTGCGCCCCTTCAATGGCGGCCAGGGACTGTCACTGACGCGCACCATTCCGTTCTTCATGCCCACCGTCGCCGTCGTCACCATCTGGTGGACGCTGGGCTTCAACGTGCTGCTGTTCATCGCCGGGCTGCGCAATGTCTCGCCCGAGATTTACGAGGCCGCCGCGCTCGACAATGCCGGCCGTTGGCGCCAGTTCAGCCGCATCACCTGGCCGCTGATCTGGCCGGTGACCGCGCTGGTGCTGACCATCCAGCTTATCGCCCAGCTCAAGATTTTCGACCAGGTCTACCTGTTCTCGATCGGCGGGCGGCAGGACGCCACCATCGTGCTGGTGCAATACATCTACAAAGCCGCCTTCCAGCAGAACAAGGGCGGCGAGGCCGCCGCCGCCTCGGTGATCCTCTTCGGCATGATCATCGTGCTCTCCGTCCTCCAATATCAATTGCTCCGTGCCCGAGGTGAGAAATGAGCGCCGACGCCATTCCCCAAAGCCGCGCCATCCCAGATCGCGTCCGCCGCGACCGCGCCATCGATGTCGGCGGGTTGATCCTCTCCGCCATCACCATCGTGTTTGCCCTCGCGGCCTTTTTCCCGATCTATTGGGCGGTCATCACCTCGTTCAAATCCGAGAGCGAAGTCATCGCCAGCGGCCTGTCGCTCTGGCCAAAACGCCTCAATATCGAGGCCTACCAGCACATCTGGAACAATACGCGGATCGGCTACTGGTACATCAATTCGCTGGTGACCTCGGCGCTGATCACCGCCATCGTCATCGTCAGTTCGGCCGGCTGCGCCTATGCGCTGAGCCAGCTCGATTTCCCCGGCCGGCGGGTCATCTACGTGCTGATCCTGGCCTGCTTCATGGTCCCCATGCAGGCGCTGATCGTCAATCATTTCGTCCTGATGGCACAGTTCAAGCTGCTCAACACCTGGCCCGGCATCATCTTGCCGCAGCTGATCGTTCCGGTGGTGATCATCGTCTACAAGCAGTTCTTCGACTCGGTGCCCAAGGAATACCGGGAGGCCGCGCAGATGGACAGCGCCGGCCCGTTCAAGATCCTGTTCCGCATCTACCTGCCGATGAACTGGGGCATTACCAGCGCCCTTGCCATCATCACCTTCATCGGTGCCTGGAATGCGTTCCTGTGGCCCTTCCTCGCCGCCACCGGTGAAGCCACCATGACGGTCCCGGTCGGCATCACCCAGGTCAAGGACGCCTATGGCATTGTCTATGCCCGCCTGATGGCCTCCGCCGTCATGGCCGGCCTGCCCGTGGCCGTCGTCTACCTGCTGTTCCAGCGCCGCGTCACCCAGGCCATCATGCTATCCGCCGGGGTCAAGGGATAACCATCGCCACTCGGCGCCGGACCAGCCGGCGCCGAAAATGACAGTTTACTTGTGTCGACCGAATAGGTCATCGGCGGCGCGCTGATCGGCGATCCGAGGTTGACGCTCCACAGCACATCCAGCGTATCGACATCCATGGCCTCGAACGCGCCGTCCATCTGGCTGGAGAACAGCAGGTGCCCGCTGTCGCCAGGGCGAGCAAGGGGCGGCGCTGGCGCTGTGGTCGAGGCGGACGAAACCTGCTTCGGCAAGACCGAAGAATAGCCGACCCATCGCACCAGCGGCGAACCCTTCAAGGCAAAGACCCGTCGCGGTCCTTCCGGCAAGCGCGCCGTGGTGGCTCTGGTGGAGCGTGGCGGCAACGTGCGCAGCCTCCATTGTAGACCGCGCCAACGTCTCTAACGTAGCGGCTACGTCGCTTCCAACGTCCTGCGCAAGACTGTCCTGAACACCGACGAAAGCCGCCTCTACACCAAGATTGGCACTGAGTTCGCCGCACACCAGACCGTCACCCACGGCGCCGACGAATATGTGCGCGGCGATGCCTACACCAACACCATCGAAGGCGTCAGCATCTTCAAGCGCGGCACGTGACAGAATCCCGGGCATCGTAAAGGTCTAACGCTTGCGGCGCAGCGCATACCGCATGGCAAAACTCGTTATTGCTTCGTCAGATGCCCGTCGAGCCAATCCGCAACGGTTTGGTTGATGACGCGCCGATAGTTACCTACTCCGGTTATTTCCAGAACAATGATCCCGTCATTATCGTCCAAGACGCCAACGTCCAGCAGCACGGCGATGACTTGGCTTGGCAGAAGTGGCGTGTCGATAATCCAGATGGATTGCAGGGGTTTGCAAAACTCGACGGCGCTGCGCAAGGCATCAAACAAACGGTCGTAACTGACAGTGTACCAAGCCATGCCTGACGCTCCAATTGAGAGCGCCAACGTCTGCCGAGTCTATGGGTTTGGTCAAAGACATAATCCCCACGGCAACCTATGGGAGATCGGGGTTGGGACCGCGCGCGTACAACCGCTAGTAGGACCCCGATACCTGGCGTCGGCCGGTTTGGGGTGGCTGCTGCAGGCTCTGCAACCGCTTGTCCATCGCTTCGGCTTCGGCGCTGGTGAAGCGCCCCCAGCGGAAGCCTTCGATAATGGCGTCGATCTCGGCCGTCCGCTGCCTCAGCTCAGCATCGGACTCTCCGGGAAACGGCTTGGTCTGGGTCTTTGACCACTTGTGATAGACGTTCATCTGCTTAAGCTGCGCCGCTGCTCGATATGCTCTCGCATGCTTTGTATCATGACATACAATGAGTGCCAGCATTTTGTATGTTACACTACGGCCCGGGAACGGGTCAGACGAGACGAGAAGGGACGCGCCGTGCCGCAGGACAGAATCGAAAGTGCCGGCGCCGAGGCCATCAGGCTGAAAACGCTGTCCAAGCCGGGTTATGTGGAGCACGAGGAACTGTTCTACCTGATCGTGGAGCTGTCCCGCCATATCAGCACCCAGTTCGACAAGCTGATGCTGCGGCACCGCCTGACCCACTCGCAGTGGTGGGCCTTGATGCACATCTACAAGCAGGAAGGCCTGACCCAGTCGGCCCTGGCCACATTGATGCAGATGGGCCGCGCATCGGCGGGCGCCCTCCTGGAAAAGCTCGCCGCCGCCGGCTGGATCGAGCGCCGCCCCGATCCCTCCGACAGCCGCGTCCGCCGCGTTTTCCTGACCCTGGCCGCCATTCCGGTCTTCGAACAGATGCAGGCCGAAGGCGAGACCCAGTTCAAGGTGTTCCTCAAGGGCGTGACCCTGGCCGAAGAACGCCAACTCATCGATGGCCTGCGCCGCATCCGCACAAATTCAGAACAGCACGACGCCAGCAGCGCCCTGGAAAGCTGAAACCGCGCGACCGCTCTGGGACATGGCGCCGGTCGGCTGGCTGCTCGACGAGAGCTGGGCGCCCGGCGTTCTCGTGCCCACGCTCATCCTAATCGACAATGCCACCTACGGCATTGACCGGGGCCATCCGGTGATGCGCTATGTCACCCGGCGACCACTGCGGAACGTGAACGGCAATCACGATTCACGTCCAGCAGCATGTCGGCTTGTGGGCCAGGGAGGCTTTCATGTGTAATGCCGGAAGCAAATGCACGCTCCGTATTATCGATGCGGCGCTGACGCTGCGCCCTCGCTTTGCCACGTCGGTCGCCCGTCATGGATGATACGGCCAAACCCGCAACCGCGACGCTTCTCGCGGTGATCGACAGGATCATCCCGGCCGACCAGGACCCCGGCGCGCTGGACCTGGGAACTGACCACTATGTCATGGCCCAATTGTCCAGTCAGGCAGGATTGGCGGCCTCGGTCTGGGCGGGCCTGGCACAGCTCGATGACCTTGCCGACACCCGTTTTAACGCTGTTTTTGCCAAGCTGACGGCCGAGCAGCAGGACGCGCTTATAGCCCTGCACCAGCAGGCAGACTGGTTTGCCGCCCTCGCCGAACTGACCGCCGAGGGTTTTTACGCCGACCCGGCCAATAGCGGCAATCGCGATGCCCTGTCCTGGCGCATGATCGGCTACCAACATCGCCTGCCCGAGGGTCCGAACGGACCGATGCCTAAGGCCGACATGGAGCCCGGCGATGCGCCTTGATTACGATTGCATCGTCGTGGGCGCCGGCGCGGCCGGCACCATCATCGCCGCACTCGTTGCGGAGGCGGGCAAGCGCGTCCTCCTGATCGAGCGCGGTCGCGAGATGTCTTATGCCGCCGACGGCCGGCGCGATCATCTGCGCAACCAGCGTCTGTCCCAGCACGGTCACAATGCCGGCCCCGACATCGACGGCAATCCGCGCGTGGTGGTCGCTCCCGATGGCACCGAGCGCGTCGTGCGGCCACACGAACCCGGCTACCATAACAATGCTGCGGCGGTGGGCAGCGGCACCGTGGTCTATGGAGCCCAGGCCTGGCGCTTCTTGCCCGATGATTTTCGCATGGCCAGCCGCTATGGCACTCCCCAGGGATCGTCCCTCACCGACTGGCCAATCGGCTATGCCGATCTCGCCCCCTTTTATGAGCAGGCCGAACAGCAGGTCGGCGCGGCAGGCGACAGCCACGGCAATCGCCATCAGGGTGCCCGAGGCGCCGATTATCCCATGCCGCCCGTGCCGCAACACAAGAGCGCAGCCGCCTTGCAGCAGGGCGCGGCGGCGCTCGGCATGAACAGTTTCACCCCACCCCTGCTCATCAATACGATCCCCCGCGCTGGCCGCGGCGCCTGTATCGGCTGCGGCTCCTGCGTGGGCTTCCCATGCCCGAGCAACGCCAAGAACGGCACGCAGAACACCATGCTGCCGCGAGCCCTTGCCACCGGCAATTGCCAATTGCTGCCCAATGCCATGGTCACCGCGATCGATACCGATGCCTCGGGCAAGGTGACGGGCGTGACCTTGGTCGCGGACGAGGGTGGCGCCCGACAGAGCCGCAGCGTCACGGCCCGCATGGTCGTCGTCAGCGGCGGTGCGATCGAGACCGCTCGCCTGCTCTTGCTGTCGCGTTCAGCGATGCATCCAGACGGCCTCGGAAACGCGCATGGTCAGGTCGGGCGGCATTTGCAGGGCCATTACTATCCCTCCGTCTATGGCTGGTTCGACCAGGACGTGCACGACGACGAGGGACCCGGCGTCACCATTGCGACGACCGATTTCAACCACGGCAATGATGGCGTGGTCGGCGGCGGTATGCTGGCCGACGACTTCATCATGCTGCCGGCCATCTTCTGGAAATCGGCGTTGCCCGCCGACCTGCCGCGTTGGGGCAGGCCAGCCAAGGATTTCATGCGCGATGGCTACCGCCGCGTATTGTCGATCAAAGGCCCGGTGCACGAAATCCCCAGCCCGGATGCACGTGTGTCGCTCGATGGCCGTGTTACCGATCGCTTCGGCCTGCCCGTGGTACGACTATCGGGCACCACGCACCCTGAAACCGTGCGCACCGCGAGCTTCATGTTCGAACGCGCGCATGACTGGATGGCGGCATCCGGCGCCACGCGGGTCTGGGGCCGCGCCCCCGTGCTGCAACTATCGGCCGGCCAACATCAGGCCGGCACCTGCCGCATGGGCGATGCACCCGAAGGCTCGGTTACGGACCAATGGGGCCGGGTCTGGGGGCACGACAACCTGTTCGTCTCCGACGCATCGCTGCACCCAACCAATGGCGGCTTCAACCCCGTACTGACGATCATGGCCCTGGCCTTCCGCAATGGCGCCCACATGGCTTCAAACCTTTAGTGCTTATGGGAGGTCATGCCGTGAACTCCGGGACACTTTTGGTTTTCCCGCTCAGGCGGGCCCCAAGAGCCAGGCTGGTGGGGAATTGGCTGATGAAGCGATGCATCAGGCTCGCACCATGGCTCGAAGTTGCGAGGCGCGAAAGGCCTGCCGCCAGCCGAATTCTGGTCGCGAACTGGTTGCGCCACGCCCGCGAATAGGCCCTCCCGGCCGCCGCTCGCGCATTGCTGTCCCAGTGGTCGAATTTTCCAAGCTGCGCCGCCAGGATCCAGCCGGATTGCAACGCCATGGCAATACCCTCCGCGATGATGGGATGGGACTCGCCGGCAACATTGCCGACGCGGAAGATATCATCCGCATAGGCCGGGCGAATGCCGGGGCGGATCGGCCCGGCGGCGAGCCAGCCTTCTGCCAGTTCAGCACCACGCAGGGCCTCATCCACGCCGGGGCAGAATTTCAGGATGTGGATGAACGTGGCTTCCGCCGCGCTGCTGCCGGGGCTCGCCTGGCGGGCCGCGGCCAGCGCATCGCGCCGGATGCAGAAGGAGAGCGACAGGCGATCACGGTCGGACCAGACCATGCCACCATAGCCGCCCGGAAACGCGATCAGCGGCATCAGGTCGCCTGGCAGCTTCGCCTTGAGGAAATGTGCCTTGAACCCCAGGAAGTCACGCGGCCGGTTAATCCTGGCGAAATTGCTCGACAGCTTTCCCGGCTCCCAGGAGCCATGCGCGGCGATCACCACGGGAGCATGCAATTGCCGCACGGCGCCCGCCGTTTCGATTGCCACGGTGGCCGCCGCGTGGCCGCGCACGATGTCGACCGCCCGGCAGGGCTGAAACACCGTCACGCCCGCGTCACTCGCCGCGTCCAGCAACAGGCCGTCCAATACGTCCCGCCCCAGCGCACGCCCAAAGGCTGTGCCCCGCCCCTGCGGCATAGGCGCTTCCACCGGCTCACCCGCGGCAAACAGCGCGACGCGCCTGACTTCGGGCCCCGCCTGCCTGCGAAATTCCGCGCCGACACCCAGCCGGTCGAGCAGATCGACATTGGTGGCAGAGGTGAACTCACCACACACCTTGCGGCGCGGAAACTCGCTGCGCTCCACGATCGCCACCGAGCGTCCCTGCTGCGCCAAACCGATGGCTGCCGCCGTGCCCGCGGGACCGGCGCCGATGATCACAGCATCGAAATGTGTGTCCATCAGCCTGTGCCGCGGGCCACGAAGGCATGGGTGAATGGCCCGACCCGGCATTCCTGAAACGTCGTTGCCGCTCCCCCTGGCCAAAGCCGGGACAGCTCGTCGCTGGCAAAACCGGCCCGCACGCTGGCCGCTGCATCATGCAGCGTCACCGCATTGGCGCCGATGGCGCGCAACCAGCCGGTACACCACAGGGCCAAGCCGCTCCGGCGCGGCTCGGTGGCCAAAAAGCATGACGTCAGCCTCGGCATGACGGACAGTAACTTCTCCAGCTCCAGGTCCTCGAAATGGTGCAGGAACAGATTGGCCGACACGGCATCGAAGACCTCGATTTCCGGCCTGTCGATCCAGTCGAACACATCGGCGACCACCGATTGCACCCGCCAGCCGAGAGCTGCGAATGCGGCTCGCACCTTGGGTGTCAGCAAATCGGCCTGGTCCAGCATTATCAGTTCGACATCGGGCCATTGTGGCGCCAGGCGACGGGCCACCGAGAGCATAAAGCGACCATCCCCCGCGCCAATCTCCAACAGGCGCAACGGCTTGCGCTCAAGATTGGCGCGCAGCAGGCGCGCCATGATGACGCTCTGGAACATTACCGCATTGACGCGTACCAGATCGCGCCGCGACGCCATGGCGCGCGGGTCGCTGACGGCCATTGTGTCGAGCAGCTCCGGCTTGATCAGCCGGTAAGACAGCGAGGTGCGCACTAGTGAGGCGTCCCAACCGCCTGGAACATCATGGTCTCAGCGGTCAGGCCGGGTCCGAATGCCATGGCGCAGCCAACGTCTCCCACAGTGGGATCGGCCAGCATGCGCTCCAGCACGAACATCACCGTTGCCGAGGACATGTTGCCGTTCTCGCGCAGCACGGCCCGCGATGGCATCAGCGCTTCGGGCGACAGGCCAAGCGCCCGCTCGACCGCGTCGAGGACCGATTTGCCGCCCGGATGCACCGCCCACAGATCGACATCGGCCACACTCTTATTGCCCAGGATCGTCCCGATGCCCGCGCTCAGCGTGTCATGAATGGCCGTCGGCACCTGACCCGACAGCACCATGTCGAAGCCATCGTCCCGTACGCTCCAGGTCATCAGTTCGCGGCTATCGGCTGCCACGATGGCGCGAAAGCTGTCCAGGCAGAATCCCACCGGCTCGGCGCTGACGATCGATGCCGCACAGCCATCGCCCCACAGACAGAACGACAGCAGCTTTTCAAGATCCGTGGTTTCCTTGAGATGCAGCGTGCACAGCTCGATATTGACGATCAGCACCCGCGCCTCGGGCTCGGAGCGGATTATGTGGCGCGCCTGCTTGAGCGCGTTGATGGCCGCATAGCACCCCATGAAGCCGATGATGGTCCGTTCGATCGAACTCGACAGGCCACATAGCGCAATGACTTCGAGATCAATGCCGGGGGCTGAAAACCCGGTGCAGGTCGTGACGATCAGGTGCGTGATGGCGCTACGATCCTCGCCATCGAGAACCTTTTCGACCGCCTGGCGCGCCAGTTCGGGAGCGGCTCCGGCAAACATGTCCATGCGCTTGGCCGTGCCGGGAAAGCCGCCGCGGGCGAAAACCCCGGCAAGATCGGTGCTGGCACCCTCCGGGTCGCTCGCCGGCTCGAAGCATGAGAACCGGTGCTCGATGCCGCCCTTGTCGGCCATGCGGTTGAAAATCGCCCGGCGACGCGGATCGCCGCTCAGCTGCGAGCTGGCAAAACCGATGAAGAACTGGTGGACATCGTTGGACGGCACCGCGGTCGCAATACGATTGAGATAGGCTTGAGCGGGCATGAGCAGTCCTCGATAAGGCCAAAATCGGCCGGTGGTCGCCATGACGCTGCGATGTGGCCGCGCTGCGGTGGCATCGCGGGATAGGGAGGACGGCTCAGCGGGCGGGCAAGGCATGCGCCGCAGCGTCGTCTCCCTATGATCTGGTGAAACACCTTCGCCAGTATATGCACCGCGATCAACACGATGATACTGGTTTGCCGAGCTTGTGAATGTGGCCGAACACCGGAGACATGATCCGGCCCAATACACCTAAGGGGCGGCATCAAATGGTCCCAAGCCAACGAGCGCTGTTGGCGCCGCCCGATGTCATCTGGAAGTTATCCAGCTCCTCTAATCACAGGCCGCACCCCGAAGGAAAATTGACATGACCGCGGACGCCGAAGCCTCCACACAGGGATCACTTCGCGAGATATTCTGCGTGTTTCTTCGACTGGGCCTCACCTCTTTTGGAGGACCGATCGCACATCTGGGTTATTTCCGCGACGAGCTGGTGGTGCGTCGCCGGTGGATCGACGAGGCCGGATATGCCGACCTCATTGCCTTGAGCCAGTTCTTGCCGGGACCAGCGTCGAGCAAGGTCGGGTTCACATTGGGGCTGCTGCGGGGCAATGGCCTTCTGGGCGGATTGGCCGCCTGGCTTGGCTTCACCATGCCGTCGGCCCTGATCCTGTTTGCCTTCGCGCTTGGCGCCGCGGCCTTTACGGGTCCCCTCAGCGAGGGACTGATCCACGGCCTCAAACTGGTTGCCGTCGCCGTCGTCGCGCAGGCCATCTGGGGCATGGCCAAGAACCTGACGCCCGATCGCGAACGGATCGGCATCGCCCTTGGGGCAGTCATCATCACCGTTCTGGCCAGCGGATCATTCGGTCAGGTCGCCGCAATAGTGCTGGGCGCATTGGCCGGCCTGTTGCTGTGCCGCTCGGCCGTGGTGCCGGTTACCAAGCATCTGAATTATCCCGTCACCCGCCGGGCCGGCGCGATTGCGCTTGTCCTGTTCGCCGCGCTGCTCATTGTCACGCCGGTTTTGGCGCACCTCACGGGCATCCGGGCGATCGCGGTATTCGATGCCTTTTATCGCTCCGGCGCCCTGGTCTTCGGCGGCGGCCATGTGCTTCTGCCTTTGTTGCAAGCCGAAGTGGTCGCACCGGGTTGGGTGACCAACGAAAGTTTCCTTGCCGGTTACGGCATGACGCAGGCCATGCCCGGGCCGCTCTTCACCTTTGCCGCCTATCTGGGCGCGCTAATGGGGCCGGGCTTGAACACAATTCTCGGCGCCTCGATTGCCCTGGTCGCCGTGTTCCTGCCCGGCGGCTTGCTGGCCTATGGCATTCTGCCCTTCTGGGACATGGTCCGGGCTCGCCCGCTCGCGCAAGCCGCCATGCGCGGCGCCAATGCGGGTGTCGTGGGCATCCTGGGCGCGGCCTTCTACAATCCAGTCTGGACGAGTGCGGTCCTGCTGCCCCTGGACTTCGCCCTCGCGCTGATCGGCTTCGTCCTGCTGACAACCTGGCGACTGCCGCCCTGGATGGTCGTGGTGTTTTTAGCCGCGGCCGGCGTGGTATCCAGCCTGATCCAGTCCGGCGTCTAGGCGGGTTCGGCGTTTCAGGCGACGATCACCTCGCCATCCTCCTTGGTGAAGGGGCCGATATCGGGATTGGGCAGGATCTCCAACACAACCTCGGACGGACGGCACAGCCGCACGCCCTTTGGCGTCACCACAATAGGCCGATTAAGGAGGATCGGATGCCCCTCGATCGCGTCGAGCAGCGCCTCGTCATCGAGAGCCGGATCGTCGAGACCAAGCGACGCAAACGGCGTGTCCTTCTGCCGGAGCGCCTGCCTTACGGTCAGCCCGGCCGCCGCAACCAGCTCCCTGATCTTGTCACGCGAGGGCGGGGTTTCGAGGTAGAGAATGACCTCGGGCTCCTCGCCGGATTGGCGGATCATCGCCAGCGTATTGCGCGACGTCCCGCAGTCGGGATTGTGGTAGATCGTGATCGTCATGGTGCAGCTTTCGGTTCGAGAGTTTCCGGTATCGGCGCGCGCAGCAGCCAGCTCATGAGAGCCAGCGCCGCCAATGCTCCGGCGAGTTGGGCGGCAATGAAGCCGGGCAGATCCAATGGGCGAATTCCCGAGAATGTGTCGGTCAAAGACCGCGCGATCGCCACGGCCGGATTGGCGAACGAGGTCGACGCCGTGAACCAGTAGGCGGCGGTAATGTAGAGCCCGACCAGCCAGGGCACGGCGGTCCGCCGAAAGTGCAAGCCAGCCAGAATGACGGCCACGAGGCCAAAGGCGGCGACGCCTTCGGACAACCACTGTGCCCCGCCGGTCCGGACCCTGGTCGAGGCCTGCAATAGCGGCAGCGCAAACATCGCATGGGCGAGGACAGTGCCCACAATGCCGCCAAGCACCTGCGCGGCCAAATAGCCGAGGGCATCTCGCGGTCGCAACTCCCGTCGGAGCGCCATGACCATGGAGACGGCGGGATTGAAATGCGCACCGGAAATCGGCCCCAATATGGTGATCAGCACCACCAGGATGGCGCCTGTCGCCAGCGTATTGGCCAGCAGCATCACGGCGACATCCGTCGTCAGCGATTGGGCCATGATGCCCGAGCCGACAACGGTCGCGACCAGGAGCCCCGTCCCCAGGGCTTCGGCGGTCAGACGCCTGGCCAGATCAGCCATCGATGGCCTCGACAACCGCAACGGGCGAACAGCAGTCGGTGGCCGCAGCCGGCGCGCAAACCTCGGGATGCCCCTGGCAGCAGTCCCGCATCAAAAACGCGACCAGACCAGACAGGCTCTCGTGATTTGCGCTGTAGATAATCGAGCGGGCGGCGCGGCGTGACTGCACCAGTCCGGCGCGCTCCAGGTGGGACAGGTGAAATGACGCACTCGAAGAGGACGCCCCCACCGCCTCGCCCACCGCACCAGCCGCCATGCCATCGGGGCCGGCAATGACCAGGGCACGGACCATCTGCAGGCGCGTTTCCTGGGACAATGCACCAAACGCATCTAGCGCTTGCTTTTCTTCCATCTGCATTTCAATATCTCAACGATCATTGAAATAAAGGTATCGCAACGTGACCACCAACGCCAGCGCATTGTCACCCAGGGAGTTCGACGCCTCGCTGGCAAGCGTGCTGGGCGCCCGCGACAAAACCACGTGCTGCGCATGACGCGAGACGGCCGCGAGCTGGGACCCACGGCCATCGTCTGGCTGCTGGGCGTCTCGCAAATCCTGGGCTATGGCACGCTTTATTACAGCTTTTCCATCCTGGCCGAGGACGTCGCCGGAACCTTCGGCTGGCCCGTCTCCTGGCTTTACGGCAGCTTTTCCCTCGCCCTGCTGGCCGGAGGCCTCGTGGCGCCAGTGGTCGGGCGGCGCATCGATCGCCACGGCGGCGGGGCCGTCATGGCGGCCGGTTCGGTGCTGGCGGCCGCGACGCTGCTGGCGGCTTCCCTGGCCCCCAATCCTTGGGTCTTCTCCGCCGCCGTGATCGCCATGCAGGCTTCCGGGTCCCTTGTGCTCTATGATGCGGCTTTCGCCGTTCTGGTGCAGACGACCGGCGCCGGCGCGCGACTGCGCATCACCCACCTGACCCTGATCGCCGGCTTTGCGTCGACCATCTTCTGGCCCCTGACGAGCTGGCTGCACGGCGTCCTTGATTGGCGGGCGATCATGATCGGCTTCGCGGCCGTCAATCTCGCCATCTGCCTGCCGATCCATCTGCTCATCGCCGGCCAGCATCGCCGCTCGCGCGCGGCTGCGCTGACGATGGAGGCGCCACCCGCGGTCATCCATGACAGCGTCATGCCGCCCCTTGTGCAGCGTCGCGTCCTCTGGCTGGTGACGGGTGGATTTGCGCTGGCGGGCTTCACGCTGTCCGCAGTGCTCAACCAGATGGTTCCCATGCTGGCGGCCCTCGGCCTCGGCACGTCGGCCCTGGTCGTGTCGACCCTGTTCGGGCCGGCCCAGGTGCTGGTGCGCCTGGTCAACATGCTGATCGGGCTGAAGCGACATCCGATGCCCGCGACGCTGATCGCCATCGGCATCATGCCGATCGCGATTCTCATTCTCCTGCTGACGGCGCCGCTCGCGGCAGGCGCCGTGGTGTTCGCCATTCTTCTCGGCTTCAGCTCCGGGCTCAAAAGCATCGTGCAGGGCACCCTGCCCCTGGCCTTGTTCGGCAGCGCCTCCTACGGCGCTCGCCTCGGCTGGATGGCATTCGCCCGCCAGGTTCTGGCTGCCGCCGCGCCCTTCGTGCTGGCATGGCTCACCGGCACGATCGGGCTGACCTATGCGCTCGCCATCATCACCGGCGTTGCCGCCCTCGGGTTTCTCGCCTTTGTGGAGGTGGCTCGCCTGCGCCAGACGCACCGGCCAGGCGGCCGAACCGTGGTCGCCGAAGAGCAGCGTTCGACGATCTCTCCCTAGAGGTGCTTCAATATGCGTGCCGGTACCCCCGCCACCAACGTGCCGGCGGGGACGCTGCGGCTGACCACGGCGCCTGCCGCAATGACTGCGTTGTCGCCAATCGTAACGCCTGCAAGGATAGTCGCTGCCGCGCCGATCCAGACATTGTTGCCGATGACGATGGGCTTGGCGACGATGCCGTTGCGGCGCTCGGATGGGGCCAAAGGGTGCCCGGCGGATATGAGATTGACCTTGGGCCCGATCATCACGTCGTCACCGATGGTGATGCCGCCCATGTCCATGAAGTGGCAGCCCTGGTTGATGAAGACATTACTGCCAATCGTGGTGTTGAGACCGCAATCGGTTGAGAAGGGCGGAATGATCATGAATCGGTCACCCACCGGCCTGCCGATGAGCTCGCAGAACGCGGCCCGCAGGCCATCGAGATCATCGAAGCCAATGTCGCTGAGCCGCGCCGAGAGGCGGACGGCACGCTGAACGTTTTCGAAGCGGACACGGCCTTCGGCCGAGCGGGCGGGAGCAGTCATGGTGTCACCCCGGATGAGTCGACAACAATGATATCCCCGTCGAGGTCATGACGGTGTCCCACAGCCACCCTCTCCACAGGCCCAGGAGCCGAATAACAAACGCACCGGACGTCAATCCAGGCGCACCACCAAAACTAGCCGTGGCTGTGGCCGTGCCGGTGGTGCAGGTCCGGGTAATGCGGATGCCTGTGCCGCATCGGTTCATGCCTGTGCCAGTGCGAATGCGGCTCGGTGACGGCCCCATCGTGAGCATGCTGGTGGTGCTCGTCGTGCACATGCGCATGCTCATGCTCCAGCGTCTCATGGGCATGCTCATGATCGTGCCGCTCGGCCAGATGCAGCCATAGTCCGACGGCCATCAGCGCGCCCGCAACGGCCAGTTGCATCGTCGGCGCCTCGCGAAAAATCACCAAGGCCAGGATCGCGCCGATAAACGGCGCGAGCGAAAAATACGCCCCGGTGCGGGCCGTACCGAGATGGCGCAGGCCCAGCATGAACATGACGAGGCTAATGCCGATGCCCAGGAACCCCACGACGGCGCCGGCGCCCATCATCCCGATAGACGGCAGCGTTGCGCCGAACCACAGCGCCAGCACCAGATTTGTGGTGCCCGCCACCAGCCCCTTGATCATGGCGATCTGCACCGGGTCGGCCGCGGACAGCTTGCGCGTCAAGTTGTTGTCGATCCCCCAGCTCAGGCACGCCGCCGCGATAAAGAGGCTTCCGGTATCGAGACGCAGACCATCCCCGCTCCACGACAGGATGACGGCGCCGGCCAGAATGGCGCCCGCACCCAGCACAAGACGTCGATCGACGTTCTCGCGGAACACCACCCAGGCAATGCCCATGGTGGCCAGGCCCTCCAGATTGAGCAGCAGCGATCCCGACGAGGCGCTGGTCTGCGACAGGCCCAGCATCAGCAGCACCGGACCGAGCAGTCCACCGAACAGCACGACCGCCGCCAGCCAGGGCAATTCGCGCCGTTGCAGCGCCGCCTCGGGGGACGGCAGCCCGATCAGCGGCCGGCCGACATGCACGATGGCCAGCCCAACTCCGGCGCCCAGATAGAGGATCCCTGCCAAAAGCCAGGGGTCGATCGATCCCATCAGCAGTTTGGACAGCGGCGCCGAGGCACCGAACAGCACAGCCGAGCCCAGTGCCAAGGGAACGCCCGGCCAGAGATGGGAGGAGGTCTTCATCGGATTGGTCTCACTTGGCTCGCCGCAGCATGTTGCATCTGGAATAACAAACATTGATAGGCCGGTGGGCAAATATGTGGCACACAAAGCGCCACTCCAGGCTAGCGGAGTGTCCAAAATGTCTGCATCCAGCCACCGGCCTCCATGCCCTCAGTTCTCACACCACATTCCCGTAACGTTGCTCTGGTCGTCGCCGCCGCGCTGTTCACGCAGATCCTCGATGGCGTGATCATCGTCACCGCCCTGCCCCAGATGGCGCGCGACTTCAAGGTCGGCACGCTGGAAATGAGCATCGGCGTCACCATCTACATGCTGGCCGTCGCCATCTGCATCCCGGCCGCGGCCTGGCTTGCCGACCGATTCGGAGCGCGACGAACCTTCATGGTCTCGATCGCGGCCTTTACCATCACTTCGATTGCCTGCGGCTTGGCGCAGGATTTGACGCAGTTTGTCGTGGCGCGAGCGCTGCAAGGCGCCGGCGGCGCCGTGCTGTTCCCGGTTGGCCGCATCATCGTGCTGCGGACTGCGCAGAAATCCGAAATCGTCTCGGCCATCGGCCTGACCATCTGGCCGGCACTGTTCGCCCCGGTCATCGGCCCGGCGCTGGGCGGCTTTCTCACCGAATACGCGTCCTGGCACTGGAATTTCTGGATCAACGTGCCGCTGGGCATCGCCGCCTTCGTGCTGGTGTCCCGCATCGTCCCGCCCGACCACGAGTTCAAGAGGCGCCCATTCGACACTGTGGGATTCGTGCTGACCGGCATCAGCCTGGCCGCGCTGCTCTACGGCTTCGATGCGCTGGTCCAGGGTACGCTCTCAACCACCTACGCCGTCGCGCTGGCCCTTGTGGGCATTGCCGTCGGCACTGCAGCGGTGTTCTGGCTGCTCCGCCGCGACCATCCGCTCATCGACCTGCGCACCCTCAAGATCCCCACATTCGCCGCGACCGACGCCAGGGCCGGCGTCCTGCTGCGCATCGGCATCAATGCCACGCCATTCCTGCTGCCCCTGATGTTCCAGGTCGCCTTCGGGCTCAATGCGCTGCAGTCGGGCGGGCTGGTGGTCGCCTACTTCTTCGGCAATCTTGCCGCCAAGGCCTTCACCACACCCACTCTCAGGCGCTTCGGCTTCCGCTCCGTCCTGGTTGTCAACGGCGCTCTCGCGGGCCTCGCCATTATCGCTTGCGGATTGTTGGGACCGGCAACGCCCTACCCGCTGACCATTGCCATCCTGGTGCTCGCCGGTGCCACGCGGTCGATGCAGTTCACCGCGCTCGCGACCCTTGCCTTCGCCGATATCGATGCCCACCAGCGCAGCTCCGCGACCACGATCTCCAGCATGTCCCAGCAGCTCTCGTCGGTGTTTGGCGTCGCCGCCGCCGCCGGTTGCGTCAATCTCTCCCAGCTGTGGCGGGCCGCCCCCGCGCCGGGCCTCATCGATTTTCAGGTCGCGCTAATGCTCATGGGCGCAATTGTCCTGCTGGCCTCGTTGTATTTCGTGACCCTGCACCGCGAAGCGGGCGCAGAAGTATCGGGATACTCCAAGAGGCCCAGCCGCTCCCCAGCACAACTGGCAGAAAATCAGGAAAGCTGAACCCGTCTTCCGACAGTCCCGCAAGGTCTGCACCCGGCGACCTACCCCGCCGCAAGCTCAGAAGAGGCCGGGTATCAGGCGGTAACGCACGCGAGCGGCAAAGTCGCGGTATTTGCTGTCGACGGTCAGCAGCCGCTCTTCGGCCAGGATACGGCCAATCTGCGCGATGCAGCAGACGCCATACGCCAGGGCATTCCAGGCGCTCGGATTTGTCAGGAAGAAGCCGATATGGGTCATCAGATAACCCGCATACATGGGGTGGCGCACCACGCGGTAGGGACCACCGACCTTGACGCCGCGATTGGCCGCCACGGCCCCGAAGCTGCGGCGCAGGGTGAGCTTGGCAGCAAGCTGGATCATGAGGCCGGCCAGCATCAGCATAGCGCAGAACGCCATGAGGGCGGCATTGCTGTTGGTGCCGGTCGGCTGCACCATCAAGGGCGCCGCTGACCCCACCAGCGCCAGCCCCCAGTCGGCGGGACGAAACGACACGTCGTCGGTAAACCGGCGCAACAGCACGAAGACCAGCACCACGCTCTCCGAAAGCAGCAGGATCGCTATGACGATGGAGGCGCCACCCATCCAGGCCAGCACGAACGTCCACACCATATAGGCGAATAGCGCCGCCAGAACGATGCGCTCACCGATGTCGAGGACGCGTGGAAACCTGACCATGCTGAGAACACGCAGAAAATACGGCGACTGGTGGAGAGCGGGAAGCATACTGGCTTGTCCGGGGCAAACGATTCACACCTGCGTAACCCAACAGACCTAAAGAAAGTCACCAAGGCCCCATCGAAATCGGCGCTGATGTTGAATGAAAGTTTAACAAGCCCGCTGATCGGGGTCCGATCGCGTTCCCCGGCTGAGACGCGAAACCGCAATTATCACAATAGTGTGGAGGAATAAATGGCGGAGAGGGTGAGATTCGAACTCACGGTGGAGTCACCCCCACGCCGCATTTCGAGTGCGGTGCATTCGACCACTCTGCCACCTCTCCGCGAGGTCGTAACGCCCCCCTTGCGGCGGGCTCAGTCGACATGGCCGGGCTTATGGCATAGCAAATGCAGACCTGCAACTCCCCATCTGCGCCCAGAACCAATAGAGATGGCTTTGACCGGCAAACCGCTCTTTGTCTATGGAACGCTGCGCGATCCCGATGTGCTCGATGCCCTGTTGGGCCGCACCCTGGCGGCGCATGAATGCGTGACTGCCCACGCGCCCGGCTTCCAAGCCGTCCATTATCCCCATCGGGTCTATCCGGCGCTGATCGCAGCGTCCGGCGGCAATGCGCCCGGCCTGCTGCTCCACGACCTGACCGCGATCGAGCTGGCCATCCTCGACGCCTTCGAGGGCGACGAATATCGCCGCGCCATTATTCCTGTGCTGGCGCCGTCCGGCATAGTGGATGCCGATGCTTACTTGCCGGTCATCACCATTCCGCCCGATGCCGCGCCCTGGACGCTGGACAACTGGACCGCGCTGCATAAACTCAGTGTATTGGACGGCGAACGGCGCACCGCCCAAGCCCTGCGAGACCGGCTCAGCGCCGCTCGCAAACCCATCTCCTGAAGTCAACTTTTCGGGGGCCCGGGATTATTTCGCGCCCACCGGTGTTTCACTACCGGATTACCCTGCGCAAAAAGGATTTGGACATGACCAACCGTCGTAACCTTGTCATCGGCATGGCTGCATTGCCCCTCGCAACTTTAGTCGCCGGGGCTCTGGGCCCCGTCCTTGCCCAAACCGCGACCGCCCTGGATGGCGATACTCTCACGACCTCCGATGGCGATGTCGTCATTCATCCGGTCAGCCATGCCAGCCTCCTGCTCGGCTGGAAGGACCAGGTTATCTATGTCGATCCCGTCGGCGGCGCCGCGCCCTATGAGGGCCTGCCCAAGCCCACCGCCATCCTGATCACTCATGGCCACGGCGACCATTTCGATGTGCCCACGCTCGAGGCCATCGCTGGCAGCGCGCCGATCGTCACCAGCCAGGAAGTCTTCGACAAGCTGCCCGAAGCCCTCAAGGCCAACGCCACGGCGCTCGCCAATGGCGACAAGGGCACGCTGGTCGATACCCCGGTCACCGCCATCCCGGCCCACAACACCACCGCCGACCGCATGCAATATCACCCCGTCGGCGTCGGCAACGGCTATCTGCTCACGTTTGGCGACAAGATCGTCTACGTCGCTGGCGACACCGAGCCGACGCCCGAAATGCTGGCGCTCAAGAACATCGCGGTCGCTTTCCTGCCGATGAACCTGCCCTACACGATGACCGTCGAGCAGGCCGCAGAGGCGGTCAATACCTTCAAGCCTGCCGTCGTCTATCCCTATCACTACAAGGGCAGCGACGTTGAAGCCTTCAAGACCGCCGTCGGCCCCGACACCGAAGTACGCCTGCGCGAATGGTATCCGCCCGGCGCGTGAGCCACCTTGACTCTTGGGCCTTTTGGCTCGATAAGCCGCCTCGGAATGCGTGCCAATTCAACTTGGCGCGCTTCTTTGGTTTATCAAACCGCTGCTTGAGGCTGCCCGCCGGATCCGTCCGGCACCAGTTCGAAGACCGCAGAACCGGACGAAAGTTCAAGGGCTCATCTGCGGCGCCGCAAAGCGCGACACAAAGGGACCGGGCGTTTGCAACGCCTGGCGCAGATATGACTTTCGCCGTGATCAAAACCGGTGGCAAGCAGTACAAGGTTGCCGCCAACGACGTTATCAAGATTGAAAAGCTCGATGCCGAAGCCGGCTCCATCGTCACCTTCGACCAGGTGCTGATGATCGGTGACGAAATCGGCGCTCCGCTGATCGAAGGCGCGCTCGTCGCTGCCGAACTGCTCGATACCAAGAAGCAGAAGACGGTCATCATCTTCAAGAAGAACCGTCGCCACAATTATCGTCGCCGCAATGGCCACCGCCAGTTACTGTCGACCGTGCGCATCACCGAAATCCTGACCGGCGGCGCTAAGCCGACCGTCCAGGCCGCCGCCAAGGTGGAAGCACCCGCCGCTGTCGTCTCGGTCAAGCCCGCCAAGGCCCGCGCAGCAGCCAAGGTTGCCGCCGCCGCCGAAGCTGCAGCACCCGCCGCTGCCAAGCCCGCCAAGGCCGCTGCTGCGCCCAAGAAGGCAGCGCCGAAGAAGGCCGCCGCCACGCAAACCGAAGCCGCCGCTGAAAAGCCGGCGAAGAAGGCCCCGGCCAAAAAAGCCGCTCCCAAGGCCGATCAGGAATAAGGAAGAAGCACCATGGCACATAAGAAAGCAGGCGGTTCATCCCGCAACGGTCGCGATACCGCCGGCCGTCGTCTTGGCGTCAAGAAGTTCGGTGGCGAAGCTGTCATCGCCGGCAATATCCTGATCCGTCAGCGCGGCACCAAGTGGCACCCCGGCACCGGCGTTGGCCTGGGCAAGGACCACACCATTTATGCACTGGTCGACGGCAAGGTTGCGTTCCGCACCAAGGCGAATTCGCAAGTCTTCGTGTCGGTCGAACCGGCAATGGCCGCCGAATAACCCGGTACGGTCTTACAAACCCGAGCCGGTGACCCGTTCCCCGGTTTGTGTGTTTGCCAAACCCATTTGATTGAGGGGAACCGGTCGACCGGTTCCCCTCTTTCGTTTTGGATGGATACCATGGCGAGCCTGCGCGACACACTTCCAGCGACGATCCACACCGAGCGGCTGGTCCTGGCCGCCCCGTCCCTGGCGCACGTCCCGGACATGGCGGTGCTCGCGAACAATCGCGCCATCTACGAGGTGCTGGAGCGCCTACCCCATCCCTACGACGAAAGCCACGGCCGCTATTTCGTCGAAACTGTCGCCCGGGGACCGGAGGAGTTCGCCTGGTCGATTTTGCTGGATGGGCATTATGTCGGCACCATGGGGCTGAACCTGCCGCCCGATCGGCTCCCCGCGCTCGGCTATTGGCTTGGCGAACCCCATTGGGGCAAGGGTTATGCCACCGAAGCCGCCCATGCCGTGGTCGCGGCGGCGAGAGCGGCGGGCTATGGCGGCCTTCGCTCCCGCGCCCTGCTGAGCAATACCGGCTCGCGCAATGTCCTGCGCAAGGCCGGCTTCGCAGAGATCGGCGAAGACGTGGTTGAAAGCGGCATGCATCAAGGCAAAAGCGTCGTCCTGCTACGCCTGGAATTGACGCCATGACCAGCCTCGCCACACGCCGCTTCATCCTGCGCCAGCCAGCCATGGGCGACGCCGAACCGATCGCGCGCTATCTCAATGACTTCGACGTTGCGGGAAACCTGGCGCGCGTGCCCTTCCCCTATCATCTCGCCGACGCCCGCGCCTGGCTCAAGACCCGCCGCCCCGGCCTGCCGCTGGACGAAACCAATTTCGCCATCGACCTGCCGGGCATCGGCTTTGCCGGCCAGATCGGCTTTCATCGTGGCGCCAGCGGCACCACATTGGGCTATTGGCTGGGCAAGCCGTTCTGGGGCCAGGGCATCATGACCGAGGCGGTGACCGGCAGCCTCGATTGGTACTTTCGCGCCTCGGGCGCAGCCGAAGTGATTTCCGGCGTCTTTGTCTTCAACGAGGCATCGCTCGCCATCCAAACCAAGCTCGGGTTTACCCAAACCGGACGCTCCACCCTGCTCTGCCTTGCGCGTAACGCCGAGGTGGAGCATATCGACACAATCATCACGCGGGCCGCGTGGACTGGAAGACCGCAATGAAATTCCTCGATCAAGCCAAGGTCTATGTACGTTCGGGCGATGGCGGCGCCGGCGCCGTCTCGTTCCTGCGCGAGAAATTCGTCGAATTCGGCGGCCCCAATGGCGGCAATGGCGGGCGCGGTGGTGACGTCGTCATCGAATGCGTCGATGGCCTCAACACCCTGATCGATTACCGCTACCAGCAGCATTTCAAGGCCAAGATCGGCACCCATGGCATGGGCAAGGACCGCGCCGGCGCCCATGGCGAGGACACGGTTCTGCGCGTCCCGGTCGGCACCCAGATTTTCGAGGACGACAACGAAACCCTCATCACCGACATGACCGAAGTCGGCCAGCGCGTCGTGCTACTCTCGGGCGGCAATGGCGGCTTCGGCAATGCCCATTTCAAGACCTCCGCCAACCAGGCTCCGCGCCATGCCAATCCGGGCATTCCCGGGGTGGAAAAGTGGATCTGGCTGCGCCTCAAGCTCATCGCTGACGCCGGTCTCGTCGGTCTGCCAAATGCCGGCAAGTCGACCTTCCTCGCCGCCGTCTCCGCCGCCAAGCCCAAGATCGCCGCCTATCCGTTCACGACACTCCACCCCAATCTGGGCGTGGTCTCCATCGGTGAGCGCGATTTCGTACTGGCCGATATTCCGGGCCTGATCGAGGGCGCCAGTGAAGGCGCCGGCATCGGCGACCGTTTCCTCGGCCATGTCGAGCGCTGCGGCGTGCTGGTGCATCTGATCGACGGCACCGAGGCCGACATCAAGACCGCCTACACCACCATCCGTGCCGAATTGGCCGCCTATGACGAGCGCCTGGCCGAAAAGCCCGAACTCGTCGTGCTCAACAAGATCGACGCCATCGATCCCGAAGAGCTCAAGGAAAAAGTGAAAATCCTCAAGAAGGTGTCCAAGCAGGACGTCATGCTGGTCTCGGGCGTCACCGGCAAGGGCACTGACCTCGTGCTCTACGCCATCGTCGACACCCTCGACGCCACCAAGGCCGCCAAGCTGGAGGCTGCACGGCGCAAGGCCGAACCCAATTGGGCGCCCTGATGCAAGCAACGCTCTCTACCTTCACCTCTCCCTGGGGGGAGAGGTCGACCCGCTTGGGTCGGGTGAGGGGGCCTTCCTTCCGCACCGCATCAAGAAAAGCCCCCCTCGCCCTAACCCTCTCCCCAAAGGGGCGAGGGGACCAGATTGCGCTTGTGGCAAAATCCCGTCACCTCACTGGCCAAGCCCCCTCGCCCCTCCGGGGAGAGGGATGGGGTGAGGGGCCCTTGAATTTCGCGCTGAATCAAAGATGACCTCCCCCCTCTCCCCCTACCGCCGCCTCACGATAAAAATCGGCTCCGCTCTCCTCGTCGATAGCGCCACCGGAAAACTCCGCTCGTCCTGGCTCGCCGATCTGTCCGAGGATGTCGCCGCCCTCAAGGCCGCCGGCACCGAGATCGTCATCGTCTCCTCCGGCGCCATCGCGCTAGGCCGGCGCCTCCTCAAGCTCGACGCCATTGCGCTTCCCCTCGAGCAATCCCAGGCGGCCGCCAGCGCCGGCCAGATCGCGCTGAGCCAGGCCTGGGCCGAAGCGCTTGGCCGCCACGGCATCGTCACCGGCCAGATTCTGATCACCCCCAATATCACCGAGGAACGCCGTTACTACCTCAACGCGCGCACCACCATCGCCACCCTGCTCAGCCTGGGTGCCGTCCCCATCATCAACGAGAACGACTCTGTCGCCACCGCCGAAATCCGCTACGGCGACAATGATCGCCTGTCGGCCCGCGTCGCCACCATGATCGAGGCCGATTGCCTCGTGCTGCTGTCGGACGTCGATGGCCTCTATACCGCTCCACCCGCCAGGGACCCGACCGCCACCCACCTGCCGGTCATCGCCAGCATCACCCCCGCCATCGAGGCGATGGCGGGCGGCGCGGCGAGCCACCTGTCGCGCGGCGGCATGACCACCAAGGTCGAAGCCGGCAAGATCGCCACGCAAGCCGGCACCGCCATGATCATCGCCAAGGGCACCGAAACCCATCCCCTGCGCGCCCTCACCGAAGGCGCTCGCCACACCCTGTTCCACCCCGCCCAATCCCGTGCCCAGGCCCGCAAGCGCTGGATCATGGGTACGCTGGCCGTCGCCGGAACCTTGCAGGTCGATGCCGGCGCCGCCCGGGCGCTGCTGACCGGCAAGTCGCTGCTGCCGATCGGCGTCACCAAGGTCAAGGGCCAATTCGATCGCGGCGACGCCATCGCCATCACCGATCCCGACGGTCACGAAATCGCCCGCGGTCTCGTCGGCCTCGACAGCGAGGAGGCCCGCCTGGTCATGGGCAAGCGCGGCCCCACCGTGGTTGAACTGCTGGGCGTGGGCAATCGCAGCGAGCTTGTGCATCGCGATAATATGGTCATGGTATCAAAGGCAGGAGAGGTTCTATGAGCGCAGTGTCATCGGTGACCGACATCGCCAGCCTCATGGCCGAGATCGGCCGCAACGCTCGCGCCGCCGCGCGTGTCCTGGCGATTGCCAGCCCGGAGGCCAAGCGCACCGCCCTGCTCACCGCTGCCGGCGCCATCAATGCGCATCGCCAGAAAATCCTCGCCGCCAACGCCAAGGATATCGAGGCCGCTACAATCAAGGGCATCTCCAACGCCTTCCTCGATCGCCTGACGCTGACCGATGAGCGCATCGACGCCATGATCGAGGGTCTCAAGACGATTGCCGAACTGCCCGATCCTGTCGGCAGTGTCCTTGCCGAATGGGACCGCCCCAACGGCCTGCATATCTCCCGCGTCCGCACCCCGCTCGGCGTCATCGGGGTGATCTTTGAATCGCGCCCCAACGTCACCGCCGATGCCGGCGCCCTCTGCATCAAGTCCGGCAATGCGGTGATCCTGCGCGGCGGCTCCGACAGCTTCCATTCCAGCCAGGCCATCGTCGATTGCATGCTCGATGGCCTGCATCTGGCCGGCCTGCCCACCGAGGCCATCCAGCTCGTCCCTACCGTGGATCGCGCCGCCGTCGGCGAAATGCTCAAGGGCCTCGCGGGCAATATCGACGTCATCGTCCCCCGCGGCGGCAAGACCCTGGTCGCTCGCGTCCAGGATGAAGCCCGCGTGCCCGTCTTCGCCCATCTCGAAGGCGTCGTGCATGTCTATATCGACAAGACCGCCGATCTCGAAAAGGCCGTGCCCGTCGTGCTCAACGCCAAGATGCGCCGTACCGGCGTCTGCGGCGCGGCCGAGACCTTGCTGGTCCACAAGGATGTGGTCAAAACCCACCTCAAGCCCGTCATCGAGGCGCTGGTCGCCAAGGGCTGCGAAATCCGCGGTGACGCCGCCGTGATGCGGCTGATCCCCGAGGCCAAGCCCGCCACCGAGGAGGATTGGCACACCGAATACGAGGACGCGATCATCTCGGTGAAGGTGGTGGACGGCCTCGAAGCGGCCATTGCCCATATCGAGAAATATTCCAGCCACCACACCGAGGCGATCATCACCGAGGACCTGGCCGCGGTGGAAAAGTTCTTCAACCACATCGACTCGGCAATCTTGCTCCACAATGCCTCGACCCAGTTCGCCGATGGCGGCGAATTCGGCTTCGGCGGGGAAATCGGCATCGCCACTGGCAAGATGCACGCCCGCGGCCCGGTCGGCGTCGAACAGCTCACCACCTTCAACTACCGCGTCCGCGGCACCGGCCAGACGAGGCCGTAGCAGTGAATTTGGGGGCGTTGAATCATCAGTCGGCACCTCCCCCTTCCGGGGGGAGGATCAAGGTGGGGGTTCTTGACGCTTACTCAGGCAGATTGAAGTACCCCCACCCAGCCTCCGCCTGGAAGGGGGAGGAGCATTCCGGACTGTTGCCTCCGTTCCGAAGCGACCGCTTTTGACCCACCGCCCCATTCTCCGCATTCCCGGCATCACCGAACTGCCGCCGTCCGGCGCCGGCATGCGCATCGGCCTGTTCGGCGGCAGCTTCAATCCGGTCCATGAAGGCCATCGCCTCGTTGCCGAGCAGACGCTGCAAAAACTGCAACTCGACGCGCTCTGGGTGCTGGTCACCCCGGGCAATCCGCTCAAGGACCAGTCCGAGCTCGCCTCGCTGACCGATCGCGTCCACGCCACCCGCCTGGTGATGGATCACCCCCGCATCCGCGTCACCGGCTTCGAGGCCGCGCACGGCTTCACCTATTCCTGGCAGACCATCGTGTTTCTTAAAAAGACCATGCGGGACCGCCACTTCGTGTGGATCATGGGCGCCGACAATCTGGTCAACTTCCACCACTGGGAGCGCTGGGAAGATATCGCCGCCATGCTGCCCATCGCGGTCTATGTCCGCCCCGGCTCGTCCCGCCGCGCGCCAGCCTCGCTGGCCGCCACGGCACTGGCCAAATACCGCGTCGACGAGGCCGATGCCGGCC
The DNA here is from genome assembly GCF_028290625.1 of Devosia sp. Lineage (GTDB taxonomy): Bacteria > Pseudomonadota > Alphaproteobacteria > Rhizobiales > Devosiaceae > Devosia. Next base: position 127,398 of record NZ_JAQGJM010000022.1, read on the forward strand.
GGCTTGCCATGTATCAGGCCCCCGCCTGGACCTACCTGCACGGCCTGACTTCCTCGCTCTCCTCGTCGGCCATTCGAGCGCGCCAACGTGGCAAGCAGACCAAATGAGGCGCCCGCCTTGCACAAAGGCGCTAAAAAGCGCATATTGAGCAAGTGTGACGATGATCACCGGAACGGGAACAGATCGCTTGTCGTTTGAAAAGACGCGCGTACATTCCGATCAACAACCAAGGATGCTACCCCAACGCATGACTCATGCTCTTATGGCATGGGCGGAAGGCCATTGCTGATGGCCGGTTTGCCCAACAATTCCACCCCGGACACCGCGCCCACCATGGCGGCTCCCGTGCGTCCCCTGATCGATGTGATCCTCGACTGCCTTGACGATGCCAAGGCCGAGGAAACCGTTGCGGTGGATATCACCGGCAAGTCGTCGCTGGCCGACCACATGGTCGTCACCTCCGGCCGCTCGCAGCGCCATGTCGGCGCCGTCGCCGATCAGATGGTCGTGGCCCTGCGCGAAGCTGGCTACGGCAAACCCCGCATTGAGGGCCTGCCCCATTGCGATTGGGTTCTGGTCGATGCGGGCGACGTGATCGTCCACATTTTCCGCCCCGAAGTGCGCGAGTTCTACAACATCGAAAAAATGTGGCAGGCCGATTTCGCCGCCGATGCGCACTAAGCGCTACACTCGACGCTAGCGAAACGCTAACCAATGCGTATCGCTATCGCCGCTATCGGCCGCATGAAGGCCGGGCCTGAACGTGAACTGGTGGCGCGCTATCTCGATCGCGCCATTGGCGGCGGCAAACCGCTGGCCCTCACGGGTTTCGACGTCATCGAACTCCCCGAATCCCGCGCTTCTTCATCGGCCTCCCGCAAGGCCGATGAAGCCAAGGCCCTGCGCGCCGCCCTCCCTGAAGGCATCATCGTGGCCCTCGACGAACGCGGCAAGTCCTTGGGATCGGAGGCTTTTTCCGCCCTCATCGGCCGCTGGCGCGACGACGGACGCCCCGCCGCCAGCTTCATCATCGGCGGCGCCGACGGCCTCGACCCTGCCTTCGTGGCCGCCGCCGACATGACCCTCAGCTTCTCCCCCCTCACCTGGCCCCACCAGATGGTCCGCATCATGCTGGCCGAACAGCTTTACCGCACCACCACCATCCTCTCCGGCCACCCCTACCACCGCGGCGATTGACATGGACCATTCAATGGACCATTTTCAAATTGGAGGTGCGTTATGGAAATCTCTGTATCCGACGCCAAGGCTAAACTGACCAACTTGATCGCACGGGCGGAAGCTGGTGAAGAAATCGTCGTGACTCGCCACGGCCAAGCTGCCGCCAGGATCGTTCCTGCAGCAAAGCCCAAACTCACCGTCGCCGAACGGCGGGCAATCCTGCAAGAAATAGTGGCGAGCGCTCAAAGGAATATGACGCCTGGCCCATCTTACCGAGAACTGATGGATGATATGTACGACGAGAACGGTCTGCCGAAGTGATCGTCGTCGATAGCTCAGCTCTGCTCGCGGTATTGCAGGGTGAACCTGAAGGGCCCGCCTGCCTCGCTGAACTCGAATCCAACGACGAAATCTTGATATCGGCTGGTACCTTGGCCGAAGCTTTAATCATTGCTGCCCATCGCAATTTACGCAACGACCTTAGCCAAATGATCACGCGGCTGCAGATCGAGGTGGTGCCGGCCACCGAGGTCACGGCCCAGTTCTGCGCTGACGCACACCAGCGCTGGGGTAAGGGTATACATCGCGCTGGCCTCAATTTCGGCGACTGCTTTGCTTATGCGCTTGCCAAAAGCCGGGACTGTCCTCTGCTTTTTATCGGCAACGACTTCTCCCGCACCGATATCATCAGCGTCCTCTGATCCCCACATGGTTAAATTTCATTAACCTGCGGTTTTCCCCGGTCTTGCTATGGTGCGAACACTGATTCGGGGCCGCGCCCCATGGATGGAGTAGGCATGTCGGTGCGTCCCGGCTTCAGGATTGGCATAGTGGCGGGCGTGGCGCTCGCCGCGCTGTCGGCCCTGCCACTGCTGGCCCAGACCGACACCACCGCACCGGCCACAACACCTGCGCCTATCGAAACCACCCCCGTCACGCCGCCCCCAGCCGCAACCACCCCGTCGGCCGTGACTGAACCGGTGCCGACCGCACCCGCCACTGAGGCAACGCCCGCCGCCGGCGCAACACCGGCAACCACCCCGCCTGCGACCGGCACCCCTCCCGCGACCGAAACGCCCCCTGCAACCACGACGCAACCCGACGCCGCCGCCAGCCAGGCCGATCTCGACGCCGTCATCTCCTCCATCAGTCTCAGCAAGGAGCGCTCCGACGCGCTCAAGAAAGAGATCGCCGATATGGAGGGCGACCGCACCAAGCAGAACGCCGCCCTGATCGCCGCCGCCCAGCGCGTCAAGCTGGCCGAAATCGAGGTCGCCGATGTCGAGGAGCGCCTGTCCGACCTGATCGTCTCCGAGCTTGAGGTGCGCGGCCGCCTCGATGGCGCCGATAGCCAGATCGCCAATGTGCTGGCCGCCTTGCAGCGCATTTCGCTCAATCCGCCCCCCGCGTTGATCGTCGATCCCGACGACGCGCTCGGCTCCGCCCGCAGCGCTATCCTGATCGCCGCCATCGTGCCGCAACTGCGCGCCAAGGCCGATGCCGTCACCGCCGATCTCAAGCGCCTCACCGAAATCAAGCAGGCCGCGCTCGATGAACAATCGGTACTCGAAGCCAATTATTCGGTGCTCGAAGAGGAGCAGTTGCGCATCGCCACGCTCATCGTCGCCCGCAAGCAGGGCGTGCAGGTGATGACCAGCCAGCTCCAGGCCGAGGAACAGGATGCCATCGCGCTCGCCGCCCGCGCCACCTCGCTCAAGGAATTGATCGATAGCCTGGGCGAACGCATGACCAGCGTCTCCACGGCCGCCGCCACCTCAAATTCCGAAGCCGCAGGCGTTGCCATGACCCCCGCTGCCATCCAGGTCGCCCTCGCCAATACCGCCCGCACCGAACCGGCTTTGCCGTTCGGGCAGGCCAAGGGCTATCTCACCCTGCCCTCCAACGGCGTCAATGTGGTCGAGTTCGGTGCCGGCGATGGCTTTGGGGGCATCAGCCAGGGCCTGTCGGTGGTCACCCGTGCCCAGGCCCAGGTGGTCGCGCCCGCCGATGGTTGGGTGCTCTATAAAGGCCCTTACCTCAATTACGGCCAAATCATCATTCTCAATAGCGGCCAGAGCTACACCGTCCTTCTGGCAGGCCTTGATACAGTGAGCGTCGATATCGGCCAGTTTGTGCTGATGGGCGAGCCCCTGGGCACCATGGGATCACGCACAATTGGCCGCACCGTCACCACCAGCGCTGGCAACTCCCAGCCGACCCTTTATATAGAACTGCGACACGACAACGCGCCCATCGATCCGACCGGCTGGTGGGCCGCCCCGTCCAAAACGAGCTGAGAGTGGATAAACCCTGATGCGCTTTCCGACCATCCGCGCCGCCGCAATGACCTTGGCGCTGCTGCTGCCTGCGTCCACCCTCGTTGCCCAGGAGCAGCCGGCGGCGCCCGCACCGGCCACAGACCCAGCCGCTCCCGTCCCCGATCAGGCACCGGACCAGGCCCCAGCCGCCGATCCTGCGCCCGGCGGCGAGGAGCCCGCGCCGACCGCTGCTGAAGCCGCGGCCGCTCCGCGCGACCCGCTACAGGTCTATTCGGACCTCAACCTGTTCGGCGAAATCTTCGACCGCATCCGCGCCGAATATGTCGATCCCCCGGATGAGCAGAAGCTGATCCGCGCCGCTATCCAGGGCATGCTGACCTCGCTCGATCCGCACTCCGGCTACCTGCCGCCGGCCGACTACGACGCCATGCGCGAAGACACCTCCGGTGAATTCGGCGGCCTCGGCATCGAAGTCACCATGGAAGAGGGCGTTATCAAGGTCGTCTCGCCGATCGATGACACTCCCGCCGCCAAGGCCGGCATCCTGTCCAACGATCTCATCGTCAAGCTCGACGACGTCGAAGTGCAGGGCATGACCCTCGACGCCGCGGTCGACAAGATGCGCGGCCCGCTGGGCAGCTCGATCAAGGTCACCGTGATGCGCGAAGGCGTCGCCGATCCGATCGATTTCACCCTGCAGCGCGCCACCATCGCCATGCAGGCCGTCAAATGGTCGATGGAAGGCGATGTCGCCGTGCTGCGCCTGTCGCGCTTCTCCGAACAAGCCTTCGTCGGCATCGAAAAGGCCATCAAGCGCATCTATGCCGATCGCAAGGATGTACCGCCCAAGGGCATCATTCTGGATCTGCGCAACAATCCGGGCGGTCTCGTTGACCAGGCCGTATTCGTCTCCGACGCCTTCCTCAAGCAGGGCGCCGTGGTGCTGACCCGCGGCCGCCTGCCGGCCGAAAGCGCCCGCTACGACGCCCAGCCCGATGCGCTCGACGCCCTGATCGCCGATGTGCCGCTGGTGGTGCTGATCAATGGTGGCTCCGCTTCCGCCTCCGAGATCGTCGCTGGCGCCCTGCAGGACCACAAGCGCGCCACCCTCATCGGTAGCCGCTCGTTCGGCAAGGGTTCGGTGCAGTCGATCATCTCGCTCGGCCCAGATGGCGCCATGCGCCTAACCACGGCGCGTTATTACACGCCGAACAATCGTTCGATCCAGGCCCTGGGCATCCAGCCCGATATCGCCATCCAGGAAGTCGTCCCGCCCGAATTCCAGGGCAAGGACACCATCGTGGGCGAAGCCGGGCTTGCTGGTCACATCACCATTGCGGGCCAGGAAGAAACCACGGTTGGCTCCTCCGTCTTCGTGCCGGCCGACAAGGCCGACGATACCCAGCTGCAATATGCCATCCGCCTGATCGACGGCAAGGAGACCGACCCCGCCTTCCCCGCCAAGGGCGACTAAGTCCTATCGCCATACAGCTCAGGCCGGCATCAGTTGAATGGCCGGTCTGTGCTATGTTTTGAGGGGACAAAGCGGCTGATTCGCCGCTTTGTCCCCTCATCATTTGAATCCGCGCGGGACAATGAATGGCCAATGATCTCAGCACGCCGCTGACCAGCCGCAAACGCAAGCCGAATTCCGGCAAGCCGCGCAGCATTCCATTGGCCCGCATCCTGCTTGGCGTGATCGTCCTGGCGGTGGGTGGCTTCATGGCGCGCCTGATGCTGGTCGATGATCCCGATGGCGGCCGCCCCACCCAGGAGGTGGCCATCACCTCCACCCGTAACGGCAATGAGCTGGCCAATGACGTCACCACCGGGCCCGTGACCATCACCGCCGACCCGCAGCAATATCCGGCCGGCGAGGCGCCCCTGACCCCGCTCGTCCCCACGGCCTCCACCGGCGATCCTTACGCCGCGCTGCCCGATCTCAGCGAAGAAACCGCCAACGGCCCGATCCCCCGCATTTCGACGACCGGCGACACGCCGTTCAAAACCTATTCGACCCCGCTCGCCACGCCCCTTGCCCCCGGCAAGCCGGCCATCGCCATCATCGTCACCGGCCTCGGCATCAACGAGCAGGGCTCGCTCGACGCCATCGACCAGCTTCCCGAAGCCGTGACCCTGGCCTTTGCGCCTTATGGCAAGACCTTGCAGTCGACCGTCTCGTCTGCCCGCTCCAGCGGGCATGAAGTGCTGCTCGAAGTCCCGCTTGAACCCTTCGATTATCCGCAGAACGATCCCGGCCCGCAGACCCTGCTCACCGGAGAGCAACCGCGCGCCAATCTGGACAAGCTGTTCTGGCTGATGGCGCGCTTCGGCGGCTATGTGGGGCTGATCAACAATATGGGCGCACGCTTCACCGCCTCGGCCGCCGATTTCTCCCCGATGATGGAAGAATTGGGCTCGCGCGGGCTCGGCTATGTGGACGATGGCTCGTCCAACCGCTCGCTGGCGCCCCAGCTTGCGGCCGGCAACAAGGTGCCGTTTTCGCGGGCGGACCTGGTGATCGACACCAATCCGGCCCGCACACCCATACTCGCTGCGCTTGGCAGCCTTGAGGCCAAGGCACTGCAGAATGGCTCAGCTATTGGTATTGTGAGTGCCTTGCCCATATCAGTGCAAAGCGTGGCCGAATGGTCGCGCGAGCTGGAGGCGAAGGGCATTACGCTCGTCCCCATCAGCGCCCTGATGAAATAGAAAGCCACTCGCCATGTCCGCACGCCCCGCTCGTGAAACCATGCCCTATCGTGATTGCGCGGGGATTGCCGTCTTCAACTCCAATGGCAATGTTTTCATCGGCCGTCGCAAGCCCGAGGGCGATCCCGAAGCCAGCGCCGAGCACGGCTCGCCCTGGCAAATGCCCCAAGGCGGCATCGACAAGGGCGAGGACCCCCTGAAGGCCGCGCTGCGCGAACTACACGAGGAAACCAATATTTCCTCGGTGAGCCTCCTCGCCGAAGCCCCTGAGTGGATTTATTACGACCTGCCCGATGACGAACTGGGCGTCGCCCTCAAGGGCAAATATCGCGGCCAGCGCCAACGCTGGTTCGCCTTCGCCTTCACGGGCGACGACAGCGAAATCGATGTGGTGACCCCCGGCGGCGGCAAGCACCCCGCCGAATTCGACACCTGGCGCTGGGAACGCCTCAGCCGCACCCCCGGCCTCATCGTCCCCTTCAAAAAAGACGCCTACGACAAAGTCGTCGCCGCCTTCTCCGACATCCCCCAGCGGTTTACGCACGCCTAGGGTTACGCTCCGAGCATTGATTTCGCCGCTACCGTTCTTCTCTTTCCTCCCGCGGGCCTGACCCGCGGGCCCTCATTAATATGGCACAAGCGGCCAATCGCCCTCGGATCGTCGCGTTCCCGCGCTTGCAGGAACCCGCCACCCCTTGACCACCGCCTCGCCACCCTCTCCAATGTCCCCATGAAAACCATCGGCCTTATTGGCGGCATGAGCTGGGAATCCACCGCCCACTATTACCGCGTGCTCAATCAGGAAACCGCCGCGCGCCTGGGTGGCCTGCATTCGGCGCCGCTGCTCATTCACTCCGTCGACTTCGCCCCCATCGCCGCCATGCAATCGGCCGGTGACTGGGACGGGGCCGGCGCTATCCTCGCCCAAAGCGCCAAGACCCTGGTCGCTGCCGGGGCCGAAATCATCGGCCTCGCCACCAACACCATGCACATCGTCGCCGACACCATCACCGCCGGCCTCGATGCACCCTTCGTCCACATCGCAGACCCCACCAGCGACGCCCTGCTCGCCGATGGCTTCGAGACCGTCGGTCTATTGGGTACGCGCTTCACCATGGAAATGGGCTTTTACCGCGAGCGCCTCGAGGCCCGCGGCCTCAAGGTGCTGATCCCGGAGGTCGGCCGCACCAACCTCAACGGCATCATCTACGAAGAGCTTTGCCTGGGCATCATCCGCGAACAATCGCGAAAAATCTATGTCGACGCCATCGCCCAGCTCGCTGCCCGCGGCGCCCAAGCCGTCATCCTCGGCTGCACCGAAATCGGCATGCTCATCGACGACAGTACCAGCCCCCTGCCGGTCTACGACACCACCGACCTGCACGCCAAGGCTTTGATCACGGCGGCGCTGGCCTAGGCGCTGCAATCGAGTCGTCACCGAAGGACCAGTCGATATTCGGCTCAGGCCGCGTCGAAACTGCTGGCTCTCGAGAACCGGACCGGAGCGTACTTTGGTACGTGAGGACCGGAAGCGCAGAGAACCAGCAGTTGCAGACCGGCATCAGCCGAATAGCGATTGGTCCTAAGCCGCGCGGCGAACCCGCGTTCCCTGCTGGTTCCCCAGCTTGAACACGTCCACGACCCGATCCAACTCCGTCGCCTGCGCCTCGGTCTGCTCGATCGCCGCGTTGGTCTCTTCCACCAGCGCCGCATTGTGCTGGGTCATTTCATCCATGGTGCGCACCGCCACGCTGACTTCCTCGATCGAGGAGGCCTGTTCGCGGCTGGCCCGGGCGATGGCGTCCAGCGCCTGGTGATTGTCGCGCACCGCCGCCAGCATCTGCACCAGCTTGCCCGCCGCGTCCGAGACCAGCTTGGAGCCGCCCGCCACTTCCTGCGCGCTCTGCTCGATCAAAACCTTCACATCCGCCGATGCACTCGCCGCCGATTGCGCCAGCCGCCGCACTTCCACCGCCACCACCGCAAAGCCCTTACCGGCGTCCCCGGCGCGCGCCGCTTCCACCGACGCGTTCAGCGCCAGCAAATTGGTCTGGAACGCAATGTCGTCGATCATGCCGATAATGTTGGAAATCTTGCCGGACGATTGGGTAATCCGCTCCATGGCCTCGGTGGCCTTGGCCATCACCGCGCCGCCCTCCTCGGCGGTCCGCGCCGTATTACCGGCCTGCTTGCTGGCGACTTCCGCCTTGCCGGCATTGTCCACCACCGTGCCCGACAACTGCTCGATCGCCGCCGAGGTCTGCTCGATCGTCGCCGCCTGCCTGGTGGTGCGTTCGGAGAGGTCATTGGCACCCGACAGGATTTCCCCGGTCGCGGTCTTGAGGGCTTCCGATGTGGTCTTGAGCTGGGTGACGATCTCGGTCAACCGGTCGGCCACCGCATTGGTGTCGCCCTTGAGCTTGCCGAACGCGCCCTTGTATTCGCCCATCACCCGGCGATCCAGTTCCGCCCGCGCGATCGCGGCCAGCACGCCGCTGGTCTCGGACAGGCCCGTATCCACCGTCGCCACCAGGAGGTTGACCGCCTCGGCCACGGCGCTCAGTTCGCCATCCGTAAAGCCGGTTTGCACTCGGCGCGACAGGTCGCCCGCCGCCGCGGCACCCACCACGTCGGCGAGACTGCGATTGAGACTGGCCGATTCAGCCACCCGCACGGCGTCCTGCATGGCACTGGCTTCGGCGTCCGAGGCCAGTTCGGCCCGGCTGCGCAAGGCATCGGCGAACACCTTGAGCGTCGCCGCCATCGTACCGATCTCATCGACAGCCTGCTTGTCGTCAACGACAGCCGACAGGTCACCTTCGGCCAGCCGGCGCATGCTCGCAGTCATGCCCGCCAACGGCCGCGTCACCAGTTTTCCACTGAGCGTCAGCAAGGCCACGACGAGGATCAGGATAAGCCCCGCCCCGCCCCAGATCGCGATCGTGGATAGCGTCGCCACCGATGCGGCTCTGGCAGTGGCCTGCGCATTTTCCGCCTCGATGGTGTCGGATATGGCTGCCATGCCACCTTCGAGCGTTGAGAAATCAGCGTCGAAGGCGGAGAGCTTGGCCTTGGCCTCATCGAGCTTGCCTGCTGCAGCAAGCCCCACCAGCATCTCGGTGCTGGCGATATAGGTGTCCAGCGGACCGGCGATCTCGTCGAGGGCAGATCGGATGGTGCTGGGCAGGTCGAGATCTTTCTGCGCCGCGATCGAGTCGCGAAAGATCGTCGAATACTCAACCAACTGGGCCTGGGTTTCTTTCGCCATCTCGGCATTGGCGGTGACCGCTGCGTAAAGCGAGCCATAGACCAGCCCGCGCATCGTGTCATGCATCATGTCGGCAGTCATCTGATCGCGCATCGAGCTCATCAGAACCGCCGATTCATGGCCCGCCTCGGTGAAAGACTTGTCGACAAAAAAGCTAGAACCCGACATCAGCGCGCCAGTCAGCAACACCGCTCCGGAAAGACACGCAACCATCTTAGCGAATTTCATGACGCATCTACTTCTGTTGCTGACCGCCCGAAGCCAAGTTCAGACCATACGAATAATGTACAGTGCGGAACTTAATGAAGTCGTAACCATACTGTATTCTGAGCCAACAATTTCACGCGGCCCGACGGCCGGATCGGTGCGTATCGCGCCGGCCGATGACCTGCGCTTCTTCCAGCGTGAACACGTCGACGATGCGATCCAGCTCGCTGGCCTGCGCTTCGGTCTGCTCGATGGCCGCATTGGTTTCTTCCACCAAGGCCGCATTGTGCTGGGTCATCTCGTCCATCAGTCGCACCGCGATCGCCACTTCCTCGATCGCCGAGGCCTGTGCCTTGCTGGCCGAGGCAATGTCCAATAGCAACGCATTGTTTTCGCGCACCGCGCCCTGCATGGACGAGAGCTTGTCGGCCGCTTCCGCCACCAGCTTGCTGCCGCCCGCCACTTCTGTGGCCGAAATCTCAATCAGTGCCTTGATCTCGGCCGAAGCGCCCGCTGCGGACTGCGCCAGCCGTCGCACTTCCACCGCCACCACCGCAAAGCCCTTGCCGGCGTCCCCGGCTCGCGCCGCTTCCACCGAGGCATTGAGCGCCAAGAGGTTGGTCTGGAAGGCAATGTCGTCGATCAGCCCGATAATGTTCGAGATCTTGCCCGAGGACTGCGTGATGCGCTCCATCGCATGGGTGGCGCGGCCCATCACGGCTCCGCCATCTTCGGCGGCTCGCGAGACCATGTCGGCCTTGGTGCTGGCCGCCGCCGCCTTGATGGCATTCTCGCTGACCGTGCCGGCCAGTTGCTCGACCGCCGCCGAAGTCTCCTCGATGGTCGCCGCCTGCTTGGTGGTGCGCTCGCTCAGATCGTTCGCGCCGGCCAGGATTTCCCCGGTCGCGGTCTTGAGCGACTTGCTGGTCTGCCGCAATTGCCCGACGATATCGGTCAATTGCTCACCCACCTTGTTGGTGCTGTCGCGCAGCGCGCCAAACGCCCCATGGTAGTCGCCCTGCATGCGTACGCTCAGATTGGTATCGGCCAGCGCCGACAAGACGCTCTGGGTTTCGTCCAGCCCGCGCTCCACCGTCGCCACCAGGTTGTTGACGCTGCTCGCCAACAGGTTCAATTCGTCATCGGGGAAGTCCGCCATCACCCGCTGGCTGAAATCGCCCGCCACCGCCGCGTCGACCACCTGGCCGAATGCAGCCAGCAGCGATCCCATCATGTCGGTGCGCTCGCCCTGCGCCCGCGCCTGCCGCGCCTGCTCGGCGCTGTTCATTTCGGCGACCTTGAGCCCGTTGTCGCGGAACACCGCTACGGCCCGCGCCATCTCGCCCAATTCGTCCTGGCGTCCCGTGCCGGGCACTGTCTCGACATCGGCCGGATCGGCGGCGATGGCGCTCGCCGTATGCACCAGTTTGCGCAGGGGACCCGTGATGCCGCCGCGCACGAAGACATAAAGCCCCACCACCAGCGCTGCCATCAGCCCTAGGCTGATGAGCGCATTGTTCAGTGCCGACTGGCTCTGGCGCGCCAGATTTTCGCTCATGTCCCAAACGAATACCGCAGTGCCCACCATGGCCTTATCCGGTCCGAAATGCGCCGGAACGGCCACCAGCGTCATCGCGCCGGTACTCACATGCTGCACCGCATCGGCAGCACTGGCCGTCTTGGCGAGAGCCGCCATGTCGCCCGCATAGGTCTCGGAGCCTTCGGTGGCGACGATCTGGGCGCCCTGCAGGTCGAAGCTGGCGCCGGCCGCGAATTGATCGCCCAGCAGGTTCTTCAGCCCCACATAAGTGGCGGTGATAGTCTCCGGCTTGCCAAAGCGGATACCCCCGGCCAACTGCTCGGTGCTGGCGGCGGCGACAGTCACATTGGCCTGCTCGAGTTCGCTGCGCAGCAAGGCGCTGTTCTGGCTGGTCGACAGCCAGATATTGGCACCCGCCCCCATCACCATGGTCAACACGACCAGACCGACGATCTTCTGGGTCAGCGAAATCTTCAGCGCCATTCTGGCCTCAATTCGGAGAATAGGGCCGGCGCCTGAACGCCGGCCGGTTTATTACAAAGCCGAGACGTCGACGCCGACGGTGATCGCACCAATGACTGCACCCGTCGCCGGGTCGGAGATCGGCACGCTCACCTGGCTCTGGAACACCTGGGTGCTCTCGTCCTGCTCGACGTCGCCGAGATTGACCGCGTCGGCACCGGCCCCGAAGCTCTTGGTGAACTTGTCCTCGTCGCCCTGCCAATAGTCTGAGGTCAGCGTGCTCTGCGCGACGTTGAGCCCCTTGGCATCCATGGCGAAGATTTCGGTATATTTGCCGGCCGCGGCGTCCTGCACGCCCTTGAGATATTGCGAGGCCACATTGCCCAGCGTCGCGTCGATCAGCGGCTTGCTGGCGGCGCCCACTTCGGCTTTCCACTGCGCGTCGAGCGCATCGATCTTGGCCTGATCATAGCTGGCGGTCACCGCATTCTGCGCCAAGATGGCGGCGACCAGCGCCGGGTCGGACGCGAAGGCCTTGATGTCGCCATTGGCCAGCGCCGTCAGCGGCGCGGTGAATTCATCGTCGGCCTGCGCCGGAACGGCTAGCGTCAAGGCCAGCGTGATGCCAGCCATGCTCTTCAATAAAACGGAAAAATGCACGTGTGCCCCCTGAGCAATCTCTGCCCAGGGCGATGCGACAAACTGCCCTGGACTAGGGCAAATCATCCATTTTTAGCGTAAAGACTTGATGAAGACTCTTACGTAGTGCCCGCAGAGCCTCGTAAGCCTCTCATATCGCTAGAAAGAATTATGCGACGCGGCGCGCCCGGAGTCCCGCACTACGGCTTTGTTCTGGTGCCGGCGCCACTTCGTCGAGGGTAAAGACCGCCACGATGCGGTCGAGCGTCGTCGCTTGCGCTTCGGTCTGCTCGATGGCCGCATTGGTTTGTTCCACCAGGGCGGCATTGTGCTGGGTCATTTCATCCAGCGTATTGACCGCCACCGATACTTCCCCGATTCGGACGGCCTGCTCCTGGTTCTCGCGCACCATGGAATCCATCATTGCCGTATTAGCGCGGGTGCGCTCCAGCATCGCCTGCAGCCGCCCCGCCGCGTCGGCCACCAGTTTTGAGCCCTTGGTAACCTCGGTCGCCGATTGCTCGATCAGCCGCTTCACGTCCGCCGAAGCGCTGGCCGCCGATTGCGCCAGCCGCCGCACTTCCACCGCCACCACCGCAAAGCCCTTGCCGGCATCCCCCGCCCGCGCCGCTTCCACCGAGGCATTGAGCGCCAGCAAATTGGTTTGGAAGGCGATATCGTCGATCAGCCCGATAATGTTGGAAATCTTGGCCGAGGAGGCCTCGATCCCGCTCATCGCCGCATTGGCCTTCTCCATCACCTCACCGCCCTCCTGGGCCGTGCGGGCGACCACACCGGCATCGGTGCTGGCCTGCTGGGCCAGCGTGGCATTGCGAGTCACGGTCTGGGCCAGTTGCTCCATTGCGGCGGCCGTCTCCTCGATAGTGGCGGCCTGGCGCGTCGTGCGCTCGCTCAGGTCATTGGCACCCGACAGGATTTCGCCCGTCGCGGTCTTGAGCGAGCGCGAGGTCGCCTTGATCTGGCCCACCACTGCGCCGAATTTGTCGACCGTATCGTTGAGCGCCGTGCGCAAGCCTTCGAATTCCGGCTGGAATACGGTGTCGATGCGCGCCGTCAGATCGCCTTCCGCCAGCTTTTCGAGCCCAGCGCCGACCGCCGCCACCGCCTGCTTGCGCGCCGTCACGTCGATGGCGAACTGCACCACCTTATAGGGCTGCCCATCGGTGCCCATGATCGGATTGAACGTGCTTTGAATCCACACCTCGGCGCCGTCGCGCGTCCGCCGACGATATTCGCCGCTCTTGAACCCGCCGGATGCCAGCTCGCGCCAGAATTGCTGGTAGCCGTGAGAGGCCGGATCGGCATCGAACAGGAACAGTGCATTGGACTGTCCCCGCACCTGGGCGCTGCTATAGCCCAGCAGCTTCAGGAAATTCTCGTTGGCGCTCAACACCTCGCCGCCCAAGCTGAATTCCACCACCATCTGCGACATCGAAATGGCATTGAGCTGGCCGGCGTGGTCGGCCGCCCGCTCCAGATGCTGGTCGGTCTCGGCGCCCAGCTCGGCCACCCGCAGCGTATTGCCGCGGAACACTTCCACCGCCCGCGCCATGGTGCCGATTTCATTGCGCCGCTCGGTATAGGGCACCACGGCATCGAGATCGCCCGCGGCAATCGCATTCATCACGCCCGACAGCTTTGGAATGGGTCGGGTGAGCTGCCGCGAGAGCAGCAGTGCGAGCGCCCCGATCAGCAGCAGCGCCCCGCCCCCGACCATGGCCAACATGCTCAGCGTCGTGCCAACCACCGCCTCGATCGGCGCCCGGGCCACCGCCACTTCCAGCGCTCCGATCACCGTGCCGTCCGCCATGCGGATCGGCTGGTGCAGCGTGTAATAATCGATGCCGTTGAGCATGGTCTCGCCACGCACCGGCGTACCCGCCATCATGGCTTCATAGAGGCCGTCGCCAACAACGATCGGCGCATCCAGCATGCGCTCGCCCGCGGCGTCGACCAAGCTGCTGGTGCCGACAATGAAGTCGGGACCGACTTCGGGATTGTACACATAGATCGCCGCCTGCTGCGCCGTAGTGCGCGCGATGGTGTCGATCACGTCATGAGTGCGAAAGCGCGGCATCGAGCGCATCTGCAGCTCGGCCACATTGCCCGCCTCGTCGGCAGTCACCTCAAGGCTGGGCAGGTTGACCTGCAGGATCGCCGCCGTGATGCGGGTCGCCGCCGCCACTTCCTTGTTGGCATCGTCGTGTGCCGAGCCGGAGAGGGTAATGAACACGCCCAGCGACACCGCCAGGATCGCGATGGCGATCGAACCGACCGCCATGGCGGCGATGGCGAAGGTCAGCCTGATATTGCCGAACACTCTCCCGAACAGCTTGCCCATGCCCCAATGCCCCACTTGGCCGCCATGTCGCCATGGCAGCGCGCCCACAATTGAGCAGCAGATTGGGCACAAATCCTTAAGCTGACGTTTATGCCATGATAATTACATAGGCTGCCCAATGACTTGCCTATTAGTTGGGCGGATCCAGCGGCGCATTACCTGCACAAACGAAAAAGGCCGCCCTGTAGGGCAGCCTTTTCAAAGTTCGCGATAGAGTGCGAAGCTCAGGTAAGACCTGAAACTCAGCAGACTTAATGAACGTGAGCGCCGTTGAGCTGACCCGCCTCGATGGCGAGGTTCAAGAGGCCACTGACCACGTCCTGAGCGTAGGATTTGTCTTCGATCGACTGGGCCTGTGCCAGCTCTTCTTCGGCTTGCTTGATCTCGGCTGCCAGCTCGGCATGGTCGAACTCCGCATAGGGCGAAGCCTCTTCCGCCAGGATTGTCAGCCCATCGGGCGACACATCCGCAAAGCCGCCGCGCACGAAAAAGATCTCGTCGCGCCCGCCCTCGCCGTTGACCGTGATGAAGCCCGGCTTCAGCGTCGTCATGAACGGCGCATGGTCGCTCATCACCGTGAAATAGCCCTCGGTGCCCGGGACCGTGACCGAGGTCACGACTTCTGACAGCACCAGCCGCTCGGGCGACACGATCTCGATCTTGAGGCCTTCAGCCATATTTTTGGTCCCTTAGCGGAGCGAACCCGAACGTCTCGGGCTAGGCAATGGGCTCGTCGCGAGACGAGCCCGGTTGCAAGTTAGGCGGCCTGCGCGGCCAGCTTCTGGGCCTTCTTGACCGCATCCTCGATGGTGCCGACCATGTAGAAGGCGCCTTCGGGAAGGTGGTCATATTCGCCGTTCACCAGGCCCTTGAAGCCCTTGACGGTGTCTTCGAGCGCCACGAACACGCCCGGCGTACCGGTGAAAACTTCAGCAACGTCGAAGGGCTGGCTCATGAAGCGTTCGATCTTGCGAGCGCGGGCCACGGTCAGCTTGTCCTCTTCGGAAAGCTCGTCCATGCCCAGGATCGCGATGATGTCCTGCAGCGCCTTATACTTCTGCAGCACTTCCTGCACGCTACGGGCCACGCGGTAGTGCTCTTCACCAACCACCAACGGATCCAGAATACGCGAGTTGGACGCCAGCGGATCAACCGCCGGATAGATGCCCTTTTCCGAAATCGCGCGGTTCAGCACGGTCACGGCGTCGAAGTGGGCGAACGAAGTCGCCGGAGCCGGATCGGTCAAATCGTCGGCGGGCACGTACACGGCCTGCACCGAGGTGATCGAACCCTTGTTCGTGGTGGTGATGCGTTCCTGCATCGCGCCCATGTCGGTCGCCAGCGTTGGCTGGTAACCCACGGCGGACGGGATACGGCCCAGCAAAGCCGACATTTCGGCGCCGGCCTGGGTAAAGCGGAAAATGTTGTCCACGAAGAACAACACGTCCTGGCCCTGGTCACGGAAGTTTTCCGCAACCGTCAGGCCGGTCAGCGCCACACGGGCACGGGCACCAGGGGGCTCGTTCATCTGGCCGAACACGAGGG
>NZ_JAQGJM010000005.1 GCF_028290625.1 Devosia sp.
GGGATCAGGCCGAACTTCAGCATGTCCTCGGGCTCGACTTCGCGCAGCAACTCGCCGGTGCCGCGTTCGTCCGGACCCTTGGGGTTCGAACCGAAGCCGATGGAAGAGCCCTGGGTGCGCTGGGCGATGATCTTGTCCAGGCCGGCGAACGCGCCGCCGCAGATGAACAGGATGTTGGTCGTGTCGACCTGCAGGAATTCCTGCTGGGGATGCTTGCGCCCGCCCTGCGGCGGCACGGAGGCGACGGTGCCTTCCATGATCTTGAGCAAAGCCTGCTGCACGCCTTCGCCCGACACGTCGCGGGTGATGGACGGGTTGTCCGACTTGCGGCTGATCTTGTCGACTTCGTCGATATAGACGATGCCGCGCTGCGCCTTTTCCACGTTGTAGTCAGCAGACTGCAACAATTTCAGGATAATGTTCTCGACGTCCTCGCCGACATAGCCGGCTTCGGTCAGCGTCGTGGCATCAGCCATGGTGAAAGGCACGTCGAGGATACGGGCCAGCGTTTGAGCCAGCAGCGTCTTGCCGGAACCGGTTGGGCCGATCAGCAGGATATTGGACTTGGAAAGTTCGATATCCTGGTTCTTGGCCGAATGGTGCAGGCGCTTGTAGTGGTTATGCACGGCCACGGAGAGTACGCGCTTGGCGCGGTACTGGCCGATAACGTAGTCGTCGAGCACCTTGCAGATGTCTGCGGGGGTCGGCACGCCATCGGAGGACTTGACCATGGAGGTCTTGTTCTCTTCGCGGATGATGTCCATGCACAGCTCGACGCATTCATCGCAGATGAACACGGTCGGGCCGGCGATCAGCTTGCGAACCTCATGTTGGGATTTCCCGCAGAACGAGCAATAAAGCGTGTTCTTGGAGGATTCGCCGTTCGTTGTCTCTTTGGACATCCTGTCACTCCCGGGAGGGTTACTCCCAAAATAAGCGTTATCGGATACGGTAACGCTCGAGGCCTAAAGAAAGTCTAAGCCGAACCGACCTTAGCGGTCGATCCGGCTCGGTGCAATTCCGTCAATGTCACAGTTCACGGCGCATATGAAACGCCGTTAACGCGAGCGGATCAAACCGCATCGGGCACTGCGCGCTTGTCGAGCACGGTATCGATGAGGCCAAAGGTCTTGGCTTCCTCGGCCGACAGGAAGCGATCGCGCTCGAGAGCGGTCTCGATTTCCTCGTAGGTGCGTCCGGTGTGCTTCTCGTAAATCTGATTCAGCCGGCGCTTGAGGCCTTCGACTTCCTTGGCGTGGATCATGATGTCCGTCACCTGGCCCTGATAGCCGCCCGAAGGCTGGTGCACCATGACGCGCGAGTTCGGCAGCGAGGTGCGCATGCCGTGCTCGCCGGCAGTCAGCAGGAGCGAACCCATCGAGGCCGCCTGCCCCATCACCATGGTGGCGACGGCCGGGCGGATGAACTGCATGGTGTCGTAAATCGACAGGCCAGCCGTCACCACGCCACCAGGCGAATTGATATAGAGCGCGATTTCCTTCTTCGGATTTTCCGACTCGAGGAACAGCAGCTGGGCCACGATCAGGCTCGCCATGTTGTCTTCGACGACGCCGGTCACGAAAATGATTCGCTCACGCAGCAGGCGCGAATAGATATCGAAGGCGCGTTCGCCACGATTGGATTGCTCGACCACCATGGGAACGAGCGTATTCATGTAAAGATCGATTGGATCTTTCATATCTTGATGCCCCTTTGCTGTGCCGTCTCGAATGAGCCCGGGCCAGCCATCTCAGTTGCACAGGGTCCATACCGGAAACCGGACATCCAATACCCGGGACCATGCCTTGAAAAACGAATCAGCGCGACTGGCCGATCACAGACGATGCCGCATTAACGCGCGGTAAAGGCACAGATAGGCGGCAATGGGGCAAGGTTCAATAGAAGCCTGCACAACCAAGCCGGGCGACTGGCTTAACGGTAAATATCCCGTCGATTTCCGACACCCACGACCAGGACGACGAGCCTGGTATCCTGCAGATCGCAGATAATGCGAAAATCGCCCACCCGGTAACGCCAGAGGTTGCCAAGTTTGGAGCCCTGCAGGGCTTTTCCAAGCTGGCGTGGATCATCGAGGGTGGCGAGACGATCCCTCAGAAAGTTACGAATGCGCACGGCATCTGGTCGATCCAGCTTGCCAAGTTGGCGGGCGGCACGCTCATCAACTTCAATTGTCCAGGCCAAGATCGCGACTTAGTTCGTCAAGCGTCAGGGTCTTGTCGTCTCCCGCGTGGCGCCGCGCCAGCACGTCTTCGGCCAAGTAGAGGTCTTCCAGCTCGTCCAGATGCTCCTCGACGGCTTCGCGTATGTAGAATGTCGCCGTGCGTCCTGTGCGCGCTGCCAGCGCGTTCAGTCGCTCAAAGAGCTCGTCTGGAAGGCGAACAGCGGTCTGCTTTGACATCAGAAACTCCGGCGGTATGCGTGTATACCACACCTCGCTTCAGTCACGCAATGAGAGGCCGGTTGGGGGACACGGCGCGGGCCGCATCCCCGGATACGGGCTAAAGCGCCTTGAACTCGGGTCGCCCCTGCCCGGTTTCGCTGTGGCGATGCTTATCCATGAGCGGGCGGATCTCAAGTCGTCCATAGGCCGCGATCGGGTCGTTTTCCAGTAAGGACAGGACTTCAGCCATGTCCCTGGCTTCAAGCAGCAGGAAGCCTCCGACCACTTCCTTGGTTTCGGCGAATGGCCCGTCGACCGTCGAAAGGGTCACCCGCTGGCGGCGGTCGATGGTCACGCCGGTAGCGGCATCGGCCAGCGGTGAGGCTATCAGCAGGTGTCCGGATGCCCGCAACCGTTGATCGTCTTCGATGGTCGCGTCGTCGAGTTGGGTCTGTTCCTGGGGCGTAATGCCGTCAAAGGCGTCGGGAGCGAAATAGACGAGACAGAGGAACTTCATGTGAGTCTCCTATGGTTCACACGACAGCGACGAGCCGCGCTGCATGGCCTCGACTATTTTTTTCCGTTTTTTCCGCCCTGGCTGCTTAAGCCGCCGAAAAGCTCACCGCCACGCCGCGCTTCTTGAAATAGGACTGCATGAGCTTTCGGCCCTGGCGATTGTTCTGCGCCAGTTTGCCGGGATCGAACACGGCTTCGGCGATACCTTCCCGCGCCAGCGCCGCCTTGAGCGCTACGATGTGCGCATCCAGCTCTTCGTTATTGGCGGCGAGGGATGCGTAGATATTATCGACGGCCGCAGCCAGGGTCAGGTCGCTCATGTCAAACTCCGTGCAGGGGCGTCTATGTTCGCCTGCCGATAGGGCCGCGCGGCCTATCGGTCAATCCCCTACACCGGCGCTTGACGTGGTCAGCGCGCCAGGGTGCCCGCCGGCGGCACGGGCCGGGTCACGCTGGCCGACTGCTGGGAAACGTCGAGTCCACGCTCCTCGGCGAGTTCGCGTTCCGCCTTGCGCCAGAAGTCCTGGCTATGCGTCTTGGGCGATCCTGCTCTTTCCCATAGGGCGTAAGCGCGTTCGCGGATCCTGTCTTCGTGGGTCATTTGCTCCTCCTGGGCAAATCCGTGTTTGCCGGCGATAAACGCTGAATCCGGGGCTCCGGTTGCTGTGCGATAGCAGACCTTGATGTCTGCCTGCTGACAGCCCTTTCATGCCGGGCCTACGCGCGATAGCTTTGACCAAAAGGTCAAACACGAGCCCATGATGCTGGATACGCAATCGCGCCCCTACGCCATCGATACCGCTGCCCGCCGCGCCCATGCCGATCCCCGCGACCCGGCATTCTTCCAGAATCCCTATGCCTTCTATGATGCCTTGCACGCCAGCAATCCGGCCTTCTATTGGGAGCAATACGGCCACTGGTGCTTTGCGGGCTTCAAGGATGTCAGCGCGCTGCTCCGGGACAAGCGTTTCGGCCGGCAAATTCTGCATGTCGCCACCCGCGAGGAGCTCGGCCTGCCCGAGCCCAAGGCGCATACCGCCCATTTCGACCTGACCGAGAAATACTCGCTGCTGACCTTGGAGCCGCCCGCCCATACGCGCCTCCGCACCCTGGTCAACCGCGCCTTCGTGTCGCGGCATGTCGAGCAGTTGCGCCCGCGCATCGTCCGCCTCGCCAATGAAATGATCGATAGCTTCGAAGGTCAGGACAGCGTGGACCTCATCAAATCCTTCGCCGCACCGATTCCCGCCATTGTCATTGCCGAAATGCTGGGCCTGCCCGCGGAGATGGCGCCGCAATTGCTCAATTGGTCCAACCGTATGGTGGCCATGTACATGTTCGGCGTCAGCGAGGAGACCGAGCACGACGCCAACCGCGCGTCCTACGATTTCATGGAATATCTGCGCGGCGTCACCGCCGAACGCCGCAAGGCCCCGCGCGAAGACCTGCTGACCCATATGATCACGGCAGAGCACCAGGGCTCGGTGCTATCGGACGACGAAGTGATGTCCACCGCAATCCTGCTGCTCAATGCCGGCCACGAGGCAACCGTGCACACCACCGGCAATGGGGTCAAATCGATTTTGCAATCCGGTCTCGACCCCGCCAGCCTGTTCGCTAACGAGGAACAGACCGCCGCGACCGTTGAGGAATGCCTGCGCTTCGACGCACCACTGCATATGTTCACGCGCTATGCGCTCAGTGACATCGAGTATGAGGGACTGCAGTTCAAGAAGGGCGATGTCATCGGCCTGATGCTCGGCGCCGCCAATCGCGATCCCTCGCGCTTCGCCAATGCCAACAGCTTCGACCCCTTCCGCACCGATGGCGCCAATGTCAGCTTCGGCGCCGGCATCCACTTCTGCATCGGCGCGCCCCTGGCCCGCATCGAGCTGCAAGTGGCGTTTGGCGAGTTATTCCGCCGCCTGCCCAAACTGCGTCTCGCCGAGGAGCCACGGTACAACAACGTGTACCATTTCCACGGCCTGGAACGGCTGATGGTGAGCTGGTGACTTCTTCACCTCTCCCTTCGGGGGAGAGGTCGACCCTCTTGGGTCGGGTGAGGGGGCCTTTACTGGGTGAGGTGCTTGTGGAAGGCCCCCTCACCCGGCGCTACGCGCCGACCTCTCCCCCCAAGGGAGAGGTGAAGATCGCCCTATAGCTCCGCCAGCACGTCGGGCACCAGGTCCGGCAGGTCCTCGCTGATCATTCCCGGTCCACCGAACTTATTGGCCGCCTCGGCATGTATCCACACCGCCGCGCAGGCCGCTTCCCAGCCGTCCATGCCCTGCGACAATAGCCCCGCCGCCATCCCGGCCAGCACGTCCCCCGAGCCCGCCGTGCCCAGATAGGCCGGTGCATTGCCGTTGATCGCCGCCCGGCCATCGGGCGCGGCGATCACCGTGTCGCTGCCCTTGAGAATGATGATCGCCCCCGAATAGGCCGCCGCGCTACGCGCCTGCTCAAGCTTGCTGCCCGGCACATCGCCGAACAGCCGCTTGAACTCACCCTCATGCGGCGTCAGCACCACCGGCCGGCCCGTGGGCTTGATCGCCACGAACAGGCTTTCGGCGTCGTCCTTGAAGCTGGTTATAGCATCCGCATCAAGCACCGCCGCTGCGTCGGAGGCCAGTACCGCCAGCACATTGCCCCGCGTCTCCTCGCCGATCCCTGCCCCCGGCCCGATCACCACGACCTTGATCCGCTTGTCACCCAGCAGTTCCGCCAGCGCCGCCGTGTCCTCGGCCGGCTTCAACATCACCGCCGTCACATGCGCCGCCTGCACCATCAGGGCATCCCGCTTGCCGGTCAGCGACACCAGTCCGGCGCCGACGCGAAACGCCCCCATGGCCGCCAGCCGGGCCGCACCGGTTTCCAAGGGGCCGCCCGACACGACCACGCAATGGCCCCGATCGAATTTGTTGCCCTGGTTATCGGCGGCCGGAACATGCCACAAGTTTGGTGAATTGCGCCAAGTTGTTGCGCCAATCGGTTCAAGCACTGAATCCGCTATGCCGATGGCTGCCAGCACCATCTCGCCGCAGAGGCCACGCCCAGGCTGCAACAGATGGCCCGGCTTCGGGCGGAAGAATGTCACCGTCGTGTCGGCCTTGATGGCGACGCCGCGCACCGAGCCAGTTGCCCCATCGACCCCGCTCGGCACGTCGATGCTGACCACCGGCTTGCCGCTGGCGTTGATCGCCGCGATCAGCTCGGCCAGTTCGCCATCGATGTCCCGGTCCAGCCCTGCGCCCAGCAGGGCATCGACGACGAGATCGGTGTCCTTGAGATCGGCGGCAGTCGGCCGCTCCGCCCTGCCTGTCCACTGCACCGCCATGGCGGCCGCGTCGCCCTTGAGGGCCTCGCGCTCGCCGAACAGGCGCAGTTGCACCGGCCAGCCCTTGTCCTTGAGCAGGCGGGCCACCACGAACCCGTCGCCGCCATTATTGCCTGCCCCGCACAGTACCAGCACCGAGCGCTGGTAGTAGCGCTCGACAATGGCGTCGGTCACGGCCTTGCCGGCAGCCTCCATCAGCTTGTTCGAGCGGGTGCCGGCCTGGACCGTCAGCCGGTCGGCCTCGGCCATCTGGACCGGCGTCAGCAAAATATCGATGGCAGCGTCGGTCATGGCGGCGAACTCCGGACGTACTCGTCTATTCAAATAAAAAAGCCGCCCATTTCTGGGCGGCTTTCAAAAATCAGTCGGTCAGACGCTTAGTGATGGTGTTCTTCCGGAACGTCATCTTCGTCGGCCTGGATCAGCTTCGCCAGTTCGGCGCGGCTCATCTTCTTGTCGGTCTGCTCGGCCAGCTCTGAGACAAAGTCGACGACCTTGTTCTCGAACACGGGCGCGCGCAGGCCAGCCAGGGCCTGTGGGTTCTTGCGGTAGTAGTCGTAAACCTGCTGTTCCTGGCCCTGGAAGCGGCGCACTTCGGCGATCAGCGCCTGCTGGTGCTCTTCCTCGGTCACGTCAACATTGTTGACGTTGCCGATTTCAGCGACCACCAAGCCCAGGCGCACGCGGCGCTCAGCAATGGTGCGGTACTGTTCGCGAGCGGCTTCCTCAGTGGTGCCTTCGTCCTCGAAGGAGCGGCCATGGGCCTCGACTTCGTGCTTGACGCGGTTCCAGATCTGCTCGAACTCGGCATCGACCAACTGGCCGGGAACGTCGAACTTGTGGCCCTCGTCCAGTGCGTCGAGAATCTGGCGCTTGACGTGCTGGCGGCTCATCGAGGCCAGTGCCTGCTGCATCTGGCCCTTGACGGCTTCGCGCAGCGCCGCGACGTCATCGACGCCCAGCTTCTTGGCGAATTCGTCATTCAGCTCGCCGGCATTGGGGCCGTCGACATGCAGCACGGTGACGTCGAACACGGCCTTCTTGCCGGCCAGTTCTTCGCTCTGGTAGTCCTTGGGGAAGGTCACCTTCACTTCGCGGCTTTCGCCCTTCTTCATGCCAACCAGCTGCTCTTCGAAGCCGGGGATGAATTCGCCCGACCCAACGGTCAGGTGCGCGTGATCTGAGGTGCCGCCATCGAAAGGCTTGCCGTCGACCTTGCCGACGAAGGACAGGCCGAGACGATCGCCGGTTTCGACGACGCCTTCGTCGCCCTTGTCTTCATAGCCGCGGTTCTGCGCGAACACGCGGTTCACTTCGGCGTCGATCTCTTCTTCGGTGACGTCAACCACCGGGCGGGTCAGCTTGACGCCCTTGAGTTCCATCAGCTTGACCGGGGGCAGCACTTCATACTCGACGTCGAATGCCAGGTCGGCCTTGCCGTCCAGCACGTCGTTGATCAAGGCCTGATCGCTCGGCAGGTCGACCTTGGGCTGGGCGGCGGCGCGCTCGGAGCGGCCATCCAGGGTCTCGGAGACAGTCGCGTTGATCGCGTCCTGCATCACTTCGCTCATAGCGGAGCGGCCATAGACCTTCTTGAGGTGCGCGGTCGGCACTTTGCCTGGGCGGAAGCCCTTGATGGACGCCTGGCCCTTGAGCTCGACGAGCTTGGCATCGAGCCGGGTCACCAGATCCTTGGCGGGAATGGTGACGCTCAATTTACGCTTCAGGCCCTCGTTGAGGGTTTCGGTAACCTGCATTCGGTTCAATCCCGTATTGTTCGTGTCCTGAGGCCGGCGGTGTTTTTGGTGCGGGTGAGAGGACTCGAACCTCCACGCCTTGCGGCGCTGGAACCTAAATCCAGTGCGTCTACCAGTTCCGCCACACCCGCAAATGCCCGCTGGCCGGGTTGCGCGTGGGTCTAGCCTAAGTTTATGGGCCAGTCAAAGGCTGCGTTGCTATTTGCCGGGAATAGCGAATGCAGTGGTGATCAGCCCGTCCTCGACCACGAACATGATCGCGGTCTCGATGGGGTCCGGCCCCAGCCCATAGATCAATTCATGGTCGATGACCTTATTGCCATAGGCAATGCGGTTCAGCAGTTCCGCCCGCAGACCCTCGTGGGCGAAGCGCTCCCTGGCGTAAAATGCCGCATAGGCGGCTTTCCCGTCCAGCGTCGTGACCATGTCCGGCAGGCGGATGGCGCGGACCGTGTCAGCGAAACAGGCCATGAAACGCCCAAGATCGCGCGCATTATAGGCAGCGAACTGCTCTTCGACGATTTCCACTGGCGTCATGACGCGTTCTCCTGCTTACGAATTGGGCAAACTGCACAGAATATAATCATCTACGCCGGGTCCAGCTCTTTGCCCCTGATGATCATACCCTGTTAACTCTTTCCAGCCTCAGGGTTTTTTCGCCTATTTCACTGCTGGCACAGCCCGTGCATACGATTGGCGGTAACCGCGTTTACCCGCGAAGTGGAGGCTCAATTGAAAAAAATCGAGGCTATCGTAAAGCCATTCAAGCTCGACGAAGTCAAAGAGGCACTACAGGAAGTGGGTCTTCAGGGCATCACCGTAACCGAGGCCAAGGGCTTTGGTCGTCAAAAGGGCCATACCGAACTCTATCGCGGCGCCGAATATGTGGTGGACTTCCTGCCCAAGGTCAAAGTCGAGGTCGTGTGCCCCGATGATCTGGCGGAAAAAGCCATCGAGGCGATCCGCAATGCAGCGCAAACTGGTCGCATTGGCGACGGCAAGATCTTCGTTTACTCGATCGAACAGGCCATCCGCATTCGTACCGGCGAATTCGGCGACGACGCGCTCTAGGGTCTCCCCCCACCAGCGTCCCGCCGCAACCAACAACAAACATCCGAACCTACAGGGGTAATTCCATGACCACCGCAGCCGAGATCCTCAAGCGCATCAAGGACGAGAACATCCTTTATGTCGATCTGCGCTTCACCGACATGCGCGGCAAGCTTCAGCACGTCACGTTCGACCAGACCATGGTCGACGAAGACCTGTTCGAAGAAGGCACCATGTTCGACGGCTCCTCGATCGCCGGCTGGAAGGCCATCAACGAGTCCGACATGGTGCTGATGCCCGATCCGGATTCAGCCTATATGGACCCCTTCTTCGGCGCCTCGACCCTGGCTATCAATTGCGACATTCTCGAGCCGCTGACCTATCAGCCCTATTCGCGCGATCCGCGCACCACGGCCAAGAAGGCCGAAGCCTACCTCAAGGAATTGGGACTGGGCGACGCCGTCTATTTCGGACCTGAGCCGGAATTTTTCATTTTCGACGACGTCCGTTATTCCAACACCACCTACAAGGTCGGTTTCTCGGTCGACAGTTCGGAACTGCCGATCAACAACGACACCGATTACGAAGCCGGCAATAACGGCCACCATATCGCTCTCAAGAAGGGCTACTTCCCCGTGCCGCCGCTGGACACTGCGCAGGACATGCGCGGCGAAATGCTGGCAGCCATGGGCGCCATGGGCGTGCCGATCGAAAAGCACCACCACGAAGTGGCTTCGGCACAGCACGAACTGGGCATCAAGTACTGCCCGATGATCAAGGCTGCCGACAGCGTGCAGATCTATAAGTACGTGATCCAGCAGGTTGCCAACGCCTATGGCAAGACCGCAACCTTCATGCCCAAGCCCGTCTATGGCGACAACGGTTCGGGCATGCATGTGCACCAGTCGATCTGGAAAGACGGCAAGAACACCTTCGCTGGTGACCAGTATGCCGGCCTCTCGATGGACGCGCTCTACTACATCGGCGGCATCATCAAGCACGCCAAGGCTATCAACGCCTTCACCAACCCGACCACCAACTCCTACAAGCGCCTGGTTCCCGGCTTCGAAGCTCCCGTGCTGCTGGCCTATTCGGCCCGCAACCGTTCAGCTTCCTGCCGTATCCCGTTCGGCCAGTCGCCGAAGGCCAAGCGCGTTGAGGTTCGCTTCCCCGATCCGTTGGCAAACCCCTATCTCGGCTTTGCCGCCATGCTGATGGCTGGCCTCGACGGCATCAAGAACAAGATCCACCCCGGCGATCCGATGGATAAGGATCTCTACGACCTGCCCAAGGAAGAGCTCAAGCAGATCCCGACCGTTTGCGGCTCGCTGCGTGAAGCCCTTGAAAGCCTGGATAAGGACCGCGAGTTCCTGACCGCCGGCGGCGTATTCGAGAACGACCAGATCGACAGCTATATCGAGCTGAAGATGACGGAAGTGATCAAGTTCGAGCACACTCCGCACCCGGTCGAATACGAAATGTACTACTCGGCCTAAGGGTTGATTGGATGAATGAGAAAGGGCCCTTCGGGGCCCTTTTTTGTCTGTCCTGAGCGATCAGGCTGATCGCAATGTCGCCGCAACCACCGGACGAGCTCCTCCCCCCTGACGGGGGAGGATGGGTGGGGGTGTTCGGAGCCACCATGTAGAGATCGGGGCTAAACATCCCCCCACCCTTGATCCCTCCCCGCAAGGGGGAGGGAGACGACTGCTGTATCTTACCCTGCCTCCTGCGCCTCCGCCGGCGGTGCCAGCATGCGGTCGAGGCTTTTCAGTTCATGGATTTCGGTGAACTGCACCGCAAAGCCGACGTCGAGCCGGCGGATCACCCGGCCGATCAGGCTGCCCACCGCCACCGGCGTGCCTCGGCTGGGAAGCACCGAGGCGGATACAGCGACCCCCGATTGGGAAATGTCGATGACAAAGCATGGTACATGGCCGCCGTCCGGCAGCGTGAGCATGGTGTAGGGGGCCTGCGGCTGGATGCGCGGGTATTCCCGCTTGTCGGGCTCCCGGCTGACCGCCTTGCGCTTGCGCCACTTGATCTGCGTGGCAAGCTTGGCGCGCTCGCTATCGCCCAGCAGCAGGTCCATGGCGAAGCCGGTTGGCAATTGCCGCGTGGCCCTTGCCCTCAGAATGCCGAAACCATCGAAATACGCCGCAACCGACTCTCCCGGCTCGGCCCGCACCGGCGCCACCACGACCGCCGATTGCGGGGAGATGGAGCACAGCCGGCAGGCATAGACCTCGACATCGGAGGGATCGCTCGCCTTGCGATCCGACAAAGTATAGCGGCCGGGCACCGCGCCGATAAAACGAACGTCCTGGCGACGGGCCAGTTTGGACATCAGGAACGGCTGATATGCTTCCAAAACACAGGCTCCCCTCGCCAGGCATGGTCGTCATCCAAGCATACGGAGAAATCCTTAATGAGTATTTTCAGGTTTGTTAGGACTGCTATGACGATTTATTACCGGCCTAACTAAAGTAACATTGGATTTTCCATTTTGTACGGAATGTACAAAATAGTTACTCTGACGACTGTCGCTACTTGGCGCCGCGCAGGTCGAGCGACACCTGTACCTCCGAACCGGCCCATTCCCCATTCATGGGCAGTTCAGCGCCGCCATCGCTTTTGCGCGCCAGTACCTCAACTGAATGGTTGCCGCAAATGAACTGGAACGTCATATTCATCGTGGCTTTTATCCTGCTGCTGCTCGTCTACTGGGGCAGCGGGCCGCATTACGGCACCTTCACGTCCGCCCATTTTCGCGCCGGCCGGTTCTAGCTAGCCATTCGCCTCGGCGGCCATCTGCGCAAAGAACGGCTCTGGCGAGTCGATAGGCGTCAGCCGGCGGTTGTCGATCACGAAAAATCGACTCCCCAGCGCCCGCACGAAGCTGCGGTCGTGCGAGACGAGGATACACGTCGCCTCGTGGGCGAGGATTTCCTCCTCCAGCTTCTCCTGCCCGGCGATATCGACATGGTTGGTCGGCTCGTCCAGCAGGTAGAAGTTCGGCTGGCTCAGGCGCAGCGCCAAAAGCCCCAGCCGCGCCCGCTGGCCGAAGGAAAGCTGCGCGATGGGCCGATCCTGCTTTTCCGGCGGAAAGCCCGCCGCGGCCAGGAGGCTGAGGCTGCGCTGGTCGCCCTGATCGAAGCGGTCGGCAATGAACTCGATGGGCGAGCCCTTCACCGGCAATTGCGACATGCCTTGATCGACGTAGCCCGGAACGACCGACGGGCTGATGCGGATGCCCTCCTCCGCCGTGCCCAGCATGGCGCGGTGTATCAAGCCCATGAACTGCGACTTGCCCGTGCCATTGCGCCCCAGGATGACCAGCCGGTCGCCTTGGAAGATGTGCAGCTTGTCGATGCGGAACAGTTTTACCCCGGTCGGCGTGCTCACGTCGCGGTTTTCGATGGCCACCAGCACCCGCGCATGGGTGCCGCTATTGCTCAGCTTGATCTCGCCGGAGCGCTCCTTGTGCAGCGAGAGTGCATTGCTTTCCAGCTTTTCGGCCCGGTCGCGCAATTGCTTGGATTTGACCACGAGGAGGTCGCTGCCCGAATTGATCCCGATATTGGTCAGCTTCGCCGCCTGCTTGCGCAAGCGCCCGACTTCCTTGAAGTCCTTTTCGCGCTTGGCCTCGGCCGCCACGTCGACCTCGTCCAGCGCCAGCCGGGCCTTGCTGTAGGGCAAGGCAAAATAATGCGACTCGCCGGGACGTAGGAACAGCGTCCGATTGGTCGTCGCATCGAGGAATTGCCGGTCATGGCTGGCGATCACCACCGGGATGTTCTTGGCTGCCTGATTGATCCAGTTTTCCAACTGGATCAGTTTGCCGAGGTCGAGATGATTGGTCGGTTCGTCGAGTAGCAGCGCATCGGGCTGCAACACCCAGGTCCGGGCGATCAGCCCGATCCGCTGCCAGCCGCCGCTCAATTCGCGGATCAACCGGTGCCGCATGGCGTCCGGCGTCTCGAACTCATCGAGCACCACATCGACGCGCCAGCTATCGCTGTCCCGGTCCGCCGGCGGCAGCGCCGCGAGGATTGCCTGGTACAGCGTCAACTCGAACGTATCGGCCGGCATGTCCTGTTCGACATAGCCTACCTGCAAGCCCCGCGAGCGCACGATCTCGCCGGAGGTCAATTCGCCCAGCCCAGCCATAGCGCGCAGCAGCGTGGTCTTGCCATTGCCGTTGCCGGCGACGAGGCCAACGCGGTCGCCATCGGCGATGACGATATTCAGGTTGGAAAACAGCGTGTCAGTGGCCACAAGGCCGGCATTGCGAAGGCTGATCGAGCCCATGATCGAAGTCTTTCTGGTGCGGCGCGATCCGTGATCGAGCGCCATGATCCCAAGCGTTGCTTATGCGATGCAACGCCACGACGGGCAAACCAGAAGGATGAGACTACCTATAAGTCCGAACCAGTTCCGGTCAGCCCTGCAGCTTGAGCCACAGGGCGGGAACGGGGCCGTGCTGACGATGCTCGAACGAAACTCTCATGCAGCCCTCCCTCGGCGCTGGTATTGGAACAGGACAATCCATAACCGGCATGGCCAGCAAGATCAACTCAGCAGAAGTAGAAAACCATGGACGCCAACATCACCGCAAACAGGCGATGAAATGACAAATGGGCAAGCCGGTACGCAATACTACTAAATCCGGCTTGCAGCCAATTGTCGGTCCACAATGAGCGTGACGGAGTGGCCTGATACATCAAACTTGCTCCGTCGGGTGCTCGGATACGGCTACTCAAACACAGGCCGTATGCGTTTTTTATAGCGGCACGCACTTAAGAAAGTGCTTTCAAGAAGCAAACGCTTGGTAAAGATCGCGCCCCATCTTGGGACCAATCTGTCTGCAAACTGGATTATTGGGCGCGACGCAAGGCGTCCCGGTCCTCGATGCGGCCAGTGCAATAGTTGAATTTTATCAGATAAACCGTGCCATCCAGCGTGGCGCGCACCTGAATGCGTTTATGGTTGGGCACATTGAGCGAGATATGGCTGTAGCCATACTGGGCGATGGTCTGCCGTATCTGGTTGTCGGTCATACACATTGGCAGCGGCGGATCGAACTCGTCGCCGGGCCGATTATCGAAGCCGGGCCCGAAGCCGAAGCCAGGTGATTGAGCCATTGCCGGCGCCATTGCGCCCAGCCCCAGCAGCGCAGCGATCGCGATTGCGCGCGCCGTGGTATGCAAGTTGTTCGTCATGTCCCTGTCCTCGCGCCGTTACCGGCTCAATTGCGGAAGTTGAATTGCAGGCCAAACCCGCCGCCTTGCACCCGGCGAATACGTTCGAGCCGGTCAACTTCACCACTGCATTTATCAACGCGCATCGAATAGAGCCAGTTGCCGTTCTGTCCAGCCACTTCGACGCGATTGCGCTGCAGTTCGCGCGTGACCTCGACCTGCTCATAGCCATTGGCCTCGATGCTGCGCCGGATTTCTCTATTGGTCAGGCAGCGCTGACTTGGGGCGTTTTGACTGCCGAAGCCGTTGCCGCCGCCCAAGGTCACGGCTCCTCGCCCGCCGGGAATATCCAGGTTGAAGCTGAACACCGGTCCCTGCTGCGCCTGCGCGGGAATTGTCGCCACTGCGCTGCCCCCCAAAGCAAGGGCGACGATCACGGCGCGGATGACGGTCTTGAACTTGGCAGACATCATGGTCATTTCGGCTACTCCTGTGGCCCCGAGCATGCACGATGTGCGCATCAGCCGCCCAAGGTCGCACAAGGCGGTTGAACCACAGCGAAATTATCCGTTCATCCACCGTTCAGGTTGAAGGTGGTGGGCGTGGCGGAAGCGCCGTTCCGCGCGAATATGGTAGAAGACAATCGGGCTGATTCGCCCGCTAGCGTGGATGACCAATGCCGCAAGCCAACGACCTTTTCGATAACTCGGCCGCCACCCCTACCCCCAAGGCCAAGCCCGAAGTGCCGCGCACCGGGCCGACCACGGGCAGCTATTCGGCTGCCGATATCGAAGTCCTCGAAGGCCTTGAGCCCGTTCGGCGCCGCCCCGGCATGTATATCGGCGGCACCGACGTCAACGCGCTGCATCACCTGTTCGCCGAAGTCATCGACAATTCCATGGACGAGGCCATCGCCGGCCATGCCAGCCGCATCGAGGTCCATCTGGGCGAAGACGGCTACATCACCGTAACCGATAACGGTCGCGGCATTCCGGTCGAGAACCACCCAAAATATCCCGGCCGCTCGACCCTTGAAATCGTCCACACCGTGCTCCATGCCGGCGGCAAGTTCGATTCCAAGGCCTATGAGACCTCTGGCGGCCTGCACGGCGTCGGCATTTCGGTCGTCAACGCCCTCTCGGACGACATGGTCGTCGAGGTCGCCCGCGAGCAGCAGCTTTACCGGCTGGCCTTCTCGCGCGGCAAACCGGTCGGCGACATCCAGCCGATGGGCCGGGTGAACAACCGTCGCGGCACCACCACGCGCTTCCATCCCGATCCGCAGATCTTTGGCGATACCGCAAAATTCTCGGCGCTGCGCCTGTTCAGGATGACCCGTGCCAAGGCGTACCTCTTCGGCGGCGTCGAACTGCGCTGGTCCTGCGACGAGGCTCTGGCGACCGACGAGTGCCCTGCCCGCGCCACGTTCCACTATCCCGATGGCCTGCGCGATTTCATGACCGCCCGCATCGAAGGCGAAACCCGCATCGTCGACGACATTTTCTCCGGCCAAACCGGCAAACCCGGCACCCATGGCGCCACCGAATGGGCAATCGCCTGGACGTTGGGCGACGGCGGCGTCTCGTCCTATTGCAACACCGTCCCCACTCCCGATGGCGGCACCCACGAAACGGGCCTGCGTACCGCGATCCTGCGCGGCCTCAAGAATTATGCCGAGCTGACCAAGAACAAGGCCGCGGCGATCCTGACCGCCGAGGACGTGTTCGCGCATTGCAGCGCCATGCTCTCCGTCTTCGTGCGCGAGCCAGAATTCGTTGGCCAGACCAAGGACAAGCTGGCCTCCGGCGAGGCCACCCGCATCGTCGACACCGCTCTGCGCGACGCCTTTGATCATTGGCTCGCCGCCTCGCCCAACCAGGCCGGCAAGCTGATGGATTGGGCCATCGAGCGCGCCGAGGAGCGCCTGCGTCGCAAGAAGGACAAGGAAATCGACCGCGCCAGCGCCACCCGCAAGCTGCGGTTGCCGGGCAAGTTGGCCGATTGCACCCAGGGCGCGGCGCAAGGAGCAGAACTGTTCATCGTCGAGGGCGACTCGGCTGGTGGTAGCGCCAAGCAGGCGCGCAGCCGCGCCAGCCAGGCCGTGCTGCCGCTGCGTGGCAAAATCCTTAACGTCGCCGGTGCCAGCCGCGAGAAGATGGCGGCCAGCCAGCTCATTTCCGATCTGATCCAGGCGCTCGGCTGCGGCACCCGCGACCGCTATCGCGAAGACGATCTGCGCTACGACAAGATTATCATCATGACCGACGCCGACGTCGATGGCGCCCATATTGCGGCGCTGCTGATGACCTTCTTCTTCCAGGAAATGCCCAAGCTGATCGACGGCGGGCACCTGTTCCTGGCGCTGCCGCCGCTCTACCGCATCTCGCAGGGCCCCAAGACACTCTATGCGCGCGACGACGCGCACAAGGACGAGTTGATGGAAACCGAGTTCACCGGCAAGAGCAAGGTCGATATCACACGCTTCAAGGGCTTGGGCGAAATGCCGTTCGCGCATCTGCGCGAAACCACCATGTCGCCCAAGACGCGTACGCTGCTGCAGGTCAAGATCACCAGCGATGCCGAGGGCACCGCCTATAGCGTCGATCGGCTGATG
This sequence comes from Devosia sp., assembly GCF_028290625.1. Classification (GTDB taxonomy): domain Bacteria; phylum Pseudomonadota; class Alphaproteobacteria; order Rhizobiales; family Devosiaceae; genus Devosia. Next base: position 16,877 of record NZ_JAQGJM010000005.1, read on the forward strand.
GGCACCAAGCCTGAGGCACGCTTCGACTTCATCCAGGAAAATGCCGCTTTCGTGCACGATCTGGATATTTAACTTTCTCACCTCTCCCTTTGGGGGAGAGGTCGACCCTCTTGGGTCGGGGAAGGGGCCTTCCACAGGCATCTCGCCCAGTAAAGGCCCCCTCACCCGTCGCTGCGCGCCGACCTCTCCCCAGAGGGAGAGGTGAAGGGCGTCTCTCCCTTAACCGCAATTGCCTCAATTGCCTCAACCCCGTTGACAGACAAGGCCTTTGCGCTATGGTCCGCGCCGCTGGAGCATTTTCCGGCTTGACGGCATATCTGTTGTCCAGACCTTCTTGGACAGTGTCCGCCTTGGCTGAAGATGCCTCAGGGCCTTGCCGTCGATTTGCAGGTTCTGCACACCCGTCCGGTTGGCCAAGTTAGAGCGTGGACGCCTCGTGTTTTCATTTCGTCCGCCTTCCTGACGCCGCCACTGCCCCCGCAGTTGCCGTGCGCCTATCTCCCGGCCCCGCTTCGAATGTATCGAAGCGGATCAGGCACCGGGTAACACCATTGAGTGGATCGACTGAATTTGACCGACGATTTTTCCGGACTTGGCCTTTCGAGCAAAGTAATCGAGGCGGTGACTGCCGCCGGATATACCAAGCCGACCGAAATTCAGGCTCAGGCCATCCCGCATGTCCTTGAGAAGAAGGACATTATCGGTATCGCCCAGACCGGCACCGGCAAGACGGCATCGTTCGTTTTGCCTATGCTGACGCTGCTGGAGAACGGCCGCGCCCGCGCCCGCATGCCGCGCACGCTCATTCTGGAGCCGACGCGCGAACTGGCCGCGCAGGTGCATGAGAATTTCGAGAAGTACGGCGTCAATCACCGTCTCTCGGTGGCGCTGATCATCGGTGGTGTCTCGTTCGAGGACCAGAACAAGAAGCTCGATCGCGGCGTCGACGTTTTGATCGCCACCCCCGGCCGCCTGCTCGACCAGTTCGAGCGTGGCCGCATCCTGCTCAACGGCGTTGAAATCCTCGTGATCGACGAGGCCGACCGCATGCTCGACATGGGCTTCGTGCCCGAGATCGAAAAGATCATCGCCAAGCTCCCGCCGCGCCGGCAGACGCTGTTCTTCTCGGCGACCATGCCGCCCGAAATCGAAAAGCTGACCAAGCGCTTCCTGACCGATCCCGTTCGCCTCCAGGTTGCGCGGCAGAATTCGACTGCCGAAACAATCGAACAATGGGCCGTCAAGGTTTCATCCAAGCCTGAAGAGAAGCGCGATTCACTGCGCGCCTTGATCGCCAAGGCTGATGGGCTGACCAACGCCATCATCTTCTGCAATCGCAAGCGCGACGTGGCCACCCTCGCCCGCTCGCTGGAGCGCCACGGCTTTAGTGCTGGCGGCCTGCATGGCGACATGGACCAGAAGAGCCGCACCGAAACGCTCGATGCGTTCAAGAACAACCGTCTGACCCTGCTGGTCGCCAGCGACGTGGCGGCCCGCGGGCTCGATATCCCCGCGGTCAGCCACGTGTTCAACTTCGACGTGCCGGTCCATGCCGAGGATTATGTCCACCGTATCGGCCGCACCGGTCGTGCCGGTCGTTCCGGCGTCGCTTATACGCTGGTTGGCCCGGCCGACGGCAAGCATCTCGATGCTATCGTTAAGCTGATCCAGCGCGACATTGCCTGGCTCGACACCGGTCCTGCCCCCAAGTCATCCGCGCCTGTGGAAGACGGGGCAACCGAGGCCAAGCCGCGTGTCCCGCGCTCCCGCCGTGGCGGTGCCCGCACGCGTCCGGAGGCCGCAACCCCGGCAGTGGAAGCCGAGGCCGTGCCAGCGGCACCGCGCGAGCGGCCCGCTCGTGCGCCAAGGACCCGCCCCGTACAGGAAGCCCCGCGCGATCCGGCACCTGTCGAAGCGCCTACCGTTGCAGCGCCTGCACCGGCGCCACTGACGGCGCGTCAGCTTGCGGGGATCAAACCGCCAGCCCGCCCCTCGCGCACCCGTCCGCCGCAGCAAGCCGCTGGCCAGTCAGACGATTCGGGGATCGATTCGAGTTCGCCTTTCGGCAGCGATGGTCCGGTTCCGGCCTTCCTGCTGCGGCCAACTGGGGTCAAAGCGGATTGAGCTGGTCCTTTTCGGGCTAAGTCAGTTGAAAGCGCGACGAGTACAGTTGTCATCCTGACTTCTGACGCGGTACTTGTCGTGGGATGCTTGCGGCGAAGGCCGTTGCTGTAAGCGCCTGAGGCGCGGGGGTCGCTGTGTCGGAACAGGAATTCAAACGCGCGCTTGGCTATGCCAATTCCGCTTTCGACCTGCTCAAGCGCAGCGGTATTCCGCCCTATCCGCAGTTTTATGAACTGCTTTATACTTACGCGACTGGCGTCAATCCGACGTTGAACGATCGGATCAACTCGATCTTCCGCGCCGGCCAGTCGCCGACGCTCGATCTGGCGGAAACGCTCTACAACGAATTTCTGAAGTCGGACGTCAACGACCGCATTTCCAACGTTTCGGAACGCATGCATGCGCGCATCGAAGCGGTGCATGACGCTATCGATACCGCAATGACCACCGCCAATGCCTATTCGGGCTCGCTGCAGGCCGCCAGCGGCGACCTCGGCCGCGAGATCACCGGTCCGGCCATGAAGACGCTGGCCGACCGGCTGCTCGCCGAAACCCGCCGTATGCAGGACACCAACCGTGCCCTCGAAATGCAGCTCGAAGCGTCGCGCGACGATATCGCTTCGTTGCAGCGCGACCTGGACGATGTGCGCCGCGAGTCGCTGCTCGATCCGCTCACCAAGATCGCCAACCGCAAGAGCTTCGATGAAGGCCTCGCCACCGCGATGGCCGATGCCAGTACCAAGGGCAATCCGCTCTGCCTGCTGCTGCTCGACATCGATTATTTCAAGAATTTCAACGACACCTATGGTCACCAGACCGGCGACCAGGTGCTGCGCCTCGTCGCGATGACGCTCAAGTCCAATATCAAGGGCAAGGATCTGGCGGCGCGCTATGGTGGCGAGGAATTCGTCGCCATCCTGCCATCCACCGATCTCGAAGGCGCGATGATCGTGGCGGAGAATATCCGAAAGGCAATCGCCGCCAAGGAATTGATGAAGCGCTCGACCAACGAAAAGCTGGGCCGTATCACCGCCTCGTTTGGCGTCGCGGTGTTCCATCCGTCGGATACCGCGAATTCACTGATCGAACGCACCGACCGCTGCCTCTACGCCGCCAAACACGCCGGCCGCAACCGCGTCGTCAGCGAGATCGACCTAGCGGCTATTCGGGCGGCTTAGGTGTCTGCGGAAGCAATCCGGTAGCATCCCTGTTTATCCCTCACTGTTCTTCCCTCGGACTTGATCCGAGGGCCTCGGTCAGGATGGCACAAGCGGCCAATGGCCCGCGGATCAAGTCCGCGGGAAGGACGGTGATTGGGATGGATCAAGCATTTCCCGGCGGTTGTCCCGCTCTACTCCCCCGCCACCATACCCACGCCCAAACCCGCCAGCATGTCCCAGTAATCGGGATAGGTCTTACCGACACAGCTTGGGTCCAGAATGGTGATGCCGGCGATCCTGAGCCCCGCCAGCGCGAAGCTCATGGCAATGCGATGATCAGCATAGGTCTCAATCCGCGCCGGCAAGGTCTGCCCCGCCAGGGCCGGATCACTGCTTACCACCAGATCATCCCCCTCCTCACGCGCCAGACCCGCTCGAATCCGGTTGAGTTCGGTCGACAGCGCCGAAATCCGGTCGCACTCCTTGACCCGTAGGTTGGCAATGCCGACGAAGCGCACCGGCGTATTGTTGAATGCCGCTAGCACCGCAATGGTGGGCACCGCATCCTGCATCTGCGAGCCGTCAATCACCGCCGGCAGATTTGGAAACTGCGCGATCACGGCCTGCGCCAACGCGTCCGGCTGGGTGAAGGCATCGGGAGCCACGCCGAGGTCGATATCGCCGCCAGTGAGCGCCGCGGCGCCCCACAGATAGGTCGCGGCCGATGCATCCGGCTCGATGACGAAGTCGGTCGCCGTATATCCGGTCGGCAGCACGCGCCAGGTCCCGGCATCGATCTGCTCGACCTTGGCGCCAAAAGCCCGCATTGCCGCCAGCGTCAGGTCGACATAACCCCGCGCGCCGATATCAGGGCCGGTTAGCGCCACCTCGATCGGCCCCTCGCCCATCGGCGCCGCCATCAGCAATGCCGAGACGTATTGGCTGGACAGCCCCGCATCGATCTCGACGCGCCCCTGCCCGAAACTGCCCTTGCCGTGAATGGTGATCGGCGGACAGCCGGTCTCGCTCGTCGCGTCGATCCCCAGCGAACGCAGCGCCGTCACCAGCGGCGCAATCGGCCTCAGCCGCATATGCGCGTCGCCATCGACGATCACCGTGCCATCAACCGTCGCAACAGCCGCAGTCAGGAAGCGCGTGGCCGTGCCGGCATTGCCGAGGAACAGCGGCCCATCAGGCGCTGTCAGCTTGCCGGTTCCGGTGACCACGAAACTGGTCGCATCCGGTTCCTCAACGCTCACGCCCATCTGGCGCAAGGCTGCGGCCATCAGCACGGTGTCCTTGCTCTTGAGAGCGCCGGTCAGCCGGCTGGTGCCACTGGCCAGCGCCGCCAGCAGCAGCGCGCGATTGGTGATGGATTTGGAGCCGGGAGGCGATACACGCCCCAGCAGGGGATGGCTGGGCGGAATAAGGGTCAGGGCCGCGGGCAATGCGGTCATTGGACTACTCTAAGGCTGGAGCCGAAATTGCCCCTGCCTGTTAGGCCAAATGCATGCCCAACGCAATCAGGCGGTGGCGCGTGCCTCGGCAATGGCCTTGAGATCGGCAGGCTTGAGCGTGACACTCTCGCCGCAGCCGCAGGCGCCGGTCTGGTTGGGGTTCTTGAAGGTGAAGGTCGAGCTCATTTTGGCGACCTCGAAGTCCATCACCGTGCCGAGCAGGTACATGGTGGCCTTGGGGTCGACCCAGACGTCCACGCCCTTGTCGGTCACGTGGTCGTCGCCCTTCACCGGCTCGGCCACGTAGTCCATGGTGTAGGACACGCCCGCGCAACCGGCATTCTTGATGCCGACGCGCAGGCCGATCACCGGCTTCTCAGAATCTTCGATGATCTCGTTGATGCGCTCGGCAGCGGCATCGGTCAGCGACATGATCTTGAAAGCCATCGGGAAACCTCGTCTATCGTCAATTCACGATATATAGCGCGTCGCGGCGAGAATTACCACCAGTTCAGCGCGACCTGGGCTTCCTCGCTCATGCGGCTGGCGTCCCAGGGGGGATCGAACACCATATTGACCGTCACGTCCTGGATGCCTTCGACGGCGCGGGCGGCGTTTTCCACCCAGCCGGGCATTTCGCCGGCCACCGGGCAGCCCGGCGCGGTCAGGGTCATGTCGATGACGAGGTTCCGGTCATCATCCAGGTCAACCTTGTAGATCAGGCCAAGCTCGTAAATATCGACAGGGATTTCAGGGTCATAGACGGTTTTGAGCGCGCCGATGAGGTCGGTGGTGATGCGCTCAACATCGGCCTCAGGCAGCGAGCCGGTGTGATTTGGAACGATGCGCGGCGGCTCCGGGAGTGCCGGTGCAGGGGCGATCTTGGATTCGTCGATCTCGAATTCGTCGGTCATTTTAGTCCTCGCTTACGCGAAAAATTTCTGGGCGCGTTCGATGCCGTCCACCAGCGCGTCGACGTCGTCCTTGCCGTTATATAGGGCGAAGGAGGCGCGGCAGGTAGAGGTGACACCGAAACGTTTGAGCAGCGGCTGGGCGCAGTGCGTTCCCGCCCGCACGGCGATGCCGTAGCGGTCGAGAATGGTGGAGACGTCATGGGCATGGGCGCCCTTAATTTCGAAGGAGAAAATGCCGCCCTTGCCCGGCGCCGTGCCGATCAGGCGCAGCGAATTGATGCGGCGGAGCCGTTCATGGGCATAATCGGCGACCTCGGCCTCGTGGGCAGCAATGGTGTCGCGGCCGAGATTATCCATATAATTCAAGGCCGCGCCCAGCCCGATTGCCTGTACGATCGGTGGTGTGCCCGCCTCGAAGCGGTGCGGCGGCTCGTTGTAGGTGACCTCATCCAGCGTCACCGTATCGATCATTTCGCCGCCGCCCTGATAGGGCTGCATTTCGGCCAGCAGGTCGTATTTGCCGTAGAGCACGCCGATGCCGGTCGGGCCATAAAGCTTGTGGCCGGTCATGACGTAGAAATCGGCGCCAAGGTCCTGCACGTCCACCTTGGTGTGGACAGCGCCCTGGCTGCCATCGATCAGCACCGGAATACCGCGCGCATGAGCGATAGCAATGATGCGCTTAATGGGGTTTACGGTGCCTAAAACGTTGGACATATGCGTCACCGCGACGATCTTCGTGCGGTCGGTCAGGGCCGCCTCGAAGGCGTCCATATCGAGGCTGCCATCGTCGGTCACACCGACCCAGCGGATCACGGCGCCCTTGCGCTCGCGATGGAAGTGCCAGGGCACGATGTTGGAGTGGTGCTCCATGATCGTGGTGACGATCTCGTCGCCCTCGCTGATGCGCGGCCCGGCGAAGGACGACGCGACGAGGTTGATCGCCTCAGTTGCCGAGCGGGTGAAGATGATCTCCTCTGGCCGCGCCGCATTGATGAACTTCTGCACGGCATGGCGGCCGCCCTCATAGGCCTCGGTCGCCCGGTTGGCGAGCGTGTGCAGCCCACGATGCACGTTGGCGTATTCGTGCCGGAAGGCATAATCCATCCGATCCAGCACCTGCACCGGCTTTTGGGCCGATGCGCCGCTATCGAGATAGACCAGCCGATGGCCGTGGATCTGCTCCGACAGGATCGGGAAATCGGCACGGACTTTTTCGAGGTCGAAGGTCATCATGTACTTTCCGGGCGAGCGCCCGCTTACCGCGCCAGCAGCCACCCATCGATCACGCCGTGCAGCGCTTCGGCCAAAGCTTCGTCCGCGATCGGGTCAACCAGTTCTTCGAGGAACCCGCGCACCAGCATGGTTTCGGCTTCGGCTTTCGGAATGCCGCGGCTCATCAGGTAGAACATCGAGTCTTCGTCCAGCTCGCCACAGGTCGAGCCATGACCGCAGACCACGTCGTCGGCGTAGATTTCGAGTTCGGGCTTGGAGAGGATTTCCGCTTCGTCCGACAGCATCAGACCCTGCATCATCATCTTGGCATCGGTCTTCTGCGCGTCGCGAGACACCACGATGCGGCCCTGGAACACTGCCTTGGAGCGGCCGCGCGCGATCTGCTTGTACAGCTCCTGCGAGGTGGTGTTGGGCACGGCATGGTTGATATCGATGGTGATATCGAGGTGCTGGCCGTTATCGACCAGGTTTAGCCCGGTGAAGTCGGCATGGGCGCCCTCCCCGGCAAACCGCGCGAACACCTGCGAGCGGGCGAGCCCGGCTCCGGCGTGAATGGTCAGCGTGCGCAGCTTGGCGCCTTCGGCGAGCGTATACTCGTTGGTGGCGAAATGCGTCGCGGACTTGCTGCTCAGGTCGACGGTGATATGCGTCAGCACGGCGTTCTTGCCGACGGTGACGTAGCTCGCGTGGTTAGCCACATGAGCCGCGTCGGAGCCCGAATAGGTCTCCAGCACGACCGCCGAGGCATTGTCCGCCACGAAAATCCGCGCCGAGCTGGCCGAATGGGCGGCTGCGCCTTCGGTGCGCCGGTCGATCTGCACCACGGGATCGACGGTGCCGTCCAGCGTCAGGGTCAGCGTTTCCTTGGCCAGCGCACCATTGAGGTGCACCAGCACGTCGTCACGCGTCGTCAGCGCCGCGCCGTCGGCCTTGCCGATCATGACGCCGGCGGGGGCCGTGCCGCTCTCCTGCACGCGCCCATTGGCGATCATGATCTGATGGGCGCCGGCAACGCGCAGCGCCGGAGCGCTGGCTTCATTGGCGGCCTGCGCCAGAGGCGGAACCGCCTTCAGAAGCATTTTGAGGTCGGTATAGTGATAGCTCTCGACGCGGCGCGTCGGGAGGCCGGCCATGGTCATGCGCTCGGCTTCCACCGTGGCGCCGAGGCCGGTCAACTGCTCGATCAAGGTGTTTTCTGCCGCGCTCAGGCGGACGGGCATGGTCTGCTTCATGATCAGGCCGCCGCGTCGTCGAATTCGGCATAGCCCTTGGCTTCGAGCTGCAGGGCCAGGTCCTTGTCGCCGCTTTCCACGATCTTGCCGTCCGAGAACACGTGCACCACGTCGGGCACAATGTGGTTCAGCAGGCGCTGATAGTGGGTGATGACCAGCATAGAGCGATTGGCCGCGCGCAGGCCGTTGACGCCCTTGGCGACAACCTGCAGCGCATCGATGTCGAGCCCGCTATCAGTCTCGTCCAGAATGCACATTTTCGGCTGCAGCAGCGCCATCTGCAGCACTTCGGCCCGCTTCTTCTCGCCGCCAGAAAAGCCCACATTGAGCGGACGCTTCAGCATATCGTTGTCGATATTGAGGGCGACACCCGCCTGCTTGACCGCACGCATGAAGTCGGGCGTCAGCATTTCGGGCTCACCGCGCTTTTTGCGCTGCGCGTTCATCGCCGCCTTGAGGAAGGTCATGGTAGCGACGCCGGGGATTTCGATCGGATACTGGAAGGCCAGGAACAGGCCGGCCGCGGCGCGTTCGTCCGGCTCCATGGCCAGCAGGTCCTGCCCGTCGAGCAGCACTTCGCCCTCGGTGATCTCATAGTCTTCCTTGCCTGCCAGCACATAGCTCAGCGTCGACTTGCCCGAGCCGTTGCGGCCCATCACAGCATGCACCTGGCCGGGCGGAATGATCAGGTTCACGCCCTTGAGGATTTCGCGGTCTTCGATGCGCGCATGCAGGTTGCGGATTTCAAGGATTGCGGTGGTCATAGAAAATCTCCAGTGAATGAACGGGGCGTTAGCGCTCTCAAGCGCCCGGCTCGCCGTCCCAGTAATCGAGGTTGTGTTCGCCGGTTCGCACCATGTGGCGGACCTTGCCGGTCTCGTCGCCCGCCGGGCGGCTCGAAACCAGAATCTTGTCGGAGTCCGGATATTCGCAGACCTCGGTCTTGGCCATGGTCGATACGCCGAGATAGCGCAGCGTGACCGTGCCGGTATTGATGATCTGGTGGGCCGTGTCGCGGCCACCGGCCGGCGCGCCCAGCACGTCGCCGCCCTTGACCGCGTAGCTCAGTGCGCCGAAGCGATACGTCGCCTCACCCTCGAGGATGACGAACAGCTCGTCTTCCACGTGGTGACTATGGAACGGGCAGCTCGATTTTCCGGCCGGCACTTCGTTATAGCTGATGCCGAGCCCCTTGAGGCCCAGCAGCTTGCCAAACGAAATATCCGCCGACTTGTAGAGCGTACCGCGCTCCCAGGAATCGAGCGTGAGGTCGCCGAGCGAGATGACTGGTGAGGACGCGTCCGCCATTAGCCGACGCTGCCTTCCAGCGAGATCGAGATCAGCTTCTGGGTTTCGACCATGAATTCCATGGGCAGGTGCTGCAGCACGTCGCGGACGAAGCCGTTGACGATCAGCGCGACGGCTTCCTCATCGCTGAGGCCGCGCTGCTGGCAATAGAACATCTGGTCGTCCGAGATCTTGGACGTGGTCGCCTCGTGCTCAAACACCGCAGTCGCATTGCGGCTCTCGATATAGGGCACGGTATGGGCCCCGCACTTGTCGCCGATCAGCAGCGAGTCACACTGGGTGAAGTTGCGCGCGCCCTTGGCCTTGGCATGAGCCGAGACCTGGCCGCGATAGGTGTTGTCCGAGAAGCCGGCGGCGATGCCCTTGGCGATGATGCGGCTGGACGTGTTCTTGCCCAGGTGGATCATCTTGGTGCCGCTATCGACCTGCTGGTAGCCGTTCGAGATGGCGATCGAGTAGAACTCGCCGCGAGAGTTATCGCCGCGCAGGATGCAGCTTGGGTATTTCCAGGTGATGGCCGAACCGGTCTCGACCTGGGTCCAGGAAATCTTGGAATTATCGCCACGGCAATCGCCGCGCTTGGTGACGAAATTGTAGATGCCGCCCTTGCCGTCCTTGTCGCCCGGATACCAGTTCTGCACCGTCGAGTATTTGATCTCGGCGTTTTCCAGCGCCACCAGTTCCACAACGGCGGCGTGCAACTGGCTCTCGTCCCGCATCGGCGCGGTGCAGCCTTCGAGGTAGCTCACATAGCTGTCGGCTTCGGCGATGATCAGCGTGCGCTCGAACTGGCCGGTCTTCTTCTCGTTGATGCGGAAATAGGTCGACAATTCCATCGGGCACCGCACGCCCTTGGGGATGTAGACGAACGAGCCGTCGGTGAAGACGGCGCTGTTGAGCGTCGCGTAGTAGTTGTCCGAAACCGGCACCACCGACGCCAGGTACTTCTGCACCAGTTCGCCATGCTCGCGGATCGCTTCCGAAATCGAGCAGAAGATGATGCCGACCTTGGCCAGTTCCTCGCGGAACGTGGTCACGACCGAAACCGAATCCATCACCGCGTCGACCGCCACGTTGGGGCGTTCGACACCGGCGAGGATTTCACGCTCCTTAAGCGGAATGCCCAGCTTGTCGTACATGGCCAGCAGCGCCGGATCGACTTCATCCAGGCTCGTTGGGGCCGGCGTCGACTTGGGCGCGGCGTAAAAGTACATGTCCTGGAAATCGAGCTGGGGGTAATGAACCTTGGCCCAGGTCGGCTCTTCCATGGTCAGCCAGCGATTATAGGCTTCCAGCCGCCAGTCGAGCATCCACTGGGGCTCGTTCTTCTTGGCGGAAATGAAGCGGACGATGTCTTCGCTCAGGCCCTTGGGGGCCATGTCGGATTCGATATCGGACGAAAAGCCGTATTTGTACTTGTCGACGTCGAGCGCCAGGACCGAATTGACGGTCTCCCGGTCGATGTTTTCCTTGAGGGTCGGGATGTCGTAGTCAGCCATCTGGCTTCTCCTAATTGCCCCTCGGCGCTTCAAGGGCGCCGCGAGCCGTCAATACTTGGCCCTCAGGCCGCTTTCCCCTGCCGGCCACGCTGCCGGTTGAGGATGGTTTGGTAGCCACGCAGAAACGCGGCAATATCGTCGCGGGTGGAATTCCACCCCAGGCTGATGCGCAGTGCGCATTCGGCCAGTTCGGTCGGCACGCCCATCGCCGCCAGTACATGACTGGCGCCAACCTTGCCCGAGGAGCAGGCCGAGCCCGACGACACCGAAATGCCATCCAGATCGAGGCCCATCATGGCGACGGTGCTCTTGACGCCCGGCACCGCGAAATCGACCACATTGCCGATCCGCTCGACGCCCTCGCCGAAGATCACCGCATCCGGCGCCAGCGCCCGAAGACCGGCTTCGAGTTCGCTGGTCAGCGTGTTCACATTGGCCGAGGCATAGTGCCCGGCAAAATTCTGTGCCGCCGCGCCGAAGGCCGCGATCAGTGCTGCCGCTTCCGTGCCGCCGCGCCGGCCCTGTTCCTGGCCGCCGCCGGGGATCAGTCGAACCGTATCTGCATGCGACTTGACCAGCAGCGCACCGACACCGGCTGGCGCGCCAATCTTGTGGCCGCCTATGGCCATCATATCGGGTGCCGAGGCGGCAAATTCGAGAGGCAGCTTGCCGAAAGCCTGAGCCGCGTCGATGAACAGCGTATGCCGGGTCGGCCCGACCAGTGCATTGATCCGCTCGATGGGCTGAACGACGCCGGTTTCGTTGTTCACCCAATGCAATGCCACCAGGAGCGTCTGGTTCGCGGCCCCGGCATCAGCAAGAAATCCAGCAAGCTGGCTCATATCGATGCGCCCATCGGCCAACAGGCCGACCGTCAGCACCGGCAACCCCGTCGCCTCGGCCGCCTTCAAAACCGCTGTGTGCTCGCCCGCGCTGACGACCACGGCGTCGCTGGCGAAGGTCTTCGCGCCACCGACAATCGCCTGCGTGATCGCCTCGGTCGCCGAGCCGGTGAACACCACCTGCTTGCGCTCAGCCCCTGCCAGCTTGGCCACCTGCCCGCGCGCCGTCTCGATCAGGTTGCGGAGCGCCCGGCCGTGCCCATGCACCGATGCGGGATTGCCCACCATGCCGAGCGCGCCGACCAGCGCGTCGCGCGCCTCCGGCAGCAGCGGGGACGCGGCATTATGATCGAGATAGATCGCCGGTCTGGTCATCATGGGCCCATGGCGCATGCGCGCCGTTCATAGCTTCCATGCCTGGGCTGGGGCGGTGTTGTGCCCTTGAGTCCAAACACTTCTTGAAATTTGACGCCCTCTTTCATTACAAGGGGCGCACTTCCCCGCCAGATGGCGGCCAAAACACGAGTTTCGAATAATTCTAAACTGGTTTTTCGATGCCTGTATTAGGCAGCGAGGCGCGCTTAGTCAAGCCGCAGCGCTCCTCGCAAAGGGTCGGTGAGCCATATCAACAGAGCCGTAATGGCCGGAAAAGTAGACCCATGCCAGAAGTGATTTTCAATGGCCCCGAGGGGCGTCTGGAAGGCCGTTACCAGCCCGGCAAGGAGCCCAATGCTCCGATCGCCATCGTGCTTCATCCCCACCCGCAATTCGGCGGGACGATGAATAACCAGATCGTCTACAACCTGTTCTACATGTTTGCCGAGCGCGGCTTTGCCGTGCTGCGGTTTAATTCGCGCGGCGTTGGCCGGTCTCAGGGCCTGTTCGATCATGGCATCGGTGAGCTGTCTGATGCGGCTTCCGCGCTCGATTGGCTGCAGACCATCAACCGCGAAAGCCGCGGCTGCTGGATCGCCGGCTTTTCGTTCGGCGCCTGGATCGGCATGCAGCTTCTGATGCGCCGGCCGGAAGTCGAGGGCTTCATCTCGGTGGCGCCGCCGGAAAATCTCTATGATTTCTCCTTCCTCGCCCCCTGCCCATCCTCGGGCCTGATCATTCATGGCGACAAGGACCGCGTGGCCCCGCCATCGGCGGTGCAGAAGCTGGTCGACAAGCTCAAGCTGCAAAAGGGCATCAATATCGAGCAGCAGGTCGTCGAAGGGGCCAACCACTTCTTCGAGGGCAAGATCGACGACCTCACCGACCGCTCGGCCGAATATCTCGACCGCCGCCGGGCAGAGATCGCCGCCGGCGGCGGGCGCTAACTAGAGAGCGTATTCACGCGATCGCTTTCACCCCCACAGAGTCATTCCCGCGCAGCGGGAACCTCTGTTTTCTTCAGCGACCATCCGGAACGGAGGTTCCCGCCTACGCGGGAATGACCCGGCGGGTGGTCGGTATCTAGGGATCGCACCCAATGACCAAATACAAATCCGACTTTCTCCGCGTGCTCGACGAGCGCGGCTTCATCCATCAGATTTCCGATCCCGAGGGGCTCGACGCCCTGGCATTGGCCGGGCCGATCACCGGCTATGTCGGCTATGACGCCACGGCGACGTCGATCCATATCGGCAATCTGATCACCGTGACCATGCTCTACTGGTTGCAGGAAACCGGCCACAAGGCGATTAGCCTGATGGGCGGCGGCACCTCGATGGTGGGCGATCCCTCGTTCCGCGACGACCAACGCCAACTGCTGACCGTCGAGAAGATCGCCACCAATATCGACTCTATCCAGCGCGTTTATGCCAACATCCTGAACTATGGCGGCTCCAACCCCGCCATCATGGTCAACAATGCCGATTGGCTGCTCAAGCTCAACTATGTCGAATTCCTGCGCGACGTCGGCCGGCACTTTTCGGTCAACCGCATGCTGGGCTTCGACTCGGTCAAGCTGCGGCTGGACCGCGACCAGTCGCTGAGCTTTCTCGAATTCAACTACATGATCATGCAGGGCTACGACTTCGTCGAGCTCAACCGCCGCTATGGCACGGTGCTGCAGATGGGCGGCTCCGACCAGTGGGGCAATATCATCAACGGCGTCGATCTAAGCCATCGCATGGGCGGGCCGCAGCTCTATGCGCTGACCACGCCGCTGCTGACCAAATCTTCCGGTGAGAAGATGGGCAAGTCGGCGTCCGGCGCCGTCTGGCTCAATGGCGACCTCTTTTCGCCCTATGATTTCTGGCAGTATTTCCGCAATACCGAGGACGCCGATGTGGAACGGTTCCTCAAGGTCTTCACGCGGTTGCCATTATCGGAAATCGCCAGGTTGGCGGCCTTGGGTGGCTCGGAGTTGAACGAGGCCAAGAAGGTGTTGGCGACCGAGGTCACGGCAATCGTGCATGGCCGAGACGCTGCCATTCAGGCTGCATCGACCGCGGCGGCGACGTTCGAGACCGGATCGCTGGACCTGTCGCTGCCAACCGCCACGCTCAGCCATGCGGAACTGTCCAATGGCGTCGGCATCCTCGCGGCCCTGGTGCTGGCGGGTCTGGCCGGATCGAACGGCGAAGCGCGTCGTCACATCCAGTCTGGGGCCGTGCGTGTCAACGACGCCCTGATCGATGACGACAAGCTGAGCCTGGGCGACAATGCGCTGCTGGCGGAAGGGGTGGTCAAGCTCTCCATCGGCAAGAAGCGCCACGCACTGATCAAGCCGGTTTAGTCTTCGAAATCATCGGTCGTCGGGGCTGTCTGCCAGTCCTGGCCGCCGTAAACCACGCGAAGGATAATCACGCTTTCGGCGTTGATTGCGAATGCAATGGTTATGGATTGCATCAGGCCAATTGCTCTAACCCCGGGACCGATCTCGTCGCGGACTGTGCCTCGCTCACCGGCGAACTCGAAGGATCGAATTCGAGCTCGGATACGCTCAACGTAGGCGCTAGCGAATTGACGTGAGACACGAAGGGCAAACCATCGCGCTATTTCCCGGATATCTTCGCGTGCGCGGCGCCGGTAGACGATCCGCCGCCTGCGCATTAAGAGGCTTTGCGCATGGCTTCATCAGCGTCGAGAGTGCGCTCGATATCGTCGAAGACTTCCTCTTCGGTCAACACATCATCGGGGTTGGCAAGCCAAGCGTCGTATTCCGGCGCAACTTCGTTCTTTAGCCATTTCTGCAGTTTGAGCTCGCGCTCCTGTAGTATTCGGATTCCCTCTCGAATGACCTCACTGCCAGACGCATAGCCGCCTGACGCAACCACGGTGTCGATATAGGTCGATTGCTGCTGGGTGAGACTGAATGTGCGCTTGCGCACTTTAGACATAGCGGACCTCCTGAATGCCTGAAGTTTAGCATCAAGTATGCGATCTGCATACCGCCTACTCGGCCCGGGGCTGTTCCTTGGCGCGGAATTCAAACAGTTCCCGGAACGCGCCCGGTACTAGTGCCGACAGCGGGTTGATCTTGAATTCGGGTTTGTCGAGCGGGCCCTTGACCGCGAAGGTCACGCCAAGCAGTCCCTCGCCGTTGCGCCCGCCAAGCAAGGGGCCGAACAGCGGAATTTTCTGGAAGGCGCTGTTGAGGCCGAACAGGGGCACATAGGTGCCGGTCAGGTCGTATTGGCGTTGATCGGTGTAAATGAAGCCGCGCATGGTGCCGCCGACTGTGGCCCCGCTCAGGATGGCGTCGGTGACTTCGACCCGGTCGGAGCGGCGCACGAAGGTGACGACGCCGCCGTCGAAATCCAGCCGGTTCTGCTTGGCGATGATAGCGCGGGAGTCGGCGTGGTTGCCCAGGATTTCGGCGACATTAGCTTCGTCGACGATGGAGAAATTGCGCAACTGGAGCTGGCCGACCTCCGCCTTCTGTTCGGCATTGGTGGTCAGCACCAGGCTGCCATCGCCACCGGCCAGTTGGGAATAGACTCCGAGCAGCCGCAGGATGGTGCCGGCGTCGCTGAAGGCCACGGTGAGCGTCCGCCCGTCCGGAGCCGGATTGGTGGTCACCGACACGGCGTTGTTATCGCCGAATTGCGCGGTCATGTTGGCCCGGCGCATGTCGGTGCCGTGCAGGGTCATGTCCAGCGCCAGGTTGAAGGCTGTGGTGGCGTAATAGCCCAGTGCTCGATCCAGATGGATGTTGAGCGTCAGCGTCTGGGTGAACTGCGTCGCCTGCACGCCGCCTGAGCCCTCCCCGAGGCCGAAGAAGCGCTTGAGCATCGGCTTGAGGTCGAGTTGCGCGCCGGTCAGGTTGAGGGCGTAACCGCCATCGATCGGCGCCAGCTTAAGCTGGGCGCTGTCGCCCTCGCTCAGGCCGAATTGAGTGAATTCGGCCGATTGCAGGCCTTTTTCCGTATCGAATTTCAGACCACCCGCAAGATGCACCGTGCCGAAAGCAAGGTCGATGTCGCTGAGCTCGGTGAGTTTGTCCTTCTGCCGGATCGTCGCCACCAGGCTCCCCGCAACGCCGGCCGCCTTGGTGATGCCGATGTCCTTGATGGTGAGCGCGGCATCCTTGAGGTCGATGGCCATCTGGATCGAGCCGTCCGCCTTGGGTTCGGCGACGAAACGCAATTTTCCGGTCAGGAACTCCGAAGCGTCGAACCCCATCGCCGCCAGGTCCTTGGCTTCAATGGTCGATCCCAGGCGGAATATTGGCGCCGTGGCGGGGGTGCCGGCGATTTCGACATCGGCCGCCATGCCGTCGATATTGGCGGTGCCGGCGACGCGATAGCCGTCTTGCGAGGCGCTGAACGACAGCTGCCCATCGCCGATCTTGCGGTCCTGGATCGGCTGGCTACTGGCGAAATCCTTCACCGCGCCGTTGAGCACATAGTCGAAGCCCAGTTCGCGACCACTCTTGGCATTGGGCAGCTTGATAGTGGCGACCAGCCCGACATTGACCGAGCCGGTGATCGAGGCCAGGTCTATCGGCAATTTCGCATTGGCGACCACGTCCGGTTGCTGGCTCTTGGCCAGCGCCAGCAGCGATGGGATCGATCCGCTGATGTCCCCGGAAATCTCCGCAATACCCTGGGAGGGATCGGAATTGTCCATGATCAGGGCCGGATTGGTGACCGTGATGATGCCGTTGCCGCTATCGACGGCGCCGCCACCGGCCGAAATGGTTAGGTCGCTGTCGCGCACCTGCAGCTTGGTTTCCCCGTCAATGGCAATCGGCGCCATTTCGGCCGTTGGCTTGACCATGACGCCGGTGCCGACCATGTCGATGACCATGGAGTCCTTGGGGATCGGCTTTTCCTCTCCGCCCATCGCCATGGCGCCCACCGGAAATTTGAACCGCAGAGTGGCATTTTCGACCGTGCCATCGGTGACGTTGGCGACGAACCAGTCGCGGCTTTCGCCCCCCATCAGATAGGGCCACAGCCGCTTGAGGTCATCGGCGCTGACGCCCCCGCCGGCAATGGTCATGTCCAGCCCCAAGCCGGCCTGCAACATGTCGATGCGGCCGGTGCTTTCGACGTGGCCCGCCCCCTTGGTGGCCAGCAACCGATCGATGCCGAGAGCGCCATAGAGGGGCGCGGACCAGCCGGAAAATTCCACCGTGTCGAAGGGCTTGGCGGGTGCGGCCATGTCGTTGGGATGGATGAAGACGTCGTGCATGGTCATCGACATGCCGATGGTCGGGCCGAAATTGGGGTCCAGTCCCATGGCAAAAATGCCCGAGATATGGGCCGAACTCTGCCCGATCTGCAGGGCTGCATCCGCCAGCTTGAACTGACCCTCGGCGGGCGACCAGGAGATGTCCATGATCGAGGTGGCGATGGGGAAATAGCTGTCCTGCAGGCGCAGGTCGAGCCCGGTCATGTCCACCTTGAAGGCGCCATCGACCAGCTTTCCGGTATTGGGCGCGAAGCTGACGTCGATGGACAGTGCTCCCGCGCCACGGATGGCGGCCACGCTTTGCGCATCGTCGATAAAGGGCAGGAAGGAGGCAAAATCGATATTGGTGATATCGGCTTCAAGCCGGGCGCCCCCAGCATCGTCCACCGTGCGCGACAGGCTGCCGACCATGGTCTTGCCGCCCAGCGTCGCGGAGAAAGTGCCGCCGGTGCTGCGCCTATCGGCGGATGGCGCGATTTCGAGGTCAATCTTTTCGAAGCGCCGGAACAGGCCATAAACCGCGTCGTTCATGTCGATGGTGCCGTCGCGGATCACCAGCTTGGAGAAGCGGCCCTGCGTCGCCTGGGCGACGATATCAGCGATGCCCTGCTCGCTGGCTTCCAGGTTGTAGATCAGCCAGTCATTGTCCGAGCGCAGCGCCATCGAGGAGGCCTCGCCGCCCTGCTCGCGCAGGTCGATGCCGGTCGAGGAGATGCCAACCGTCGGGAATGCGTCCTGCCCCTCCATCACCCGCACGGTTGGCGGGCCGCCCTTGGGATCGTCGACCATTTCGAAACTGGTGACGCGCGGCCCGAACAGGTCCTGCACGATCTGGATATGCGGCTTGACGATGGTGATGGTGGCGCCGGGCTGGCCGAACAGCGCGCGGACCGGCGAGAACCCGATCTCCAGCGCGGCCATTTCCACCCTGGCGCCGGTCTTGGTATCGGTCAGCACCACGGGCGAGAAATGGATGACCGGCCAGACGCCGCCCTCCAGCGCAAGCGCCATTTCGCCCAGTTGCAGCTTGCTGGTGGGTGGCATTGCCGATTGGGCGACGGCTTGCGCGGCATCGCTGCCGAAGGGTAGCCTTATGGGGGTGAACAGCAGCGTGATGTAAATCAGGATCAGGATGGTGGCCGGAATGCCGAGAGCCCAGACCAGTATTTTGGCGGCATGACGCGCCGGCGGCCGCTTGCGCTGCGCAGAAGGTGGAGTCTGCGCTGCTGCGGGAGTGGTTGACGCGCTCACTTGCTTCCAGATCGGGCGATGGCCGGTATCTCCTGGCAACCCGAGAATCAACCGCACAGCGCGGTCTCTTGCCCAATGATACCGGCTGGAATATGGCACCGACACCCCGATTTCACTCGGGCGCTATTTGTGAGGGGACAATTGCATGAGTATCGCGCTGGAAGGTGACTTCGCTCCCGATTTTAGCCTCCCGTTGGACGATGGGACTAGTTTCACACTGTCAGATCATCGTGGCCATAGACTGGTACTGTATTTCTATCCCGAAGACGATTCTGGCGGTTGCGTGAATGAAAACCAGGAATTCTCCGCGCTCAGCACGGAGTTTGCCCAGCGCGGGGCCACTCTGGTCGGCATTTCGCCCAATGACCTCGAGTCACATCGCAAGTTTCGCGCCAAGTATGGCCTTGTCGTTCCTTTGATTGCGGATACCGATCGGGTGGCCATCGAGGCATTTGGGCTCTGGCAGCTCAAGAAGCTCTACGGACGCGAGTTCATGGGCCTGATCCGGACCTCGTTCATCATCGATACCGATGGCCGCATTGCGCGCACGATCCGAGCCACCCGCATCATCGGCCACGCCCAGAAGATGTTGGAGGCGCTGGATGAGCTCGATGCGCCAAAACCGGCCAAGAAGGGCAAAAAGGGCTAGGCTTGGCGCTTTGTTAACCACACTTGCTCATACTTTGCTGACCATAGTTGTGGTCTCGCGGAGTGTGTTGCGTGCGTCATCAGCCCAGTTTTGCCCGCGGCACCGCCCCCGCCACGCCGCCCAAGTCCCCTGGCATCCGCCCTGCTCTGTTTTACGGCATGTTCGCGGTCCTGCTGACCGGCAACGCGTTGACGGCGACCGCCTTCCTGCTCGCGCCCGATATTTCCCGGCTCTACAATGGCCAGACCGAGCAGGTCGTCGAGGCGTATGAAGATCGCGTCGCGCAGTTGCGGGTCGAGGTGGACCGGCTGCATTCGCGCAGTTTCGCCCAGACCGGCGATATCAATTTGCAATTGCAGGAGCTGTCGCAACAGCAGGAAGTGCTGACCGAGCAGCACCAACTGGTGCAGGTGCTGGTCGACAAGGCCGGCGAGTTGGGGATCGATACCGCTACCCTGCCCGCTGAGAAGCCCAGCGGCGATGCGGCCGATGCCGGCCCGGTGCTGCCGAGCGGTAATCCCGATATCGATGCGACCGCGCAGGCGCTCGACCGGATGATGGGTGAAACCCAGACCGCCATGACGGCCATTGCCGATGCCGCGACCCAGCGGACGCAGGGTATTGTCTCCGAGCTATCGGGCATTGGCATCAACGTTGCCCTGCCTGACGGCGATCTCGACGGCGTGGGCGGCCCCCTGCTGCCGCCCCAGGCCGGCGAGCCCGACTCCCCGATGGTGGAGGATGCCAATGCGGTGATGTCGGCACTGGTGCGCTACAAGGCGGCGCGTGACAGCATCGCCTCGGCGCCAGTGCACATGCCCCTGACCGGCCAGTATCGCCAGAGCTCGGGTTTCGGCAACCGGACCGATCCGTTCAGTGGTGGGCGAGCCTTCCATGCCGGGCTGGATTTTGCGGCCCCGAGTGGCTCGATCGTGTCGGCGGCGGCGGATGGCACGGTGACCTTTGTGGGCACCATGTCGGGCTATGGCAACGCGGTTGAGATCACCCATGCCAATGGGCTGGTGACGCGCTATGGCCACCTCTCGGCATTCCTGTCCGAGGTCGGCCAGGTCGTCCATACCGGCACGCCGATCGCCAAGGTCGGCTCCACGGGCCGCTCGACGGGTCCGCACCTGCATTTCGAAGTGCGCCGCAACAATGCGGCGATCGATCCAGCCAATTTCCTCAAGGCTGGCAAGCGCCTGTCGGCCCTGCTGGGTTAGCAAGGCATCGTTCTTCTCACCTCGCCCCTCCGGGGAGAGGTCGACCCTCTTGGGTCGGGTGAGGGGCCTTTACTGGGTGAGGAGCCCGTGGAAGGCCCCCTCACCCGTCGCTGCGCGCCGACCTCTCCCCGGAGGGGCGAAGTGAGGAAGCGCTACTCGCTGACCACGTCCGTCGCCACGCCGACGCGCTGTGCCAGCGCCGCCTGCATGAACTGATCGACATCGCCATCCAGCACTGCGGCTGGCTGGCTGCTTTCGATGCCGGTGCGCAGGTCCTTGACCATCTGGTAGGGCTGCAGCACGTAGGAGCGGATCTGGTGGCCCCAGCCGATATCGGTCTTGCTGGCAGCCTGGGCGTTTGCCGCCTCTTCGCGCTTCTGCAACTCGGCCTCGTAGAGGCGCGATTTCAGCATGGCCATGGCCGTGGCACGGTTCTTGTGCTGGCTGCGCTCCTGCTGGCACGCCACGATAATGCCGGATGGAACGTGGGTGATGCGGATCGCGGAGTCCGTGGTGTTGACGTGCTGTCCGCCGGCGCCGGAGGCGCGATAGGTGTCGACCTTGAGGTCGGCGTCGCGGATTTCGATGTCGATGGAATCGTCGACCACCGGATAGACCCAGCAGCTGGAAAAGCTGGTGTGACGCCGCGCAGCCGAGTCATAGGGGCTGATGCGGACCAGGCGGTGCACGCCGCTTTCGGTCTTGAGCCAGCCATAGGCATTATGGCCGGAGACTTTGATGGTCGCCGATTTGATGCCGGCTTCTTCGCCGTCATGCATTTCGAGCACTTCCACCTTCATCTTCCGCCGTTCCGCCCAGCGCGTATACATGCGCAGCAGCATATTGGCCCAATCCTGGCTCTCGGTGCCGCCGGCGCCGGAATGGATTTCGACATAGCAGTCGTTGGCGTCGACTTCGCCCGATAGCAGCGTCTCGATCTGGGCTAGGCGGGCCTCGGTGCGCAGGTCGAACAGCGCTTGCTCAGCGTCCTTGATGATGTCGGCGTCGCCATCGGCCTCGCCGAGTTCTATCAGCTCGCTATTATCGGCAATCCCGGCCTCGAACTTGAGCACGTTGTGGACGGCGACCTGCAGCTCGTCGCGCTCGCGCATCTTTTCACGCGCCTTTTCGGCGTCGTTCCAGAAGTCAGGGGATTCGGTTTCGGCGTTCAGTGCGTCGAGGCGAAGCTGGGCAGTATCCCAGTCAAAGATGCCTCCTCAGCAGGGTCAACACCTGCTGGATTTCAGTGACGGTCTTTTCGATTTCCATCCGCATTGTAACAGTCCTTCGTCGTTGTGCCTCATGTAGACGAGGTGCGGGTCCGTATCAACCTTTCGGTTTAGCCGCGGCTATCTTGCCAAAGCGTCGACCGGGGTAGACGCTCCCGTCTCCGCGTTGAGGACGGAGGGAGAGATGTTTCGAACTGTTGTCGTTGCCACTCTTGGGCTAACCGCAAGCTTGGCCTACGCACAAGATGCCGAGATTTCGGTGGCCAATGGCGCACGAATCGCCGTGATCGGCGGCTGTCACGATTGCCACACCGCCAACTACAACGAAATGGAGGGCAAGGTCGATCCGGCGACTGCGCTCAAGGGCAATCCGGTGGGTTTCCAAGGGCCATGGGGAACAACGTACCCGCCTAACCTGCGCATCGTTGCCGCTTCGCACAGTGAAGACGAATTCGTTGAGTACCTGAAGACGTTCAAGGCCCGGCCGCCGATGCCCTGGTACAACGTGCACGCCTTTAGCGAGCCAGAAATGCGCTCATTGCACCAGTATATCGTATCGCTGGGAGAGCCTGGAGATCCGGCGCCAGCTTACGTGCCGCCAGGTGAAAAACCAAAGTCCCCGTTTGCTATCCTTGCACCGCCGAATATGCCCTGACGCCAAGCGGCTCGGCTGCGCCTACTGGGTGCGACCGAGCTTCTGAAATTTGCGGATTGCTGTGTCGCGCTTGAGGCGAGACAGCCGGCTGAGGAAGAAGACCCCGTTCATCTGCTCGATCTCGTGCAGGGCGCAGCGGGCGACAAAGCCTTCGAACCGTGTGGTGATGCGCTCGCCGTCAACCGTGTCATAGGCCACATCCGCCCAGACCGGCCGCTCGATCGGCGCCTCGATGCCTGGCATCGACACCGAGCCCTCCGGACCTGTTTGGGTCGGTGCGGCAGTGCCGATAATTTCCGGGTTGAACAGCGCTCGATAGTCTCGCTGTGCCATGTCCGCAGCCACGCTGATAACCACCAGCGGCTCGATTTCCCCGATATGGGCTGCCGCCAGGCCATAGGCCTGTGCCTCGCTGGCCGCCGTCACCAGGCGTTCGGCAGTGGCGCGCAGTGCAGCGTCTATCGGGCGAGGCACCGCCTTGGCGGTCAGCCGCGGATCGGGATAGCGGACGAATTCGGTCACGCTCTAGTTTCCGCCGCGGCCGTTGACCATGTCGGCCGCGTCCACCGGGCGTCCGCCATCGGCGGGATAGTTGTTGCCGGTCGCATAATTGTCGCCCGCAGGATAGGGACCGGGACTGCCGACCGGATAGGAGCCATCGGGATAAGCGCCTGGCGGAAAACCACCATCGGGGCCCATCGAGGCCACATAGCCGCCGCCATCGACGCCGATCACCGAGGTCGCCAGGTTCGGCCCGGTGCCTGGCTTGAACGCCTCCAGCACAGCATGGTCGCCGTCCACCGCCTGCACGCCCGAGGCGGAATTGATCCAGTCCTCGGTCATGCCGGGGGGCACGTTGAACGGCGTCGCCGGCTGGCCTTTGAGGGCATTGCCCATGAATTCGGTGAAGATCTGTACTGGAAAGGTGCCGCCGGTAATGGAACTGCCCATCGAACGCGGTGTGTCGTAGCCGATATAGACACCAACGGTCAGCTCGGGCGTGAAGCCGACGAACCAGGCATCCTTGTAGTCGTTGGTGGTGCCGGTCTTGCCGGCGACGGGGCGGTTCAGCGACTTGGCGCCGGTGCCGGTGCCGCGTTGCACCACGCCTTCCATCATCGAGGTGATCTGGTAGGCGGTCATCGGGTCGAGAACCTGCTCGCGCGTATCGGTGATGGTGGGCTCGCCCTGCCCTTCCCAACTGGTGGCGGTGCAGCCGGCGCAGACGCGCTGGTCATGCTTGTAAACCGTGACGCCATAGCGATCCTGGATGCGGTCGATCAGCGTCGGCACGATCTTGCGGCCACCATTGGCGATGGTCGAATAAGCGGCCGTCATCCGCATATCGGTGGTTTCGCCGGCACCCAGCGCCATGGCCAGCACCGGCTGCATGGTGTCGTAGACGCCGAACATCTTAGCGTATTTGGCCACCAGCGGCATGCCGATATCCTTGGCCAGCCGCACTGTCATGACGTTGCGGCTCAGCTCGATGCCACGCCTCAAGGTCTGCGGGCCATAGAACTGTTGCGCATAGTTTTCCGGCCGCCAGATGCTACCGTCGCTGTTGCGAATTTCCACCGGCGCATCGAGCACTACCGAGGCCGGCGTATAGCCGTTGTCCAGCGCCGCGGAATAGACGAATGGCTTGAACGACGAACCGGGCTGGCGCAGCGCCTGGGTGGCGCGATTGAATTCGGATTCGGCGAACGAGAAGCCGCCGACCATGGCCAGCACACGCCCGGTTCGCGGGTCCATGGCAACCAGGGCCCCTTCGATTTCGGGCACTTGCTGCAGCGTATAGCTGCCCACTTTGCCATCGATCGGCGAGACGTAGATCACGTCGCCAACCTTGAGGGTTTGCGACAGGGACTTGGAAACCCATTTGACATCCCCGCCGTTCAGCGTGCCAACGGTACGGTCCGGCAGGCTCTTGCCGTCGACGTCGTCGCCGGGGCGCAGGCCGATCTTGGCCTCGTTGCCGTTCATTTCGAGGACAACCGCCAATTGCCATTCCGGCACGTCGCTCAGCGGCTTGATGTTGGCGACATCCAGACCCCAGTCCTCGCCGATTTCGATGCTGGCCACTGGGCTACGGAAACCTTTGGTGTGATCGAACCGGATCAAGCCGTCCTGCAGCGCCTGGCGGGCATATTCCTGCAGCTTGGGCTCGAGCGTGGTGCGCACCGACAGGCCGCCGCCATAGAGCTGGTCCTCGCCATAGAGCTTGGCCAGTTCGCGGCGCACTTCCTCGGTGAAATACTCGGCCGAGTAGTTCTGGCTGCCCGAAGCGCGCGGCACTACGTTGAGCGGCTCGCTCTTGGCTTCCTCGCCCTCCGCGACAGTGGCATAGCCATTTTCGACCATGCGATCGATCACCCAGTTGCGGCGCTCGATGGCGGCCTGCGGGCGGCGGAACGGATGGTAATTGTTTGGACCCTTGGGCAGCGCGGCGATGTAAGCGGCTTCGGCCAGGTCGAGCTGGTACAGCGCCTTGTCAAAGTAGTTCAACGCCGCGGCGGCCACGCCATAGGAGTTCAACCCGAGGAAAATCTCGTTCAGGTAGAGCTCCAGGATCTTGTCCTTGGAGAACGTGGATTCGATGCGCACGGCCAGGATCGCTTCCTGGATCTTGCGGTCCCAAGTCTGTTCGCTCGATAGCAGGAAGTTCTTGGCGACCTGCTGGGTAATGGTCGAGCCACCACCCTGCACGGCGGCGTTGCCGTCGACCCGGGCCATCAGGTTGTCGCGCACGGCCCGCATGATGCCGTCTACCGCGATGCCGCCATGGCTATAAAAGTCCTTGTCCTCCGCCGACAGGAAGGCATGGATCAGCAGCGGCGGCACGGTTTCGATCGGCTGGAACAGCCGGCGCTCGCGGGCATATTCGGCCAGCAGCGTGCCATCGGCGGCGTGAACACGCGTCGTCACCGGCGGCTGGTAATCCTTGAGCACGGTATAGTCGGGCAATTGGGCGGCTACGGTCGCAAGATAAACGCCGCTGACGCACAAGGCGGCCAGGGCCATGAACGTTGCGAAGCCAAACAGCCAGCCGACGATACGAAGCATTAGATAATCTCTCCTGCGCGCCCATACGCGGCTGACGCAGCATCTGAATTCGCCTCGGCAGCGGCCGCAAACGCCCTGTCGAAATCACGGGAATCATAACAGAGCGGGACGCAAAAGTAGATCACAGCGCCGTGGACCAGGTCCCTTGGCGGCGCAAGTGACTTAACTGTCACAGTCCCGGCACGTTGTTAACCAGACGACGCAGGTCACTCCGCCTCCCACAGGGTGGTTTGCTGCGCTACTCTTGCGGCTTGAGGCTGTCGAAGTAGAGCGAAATCCCGCGCGCCACGGCATCGGCGGTGCGATCCTGCCAGCCGGTTTCCAAGAGGTTGGCCATGTCTTCCGCATTGGACAGGAAGCCCAGTTCGATCAGCACTGAGGGCACGTCCGGCGCCTGCAGCACCAGGAAATCGGCCTGCCGCACCGGGAAGCGGCGCAATTCGACGCTGGGCTCCAACTGATGCACGATCGATTGCGCGGCCGTATAGGACTGCACCCGCATTTCGCGGCGCATCAGGTCGACCAGGATATCCACAACCTCAGGCGCGGTTTGCGGCATGGTGTAGCCGGCGACCACATCCGAGCGGTTTTCGCCATCGGCCAGCACCTTATCGAGCACGTCGGTAGCGTTCTCGTCGCGCACATAGACGCTGGCGCCGCGAATTTCGGGCTGCTGGAAGCTGTCGGCGTGGATCGAGACGAACAGGTCCGCCTTGTTGGTCCGCGCCAGCGCCACCCGGTCTTCCAGCTTGAGATAGCTGTCATCTTCGCGGGTCAGCGCCACATCGAACCGGCCCGACGCGACCAGCAGTTGTTGCAACCGCAGGCCAAAGGCCAGCACGATGGCTTTTTCCTTGATGCCGGACGCCGTTTCCGCGCCGCTGTCGATGCCGCCGTGGCCGGGATCGATGACCACTAATGGCTTGGTGGCGATCGGCAGTTCCGAGCCGCCCGCCGGCGTCGGCGTATCGGCAACTTTGGGTGGCACTACGCCGGACGCCGCGGTCAGATCGTTTTTCACATTCAGCGCGAATTGCTCGGGCGTTGCCGGGATGATGTCGACCACCAACCGCGCCGGCTGGTCCTCGAAGGGATCGAGCACATAGGCCTGCTGCACCTGCGAGGGCGAGGACAGCGTCAGTGTGGTGCGCACGCGATCGGCGCCGATCTGCTGCACCGCATAACCCGACACGATGCCGGTGCCCGATGGTACGCCTTCGGGAGCAGCAAGGGTGATCGCCCCTGCCCGCACGTCGATCGCCAGCCGGTCCGGGCCGCTGAGCGATGTCAGCGAAAATTGTGTCTGGGTGCCGAGGTCAATGACCAGCCGGGCCCGTTCGGGCGTCGCGGATACGCGTACGTCCATGACGGTGGGAAGGGTCGTGGGCACGGTGGCGTCCTGGGCCCGGACGGGGCCGGACACGACCAGCGCCACCATCACGGCGAGCGCCATCAATCGAGGAAAGTTGAACACGGGCCGCGCGATCCCTATCTGTAAGACGCGACGCAGTCGCATCGATATTCGGCGAATCTGCGGCGTTGGCGCAGTTACGCGAAGAATTGGTGAGGCCGCAATTCGACGGCAGTAGAAACCGCACAGGATAGTCGATTTTGACTTTCCTGTTGCCAATCTGTTGCAACACCCCTACACGCTAGTGGTTGAGGCGCAAGCTTCTTGCCAAACCAATTTAAGCGGCGAAAGCTGTTTTATCGAGGCAGGAAGTGGGCGGAGGACAGGGTCGAAGAGAAGCCCTCAATCCGGCTCAGAAGCGGCAATCCTGCGTCTCGAACAAGAATTTCGGTTCCGTGTGAACCGGACGGCTGCCACTGCGTGAGAGGCAATGCAGCCCAATAGGAAGAGGTCAGATGGCCCGCAGGCGGACAGAACGCGACGCGATCGAGATTACCGATTGCCGTTTTGCCACGCTGCATTTTTCGGCCTTGACCCCTAATACCGGTGCGCCCACCGTTATGGTTCCGCGCGCCACACCCCTCAAACCATTCGCCTCGCACAGCGCCACTGCGCGGATTCCGGCCTCCCGGAATCCGGCTGTCGGCGCGCGAGCGCGCGGAGCAAATTTCTATGGCTACCAAGAGAATGCTGGTGGATGCCATCCACCCGGAAGAGACTCGGATTGTCGTCACTGCGGGTAACCGGCTCGAAGAATTCGATTTCGAGTCTGCCCAACGCCGCCAGTTGCGCGGCAATATCTACCTTGCCAAGGTCACGCGCGTAGAGCCGTCGCTGCAGGCCGCTTTTGTCGAATATGGCGGCAATCGCCACGGCTTCCTCGCCTTTTCCGAAATCCACCCGGACTATTACCAGATTCCGGTTGCCGACCGCGAAGCCCTGCTGCGCGATGAAGAGGCCGAGGACAATCACGACGAAGACGAGCACATCTCGCTGCCGACCGGCGTCGTCGAGCCCGACGCCGAAACCGATACCCAGGACATGGAAGGCGCCAGCCATATCGAGCAGGCGCCGGCCAATTCCGAGCCTGTCGAATCGATCGGTGGTGCGGACGCGCTTGAGGAAGTTCCCGAGCGTCGTCGCCAGAGCCAGAATCGCCGTCACTACAAGATCCAGGAAGTCATCAAGCGCCGCCAGGTCATGCTGGTGCAGGTCGTCAAGGAAGAACGCGGCAACAAGGGCGCTGCGCTGACGACCTATCTGTCACTGGCCGGCCGTTACGCCGTGCTGATGCCAAACACCGCACGCGGCGGCGGCATCAGCCGCAAGATCACCTCGGCGCAGGACCGTTCGCGCCTCAAGGAAGTGGTGTCGGATCTCGACGTGCCGGAAGGCATGGGGATTATCCTGCGCACCGCAGGCGCTTCCCGCACCAAGCCAGAGATCAAGCGCGATTTCGAATATCTGATCCGCATGTGGGAAACCGTGCGCGACATGACGCTGAAGTCGCAGGCCCCGACCCTCGTCTACGAGGAAGGCTCGCTGATCAAGCGTTCGCTGCGCGACCTCTACAACAAGGAAATCGACGAGATCCAGGTCGCCGGCGAAGCCGGCTACACCGAAGCCCGCGACTTCATGCACATGCTGATGCCGTCGAACGTCCGTGCGGTGAAGCTGTATCGCGACGGCCAGCCGCTGTTCTCGCGGATGGGCGTCGAGAGCCAGCTCGATGCGATGTTCTCGCCCACGGTGCAACTGCGCTCCGGCGGCTACATCGTCATCAACCAGACCGAAGCTTTGGTCTCGATCGACGTCAACTCCGGTCGCTCGACCAAAGAGCACCACATCGAGGACACCGCGCTCAAGACCAATCTTGAGGCGGCGGAAGAAGTCGCACGGCAGCTTCGCCTGCGCGATCTCGCCGGCCTGATCGTCATCGATTTCATCGACATGGACGAGAAGCGCAACAACCGCTCGGTCGAGCGCAAGATGAGCGACTGCCTGCGGCAGGACCGCGCCCGCATCCAGGTCGGCCGGATCTCGCATTTCGGCCTGCTCGAAATGTCGCGCCAGCGCATCCGCGCCAGCGTGCTGGAAAGCTCCACCGAGGTCTGCACCCATTGCGGCGGCAGCGGCCACGTTCGTTCGGTCTCCTCCGTTGCGCTGCAACTGCTGCGCGGCATGGAAGAGATTTTGATGAAGGGCGCCACCCATAACCTGGTCGTGCGCACCCGCACCGACGTCGCGCTCTATGTGCTGAACCACAAGCGCGGCCACCTGCGGGATCTCGAAAGCAGCTTCAAGGTCACTCTCGCGGTCATTGCCGACCCCACCGTCACCGGCCAGCAGTCGTTCGTGATCGACCGCGGCGACCAGGTGCATACGCTGGAGGCCGCCAAGGCCGTGCTGGCCGCCCAGGTCGCGGCGTTCCCGCCGGCGATGGAAGAAGAACCCTTCGAGGATGAAGAGTCCTTCGAGACCGAAGCCGAGATCGAGACCGAAGAAACCGAGGGCCTCACCTCCGATGACGAGCCGTCGGGCGAGAGCGCCGGCAGCGAAACCGATGCGGACGGCCGCAAGCGCAAGCGCCGCCGGCGCCGGCGTGGACGTTCCGGCGAGGCCCGCGAAGGCGGCCCGGCACCCGAGCGTGACGGCAGCGAAGCACCCGCCGCTTTCGTCGGCGAAGGCAACGTCGAGAGCGTCGGTGACGACGCTGACGGCGAGGACGACGAGTCCGAGGATCAGTCCGGCGAGCCCCGTACGGCGGAGCAGACCGCCGATGGCGAACGGCGTCCGCGCCGTCGCGGTCGCCGTGGCGGTCGTCGTCGGCGTGGCGGACCGGAAGACGGTCTGGTCGGCTCGATCTCGGACGAACTCGGTCCTACGCCGGAGTCGGAATCCAGCGAAGCCGTGGCCGATCTCGAAGGCACCTCGCTGCGTCCGCATGATGAGGCGACCACGGAATCCATCACGGCCTATGCCAGGTCGGAGCCCGTTGAAACGCCGCAGAGCCGGCATGACGCCGTGCCGATGTTCGCGCCCGCCGAGCCCGAGCCGGCACCGGTCGCTGCTGCCGTCGCCCCGGCGCCGGTCGCCGCCCCGGAGCCCGCGCCTGTGGATGACGACAAGGCCGCGGCCCGCCGTCGTTCGACGGTGCGCGAGAAGGTCAGCTTCGCCTCGGCCGAACCGCAGCCCGTGGCTGCACCGGTCAGCGTCGCGCCGCAGCCGGCTCCCGAGCCCGCTCCTGCCGTTGCGCCGGCGGCGCCGGAAGCCCCGGCCGACTCCCAGCCCCGCAAGGCCGGCTGGTGGTCACGCGTACTCGGCAACGGCGAGTAAGCTCTTCGCCTGAACACGAAAAAGCCGCCCGGCAAAACCGGGCGGCTTTTTT
>NZ_JAQGJM010000060.1 GCF_028290625.1 Devosia sp.
AGCCGCCGTCGGCTCGCACACGCTCGACTGACACGTGCCGTTGACCGTCGCGTTCGCGGCGTTGACCACGGTGCACGCCGCGTTCTCGTTCATCGCCGTACAGGTCGGGGTGCTCACCCGACCCGCGCTGCACTGCGTTCCGGCGCCATCGGCGCGGCACTGCGTGGCACCGGTGAGCAGACACTTGCCGAGCCGGTTGTTGGAGCACGCCGTCCCCTTGGTGAAGCCTTCATCCGCGATCAGATCGCAGTCGTCATCGAGGTTGTTGCAAACCTCGGTCTTCACCGCGTCGGCGAGGATCTGGCTGATCGCGAGCTGGAGGCTCGCCTCGTCCTGCGCGTAAAAGCCTTCATTGACTCCGGCGACGTTCGGCGCGCCGCCGGCCTGCGCGAGCGCTTCGATCTCGGCATCGCCGACCGGCTTGCCAAACCCGATCGCCTTGGTCTCGACGCGATAACGGCGCGTGACGCCGCCGATCGTCTTGTCGGTCGTCAGCAGCGAGGTGGCAGCGTTCGTTGCGTTCGGGTTGAACGCGACGCAGG
Source organism: Devosia sp. (assembly GCF_028290625.1). Taxonomy (GTDB): domain Bacteria; phylum Pseudomonadota; class Alphaproteobacteria; order Rhizobiales; family Devosiaceae; genus Devosia. Next base: position 543 of record NZ_JAQGJM010000060.1, read on the forward strand.
TCTCGTCACCGTCGGTGAGCATGATCACGATGTACGGCCGGCACTGCTCGAGGCAGCAGCAGTTCGCGCCCGTGCATCCCCCGGCGTTGTCGCAGGTGTTGATGTTCGAGTTGCACGTCGACGACATCGCGCTCGGGCGAGGCAGGAAGGCGAGGTTCGTTGGATCGGCAGCGATCGGATCGAACCCGGCAGTCCCCATCGGCCAGATCGTCTGGTTCGCCGCCTGGTTGCCGAGCCAGTATTGCTTCGAGCCGACGAGCGAGCCTGCGATCGGCGTGTTGCCAGCGGTCTCCCAGATCTCGGGCTCGGTGCCCGTCGCGTTGCACGTGTTCTGCACGCCGTTGGTCCAGGTCGCCGACTTCGCGTTGTCACCGTCGAGCGGCGCGAGGAGCTCGAACATGTCCGAGGTCCCGTTGCACGTCGCGCTGCCAGCGTTACCGGCGCCGGTCAGCGTGCACGACGGGTACGTTCCGCCCATCACCATGCGAAAGCGCGCGAGCGCGAACATGATGTCGCCGAAGCTGTTCACGATCCGGTTGATCGCGCACTTCGCGTGATCACGTCGGCTGTCGTTGCCGCCGCAGCTCGGGATTCCGGATCCCGTCGCGTCGTCCATCGACCCCGACGTATCCATGATCAGGACGACGTACGGCTTCAGCGGTTCGTTCGCCTGCGCGCGCGCAGGTGACGAAGCGAACACGACCATCAGCATGGCTACCCCTAGCCACGCGCACAGATTTCTCATGGTCTCGACATCATAGAAGGCTCGCGCGGCAATTGGAAATCCCCGTCGCGTAGCCGTTGGGGTAACTGTGCCCCTACACGTCGGCGTCAGGCGTCTCAGAACGGCGGCGACGGCCAACGACCAAGAGCAAACCGATCCCGAGCAGGAGGGATCCGCCAGCGTCTCCGGAGGTGCTGCACCCCCCGCCACCGCCGGTGGTGACATGGGTCTCGACCCCGGCATCCGGAAGGAAGTCCGCAGCGTCGAAGCACGTGCCGCCGAAGCACTTCTCACCCTCGGCGCACTTCACGTCGAACACCTGGCACGGATCGTCCTCGCACGCGCCGCCGTTGTACGGGTTGCACCACTGGCCGCCCGGGCAGACCACGAACTCACACGGGTTCGCGATGCAGCCGCTGTCGTCCTGCTGGCAGAACTGACCACCGGGGCACGGCGGGTCGCACGGATCCGCTTCGCACGCACCGAGGCGGCAGCGCTCGCCGGGCGGGCAGTTGACGTCCGCGCAGCTGCCGTAGCACTGGCCCGCGACGCAGGACTCGCCGGTCGCGCACGTCACGCCATCGCACGGGTTGCCGATGCATGCGCCGTTGATGCAGTTCTCGTTCGCCGCGCACCGCTCGGGGAACGTCTCGCAGGTGTCGGGCCGGCACTCGCCGGTCGGCAGGTAACAGATGTTCGGCGCCGCACAGTTGTGAACGCCCGGGGCACACGCCGAGACGCACTCCTTGTCGCTCGGGTTCATCGCCTTCGGGCGGCAGATCTGCTTGTCGCCGGCGACGTCGGGGCACGTGAAGTTGAAGCACGGGTCCGCGAGGCAGAACCCGCCGATGCACGACTTGCCCATCGGACATGCGAACTCACCAGGGATGCACTGGAACGCGCACTGGCAGTTCGTACACGTCGCGCCGGTACCGCACAGCGCACCTTCGTCGACCTGCCCGTTGCAGTTGTCGTCGAGACAGTTGCAGCTCTCCTGCCCGACCGGATCGCCCTGGCACAGCACGGAGCCGTTCTCGCACGACTCGTGCGAGTTGCACTGGCCAGCGCCCGTGCACGGACAGTCGTCCGCGTTGCCGGCGATGTTGTCGAGGCCGTCGGGGTCGGTGCACAGCCAGCCCTCGTCGACCATCATGTCGCAATCCTCGTCGACACCGTTGCAGGTGGTGTCGACGCCGGTCACCAGGGTGCAGGTCTGCACGCCGTTGACGCACACCAGGTTGCCACCGCAGCTGTTGAGCGAACAATCCGCCGGCTGGCAGGAGCCCATGTTCGGCATGCTGGTCGGGTTGTCGCATTCCGGCGTCATCGCCGGGCAGTTCGCATCCGTCGTGCAGGTCACCGGCGGGGCCTCGTCGACCAGACCATCGCAGTCGTCGTCGAGGTTGTTGCAGACCTCGACGCCTGGCTCGATCTCCTGGACGCACGCGGTGAACGTGCCGCCGCCGTTGCTGGGGCACGTGCGGTTACCCGGGTTACATACGCACTGCGCGCCGAGCGCTTCGCACGCCGACGCTGGGTTGCCGCCGGGGTTGTTGCGCGGATCGAACGCCGGGAACGTGTCGCAGCGCAGGCCCGCGCGCGAGCCGCCGACGCACGTGCGCTGACCGGCCACGCCGCCGGTGCAACCGCCACCGGGGCACGTCATGTTCGAGCAGCTCTGCTGGAAGCCGTCGATGATGCCGTCACACGTATCATCCAGGCCGTTACAGATCTCGGCCGGCAGAGGCGTCGGCGCGTTGCACGCGCCCTGCACTCCCCCGACACACGGGCGAACCCCAACGCAGGTGCCGGTCCCGCACGGCAGCGCCGTGCCCTCGTCGACCAGGCCATCGCAGTCGTTATCGCCGCCGCCGCAGACCTCGGTGCTCGGGGAGCAAACACACCCGGTGACACCCTCGTCGATACGGCCGTCACAGTCGTCGTCGATGTTGTTGCAGCCCAGCGCGATCTCATCGGGAGCCGCCGTCGGCTCGCACACGCTCGACTGACACGTGCCGTTGACCGTCGCGTTCGCAGCGTTGACCACCGTGCAAGCCGCGTTCTCGTTCATCGCCGTACAGGTCGGGGTGCTCACCCGACCCGCACTGCACTGGGTGCCCGCGCCGTCGGCACGGCACTGCGTGGCACCGGTGAGCAGGCACTTGCCGAGCCGGTTGTTGGTGCATGCCGTACCCTTGGTGAACCCTTCGTCGACGATCGTGTCGCAGTCGTCATCGAGGTTGTTGCAGACCTCGGTCTTGATCGCGTCGTCGAGGATGTTCGAGATCGCGAGCTGCAGGCTCGCTTCGTCCGAGGCGTAGTAGCCCTCGTTGCCGGCGAGATTCGGCTCGCCGCCGGCCTGCGCGATCGCTTCGATCTGCGCATCTCCGGGGTTGATCCCGAAGCCGATCGGCTTGGTCTCGATCCGGTAGCGACGGCCACCGAGGTCGGTGCTCAGCAGCGACGCCGCGGCCGACGTCGTGTTCGAGAACGTCGTGCAGGTCTCGGCGCCGTCGGTCAGCAGGATCGTGATGTACGGCCGGCACTGGCTCGCGCAGCAGTTGGACGTGCATCCGGGAGACGAGTCGCAGCCCTGCGGGAGAAACGAGGTCGCCGTCGGATCGTTCGCGATCGGTGCAAACCCGGGCGTGTTGCTCGGCCAGATCACGGTGCTGTCGGTCGCCTGGGCGCCGCTCCAGTACCGCTTCGCTCCGTTGAGCACGGCTGCGAGCGGCGTGAACGTGTACGGGCTGACGCCCCACAGCTCGGGCTGACCGCCCGGCGCGATCGAGCAACTGTTGCAGATGCCGTCGGTATAGGTCGCGGCTGCCGCGTTGTTGCCGTCGATCAGCGGGCTCAGGATCTCGAGCTCGCGATCCGCAGCCGTGCAGTTGCCGTAGCCAGCGGCGCAGCGTCCATTGATGCAGCTGCCGGCGTTTGTGTACGGGAAGCACTGGCTGTTCTGGGTGCAGGCGTTGCCGAGCCCCACGCTCTCGTCACAATCGCCGCAGTACGCGCCCTGCGTGCTGCATTGATCGCCGCCCGTCGGTGTCGGCAGCGTCACCCCGACGTTGCCGTCGAGGTCGAGGTTCGCATCGCACGACGTTGCGAACGTGCCGTTCGTCGTCTCGCGGAACCGTCCGAGTGCGAACACCATGTCGCCGTAGCTGTTGACGATCTTGTTGATCGCGCAGGTCGCGTGATTGAACCGGAGGTCGGCCGTGCCGCAGCTCGTCGGCCCCGATCCAGTCGCCACGTCCATGGACCCCGACGTATCGAGGATCATGACGACGTACGGCTTCAACGGCTGGTTCGCCTGCGCATACGCGTGCGAGCCCGTGAACACGATCGAGAGCGTGGCCATTGCCAGCGCCGCACACG
>NZ_JAQGJM010000058.1 GCF_028290625.1 Devosia sp.
GAGGATTTCGCGGTGGAGGGCGGCGGAGATGTGCTGGCGCAGTGCCCGACCAGTCGCGCGGTAATGACAGAAGATAAGGACTTTCTCTCCAGCCTTCCACAGGCGTATGGCTTTATCGGTCGTGGCACGCACCTTTGGATGCGCCGAGCGCGCTTCTCGCTTGTCCCTCGGAAGCGCTTGGTCCAGGTGATTGAGGTACCACTGCAACTCTGGCGACACGACCGACTCACCGGGTTCGGCGTCCTCGTCGGCAGTCGCGCGGCCGCGTCTTGTATCGAGATATGCCTCGAATGAAGATGCGAGCCCTTCGGCGAAAAGAGCCCGGCCGGTGGTGCAAGCCGCCAGCAGACCCTGTGCTCTACCGGCTAGCAGGAAGGGCAGTAGCGTCTGCGGGGTGATCTCGAGGCCGACGCGAGTCTCCTCATCCGCGACGATCGAAGCGCCTACCTGTACGCGTCGGCGAGCGACGTCGCAGCCATTTGAAAAGGTTGTCGGGCGGACGTGGCGTAGCACCCACGGGGCGAGCGCCCGCTCTGCTTCTTTCATCGCGCGGCGGGTGTAATCCACGTGCTGGACGACCTGCGCGACGACGCCTTCTCCTTCGGAGTCCTTGGCCGATTCCCACCAGAGATCGATATCCGACTCACTGCTTGAGCTTCCGACGTGCTCGGCCGTGAGCCGGCCCCACGCGCGGTCGAGACGCAGTGCGGCACCCTGCGCATCATCGAGCGTCTTCGCGAGCACCGAAAGCTCCGACCTGAAATGCTCGCGAATGATCGACGGCGGGCACGTGCCCTGCCAATCGATGCCCTCGAATCTCTCGAGCACACGAATGAGCTCCGCGTGCCCAAGCTGAAACGGCGTCGCGGTCAGGAAGAGCATGCGATCGAACTTGCCAGCGAGCGCACCTCCCGATGAAAACAGGCCGGATTCGGCCGCACCTTCCTCCGTTACGAAGAGCGAAGCGAGCTTCGTTGCTGGGTTCTTGAGATGATGCGCTTCGTCCAGGACGAGAAGCGGCGAGTGGAATCGTGCGCGCCTAAACGCCTGCTGCCACACGACTTCCATCTCCTGCCGGAGCGCCTCGCGCACTGCTTTCAACCGCTCATGAACCTTCGGCGAATCCCGAAGAGGAACGTAACGCAACGCGTCTACGATGGATTCGAAATCGCAGCCCTGCATTTCTTCGAGCGCGTCGACGAGCGAGGCGGGGACCGGGTCGTCGCGCACCTCATCTACGAAGCGCGGATGAGCCCGATGCAGCGTCCGCAGCCATTGATTGCATGGCCGGTCGAGCAGGTCCGCGAGCAAGCCGGGGCAGCGGCTCTCGAGCCATTCAAGCCGCAGAATGCGCCCGGCGTAGCGGCCGAACGTGCGACGCTGCTCCGCTAGAGACGACCGACCTTTGAACGCGCGTTTCACCACCGCGAGCTTCGCGAATCCGTCGCCGATGGCTCGATGCAGCGCGCCGTGCGTCAGAAAGATGATGTGCGAGCGGCGCTCGTCGGGATCGTCCAGAAGTCGCAAAAAGCCCACGCCGGATTCCGCGGCGTTCGCGCGGAATCGGTGTTGCAGCTCACCCGACAGGCAGTTCTCGACAAAGACGTTCCAATCCTTCGGCCACTTGTGACGCAGGCTGGGCGGCGTCATCACCACGATGGGGCCACTCGCTTCACGCTCCATCAGAATCGACACCGCGACGGCCAGCGCTACGAACGTCTTGCCCATGCCGACTTCGTCCGCGAGGATCACCCCCGGCTGCCGGGAGAAACGTTGCAGCACCTCGCGAGCGGCGCGAGCCTGACGTTCAGCGTCCTCGCCGGAAATTCGCGTGTTCTTCAACTCGATCGGTCCGTTTGCGAACGATGCAAAGCTCATTGTCTTGCCTCCGCGAATGCAGCGCTCGCGTAATTGTCGAGGTCCGTGTGCGCCTCGGCTTCGCCCGCTCGTTGCGCGAGTTCGTTTATCGCATTATTGAGGCACTCCGAAACCACGGCTTTGGGAAGGCCCTCTGCTATAACGCGGTCGGGGCGCACGCGATGCAACGCGAGCGCAATCTCTGCAAGACAGAACTTGGCTTCACCCGGGAAGTTCGCCTCCCGGATGTAGCAGCCTGCCAATGCCAGGGGGCCTATTGGGCCGGACAAGCGCCAATCGAACGCTTCTCGCGAAGACGCTGGAAGCTCCAGTCGCTCGCGAAGCCTTTCGAGGGCTGCGGCGAGGCGCTTCGTCCTGCGAAGCAGAAACGACTGAGAGTCGAAGCGCTTCAGCGGGTCGAGCGCGGAATCCGCTTTTTCTTTCTTAGCGTTGCGTCTCGCGAGCGCTTCGGCAACGGCCTGAGGTATGGGCCGCGTGGACGCCAGAATGTCCAGGAGCTCTTCGAGCGTCAGGCTCAGCAGAGCTTCCGGAGGCGGCAAAGCCGCGGGATTCGATACGTTCACAGGCCAGTTGGCTGTGGCTTGGCCGCTCGCGTGGGTCCAGGTGACTTCAAGCACGACCGGAACGGCGGGTCCAGTCCACTCAGTGAGGTGCTCCCCCGATCGCCCCCCGCCCTGGGAGGAGAGGAGCTTACGGCCATCGGCGGCTAGGATGACCCAGGAAGCGGGAAGCGGATCGCGCAGGGTGATGGACAACCGCGGAGGCGGGCCCGGGACGAACGAGGCCTCCTCGAATGCTGCGGGCAGGGGCACATCGCCGTACCCGTCCTGCGCCTTTTCGTCCTGCGGCTCCCAGATCAGCTGGTCCGAGTCGATGTCGAGGCAGTCGTCGACCTCTGGCCAGATCGCATTGAGCATCTTCGCGTCCGCATCGGAGCACCGCACGCGGTATGCGAGATTCGCTTCGAAGTTGCCGTTCCGCTCACCTGCGCCCAAACCGGCCCGCGTGAAGTTACTCGAGCCCATAAGCAGGAGTATCCACTCCTCGTTGGCGAGATAGATCATCTTCGCGTGCAGGTCGCGCATCTCGCCGATCTGTTCGGCCCGCACAGGCCGCACCGCGACCTGCGTCCTGTTCGCGACGAACTCCACCATTGCTTTGGATGCGAACACACGCGTGCGCCCGTCTGGCTGGCTTTCGGCGCGGACGTCGAAATACACGGTGCGGGAGCCCCGTTTCGCTAGGGCCGAGAGAAGAGCGGATGCGGCCTCGG
>NZ_JAQGJM010000049.1 GCF_028290625.1 Devosia sp.
CATCGCCGTGGCGGCCCGACCGCTCGCCGATGTCGAGCCGGCGGCACCCGTCGCTGCCGCGCCGGACGCGCCCAGGATGTCGGCGGCCCGCGCCAACGCTGCAGCCGCGCAGGCCTTTGCCGAGCGCAGGAGGCCTGACGGCATCGCTGCATGAATGCATTCCGGGACATACGCGTCATCCCTGTCGTGCTGGTCGCGATCTTGGGCCTGGCGGTGCTCAAGATCGCCGGGCTGGTGATCGACGGCGGCTACGTATTCGACTACGAGCCGCAGGTAGCGAAGAAGTCGTGGGCGCAGGAGACGTTCAATTTCCCGGGCGGCAGGCAGCAGGATTCCGATATCACTGGCTCCTCCGGCCATGGTGCGAGCAAGGAAGAACCCAAGCCGGCCGTCGCCGCGCCGCAAGTAGCCGCGCCAACGACGGTCGCGCCCGTTGAATCGATGCCGCAGGTATCGGCGTCCGAGCGCGCGATTCTGGAGCGGCTGCAGTCGCGCCGCCAGGAGCTGGAAGCCCGTGCGCGCGAAATCGATATTCGCGAGAGTCTGCTGAAGGCTGCCGAGAAGCGCATCGAAGGCCGCGTCGACGAATTGAAGGGCGTCGAGGCTGGCATCAAGACGGCGACCGAGCAGAAGGGCGAGGCCGACGTCGCGCGCTTCAAAGGCATCATCACCATGTATGAGGGCATGAAGCCCAAGGATGCCGCGAAGATCTTCGACCGCCTGGAAATGCCGGTGCTGTTCGAGATCGCCTCGCAGATCGCGCCACGAAAGATGTCGGACATTCTCGGGTTGATGCAGCCGGAAGCGGCCGAGCGCCTGACCGTCGAACTGGCGCGGCGCGCCAGCGGCGGCGACCGCTCCGCGTCGGCGGCGGATCTGCCGAAGATCGAAGGCAAGCCGATGGCGCAGGGCCGGAATTAAAGGGATTCATTAACAAATCCTTAGACCGCGGAATCTAGATTCAAAGACAGGCGGCGCCCCGCCGCTTGTCGAATATCGGGCTGAAAGACACTCCGGAATGGCGCGCTTGGCTGCCGTTGCAAGTTGGACGCAAGCCCGCGTATGGACGCGGGCCGTTCGGCGCTGTGCGGCTGTCTTTGCGGCGGGCGTGTTGTTGACCGTGCTGTCGGTCGCGCCCTCCCAGGCCCAGGCCGTCAAGGGCGCCGCGACCATGGCGGTGTCAGGCGGTTACGCCCGCATCGTGCTGAAGCTCGCCGAAGACGTCGAATCCGAAGTCACCCAGGCCGGCACCATTCTGGTCATCCGCTTCAAGCGGCCGGTCGACGTGCCCGTCGATATCCTGTCCGACGCCGCGCCGGACTATATCGGCTCGGCGCGGCGCGATCCCGATGGCTCGGCGATCCGGCTGGCGCTGTCGCGCAAGGTCACCGTGAACTCCATGGTGGCGGGCGAGCGCATCTTCATCGACCTGCTGCCCGATAACTGGAAGGGCATGCCGCCCGGCCTGCCGCAGGACGTGGTCAAGGAACTGTCGGAGCGCGCGCGGCTCGCCGAGCGCGCCTTGCGCCAGCAGCGCGCGGCTTCCGAAGGCAAGCAGCGCCCGCCGATCCGGGTCCGCGCCTCGGTGCAGCCGACCTTTGTGCGTTTCCTGTTCGAAATGCCCGACGGCGTTGGCGTGTCGTCGACGCTGAACGAAAAGACCATGACGCTGACGTTCAATGCGGGCCTGGTATTCGACCTCGCCGATGCCAAATTGTCGGCGCCGCCGAATATCGCGTCGATCGGGCAGGCGATGGATGGCAACCGCACTGCCGTCGAAATCGGCCTGATCGGCGACGTCGACGTGCACTCGTTTCGCGAGGAAAAAAACTACATCGTCGATATTGCCTATCAGCAGGCCGACAAGCCGGCGGCCCCATCGGCGAAGCTGCCCGCGGCAAAGCCGGTTGAGAAACCGGTCACCGAGGCTGCGCCGCCGCAGCGCCATAGCGAGATAGCGCCTCCGAGTTCTGAATCCATCGCGCGCGAAGCTGTGCCTGAGAAGGTTGCCGACGTCGCAGTAAAGGTGGCGCCGCCCAAGGCCGAGTTGCCCAAGGTCGAGTCTGCCAAAAGCGAACCTCCAAAGATCGAACCCGCAAAAACCGTGGCCGCGGCGGAGCCGCTTCCGGCTCCAGCGCCCGTCGTAGCCCCTGCTAGGGAAACGCCGCCCGTCGTCGCGCCAGTGGCCGCGGCAGCACCGGTCGCCGCTCCGCCGCCGGCCGTCGTCGACAACGCGGGCATGCCAGTCGAGGTGAAGCGCAGCAGCGAAGGCCTGCGCATGACGTTTGCCTTTGCCGCGCCGACGCCCGCGGCGTTGTTTCGTCGCGGCGACATCATGTGGCTGGTGGTCGATTCCACGAAGCCGATCGACGTGGCGGCGATCCGCCGCGAGGGTGGCTCGATCATCGCTGACGCGAGTCTGGTCAAACTGGAGAAGGGGCAGGCGATCCGCATCCGCCTGAACCGGCCGCAACTGGCGTCGCTGACCCCCGACGATCCGGCCGGCGCCGGCCAAAGCTGGTCGGTGATGTTCGCCGATACCCGCCAGACCCAGTCGCTGCCGCTATCGGCGATCCGCAACATCGCCGATCCCGCCCATGCCAATGTGCAGGTGCCGCTCGCCGGCCCCGGCCTGAAGCACCGGCTGGTGGATCCCGATGCCGGCGACACGCTGGATGTGATCACCGCGCTGCCGCCGGCGCGCGGCTTCATCCGGCGGCAGGATTTCGTCGAGTTCTCGCTGCTGGAATCGATCCATGGCGTGGTGGTGCAGCTCAATTCCGACGAGGTCGCGGTCGAGGCCAATATCGACAAGGTGACGCTGAGCCGGCCCGGCGGGCTGACCCTGTCGGCGGCGGACGCTGCCCCTCAGCGCGCCTCGTCGGTGGCACGGCCGATCTTCGACGTCGGCCAATGGCGCAAGGATCAGGAAGGGCCGTTCAAAGATCGCTTCGACGTGCTGGTGAATGCGGCCTCCATGGCCGACGACAATACCCGCACCGCGGCGCGGATGGATCTGGCGCGCTTCTACATGGCGCGCGGCATGTATCACGAAGCCAAGGGCGTCGCCGATCTCGCGATTTCGGATTCCAAAGTCGGCCAGGAAAATCCGGTCGCGCTGATCGTCCATGCGGTCGCCAACGTGATGATGGGCCGCCCCGAGCAGACCCTGAAGGACATCGCCAATCCCGTGCTCGGGCCGGGCTACGATTCCGAACTGTGGAAAGCGCTGGCCTACGCCAAACAAGAGAAGTGGGTGCAGGCGCGCGAAAAATTCAAGAACGCGGAACTGGCCACCGCCTCGTTGCCGGCCGACCTGCAGCGCGTGGCGCTGGCGCAGGCGTTGCGCGCCGCGCTCGAGGTGAAGGACTATGCCGGCGCCTCGGCGCGTGGCAGCGAACTTGAACTGGTCGGCATCCCGCCGGAGATGAAGCCGACCATGCTGCTGCTGTCGGGCTGGCTCGACGAGGCGCTAGGTCGCGACAAGGACGCGCTGTCGAAATACCAGGAGGCGATCGCCTCGAAGGACCGGCCGGCGGCGGCGGAGGCCAAGCTGCGCGAGATCGCGTTGCGCCAGAAGCGCCACGAGATCAGCAACGAGGATGCGCTGAAGGATCTCGAACTGCTCGCCGTGATGTGGCGCGGCGACGGCCTCGAAGTGCAGACGCTGCAAATCCTGTCGCGGATGTATTCGGAACTCGGCCGCTATAAGGAATCGTTGCAGGCGGCACGCAGCGCCACCGAACGGCAGGCCAATTCCGAGGCGGCGCGGCAGGTGCAGGACGATGCGCAGGCGCTGTTCTCGCAGATCTATCTTAGTTCGAAGGGCGACAGCCTGCCGCCGGTGGATGCGCTGGCGATGTTCTACGAATATCGCGAACTCACGCCGATCGGCCGTCGCGGCGACGAAATGATCCGCCGTCTCGCCGACCGCCTCGTCGCGGTCGACCTGCTCGACCAGGCCGCCGAGCTTTTGCAATACCAGGTCGATCACCGCCTGGAAGGCGCCGCGCGGGCGCAGGTCGCGGCCCGCCTGGCGATGGTCTCTCTGATGGGCCGCAAGCCGGAGCGCGCCATCGCCGCCTTGCGCACCACGCGGATCGCCGATCTCGCCGGCGAGTTGCGCCAGCAAAGATTGCTGCTGGAGGCGCGCGCGCAGAGCGACGTCGGCCGTCGCGATCTGGCGCTCGACATCATCTCCAATATCGGCGGCCGCGAGGCGATCCGGCTGCGCTCCGATATCTACTGGTCGGCGCGACGCTGGCGCGACGCCTCCGAGCAGATCGAGCTGTATTACGCCGATCGCTGGCGCGATTTCACGCCGCTGACCGCCACCGAGAAAAGCGACGTGATCCGCGCCGTGGTCGGCTACGCGCTGGCGGAAGACGCGCTCGGCCTGGCGCGCTTTCGCGACAAGTATGCGCCGCTGATGACCGCAGGCACCGACAAGATCGCGTTCGACACCGCCAGCACGCCGGCGTCGGGCAACAGTTCGGAATTCGCCGCCATCGCCAAGATGGCGGCCTCCGTCGATACGCTGGACGGCTTCCTGCGGGAGATGAAGGTGCGTTTCCCCGAGAGCAGCGCCAAGGCGGTGATCCCCGGCCAGGCCGCCGACCCGACACCGACCGGCTCGCTGCCGCCGATCATCAACGTCCGCAAGATCGAGATGAAAAGGTAGCTCGGCTCGGGCAACCGTCATTGCGAGGAGCCCTTGCGACGAAGCAATCCAGGCTTCCTGTGTGGCCTTCTGGATTGCCGCGTCGC
>NZ_JAQGJM010000018.1 GCF_028290625.1 Devosia sp.
GCGAGGAGCCCAAGACCCGATCCCATCCCGAACTCGACCGTCAAATTCCTCTGCGCCAATGGTACTAAGTCTCAAGGCTTGGGAGAGTAGGTCGCTGCAAGGTCTGCCAAAAACGTATGAAGTCTCAATACAATCTCGAAACACACAAAACCCCCAGTCAGTAATGACTGGGGGTTTTTGCGTTTGGCGAAGGAGGAAGGCTGGGCGGGGACACCTGTAGTTGACGGGCTGGATGTCTTGCCTGACCGGTTTAGCGTGGTGTTCGGCGGTAGTGGTAAGGGTTTACGAGAGCCTTCGCGTAATTGCCCAGTGACCGATTGTAGCGCGGCAAGTGCGGAGACAGCGCCGTCAGCGCCAGGCTCAACGCCTCCCGCTCACGCCCCAGGTCGGAGAGGGAGAGGGCGAGGAAGGCGGTGACGGCGTCGTCGAGTTGGTCGGAGGGGGCGGATTGCTCGGCGCGTAGCAGCGCGACGGCGGCCTCGGCTTGACCGAGATTGCGCAGGGTACTGGCGAGTTGAATCGTAGCGCGGCGCCGCAGGTCACTGGGCAGGCCGAGGGCCAGAGCCTGGCGATATAGCGCTGCGGCTTCGGTCTCGTGATCTGTGGAGTCATGGGCGGACGCGAGCTCGAACAGGGCCACCGGATCGTTGTCCGGGCGTTCGGCGGCAAGCGCGCGCATTTTCTGCAGGAATGCCTCGGCGTCCAGGGAATCGAAAATCGCCCAGAGGGCATCGACGCGAGATTGCCAATCGGCGGTCGAGGCAACGGTCATCGGCTGTCTCCAAGGCGCTATTGGGACTGCATGCCCACTGGGCGCGCTACGGCGTATGCATTGCTAGTGGTTACCACGGCACCGGACGCTTAGCTTTAATCTGGACAATCCGATCGGTGTCGCTGGCTTGCAGATAACGGCCACGTTCCAGGATTTCCAGGGTGTATTCGTCATAGGTCAGGCCAAGGGCCTCGGCGCGGCGGGCACGCATGATGGCAATGTCGGCGGGCACGTCCTTGAAGGCGGCGCGCTTGGCGGCTTTCCATTCGAAATAGTTGCCTATGCCGTTGGCGCCCCATTCGGGGGCATGGGGATCATCGAGCGGCGGGCCGCCATTGTGGCCGGGAGGCAGGTTGGAGGACATGGCAGTGATGCTGCCATAGTGGTTTCGCGTTTTCCAGATGGCTGCGGGCAATTGGCCGGGCTGATTTGGCCGCATGCCACATTTTGCCCGCTTGCGGCGTTGACGGTGGCGTGGCGACCTGATCGACAGGAAGCCGCACCGTTCCTTTGCCAAATATCGAGCCATTCATGCGTTTGTTGATTGCCCTATTGCTGGTCGTGCTGTCGTTGCCGAGCGTGGCCATGGCGCAAGTGCCGGTCCCCGCCGAGACCGCCGCACCGGCGGATGCGAGCATCGACGAGTTGATCCGCATCATCGAGAACGACGATACGCGGGCGGTGCTGCTGGAGCGGTTGCGGCAGACGACCACCGGCGAGACGGCAACGCCGGTCGAGACCGCGCCCGATTTGAGCATTGCGCGGCAATTGGCCGAATATACGCGGCGCTCGGCAGAAGGCGTTTCCAGCACCTTCCGGGCAGTGGGGGAGGTATTTGTCGATCTGCGCCAGGGCTTTGGCGGCGAGGGAGCCGATCTGTCGGCGCTCGGCGATGTGGCCATCGGCGTGCTGATCGTGGGGGCGGCACTGCTGGCCAGTTTCCTCGGATTACGGGTCATCGTGATCTGGCTGCAGCGGCGGATTGCAGCGCGGGTGGCCGGCAAGCGCTGGTACATGCGGTTGGCCGGTGCATTGGCGGCGGCGGCGATCGATGTCGGATCGGTGGTTTTGGCGTGGGCGCTGGGCAATGTGCTGGCGCTGAGCGTGACCGGTACGCCGGGCAGCATGGGGATCAACCAGTCGCTGCTGCTTAATGCGTTTCTGCTGGTGGAACTGAGCAAGGTGGTGCTGCGCACGCTGTTGCAGCCGCGCTTCGAGACATTGCGGCTGGTGCCGGTCAGCGACAGCAATGCGGCCTATTGGTCCTTCTGGCTGGGGCGGATCGTCTCCTTGCTCGGCTATACGTTCATGCTGGTGTCGCCGGTGATCGCCGCCAATCTGTCGATGGGGATCGCGGCGGCGGTGCAGGTGCTGGTGATGGCGACGGCGGTAACCATCGGCATCGTCATCGTGCTGCAGTGCAAGGACGGGGTACGCGCCTGGCTGGGCCGCATGGCGGAAAAACGCAGTACCGGGGCCGCGCAGGTGTTGTTGCTGATCGGCAGGATCTGGCACGTAGTGGCGATCACCTACCTGGTGGCGCTGCTGATCGTGTGGTTCGCCAATCCGACCCGGGCACTGCCCTTCATGTTGGGCGCCACGGTGCAGACGGCGATCGCAATCCTTGTGGGCATGCTGGTGGTGATGTTCGTCTCGCGCTTCGTCGATGCGGGGCTGCATCTGCCCAAGGATATCAGCCAGAAACTGCCGCTGCTGGAAAAGCGGCTGCATGCCTTCGTGCCGCGCGTGATGGGCATTGTGCGCTGGATCGTCATTGCCGGGGTGGTGCTGGCCGTGGCGCAGGCCTGGGCGTTGTTCGATTTCGTCGGCTGGATTTCCAGCGATGGCGGGCAGCAGGTGGCGGTCTCGGTGATTTCGGCGGCGCTGATCGTTTTGGTCTGCATCGCGCTACATGTGGCGGTCGCGTCATGGGTGGAATACCGGCTCAATGACAATGCCGGCGTGGTGGCGACCAATCGGGAAAAGACGCTGCTCAACCTGTTCAAGAACGCCTTCACCATTGCGCTGGTGGTGTTCGGACTAATGCTGGCGCTGGCCCAGATCGGGGTCAATATTGCGCCGCTGCTGGCGGGCGCCGGGGTGCTGGGCCTCGCCATCGGCTTCGGTGCGCAAAAGCTGGTGCAGGACATCATCACCGGCATTTTCATCCAGTTCGAAAACGTGATGAACGAGGGTGACGTGGTGGAAGCCGCGGGCAAATCGGGCGTGGTGGAAAAGCTCACCATCCGCTCGGTGACCATTCGCGATATGAGCGGGACGGTGCATCTGATCCCGTTTTCGTCGGTCGACCAGGTCAGCAATATGGTGCGCGGCTTCTCGTTCTACGTGGCGGAAATCGAGGTCGCCTATGACAGCGATATCGAGGCGGTCAAGCAGGCGCTGCGCGACGCGTTCGCGCTGGTGATGGAAAGCGAGCACAAGGATGTCATCCTCGATGAGCTAGACCTGCAGGGGCTGATCGCCATAACGCCGGCCTCGATGACGCTGCGGGCGCGCATCAAGACCATTGCGGGCAAGCAGTGGGGAGCGGGGCGTTATTTCAGCGAGCTGGTGATGCGGCTGTTTGCCGAGCGGGGCATCCAAGTGCCGACGCAAAGCGTGCGCTATGTTGAGGGGCGTGGCCCAACGCGCGGATTGCCGCTGGCCGGAGAGTTGCCCAACGCTGGCGAATAGCCTGCATAATCCGCCGCAAAGCCGGACCAGATTAAATGCTTAGGATGACAACTAAAGCGGTTGTGATCGTCATTGGTGTTTGCCTTAAGGCGATCTTAATTTGATAGGTTAAAATAGGGATACGCGCGGTTGCGGCGTAGCCGGCGCGAAGACTGATGAAATGCCGCCATCGTCGTGACTTTTATTGCGTATCACGAGGCCCAACATGGTGCACAAAACCGGCAAGCGTCCTGGCGCTGTCAAACGTATTTCGGCAATCGGCCTCGCAGCGCTGATGAGCGTTGGCGCGATGGAAGCATCGCTGGCCAACAGCGCCGATTTCGTGCGCGGGCTATGGCCACAGGCCGAGGCCAAGGGTGTCAGCCGCCAGGCTTTCGAGGCCTCGTTCGCCGGCTATGCGATGATCCCCAAAGTGTTGGAACTATCGCGCAAGCAGCCTGAGTTTACCAAGACCGTGGGGCAGTATATCGCAGGAGCGGTGACCGACGCGCGGGCGACGAAGGGCCGCGCCATGCGCAGTGAATGGAACCAGACGCTGACCGGATCAGCGCAGCGCTGGGGTGTGCAGCCGGAAATCGTGCTGGCGATCTGGGGCATGGAAACCAATTTCGGCGGCTTCATGGGCGGCGAAAACACCATTTACGCGCTGGCGACGCTGACCGAGGGCGGCTATCGGCCGGATTATTTCCGCAACGAATTGCTGACGGCGCTGCGCATCGTTTCGGACGGGCACGTCACGCCGGGCAACATGGTTGGCTCGTGGGCAGGGGCGATGGGACATACCCAGTTCATGCCCTCAAGCTTCATGAGTTACGCTGTCGACTACAATGGCGATGGGCGCAAGGATATCTGGAATTCGGTGCAGGACGCGCTGGGCTCGACGGCAAACTATCTGCATGAGTTCAACTGGCGCCCCGGCGAGACCTGGGGCTATGAGGTGCATCTGCCGAATGGCTTTGACTATGCCAAGGCGCGGCAGATGGAGCGGGCCTCCATTGGCCAGTGGGCGCAATTGGGCATCACCCGTAGCAACGGCAAGCCGTTTCCGCGGGCCAGCGATACGGCGCGGCTTTACATGCCGGCCGGCGCCAGCGGCCCGACTTTCCTGCTGCTACCCAATTTCGATGTGATCAAGCGCTACAACAATTCGGACAGCTATGCGCTGGCGGTCGGGCATCTGGCGGACCGCATCATCGGGGGCGGCGAGTTCATCTCGGGCTGGCCGGCCAATGACTATGCGCTCAATGCCAACCAGAAGGTGGAACTGCAGGCTTTGCTCAACCGGCGAGGCTTCAATGTGGGTACGCCCGACGGGGCTATCGGCCCCAAGACGCGGGCGGCGGTGATTGCGTTTCAGCAGCAGGCGGGCCTGCCGGCCGACGGGTTCGTATCCGGAAGGCTGTTGGATCGGCTAAAAAATTAACCTTTCGTTTACTCTATGGCGGCAAAATCGGGGGGCTTAAGTAGAGGGCAGGCAGCTTCGGATATTGAGGCGCCTGCCCTCGCCCACTTCTTCTTCCTTCTCCCCTTGTGGGAGAAGGTGGCGCGCAGCGCCGGATGAGGGGGCTGCGATAGAGCAAAGAACCCCTCACCCGCCCTTCGGGCACCCTCTCCCACAAGGGGAGAGGGAAGACTGAGAGTTTCGCAACTCTGACGAAAATCTCTTCGTATCGGCTGCGCTTAGCCCGAAGAGATAGGCATTGTTCACAATGCTGGCACAGCGCCACGCCAGTCACACAATCTTCGGCTTTGTGCCCCAATGGCTGAATTCCTCGTCCTCTGTTCGAATCGTATGTTCATGTTCCGACTTCCTTTGCTCAATTCCGTTCGTGCTGTCGTGGTGATGCTGGTGCTGTTGCTGGCTTCGGGGCCGGCACTGGCGCTGTCCATCATGGATCCGTTCAATCTGCCGGGGGCGATGGATGGCGGGACCGCCAAGGTGGGCGACGGGATCGCCTACGCGGATGGGCCGCGGTTCAAGCTCGATGTTTATGCGCCCGAGGCGCGCGGAGCGGCGGCGCCGGTGGTGTTCTTCATCTATGGGGGCGGCTGGAACCGGGGTGAGCGCGGGGACTATCAGTTTGTCGGCCGGGCGCTGGCGGCACGCGGTTTCATCGCGGTGATCGCCGATTACCGGCTGGTGCCCGAGGTGAAATATCCCGAATTTCTCGATGATAATGCCAAAGCGCTCAAGTGGGTGCAGGACAATATCGCCAATTATGGCGGCGACCCGGAACGCCTGTTCCTGGCCGGGCATTCGGCCGGGGCCTATAACGCGGTGATGCTGGCGCTCGATCCGTCCTTCCTCAAGGACTATGGCGTGACCATGCCGATCCGGGCGGTTGCCGCGCTATCGGGGCCATTCGACTTCTACCCGTTCGAATATGGCGAAGTGCGCGACGCCTTCGGTTCGGCCTCCAATCCTGAAGGCACGCAGCCGGTTAACCTGGTGACCGCGGATGCGCCGCCGATGTATCTGGCGACGGGCACCAGCGACCCGATCGTGCGGATGCAGAATACCGAACACCTGGCACGGGCCCTGCAGGCGCGCGGCACCTGGGTGACGACGAAATTCTATGAAGGTTTTGGCCACATGGAGGTGGTCATGGCCATGGGCGCGCTGTGGCGCTGGCGGGCGCCGGTGCTCGATGACATGACGCTGTTCTTCAACCAGTTCGGGGCCTTCCCCAGCGGCGTGCCCTATATCGCCGCGACCCCAACGCCGCCGAACGAGGTGATCGAGCCAATGGACGATATCATCGCGCAGATGGATACGCTGTTCCAGCCCGTCAGCAAGTGATGCGGATGACGTCAGAATCGGTCTAGCGTCGGGCATGAGTGAGCATTTGCGATATGCCGGGGCGAGCCCGGAACAGCAGCGCCGGGCGCTGGAAGACATTGTTCGCGCCCAGCCGGTGCTGATGAGCGTACTGGAAGGACTGCGCGCAATGGCGCTGCCGGACGCGTGGCTGGTGTCGGGCGCGGTCTACAACATGGTGTGGAACCACCTGACCGGCCGGCCGGCGCTGACCGGCATCAAGGATGTCGACCTGATCTATTTCGATGGCTCGGACCTGTCCTATGAGGCCGAGGACCGGGTGATCAAGGCGGCCGATGCACGGTTTGCAGGCCTGCCGCTCCCCGTCGAGCTGCGCAACCAGGCGCGGGTGCATCTGTGGTTTCCGCAAAAGTTCGGCATCGTGGTGACGCCGCTGACGCATTCGACCCAGTCGCTGACGCGCTATGCTTCGCGCACCCATGCGGTGGCGGCGCGGCTCGAGACCGATGATACAATGACGATCGAAGCGCCATTTGGGCTCGACGATATGTTCGCGTTCCGGATCACGCCGAATGCGGTGCTCGACAACCGGCTGGCCCACGAGACCAAGGGTGCGCGGGCCAAAACGGTCTGGCCGGAAATCACGGTGCTGCCGTGGCCGGATCCAAGTCTTCCTTCTCCCCTTGCGGGAGAAGGTGGCGCGTAGCGCCGGATGAGGGGGCTGCGATAGCGGCAAGAAACCCCTCACCCGCCCTTCGGGCACCCTCTCCCGCAAGGGGAGAGGGGAGAAAGATCAGGCGGGGTCGAACTGCACCGACTCGGCCGAGCGGGTCGACGGGCCGTGATAGACCGCTTCGATATTGTTGCCATCCGGATCGAAGACGAAGGCGGCGTAATAGCCTGGGTGATAGAAGCGTTCGCCCGGTCCGCCATTGTCCTTGCCGCCGGCCGCGAGGGCGGCCTTGTAGAAGGCGTCGACCGTGGCGCGGTCCTTAGCCTGGAAGGCCAGGTGGACGTGGGTGGGCGGAGTTTCGGCGTCAGCGGTCGAGATAAAGAGCTCGTCGAGGTAGAAAAACTCATCATTGGACGCCTGGATTTCGAGGTCCAGCACGGCAAGCGCGCCTTCATAAAAGCGCTTACTGGCTGCCAGGTCCTTGGCGCGCAGGTGGACGTGATCGATCAGGCGGCCTCGGTGAAACGTCATGGATGGTCTCCTTGCGATGGTTGACGCACGATACCGCGAGCCGTTATGTTGCGCCATAAGCCGAAAAACATCAGCGGGTTTTTGGTGAGCCCCGCGCTTTCGCTCCGGCGACAAGTAAATATCCAGCGTCTGTGACGCGAGGATCCACGGCAAGGTCCCAACCCGGTTCATTCCGGGGTGGTCTTGCTTGTCGAGGTCCCGATGTTCTGGCTGCCTGCCATTGTTGGACGATTTGCGCGTGCGCCGCCTTTTGGGCCGGCGCCGTCAATGTTCAATTTTCCAATTCAAGGTTTTCAAAATGCAACTCAATCACGCCAATCTGGCGGTCGATGACGTCGCCGCTACGGTGGATTTTTTTCGCCAGTTCCTGGGCTTCACCGTGCTCGTCAACAAGAACGACGCCTTTGCGGTGCTCGATGACGGACATGGCTTCGTGTTCAACCTGATGGTTGCCGGCAAGGGCGAAGTGGTGAGCTACTCGCGCAATTTCCATCTGGGGTTCTTCGTCGCCACCGAAGAGGCCGTGTGCGCCAAGCACGCCGAATTGCTGGCTGGAGGCGCTGCGCCGGGCGAGGTGCAGAAGTTCAATCGCGGGCCGACGGGCAGCGTTGGGTTTTACTGCATGACGCCGGGCGGGTTTTTGATCGAAGTGGCCTCCAACCTATAGGGGACGCCATGCACTCTCGGGTCATCCTCGCCTGTGCGGGGATGACCTCGTGGACAGACAGTCTTACTCGGCTTCGTCGGCGGACGCGGAATTGAGCTGGCCGTATTTCTCGATGCCGATCTTGCTCAATAGGTCGAGCTGGGTTTCGAGGAAGTCGATATGGCCTTCTTCGTCGGTCAGCAGAGACTCGAACAGGTTCTTGGAAACATAGTCGCCGGCCTGTTCGCACAGTTCGCGGCTGGCCTTGTAGGCAGCGCGGGCGTCGTATTCGCCGGCCAAATCGGCTTCGAGCACTTCCTTGATAGTCTGGCCAATTCGCAAAGGGGCGACGCGCTGCAGGTTGGGGTGGCCTTCGAGGAAGATGATGCGCTCGATCAGGCGATCGGCATGGTGCATTTCTTCAATGGATTCAGCGCGTTCCTTGGCGGCCAGCTTCTTATAGCCCCAATCGTCGAGCAGACGAAAATGGACCCAATACTGGTTGACTGCGCCGAGTTCGAGAAAGAGGGCCTCGTTAAGCCGCTCGATGACTTGTGCTTCGCCTTTCACGACGATCTCCACTCCGTTGCTGCTTCAGCTTTGCCAGACGGGTTTCGAGCTCGACAAGCTCCCCCGGCGTGCGCGCCTGCTGGAGGTGGTAGTTTTCGGTGACGCGAACGATAATGTCCACCACATTTGGCACGCAGCCGCTGCATTTGGCGCGGCGCGCGAGCTCGCGATAGACCTTGGCCGGAACCACCAACTGCCAGGGGTCCTCCTCGAGCAAAGCCAGGACGATGTCCTCGATCTGCTTGGAGGTAATCATATTGCACTGGCAGACGAGCATGGCGCGGGGTGGTTCTACTGGACTAAAAGCACGCCCGCATAAAACTGCGCGCATACCTGAATGTCAATGTCAGATATTGTCGCGCCGCTCGCGATGCGTGGCGCGGTTAAAACGCGGAAAATTAGGAACGCGGTCGTGCGTTGCGGGGCAGACGAAACCGTTCTAGGTCGGGGCCCGTATCTAAGCCGTCTCCCCCTCCGAGTTTTGCATGGCCTTATCCCTCCTGTCCGTCGTCAATGCGCTGCTGCCCAAGGATAGCGGCTCGGTCAAGCTGGCGCGCGAGATTGCCTATGGGCGCGAGCCGCGGCAGCAGCTCGATATCTATGCGCCCAAGGGGAGCGGGCCGTGGCCGGTGGTGTTCTTCATTTATGGCGGCTCGTGGATGGATGGCACCCGGCACAATTACGATTTCGCCGGCAGGGCGCTGGCGGCGCAGGGTTTTCTCACCGTCATCGCCGATTACCGGCTGATCCCCGAGGTGGAATATCCGGGGTTCCTGCAGGATTGCGCCGCGGCCTTCGCCTGGTGCGTCGAGCATATCGCCGAATACGGCGGCGATGCCGAGCGGATGGCGCTGATGGGGCATTCGGCCGGCGCCTATAATGCGGTGATGCTGGCGCTGGACCCGGCATACCTCAAAGCGCGCGGACTGCTCGGGCGGGTCAAGGCGGTGGTGGGGCTATCGGGGCCCTATGATTTCCTGCCTTTTGATGGGCCGATTTCGTTGCGAACCTTCGGCGCAGTGCGGGGGCCGAAGGCGACACAGCCGATCAATCACGTCACGGCGGATGCGCCGCCGATGTTCCTGGCCAATGGCGAGCGTGACACACTGGTGGGGCCGCTCAACGCCAAGGCGCTGGCGCGGGAGCTGCGGGCGCTGGGTATGCCGGTGAGCGAAAGCTATTATCCCACCATGGGGCATGGGCACGTGGTGATGGCGCTATCGCGGCCGCTGCGCAAGATGGCGCCGGTGCTGGCGGAGGCCACGGCGTTTCTCAAAGCGCGGCTGGGCCGATAACCCAATTCTTCAATTGTCTGTCGGTGGGGCCGGAACGTCTTGCCGCTCTTATGCCGGGCCGGTTATGACTATGCGGCGAGGGGCCGGTGAGGGAGTTACCGACAATGAGCGGTCAGATCAAAATAATGGTGCGCGGCGCGGTGCTGGGGTCCGTCCTGCTGGTGCTGTCGGCGTCGACCGCCTTGGCCGGACCGCTGTTCGATGCCTGCGCAGCCGCTGCCGCCAGCCAGTTCGAGCCGGGCTTCGAGCATATCGGCCGGGACCTGGCGTCGGTGGATTCGACGGTTGCGGTGGCGGCCTGCGAAAAGGCGCTCAAGGCCGAGCCGAACACGGTGCAGCTCCAGGCCTGGCTGGCGCGAGCGTATTACGCCGCCGGCGATTACGAAAAGGCGGTGCCCCTGTTCGAGACGGCGAGCGCGGCCGACAATGTGGTGGCGCTGTCGCTGTTCGGCGACATGCTGACGACCGGCGACGGCATCGACAAGGATATGGCGCGCGGCGCGGCGCTGCTGACCAAGGGCGCCGAGGCGGGCTATGCGCCGGCACAGAATAGCCTGGGGCTGAGCTATGATTTTGGTGAGGGGCTGACGCAGGACTATGCGCAGGCGGCCAAATGGTACCGCGCAGCGGCCGAACAGGGCCTGTCCAAGGCGCAATCCAATCTGGGGCTGATGTATCAGGACGGGCTGGGCGTGCCGCGCGATTACGTGGCGGCGGCGGCGTGGTTCGAGCGCTCGGTGGCGCAGGGCGATGCCTCGGCCCAGGTCAACCTGGGCAAGCTACTGTCGGACGGTCTGGGCCAACCGGTCGATTACGTGCGCGCCGCCGAACTCTACAAGGCCGCGGCCGAGCAGGGCGACGAATACGGCCAGAACAATCTGGGTTTCCTGATTGAAAATGGGCTGGGGCAGACTGCCGATCCCGAGGCGGCGGCCGTGCTGTACCAGCAGGCGGCCGACCAGGGCATGGCGCTGGCCCAGCACAATCTGGCGCTGCTGTATGAAGACGGGCGCGGCGTCGAGCAGGATTATGCCAAGGCGCTGGTGCTCTACAAGCAGGCGGCAGAAGGCGGCGAAATGCTGGCCGCGGTCAATCTCGGCCTGCTCTACATGGACGGCCACGGCACGCCCGTGGACAATGCCGAGGCGGTGAAATGGACGCAGATCGCCGCCGATGCGGGGCAGGTGATCGGGCTCAATAATATGGGCCACATCTACGAGGAGGGCCTGGGCGTTCCGGCCAACAAGGAAACCGCGATCTCCTATTACCAGAAATCGGCGGACCAGGGGTATCAGTTGGCGATCGACAACCTGGCCCGGCTGCGCGGCGCGCAGGGCGACGGGACGGGCAAGACGAAGACGAAATAGGGTTTTGGGGTGCTGCGCGGGGCGCTATTGCCCGCTTAGCGCCTCACCCAGCTCGATCGCCCGTGTGGCCGTCGCATCCATCATGCAGGACGATGACATCACCGACCGAATGGTGCCACCGCTCCAGAGCGCATCCACAAAGGCGCATTTGGCGTCGCGGTATTTGAGCCAGGCGCGTTGCGCTGTCTTGAGGCTGGCGAAGACGGATGGTTCGAGCGACAACTGCAGGTCGGCATAGTTGGAATTGAGATACTGATCCCACCATGCCTGTTCGCGCTGGTTGCAGGCGACGATGCCGGGGGTGCTGGCGCCGCCGGGCGCCTCCTGGCACTGGTTGGAGGCGGTGCCGATGCAGTCGCTCATCTTGGCGCTGTCGGTGGGGTCGTCGTCGCCATTGATGTCGTTGATGGTCTCGATGCATTGCTGCAGCGTTGTTTCGTCGTCACTGGTGTAGCTGGGCTCCTGCGCGGTGACAGGGATGAGGCAGGCCAGGGTCAGCACGGCGGCAAGCCGCAGTTTCATGGCTTGGCATCCTTCTGGCGGCGGGCGGCGACGATCGCGGCGGAGGCTGCGGTGCGGTGGGCCGAAGACAGAAATTCGCGCTGCGCGAGCACGAGGATCGTCAGCAGGCAAGCCACGATGGTCGCCCACTCCGACACAAACCAGGCCACTGTCGAGACCGAGAAATAATAGGCCCGGATACCGCTGTTGAAATTGCGGGCGCCCAGGATGTTCATCTCGGTGATGGCGTCGATCTCTTCCTCGGAGGCTGGGATGGAGGGATCGAGGGTCCCCAGCATGATGCAGAAGTGATTGAACTGGCGCAGCGACAGGGTGAAGGCGAAGAAGGCCAGCACGAACATTGCCAGCATGACCACCAGATGCAGCTGCACTTCGGTGATGCTGTAGCGGGCATCGAGCGACAGCGACGATAGCGATTCCATGAGCGCCGGAATTTGTCCGAAGACGGCAAAGACTGCCAGAACCATGAGCACGGCAGTCGAGGCGAGAAAGCTGACGGACTGCATGATATTGCCCGACAGGATGGCGTCGAACGGGCTTTCGCGCAGCGCCGCATTGGCGACCCAGCGGCGGCGCTGCATGTTCATGATGGACGACAGCGAGGGCCGCAGCTTCTCCACCTGCGGCACGACGATATTGTAGGCGAAGTAGCAGATCAGCGGAAACAGCGTCGTCAGCAGCGTCATGGGGCCCCGGCAGGACGGTTGGTGGACCGTCCTGTTATAGCGCGCCGTGTGTAAAGAGCAGCTTTAGTTCGGGCGCGGATAGCGGCGGTGGATCGCCGTGATACCGGCCAGAACCTCGGGGCTGAGGGTGATATCGAGCGCGCCCAGATCATTGTGCAATTGCGCGACGCTGGTGGCGCCGACAATGACCGAAGTCATGAATGGGCGGGTGAGGCAGAAGGCGATGGCCATCTGCGCCGGGTCAAGACCGTGCTGGCCGGCCAGCGCCACATAGTCGCGCACCGCGGGGGTGGAGAATTCATTGAGCCGCCATAGGCCCTTCTGGTATTCGGCGCGGCTGCCAGGCGGGATGGTGCCGTCCAGATATTTGCCGGTCAGGATGCCCGAGGCGAGCGGCGAATAGGCCAAGAGGCCAACATTTTCATGATGGCTGAGTTCGGCCAGGTCGAGGTCGAACTGGCGGCGGATCAGGTTATATTCATTCTGCACCGAGGCCAGGCGCGGCAGGTTGTGCTGTTCGGCGAGCTTGAGCCACTGGGCAATGCCCCAGGTGGTTTCGTTGGAGACGGCCGCGTGGCCGATCTTGCCTTCCTTGATCAGGTCGTCGAAGGCATGGAGCAGTTCAAGGATATTGGAGACGCTGTCGGCCGTGTCCTGGGTGTGGGGCGCATAGGTCCAGCCATTGTCGAAATTGTAGCTGCCACGCGACGCCCAATGGATCTGGTAGAGCTCGATGCGGTCGGTCTTGAGCCGGCGCAGGCTCCCCTCGACGGCCTGGCGCAGTGATTTGCCATCGGCGCGGCCGCCATCGCGGAGGAATTTGGTGCCGCCGCCGCCGATCTTGCTGGCCAGGATCCAGGCGTCGCGCTTGCCGGTCGCCTCGAACCAGTTGCCGATGATTTCCTCGGTGCGGCCCGACGTCTGCGGGCTGCCGGGCACGGCATAGAGTTCGGCGGTATCCATGAAGTTGAGGCCGGCCTCAAGCGCCAGGTCGATCTGGGCGTGGCCTTCGGCTTCGGTGTTCTGGCTGCCCCAGGTCATGGTGCCAAGGCAAAGTTCGGTGACCCGCAAATCGGTGCGGCCCAGGGGCTTGAGTTTCATGATAGCGCTTTCAGCAGGAGGGGTTGGGCGGACCTTAGAGCAGGCGCGCCAAAAACGGCAGGGGGAGGCCGGATAAAATTGTGGGCGATATCAGGGGCATGGGAAGCACAAATGGCTCGCATTGCGGCCTTGGTCAAAAAACTGTCACGCAGCCCCCATTTTAGCCTTGAGGTATCGGCTCGCAGCCCCTATATACCCGTCAACGCAGCGGCAATGCCGCGACGGCGCTTCGCTCCAGGGTAATGTTTCCAAAGACTTATCGCGGGATGGAGCAGCCCGGTAGCTCGTCAGGCTCATAACCTGAAGGTCGCAGGTTCAAATCCTGCTCCCGCAACCAATGTTCCCCAGATCGGGGCGCCGGAATGTGTTCCTGAAACCCATTCACCGAAAGGTGGATGGGTTTTTTGTTTATGGCGTCAGGCCATCAACGGTTGGCCTGCGAGGCCGCGGGGGCCGAAGGCGGCGATAAGGATGAGGTTGACCAGGAGGGTCGCGGCGATGGTGGCAAGCACCAAGACCGGGCCATAAAACTGGAGCAGCGGCAGCAAGGCGAGTGGCGCCAATGCCGAACCGATGCGATTGGCGGACCAGGCCGTGGCGGTGGCCGAAGCGCGGATGCCGGTTGGAAAGATCTCGGCGGCATAGATCGACAGCAGCGGGCCGTAGATGGCGGCGAGGAAATTGAATGCCGCCATGGCGAGCACCAGCACCATGAGATCGTTGCCGATGGCGAAGAGCAAGCCGGCACCCATCAGCGCCAGGCTACAGATCGCGAGGGACGTGCGGCGCGGCAGGCGGTCGACGACCGTGGCGGCGAGCAGCGCCCCGAGGGCCGCGCCGAAGCCGCCAATGCCCACCGAGGCCAGCGACTGGTCGAGTCGGTAGCTCTTGGCGATCAGCACCGCGCCGGCGATCACGGGGAAGCCAACGGTGGCCCAGGGGCGCATCAGATAAAGCGCGGCGATCAGCACGACATTGGGCCAGTGGGCCCCGAAGCCGCGTATTGGGGGCGTGGATGCTGCTGCTGCGGCCAGTTCGGAAACAACGGGCGGCGATGCAATGCCGGCGGCGGCCTCGAAGCGCCGGCAAGCGCGGTCTGCCTCGTCGGCGCGACCGCGTGCGGCGAGCCAGCGCGGCGATTCGGGCAGCAGCACGAAGGCCGGCGCCAGCATCCCCGCCATGGCGCCCATGCCGATCAGCGCCCAGCGCCAGCCCTCGATGCCCAGCGGGGCCAGCGGCGTCAGCCACCAGACCAGCAGGGCCACCAGCGGCGCGCCGAGCAGTCCGATGGAAACCGCCGTTAGCATGATGGGCGCGCGGCGTTTGGGCGGCATGATATCGGCCAGGAAGGCGGACATCAGTGGTGGATAGGCGCCGAGAGCCATGCCTGAGAGCAGCCTGAAGAAAATCAGCCAGTTGGCATCAGGGCTGAAAGCCGCGCCCAGCGACGGCGCCGCCACCAGCAAGAGCGACAGTTGCAGCGCCAGCCGCCTGCCGTGGCGGTCGGCGAGCCAGCCGAACAGGGGCGAGCCGATGGCGCCGCCGACAAATACCGATGCCAGCAGCATGCCCAGTTGGGTTGCGTCCAAGCTATGGGGCGGGGCCGAGAAAATGGCGGAGAAGGCCACGCTCAGCGCCAGTTCGGCAACGTCGACGAACATGCCGGCCGCGCATAAGGCGGCAGCGGCCAGATGCAGGCGCGTCAGGGGCAAACTGTCGAGCCGGCTGGGGACGCCGGCACCGCTCATGGCTGGGCCCGATGCTTGCCGGGTTCGGCGCTACCGAACAGGATGGCGGTGATGATTTTGTGGTAGCGGGTCTTGAGCTGGTCTGGCGGGATTGGCGGTAGTGATTGATTGGTGCCGCGGGCGCCGTCGCAGAGGCTTTGCGCCAGCGATTCGGGTGTGGTGCCGGGCTTGAAGCGCAGCAGGCCCAACTCTTCCATCTCGGTCAGCAGGCCGGCCAGCTTGGCCTGATAGTCGACCGCGGCCTCCACCATGATGTCGCGGGCGCGGCGGAAGGCCTGGTCGTTGAGTTCGAGCGCGTGCGGGGAGAGGCCGAGCTGGCGGCGGGTTTCGCCATAACGCACGTCCATCATCTCGGTGATGATATCGACGGCGCCTTTCCCCTCCTCGATGAGCCGGCGCCCGGCCGCCATGCCGGCCACGATATTGAGCTCCCCACGCCAACGCAACGCAAAACGGAACGCTTCTTCCTTGCTGGAAAAATGGTGGTAGAGCGCGCGCCGGGTGAAACCGCATAGCTTGGCGAGACCCACCATGCTGAGCTGCTCGTAACCGTGGTCGTTGAAGGCGCGTTCTAAACGGGTCGCGAGAGGATCACGGGGTGATGAAGCGGTCATGGACACCATATTGCACGTATTCATCAAATTTTCTGGCGCCAGATTTACCCTAGGGGCCGGGCAATGGGAATGTGCAAAGCGCCAAGCCATGCCGGCGCCATTGACAGCCCGGGGGGCGATGGGAAACAAGCCGATATCCTACATCGTATCGGACGCGTCATGGTTCTGGTTTCCGTCGAAGAGTGCAGGCAGGCGGCACTGGGCGTATTGGCCGGCGCGGGCGTGCCGCCAGAGCATGCGCGCGTGGCCGATGGGGTATGGGACTCGCTGCGACGTTTGCGCGACCAGGCGGCTCGATAATGGCGGTTCCAAGCGCAGTGGCGGGATTGTTGCGGCGGCCGGCGCGGCTGGGCGACGAGGTTTATAGCGCGATCTTTTCGCGCATCATGGCGCTGGAGATAGCGCCCGGCGCCAAGATTTCGGTCGATGCGCTGGCGCGCGAACTCGGGGTTTCGCAGACGCCGATCCGCGAGGCGCTGGCGCGGCTGGATAGCGAAGGCCTCGTGGTCAAGACGCATCTGGTGGGCTATAGCGCCGCGCCGCAATTGAGCGCCGCCCAGTTCAACGATCTCTATGAATTGCGGCTGCTGCTGGAGCCATTCGCGGCCGCCAAGGCGGCGCAGCTAATGCCCGACGCAGTCATCGGCCAGTTGGAGGGCCTGTGCGCGGATATGGGTGGCCTCGCCAAGAACGAGGGGCTGGGCGCCTATGCGCAGTTTGCCCAGCTCGACATGGCGTTCCACGACCAGATCACCGCCAGCACCGGCAACCGGCTGGTGATGGACGCGCTGGCGCGGCTGCATACCCACGTGCATCTGTTCCGCCTGGTGTTCAATGCGCGGGTGACGGCGGAGGCGCTGGACGAACACAAACGCCTCGTGTCGGCGCTCCGGCAGCGCGATAGCGTGGGCGCGCAGGCGGCGATGACCGCCCATATCGAGGCTTCGCGCGAACGCTTTTCGGCCCGATATCGTCAATAAGTGAGACACCAGTCCGGCGCGCCGGGGTGGACTTTAGCCCTGCGTGCGGTCACAACGGCGTCAGCCTGATCGCCAGAATTCAAGAAGGAAACGCCATGACCAATGCCAGCGCCGCCCAGGCCGCCCTCCTGCTGTCGCGCGTGCGGCGGACCGGCGAACGGCTCGTGACCTTTCCTGAGGCATTGATTCCCCAGAATCTCGCGGCCGCCTATGCGATCCAGGACGAGATCATCGCGCTGGAAGGCGAAGTGGGCGGCTGGAAGATCGCGTCCGGCAGCGCGCCGGTGCCGATGATCTCGCCGATCCTGGCGCATTCGTTTTTCAACTCCGGCACCACGCTCAATGTGGCCGACCTGATGGCCACGCTGGTCGAGGTGGAAGTGGCCGTTAAACTGGGCAGCGACCTGCTGGCGCGGGAGGGCGGCTATTCGCGCGACGAGGTGATTGCTGCGATCGAGGGTTTCCTTCCGGCATTCGAAATCATCGGCACGCGATTTGCGCCGGGCTATGATGTGCCCAGGCTGCTGAATGTGGGGGACCTGCAGGTCAATTCCGGCGTGGTCACCGGCGCCATGGTGAGCGATTGGCAGGGGCTGAGCCTTGCCGATCTCAAGCTGACGCTGACGATGGCCCACGGGGCGTTCGAGGCCGAGACCGGCGTTTCGCTCGAGGTGGTCATCGATTCGCTGGTCTGGCTGGCCAATGAAGGGTCGCTGCGTCAGGGTGGCCTGCGCAAGGGGCAGATCATCATCACCGGCTCGCGCCTCAACGAGCCGCTGAAGCAGTCGAGCGGGGCCGTGAGCGCCACGCTGGGCGCATTGGGCACGATTTCGGTCAAGCTGGCTTAAGCGGCGATGGAGCGGCAGGAATACGGCATTCTCGCGCTGCTCGCCAGCGTGCTGGTGGTTTCCGGCCTGGTGTTTGCGGATATTGCGCCGCATGTGGCCGATTACATCGTGCTGATCGCCGGAGCGGCCGGCCTGATCGCCGCCATCGTCCATCGCGACGCGATATTGGCGGCGCGGCAATGGTGGATGCTGCTGCTGGCGCTGGTCCTGCTGGCGCTGACCCTGCCGTTTGTCTATCGCGGCTCCGCGGACGTGTTGCCGATCCTGGCCCTGGCGCCGTTCCTCGTGGTTCCCGGCGTCGCGTACCTGCTGACGCGGAACCAGACCCTATTGCGGCCCTTCGCTTTGCCGCTCCTGTGTCTGTTTGGGGCCGTTGCCGCCGTGTTGCTCGGGCTGTCCGAATATATCGCGACCGGGGGCGCACGCGTGGAGGTGGGGAACAATCCCATCCATTATGGCGGCATCGCGGTGCTGCTGGGTTTCATGGCGCTGACGGGCATCTGCGTCGGGCGCTCGCCATGGCGCGTGTTGTTCTTCCTCGGACCGATTGCCGGCATGCTGGCGGCTGTCCTGTCGGGGTCGCGCGGGCCGCTGCTGGGCGGCATGGCTATGGCGGTAGCCAGTATGCCGATGCTGATTTTCTGGTATCGCCGCGATTGGGCGCTGCTGTTGGCGATCGCGGTCATGGTGTTGGGCGTACCGGCACTGGCGCTGACCTTCGGTTCGTCCATGCGCGCGATGACGGCGTTCGGCGAGCTGACGCAAGTCGCGCAAAATGCCTTAGCGGGTTCGACGGGGACGGCGGCGGCGGTCGATGTCGCATCTGCCGCACCACCCGATGCAATCCGGGTCGCCATGTACAAGTCGGCGCTGCAACAGTTTCTGGATTCGCCGATTTTTGGGCAGGGGTTCGGTCAGATCCTCGATCTGGCCCGAGCCGCCTCGCCGGGGTTTCCCGAAATGGCGACCCTCGAGCACCTGCACAGCGATATCGCCGATTTCGCGGCGCTTGGGGGGCTGTTTGGGCTCCTCGCCTATGGGCTGATTATAGCCGCGCCGCTGGCGAATCTACACTTCGGCAATGCCAAGCCCACCGATCGCGTCGTGGCGCTGGGCAGTGCGATGCTGGCCACGGGCTATCTGCTCCTCGGCCTGACCAATGCGATGTTCGGGGTCTTGCCGCAGACGGTGTTGTTTGTCCTGCTGCTCGGCTATCTGATCGCGCTGCGCCGAAACGCAGACAGTCTCAGCACGCCACCACATTGACGGCGAGACCCGCAAGGCTGGTTTCCTTGTAGCGCTCGGACATGTCCATGCCGGTCTGGCGCATGGTTTCGATACAGGCGTCGAGCGGCACCGCATGGGTGCCGTCGCCCTTGAGGGCAAGCGAGGCAGCGGTGACGGCCTTGACGGCGCCGAAGGCGTTGCGTTCGATGCAGGGGATCTGCACCAGGCCCGCGACCGGATCGCAGGTCATGCCCAGATGGTGCTCCAGCGCAATTTCGGCGGCGTTTTCAACCTGGGTCGGAGTGCCGCCCATGACCGCGCAGAGACCGGCGGCGGCCATGGCCGAGGCGGAGCCGACTTCGCCCTGGCAGCCCACTTCGGCGCCCGAAATCGAGGCATTATGCTTGATGATGCCGCCGATGGCGGCGGCGGTCAGCAGATAATCGCGGATGGTGGACGTATTGGCGCGGGCGTCGAATTTGATGAAATAACGCAGCACGGCGGGGATGACCCCAGCGGCGCCATTGGTGGGCGCGGTGACGACGCGACCGCCAGCGGCGTTCTCCTCGTTGACCGCCATCGCGTAGACGCTGAGCCAGTCATTGGCCATCAGCGGGGTGATCTCGTTGCGCTGCCATTGGGCATCGAGCTGGGCCACGATGGCCTTGGCGCGGCGCTTGACGTTGAGGCCGCCTGGCATAATGCCGGATTGTTCGAGGCCCCGGTCGATGCAGGTGGCCATGACCGACCAGATTTCGTCGATGCCGTCATCGAGGGTTTTACGCGAGCGGCTGGCCTCCTCGTTGGCGCGCTTCATGGCGGCGATGGATAGGCCGGACGCAGCGGCCATGGCCAGCATGTCTTTGGCATGGGCAAACGGGTAGGGCACGTCGGCCTGCGCGGGGGAGGCACCCTTGACGGCGTCCAGCTCGGCATCGGTGACGACGAAGCCGCCGCCGATCGAATAATAGATGCGCCGCAGCAGCAATTGGCCGTCGGTGTCGAGCGCGGTGAATTGCAGGCCATTGGGATGCCCGGGCAGAGGATTGCGCTTGTCGAACACCAGATCGCGGGTCGGCAGGAACCGATAAGCGTCGTGGCCGGGCGGATGGACCATGCCGGTGGCCTCGACCGCGGCGATCTTGGCATCCATCGCGTCGGGATCGATCTGGCGCGGGTTTTCACCGCAGAGACCCAGAATGACCGCACGGCCGGTGCCGTGGCCGATGCCCGTAAACGCCAGTGAGCCGTGCAGGCTCGCGGTGAGCGCCGCCGGACGGGCACGGGCCGCGCGGGGCCAGTCGCCCGATTTGAGTTCATCGAGGAACCGGTTGGCGGCGGTCATCGGACCCATGGTGTGGGAACTCGATGGGCCGATACCGATCTTGAAGACGTCGAAAATGGACAGGAACATGGCGCTATCATGCACGGATCATGTGGCATGACAACGCGCGGCGTTCCATTGTCAAGCAATTGGCAACAGTGCGTGACGCATGGGTCCGATTGTGGTGGATGCCGTTTGCCCGATATCACGGTCAACGCAATGCAGGAGGCCGCCATGTCTGACTATGTTTATCGCGAAGCCAAGGGCGAGGCGGGGGCGCCGCTGCTGTTCGTGTTCCATGGCACTGGCGGGGACGAGAACCAGTTTTTTGACCTTGGCGGCGAACTGCTGCCCGGCGGGCGGATCGTGGCGCCGCGCGGTGACGTGTCCGAGGGTGGGGCGCTCCGCTATTTCCGCCGCACCGGCGAGGGCCGCTACGACATGGCGGACCTGGCGCTGCGGACCGGCACGATGGTTGAATTCGTCAAGGCACGGATTGCCGAAAGCCAGCCATCCCGAGTGATCGGGCTGGGCTATTCCAATGGCGCCAATATTCTGGCCGCGGCGCAGTTCGCGGCGCCGGAGCTGTTCGACGCTGCAGTGCTGATGCATCCGCTGATCCCGTTCCAGCCCGCCCCGGCGCCAGGCCTCAAGGGACGCAACGTGCTGATCACGGCGGGCAAGCGCGATCCGATTGCACCCGCCGCGGCGACGCAGCAATTGGCGGACTATTTCGTCGGACAAGGCGCAGCAGCAAACCTGCTCTGGCACGATGGCGGGCATGAACTGCGGCAAGAGGAATTGCGCGAGACGCAGCGGTTTGTTGGGTCAGTGGTGGCTGCCGCCTAGCAAAGTCAAACCAGGCCGTGATCGCGCATGGCCTGTTCCTCGTCGGGGGTGATGTAGGCGAAAATCTCGGCGTCGCCACTGGCGATGGTGACGAAATAGAGGTTGCGGAAAGCCACGTGGCCGCTCACCCCAGCCTTGTTGATGTAAGCGAAGTTCCAATCGACGTGGGCGATGGCGTGCAGGTCATCGAGCTCGGTGATCACCAGGTTGGTGATGGTCATATGCTTGCCGCCGACATCGCGGTAGTGGGCGAAGCCGGGAGCGAGGGCGGCGCGGAATTTGTCGTCATTGGCGCCGCCCATCACCCCCTTGGGACTGGATTCGACGAAGAAGGGCGCGAAGCTCGCCACCATGCCGTCGATATCCTCGCGCGGCGGATTTTGCAGTGCGGCGTCACTGCGCGCCCCATAGGCCTCGAACAGCGCGCGGGCTTTGGTTTGCAACTCGCTCATCGGCTCCTCCTCATGGTTGGAGAGCAAACGCGGGCCCATGCGGTCAGGTTCAAAATTCCGGCAGCACTTTGTTAATGATCTTTAGATGGGTGTCCCCTAACAATGGCGAACAGGTATCGCTTTGGTTGCGCTGACCTTACCTATTGATGGAGCGCGAAAATCGACGGCCTGAGGGGGCGAATTTCCGCGAGCTTGCGGACACGCGTGCTGGTGCTGGTACTGCTCGGCTTTGTGGCGGTAGCGGTGCCGGCCTATGCGGCATTTTCCTGGATCGTCAATTCGACGGTGATCCAGCTGGGCACCCTGTTTGCTGAAAAACAGATCCTCTACGATCGCTTTCGTGGGCTCGAAGCGCTGACGCGGGAAGTGTCCCTGGCCGAAACCCTGGCCGGCACGCAGGCGATCCGCGACTGGCGGTGGACGAAACCGATCCGGACAAGCGCCGTCGCGCCATCGCCGAGCTCGAGCATTACCGGCAGTCGTTCACCGACAAGAGCTATTTCTTCGTCATCGGCGCCTCGGGCAATTACTATTTCAACGATGCCAGCAATGCCTATGCGGGCAACCAGTACCGCTACACGCTGGACCCCAACAATCCGCGCGACGGTTGGTATTACAATACGGCCGCTTTGGGCCAGGGTTGCCACCTCAATGTCGACAATGACGACACGCTGCGCGTCACCAAGGTGTGGATGAACTGCGTGATCCGCGAGGGTCGCAAGGTGCTGGGCATTCTGGGTACCGGCATCGATCTGTCGGCGTTCATCCGCGAAGTGGTCAACGTGCCCCAGGTTGGCGTGGTGGCGATGTTCGTCGATCACAATGGTGCGGTGCAGGCCCATCGCGACCAGAACCTGGTGGATTACCACAGCCTGACGCGCGAGATGACCGATCGCAAGACGGTGTTCGCCATGCTCGACCGGCCGGACGACGCCATCGTGCTGCAGACCATGATGAACGAGGTTTCGGCCGGCAACGCACTGGTCAAATCGCAGTTCATGCAGATCGGCGGCAAGTCGGTGCTGGTCGGCGTCGGCTATCTCGACAAGCTCGGCTGGTACAATGTGACGCTGATGGATATCGACACCATCATCGACAAGCGCCTGTTCCTGCCGGTGGGCCTGCTGCTGGCCGCCATGATGGCGCTGGTGGCGCTGGTGATCACGCTGGTGTTCAAGCGGCAGGTGGTGGACCGCGTCGGGCGGCTGGAAGCGGCGGTCGATCTGGCGCGAGGCGGCGATTATGCGGCTGCCGCGGCGCTGGCCGATGATCGCCAGGACGAGATCGGGCGGTTGTCGACGGCATTCGTGCAGATGGCCAAGGCGGTTGGGCAACACACCCAGGAGCTGGAAGCGCGGGTGCGGGCGCGCACCGAGGAGTTGGAACGGCTGGCGTTCAAGGACGGGCAGACCGGCATCGCCAATCGGCGCGGCTTCATGGCGATTTATCAGGAATTGCCGCGCGACCGGGCGCATGGGCTGCTGCTGGTCGATATCGATCGCTTCAAGACCATCAACGACACCTATGGCCATGCCGCCGGCGACGTGGTGGTGCAGGAAATCGCCCGGCGCATCCAGTTGGCGAGCGGGCTAGGCAATCACTGCGCGCGCTGGGGCGGCGACGAATTCGTCGTGGTGCTGGTCGACAGCGCGCCAGCCGCATTGCGCGCCATGGCCTATGGCTTGACGGCCCAGGTGTGCGAGGCGCCGGTGACGTTGCCCGATGGGCGTCCGGTCATGGTCACGATCAGCGTCGGGGCCTGTATTGCCGAAGCGGGTGAGACGCTGGAAACCACCACCGACATGGCCGACGCGGCGCTCTACATGGCCAAGGAGCAGGGCCGCAACAAGGTCGTGATTTTCGATTCCGATACTGCGTCTATCGACAAGGCCAGGCTGGGAATCGTCTAGGCTGCCGGGCGTTCAGGCGGTATTCAGAAGTCCCCGATTACACGCTGGCGCGACCCTGGGAGTTTGCGATGCGCTCTGTCATTGCCCTGCTGGCTTTCCTGACACTGTTGCCGGCCGCCCAGGCGGCGAGTTTCGATTGCACCAAGGCCGCAACGCCCATTGAAAAGGCGATCTGCGCCGATCCGGCTTTATCGCACGCCGATGACGTGATGGCGCTGGCCTATGTGGGGGCGATTTCGGGGCTGACCGAAGAGGCCGAAATCGTCACGCGCAAAGGGCAGCGCGACTGGCTGGATTTCACCGATACGGTCTGTTCGGACCAATATCTGCCGGGCGAGGACAGTGCCGCGGTGGAACGGCAACAATGCCTGCAGCGCCTCTACGATGCGCGGCTCAAGGTGCTGGAGCAGAGCCGCATGGTGGGCGGCATGCGGTTTTTCACCGCCGACACTTATGAGGCATTGCCCGACCCCGATGGCGGACGGTTCAAGCTGGGCCTCAAGGTGGTGTCGAGCTTGCGCATGGACGGCAATGACAGCTTGGCCAATGCCTTCAACGCCTATATGCGGCAGGTCACCGAGGACTATACGGGCGAGTACACCGACTTTGCCGGCACGCAGATGGACGACAGCGTAGCCAATGAGGACAATGATTTCCTGATGACGCTGGGCAGCGTCAACGCCAGGCGCATCAGCGTGGAACTAGGGCTGGAATGGTACGGCCATGGCGCGGCCCACGCCAATTCCAGCCTGGGCAATTTTCATTTCCTGACCGGGGAAGAACGGCCGCTCGAAGTCACAGACATCTTCCAGGGCAAGCGTTGGGGCACCGCGCTGGCGGACCTCGTCGCCGAGCGCGCCAGTGTCGATCTGCGGGATGGCGAGATCACCTATGATGCCGAAACGATGATGCCATTCGCCACCGATCCGCAGCGCTGGAGTTTTACCCGCGCGGGGCTGATGGTGCAGTTCGAGGATCAGGAAGTGATGCCCGGTAGTCCGGCGGTGAGCGTGGCCTGGGGGCGGCTGCGCGACTATCTGGCCGCCGATGCGGATGCTATCGCGCGCCCCTGACACTGGTTAATCTGAGGAGACGGCAATGATGCGGACGATATTGGGCGCGATGCTGCTGTTGCTGGCATTGGCTGTGGCGGGGCCGGCAAGTGCGGCGAGCTTTGATTGCAGCAAGGCAACAACGGCCTTCGAGAAGGCCATCTGCGACAATCCAAAACTGTCGGCGGATGACGATACGCTGGCCGTGGCCTTTGCCACCGCTATCGGCGGGCTCAGCAAGCCGGCGGTTACCGCGATGCGGGCCGAGCAGCGCGCTTGGCTCGACTTCGCCGCAAAATCCTGCACCGATAATGCCGAGCCACTGTCGGATTTCGATACCTACACCGACAACCAGATCGAGTGCCTGGGTCTGGCCTTTGCCACCCGAACGGGCGTTCTGGAACAGAGCCGGATGCTGGGCGGACGCCGCTTTGCCGTGTCCAGCCGCTATAGTGCGTTACCCGATCCGGACGCGGTGGATGATCCGACGTCCTATTGGAAGGTCGCAACCCACCAGCTCACCTATCCGGTGCTGGACGGAGACAAAAGCGAGGCCGCGGGTTTCGACAGCTTCATCAGCGACACCGTCGCGAGCGTCTCGGGCTCCATCACCGATGAGGGTGGCGACACGATGAGCGACGCGCAGAGCGATACCACGGTGGACATCACACTGTCCGAAGTGGTCGGCACGCGGGTGACGCTCAAGGTCATGACCAACTGGTTCGGCCACGGCGCGGCACACAGCAATTGGGGCATCACCTATGCCCACTATCTGCTGGGGCGGAAGCGCGCGATGGAGGCCGGCGATATCTTTGCGGGCGACGGTTGGGAAAAGACGCTGACCGATATCGCCACCACCGAACTCAAGCGCGAGCATGGCGACAATCTGCAGCTCGACGGCGTCGAGGACCTCGGCGCCATCATCACCGACCCAAGCCGCTGGAGCTTTGGCAGCGATTACGGGCTGACCATCCAGTTCGAGCCCTATGAGGTTGCCGCCTATGCGTATGGCGCGCCCACCATCGTGGTGCCGTGGGAAAGCCTGAGCGACATCATGTCGGAAAGCTCGGATTCCGTGCGGTACGGCAGTTAAGCACGCAGGTCCGCCCATTCGGGGTGACGACGGAACTGGGCTTCGACATAGGAGCACAGCGGCTCGATCTTGAAGCCTTCGGCGCGGGCGTCAGCGATGGCGGCGTTGACCAGTTTCGCCGCCACACCGCGCCCGCCGAATTCGGACGGCACGCCGGTATGGTCGATGCTCATCACGCCGGAAGGGGTCTTGCGATAGGTCATTTCGGCCTCGACGCCGGGCGCCAGGTCGACCATATAGCGGCCGCGAGTGGCACTATCCTGGCGGATGACTGTGATATCGGCAGTGGTCATGATGCGTGGTCCCGAGCGTTCGACTGAGCACAATGTCGGTCTGCACGAGGCGCCGCGCAACCCCTAGATGTGCGTTACGCCTTGCAGTAGTTCGGGGAATAGCGCGCGCTCAGCCAGGAATGGATGCAGGGCCGAAGCCGCGGACATATCCTTGAGCGCCAGGGCCCGCTTGCCCTGCCGCAGATAAATCATGGCGCGTCCCGACAGGGCGCCGAAATGGCGCGGTTCGAGCGCCAGGACCTTGTCGATATCGCTCAACGAGGTGGTGTAATCACCCTGCAAGTAATGGGCGGTGGCGAGCTGGTTCCAGGCCTCGGCATAGTCCGGGTAATCGTTGACGATAGCCTCAAACGCCTCGAGTGCGCCCGCGGGATCGAGCGCCAGCTTGTGCACCGCCTGCTGCATGCGAGCGGCAAGCGCCTCGTCGGGCGGGGTCAGCCACTGGGTCCAGATTTGCTGGCCGATGGCCTTGGCGCTGGTCGCATCAGGGGCGACGCGGAGCTGAGCGAACAGATTATCGAGAACGGGGTTGTCGGCGCTCTGGGCACTCGCGGGCGCCAGCAGCAACAAAAGCGCCAGCAGCGGCCCTAGCAGGGCTGTGATGACGGCCGGATAGCGGGCGATCCAGATGCGCATGGTCTGAGCTTGCCGCCAATTGCAGCCCGCGGCAAGACAGGAGTTTGTGAACCCTGATCGCTCTAGTGGGCGATGTCGGTCTTGCCCCAACGCGCCTGGATGGATTTGCCGAAGCTGCCGAGCCAGGGGGCGAGGGCCAGCAGGATGGCACGGTAGTAATGCAACAGCAGGAACAGCGCGACCAGGACCAGCGTGCCCACCACGATCACCAGTTCCAGCGACAGGCCGATGGACTTGAGCCAGGCAGTCAGCAGCATGCCGGGCAGGATATGGGCAGCGGCCCACACAAAAGCCGAGCTGATATTGATGAGGGAAAAGAAGCGGTAGTCCATGCCCATGATGCCGGCGACACTGGGGATCACGGCTTTGACGCCGGGGATGAAGCGGCCGATGAACACGCTCTTGCCGCCGTGCTTGGCGAAGAAGGCCTCGCCCTTGGCAATGAGTTCGGTGTGATACTTGAACGGCCAGACCGTGCGGATGGTGTCCTTGAGCAGATGGCCGATGCCGTAGGAGATCGCATCGCCGATCACGGCGCCGACTACAGCGGCGAAGTACACCTCCCAAAATGGCAGGCGGCCCTCGGCGATGAGCCCACCCGTCAGCAACAAAACCGGTGTGGAGGGTATGAAGATGCCGAGAACAAACACGGCCTCGGCGATGGCGACGCAGAAGATGAAGGCGAAGGTCAGCCAGAAATTGCCCGAGATGGCATCGAGGACGACGGAGAAGTAGTCCGAGATCGCGTGAAAAACATCAAACATCGGTCCAGGGTCACCATCGTCCGCTCTGGGGTCAGTGCGGGACATCGGGTTTGCGCCAGCGGCTTTCAATGGAGCGCCCGAAGCCACCGAGATAAGGCGCCAGAGCCAGCAGGATGGCGCGATGGTAGTGAATAAGGCCAAACAGTGCAGCCAAGATGACAGCGCCGAACAGGATCACCAGCTCAAGGCTGAGGCCGATCGATTGCAGCCACTGGGTCAGGTACATGCCCGGCAGGATGTGCGACGCCGCCCAGATGAAAGCCGAGATGACGTTGATGATCGTGAAATAAGCCCATTTCATGCCAAGCATGCCGGCAATGCCCGGGACCACGGCCTTGAGGCCGGTAATGAAGCGGCCGATGAAGATCGCCTTGCCGCCGTGCTTGGTGAAAAAGTCTTCGCCGCGGGCAATCAGCGGCAGGTAATTGGTGAACGGCCACATCGTTTTGATGCGGTCCTTGAGCAGGAAACCGATCCAGTAGCTGATGGCGTCGCCCACAATGCCGCCCAGGCTGGCCGCAAGAAAAATCGGCCAGAAATTGAGATGCTGTGTAGTGATCAGGCCGCCGACCAGCAGCAGGATAGGCAGTGATGGAACCAGCAGGCCGAGGATGAACACAGCCTCGCCAACGCAGACGAGAAAGACCAGGAAGACGAACAGCCAGTAATTGCTCGAAACCGACAGCATGATGTTGCTGATCATCTCGGTGATAGAGTGCAGAAAGTCCATGCCCGGTGGTTCCCCTGATGAGCCGATCCGGGTTCGTGCTCGGCATACGCCGGTCCTTCACCCATGGCCGCACATTGCTGTAGCATGACCACGCTGGCAAGCACTGCCAGTTGGAGGTCGTCACTATGTCGCTAGTTCACCACATGATTGCGTCAGGCCCGCGGCCGGTTGCGCCGTTTTCCCACGCGGTGGAGGCGGATGGCTGGGTCTTCATTACCGGCCAGATGCCGACCGACCCCGCGGCGCCCGATGCGCCCCTGCCCGAGGGAATCGAAGCGCAGACGCGGCGTGTGATGGAGAATCTGCGCGTGGTGCTGGCGGGTATCGGGCTGGGCTTCGAGCACATGACCATGGCGCGGATTTACCTGACGGCGTTCGAGCGGGATTATGGCGGGCTCAATGCCCTGTGGCCCAGCTTCTTCGAGGCAGGGAAATTGCCTGCGCGCACCACGATCGGGGTTACCGCGCTGGCGGTGGGGGCGCTGGTCGAGATCGATATGGTGGCCAAAAGGCCTTAAGCGTTGGGGCGATCCCAATCAAGGACACGGCGATAGAAGGCGGTGCCGCAAACTCGATGCGGCTCCTCCCCCGTGACGGGGGAGGATGGGTGGGGGTGTTCGGAGCCACGATTTCATAATCAGGGCTAAACATCCCCCCACCCTTGATCCCTCCCCGCGAGGGGGAGGGAGACGACTGCAATATTAGTGCTTACGCGCTATACGCCTTCGTCAGCTGGCGCTGTTCGCCCAGCCCTTCGATGCCCAGGCGCATGACGTTGCCGGGCTTGAGCCAGACCGGGTTCGGCTTGATGCCCATGCCGACGCCCGGAGGGGTGCCGGTGGAGATGATGTCGCCGGGCTGCAGGCTCATGAACTGGCTGACATAGGCGACCACGGTGGCGACGCCGAAGATCATCGTCTTGGTGGAGCCGTTCTGGTAGCGGTGGCCGTCGACTTCGAGCCACATGGACAGGTTCTGCGGATCGGCGACTTCGTCGCGCGTCACCATCCAGGGGCCGATGGGGCCAAACGTATCGCTGCCTTTGCCCTTGTCCCAGGTGCCGCCGCGCTCGGTCTGGAAATGGCGCTCGGAAACGTCGTTGACGACGCAATAGCCGGCGACGTGGTCCATCGCGTCGGCTTCCTCGACGTAGCGGGCTTCCTTGCCGATGATGATGCCGAGTTCGACTTCCCAGTCCGGCTTGATCGAGTTCTTGGGGATGATCACATCGTCATTGGGGCCGATGATGGCGCTGGTGGCCTTCATGAAGATGATCGGTTCGGCCGGGATGGCGGCGCCGGTTTCGGCGGCATGGTCGGCATAGTTGAGGCCGATGCAGATGAACTTGCCCACATTGGCGACGCAGGGGCCGATGCGGTCATTGACGTCGAGCTTGGGCAGCACGCCGATGTCCAGGGCGCGGATCTTGGCCAGGCCTTCGGGCGTCAGCGTCTCGCCGCCGATATCGCCCACAATGCCGCTGAGATCGCGGATGGTGCCGTCTTCGGCCAGGATGGCGGGCTTCTCAGCGCCCTTGGCGCCAACGCGGAGGAGTTTCATGAGGTCAGATCCAGTTGAGGGTGAGCAGGCAATAAAGCTAACATGTTAGCCTGTCGAGGCCGACCAAAGGCCAATCGGTTCGGTTGGCGGGATTATTGCGGGCGGATAATGCCCTTCTTGAGCAGGATATTGCCGTAGAGGCGACGCTCGCCGCTCTGCACGATGGCGTAGCCGGCCTTGACCCGGTCGTAGAAGGCGAAGCGTTCCAGCGACGTCACACCCATTTTGGGTTCGTGCTTTTTGACGATGGCATCGAACTCATCGACCACCGGCGGGCGGGCACTGGCGTCGCCCACCACCTGCATGACGATAGCGGCCTCATCGACGAAATCGTCGAGCGGCATCAGTGTGAGCACGGCCTCAAGGATATCGGTGGCGCTGATGCCATCGAGGCGCACCAAAGCCGGGCCGGCCGCGTCGGCGGGATAATTGGCGTCGACAATGGCGATTTCATCGCCATGACCCATGGCGCGCAGAATGCCGAGCAGGTCGGGGCCGAGCAGTGGCGGAATATTCTTGAGCATTTTGGTCCCCAGGGATTTAGCCGAACGGAAAACTGTCGCTGTCGCTGCCCAAAGTGGCGCCATCGGCGAACACCGACGGGTCATCGCGCGCAAAGGCGAACAGCTCGACCATGACCGCGTCGATATGGGCGCGGATGGCCCTGGTGGCCTGGGCCTGGTCTTGCGCCAGGATACCGTCGAAGATCGCCTGGTGCTCGGCAATGGTCAGCGCCAGCCGGCGCGGCGTGATGATCAGCCGGCGGGCGCGATCCAAATTGGCGCGGGCGCTGTCGATGATGTTCTTGATCTTGGTGAATTTCATCGAGCGGAAGATGATGTCGTGGAATTCGAGGTCGATCTGGTGAAACGCCTCGGCATCGTCGCGGCTCGCGGCTTCACGCTGGGCGGCCATATTGGCATGCAGCGCCTCGATGACCTCGGCATCGTGCTTGCCGATCAGCACGCGCAGGGCTTCGCTTTCGATGCCTTTGCGGATCAGCATATATTCGCGCACGTCGGCAATGCGCACCAGCGATACGGTGGAGCCGCGCTGCGGGGCGATATCGACCAGCCCCTCCGCCTGCAGCCGCGCCAGCGCTTCGCTCACCGGAAAGCGCGAGACGCCGAGCTGCTCGCAAATCGCGGTCTTGTCGATGCTCTGGCCCGGCGCCAGCGCCAGGGTGACGATGGCCTGGCGCAGCGCCGCCGTCACATCGAGCGTGACGCTACCGCGCGACAAAGCGGTGGGGCGGGCCAGAAAACGATAGGGACTTGCTTCCATAGTCATGCTAACATGTTAGTCAGACCCGTGGCGATTTACAACACGATTGAAGCCGGCGGCCCGCACCTCAGGTGCCTATGTGGCCGGTATTGAGTGTGCGGTAAAGCCTTGGCAGCAGCAGCACTCGAAAGTTCACACCCCATGTCGCAAACCATGATCCGCCCCGAAACCAGAACCCTGGTGCTCAATCCGGCTGACAATATCGCCGTGGCCCTGGCCAACCTGGATGCTGGCACCGAAACGCCGCAGGGCCGGATCGTGGCCAAGCGGGTGCCCAAGGGCCACAAATTCACCGTGCGCCCAGTGCGGGCCGGCGAGGCGATCGTCAAGTTCGGCCAGATCATCGGCTTCGCCAGCGTGGATATTGCGGCCGGCGAGTGGGTGCATGAGCACAATTGCGGTATGGGGGGCGCCGATGGCAGCCTCAAGCATGATTATGCCTTCACCGAAGGCGCGGTGCCTCCCGAAATGGTGCCGCTGGACCAGCGCGCCACGTTCCAAGGTTATCGCCGCGCCAATGGCTCGGTGGGCACGCGCAATTATGTGGGCATCCTGACCAGCGTGAATTGCTCCGCGACCGTCGCCAAGTTCATCGCCGAGGGCATCAATCGCTCGGGCATTTTGGATGACTATCCCGAAATCGACGGCGTCGTGCCCTTCGTGCATGGCACCGGCTGCGGCATGGAATCGCGCGGCGAGGGTTTTGACATCCTCAAGCGCACGCAGTGGGGCTACACCTCCAATCCGAACCTGGGCGCCGCCATGCTGGTGGGCTTGGGCTGCGAAGTGTTCCAGATCGGTCGTATGAAGGACATGTACGGCATCACCGAGAGCGAAACCTTTCAGACCATGACGATCCAGGAAAGCGGCGGCACCGCCAAGATCGTGGAATGGGGCATCGAGCGCATGAAGGAAATGCTGCCGGTGGCCGCCAAGGCGCGGCGCGAAACCATCGACGCGTCCGAACTGGTGCTGGCGCTGCAATGCG
The DNA here is from genome assembly GCF_028290625.1 of Devosia sp. Taxonomy (GTDB): domain Bacteria; phylum Pseudomonadota; class Alphaproteobacteria; order Rhizobiales; family Devosiaceae; genus Devosia. The sequence goes on from NZ_JAQGJM010000018.1 coordinate 31,989, forward strand.
GCGGCTCGGACGGCTATTCGGGTATCACCGCCAATCCTGCTTTGGGCTACGCCGCCGATATCCTGGTGCGCAATGGCGGCACGGCGATTCTCAGCGAAACGCCCGAAATCTATGGCGCCGAACATCTGCTGACGCGCCGCGCGGTGTCCCGCGAAGTCGGAGAGAAGCTGATTTCGCGCATCCACTGGTGGGAAGACTACACCCAGCGCAACCACGGCGAGATGAACAACAATCCCTCGCCGGGCAACAAGCTGGGCGGGCTGACGACGATTCTCGAAAAGTCGCTCGGCGCGGCGGCCAAGGGCGGCACGACGCCGCTGACGGCGGTCTACGAATATGCCGAGAAGGTGCGCGAAAAGGGTTTTGTGTTCATGGACACGCCCGGCTTCGATCCGGTCTCGGCGACCGGGCAGGTGGCGGGTGGCGCCAACATTCTGGCCTTCACCACCGGGCGCGGTTCGGCCTATGGCTGCAAGCCGGTGCCTTCGGTGAAGCTGGCGACCAATTCGGACATGTACAATCGCATGACCGGCGACATGGACATCAATTGCGGCGATATCGTCGAGGGCGTTTCGATCGAGGACAAGGGCCAGGAGATTTTCGATCTGCTGCTCAAGGTCGCCTCGGGCGAGCCGACCAAGTCGGAAGCCTTGGGCTATGGCGACAACGAATTCGTGCCGTGGCAGGTCGGCGCGACGATGTAGGCTTTTGACGCCCAAACCGGCCGCCGCTTGACAAGGCGGCCGGGCTCCCTATTTTAAAGCCATGAACGCTTTTGCAATGCACCTGCGGGATTTTGCACGCCGGGAACACCCGGTCGCAGGCGCACGTCCCTAGACCTGAGCTGACGTCAAGCCGGGTTTAGGGTGGTTCTCCAGCGCTTTAGCGCTGCTCATAGCGGTATGTCCGCTCCGACGAATTCACAACAATCAACATTCTGCAAGCCAGCGCGGCCAAGACCGCTGCGGCTTGCCATTCTCAAGGACTTCTCATCATGCCAAGCATGAACTCTGTCACCCTGCGCCCCAAACTCGTGGTCGGGGAGGGTGACCACCGCAAGCTCATCGCGCTTGCCCTGGCCGGTATCGGCCACACCTCCGACGCAGCCGACGACCTGCTCTATGAACTCGATCGCGCCCGCGTCGTCAGCGACGCCAAACTGAGCGGCGCCGTTGTGCGCATGGGCTCGAGCGTCACCTATCGCCCCGATAACGGCGATGACCGCACGGTCACGCTGGTCTATCCCATCGATGCCGATATTTCGGCCGGCCGCATTTCGGTGCTCACGCCCGTGGGCACAGCCCTGATCGGGCTGACCAAGGGCCAATCGATCACCTGGAACGCCCGCAACGGCCAGCGCCATGTGCTGACCGTGCTGGAGGTGGAGGGCTAGTTCAGCTAAGGCCGCTGCAGACCCGTCGCCCCGACATAGAGCGAATAGACGTACTGGCTGGAGGTGATGAACAGCCGGTTGCGCCGCGCGCCGCCGAAGGTCAGGTTCGACGTGGCCTGGCCGGTGCGGATGCGGCCCAACAGGGCGCCGGCGGGATTGTAGACATTCACGCAGGGGCCGGCGCTGGTCCAGATATTGCCCTCGGTATCGAGCCGGAAGCCATCGGGCAGGCCGGTGTCGACATCGACATAGGTGCGCCCATTGGCCAGCGTCTTGCCGCCCATGACGTCAAACTGGCGGATATGGGCGGGCCAATCCGGATCGTGGCTGCGGCCGGTATCGGCGATGTAGAGAATGCTTTCGTCGGCCGAGAAGGCCAGCCCGTTGGGTTTGGCAAAATCGTCGACGACTACCGTCAGCGAACCATCGGCCGGATCGAAGCGGAACACGTTGCAGCGTTCCTGCTCCTGGTCGGACTTGTAGCCTTCGTAATCCGACAAAATCCCATACGGCGGATCGGTGAACCAGATCGTGCCATCCGACTTGACCACTACGTCATTGGGCGAATTGAGGCGCTTGCCCTGATAGCTGTCGACCAGCGTCGTCACAGTGCCATCCGGCTCGGTGCGCAACACGGCTCGGGCGCCGTGCGAGCACGAAATCAGCCGCCCCTCACGGTCGCGGGTATGCCCATTGGTGTAATTAGCCGGGCTGCGGAAGGTAGAGACGCCCAGGTCGGGCGTATAGCGCAAGATGCGGTTATTGGGAATGTCGGACCATAGCAGGTAGCCACCATCGTTGAACCAGACCGGCCCCTCGGCCCAGCGGCAACCATCGTACAGCGTCTCCATCGGCGCCGTGCTGATGACGAGATCGTAGAATTTCTTGTCGATGTATTCGAGATTTTCGCCTGCCAGCAATGCCATGTTCGTGGTCTCCCTTTGGCGGCATTTGAGGCAAGTGGGCGGGCGGGCGCAAGGTGGGTCGGCGCGGAATTTTGGATGTTTCGACGATCCAACCATCAAGGCCAACCGCACTTTGCCAAACACAATGCCGCCCCACCAACGGTGTCATACCGGCGCAGGCCGGTACCCATCCTGAGATGTGGCTGCAACCGCAGGTGGTTGCGAAGCCAACCTGCCACGTCCTCGTGGTGGTTCGAGGGTCGCTACGCTCCCACCTCACCATGAGGACTACTGAAACAACGCAATTCTAACGGCATCCCCATGTGAAAACTCCCTCAGTAGCCCTCGTGGTGAGGTGTGAGCCCTTGCGAGCCTCGAACCACGAGGGCGTGGCACAATCTATCCAACTAATCCCCACCCCCTCCACCCTCCCCCATAATCGCCCCCGATATCTCCACAATGGCTGCGGGTTCGCGACGAACGGCCGTGGGGAGTTTGGTGGGAGGGGAATGCGGTCGCGCGATCCCTGGGCCAGCGCGACGTTCGTCTCCTGAAACAATGGAGGCCA
>NZ_JAQGJM010000012.1 GCF_028290625.1 Devosia sp.
TCGCGCTGGCCCAGGGATCGCGCGACCGCATTCCCCTCCCACCAAACTCCCCACGGCCGTTCGTCGCGAACCCGCAGCCATTGTGGAGATATCGGGGGGAGTATGCGGGAGGTTTTGGGGGTGGGGAGAAGGGGGATAGATTGGGGCACGCCCTCGTGGTTCGAGGCTCGCGAAGGGCTCGCACCTCACCATGAGGGCTACTGAGGGAATTGCGGCGTTTCATCGGGTATCGCTGTCTCAATAGATCTCTTTGCCCCAGTAGTCCTCTTGGTGAGGCGGGAGCGCAGCGACCCTCGAACCACGAGGGCGTGGCAGGATAGGTGGTTTCGCGATGACCTTGCGGCAGGGGTGATACCTCAGGATGGGCCCCGGCCTGCGCCGGGGTGACACCGTGGGTGGGTAGGCGTTGTGCCAAGCAAGGCGAGAGGCGCGATAGTTTTGCGCGAAACGATACCCCCACCCGGCCTCCCCCTGGAAGGGGGAGGAGATCGCGCCACTCCTGGGGCGGGATCGGGTTCAGACGTTACTTTGATGGGACTCGATCACGTCCCCACCCAGGAAGACTCCTCCCCCTTGAGGGCGGAGGCTGGGTGGGGGTGATGCTCCATACCCCACTCCTTCACCGTTCTTCCCGCGGGCTTGACCCGCGGGCCTCTCGCCGCTTGTGCCGTGTTGAGAGCGGCCCGCGGGTCAAGCCCGCGGGAAGAACAGCGGGTGGGGGAACATGGTGCTGCGCCCTCGTGGTTCGAGGCTCGCAAGCGCTCGCACCTCACCATGAGGGCTACTGAGAGACGCGGTTTGTAATGCTTGGGTCCAGTCGTCCTCGTGGTGAAGCACGAGCGGAACGACCCTCGAACCATGAAGGTGTGCGCGATGCATTCAAGCCATGCTGTTGAACTCAATCCACGTTTGAGGGCTGGGAGATGACGCCCTAGGCCTTCTCAGCGCCAATCGAGAACAGGGCTTCGAACTGGCCTTCCTCGATGCGGGCGGCGGCGATGACGGCTTGGGTGCGGCTGTCGACGTCGAGCTTTTGCAGAATGGCGGAGACGTGGGCCTTCACCGTGGCTTCCGAAATGGTCAGCTCATAGGCGATCTGCTTGTTCATCAGCCCGTCGCTGAGCATCATCAGCACGCGGACCTGCTGGGGCGTCAGGGTGGAGAGGCGCCGCATCAGGGCGGTGTGCTTGTCCTCGCCGGCCACGGTCATGCCTTCGGGGATGAAGACTTCGCCCGACAGGACGGTTTCGATGGAGCGGCGGATTTCGGTGGGGCCGACCGATTTGTGCAGATAGCCGGCGGCGCCCAGCTCGAAGGCACGGCGCACCACGGTGCCATCCTCGACCGCCGAAATGATCATGACCGGAATATCGGGATATTGGGCGCGCAGCAGCAGCAGGCCAGAAAACCCGCGCACGCCGGGCATATTGAGATCGAGCAGCACCAGGTCGCAATCGCGATCGGCTTCCAGCGCGGCGGTCAGGCCGGCGAGATCGCCTGCTTCCTCGACCGTCACGCTGGCGTCGCCACCCACCAGGGTCTGGCGCAATGCGGCGCGGAACAGGGGGTGATCGTCAACGATGATAATGCGGCGGCGCGTCATGGCAAAGCTTCTCCCGGCAGCGTGTCGGCATACGCATTATGCCCGATATTTGGCGTGTCCGCGGCGCAAAAGCGAACCATATTCCACAGTTGATGCCAGCGTTTGGGCATATTGCGGCGATACTTAACGGGTTCTTTACCATAAATTCCCAAGAGTGACCCTCATACCTTCGTGCGAAGTCGCCGGGGTATGCTGTTTCACACGAATGGGACTCATCATGGCCCGCGCCTTCCCCATCTCGGACAATGCCGACGCTGACCAGGACCTCAATACGGGTGACTGGCAGGCGTTGCGTGGCGAACTCGTCGCCCTGCTCGATCAGGTGGAAGGGCGCTATACTCGAACCGAGCGCGTCGATCCGGCGCTTGAGGGACTGTCCCAGCGGGTGCGGAGCCTGCGCGATCAGGTTGGCGGGGCGCCCGAGCCTTCGGCACGGCGGCGCGAGGCCCTGCGCACGGTCAAGCGCGCGGTAGACCGCTTCAGCGACCGCGACGAAACCGAAGACATGGTCGATGCGGATGACGATCAGCTCCGCTCGGCGATCGCCGAAATCCGCAGCCGCCAGTTTTCCGCGCCCGTTGCGGCGCTGGGACGCCGGGCCACGGACATGCCCGAATTTCGCGAGCTGAATGCGCTGGTGGGGGGACTCTCGGGACGCCTTGAGCGGCTCGAAGGCGATCTCAAGTCGCAGCGCGCCAGCAATGGCAGCGTGCGCGAAGTCGCCAACCAGGTCGAGCAATTGACCCATGTGGTGGAATTGCTGGCCGGCGCCGTGGGCGAAACCGGCCAGGTCAAGCGGCTGGAGGCCCAGATCGCGGCCCTGGCCCGCATGATCGGCGATGCGCCCAAGGTCGATCTGTCGACCATCAACAAGCGGCTCGATGATGTCTCGGCCACAGTCGGCAAGCTTGCCGAACTGCAGGCCACGCAGATGGAACGCGAAATCGTGCGCGAGGACCGGGCCGAAGCCCTGCCCGTCGTCGGCGATACGCTGGCTCCGGCGATGGCCACGATCGAAAAGAGCGTGCGCAATGTTTATGACCGGATCGACTCGATCGAAAAGAACCTGGCCCTGTCGTCGGGCGATTTTGAGCGGCTGACCTCGGAAATGGCCGGCTTCACGCAGGCGATGCGTGACCGCGAAGCCATGCCCAGCACGCTGATGAGCAAGGTCGATGCGCTGGCCGATCGCATCGGCAGCTTCGAGACCGCCAATGGCGATGTGGACGGGCTGAAGAAAGATATCCTGGCGCTGCGCAATGCGGTGATGAGTGGCATGGAGCCGCGCTTCTCGCGGATCGAAAGCCAGCTCGATGCGCTGTCGGAAAAGCTGGCGGCGCCGAGCGGCGATGCCGGAACCGGGCAGATCGAAAACCAGCTCAAGCTGCTGATGTCGCGCATGGACGAAACCGGTGCGCAGCTCGATGGGCTGGCCAAGCTGTATTCGACGCATGACGAGCCCGCCGCCCAGCCGGACTATAACGCCTTGGCGGCGATGGTGGCTGAACGCACGTCGCTGGCCGTGGCCAAATCCAATGCGGCGGCCCCTGCCCCCGTGATGACCGACGCCACGATCGACGTGTTCGAAAAGCGCATGTCGGCGCTGCTGAACACTGCTGGCCGCGATACTGCTGAACGGCTGGCCCGGCTGGAGACGGCGCTGACGCAGCGGCAGGAGCGCCCGTTTGCCCGGCTCGAAGCCGCTGCCATTCCCCCCGAAGCCGAGCGGCCGGCCAAGGCCGCTGCCAGCAATTCGGCGCTCGATGACATGCTGCACGCGCTCGATCGCCGCAGCACCGACGTGTCGCCGCGCAGTGACATTATGCCGACCAATCCGGCGGACGATGCGCCGCTGACCGATCCGGGGTTCAAGGATGCCGGGCCGGTGCGCACGGCGCTCGAAGCCAAGAACGGGCCGCGCAAGGCCCATCCGGGCATGGCCAGCGAGCCGGTGGCTCCGGAGGTTTCGGCCAAGCCTATATACGATCCCAATGCCGTGGAGCGGCCGCCGCAGCCGCAGTCGAGCTTTGCCAGCGCGGGCCGCGATCCGTTCGCGCCGGAGCCGGAGCGTGCCTTGGCGCAGGTGCAGGCCGAGGCCCCGCTCAACCAGACCAGCACCAGCACTTTCGTGGCCGCAGCCCGGCGGGCGCAGCGCGCCAAGCAGGATACGCAGGCCACTGTAGCCGACAATAATTCGCTGATCAGCAAGGCCCTGGCGCGCGTGATGCCGCCCCGGCCGAATGGCGATGCCCCGGTGGAGCCAGTGTTGGCGCCGGCCGAGCTCAAGCAACAAAAGCCGGTCAAGGAGCCCAAGGCACCGAAGGCTGCCAAGCAGCCGAAACAGGCCAAGCCGGCGCCCGAGCCGATGCTGGATGCCGATGGCGCCGTGATCGAGCCACAGAGTTTCCTCGTACGCTATCGGCGGCCGCTGCTGCTGGCTGCGGTGCTGGTTGCCACCTCTATGCTGGCGCTGAATCTGGTGCTGCAGCGGATGGCGCCGGCCAATAGCCAGACCCCGCCTCAGGCCGTCGAAAGCACTATCGAACAGCCGGCGCCCGCGCCCGCTCCATTGAACACCGAGCCAGCGAGCGACACCGATAGCGGCGATTTGAGCGATGCTGGTGCCCCCAGCGACAGCGCGATAGATGCCACGGCAGTCGGCTCGATCGGCTCGCGGGTGGCGATGACATTCGCTACACCGGACACTACGCCGATGCCGCCCGCCTTGATGGCCAAGGGCGACGCCGGACGGATCACGCCAATCGAGGTGCCGAACCAGACCGACCCGGAAACCACCGCCAGCATTCCGGCGGCCCCGGCAACACCGGTCACCTTCGAACTGGCGCCTGAGGCGGTCGGTCCGATCGAACTGCGCCAGGCCGCCGCCAATGGCGATGCGCGGGCACAGTTTGAAATCGGCGCCATCTATACCGAGGGCCGCGCCCTCGCCCAGGACTACAAGGCTGCCGCGACCTGGTACGAGCGGGCCGCCGCGCAGGGCTTCGTGCCGGCCGAATATCGGCTGGGCAACCTCTATGAAGTGGGCAATGGGGTCGACAAGGACCTCGAAGTCGCCAAGCTCTGGTATCAGCGCGGCGCCGAGGCCGGCAATCGCATGGCCATGCACAATCTGGCGGCACTTTATGCCAGTGGGCAATTGGGCGACCAGCAGTTCGAAACCGCCGCCGAATGGTTCGAGCGGGCGGCCAACCTGGGCATGACCGACAGCCAGTTCAACCTGGGCATGCTGCATGCCCGCGGCTTGGGCGTCGACCAGAACCTGGAAGAATCCTACAAGTGGTTCTCGCTGGCGGCACGCAGTGGCGATGCCGATGCCGGCAAGGCCCGCGACGATATGGCCCGCTCGCTGACCGCCGACGTGGTCAAGCGGCTTAACGACGAAGTCGCCGCCTGGAAGGCGCAGCCGATCGATCTGGCGGCCAATTTCGCGCCGATCGGGACCTGGTCGGCCACCTTCAGCCCCGGCGACACCATCAAGACCAAGGATGTGGTGTCCCGGGTGCAGCTCGCGCTGGCCAAGCTGGGTTACGACATCGGCACGCCGGACGGGTTGGCCGGGCCGAAAACCGCCGAGGCCATCAAGGCCTTCGAGCGGGCGACGGGCATGACCGAGAGCGGCGCGATCAATCCGCGACTGCTGGCCGTGCTGGGCAGTCAACCGGTTTGAATTGACGCGGCGGCGCCGGTGCGCGACGCCTTCTTGCAGCGCCTTCCGATGATGATTTGACAGCGGCATAAACCGGACGTAGGCCCTTAAAGCAATTTAAGGCTGTGGGCGTTATCCTCGTCTTCGTGGTGACGCAATGGCGGCGTAAAGCCGCCCTCGAACGCATTGAACGGAATAGGTCTTGCAGATTTATCTGCCGATTGCCGAGATGTCCGTAAACCTCTTCTTTCTCGTGGGGATCGGAGCGGCGGTCGGTTTCCTGTCGGGCCTGTTTGGCGTCGGCGGCGGGTTCCTGCTGACTCCCCTGCTGATCTTTTCAGGCGTGCCCACCTCCGTGGCCGTGGCCTCAGTGACGGGCCAGGTGGTGGCGGCCTCGACCTCGGGCGCGCTCAGCCATTACCGGCGTGGCGGCATCGACATGCATCTGGCGCTCTATCTGGTGCTATCGGGGATTATCGGGGCCTTTGGGGGCGTGGCCACGTTCGACTTGCTGCGCGACGCGGGGCAACTCGACCTGGTGATCGCGGTCGGCTTCCTGGTGTTGCTGGGTTTTATCGGCGTGCTGATGCTGATTGAATCCACGCGCGCTTTGCTCAAGCGCCGCAGCGGCATCGTGGTGCGCGAGCGCTTGCCCAACCAGCATAACTGGATCCACGGCCTGCCGATGCGGGTCCGGTTCAAGAAATCCAAGCTCTATATCAGCGTGTTGCCGGTGCTGATCATCGGGCTATTCATCGGCTTTGTTGGCTCGCTGCTCGGCATTGGCGGCGGCTTCATCATGGTTCCGGCGCTGGTTTACCTGCTGCGGGTGCCGGGCAATGTGGTCATCGGCACTTCGCTGCTGCAGGTGGTGGCGATGATGGCGGCGACCACGATCCTGCATGCTGTGCAGAGCCAGAGCGTCGATATCATGCTGGCTTTCAGCCTGATGGTGGGCGGGGTGGCGGGCGCGCAGTTCGGCGCTTCGGCCGGCAAGCAATTGCGCGGCGAACAGTTGCGCGGGCTGCTGGCGCTGCTGGTGCTGGCGGTGGCGATCCGCTTCGGGCTGACGCTGGTGCTGGCGCCGGCCGATGCCTTCAGCATGGTGGTCAGCGGTACGGGAGCCGGGTCGTGACCTGGCGGCGCTGGCTCGGCGCGCTGGCGCTGCTCGGCGCATTGGCGACGCCGGCGCTGGGCGACCGGCTGCTGTCGACCATGTCGAATGACGAGATCGAAATCACCTCGAGCTTCGACGGCGAGAAGATGACGTTTTTCGGCTCGATCGCGCCCGATGCGGGAGCCGAGCAGAAATTCGTCGATGGACCGTTCCAGGTCATAGTCGTGGTGCTGGGGCCGACGGCCGACCGTACGGCGCGGCAGATGACGCATAATTTCGGCATCTGGCTCAATACCGACCAGGTCACCTTCCGCAAATTTCCCAGCTATTTCCATGTGCTGGCAAGCGACCGGCTGGCCGACATCACCGATATCACCACGCTGACCACGCAATTCATCCTGCCGGAGTCGCACACGCTGGTGCCCAACAATGCCGGGTGGTGGAAGACGGCGGTGTTCGGGCGGCAGTTGGTGCGGCTGATGACCGAACAGGGGCTGTTCGGCGTCAACGAGAACGGCGTCAACTTCCTGTCCGACAACACTTACTCGGCGCGCCTGACGCTGCCGAGCAACGCGCCGCCGGGGCCCTATATCGCGCTCACTTACGTGTTCAAGGACGGACAGATCATCGCGCGGAAATCCGAGGGCTTTGCGGTGCGCAAGATCGGGTTTGAGCGGTTTTTGGCGCTGGCGTCAGTGCAGCAGCCGCTGCTGTATGGGGTGGTTTGCGTGATCCTGGCGCTGTTTACTGGCTGGCTGGGTGGGGTGCTGTTCAAGCGGTAGGAGCGGTGTGCCCGCCCTCGTGGTTCGAGGCTCGCAAGAGCTCGCACCTCACCATGAGGGCTACTAGAGATCGAGTTCCCAGTAGTCCTCATGGTGAGGTGCGCCGCTTGGCGCCTCGAACCACGAGGACGTGGCACGATCAGCCCCGCACCAATCGCCTGGGACTGATCGGATAGAGTCGGTCGCGACCCAGCATGGTGACTTCGATGCTGGCCCAGTGGAACAGGTCGACAAAGGCCGGCGACAGGATGTTGATCGAGCCGGTGGATGAGCCGTAGGCCGGCAGGATCAGCAAGCGATTGTCGTGCACGAAACACGGGCGGCGAGTGGCGCGGCCTTCGAGGTAGATGTGGGCCGCCGGGTGGAGGTGGCCGGCGACGAGGTTGGTTGCGCCACGGCGGGGTTCGTGGGTCAGGGTCAGGCCGTTGAGCTCCAGATGCGGCAGGCATTGGCCGCCCAGCACGTGCGGCTTGGGATCGTGGTTGCCGGACAGCCAGAGCCATTCGGCCAGGTCGGTCATAGTGTCGATCCGGGCACGGTCGGCATCGGAGAGGGTCGTCGTGCCCTCGTCGCGGTGGAAGCTATCGCCGAGGGAAACCAGGCGTTGCGCGCCGGTGCTGTGCAAATCGGCATCGAGGCGCTTGAGGGTGAGGCCGGTATCGTAGGGCGGGAGCATCTGGCCGCGGCGGGCGAAGGAGCTCATCTTTTCCAGATGCAGATCGGCGACCAACAGCGTGCGCTGGGCGTGCCAATAGAGCGCGCCGGAGGGCAGAGGCTGAAACACATGTCCGGCAAAGCGCAAGATCGGAGTCTCCGTGATCTCGGCTTGATATAGTATCTGGCTCACTGCCCGCCCAAGGCCTCGCGCATCAATTCGTCGGCAGCATCCGCCATAGCAGATTCGCGGCCCTCGCCAAAAATCGGCTCCTTGCCGATATCGAGCATGACCGGGACGGCGAGCGGCGAGATGCGGTCCAGCGGTTTGTGCACGATGTGGGTGCGGATGCGGCGGAGCATGTGGCCAAGGCGTTCGATATCGAGCAAGCCCCTTGCGGCGTCGCGGCGGGTGGCCTGGATGAGGATGTGGTCGGGCTCGTGCTGGTAGAGCACGTCGTAGATCAGGTCCGACGACATGGTGATCTGGCGGCCGGTCTTTTCCTTGCCGGGGTGGCGGCGTTCGATCAGGCCGGAAATGATGGCGCAGTTGCGGAAGGTGCGTTTCATCAGGGCGGATTCATCGAGCCAATCTTCAAGGTCGTCGCCCAGCATGTCCTCGGAGAAAAGGTCATCGAGCGAGAGGCGGTCGGTGCGGATCAGGGCGGAGAGATCGCCGAGGCCCCAGATGGCGAGGGCATATTCGGACGCGGTGAAGCCGAGCGGGCGGGCGCGGGCGCGTTCGAGGCGGCGGGTGAGCAGCATGCCCAGGGTCTGGTGCGCGAGGCGGCCTTCGAAGGGGTAGCAGACCATGTAGTTCTGTGCGCCGCGCGGGAAGGTTTCTACGAGCAAGCTGTCGCGACTGGGCACGACAGAGGCGAATTGCTGCAGGCGGAGCCAGTCGCTGACCGGGTCGGGCAGTTTGTGCCAGTCGTCGGGGGTGTCCATAATGCGACGGACGCGTTCTGCGAGGTACGTCGAGAGCGGGAACTTGCCGCCCATATAGGAGGGGATTTTCGGATCGGCCGATTGGGCGCGGCTGACGAAGACTTCATTGTCCTTCATGCCCTCGAAGGCGACGATCTCGCCGCCGAACATGAAGGTGTCGCCAATCGCCAGCGTGCCGAAAAAGTATTCCTCCATTTCGCCCAAGACGCGGCCGCCGCGGCCAATAGGCCCGGTTGTCTGGCCTTTTTTGAAGCCCCGGCTGCGGACGAGGCGAACGCGGACCATGGGTTCTTCGACGATGGTGCCGACGTTGAGGCGGTATTGCTGGGCCACTTGCGGATTGGCGATGCGCCACATGCCTTCGTCGGTTTTGCGCAATCGGGCATAGCGTTCGTAGGCGCGGAGGGCATAGCCGCCGGTGGCGACGAAATCGAGGATACGGTCGAATTGGGCACGCGGGAGGTCCTTGTAGGGCCAGGCATGCTGGATTTCTGCATAGAGATGGTCGGCGAAAAACGGGGCGGCGCAGGCCATGCCCAAAATGTGCTGGGCGAGCACGTCGTAGCCGCCCTTAACGGGGTCTTCGCTGTCCTGATGATTTTCGGCGACGGCTTCGAGCGCCGCTTCGCATTCGAGGACTTCGAAACGGTTGGAGGGGACCAGCATGGCCTTGGATGGTTCATCGAGTCGATGATTGGCGCGGCCGATGCGCTGGAGCATGCGGGAGCTGCCCTTGGGGGCGCCGACCTGAACCACCAGATCGACATCGCCCCAATCGATGCCAAGATCGAGGGTGGAGGTGCAGACGACGGCCTTGAGGTTGCCGGCGACCATGGCGGCTTCGACTTTTCGCCGTTGTTCGACCGAGAGCGAGCCGTGGTGCAGAGCGATGGGTAGCATGTCGTCGTTGATGGCCCAGAGACCCTGGAACAGCATTTCGGCCTGGCTGCGGGTGTTGACGAAGAGCAGCGTGGTTTTGTGGTCCTTGATGGTGTCGTAGAGGGCGCGGTGGGAGTAGTTGGCGGAGTGGCCGGCCCAGGGGAGGCGTTCGTCGGTTTGGAGGATCGACAGCGTGGGTTGAGCGCCGCCGTCCGCGGTCAGCAGATGGGTGGGAGCTTGCGGCGCGGGCTGGCCGATCCAGTCGCGCAGCAGGTCGGGCCGGGCAACGGTGGCGCTGAGGGCGGTGATGCGCATCTGCGGCGCCAGGATCGACAGGCGGGCGATGGCGAGGGACAACAGATCGCCGCGCTTGGAGGTGACGAGGGCGTGGAGTTCGTCGAGGACGATGCGCTTGAGCGAGCCGAACATGCGGGCGGCTTCGGGGTGGCTGAGCAGCAGGGCCATCTGTTCGGGTGTGGTGAGCAGAATCTGCGGCGGATCGATGCGCTGGCGGGCGCGGCGGCTGGCGGGGGTGTCGCCGGTGCGGGTCTCGACCTTGATCTTGAGACCCATCTCCGTGATGGGGATGGTGAGGTTGCGCGCGACGTCGACGGCGAGGGCTTTGAGGGGGGAGATATAGAGGGTGTGAAGGCCCTCGTGGCCGGGATTGTCGATGAGGTCGGTCAGCGTCGGCAGGAAACCGGCCAGGGTCTTGCCGGCGCCGGTGGGGGCGATCAAGAGGGCCGAGGCGCCTGCCTCCCAACTGGCGAGGACGTCGAGCTGGTGGGCGCGGGGCGACCAGCCCTTGGTTGCGAACCAGTCGGCGATGATGGGGGGAAGGCTCACGCTGGACGCCGGGGGCTTCTGCAAATCATCAAAGAGCCTATATGATCGTGTTCAACACACAAAGCGGCACGGAGGTTCACGATGAGCGAGCAAATGACGGAACGCGAGCGGCCTTCGAAACTGGAGTGGTTGCTGGGCGACCGGCCGGGCGCGCTGATCGTGCGGCTGGTGTTGATCTCGCTGGTGGTGGGGTTTCTGATGTCGGTATTCGGCGTCAATCCACAGAGCCTGGTCAATGGCGCGATCGAGCTGGTGCATGATGCCTTACGCGACAGCACCGGCCTGCTCCGCAGCTTTGGCTTTTATGTGGTGACGGGCGCGGTGATCGTGGTGCCGGTGTGGCTGGTGCTGCGCCTGACGTCGCGGCGGCGGTAATGACTGAGCGTTTGCAACTGACGCCGCAATCGGCGCTGTCGCTTCTGGTCAGCCATATCTTGAGGATGGAAAGCGCGGCGGGGCACCGCATCGCGATCGGCATTGCGGGGGGGCCGGGGGCCGGCAAATCGACGCTGGCGGCGGAACTGGTGACGATGCTCAACGCCACCAAGGTGGGCAGCGCGGCGCTGGTGCCGATGGACGGGTTCCACATGCGCCATGCCAAGCTGGAGGCGCTGGGGACGGTGGATTTCAAAGGCGCGCCGCATACATTCGAGGGGGCGGAATTCGTCAGCTTCCTGCACCGGCTCAAGCATGCCAATTCGGCGGTGATGGGACCGGGCTATTCGCGGCAGATCGAAGACGTGGTGGATAATGCCTTCACGGTGCTGCCCGATGTGCGGGTGCTGATCGTGGAGGGCAATTACCTGCTGCTGACCGATGGGCCATGGGCGGGGGTCAAGCCGCTGCTGGACTTTGCCGTGTTCATCGATGTGGACCGCGAGACGGTCAAGGCGCGGCTGCTGAAACGCCATGCCGAGGCGGGGCTGTTCACCGAGGAGCGCAACCGCGCGCATATCGAGCGGACGGATATGCCGAATTTCGATCTGGTGAGTGCGTCGAAGGATCGCGCCGACGTGGTGATCGCGCTGATCGTGGAGGGCTGAATGCAGCACTGGCTGGTGGCGCTGGCGATCATCGTCGGTGCGGTGATCGTGGCTGGCGCGGTGACGGCGCGACCGTCGGAATTCAGCCAGTGTGTCGGGGTGATCGGCGCAGGCATCGAACGCGACAATCCTACCGCGACACTCGATCCGCGCGATGTAGAAGTGCAGGCGGCGAAGATTTGCGCGGGATATGACGGCAAGTAGGTGAAGTCCTTCCCTCCCCGCCAGGGGGAGGGAATTTGGGTCGGAACTCTCAGCCCAGCGTAATCACGGTCTTGCCGAGGTCGCCGCGTTCGACGGCTTCGTGAGCGGCGACAATATCGTTGAGGGTCAGGACGCGGCCGATCTGATGGGTGAGCTGGTTGGCTTGCAAGGCGGCGGTGATGCCCTCTGCGGCCTCCTTATGGGCCTCGGCGGACATCACATAGACCAGCACGAAGCGGATGGTGGCATCGAGAAAGACCATCGGCCAGAACGGCAGGGTCGGCTGGGGCACGGCATCGCTGGCATAGGTGGCGACGACGCCATTGGGCGCCAGGGTCTTGGCGATCAGGTCGAGATTGGCGCCGAAAGCGACTTCGACGAAGCGGTCGACGCCCCTGCCCTTTGGATCGCCGGTGAAGGCCGCAATGCGGGCCGGCAGGTCATCGGTGTGGCGATTGAGGACCAGATCGGCACCAGCGGCCCTGGCGGATGCCGCGGCCTCATCATTGCCAACCGAGGCGATCACGCGAGCGCCACCATGCTTGGCGAACTGGATGGCGTAGCGGCCGACGGCGCCGGCACCGCCGGAGACGAACACAGTTTTGCCGGTAACGGGGCCATCGGCGAAAACGCAGCGATGGGCAGTCATGGCGGGAATGCCGAGGCAGGCGCCTTCCTCGAAGCTGACGCCATCGGGGAGACGAACGGCCTTGTGGGCGGGGAGCGTGGTGAACTCGGCGGCGGAGCCATTCCAGCGGCCAAGCTGGGATTCATAGAACCAGACGCGCTCGCCGATGCGGCCTTCGAGTTCGGGGGAACCGACGCCGACGATTTCTCCGGCGCCGTCCTGATTGGGCACGACCTGGGGGAAGGCCGGGGCGCCATTGCCGCTGCGGCCCTTGGTGTCGGACGGATTAACGCCCGAGGCGCGGACGCGGATCAGCACTTCGCCGGGCGCGGGCGTTGGCGTGGGCAATTCGCCGACCTGCAAGACGTCGCGGGCGGGACCCTTGGTGGAATACCAGGCAGCTTTCATTTGCACGTTCCTCTTGTTTCCCAGCCTAACTAGGTCTTTGATGCATCGACGAACAGTACGTACAAAGAGAACATGTACTATCATGAATGATAGCACCCCTATCCTGCCCCGCCCACGCCGCAAGGCCGGCCGCACCGGTTGCGCGGTGGAAGTGACGCTTTCGGTGATCGGGGGCCTGTGGAAGCCGGTGATCCTGTTTCACCTGCTCGACGGCAAATTGCGCTTCAACGCACTCTGCCGGATGGTGCCCAATGCCACCGCGCGCATGGTGACGCTGCAATTGCGCGAACTGGAACGGGACGGCGTGATCAACCGCATCGTTTATCCCGAAGTACCGCCGCGGGTTGAATATGAACTGACCGAGCTTGGGCGCTCGCTCGAGCCGGTACTGCTCAGCATGCGCAGCTGGGGCATGGGGTTTGCCTCGGACGAAGATCGGCAAGAGCTGCATGTGTGTCCCTGATCCAAGCCTCGCGACAGTCGCCGCAACTTGCTAGACAGGGTGACCCCTTCGATTCCCCAGAGTGATCAATGACCACGCCAGACGCCGCGCGCCCGCAATATCCATTCCAGGTGCGCCATGCCGATGTGTGGAAGATCGCCCTGCCCGCCTCGATCGCCTTCATCACCGAACCACTGGTGGGGTTGGTGGATATTACGGTGATCGGCCGGCTGGGTGATGCGGCGCTGCTGGGTGGGCTGGTGCTGGGCGCGCTGGTGTTCGACGTGATTTTCTCGATGGCCTATTTCCTGCGCATCGGCACGGCGGGACTGACGGCGCAATCGGTGGGCGCGCGCGATCCACGCGACGGCTTGCTGCATTTTGCGCGGGCGCTGGTGCTGGCGGTGGGCATTGGCATTGCGATGATTGCGCTGAGTTGGCCCATCCTGTGGGCGGCCAATAGTCTGTTGGCACCAGAGCCGGGCGTGGCGGCGGCGCTCGGGGATTACTTCCGCTATCGCATCTGGTCGGCGCCGTTCGCGCTGATCAACTATGCACTGCTCGGTTGGTTTTATGGCCGCGCGGCCGCGACCACCGGCATGATGCTGCAAATGCTGTTGCATGGCGTGGATATCCTGGCGAGCATCTGGTTCGTCTATGGCCTGGGTTGGGGCGTGCCTGGCGCGGCCTTGGGCACGGTGCTGGGGCAAGGGATTGCGGCGCTGGTGGGGTTGGTGCTGGTGGCGCGGCACTATGGCGGGCTGGCCGCCATGCTGCGGCTGATCAAGCCGGGCGAATTGCTCGATGCCACGGGGCTAAAGCGCATGTTCGGGCTGAGCCGCGACCTGATGATCCGGTCGCTGGCGCTGATGGGGGCCTATGCGTGGTTTGCGGCGCAAGGCTCGCGCATGGGCGAGGTGGCGCTATCGGCCAATGCGCTGCTGCTGAACCTGTTGATGGTGGTGGGCTATTTTCTCGACGGGATCGCGCAGGCGGCCGAGCAATTGAGCGGCAAGGCGGTGGGCGCCAACTGGCGGCCGGCGTTCGACCGGGCCTATGGGTTGAGCTTTCAATGGGGTTTGATCCTGGCGGGCGGGCTGGGGCTGCTGTGGTATTTCGGCGGGCCGACTGTGCTTGGCTTCATGACCACCAATGAGGCGGTGCGGCAGGAGGCGATGAACTATCTGTGGATCGCGGCGCTGTGTGCGCTGAGCTTCATGCCGGCCTTCGTGTTCGACGGGATTTTGGTGGGCACCACGCTCAACACTGTCATGCGCGACGGCATGGTGATCTCGCTGATGGTGTTCCTCATTGCCGCGCTGATCCTGCAGCCGCTGTTCGGCAATCTTGGATTGTGGGCCGCCATGCATGTGTGGTTCCTCGCCCGAGGCGCGATCTATTGGTGGGCGTTGGAGAGGAAGAAGGCGGGGCTGTTTACGGGGTAAGGGGCCTGAGTGAAGGGATTGCATCGAGGCCGTCCGATTCACGGTGTCACCCCGGCACAGGCCAGGGTCCATCCTACAGCAAATAGATCGGGTTTTTTCCCTTGCCATCCCCCACCAACCTTCCCCCGGACTTGATCCGCGGGCCACTCTCAACCCGGCACAAGCGGTGAGAGGCCCGCGGATCAAGTCCGCGGGAAGGCCAGTGGGTGGGGGGAAATAGGCGCAAATACTAAAGCTGGATTTTACCCGCCGCCCACTCCGCCGTGTGGCTACCCACGAGTTGGCTGATATTGGTTTTGCCCTCGGCACGAACCGCAGCCGTAAGGCCGCGCTTGATGCGGTCGAGCAGGTCGAGCCCGCCGAAGACCAGCGCCGAATAGAGCTGCATGGCATTGGCGCCAGCCTGGATTTTGGCCACCGCGCTTTGCGGGGAGTGGATGCCGCCGACGCCGATGATCGGCAGGTCACCGACGCGCAGGCGGGTTTGTGCCAGGCGCTGGGTGGCCAGATCGAACAGGGGCTTGCCGGAGAGACCGCCGGTTTCGGCTGCATTCTCCATGCCGGCGACGGTGTCGCGGGTGATGGTGGTGTTGGAGACGATGAGGCCATCGAGGTCGGTCGCGAGGACCACCTTGGCAATGGCGTCGAGGGCGGCTTCGTCGAGGTCGGGGGCGATCTTGAGGAAGACGGGCACGCGGGTTTTGGCTTTGGCGCGGGCATAGAGCACGTCGCCCAAGAGGCGCCGCAGGGCTTCGTCGCCCTGGAGGTTGCGCAGGCCCGGGGTGTTGGGCGAGGAGATGTTGACGGTCAGGTAATCGGCCAGGTCGGCGAAGCGATTGACGCCCAGCACGTAGTCGGCGACGAAATCCTCGCTGTCCTTGTTGGCGCCGATATTGACGCCGAGGGCCGCGGGAATGCGCTGGCCTTTGAGCCGGGCGAAGGCGGCGTCATGGCCTTCATTGTTGAAGCCCATGCGATTGATGACACCCTCGGCGCCCATGATGCGGAACAGGCGCGGCTTGGCATTGCCGGACTGGGGGCGCGGGGTGACAGTGCCGATTTCGACCATGCCGAAACCCATCTGAGCCAGCGGGCGGGGGACTTCGGCATTTTTGTCGAAGCCCGCGGCCATGCCGACGGGATTGGGCAGGTCGAGGCCGCAGAGCGAGGTGCGCAATTCGGGCGCATCGGGGTGGTTTTGATGGGGGGCCAGACCCAGGCGCAAGGCCGTGATGGTGGCGCCGTGGGCGGTTTCGGCATCCATTTTCAGCAGAGCCTGCTGGCTGAGCCCCTGCACCAGCGGCAGGCGCAGCAATGGCGAAAGCGGCGCGAAAATCATTGAACCGCCTCGGGCAGCACGCAGGAGCCATCGGCGGCGACGCTGACCGGCGCCTCCCAGGCGACGGCGGATAGCGGCAATGCGCCATAGTAATGGGGGAAAAGCTGGCCGCCGCGCGAGGGCTCCCAGACCAGTTTTTCACCCAGGTCTACGCTGCGCACGGCGAGCAGGACGAGGTCGGATTGGCCGGCGAAATGCAGGCGCAGGGTTTCGGCCAATTGGGGGGCGGTGGACAGGTGCAGATAGCCGTCCTTGGCATCGATGGGCATGCCGGGGAAGCTGGCCGCGCCGCGTGAGGGGGCGTAGATGGCCTCGGTGGCAATCTTGTAGATCAGGTCTAAATTGGTCATGGGCGGACCCTAGCGGCGGGCCGATAGGTGCGCAAGCGGGCAGTCGGCGAGCGGGCTTTACAATGGGGGGAGATGGGCCTAAATAGGATATAATTCCGCATATAAGATTGATTTCCTGTTCGGATTATCCGGTCATGCTGTCACATAGAGCCATTTGGGATGGTATCGACGCGCTGGCGCGGCGGCAGGGTCATTCCGTGTCGGCGCTGGCCAAGCTCGCCGGACTGGACGCGACGGCGTTCAACGTCTCCAAGCGTGTCAGCAAGGATGGGCGGGAACGCTGGCCGTCGACCGAGAGCATTTCCAAGATTCTCGATGCCACCGGGGAGAGTTTTGACACTTTTCTCAATGGCACGGGGGCATTTATGCAAATCTCCGATGCGCCGAGCATGCGCACCGTGCCTTTGCTGGGGCTGGCGCAGGCTGGGTCGGGCGGGTTTTTCGATAGCGCGGGGTTTCCGGTCGGGCAAGGCTGGGACGAAGTTGCACTGCCGACGCCGGGCGAGGCGGGGATTTATGCGCTGGAAATCCACGGCGATTCCATGGAGCCGCTGTATCGCGAGGGGGACCGCGTGGTGGTGTCGCCGACCCAGCAGGTGCGGCGTGGGGACCGGGTCGTGGTCAAGACCCGCGATGGCGAGGTGATGGCCAAGATCCTCGCCCGCCAGAGCGCCAAGCAGGTTGAGCTGCATTCCCTCAATGCTGCGTATGAGCCGCGGGTGCTGGAGATGAGCGAGATCGAGTGGATCGCCCGGATTATTTGGGCGAGCCAGTAGCTCGCCCAAACGTTTGCGTCAGGTGCAGCCAGCGCGGGCGAACATATCGATCAAGATGATCGGAGTGGCCGCAATTTGCTCGCGGCCGGCGCGATCGGGAGCGGCGGCCTTGAGTGCAGTGGCCACATTGGTATCGGCGAGGCTCAATGCCGTCTGGCAGTTGAGCAGCCCGGCGCGCTGCACTCTTTCGTCGGCCATCAGCAGTCCTGCCGTTTCGCCGACACCAGCCAGATAGGCCACAACGGCGTTGCGGGCAGCACTGTCGGAGCCGGATTTTTCCAGCAGTTCGAGCACCTGGGCCACCGAAATCTGCCCCTTGCTGGTGGAGGGAGCCGCGAATGCGGGAGCCATGGAGAGGACCAGGATGATGGCCACGGCGTAGAGGGAAATGGATTTCATTGATTGCGTTTCCTTATCGTAAAACAACAAGACAACGTTATTTTGCAGATTTTTGTTATTGTCAAACAATAATTTCTTGGCTAGAAATCGGGGCAGCTGAGGAGCTCTTCTGATGATCGATACGAAAGCCCCACCGATGGATACGCTGTTTTCCCCCGTTGCCGGGATCGCCGTCGACGGCCGTACGGCTCTGCTGTTTCGCGTCTTGGCAGTGGCGGCCACTGCGCTGGCGGCACTATTGCCTTTGGGGATGATCGGGCATTGGCTGACGGTGGCGCCTGACGATCTGGCGCAGGCCATGCGCATGGCGCCGACGGCGTTGGGCGATCTGAATGCGCCGCTACGGCTGGGCGCAGCCGGGCTGAGCCTGCTGGCCGTACTGCCACTGAGCTGGGGGCTGGTGCGGGTGCGTGCCTGTTTTACCGAATTCGCGCAGGGGCGGCCGTTCGTGGCCAGGGGCATTGCCGGGCTGCGCGACTTTGCCATCGGCATGGGTTTGAGCGTTGTCGCCAAGCCGGTGAGCGCCATGCTGCTGAGCATCTTGCTGAGCTGGAACGCCCCCGCGGGGCAGCGGCAACTGATCATCCAGTTCGATAGTGACACGCTGATCATGGCGCTGTTTGCCGCCACCATCGCCGCGCTCGGATGGGCGATGCAGAAGGCCGCGGCCATTGCCGAAGAAAACAGTCAGTTCGTGTGACCGGGGTGGGGATCAAGGTCAATCTTGCCGTCATGCTGGCGCGGCGCAATGTCAAATCCAAGGACCTCGCCGAGTATATCGGCATTACCGAGGCTAACCTGTCGCTGCTGAAGGGGGGCAAGGTCAAGGGCATCAGGTTCGATACGCTCGACGCGATCTGCCGGTTTCTGGAGTGCCAGCCGGGGGATATCTTGGAGCATGAGGCGGACGCGGCGGACGTCTAGAAACGGCGATCGATGCCGGCTTGTTTGCGCTTGAGGGTGCAATTGGCGATACGCAGAGCGTCCACGATCTGGGCGTAAAAGCCGCGAACCATTATTCGGCGGCTGACGCGGCTGGGTCGAGTTCGGATAGGATATGGATATCGATAATGCCGGCTGTGGCGTCTGCGACGCGATTGTCGGCCAGAAGTTCGGGAGCAACAGCGGTCACCCGGCCAAGCAGGTTGTCCAACGTCGCCGCCTCGGTGACGAGACCAGGAATATCCTCGCTGGTCGCGACCCAGACGCCAGCCGCTTCATCCCATTGGGCGGTAACCAGATATTTGCGGGGCATTGCAGAGTTCCGTGCTGGACCAGCGCCAATAGTATGGCGTCGGTCCAGCGCGAGCAAGAGTAGCCCTATTCGGCCTTGAGCAGTTTACCGGCCAGGGCCGTGTCGATCAGCTTGCGGGTTTCCGCCACGCCATAAAGGGCGATGAAGGAGCCGAAGCGGGGGCCTTGGGCCTGGCCGAGGAGGACTTCGTAGATGGCTCCGAACCAGGCGCGGAGGGGATCGAAATTGTGGGCTTTGCCCACTTCGAAGACCAGGTTCTGCAGCATTTCGGCGTCGGTCGAGCCTTCGTGGGCGGCGAGCTGGTCGGCGAGGTCTTGGAGAGCCGCGCGTTCCTGGTCGCTGGGGGCGCGATAGATCTTGGTGGGCTTCACCTTGTCGTTGAAGTAGCGCACCGCGTAGCCGGCGAGGCTATCGATCTCGGGGTGGGTCTTGGCGGTGGCGCCCTTGAGATAGCGCGAGATGAAGCCCCAGAGCACGGTCGTGTCTTCGGCATTGGCCGTCGAGACGAGGTTGAGCAGCAGGGCGAAGCTCAGCGGCACGTCGGGGTTCGGCACGGCGCCGAAATGGACGTGGAAGGCCGGGTTTTCCAGCCGCTCGGCGGGGGTCTGGGCGTGGTAGCTGGAAACGAAGCTGTAGTAATCGTCGACCGCGCGCGGGATGACGTCGAAGTGCAGGCGCTTGGCGGCGCGGGGCTTGCCGAACATGTAGAGGCCCAGGCTCGACGGAGCGGCATAGGTCAGCCACTCGTCGATGGTCAGGCCATTGCCCTTGGACTTGGAAATCTTCTGGCCGCCCTCGTCGAGGAACAGCTCGTAGTTGAAGCCTTCGGGCGGGTTGCCGCCGAGCGCGGTGACGATGCGGCTGGCCAGCTTGACGCTGTCGATCAGGTCCTTGCCGGCCATTTCGTAGTCCACGCCGAGCGCGAACCAGCGCAGGGCCCAATCGGGCTTCCACTGGCACTTGACGGCGCCGCCGGTGACGGTGGTCTCGTACTTTTCGCCATCGGCGGGGTCGATATAGACGATGGTGCCGGCCTTGGCATTGATCTCGACCATAGGCACCTGCAGCACATTGCCGTTGACCTTGGAGATCGGCAGGAACGGCGAATAGGTGGCGCGGCGGTCGGGTCCCAGGCTGGGGAGCATGATGTCCATGACGGCGTCATAGACGGTCAGCATGCGCAGCAGGGCTTCGTCGAACTTGCCCGAGGTGTAGTAATCGGTCGACGAGGCGAATTCGTAGTTGAAGTTGAAGCCGTCGAGGAAGGCGCGCAGGCGTGCATTATTGGCCGCGCCGAACGAAGGATATTCGTTGCTGAACGGATCGGGCACGCGGGTCAGTGGCTTGCCGAGGAAGCTGGCCATCATCTCCTGATTGGGCACATTGCCCGGCACCTTGCGGAAGCCGTCCATGTCATCGGAGAAGGCCAAGAGGCGCGTGGGAATTTCGTCGCGGGTCAAGAGGCGGAAGGCCGTGCGCACCATGGTGGTGCGGGCGACTTCGCCGAAGGTGCCGATATGGGGCAGGCCCGAGGGGCCGTAGCCAGTCTCGAACAGGACCTCGCTCTTGCCGGTTTTCTCGATCCGCGCGACCAGCTTTTTGGCTTCCTCAAACGGCCAGGCGCGGGCAGTTTGGGCAGCGTCGAAAAACGCAGGATCGAGAGCGGGGAGCGGAGCAGACAAGGGACAGCCCTTTCGAGATAAGGTGAAGGCTGGTGTGTTGCATTTGGGGGGCCGGGCGTCAATGTTGGCAGCGCTTGCCAAATGGCGCAGCGCGCCTATGTATCGGCCTTCACTCAGGGGAATTGCCTTATGTCCACCGCCGCCCACGATGCGCTGATCCAGTTGATGGTCGTCGCCGCCTCCTCCGACGAGGCGATGAGCGACAAGGAGTTGCGCCGTATCGAAACGCTGGTCGGGCGGCTGCCGGTGTTCGAGGGGTTTGACCGGGATCGGTTGGGCGCTGTCGCCAATGACTGTGTCGACAAGCTGAATGGCGATGGGCTGGACCAATTGGTGGACGATGCGATTGCGGCGCTGCCGAAGAAATTGCAGGACACGGCGTATTCGCTGGTGGTGGAAATTACGGCGGTGGACCTGCAATTGACGCAGGAGGAATTGCGGTTTCTGGAGCTGATGCGCGACAAGATGGATTTGGATCGGCTGGTGACGGCGGCGATCGAAACCGCGGCGCGGGCAAGGCATCGGCGGATGCCGGGGTAGCCTACCGGCAGATCATCCCCATCCTCGACTCTTCCCGCGGACTTGATCCGCGGGCCTTTCAGAACGCATGCCGCGTTGAGAGTGGCCCGCGGATCAAGTCCGCGGGAAGAGCAGTGGGTGGGGAGGAATTGTGCTTCGATTGAGCGACGGTGGCCCTCAGTAAAAACCGACCGGGAACCAGCGCAGGTAGAGCTCGTCGAGCGTGCCCTTGTTCTTGAGCTTGATGAGGGCCCAGTCGATGACCTGGCGGACGGCGTCGTGGCCGGCGGGGACGGCGATGGAGAGGCCTTTGCCGAACAGGTCGGGACGGAAATAAGGCTCGCCCGCGAAGCCGCAGCAGGTCAGGTTTTCGTTGAGCCAGAACGAGGCGCGCATGGCGTCGCCGAAGAAGGCTTCGGCCTGGTTGTTTTGTACGGCGGCGAGGGCTTCGACTTCGCTGGGGAAGCCGGTGATCTTCACGTCGGGCAGGTAGCGCTTGAGGAATTCCTCATGGCGCGAGCCGGTGCGGACGGAGACGGTCTTGCCGTTGAGGGCGGCGGTCGAGAAGGCGGCGATATCGCTGGCGCGGGTGACGAAGCGGCCGGGCAGAGCCAGGTAAATGCTGGAAAAATCGAACTTGGCGCCGTTTTGGGCGGACATGTCTAGCCCGGCGATCAACGCGTCGCCCTGATTGTCGGCCAGGGCGTTGGACGCCTGTTCCCACGGCCAGGCCTGCACGGTGCAGGCGACATTGACCTCCGAACAGATGCGGCGCGCCAGATCGATATTGAAGCCGATCAGTTCGCCCCCGGCATCGCGGAAGTTGAAGGGTGGGAAATCGGCGGTGGTGAGGAAGCGGATGGCCGGTACGGGGGCGAGGTTAGGCAGGATTTCGCGGGCGCTTGGATCGGCGTGATAGGGGATGGGCTGGGCGTGGGCTGACACCATGCCCGCAAGTAGGCCTATCAGAACGACGATCAAACGCATGGGCCGCACGCCATTGCCTTGGATGAGAACAGCGTTCTTATGGCCGAGTTTGCTGGGGTTGGCGAGGCTACTCTTCACCTCGCCCCTCCGGGGAGAGGTCGACCCTCTTGGGGCGGGTGGGGGGCCTTCCGCAGGCACCTCACCCGGTAAAGGCCCCCTCACCCGGCGCTGCGCGCCGACCTCTCCCCGGAGGGGCGAGGTGAAGGGAGGCCCGCCCGCTCGGCTAGATTTGATCCAGCCCGTATAGCAAATCCGCAATCAGATCATCGCTCGCCTCAAGTCCTACCGAGAGGCGCAGGAGGCCCGGCGTCACGCCGGTTTCCAGGCGGACTTCCTCGGTCAGGCGTTGGTGCGTCGTGGTGCGGGGGTGGGTGATGATGGATTTGGCATCGCCCAGATTGTTGGAAATCAGGATCACGGCGAGTGAGTCCGACAGCTTGAATGCAGCTTCCTGACCACCCTTGACGTCGATGGCCAGCAGCGTCGAGCCCGCCTTCATCTGGCGCTTGGCGAGGTCGTATTGCGGGTGGGACTTGTGGTGCGGGTAGATGACGCGGTTGATCTTGGGGTGATTGCCCAGGACTTCGGCGATCTTGGCGGCGCTTTCGGTCATCTGGCGGACGCGGAGCGGCAGGGTTTCGAGGCCTTTGAGCAGAACCCAGGCGTTGAAGGCGCTCAGGGTGGCGCCGGTCTGGCGCAGGAGTGTATGCACGTCGCCGGTGATCAGTTCCTTGCTGCCGAGCACGACCCCGCCGAGCACCCTGCCCTGCCCGTCGATATGCTTGGTGGCCGAATAGGTGACGAGGTCGGCGCCGAGTTGCAGCGGCCTCTGGTACAAGGGCGTGGCGAAGACGTTGTCGACGATCAGCTTGGCGCCATGGGCGTGGGCGATGTCGGCGACGGCGGCGATATCGACCAGCTCGAGCGTCGGATTGGTCGGCGTTTCGATGAACACGACCTTGGTATTGGGCTGCATGGCGCGGGCGAAGTTTTCCGGATCGCGGCCATCGACCAGCGTCGAGCTGACGCCCCAGCGCGGCATGAAATCTTCGACCACGAAGCGGCAACCGCCGAACAGGGCTTGGGCGGCGACGATGTGGTCGCCGGCCTTGACCTGGCTCATCACTGCGTTGGTAACCGCCGCCATGCCGCTGGCAAAACCGCGCGCCGCTTCGGCGCCTTCGAGCAGCGCCATGCGTTCCTGGAAAATATCCACGGTGGGATTAGCGAAGCGCGAGTAATTGTGCGCGCCGGGAATCTCGTTGTTGAACAGGCGCTCGGCGTGGTTGGAGCTGGGATAGCTGTAGCCGGAGGTGAGAAACAGCGCCTCGGAGGTCTCGTTGAACGCGGTGCGCTTGTCGCCGCCATGCACGAGCAGGGTTTCGGGCGCGCGCTTGGTGGGGTCGTTGAGGGGGTTGTCGGCCTTGGACATGGAATGCCTTCAAACAAAAAAACCGGCCCACAAACATGCGGCCGGTTGAACGGTCTCTTAGCAATTTATTTAAAGTGGCTGCAACCAGACCGGCCAAATCACCACTGATCGGGATGTAATTCCATTTGTCGCTTGGCGTCAATTGCGCGGATTGATAGGGGAAAGCATCGGCATGCGGGACAGATCGCTATGAGCACGCAACAGGCCTGGCCGCAGGGCATTTTTCCGGCGCGGCTGATCGAGGTCTTGCGCCAGCAGGGCGCAATCGCCACGACGCGCGAATTCGATGTGGACCAGGTGCAGCCGGCGAGCCTGGATCTGCGGCTGGGGGACACGGCGTTTCGCGTGCGCTCCAGCTTCCTGCCCGGGCCGAGCCATTCGGTGGCCGAGCGGATCGATGCGCTGAAACTGCATGAGATCGACCTCAAGCATGGCGCGGTGCTGGAGCGTGGCTGCGTGTATCTGGTGCCGCTGCAGGAGAGCTTGGCGCTGCCGGACGCGGTGAGTGCCTCGGCTAATCCGAAGAGTTCGACGGGGCGGCTGGATGTGTTCACGCGCGTCATCGGCGACCGCGCTCGGGGGTTCGACCAGATGCCGGCCGGCTATCATGGGCCGCTTTATCTCGAAGTCAGCCCGCGCACGTTTCCGATATTGGTGCGGACGGGCTCGCGGCTGAGCCAGATGCGGTTTCGCTCGGGCGATACCAAGCTCACGGTGGCGGAGCATCAGGCGCTGCATCGGCAGCAGACGCTAGTGTTCGGCGATCACCGGCCGGTGGATGATGGGGTGGCGCTGTCGATCGACCTTAAGGGCGCCGACCGCAATGGGCTGATCGGGTTCCGATCGAAGCGGCATTCGTCGGTGGTGGATGTCGACAAGAAGGCGGCGCTCGACGTGCTGGATTTCTGGGAACCGCTGACCAATCGGGGCAGTGATGAACTGATCCTCGATCCGGATGAATTCTATATTCTGGTGAGCGACGAGGCGGTGCACGTGCCGCCGACCCATGCCGCCGAAATGGTACCGTTCGATCCGCTGGTGGGCGAATTCCGGGTGCATTATGCCGGATTTTTCGATCCCGGGTTTGGGCATTCGGCGGCCGGAGGCACGGGCAGCCGCGCGGTGCTGGAAGTGCGCAGCCGCGAAGTGCCGTTTTTGCTCGGGCATGGGCAGACCATCGGGCGGCTGATTTATGAAAAGCTGGCCGAGCCGCCAGATCGACTTTATGGCTCGGCGCTGGGTTCGAATTATCAGGCGCAGACGCTGAAATTGTCGAAGCATTTCAAGCCGTATCTGCCTTAGAGCCTCACCAGAGCATGGTGCCACGCCCTCGTGGTTCGAGGCTCGCGAAGAGCTCGCACCTCACCATGAGGACTACTTGAATTCAGTGCTCGCGTAGCCCTCATGGTGAGGCGGGAGTTCTTACGACCCTCGAACCACGAGGGCGTGGCAATGATCTAGCCCGGTTAGCGCGCCGTCCAGCCGCCATCGATGAGCATGGTCTGACCGGTGATCAGGGACGCTGCGGGCGAGGCCAGGAACACGACGGCGCCGGCGACTTCGTGGGGCTCGCCGATGCGATGGAGGGCGGCGATACGGTCCTCGACATCGGCTTTGAAGACTGGATCTGCCAGGGCCGGTGCGGTGCCGGGGGTAGCGATGAAGGTGGGCGCGACGGCGTTGACGGTGATGCCGTATTGGCCCCATTCGACGGCCATGCACTTGGTCATGTGCGAGACCGCCGCCTTGGCGAGGCAATAGATCGCCTCCCCGGGTAACGCCACGAAAGCGGCCTGCGAGCTCATATTGATGATGCGCCCGCTGCCCCTGGCGATCATGTGCTTGCCAGCATATTGGGCGATGAAGAACGAGGATTTGAGGTTGATGCCGATGGTTTCGTCGAAGACCGCCTCGGTGAAATCCTCCACCGGACCCTGCGATCCACCGCCGCCGACATTGTTGACCAGGATATCGATGCGGCCCAGCGTGGCGATGGCCTCGTCCATCGCGGCGCGCGATTGATCGAGATTGGCCGCGTCCATCTGCAGCTTGAGCACACGGCGGCCGAGGCCGGCGATTTCATCGGCCAATCCGCCATCGGCCGCGATATCGCGCAGGCCCAAGGCTACGTCGGCACCGGCATTGGCCAAGGCCAGCGCAATCGCCCGCCCCAGGCCCCTGCCGGCGCCAGTCACCAGGGCGACCTGCCCGCTCAAATCAAAACTTGGCTGCTGCATGGTAATTCATCCCCTCATTCCGCGGGACTATGGCGCACAGCGGCCCCCCAATGCCAGTGGGATCGCGACGCTATTGCACACGCTGCTGCACTTGTCCGTTCTGGTCGCGCATCATGTTAGGCCCGTTGAACTGGGCCTGGGTGATGGAGCAGTAATTGGTCACCTGGGTATCGGAAAAGATCGAGAAGGTGACGAGCACGCCGTTCTGCATTTGGGACGCCCAGAAGCCGTGGCCGGGATAATCGGAACACATTTGGCCATTGGCGCAGACACGGGTCTGGGTGGTGAACAGGCCGCTGGGCTCAAAGGTGGTATAGCGCTGGGCAACCTGGCCGGGACTGAACTGGTTGGGGATTTCGGTGTACCAGACGCCGGTCAATTGCTGCATCGCCTGTGGATCGGCGCTGGCCTGGAACTGCTGCCAGCCCTGGCTCAGGTTCTGGTCGACATTGCCGTTCTGGTCGCGGCAGACGTCGTTCTGCGCGAAGGCCGGCATGGCGATGGATGCGGCAATAGCCGCGATGATGAAAACCCTGCTGTTCATGATCGGTGCTCCCTCCGGACCGCCCCCGGTCCTGGAGCAAATGGTTAAGCAAAGTTAACCCTCCGTCATCCCCCTATAAGGGGGTAGGGGGCGCGATTGCCCTAGCTCAGTCCAGCGAGAACCAGCCGGGCGGCGGCCTGGGGCCGGGTGCGCGCACCCAGCTTGGCGCGGGCGCTGTCGACATGCCCCTTCACGGTCTCGCGCGACAGGCCCATGATGGTGGCGGTTTCGCCGTCGGTCTTGCCGGCAACGACCCAGCGCAGGCATTCCAGCTCGCGGATGGTCATGGGGGCGGTCGGGACGGGCAAGGCGGAGACCCCGGCCAGAGCCCGGCAGCGCTCATGGGCATGAAAGGCCAGCAGGTGCATGGTGTCGCGCTCGGTGGCGGTCAGCCGGCGCCCGCCAGCCATGGTCACGAGGCCCAGATAACCACCCGGCCCGTGAAAAGGCACGGAGAGGCCATCGGTCCACCCCCACTGGTTTGCGGTTTCCCCGAGGTCCTGCTCGGGCCGCGTCAACTGGCGTTGCGCCTTGGCGTCCTGCCAGGTGAAAGGCGCGATGCGGCGGCGCGCCTCGGAGACGCTGAAATCGGCCAGATGAAAACTGCGGCTGCGATAGAGCGCAATCCACGTCTCCGGCCAGTGCTGAAAGAAAAAATGCGTCTCCGGCCCCCGGTCAGCCGGCACGAACGCGCCGCACGCCCCGGCAGTATAGCCATACGGTTCAATCCCGGCGACAAAGACTGCCTTGACCGCCGCCAGATCACCGCACGCGGACATCTCGGCCGCCCAATCCTGAGCCATTTCGCGATCCCCCGACCCTGGTGCCAGTCGGATCGGCCATAGGCAGGCTTGTCAAGCGTATTGATCGCGCCTGCCATCGCGTCAGGCTTGACGCCCTGCCCCATTTCAAGCATCAAGAGGCGCTCGCGGGTGTAGCTCAATGGCAGAGCAGAAGCTTCCCAAGCTTACGACGAGGGTTCGATTCCCTTCACCCGCTCCAACGACCCGTCCAGCGTCGTCCAACAGCCCTCAAAAATCGCCAGAAACGCAGGCATTTCAGTCAACATCGCCCTCGCGCGCGTGTAGGGTCGTCCAGCAAGATACCGTTACAGCCAGCATTTTTTACGGTATGACGAACGGTATCAAAGCCCGACGACCAATGTTGATACCGTAATGGCCCTCACAGATACCGCAGTAAGAAACGCGAAACCCGGCCCTAAACTGAAGAAAATGTCCGATGGGGGAAACCTCTATCTCGCCGTTCAAACCAGCGGCACGAAGTCCTGGCGCATGGACTATTCGTACTTGGGAAAGCGAAAGACACTGACCTTCGGCGTTTACCCGATTGTGACCCTTTCCGATGCTCGAGCAAAACGGGATGAGGCTAAGAGGCTGTTGGTTTCGGGTACCGACCCGTCGGTCGCTAGGCGCACGGACAAAATTGCCGCGCTTGCAGCCAATGGGAACACCTACGGCGTCATTGCCGACGAGTACTTGGCCAAGCTCAAGCGGGATAAACGCGCAGAGGCAACGCTGGCCAAGAATGAGTGGATGATGAAGGTCCTTGCCGCCGAACTGTGCGCTCGTCCGATAACCGACATCTCGCCAAAAGACGTGCTCGATGTGTTGAGGAAAATCGAGCTCAGCGGTCGAGTGGAAAGCGCCCTCGCGACACGGGCTGCCATTGGCCGGGTATTCCGGTACGCGATTGCCAGTGCGCGCGCTGAAAATGATCCGACCTTCGCGCTACGCGGCGCGTTGCAACGCCACGTTCCAATTAACCACCCTGCACTCACCAAGCCGGAGGATGTGGGGGGCTTAATGCGAGCAATCTATGGCTACGAAGGCTGGCCCAGCCTAGCCGGGCTGCTAAAGATGCAGGCCATTTGCTTTTCCCGACCGAGTGAAACGCGGCTGCTGGAGTGGGCAGAGATTGACGCAGCAACGCGGATTTGGACTATTCCCGCAAGTAAGGCGAAGATGCGCCGCCCCCACGACGTGCCATTGTCGACGCAAGCAATTGCCCTGCTTGAGGAGATGCGACCATTAAGTGGCGCTGGAAGTTTTGTGTTTCCCTCGATGATGTCGGGAAAATCCGTGCTGTCAGAAAACTCCATGAACTCGGCATTGCGGCGAATGGGGTTTACCCACGACCAGCACACCGCTCATGGCTTCCGCACAACCGCCAGCACCACACTAAACGAGTCTGGCATTTTCAGCGCCGACGCCATTGAAATGCAACTTGCGCATCTCGATAAGGGCAAGGTTCGTCGAACCTATAATCGCGCACAGTATTGGGAGGAACGTGTTCATCTGATGCAATGGTGGGCCGACCTGCTAGACACCGCGCGTATGACGATTCCAACCGTTCTCTAGCCGTTCGAATGCCCCCTCTCCGCCATTTTTCCTCGTAACTGCTTGATTTTATTGAAGTGCGGGCTCCCGGTGCGCCTGCGCCTGCCATTTTTGCCCCACATTTGTCCGAGCGTGCCACGCTTTGCCGGGTCGAGTTACAAGCAGAAGGCAGGAGGACCGTTTAAAATTTCTCGCATAACAACAGGTTCGATAACGGCGCGATGGCGCTGTCCCGCAAGCTTTTTCATGAGCGAACGCCGAATGCTGGAAGGCTCCAGGAGTGGCCATCCTGCATGATGATTGCGTGTTCAGGGAAGCAAAGCGATCTTGGCCTCGAAGGCAGCTTGGGCTCTCGCGCACGTTCGCCAAAGGACGGGGCTTATTTTGCATAGCTCGTCGATGTGCGCGTGCATTGCCTCAGCCAACTCAGAGTTCGTTTCCTCATAGCCCAACTCGGTCAGCCATTGCCCCACCATTTCAGACCACCGGCCAAGGTCGACTTCCGATGCCGAAGCGATAAGTGCGATTCTCAAGCTGCTGTCGGTGTCAATATGTGCGCCTGCTCGACGCCGCAGAGTTCTCGCCAAAATCCTTAGCTCACCAGCAAGTTCTGTGTCGCGGGCTACGGCAGCAGCAACGGCTAAACCGCTGAGTAGGTTAAATGTTTTCGCGTCGTTATCCATTTGAACGACCTCGTACTTAACGCGCCTAAGAGCTTCTGTGACCAACTTCGTTTGATGCTTGGTAATTTGGAAAATCAATACTGTGTTGACGAACGCCGCGAGCGATCCCTCGTTGATTTCTTCGGCATGTGCCAGTTGACTGAGTTGCTCGGAGATTTCGTCCGGGAGCGGAGCTGGACTGTCTAAGCCACCTTCCAAGGGACCGGGTAGATACGAGTATGGAAAAGCCATTGCAGCCCGCAACCGCCCAACGTCGGTGCTGAACAAGAAATCGTTTAACTTTCCCGATGGTATGGAAGTGCGATGCCTGTCCGCTGCTCCTGCTAATCTCGAAACAAACTCCGCCTTCAATTGCTCAGGGCTGATAAAATCAGGGAGCCATCGAGGTTCTAACCTGAGGTCGGTTAGTGTCTGTAAGAAGTAGCGTTGACCGCGTGCTGCAGTTGCCCACCTCGAAAAGTCTGCCATGTCCACGCCAGCTGCGATCAATTGCCTTTCTACCGCTGCTGCATGAGAAAATGCCGCGAGGCGACGCAGGAAAGGTGCCTCATTCTCGAATATGCCTAACCGCGACAGCTCCCCGTCAACGAATATGGTTAGGGCGCTAATTAAACTAAGGCGGCCGCTCGCATCCGCCGGATCGTCCTCGACGATCAGTTGCGCCATTTGCAGCAGAGGCAGTTCCAACCCAGGCTCGGTGGCCAGCAAACGAATGCCCACCTCTATCGCGCCTAGCTGCGACAAGCGGTCGCCAGAGCGTGCAAGTTCCGCGAAATGACGTACCACAAGGTCGAGCGACAGTTTGGGACCAATCGCCTCTGATATCGAGGAATGAGCGCAAAGAACGAGCGTGCGCGAAAGAGCAAACTCACCTCCCCGCGCTAATATTGCATCCAGATGAGGAGGCAATACTCTATCGATGTACTCCTTGAGCGTACTCGTGCCCCGGTAATTACCGATAAGTTGTTCAAAGTAGGTTATGGACTGTGGCACCAGATTTGACGTCGTTCCTCGCCCGGCAGCGATATCAGATTTGATTGCTTCCCAAACGCTTTCCGGAGCCTGACGAAAAAAGGCCAGCAGGCCTTCGACATCATCGTCGGCAATACCAATCTCCACTCTTTCGCGCCAACGAACCGCCTCCGCGCCTTGAAGCGCGTACTCATCGATCGCGAGGTCAAATCTATCTAGACGGTCAACATCATTTCCGTTCAAAAACCAAAAAGATGGAATACCAACCTCGCCAGATTCAGACGATATTAGAAGCAGCCGCTGTTTGTCCGCAGATAATTGAACCTCGTAGTTATCGCCACTGATGTCGTTCACGATTATCTGTCTGTCGGATTTATATACCTCACGAATAGCCGAAAATAACTCACGGCGTTCAAATGACGGCATGCCCTCACCGAATTCCACTCTCGCAAGGACCTGCAAGCCGTGAGACTCTAAAAATTCGGGTCGGTCGAGAAAAGCGCTTTGTACTATTGGTGGGAATAGCTTCAAGAGGCCGTCAGCCAGTATCGCGTGATGTTCGGAGGTCATGCGTCCTCCTCAGTGTTTTCGGTTTGGGAGAGCGCTGCGTCGATGCGGCTTGCAATGCCATCGAGGAGGTTGTGGAACAGGACGGGGTCACGATCGCGGATTGGCCGGAGGACGACGTCGGTAACCCAATTCCAGTACTTTGCTCGGACTTCGTCGCCAACGTCGGGCAACATCATCAAAAGCTGTAGCTGCGCTTGATAACGCTCCGACGAACTCAGATGATCCGGCTGCATGCGATGAGCCCAACGACGGATATCGAAAAGGCCGAGGACCCAATTCGACTTGGCGATTGCGTTTTTGAAATCCACTCCTTCTTTCCATTGGGCCCGCAGTGCTCCCACTAGAGCGAGGTTTAGCTCATCAAACCATGGATGTTCGCGCGGAAGTTGGAGGACGTCACTCATTCTAAATTGTAGCAATGATTCCCGGATCGCCTTTAGCTCGGCGGTTTCGGAAAGGGTGCCGTCGCTGGCCGGGGCCCCCTCCAGAAGCTCTAGAAGCTCCTCAGGAGTGATAGGAACCATCGCGAACCCGGCCCGACGCATTTTGGCCCTTGCATCATTCAAGCTTGCCTTGGTCAGATGACCGGCGTTGTGCAGCGCAGTAAGAACCTCGAGTGACGTATTGATCGGCTTCCTGCCCTCCGACTCCATCCAATTGTGCTGGTTGAAAAATCTGTCATCAATCACCACGACGTCTACCTGTTTAGCGATCTCTAATAGAGAGTTGCTCGGATGATTTTCGAACGACAGGGCGTCGTCGTTTTCCTGGCGGCGGGCAATCCCCAACCTGACTCTCCCCGACTGAATTCGCTGTGCAAGGTTACTGCGGACGTCCTCAATCACGTCTCTAGTCGAATCCACAAAAGACGCCTGCCGGATCAACAAATCTGCCTGTTCGATATCGCTTTCGCTGACTATCGCTGTAAATCCCGCGAACCTTAGCCGATCGAGCAACCCGAGGTGCTGTAAGTAGTTCGCGGCGAGACTATCTATATATAGTACTGCGCCTCGCGCGATTTGCGTTGGATTAGGCCAACGTGGTTCGTGCTGCGAAAGATATTCTAGCGCTTTTTCTTCTTCGGATGATGTGAGATGACCGAGTGCCTTTAATGCCGAGACGACTTCCCAGCTTCCCGCCAACACTCCTGAGTAGGTGCTGAGGTCAACCGTTTCGCGCATAAGGCTTCTGGGTCGATGTACGGGGAACGGACGCACGACTACGTGTTGAGTAGCAGTGCTACTAGCACTCGCTGCCGCTGTAAGGAATAAGGCTAGGTCCGAGCCAACTTCCTGCTCCAAATTGCCAGTTGGGTTGCTAACACCAAGAAAAGATTTGAGATGCCCAGCGTCGACCATCTTCCGAAGGTCCACAGCCGCCCGCACTCTGCTAGGCTGTCCCGTACCAACTTTCCGATTTTCCGCTAAAAGCCAGCCTAACGTTGTATGTGGTACTATAACTTCGTCGAAATAATCGAGGGCCTCTGCCAGATGACCGAGCATGCTGAGCAATAGAAGTGCTGTGGGATCAAATGCCGCCGTCCCACGATTGACGGCTGACTTAGAGCGCGCACCACTGAAGGCGGGGACTATCGATCGCCGCCTGATATCGGGCTGAGTTAGGTTGAACAGCGGGGGCAGAAGGAAGATTTGTAGTAAGGTCTGGTTCAGCGCATTTGCCGCGCCAAACAACGGGACACTACCACTGGAGACCGCCTCCCAGACCTTCCTTTCTTTCTCGTTCCAGTCGGGCTGCATATCTAACAAATCTTGAATGTCAAATCGCTGTACTGGGCCGTCTTCCCCCGATAGCTCGATCGCCGTTCTCAGCCAATCGCCGACGGGTTGCGTCTCTTCCCATCCGGCACTCGATGCCTCAGTGTAACAGGCTATGAGAATTGCGGGGTCGTCCTGTGCTGCGAGCGCTGCTTGTTCAACAAGCTCCCTCGCGCGTGGCGAGCCTACGTGGTGAGCCAGTTGCCCAGCGCGCAGAAGTTCCTCAGCCGATCTGCTTTCACGGCTAACCCAGTCGTCCTCGATCATTGCGCTCACGGCATTCCAATCACCTGACGCAATTGCGATGTTGGTCAGCAGGGCGCGTACAGTTGGTAAGCTTTTTTCCAGCGATAAAGCCGTAGTTTTGGCCTCAGTAAGTCGTCCCAACCGATAGTAACCCCAAGCGATTATGCCCGCGAGGTCGGAAGAGGACTCAATGAATTCGGGGTATTGTTGGGCCAGCCCGTCCAGCTCTTCAAAATGCGACACCTGATAGAGTGCTTGAGCAAGCAAGAGGGTGTTCGGGATTGTCGGGGCCCTCCGGACTAGGGCCTCAGCAAAAGGGACAAGCCTAGTCCAGTCCTCTCGTTCCTTCAGTATCTCTATTAGGCTCATTAGCGCTGGAAGGGTATCCGTCTCCCTAAACTGGGCCTCCCTCGACTCTACCGGGTCTGCGCCCTTAGCTTCGTCAATGAAACGTTGGAGTGCAGTCACGGCCGAAGAGGGGGCACCAACACTACGCAAGATCGTTAGCTTTTTTGATGCTGCGTCCGCTTTGCCTGCTCGCGCTAACGCCTGAATTTCTACCGCTGTAAGAAATTCGGTGGTGTAGTATTCCTCCAATTGAATGCGATGCGTCGACAGATATGCCGCAAGGTCGTCGGGTTTCTTCGTCCTTGCGATTGCAAACCGGCCGATGGCCGCCTCCACAGAAGTGCCACCGGAAATCGCCGATGCTGCCTCAATTTCGCGCTCCGCCGCCACGGGGTCGATATCGAGGCCAAACTGTAAGGCGATGGGCAATCGCCTAAGCGAATGCCTCTGGTCCTTCATACTTGCCTCAAGCTGCGCTTTTGCGATTGCCCTACGGGCAGGGTCAAGAAGAGCAAGCCACAGCGCATAATCGGAAACAATGTTTGCCATGCGGAGGCTTCCGATGGTTCGAAATGCAACTTCAGCTTGTTCGTATTTGCGCTGCGCCCTACGGCGATGGGCCATTGAGCTCGCATCGCCTGCAAGAATTATGTCGTCAATCTCAAACCGTTGATGCGAAAATACCGCCGACCGAAACTCTTCAGGGAGGGCTTTCGCTAAGTTCACAGCCGCAACAGTGGCGAGCAGGAGAGGACAATCCTCAAAGTCATCTTCCGTTACTAACTCGGCATCGGCCAAGCAATCCTCAACTTGCCCCGCTTCAAGCCGCTTCTGTTCAAGAATGAACTTGCCGTCCGCATCTAAGTCCTCAAAAGCCCAATGTGTCTGGCTGAACCAATCTATGCATTCGGCTGGGGTGAGCTCGTGACCTGCAATTATCAGAGAAGCGGAGCGGGACATCTTACTATTCAGGCCAGCAATTTGACTGAGCGCCGAAGATCTATTTCCATCTTGGTGTAATGAAATAAATGCTAAGGCAATAACATTTTCTTCTCCACTTCCTAGTGCATTGGCCTCTTGAAGCGCCTTTTGGGCCGCTGCGACGTCACGTGCGGATAGAACACGGGCGCACCACGCTAAACCTTGTCTGCGAACGTCCCGGTCCGCCGTTGCTAGCTCTCCCGACATCACGTCTTGTCTGAGGCGTAAAGCCTCCGCAGTTAAGTCGTAACCGTCACTGAAGCGCGCCCGGCGCATGGCCCAAGTTCGATTTCGCAGCTCGCTTGTCACAACAGCGTTGCTAGCCCCGCTTTGAAGCGTCGCTTTATCGAAATTAACTAGCTGAGGCAGCGCATCAAGAATCTTGTTGATGCCTACAGTAACGTCTCCAACTCCAGCGCCAATTTCGGCAAGTCCGTCCACTATTGTGACGCGTCCGTGACTACCAAGAACCGCTGTCTCCACGAAATCTCTTAAGTGCACATAGACATCTGCAGAACGGTCCTTTGGTGCGACTATTGAGAAATGGTCATCGTCCAATAAAAAGAATTTTGCGGGCGATGGAAGACCAAGGTCTGCGCTGTCAACAGTTACGATCCGTCCCCACAGCGTTCGTTGGCTTTCTCCTAGTCCGAGAACGCTCAACTTATGCTGCGTGGCATAGTTTCGGAACCAGCTGTTCAGTGTCCGAAGATGTGTATCGTTTTTCGACAGCCCGCGGGTCGCGGGTGAGGGGCGGTAGAGGAGACCAACTTTGACCGCCAAAGTGGAAAAAGTTGATCCTAAATGCGGTGTGCCGATAAACACAGTTTTTCGGACACGTTCTTCAAAATCCGACGTACGATTGTCAAAGGGCGACTGGCTTTCCACAAGCCTGAGCATCTCTTTGATTATGAGGCCGCCCATACTGTGGCCCACTAATACTAGGGTTCCCCGCGCCAGCTCCGGCGTCGCAAGAAGTCTCGGAAGAATATTGCTCGCACGATCAGGAATCGACATTGCAACCCCCTTCCAGTGCGATCTCGCTGCCGGATACCCAACACTCCAAACGGCGACGTCGCCAAGGTCGTCCTCAAGCCAACTTGGCCAGAACTCTGCCTCGGAGCCAGTTCCTGAAATCCAAGTGTCTTCCGCACCGCCCCCGAGGCCGTGAAATAGGACCACGTGAACGCGCGCGCGCCCTAGCACTTTTGTTGAAGGCTTTTTTATCGTGACCAGTTTCTGCCCCTCTTTTCTCGGGAGGTTAGCTAATTGTGGTATCCTGGTCGCGATAAAAAGTTGGATATTATGGGAAACGATCGCGACTGATTATGAGAGTAGCGACATTAGGGCATACCCTCGGGTGACGTAACGGCTAAAATCCGCTGCACGTAACATCAGGGGCGTTTACGGCTTTATGTGACAGTAATTCGAATGGCCTAAAGCCTGATGTTACAATGTCATTGTCGGCGGCAGTCAGAGGCCGCACTTGCTCCGCCTCGTCACTGGTAGCTGTCGTAAGACCCGGATGGATCGGTGAGTATAGCTCGCTTTCGGGGGCTAGAACCAATTTATGCTGGGTCCGGTGTCGCCTTTCAACTACAGGGAGATTTTCTGCGCAACCGGACCCCTCAGGGTGAAGCCGACGTTGAATCTCATCGGTACGCCTACCGCGAGGAACTCGGTGTCGTGCGAGGGCACGTCTTGCGTGAGAAAGAATGCGTTGAAACCAAACCTCTCGCAACGCACAAAGCCATATTCTTCCTCAAGGCTGACGACCGATCCAGTGAACAGTTCGGGGTCCCCTCCGTGGTCTTTAATTATGCCTCTGACCGCTGTTTTCTCACTAAATGGGACGGCTGCGGAGGAAAGTTTGTCAAATAACTCCTTGGCATCTTCCCCATACCCCGAAATTGCTAACTGACGAGCATACCAAAACTGTGCTTGGCGACTTTTGTCGCCCGGCGTGAAAGAGCGACGCAGATGGTGGAGAAGAGTCTCGCTGGATTCCTGCGACGCATCTGGCGTTTCTTCCAGCAGGGTCATTGCGTAGTCATAATGCAGGTCCTGGCTCCCAGGATTGAACTCCAAGCAGGTGCGCAAAATATGGGCTGCAGCTCCGAATTCCCCCTTTGCCCGCTTGACGCGACTAAGGCGCTTGGCGATCAAAGTGCTGCGTGGGTTTGCTTCGAACGCCTTTTCAAATGCTTTCTCGGCACGGGAAGCCTGGGACAGAACATTTGAAAGATTTCCCTCTTCGGCGAGCAGGATCGATTCGTTCGGGAATGCTTGGAGCCCTCTCTTTAGAACCAATTCAGCGTGTGCGATCGACTCGCCGAGTGTCAACGTCGCAGCCTCACTGGGATCGCGTTCCAGAGCTCCTAATGCCTCTTCAACTTCGTCGATCGACGCTTTGAGCAGTGTGTGGTGTGGGTATGCGCTAGAGCTTTTCGAGAGAAGCTTGCTTGCTTGAGCGACAGCGCTCCTCCTCCAAGAGGCCCTTTCAGCCGGTTCGACGGCCATTCGCGAGCGCCGCAGATCCAACTCGGCCAAAGAATGTTTGATGGATTTGTTAAAGGGCTCCATCTCATCAGCAGCGCTCAAAAAAGTCTCCGCCACGTCCAGTTGCGCAATATGTCCCGCCTGCCGAAGCTCGAAAATTCCGCGCTGGTGCATGACTACCGCGCGTCGCCCAAGCGATGCCTCCGCGACGTCGTATACCTGACGAATTTTGGCCGGGTTATTGATGGCGTTACCAAGCGCATCAGCTCTGACGAGCTTACCCAACACCTCCAAGTCGTAAGAGTAGTTTGGATTGAGCTTGCTAATAATTCGAACGATTGAATCGAAGCGCTCGTCTTCGTTTTTAAGCACGCCTTGGTACACTGCATCGGCAATGAATGAGTGCCGCGCTTCGTAAACGAAGTCACCAGAACGTCGGTCCTCTCTAAGCATCACTATTTGCTCAAGAGGGCGAAAGAAGAGCTCAGAAAAATCCGCAAAGTCGATGTTGTGGATACGAGATATCAGGCCAGCACGGACAGGTGGGCCAAATCGGTGAAGGGAACAAATATCCAGATAAAGTAGGCGTCCCTCAGGGGAGCCAATATCCCTATACTCTTGTATAATTAGTTCTTCGAGCGGCTTTCCGTGTGTAGATTCCAGCAGCGCGACCAATAACTGTCGGCCATATTTATGACGGAGGTGGGAAACTCGCTCCTCTGGCGGTACGTCCTTTAGGGTGCCCAGAGAATTGTGCTCGGTCAGCTTATCAACTAGCAGATGGATATCGCCTTCCGAGAGATATTTCATCTCCTTGGCCTCTCCGACGTAAGGCTCGAGTTCGGCGCAGTACGTGTTCCAAGTCGCAAATGTCTCCGTCGCTACTATGACAAGATGCGCCTTCAGCGCCGAAGCTTTGGCTATTAGTTCAATAACCTTGCCTTTGTGGGAGCCGATATTATCCACGAACAAAAATATCGGAAGATTCGTCAGTGAAAATATTTCTGTGAACCGGTCTACGTCGATTTGATGCTTTCTGGTTACGAAAAAACACACTTTTTCCAGTTTCTTCGCAGCTTCAAAGCAGATGCGCCGAAGGGCAACCGTCTTACCCGAACCTGCGTGTCCTTTAATCAAGACAATCGGTTTGGAAGTGGCGCGTACTGATCCAGAAATATGCTCATGCAGCACCTCATCCACAACAGGCTGCTTGATGTCGAGATGAGCAGCAATAGGGGCCCAGCCTAGGTCAAAACCACTATAGAACCTGGAAGCGTCGACCTGCGGTGGATCCAACTCGGGTGGCACATGTTCGATCAACGCGTCTAGGTACCGTGAGAGGGCCTGACTTTCCCTGCTACTGGCCTTGGAAATAAAGCGTCGAAAGGTTGTACCATTTGAATCCGTCAAAGAGCCAAGCTTGCGAGCACTTGGTGGAATGGCTAGGTCGAACGCGTGCAGAAGGTTTTCGAATGTGCTGTCGATTGCATGAATTCTGCGCTCACGCCAATAGTCAGCCTCTAAATCGAGCACGCCTTTATTGACAATATAATGTCGCGGTCGGTTCTCACCCTCGGATATTATAGACTGGAGTAGCTCTCGCAGGTTCACGTCATCGAAGCTGTATCCAGCGAAGACAAGCGTGTGTTTGCTGGCCCATTCCATGAATGTTTTAAACTGCCCCACACGCCCGTCTTCGTATTTTATAAATTGCTCCGTGCTCGCGATCATAGGCGGCATGATCTCCGCGTGTCTGCTAATGCA
Organism: Devosia sp.; assembly: GCF_028290625.1. GTDB lineage: Bacteria > Pseudomonadota > Alphaproteobacteria > Rhizobiales > Devosiaceae > Devosia. Next base: position 38,382 of record NZ_JAQGJM010000012.1, read on the forward strand.
GCCATGGAGCTTCACGTACAGCACCCCGTCCGGACCAACCCTATCGGTTGCTCCATCGCCGTCCTTAGTGTTCACCGAAAGCCGCTGGGCTGCATTCGACTGCAGGTCATACGCTTTCTCGATGACCCGGTCGTAGTTCGTCCCCGCCAGCCCAGCCCAGCTGAAAGTAGGAATCAATCGATGGAAATCCGCAGGTTGTAGGGGGTCGAACATCTCGTATAAGAATCGCTGAACAGTTCGAACATCTCGCCGATTGCATGCTAAGTCGTAGACCCGCTTCAAACTAAGCGACGTGTAGTCAGCGGTTAAAAACTGTTCGGCTAGTATTCTTGCAAGGCCCTGGCCATCGGGGACCTGATCTCCTCGGGCAAACCCTGTAGCCCCACGAGACGCTCCGGAACCGAGAAACAGGACGACGCGTCCCTCACGAACTGCTTGGATCAACTCATCGGGTATGGCGCTGGTCATTGAAAGACTCATCGAGCATCGGCCTTCCAATACATTGGTTTTCTGACGCGAATGCTAGATGGCTGTCTCCAGCAACGAACCTTCTCCTCCGGTTATTTAGCCCGGACCGGCTGGGGAGTAGTAGGCGACTGGCAAAAACGGGCGTGATACGAATTTAGCATTTGGCGGGATCAAGGGGCGGAGTTGTCCGCGATCATTCGATAGACCTGCATTCGTGAGCACCCAACTTGCGCCGCTATGTCCGATGGGCCCAAACCCGCAGCGCGCAGAGCTCGAACTTGTTCGCGGTCGATCCGCCGCTTTCCCCCCTTGTACACGCCCTGGGCTTTAGCTTGAGCGATGCCCTCGCGCTGCCGTTCCTTAATGAAGCGCCGCTCCATTTGCGCCACCATGCCTAGCACCGTCAAAACCACATGTCCCATTTCGCCGCGTGTTGACACATGCGGGTCCAGAACGGTCACAAATGCTTGGCGCAGTTCGCACTCGTGGATCAGGTTCAACACGTCACGGGTGTCGCGCCCCAGCCGGTCAAGCCGAGCGACGATCAGCTCATCGCCCGGTCTCAGGAACTGGATCACCGTTTCCAGTTCGACGCGGCCCTCGCGGCTCCCGCCCGAAATTTTCTCTGATCGAACGATCTCGCAGCCTTCTGCCTTGAGCTTGGCAATTTGGATTTCGAGGTCTTGGTCGATGCTGCTCACTCGTGCGTACCCGATGCGGGCCATGTGTCACCTCATGCTTTGAAGGCTGAGGCTACGCTGTCGCCAATAGTCGATGTCAACGTAGACTTGGCGCTCCCTCGTCGGGCCGTCTATGTTCGTAAACTGACGAATGCTTTTGGGGGCAGCGTGGAAACGTTTGAATGGGTCATCATCCTGCTGCTTGGTGCAGCCTTGCTGTCGGCGCTGGCTGGTAGGCTTTCTCTGCCATACCCATCGCTGCTGGCGCTGGGCGGTGCAGGATTGGCATTCTTGCCGGTTGGCCCAGAATGGAGCCTTGATCCCCGGCTGGCATTGACGCTGTTCGTTGCCCCGGTTCTTCTCGACGCCGCCTACGACTCCTCGCCGCGGGATTTGCTGCGGAACTGGCGAACACTGGTGGGCCTCGCCTTGTTCGCGGTTGTCGTTTCGACGATCTCAGTCGCCGTGCTGGTCAAATGGCTCGTGCCAGATATGACTTGGCCGGTGGCAATCGCTTTGGGCGCAATCGTCGCGCCACCGGATGCGGCGGCGGCGTCGGCCGTTCTGCGCAAGCTGCCAATGCCGCATAGATTGCGCATGGTGTTAGAAGGCGAAAGCCTGATCAATGACGCGAGTGCCTTGCTGATCTACCGGTTCGCAGTTGTCGCAGCGATGACGGGCGGGATGGAAACGGCGAAGTTCGTTCCCGAGCTGGCGATAACTTTGGTCGGCAGCCTGGCCCTCGGGGGCGGGGCCGGTTTCCTGTTCCAGCGCTTCATGCGGCGCATCTTCAAGGACGTACCGACAGCAGTCATCTCTCAATTCGTCATGACGTTTGGGCTGTGGACGCTGGCTGAGTATCTTGGATTGTCGGGAATTCTGACCATAGTGGCCAACGCCATGGTTGTGGCCCGCTTTGGACGATTGAACACGGCCGCGCGTATGCGGGTCCCTACCTTCGCGGTGTGGGAAACCGTCGTTTTCGTCCTTAACGCCTTTGCCTTCATGTTGATCGGCATGCAGATCGGACCAATTTGGGAGCGTCTCCCACCCGAACAGCGCACCGGAAATCTGATGACGGCAGTCGCTGTGCTGGCCTGTGTCGTGATCGTCCGGTTCGCATGGGTCTTCGGGTACAGCATCGTCGTACGCGGCCTGCACCTCGATCCGTCCAAGCATGGGGTGCCTTTGGCTGATACGCTGAAAGGGTCGGCGGTATTGTCATGGGCTGGCATGCGCGGCATCGTAACCTTAGCGGCCGCCTTCGCCATTCCCTTGACGCTCGCAGACGGTACGCCATTTCCACACCGTGACGTGCTCCTGTTATGCGCGTTCGTGACGGTGTTGGGCACACTCGTGGTACAGGGTCTGACATTGGGTCCCTTGATCCTGGCGCTAAAACTTCCGAGTGACGATCCGGTGGCGACCGAAGTCAGTTGGGCGCGCGCGGACGTCTATGCTGCCGGACTTGCCGCCATTGCGTCGGATAGCAGTGACGAAGCCGAGCAGGTGCGTCGCGAATACCAGATGCGGCAGCCTGCAAATGCAGCCGAGGAAATACCTCTGGATGAGTTGCCGGGTAATGCCCTTCGGCGAGCCGTGCTCGATGCCGCTCGCGCTCGATCAGACGAGCTTCGCATCAGCGGCAAGATCGGCGACGAGGCATTCAGAACCCTTGAGGCGGAATTGGACTGGTCGGAGCTGGGTGCGGGAGGGTTGCGAGATTAGTTGCGCCGGGCACGGACGCACGACGCACCCCATGCCGACTACGCGTGCTATGTGGAAGTATTGCAGAGGTGCACATGGCAGCCGATCCATCCACGATGACTGACCCGAAGCGCATTCGGGTGCTAATGCAGAACGCTCTGGATCGAAACGAGGAAGGTCTCGCCCGCCTGTGCCTGCGTCGCATCTTCGAATTGGGTGGTGCGAACCATCCCGACCCCTTGGTAAGGCGGCTCTGGCAGGTCGTGACCGCATACGAGGAAACACTCAAAATCAAGCTGGGCCGCGCCCAACGCGAAACCCGGGTGCGCAAGAAGATCGAGACGAACGGGCCTCTCGTGGCGCTTGCTGATTGGGCGACAGCCAAGGACGTTACACCAGGTTTCCTCGCCGTGATGAACGCTGGCATGGCAGAGTTCACAGGCGAATATATCGTTCTGGAATATGCCGACAGTTTTGACGATAGCGTTGTGCAGGCTGCTCGGACACGTCTGGAGGGATTTGGCGTGAGCTTGCCCAAAAGCTGGCGGTCCAGACTAACTTAAGGCCGGGCAAGCTTTCACGGCACGCTTAAATAAGCACTTTAGTATCGAACGCCAAATCCATCTTTATGACCGCTGCTCCGGTCTCATCGCGCACGATGATTGATATGTAGTGTTGAGGTCCATCACCGGGAATATGATCGTTCGCCAACTCAGTAATTGTATTGGCAGCTTCCAGGCGGGCCATCGTTAGATCGACCAACTCCGTGCCCTCGTCGTCTGTGACGGTTTCCTGGCCTTCTCTAATATCGAAATAATAGCGGGGCATTGCGCTACAACTGCATGTCTCGAAGGTGGTTGCCGTCGCCTACGTACCAATTGCTGGCTTTTCCATGCATGATCATCCACGAGCTGCGTCGGCAGTTAGCAATCAGCCGTCACTTCAGGCTTTAGGCTCAGTACGCCACTGTCACCTTTGATCGCTTTTGACCTCCATGTTACGCGCACTAGAGCGGAGACGTTACGTCACCCGAGGGTGTGCCCTGAAGTGACGCGGCCAGTGTGGGCATGGCGAACGACCACAGTGGGTCGATTGCAGACTGACCGGACCGGGGTGGAAACCGGTCTGGCAGCTAATCAACAGAATGCGAGCGAAAGCAGACCAAAATCAGTCGTTCAACCGCACTCTCAGAATGGCGGCAATCTCGTGTCGCGGTCGGAGAGGACCGAGGTGGCCAGGTGCTCCAAACGAGCTCGGCGTCGGTTAAGTCACATGCAGTGCGAAAGTCGCCGAGGACAGTTTACTTAGCCCAGTCATGTGGTGTTCTCTGGCACATGCAACTCTTGGCAGAAGCTGCCTACCTCCAATTCTTGGATCACTTTGATGACGAACTTCCAACTGACCGTACTCGTGGAAGGTCCTACGGACCATGCGATGGTCATGACAGTGATCGACGCGTTGGGTTTGCGAGATAAAGCACAGATCGACATCATGTCCCTGGGCGGCAAGCGAAATATTGCGACTTATGTCCGTAGTTTGGTGAACGACCACGACCACAAATACGTTGCTCTTGTCGACGCCGATGAGGCCAGCGTTGCGGACTCGAGGGCGTTGGCACGTCAGCAATTGGGTGATCCCTCGATCGACGTATTTTGCGCGGTACCGACAATCGAAGCTTGGATTTTCGCTGACCCCGGTTTTGCAAAGAGTGCTGCTCGCAATGAACGTGCCAGCGATATGATCGATCGTGCACCCCTACCCGAGACGATTCCGTATCCGAAGCAGTTTGCAATGAACGTCTTTGGATCGACCAGAAACTATCCATTCGGCAGAAATTTCGATGTCGATGTAGCGGCGGCACGCTCGCCTTCTCTTAGGGCGTTCGTTGAGGGCATCACGAAGTTGGTCGGTTCTGACTTGGACTATGAATTTCCTGTCAGCAAACTTTCCGATACCCGTGACGTCGTCTCGACATTGTTGCGTGAACTACCTGAATCAAAAGTCGTCTGGAAGACCATGACAGGCACGCGTCTAAACGCAGGCGAGGTGGCCAAAGCTATTGCCGAGGGCACACCGCTCGGAAATCAATATGCAACGGAACTGTTGCGAGTTGCCCGCGATCTTATCGCGCGACAGGCAAACAAATGACCATTTTTTTCGTGCCTTCTAGCGACTCTCAAACCGCATCCAATCATGCGGTTGCCTTGCACATGGTGTCACAAGGCGATGTTCAGATATTTGCCGACCACGCAACTCGTGCGCGTCTCCACTCCGAGCTTCAGGGCAACCCGTCTGACAAGCAAATCTTTGCAATGGCTCATGGATCGTCGACCGCGTTGAAAGACACCAACAAGGAGGAAGCGCTAACGACAGCCGACGCAGTTTTTCTGCAGGGCTATAGGGTTTTCAGTTGGGCCTGCCTTACTGCCAACGAATTAGGCAAGGTGTTCGCTGCAAATGGCTCTGTCTGGTGGGGATATGATTGCCCAATAACCGCTCCTGATGAGCGCGATCCCTACCTGGTCGTTTTCCGTGATGCGCTGCTAAGCCTGAAAAACTTCTTTGCAACGGGTGTTGACCCCGCCTCGGCGTATGCTGTTTTGGAAAGGGCAAGAGCCGAGGGTCTGCTTGCGGAACAGCTACTACACGCGCTCGGTGCGAGTGATGACGTCGAAGCGATGGCCCTTTTTTCCTGCTGCAATCAAATGTGGGAGCATCTACGCGTATGGCTGCCAGGGCATTCCCAAATGATTGCCCACCCGGACGCTCCAAGCTCCTCCATATTCGGATAATGCCATCTGCGGTCGAAGACGAACCCATTTGCGTTTAATGGCCGTGGACCTCGTTGAAGAGGCAGGCTTCGAAACTGTAGAGACGGCCAGAGCCGACGAGGTAATGCGCCTCAGTCATAACTATCGCTGATTGATCCCTTGGCGCGGCTGCTTGACTCTACCTGCCCTTATTGCAAGATTTGAGCAGGGGGATTTCATGAGAAAATTTATTACTACATTTGCCAGCGGGCTAATGCTCGGCTCTTTTGCTTTGCCAACGTTGGCTCTGGCGGACATGGACTGCAAAGACTTTCGATCGCAAGAGGAAGCTCAGGCTTACTTCGATGCGCAAGGCCCTGGCGATCCCGACAGGTTAGATCGAGACAATGATGGAATTGCTTGTGAGACCTTGCCTTGAGGCTTTTGCCAGCTCGTCGATCCCGCGGAGCCCTACTCTCTCGTCGCCACCGGCGGCAGCTGGCAGGTCCGTTTTTTGCCATTGTTCTTCTTGTAGGTGGAATATCCGCGCTCATATCTGGGGCGCGCGAAGATAAGGGTGATGCCGCACGGGCGTTGGCGCAGCAGGGGGTTGCTGTTGAATCGACCGTCAAGGTCACCATGTGTGGTTCGGCCCGGTACACCTGCATAGTAGACGGCGACACCATTTGGTTCGAGGGGCAAAATCTGCGCCTTCAATCCTACGACACACCTGAGCCCTACACGGCGATCTGTGGGGGTTCGGCAGAGGTGGCATTAGCCAAGCAGGCGAGTGCACGCTTGCTTGATCTCCTGAACACTAACGCATTCACGGTGGAGACATTCGGCTTGGACGGAACTGGCAAACGGACCTTGGCAACTGTCAGAGTCGGCGGGCGCGATGTCGGCGATATCTTGATTAGCGAGCGACTGGCGCGGCATTGGCCGGATGGCGACGAGTGGTGGTGTAGTTGATCAAACCAATCGCGCCCATCTTGACGCTTAGCGAATACATCGTCGCTGGGATGCATGTGACAGTGGGCTGCATGGGTGGATGCGGCAACAGGCAGGCCGTGGATTTTCAAAAGCTGATGGATATCTATGGTCCTGACAGGGACGCGGTGGAGGCCCTTCGAGCGGGCGTACGGTGCTCACATTGTGGCGGGTTGCCCGGCACCATGTTCGTGACGCGCCCCTATGTTTAGCCAGTCCGATCAGTCTTCCAAGCCGCCGACCACCGATATTGCGCCGACATGGGCGAGCGATCCGACGACAAACGCCAAGATCGGCACCCACCATCGAGGATCGTGCGTTAGCAATGGCGTTACGCAGCCCGCGATCAGGAATGCAACAGCCGCTCCGTTGAGGAAGCCTGCGACGACTTTCCGTTTTTCATTTCGCCCATTTTTGCTCATAGCCATCTCCTTCTATTGCGAGCATAGGCCAGCATTGGCGGGCGAGGATTTGAGGGATATCTTCGTTGAGGGAGGTGGTCATGAAGGACTTCGTAGACCAGCTAAGCGCCGAGTTGTCTGAGCGCTATGTGCAATATCTCGACACTTTCCTAGTCGACTTTTGGAGCGAAGCGGGCTTCATCGAGTTCAGGTGCGGCTTCTCGCTTCGATCCGATCATTTGCTGCGACGTTTCAAAATCAAAGTGCCCGCTCTGGCTGGGGACACCGACGGCGAACGCCGGTTGATCGTGGTGATGATTTTCGAGGAAATCGAAGAGAAAATCGACCTCACCATCTCCGAGCGCAAATTGGACGCCAACTAGATGTGCACCCTCTACGGCATGACAAGCAATCGGCAGGCGCTGATTGATCTCAACCGTGAATTGTCGATCTTGGACAGCATCGGCAATCTTGAGCCGCAGCGCGGGATATTCCCCGATTATGCCGCCCCAATCATCCGCAACTGGGATGGCGGACGCCAACTTACAAAGGCGAGATGGGGCATGCCGACCGCATTCAACATCATCAAGGCTAATGCCCAGAGGCGCGCCGACAAACTGACTGCCAAGGGCAAGGAAGTCGACTTCGAGGCTTTGCTGAAATCGGAGCCCGATGCAGGTGTCACCAATCTGCGCAATTTGGACAGTCCTCACTGGCGACGGTGGACGGGCATCGAATCGCGTTGCCTGGTGCCGATGACCAGCTTCTCTGAGAACGAAGCGCTTGCTGATGGATCACACTCGCCGGTTTGGTTTTCCTTGGGCGAGGGCAGGCCATTAGCGTTCTTTGCCGGGGTTTGGACGACGTGGACGAGCGTTCGCAAGGTCAAGGAAGGCGTCAGCACCAACGATATTTTTGGGTTTCTGACCTGTGAGCCAAACGCAATTGTCGCTCCGGTTCATCCAAAAGCGATGCCCGTCATACTGACCACCGAGGAAGAGCGCAATGTGTGGCTGAGCGCACCGTGGTCCGAAGCCAAGGCATTGCAGCGCCCGTTGCCGAACGATGCGCTGATCATTGTCGCACGTGGTGATCGCACCGGCGACGGGCCGGGCGTGGAGCATTAGCTACGTCTCCAACGGGGTGGAAAGCCGACTGACCGCAATCCGGCTTCCAGCGCCCGCTTTGCGCCAAAAGCGGTCGATAGTGAGTGTCCGCACTGCGCCAAAACCGGCCCGTTGCTAGCGACGGCGATCAAGGAGGCTCCCCGGCTCGAGCTCAAAGATAGGGTCGATCAGGTCACTGCATCGAAAAACACGTTGAACTCGCCGTTTATCTCTTCAAAGTCGGCGGCTCGAAGGAGGCTTAGCTCTTCGGTCAATTCAATGAGGGAACCATCGCCGATATCAACACCGTGCATGGAGACCGTTCCGAGCACCACCTGCTCATTTGAAGTAGCCTTTTCGGCAATGAACTCTAACATTGACCGAGCGTTCTGATCATCCTGATCTTGTTGGATCGGGCTATCGATTACCATCGGCGCGATGAATGAGGTGGAGTATCGTCGTATCGTGTCTAACACGGCGAAATCATATGCCAGCAGCGCTCTCGGTTGATCGCTGCCCGTGTCCCTGACCTTGCAATCGATCTTCTCGACGGTGCTCAGTGGCACCGTCTTTACGTTGAGACGAGTCAAGTTCGCGCTCATCCGGGTGAAGTAATACTGCTCAATCTCCTGCCGCTTGCTTTTGTCGGAGATCGCTTTGAGCCGCTCGGCTATGGACGTCAGGGAATCGTTCAGGTCCGCGATGCTTTGGTTAAAGTCGCGAACTCGCTGCACGAGGATTTCTCCGGCTACTCGACGCCCCTCAGATTGCAGCACCTCACCCAATTGCACGTCACCCCGACGAACACTCAGAGCTTCGGCCACCTTCGTCAAATCGCGCTCGACGTCCGCGACCACCTTTCTCGCTGTGGCTATGTCGCGTCCTAGGCGCTCATATTCCTGGGTGGTGGTGAGGATGAAGTCACGACAAGATTCACGGTCGTCAATAATTGCAAACCGACTAAGAAACGAGTTCTCATGAACCGTTCCGCAAGTTGGGCATATGATCTGGTCCTCATCGACCTTCCCTACCCACTTATAATCCTTGTCCAGCTCTTCGAGAGCGCGCTTAGCAATGGCTATCTCGTGATCAAGAACCGTACGCCGTGCTATCAGCCCATCAAGGTCGGAGGCCGCCTGTCTGCGTTTGTCCCTCAAGGCGGCGAGTTCTGTTAGGAGCAGCCCAATTGCCTCTTCGAACTGACCTGTTTGGGTCTCCAGGCCGAGGGAGTCCGCAGTTTCGTTGACTTTGTCTACGGCGGATTGCAGTGCCTTCCGTTCGGCCTGAGCATCTTCAACCTGCAACTCCAGTTCACGTTGACGCGCTTTTAGACGGTAGAATTCGTTTGGCCGGATACCAGTATGATAATGCGTTACGTCAGTTCGGAAGTTTGGGAACTGGGCAAGCGAGCCAAACGAAGCGAAGGCATTCTGCCACCCAGCATCCTGGTCGACGTAGAACGGTAGGAAAGCATATGCTGGGGGAGGGATAGTCGCCACGTTCTCCCGATTGGTCAGCACCAGACCGAAATCCAGTAGCTCCGCAAGGAAGGGAGCCAGCTCCCTGGTTACGCTGTTCGCGCGCAATAGTAGGTCGCCCGTTGAGTTCAGCACAGCGAAAGAACGCCTGAACCGTACAATCGTGTACTCTTCACCATCAACTGAGAATGTCATCGCCGAAACAACGTTCGCGCTCTTCCAGCGTGGGTGAATCACGGCAGGCTCAGCGCCGAACGACCAGTAGATCGACTTAATCAGCGACGATTTTCCGGTGTCATTCTTTCCCGCTATCACCGTCAGTCGCGGATGGAACGCTACGCGCCTCGCCTTGCCCTCCAACCTCGACAGGAGCCTTAATTCCTTGAATCTCAAGCTTTTCATATTGCTTTCGCCGCATGTTGCGGATGAAGAAACGGAACTGATCGCTGTTCATTGCGAATAGAACTCATAGAGCACAACCGCTTTTATGTAGTCCGCGCTTGCGGTGATGGTTTGGGCCGGGCGCGATGCCCCGAGTTCAGCGACCGCGTTGGAAAGAATTGTCGCCATCGGGTCCGCGCTGCTTCCTAGGCTCGCAATCCACCGCCGAACAACCTCTCTGAACTCGAACGTGGGAAGGTCAAGAACTGCCATCTTTTGCTGCTCGTATCGGTCCCATTCTCGCTTAAGCGCGCTTTTTGCCGTTGGCGCGAACCCGGCGAGGTCGGTCACAACGTCGGACCACTTTGGTCTCGACCTGCTCTCTTTTACAAACCCCTCAATCCAAGACGTGAGATTGCTTCGTGTGACGAATTTGGCGCGAAGCAGCGAAGGCAAGTCAGGCACCTCCGACATCGTCTTTGATCGCCGTTTGCAGTAGTCGAGCAGCGTCAGGTAAAATGCCTTGTAATTGCATTCGTGCAGCTTGCCGTGCTCGATAATGAAGGAGACCACTTCCCCTAGAAGCGTGGACTCGTATGAACTTAGCGAAAAATGCGCCTGCTCAAATCGAAATAGCGAACCGTCCGCCTCGTCGAACAAGACGTTCTCGCTTTTCATGTCAGCGAGAAATTTCTTGTACTCTTTTTCGCCAGCGCCATTGAACGGGCCGACTGGAAAAGTGGCAGCCGCGTTGCTGACGAGCACCAAATCCTTCGTGCTGCTGCCGAATTTGACTTTGTTGTCGTACATCTTCCCGGCAATCGAAGCCGTCTTTTGACCCGCCTTCGTCCCACGTCGCGCGATGCGCGGCAGCGTCCAGGTAGATTTCCCATCGGTTTTAAGTTGGTAGAATGTTGCGGACGTTGGGGCGGTAGCACTGTCGAGTACGACGATGTCATCGTGAAATTCGAACGCGACAGCGTAGTCGTCGCCTGTCGAGTGCAGCGTTAGGATTCGGGACACACCCCAGCAGGCTTGGAAATCAAATCGCTCCGTGGCGATGCTTCCACCCTGCTCTCTCTGCGGCGTAGATATGAGATCGTCTAGCAGTGACATCATTGCTCCCTGCTCAAGATCTACCCGCGCCGGATGTTTTTGCAACAGCGCGGGGCTACATTCCACCGTCTAGAGATGGGTCGCCGATGCAGACTCACCGCCAAATTCATAGATCCCCCCTAACAACGCCAATGCCCACACCACAAGCTGACGCGCTCGCGCCAGTTGGCCCGCTTGTCCTGACTACTCAAACTTGATGAGGCGTGCCCAATGCTAGTTGAGCCTTTGCGCTCAAGGAGACAAACGAACACGGCGCGAATAGCGCGCTAGCAGCCATAACTAAAGTCGCACTTTGGCCAACGCCTTGCAATGTTCGCTTGGGCCAGAGGCGGTCATTGGCAGAGTGGGCTGTCTATGGCTGCAATTGGGTCGAAGCCAACCTACGCTTTTGCAAATTAAAAGTCGCGCGCCGCTTAGAGTGCCAGAACCATCTGATCTGGAGTTGCGCCCTCGCGTGCTGCGTCCACCAGCCCTGACAGAGTCACCCCGAGCAACCTAATCCCCTTCCGAGTTGGGAACAGGGTATTGAGTGCTGGTTCAATGCCCAAAGTGATCTCCTCTGCCGTCCGTGCCGCAACCGCTACTGACCGACTGCGGGTGATCTGCTCGAAATCTGCATACTTGACCTTGAGCGTTACCGTGCGTCCGGCAATGCCCTTACTGTCGCAATGGAGGCTGACTTTTTCGATGATCGGCACCAGCGCCACTCGCGCCTCGTACAGCGTTGACAGGTCGGTGGCAAAAGTATTTTCGGCTCCGACGGATTTCCTAATCCGGTCATTATGGACGGCTCGATGATCGACGCCACGCGCGACCCAGTAAAAGTACGATCCTGCCTTACCGAACTGCTGCTGCAAGAACCCGAGCGACTTGGTTTTCAGCTCAGCGCCATTGGTGATGTCGAGCCGCTGCATCCGCTCGGCGGTCGCCGGTCCAACGCCGTAGAACTTGCCAATTGGCAACGTGGCCACAAACGCCTCACCTTTGCCGGGCGGGATGACGAATTGACCATTTGGTTTGCGCTGGCTCGACGCCATTTTGGCCAGGAATTTATTGTAGCTGATCCCGGCCGAAGCGGTCAGGCCGGTGGCTTCGAATATTTTCCGCCTGATCCGCTGCGCAACCTCGGTGCCCAGCGCGATGCCCATCAGGTTGTCGGTCACATCAAGATAGGCTTCATCCAGAGACAGCGGTTCGATGAGCGGCGTATACTCTGCGAAGATCGTATGGATTTGGGCCGATACCGATTTATAGACGTCGAAGCGTGGTTTGACGAAAATCAGGTCCGGGCATTTGCGCTGAGCGGTGACCGACGGCATGGCCGAGCGCACACCGAACGCGCGCGCCTCGTAGCTGGCAGCCGCCACTACTCCGCGCTGGCGCGATCCGCCCACCGCCACCGGCTTGCCGCGTAGCTCGGGATTATCGCGTTGTTCAACGGAGGCGTAAAAGGCGTCCATGTCGACGTGCACGATTTTGCGCACTGTCGCGGACACGCCCACACCGTCGTCATCTGCCGTGTTGATCTCCGCCATCTGCCCTCGCATTGCTCGGTGCGGCTACCACTAGTGGCTATTGCTATTTGTACCGTGCGGCCCGGCGCATCATTGCGGCGATGCCCATCATTTCATCGATGATCCTGCGCTCATCGTCGGTACCCAGAACTTCGATTTCATAGATGCGGATTTCTTCCCAACCGGTGCGTATCCAAACGCCAAGCTCGTCCGACTCGTCTCCGCACATGATTTCAAGATAGGCGCAAACCATACTCTCGACGGTCAACGTCTTGGGGTCGATCCCATAAACGACGATATCATAGCCACCGCGGGTGGGTCCCTGATTCACTCTTGCCTTGACCGGTTCGAGGAGGGTCAAGGGATCAAATTTATAGTTCTGCATGTTCAACCATTGACTCTCGCTGCCGCAATGTTCCCTTTATGTTCTCTTGGCCGCTTGGGGTCAAGAGAGCCCGAATATGACTGCACCACCCTATGCCGAGATGGTTTGCGCCACTAATTTCACGTTCCTGCACGGCGCGTCCCATCCCTATGAACTGGTCGCCACTGCTGCGGCCATGGGGCTAAGTGGCCTAGGCATCTGTGACCACAATTCGCTTGCAGGCGTGGTGCGGGCCTATGCCGCCGCTCGCGATATCAAGGCAGACTTCCCTAACTTCAAGCTTGCTGTGGGCTCGCGGATCATCTTCGACGATGGCACTCCCGATATTGTAATTTATCCCACTGACCGCGATGCGTATGGGCGGCTCTGCGCTCTGCTAACGCTTGGTAAGCGCCGGTCTCCCAAAGGCGAATGCTCATTGCAGTTTGCCGATCTGCTGGGTCACGCCGAAGGCCAGCTCTGCATCGTTTTGCTCAACCGCACTAATGGGCGTGAGGGCTATCGCGTTTTGAAGGAGCTTGTTCGGGCATGTCCGGGGCGGGTCTGGCTGGGGGCAAACTTTCCGTTCGGGGGCGATGATCAAGAGCGGCTTGACCGTCTTCACAAGCTGGCGCAGATGGCGAGCGTACCGTTGCTGGCGATGAATGACGTCATCTACCATGTCGGTTACCGCTCAATGTTGCATGATGTTCTGACGTGCATTCGGCTGGGCGTGACGCTGGACAACCTCGGCCGCCGTAGAGATGTAGCACAGGTGCGACACCTTAAGTCCGGCGAGGAAATGGCGCTGCTCTTTGTTGAGTATCCCGAAGCCATAGACGAGACGGTTCGGTTCCTGTCCCGCATAGATTTCAGCCTCGACCAGCTGCGCTACAACTATCCTGAAGAGACCATTGGTAGCGGCGAGACCGCACAACAGACGCTTCAGCGACTGGCCTATGAAGGCGCGTCCTGGCGCTACCCCAATGGCGTTCCTGATAAGGTCAGTAAGGGACTGGTGCACGAGTTGGCCCTGATCGCCGAGATGAAGTACGCGCCGTATTTCCTCACCGTGCAGGACATCGTTCGCTTCGCCCGGCAAGAGCGCGGCATCCTCTGTCAGGGGCGTGGATCGGCTGCCAATTCGGCAGTGTGCTTCTGTCTCGGCATTACAGAGGTCGATCCCATGCTGGTAGACCTGTTGTTTGAGCGCTTTGTCTCAACCGAGCGGGACGAGCCGCCAGACATCGATGTCGACTTTGAACACGAGCGCCGCGAAGAGGTGATGCAATACATCTACCAAAAGTACGGACGCCATCGTGCCGGGCTCACGGCGAACGTCATCACCTATCGCACGAAGGGGGCTGTACGCGAGGTCGGCAAGGCGTTCGGGCTCTCAACCGACACCATCGACAAGCTCAGCGGCTTAAGCTGGGGCTGGTATGACAGCAGCTTTGACCCCGAGCGCATCCGTCAAGGGGGAATAGACCCGTACGACACGACCATCCTAATGGTTATGGCCTTTGCGACGGAATTGCAGGGCTTTCCGCGCCATCTGTCCCAACATTCCGGCGGCTTCGTCATCACCCGCGACCGGCTCGACCATCTCATTCCAGTTCATAACGCGGCCATGGAAGACCGAACGGTCATCGAGTGGAACAAGGATGATCTGGACGAACTTGGTATCCTCAAAGTGGACGTGCTGGCGCTCGGCATGCTCAGCGCCGTCCGTCGCAGCTTCAACCTGTTGCAGCAGCACTACGACCTGTCCCTGACGCTTGCTACGGTGCCGCAGGAAGACCCGCGCACTTACAAGATGACCCACCGCGCCGATACGGTTGGCGTGTTTCAGATTGAAAGCCGCGCCCAGATGTCGATGCTGCCAAGGCTGCGGCCCAGCGAGTTCTACGACCTCGTAATCGAAGTTGCCATCGTCCGGCCCGGCCCGATTCAGGGCGACATGGTGCATCCCTATTTGAAGCGGCGGCAGGGGTTGGAGCCAACCAGCTATCCGTCGCCTGAGTTGGAACACGTCCTCAAGAAAACCTATGGTGTTCCGCTGTTCCAGGAACAGGCAATGAAGATTGCCATTGTCGGCGCTGGGTTCACGCCCGGCGAGGCCGACAAATTGCGCCGGGCCATGGCGACCTTCAAGCGCACCGGGGGTGTCGGTGCGTTTCGCGACAAGTTCCTCAAGGGCATGGCCGAAAAGGCTTACACGCGGGAGTTTGCCGAGCGGTGCTTTCAGCAGATCGAGGGATTTGGCTCGTATGGCTTCCCCGAGAGTCATGCCGCCTCGTTCGCGCTGCTCGTGTATGTCTCGTGCTGGATCAAATGCCATTACCCGGATGTGTTCCTGACGGCGCTACTCAACAGCCAGCCCATGGGATTCTACGCCCCCGCGCAGCTCATTCGCGATGCCCAGGAGCACGGTGTCGATATCCGCCCGGTCGATATCAACTTCTCCGACCTTGAGGCGGTAATGGAGCACAGCAACATCGCTGGTGACACCATCGCGCCGCGCCATTCCGAGATGCGAGAAGACATCTGGGGCAACCGTGGCGTGCGGCTTGGCTTTAAGATCATCAAGGGTCTCAGCATCGACCATGCCAACATGATTGTGGCGCGGCGGCGCGGCGGCTACGACAGCGTACGGGACCTTTGGCTGCGCACCGGCCTGTCGTCAAAGGTGCTCGAAAGCTTGGCGATGGCCGATGCCTTTCAGTCCATCGGCATGAACCGGCGCGATGCGCTATGGGCCGTCATGGGCCTGGTCGGCAACTTCGGCGCAGATACGCTGCCGCTGTTTCGGGCAGCAGGCGAACAAAGCCTCCGGGATGAGCCCGACGCCAACCTGCCACCCATGCCGCCGGGCGAAGAGGTCATCCACGATTACCGTGCGCTGTCGCTGTCGCTGAAAGCCCACCCAATCAGCTTTATGCGCGAAGACCTACAGCGGCGCGGCATAGTGGTCGCCGACGATCTGCGCACATTGCCGCCGGGTCGCATGGTGACTGTCGCGGGCCTCGTGCTCGTTCGCCAGCGCCCCGGCACGGCGAGCGGCGTCATCTTCGCCAGCCTTGAGGACGAAACCGGCCTCGCCAATATCATTGTCTGGCCCAAGGTGTTCGAAGCTAGCCGCGCCGTGGTTCTAGGCGCTCGGGTCATGGCGGTGAAAGGCCAGCTTCAACGCGAAGGGTTGGTTGTCCACGTCATTGCCCGAGAGTTCATCGATCTAACGCCCCAGCTCGTCAGCATCGCCAACGGCCACGATATTGGCGAGGCGGTGGTTGCTCGCGCCGACGAAGGCAAAACCGGCCCCCATGGCAGCCGCACGCGAGAACGCGACCAGTATGCCGAGCTTCAAGCCCGCAAGGCAGCCATGGCCATGCCGGTTGGCCGAAACTTCCATTGACCGGCCATGATCTTACCCGCGTCAGCCACGACCCTTGATGACTTTCGCATCAGCGGGCGAACCATCACCGCGTTCTGCAGCCACTATTGGGTGTGCTCTCACGATGCGCAATTGCGGCTTGAGCTGCTGGCTCTGCATGTCGGCTGGCACTTCGATTTCTATGCCGGGCGCGATCTTCTCGCGGACCGGCTGTACTGCTCAATCTGCGGTTGGTATCGCCCAACGTTTTCGCTTGGGCACGCCAGCAAGCCGTCGGGGTTTGCCGGAACGCATAGCGCGGGTTTCAAACCATTGGGCATGGAAGAAGCTGCGGCGCTGCAACTATCACGGCAGCAAGCGGCCGAAGCTCAAATGCCTTGGGTCGGTGTCCGCAAAAGCGGTCGAAAATTTGGCCGCTGAAATTTCTAAGCGCTTTTCAGAAGTCGCTATACGGGTGTTGAACCCGTCCGCCGGTCAGTTAAAGGTCGGAGTATTCCCTGCGGTAGCGCGCTCAACAAAAACGGTTACACCGTGTCTGCTATCGACGCGCAACGTAACGACTTCGCCATTCGCCGTATGCCCCACCCACCCATCCGTTCCCGCTCCCAATCCGTCCGGCAACGGATAGTTATCAACGATGCTTTGTGCAAAATCGGACGGTGCCATCGTATCGGCATTAAAGAAAAGTGGGCTGAGCGCCAGTTCCGATGCAACATCGTTGATGAAAGAAACGGCGTAAGTCGGTTTGCCGTTTCCCAGATCGACGTTAAGCCGCAGGTTCATAAGGATTTGCAGGTTAAACGGCGTCAACTCCTCGTCCGCGCCTATACGACAAGTAGAATATTCCCCGGTAACGTTTTCAATCGGCACACTGCCGCCCTGAGCAATTTCTTCGGGTGAATAACACCGCATGCCGTTGGCGGCGAGCGCTGCTTCGACTTCGGCCCTGGACTGTCCCAGCGCCACACCTCTAAAGCTCGTCCCTGAAAAACTCGCGTCTACCGGCGCAAATGGTGGGGATGCCGATACGGTGACCACACTTGCAAGCATGACGGCCGTGCCGATCAGGCAAAAGGCAATTAGCGCATTCCATTGGGATTTCATCGGCCTGGTCCGTGTTCAATGATGACTAGCGTCAATCACTTTCAGTTTGAGGGTTTGATATTCCGCCTCGTCGATGGCCCCTGTGGCCTTCAACGCGGCTAGCCGCTCGATTTGATCGACGAGCGATACGTCGGCTACTGGCGGCGGCGCTATGGTGTGGACAACATCGGTTGACGCCGTAGGTGAGCGGCGCGGTGCTGGAGCGGCGTCGATCTTGCTCGAGGTGCTGTTAGCTTGTTCGACCGCGTCCGCGGGCGGCTGTTGGTAGTTACCGAAGAGTGGCCCTCTCCATCCAGTGCCATCGCCAGTTGAAGGCTGTGTCGTCCCACCCAGCAAAGAGGCGGTACGCTCCTTCTGCAATGCCTTTGGATGGCGTGCGCGCAGTTCACGATCGCCGAAGTAGGACATCACCGTCAACGCCACGGCGACGAAACCCCACACGCGCAGGTCGTGGAACTGCGACGTTGACCCGGCCTGTATCGCGAGAAAGGCCGCTAGGCCGAACAAGCCAATTGATGCCCGAGGCAAGCTGAAAGCAAAGGCCGCCCCGACAACAAGCAACAGGGCGGAAATTATCCCTGATGAACTGGCAGCGGACATCGCTTCGTTGCGGGTGAACGAAGCGGCGCTACCGACGATAAAGGATTGCACCGCAACGCCGATGCCGAGGCATAGCCCAAGAATTATGATCGCGACCCGCACTTGCAGCCTTTCCGGTTTATGCCGATCACCAATACAACAGGTGATCGCAATATGTCGAATATATCCGATGGTTTTCCGCGCGCGAAATTGCTCGCTTGCGCCCAATGGATGGCCGCAATCGCATTGCTTGGAATCTTCGAAGGCTGCGCTCCCTGCGGGGTGTGACGCAGGAGGATTTGGCTGTCGATGCGCAGGTCAACCGCACGTCCATCAGCGGCATAGAGAACCAAACCGTCAGCGCTAGCATCGACCTGCTCGAGCGATTGGCAGATGCGCTTGCCATTGATTTGGTTGAGCTGGTTCAGAAACCTGAGGTTGGTGAAGAATCTCCGCAAAACCTGAAGCCCGGCCGCAAACCGAAGTAGGCCGCGCATCAGTATTCGTCCGCCAACATGATCGTCAGCACCCGGCATGTCACGTCGGGATCGGCCGGGTTCGGGCTATGGGCTAAGCGGCTCAGGTCGTAGTAGTCGATCTTCCACAACACCTGCAGACCGTCGATGTCCACAATGGCGCAGTCATGCTCGCCATAAGGATCGTTGCGTTCACTAAAGTCGGAAAAGTCTGCCACGGCAGTTAGAATCTGATCACGCTGCCCATCGGTGAGGTTCGCAACGCCGGGTGTGAGCATGGTTTTACCGCCTGCTCCAGTGCGTCGCAGAGCGTCGTTCAGTCGGCATACTTCAACAGTTTCGCGTCTGGGGACGAGTGCTGTCATGGTGGTATGCGGGTCAGCGTGAACCGACCCGCCTCCAAGTCAATCGGTGGCCGAGCGCGTCGGGTGCAGCAACGCGATGCCGCTCAGCGGCCGTTCGATATGTTCCTCGTCGGGGTAGTCGCGCCACCGCAGCGTGAACGAAGTGTTCCCCTTGGCCTTAAGGATCACCGCCTCGTACCAGCCGTCAGCTTTGTTATCTGACACCGCTAGCACGAGGCAGCCCGGGCCAACCTTCGACCAGTCCTGCGGCACCGTAATCGGGCTGTCGCCACTCTTTGCCGCGAGTGATGCGTCAACCGGCTTGCTGTCAGCCGGGTTGGCGGGCGACTCGTTGCCTTCAGCTTCGGACTTCACGATGCGCAACGGCCGAATTTGTTGGGCGACAGGAACGTGCGCAACCAAGGCGTCATAGGTCGCTGCCTTCACGAACGGCACGAACGCCTTACCCGACCCGAATAGGCGGCCGTGGGGTAGCTTGTCGGCGAGAGCACGTACGTCGTCGGTGGTCACCGGTAGGGCCATCATAGCCATGAGCAATGCAGCTGCCGTCGCGCCGCTGATTTCGGTCTGGTCGAACCAAGCTGCGTGAGGCTTGTTGGTGTCATCGCGGCCCAGAACGATCAGGGCGGGCAAGTCGGTATCGTCAAGCGGCAGGCGGGCTTGAGCATGTGCGGCCGTCATCTTCTATCTCCTTAAACAAGAAGGCCACCGGGGGTACCGGTGGCCTAGGGTTGAGTAACGTTGCGCCTGAATTGCAGGTGTGCATCGTTAAGTCATTGTAACATAACACTTAATCAGATCAAGAGCATGCAAATGTCTAGCCCCGTCGCCAGCCAGACCCGTTGCCCGCGTAGTCAAAATATGACTTTTCAGGGGCAACATTGGCCATCGCTCCTTCCGTCGACAGCGAGCTCAGAATCTTAGCAATTTTGAGCCGCGCCTTCTCGGTTGCCGTCTTCAGAAGTTCCTCGCCCTCGCCCTTGGCTAAGGTCAATGACGGCAAATCCTTCGTGCCGATGATGCGGCACAACAGCGATGCATCACCGGGCCGCAATGCCCGCTTTTTCTGGATGTACTGTCCAGTTGGCGTCTTGAACATTTCGCCGGTACGGGGGTCGGTCTTTTCCTCGGTCTGAGCGTAGACGCGATATTCGCTCAACGGGGCCTTTGCCATGTAAATGGTCCGCCCCACCACCGTCGCTGCACTGAGCAGGCGGCGATGATAAAGGCGAATACCTGGAATGAACGGCTGCTCGCCCGCTTCGATCAGGTCAAATAACATCTGCTCGTCGTCGAACTCTTCGTCACCGCCCCAACAAATCGAATGGGTGTGCCAGTGCACAGCCCCCATCGCACCACCGCGCTGGGCTTGGTAGTTGGTGTAGAGCGCAGCCTCCACAAACGTGATGTGGTTACGGCACGTCAACGCCTTCTTGGCCCACTCGATGAGCTTGCCCACATCGAAGCGCGATGCCTCGGCAATCGGAACAGCGAATTGCGATGGGGCCAAGGTAACAAAAGATGGAAAACTCATCGATTTTGCATGCTTCTCCACCTGACGGGAGAGCGCGCGCGCAAATTCGATGCGGGCCAATGTGGCATTCGCTTTAAGCGACAGGGCGGCCGAGTCTTTCAACGTGTCGGCAGAGGCATCATCGATGGCGGGACGACCCCGCTTGGTCGTCATATAGTTCTTGAGCTGGTTATCGCGGCCTACATGATGGCGTACAGATTCCAACATATTCAGGTGGGGATTGCGGCGCATAGTTCGTTTCCTTATTACGCGGCCGTCAGGTTGGGCAGTCAGGCAATTTGCTTGACTGCCCAATAGCTGAGGGGCGCAGTTTATTTGTGAAAATTGGGTATTACAAAGGTTTAGCAGACGTCTTCTTGTCGGACGACACGCGATGAATTTTGATTTCCATCTCGCCGATGCCATCCGTCTTGATGACGGACAGCTTGAATTTGACGCCTTTGGAAGGAGCGGCGCGCAAGAGTTCGCGCATCGGTTCGTCCAGCGGCGCAAGGATGCTCACCATCGGCGGCGCGTTGAGATCCAATGTGCCGTTACGACGCTTCCTGGCCGCTTTCGCCGCGAGTTCTTCGATACCCCCGCCGGTTTCCAGGTACGCAGCAATGTCGGATGCTGGCACCCCTGTCTGATAAGGGTATGCGAGCGCAGCGTAGTACTTGCTCGCCGTCTTGCTGGCAGTGGGAAGCTCGAACCCCACCGCAAACCTGACCGTGGGTTGGAGCTTGTCGGTGGTGTCAATCACGGTCGGCGGCTTACCCTTGAAGGTCGCCCAAGTCGGATCGCGGCAAAAATCCTGCCAAGCATCCGGATTACGGTCAAAGAACAACGCCACTGCATACACGCGGGCAAGAGCCTCATGAAGCTTGGCGCGGTAGTTGCCACCGAGATCCGAGAAGTCCGCATTCGCTGACTTCAAAACAGAGACAGGGCCACCGTCCTCGGTCAAATCTGACGACTTCGGGAGGAACACAGACTCCACTGACGCGGGAGGCTTCTGAGCCTTGGATGCTTTGATCGGGGCTCCAATTTTTGGCTTAGTGTCCTTAGGCATTGGCCGCCTCCCAGTCAGTGGGCGACTGAATGTAGGCAACCACGGCTTCCACGCGCCAGCCAACCAAACGGGGGCCGAGCGGAACCGGGTGAGGAAACTGGCCCGCTGCGACGCGGTTCCACAGGGTAGACTTGCTCCAGGGAATCAAGTCGAGCACTACAGACTGGCGAAGAAAGCCAGTTGGAGGCAAGGCAATCGGCGGCGGCAAGCAAGTAGGCTCAATGCAGGTTTTCATAGTGTATCTCCGTCCAACGGCTTGTTGGCGGGGACACAAGTGAACGACATTCTCAGGGAATTGTGCGCTTCCCTCGGGATTTCCCTCGCAGCTTTTCCGGAGCAGGTTGAGACAGTCTAATTTCTTGATGATAGGCCCACTCAGCAGCGGCCTTTAGATATCCGCGGACCGTTTTTATGTCGGTGCCCATGCCGGACAAGTTAATGTCGTCCGTAATCGCGGAATAGACCTCGTTTCGTTCGTCGAGATGATTTTTTGGCAAATAGCCGTAGTGAGCGGCCGCCAAACCCAGAATAAGCTTGTACATGCTATGCCGCTCGCTGGTCGTTAAGTCGTCGGCCTCGGTATTTGGTGCCCGCGCGCTCTCAAAATGGTCCGCCCAGACTGTAAATTCTTCCGACCTAAGCGCTTTGTTACGTGAGGCCCACAACGCAACCTCTTTAGGGCCTGCCATAGCGGGAAGTTTGTTTGCTTGACCGGCCCTCAAAATCGCTTCTCTCAGGCGGAAAAATTCATAGATGAACGGCGACGAGTTTTTATCCAGCTTTTGGCGTTTGAACGCCTTTTCATTCACTTTCCTCGGATCTTTGCCGAGAATCAGCGCAGACGCCTCACTAGGACTCCAGACCGCCATACCCTGCCAAAAACTGAAGTCCGCCTCAGCCTCAACATGATTAAAAAAGCGGCCGCGGTCTTCAAGAAGTGCGCCCTGTTCGAGCTCCGCGAGGTCCGATAGACGCTGGGCGTCATACCGGACTTTTAACTCATCGAACTTGAGATAGCTCAACTCGTCATTGTAGATGCTCATTTGCGAAAGCAATACTTGCAGTCGTCGACGCAGCTGAGCATCTTCATCACCTGCTTCTCCCTCTGTCGTCACCGACACAGTGTCGAGAGAAACTATATCCAGAAATCGGCTTGTGGGAGCTAACCAGTCGCCGAATTCAATCAAAAGTGCATCTAGATCGCTATCGGACAATGCATCGATCTGGTCTTCGTTCACGCTATCAACGTATTCCTCGACCGGACCCAGATAGGATGGAAACCTCCGAACCATAAGCTCGGTTTGCATCGCCGACATCGCACGGCCAAGGGGTGGCATACTAACAATTCCCGTGGAACAACGCTTGGAATTTGCCTCGCTCTTAACACGACGTCTAGCCGAAAAAGGGCGGTCAAGCGGGTTTACGGTATCTAGCACGGTATGAAGCGTCTATCATGATATTTAGTTGTTTTAACTCAGCTAGTTACGATGCCCTTTCGATTCCCTTCACCCGCTCCAAAAATCTCCCTGTGACACCCGAGGCGTCACTGACGGGGATACCTGAGCCAAAATGGGCGGCCGAAAAGACAGTTCCGGCGCCGATCGATTTCCACAGATAAAACGCGGGATCTGGCATTACCACCCGCAAGGTAGCCGGGGCCTTGCGTGGCCCGGATAGCCGAAGCCCGCTAGTCCGCATTTCCCTGAAAGCCCAGCCCATCGTGGATGCCCGTCCGTGGCGTGACGCTCACGGGTGGCAGACAATCAGCGCTGGGGCGCCAGAACTGCAGGGCGCGCCCGATGGCAGCCCTCCGGGCACCTTAGCCGAGGCCACCACCTAGCTACGGCAAAACACATATACCAATACAAATCCAATTGCTGTGCAATTAGCCAGATTGCGCACTTGTGGGGACCGGATCGGCGTGGCCTTGTACCGAAGTGGTATTAAATTGGAACGCATCGTGCGCCTCCGGTATGCTACCGAGATGCGTGGAATGGTGCGCCAAGCGAACGGATTCCGAGGTGCATAATGTCAAAGAGACATATTCTGTTAGCCGCGACGTCAGTCGCGATGATCGTATCCTCCTGCCTGGGAGCAATTGGCCAGGAAACCGCGAACTATCCCGGCGACCTGACCGGCGGTAAGCGGCTCACCATCTATGTCGAAGGTCTGGCGGATCCAAGCTCGGGCTTCTTCCGGGTGCTCAACAATGGCGCCCAGCAGGCGGGCAAGGATCTGGGTGTGGACATCAAATACGTCTATCCGCAGAGCGTCGACCTGGCCTCCTATATCGACCAGATCAATGCCACCATGGCGGCCAAGCCCGATGGCATCCTGATCCTGGGGATCGGCGATCTGGATGCGGTGGCGAAGGACGCCGTCAGCAAGGGCATCGCGGTGGCCTTCAATCCCGCTCCCAGCGTCAAGGACCAGCCGTTGCGCGATCCCAACGACGTCTATGTATCGCGGGTCGGCGCCGACGAATATGCCGCCGGCCAGATGGCGGCGAACCGCTTCATCGAAAAGGGGGCCAAGTCGCTGATCTGCGTGCAGGAAAGCGTTGGTGACGGCACCCAGACGGCGCGCTGCGCTGGCATGGAACAGATCGCCCAGGAAAAGGGCGTGACCTACGACCATGTCGCCGGCGACCTCGATCCGGGCAAGACCGCCTCGATCACCGAAGCCTATTTGCGCTCGCATCCCGACGTGGACGCCGTTCTGGCGACCGGCCAACCGGCGACGGCCGGCATCGTTGCCGCCAAGAAGGCCGTGGACCGGCCACTGCAGGCCGCCGGCTTCGACGTGAGCCCCGAGCTCGTCGCCATGATCCAGGCGGGCGATCTCGACTTCACCATGGACCAGCAGGGTTGGTGGCGTGGCTATATCTCGGTACTCGAACTGGTCCACTACATTCGCTATGGGCTGGTGCAGTCCAACTACTTCCTGACCGGTCCGCAGATCGTCGACAGCGCCAATGCTGCCGCTGTCGCCGGCCTCGCTGAAGCGGGAGTTCGGTAATCGTGGCTGAGGCGACCCCAACCAAATCCGCCCCATCGGGCTCCATGGGCGGGGTTGCCGGCCTGCTTCGGGACGGCTTGCGCCGCCCCGAACTTGCCTCGCTGGCCGGGCTCGTCGTGGCCTTCGCGGTCTTTTCCGTTCTGCGTCCGGACCTGTTCCTCAGCAACGACAACGGCATCAATGTCGCCAGCCTCGCCGGGCAATACGGCATCGTCGCGGTGGGCGTGACCATCCTGATGATTGCCGGCCATTTCGACCTCTCGGTCGGCACCGTTGTCGGCCTGACCGGATGGGCGCTTTACTATTTCGGCAATGTGCTCGGCCTGCCGCCCGCGCTGACCCTGGTTTGCGCCTTGGCGTTCGGCGCCGCACTCGGGGCCATCAACGGCATCATCCAGGTCAAGACTGGGCTGCCGTCGTTCATCATCACGCTGGCGACCTCGCTGATCTATCGCGGCATCCTGACGATGCAGACCAGCGGCTTCCCGGTCGTGGTGAAATTCCCCGATGAATATACCCAGATCATCGCCGGCAAGCTGCTGTTCGGCTATCGCATGTCGCTGCTCTGGTTCATCGTGGTGGCGATCCTGGCGACCCTGTTCCTGTTGCGCACGCGCATGGGCAACTGGGCCTTCGCCATCGGGCAGAACCCGACCGCGGCCAGGAATCTCGGCGTTCCCGTGGCGCGCACGACGGTGACGCTATTCACTCTTTCGGGCTTTACCTCCGCCCTCTCGGGCGTGATTGCGGCGGTGCAATATGCCTCGATCGACGCCAATCGCGGTACCGGCTGGGAACTGATCGCCATCGCCATGACGGTGATCGGCGGCACGCTGTTGACCGGCGGCTATGGCAGCGTGATCGGCACTGTGCTCGGCGCCATCATGTATGCCATGGTCACTAACGGGCTGCTGCTGGTCGGGCTGCAGGGATATTGGGTCAACATTTTCCTGGGCGCCGTGGTGCTCGTCGCTGTGCTGATCAATCGCGCCGTGATCACCCGTTTCGTCATGCGCCCCTCCATGCCGCCGCCAGAGGCACCCAGCCCAGCTTCGAAGGGAGCGGCATCATGAGCGCCGCGGTCATCGCCCTGCGCAACGTCACCATGGCGTTCCAGTCGGTCACGGCGCTACGCGACATTTCCCTCGAGGCCCATGCCGGCAAGGTGCTGGCCCTGCTTGGTGACAATGGCGCGGGCAAGAGCACGCTGATCAAGGTCCTTTCCGGCGTCCACCGACCTACCGCCGGTAGCGTCGAGGTCGACGGCAAGGCGGTGGTATTCCGCGGCGCCCATGATGCGCGGGCCGCGGGCGTTTCGACCGTGTTCCAGGACCTTGCGGTCTGCGACCTGATGTCGATCTCGCGCAATATGGTGCTCGGCAACGAGCCGGTGAAGGGCTTTGGGCCGTTCCGCATCTATGACGCCAGGAAGGCCGAGGCCGTTGCCCGCGAGGCGCTGGCAACGCTGGGCGTGGACCTGCGCCGGCGGTTCAGCGATCCGGCCGCCACGCTGTCGGGCGGACAGAAGCAGGCGGTCGCGATCGCCCGGGCCATCGCCTATGGCTCGCGCTGCCTGATCCTGGACGAACCGACCGCCGCCCTTGCGGTGCGACAGACCGAACAGGTGCTCGACCAGGTGCGGCGCGCCCGCGACGCCGGCCAGGCCGTGATCCTGATCATGCATAATCTGGCGCAGGCGCTTTCCGTCGCCGACACAGTCGTGGTGCTGGCCCGCGGGCGGGTCATGGGGCAGTTTTCAAGCGCCGACGCAGATATCGAGCACATCACCCAGCTCGTGGCGCAGGGCTGACCGGGCCGTTCGCATCGCCATTTCATTAGAGGGCTTATCTTGACAGACTTGGTATCGGGAAGCAGCGCAGCGGCGCGTTTCGACCTTCGTGGCCGTGTGGCGGTCGTCACCGGCGCCTCCAAGGGCATAGGGCGGGAGCTCGTGATCCTGCTGGCGGAAACCGGCGCCGTAGTCGTGCCCACCGCGCGAACGGATACCGATCTGGCCGCCATCGCGGCGGAAGCCAGGGAGAGCGGCTACACCGTCCATCCGCGGCTTCTGGATGTGAGCGATGTCGGCTCCATCAATGCCGCGGTCGAGGCAATCACCGCCCAGCATGGCCGCATCGACGTTCTGGTCAATAATGCCGGGCTGGGCTTTGCCCGTGCGGCGTTCGACGTCAGCGAGGACGATTGGGACGAGATGATGGGCGTGAACCTGCGGGGCATGTTCTTCATGAGCCAAGCGGTGGCGCGCACCATGGTCGCCGCAGGCAAGGGCGGGCGCATCATCAATATCAGCTCGCAGGGCGGCCTGGTCGCCCTGCCGGATGCCGCAGTCTACTGCACCAGCAAAGGCGGGGTGAACATGATGACCAAGACGCTCGCCGTCGAATGGGCCAAGCACGACATCACCGTCAATGCCCTGGCGCCGACCTTCATCTATACGCCCGGCACCGCCCCGATCCTCGACGAGCCGGCGATGAAGGAGTCGGTGTTGGCCAAGATACCACTCGGCAAATTCGCGCTGACCAATGACGTTGCCGGGGCGATCGTCTACCTGGCCTCGGAGGCGGGCAGGATGGTGACCGGAACGGTGCTTGTGATCGATGGAGGATGGACGGCGCAATGAGCAACAAGATGCATCTGACAGCCGAGGGATGCTCGGCCTCCTTCGATCCCGAGGATGGCGGGCGGCTGACGTCGTTCCGCGTGGGCGAGCATGAACTGATGGTGCAGCACGGCGCGGACGTGTTCCATTTCGGCAGTTTCGTGATGGCCCCCTGGGTCGGCAGGTTGCGCAATGCGCAGTTGAATTGGGAGGGCAATAGCTATCCGTTCGTGGCGAATAATGGCCCCAATGCCTTGCATGGCCTGGTCACGGAAAAGCCCTGGCAGGTGACCGGAGATGGCGAGATGAGCATCGAGCTCGGCGCGCTATGGCCCTGGCCGTGCCGGGTGGTGCAGCGGACGCAGCTCAGCGCTGGACGCGCTGATTTCCAGATCGAGGTTCATGCCCGCGAGCGGATGCCGGTGGCTATCGGCTGGCACCCCTGGTTCGTGCGGCGTCTCGCCGGCACGCCCGCTTCGGCGGAGTTGCAGCTCGATGTGCAGCCGGGCACGATGTGGGCCAATGACGAGAGCGGCCTGCCGAGCGGCGCCATGACTGCCCCGGCGCCGCGGCCCTGGGACTATTGCTTCCGCGATCTGCGTGCCGATCCGGTCGTGCGCTGGCCGGGCGAGCTGGAGCTGACGGTCAGTTCGGACTGCCAGGACTGGATCATCTACGACATGGAGGAGGCCGGGGTCTGTATCGAGCCTTGGACCGCGCCGCCAAATTCGATCAACATGCCAAATCCCAAGGTCATCGGCCCGGGCGCGCCCCTGACCGCCAGCATGACCTGGACCTGGCGGTAACGGCAGCCCCCTACCGGTCGTGAGAAAGCCGAACGCTCGCTATTTGCGTCGCGGCGCGGACGTCGCGTGTCTCCGCTCGGCGTTTCGCGCCGCAATTTTCAAAAACGCCTCTTCCCGTCATTTGAGTGTCACCCGCCGCGTCTAGTTTCCAACTCATCCGAATGAGTGAAGCGGGCGTTATGCATAGTCGTGGACAGTCGTGGGAAACCACGCGGGACAGAATTAGCGCGGAAATCGCTGCCGGTCATCTGGCGCCGGACGCACAGCTGCCGTCCGAGCCCGAACTCTGCCTGCTCTACAATACCAGACGGCATTCGCTGCGCCGCGCCCTGGCTGCGCTGGTGGCGGAAGGCAAGCTGCGTGTCGAGCACGGTCGCGGCACCTTCGTCGAGCGCGCGCCGCTGATCAATTATGTCGTCGGCCCACGCACCCGGTTCCGCGAAAACCTGATGGCGCAAGGCCTGACCGGTTCCGGCCAGGCCATTTCGGAAATGCAGATACCGGCCAGCCCGCGCGTGGCCGCCGCGCTCAAGCTGGCGCCGGATGCTCTGGTGACGGCGCGGTCCTGGCGCGGCTTTGCCAATGACCTGCCGATCAGCCTGGGCTGGACCTATCACGACGTCGAGCGCTTTCCCGATATCTCGGAGCGCCGCAAGACTACCCCTTCGCTCACCGCGATCTACAAGACCTATGGCATCGAGGATTATCGCCGGCAGAGCACGACGATTTTCACCCGCATCGCCAATGAGCACGAGACCTCGTTGCTGATGATGCGGCCGGGCCAGTCGGTGCTGATCGTGCAAAAGACCGACGTGGACATGAATGGCGCGCCCATCGGTTTTTCCGAGGCGGCCTGGGCCGGTGATCGCGTGCAATTCACCTTCGAGAATGCCGAAGCCCGCGGCATGCCGAGCGAAAGGACCGACGATGTTTAACGAAGCGAATGGCGGCAACGGGCAGGATCGGCCCGGCCATGGCGATGCCCTCAGCCTGCTGGCGCGGGCACGGCCGGAGCGGCTCAAGGCGCTGGCCGAGGGCCTGCTGGATGGGCTGGGCGAGATCACGGTGATCGCCAACCGCACCGGTCTGGTCATGGTGCCGATGCGCGACACGGTCGAGAATGTCGATTTTCACCTCGGTGAAGTGCTGGTGAGCGAGGCCCACATCGCCGACGCCACGGGCCGCATTGGCTACGGCATGATCACCGGCCGCGATCTTGAACGCGCCATGGCGATGGCCGTGGTCGACCTTGCGCTGGCCGCAGAACCGAACGCGGACGCAATCCAGGGTTTCATCGAAACCGAGCGGATGCATCTGGCCGAACTCGATGCGGAGCGCATGCGCCGGGTCGAGGCGACGCGCGTCGAAATGGAGACTTTCTGATGCTGACCGTAGCCGCTCCCGACGCCGCCGAAGCGCGGTGCAATGCCACTTTCGAAGCGCTGATGTGGTCGATGGCCCGCCCCGGCGAGGTGCGCGAGCTGCCCGAACCGGGCCTGGCGCCGATCGTCGAGGCCCTGATCGACCGCGAATGCGCGGCCTATACCGATAGCGTCGAGTTGGCGTCGATGATCGCCGACACCGGCGCGGTACTGGCCGTAGACCTGGCGATGGCCGATCATCTGTTTCTTGGCGAATTAACCGGGGCGGCCTCCGAGCTGGACGCCATCCGCTGCGGCAGCGCGCTCTATCCCGACGACGGCGCCACGCTGGTGGCACAGGTCGCCCATGGCGCCGGCCAGCGGCTGCGCTTCACCGGCCCCGGCATCGACGGCGCCCGCGACATGATGATCGCTCTTCCCCCCGAATTCTGGGCCATGCGGGCACGGCTTTGCGCCTATCCCGAAGGGTTCGACCTGCTGCTCGTCGATGGCCAAGCGGTCATCGGCATTCCCCGTTCGACCCAGATAGAGGTGCTCTGATGGCCTATGTGGCAACCCGCGGTGGCGAAAAGGCCATCGACCAGGCCGAGCGCCTGTTCCGCCAGGACCTGGGCACCATCGACGCCGCGCGCGTTGCTTCTATCCAGCAATCCATGCCCTATCTGGTCGATCGCGTGATGGGCGAAGCCTCGCTCTACAGTGAAGAACTGGCCGCCCTGGCGCTGGCCCAGACCGGCGGCGAACTTTCCGAAGCCGTGCTGGTCTTGCGCGCCTGGCGCACCACCCAGCCGCGCCTCGCCGTGGCAGCGCCGGTGCGGCAGGATGACCTTCTCACCCAACGCCGCATCTCGGCCGCCTTCAAGGATATTCCTGGCGGTCAGATTCTCGGGCCGACGCTGGATTATTCCCATCGCCTGCTGGCAACCGACGTGCTCGAAGGCAAGCCCTACACTCCGCCCGCGGTCGAGGCGGCAGCGACGCCTGCGCCGGCCCGGCAGCCGTCGCTCGCCGATTGGCAGCGGCAACAGGGCCTGGTGGCGCCTGCCACCGAGCCGACCATTGCGCCCGACGACATCCCCGATCTTACCCGCGAACCGCTATTGTTCCCTGCCTCGCGTGCACACCGGCTGCAAAGCCTGGCACGCGCGGAAACCGGCGGCGTGCTGGCCCTCGGATATGCGGCCATGCGCGGCTATGGCAACGCCCATCCCACGGTCAACGAACTGCGCCTCGCCGAAGCCGAAGTGGTGGTCCGCCACCCAAACGGCACGCCGTTCTCGGCAGGCAGGGTGCGGGTCAGCCAGGCCGAAGTGACGTCCAAGGAAAAGGGCGGCTATCTGGAGCTGGGCTTTGCCGCGACCTTCGGCTGGAACGAGGTCAAGGTGATCGCCGCCGCGACGCTCGATCTCAATTCGGCAGAAGCGCCGGTCGGCTCGCCCGTGCACGAGGAATTCTACCTCTATCACACGGAGCCAGTCGAAGCCTCCGGCTTCTGCATCCACTTCAAGCTGCCCCATTATGTGACCTTCCAGTCCGTACTCGACGCCATGCGCGATGCGAAGGCCAAGGCCGCATCCGCCCAGCCTGCGCCGGAAGCCGCAACCGAACGCCAGACGGAGCCCGCAGAATGAGCCTTTCCGCACTCACCAAGCCCTGGGCCGCGACCAGCTATGGCTTTCTCGACGCCTCCGCCAAGCGCGAACTGCGCCGCAAGATGCTCAAGGCCATCGCCGTGCCCGGCTGCCAGATGCCCTATGCCAGCCGCGAAGTGCCGATGGCGCGCGGCTGGGGCACGGGTGGACTGCAGGTCACGCTGACGCTGGTCAATCCGGCCTCGACGATCAAGGTCATCGACCAGGGCGCCGATGACGGTGTCAACGCCGCCTCGATCCGCCGCTTCATCAGCCGCGTCTCGGGCGCCACCGAAACCTGGGATACCCTCGGGGCCTCCATCATCCAGTCGCGCCATCGCGTGCCCGAGGAAACCCTCGGCGCCGACCAGATTCTCGTGCTGCAGGTGCCCAATCCGGAACCTTTGCGCGGCGTTGAACCCAATATGTCGATCGCCCGGCAGATGCATGCCGATGCCGACTACGGC
Source organism: Devosia sp. (assembly GCF_028290625.1). Lineage (GTDB taxonomy): Bacteria > Pseudomonadota > Alphaproteobacteria > Rhizobiales > Devosiaceae > Devosia. The sequence continues at coordinate 69,764 of NZ_JAQGJM010000012.1, forward strand.
CGGCTGTGGCTGACGCTTTACGAGCAGATCGTTCGCAAGGGCCGCATCATGCAGGGCGCCGCCTATCCGAGCCTGGTCAATGGCCGCCACGTGATGACGCCATCGCCGATTCCGCGCTGGGACGTGCCCAAGCTGCACATGGCCAAGCACCTGACGTTCCTTTCGGCTGGCCGCGAAAAGCGCCTGCATGCCGTACCGCCCTATACCCGCGTCGAGCCGCTGGTCTTCTCCGATCGGCCCTACCGGGTCGAAGATCACGCCGATCTGGTCTGCCGCCGCTCGGGCATATCGGGCTATTTCATGAACGAGATTCCGCAGGATCACGGCGGTTCGGCCTTCGAAGTGTCCGACAGCAATCTGGGCATCAAGGCCATCCGCCGGGCTGAGGGCGAACCAGTGGAAATCGGCGCTACCTGGTATCAGGACGGGGAGTTTTCGGCATGAGCATCGATATGACCTCTGCGCCAGCCGCGCTGCTGCCACCACAACTGATGCGCACCGAAGCGCTGTTGACCATGAGCGGCCTGTCCAAGACTTACGGCAGCGTGCGGGCGCTACGCAATGTGGATGTCACCGTCTATCCCGGCGAAGTCATGGGCATAGTGGGCGAAAGCGGCTCCGGCAAATCGACCCTGTTGCGCATGATGAACCTTGAGGACACGCCGGACCAGGGCGACTATCGCCTGCAACTCCCCGGAAAGGATGACGACAACCTCTTCGCTCTCGATCGCTACCAGCGACGCATGCTGTGCGCGCATCACATCGGTATTGTCTACCAGAATCCCCATCAGGGCCTGCTGATGCGCCATAGCTCGAGCGGCAATGTCGCCGAACGGCTGCTGATCGCCGGCGAACGCAGCTTCGACGTGCTGCGCAGCAAGGCGCGGGACGCGCTCGACGCTTCCGAATTCCCGCTGGCCCGCATGGATGCGCGGCCCGCAGAACTCTCGGGTGGCATGCAGCAGCGTGTGCAGCTGGCCAAGGCCATTGCGCTCGAACCGGCGCTGCTGCTGCTCGACGAGCCGACCACCGGGCTTGATGTCAGCGTGCAGGCACTGGTGCTCGATACGCTCAAGCGCCTGCAGCGGGATCGTCGCATCACCATGGTACTGGTCAGCCACGATCTGGGCGTCATCCGCACCATGGCCGACCGCGTGCTGGTCATGCGCCATGGCGAGGTGGTGGAACGGGGCCTGGCCGATCAGGTGTTCCAGGATCCCCAGCACCCCTATACCCAGCAACTCGTTCACGCCAAGCTCTAGGGACCCACGATGCAAACGCCAGAAACCCTACCGCTGCTGCGCGTCGAAGGCCTGACGAAGACCTTCCGCATGTTCCATCTCGACAGCATGCTGCATGCCTTCGAGGGCATCAGCTTCGACCTGCGCGCCGGCGAATTTCTGCTGCTCAAGGGCCGCAACGGCGCCGGCAAGTCCACGCTACTGCGCACACTCTGGCGCAGCTACCTGCCGGTGGGCGGCCATATCTGGTATCAGTCCAAGCTCGGCACCATCGACCTGGCCCGAGCCGCCGATGTCGATATCGCCCTGCTGCGCCGCCAGGAAATGGGCTTCGTCACTCAGTTCCTCAACGCCCGCCCGCGCGTCGCGGCGCAGGATATCGTCGCTGAGCCACTGCGTCTCGCCGGTCAGTCGCAGGCTGAGGCGCTCGATCAGGCTCGCCATTGGCTGGGCGAATTCGGCGTCCGCGAAGAACTGTGGCGCGCCTATCCGAGCACCTTCTCGGGCGGCGAACAGCAGAAGGTCAATCTGGCCCGCGCGCTGATCCTACCCCAGCGCCTTTTGCTGCTCGATGAGCCGACCGCTTCGCTCGACGTCGGCGCGCGCCGGGCGCTGGTGCGGCGCCTCGACGATCTCAAGGCCGCCGGCGTCGCCATCATCGGCGTCTTCCACCACCCCGGCGACGTCACCGACCTTATCGATCGTGAGATTGACCTCGCAACCCATCCCGTTTCCGCTGACAACGAGCTGACCCATGTGGCTGTCTGATTTTCGCATTGTCCTTGCCGACCGCCTGATCCCGCATGGTGCCCTGCGCATCGAGGATGGCCTGATCGCCGAGATCAGCGAAACCCCCGTGGCCGAGGCCGATATCGTGGGCAATGGCCTCATCCTGCTGCCCGGCATGATCGACATGCATGGCGACATGATCGAACGCGAGATCGAGCCCCGCCCGGGTGTGCGCATGCCGATGGAAATGGGTCTGCGCGATCTTGACCGCAAGCTCGCCAATTCCGGCATCACCACGGCCTATGCCGCCGTATCGTTCAGCCCGGGCTCGACCTATGGCCACATGCGGTCCTACGATTTCACCAGCGAAATGATCCGGGCGATCCGCGCCCACAAGGCGAACCTGCTGATCGATCATCGCGTCCATGCCCGCTTCGAAGTGACGTTTCCCGCCGCCTTGTCGGTGGTCAAGGAATTGATCGCCGAAGGCTCGGTGGATCTCATTTCGCTGTGCGACCATACGCCGGGCCAGGGCCAATATCGCGACATGCCGCTGCAGGCGGCCAACCTCGCCAAGTCCAAGGGCATTACGCTCGAGCAGGCGCAGGCCAATCTCGAACAGCGCATCCGCGATCGCAAGGAAACCGCCGGCGATCTCACCGCAACCCTGCGGACCATGGCTCAATATTGCGCCCTGCACGGCGTGCCGCTCGCCAGCCATGACGACGACACCGTGGAAAAGGTCGCTCAGATGCAGGAGCTGGGCGCCAGCATCAGCGAATTCCCGGTGACGCTGGACGCCGCCCGCGAAGCCAAGGCCCGCGGCATGGTCAACGCCATGGGCGCACCCAATGCGCTGCGCGGCACCTCCTATTCGGGCAATCTGTCCGCCCGCGAAGCTCATGCCGCGGGCCTGCTCGACCTCCTCGCGGCCGACTATCACCCCTCGGCCATGCTGCCGGCCGTGCTCGTCCTGGCTCAAACCGACCCGGACGGGCTTCCGGGTGCGGCGCGCCTCGCCACGCGCAATCCGGCGCGAGCGCTCGGTCTTGAGGATCGCGGCGAAATCGCCGTGGGCCTGCGCGCCGACCTCATCGTTGCCGACAGCTCCGGCGTCGGCCATATCCGCGCCACCTTCTGCAACGGCGTCATGGTCTATTCCGATGGTAGCGTGGCTCCCGGCAATCCGGTTCGTCACCATGATGTCATTCGAATGAGTTAACGCTGTCATCCAAGCCAACTATCGTCCGCTCATAGGAACGGACCTCCAAGCCTGAAGAACAGCTATCTTGCGGAAGGTGGAGCCATGCTTGAATTGCGGAAGATCACCAAGACATTCGGCCAGACCATCGCGGTCAACAATGTCTCCCTGAATTTCCCACCCGGCCAGATGGTCGGCATCATCGGTCGCTCGGGCGCCGGCAAGTCGACCTTGCTGCGCCTGATCAATCGTCTGGCGACCACCGGGCAGGGCGATATCCTGTTCGAGAACACCAATATCGGCACGCTCGCCGGTCGCGACCTGCGGGCCTGGCGTGCCCGCTGCGCCATGATTTTCCAGCAGTTCAACCTGGTCAACCGGCTCGACGTGTTGACCAATGTGCTGATCGGGCGCATCGGCACCGCCAAGACCTTGCCGGTGATGTTCAAGCATTTTTCGGCGCAGGATCGTGCCGCCGCCGCCTTGGCGCTCGACCGGCTCGATCTGTTGCCGCAGGCACTGCAGCGCGCCGATACCCTTTCGGGAGGCCAGCAGCAGCGCGTCGCCATTGCCCGGGCCCTGATCCAGAACCCGAGCCTGATCCTGGCCGATGAACCCATCGCCTCGCTCGATCCGCGCAATGCCCGCTTCGTGATGGAGGCCCTGCGCAAGATCAACCAGGAGGACCGGATAACGGTCATCTGCAATCTTCACACTCTGGATGCGGCGCGCGCCTATTGCGATCGCATCGTCGGGATGGCGCAGGGCAAGGTCGTGTTCGACGGTTCGCCCGACACGCTGACGCGGCAGGCCGTCCAGAGCATCTATGGCGACGCCGGCGATGCCGACGTGGAAGAAAGCCTGACTTCGACCTTGGGCGCACATTTGCCAATCCCGGCAGCGGCCAAGCAACCCCAATTGGCCGACGCTGCTTACTAGCGGCGGTCATAACCCGACGACATAAACCCCCGGAGCCTACGATCATGAACATGTTCATGCGCCGCACCATTGCGGCCGCAGTGATGGCGGCTGCCATCATCTCCCCTGCCCTCGCCCAGGACTGGAAGCAGCAGTATCCCGAACTCAGCATCGGCATTTCCTCGGGCGAAAACGAGACCGACGCCATCGCCCGCACCCAGGGATATGCCGACTACCTGAGCCGCACGCTCGGCGTTCCGGTCAGCATCGTGCGCGGCACCGACTATGCGGCGGTCATCGAAGCCATGCGCGCCGGCCAGATCCAGTTCGCCTCGATCGGCCCGGCCAACTATGCCCTCGCTCGCAAAGTGATGGGCGACCTCGTGACTCCCGTCGCGGTGCAGCGCGATAAGGAAGGTGCCCTCGGCTACTATTCGGTGATCGCCGTACGTGCCGACAGTCCTTACCAGACGCTCGAAGACATCAAGGGCAAATCCTTCGCCTTTGCCGATCCGAATTCGACCTCGGGCTATGCGGTTCCGTCCTATTATCTCTCGACCGTGCTGGGTACGAGCGCCGACGAATATTTCAGCGAAACCGCCTTCTCGGGCGGTCATGAGCAGAGCGTCATCGCCCTGCTCGCCGGCACCTTCGAGGCTGTTGCGACCCACCAGACCAACGATCACAGCGGCAATATTCCCCGCATGGTGGAAAAGGGCATGATCCCGGCCGGTTCCACCCGCATCATCTGGACCTCGCCGCTCATTCCGAATTCGCCGACGGTGATGCGCACCGACCTGCCCGAAGAGCTCAAGACCGCGTTCACCAACGCCGTCTTCGCCTTCCCCGAGGCCGATCCGGCAGCGTTCGAAGCCTACACTTCGGGCAATTCCAAGGGTTATGCCCCGGCCAAGCACGAAGACTATCTCGATGTGATCGCTATCACCGAATACAACGCTAAACAGCGTCGCGCTAACGCCAACTAAGCCAAACCCTCGATCGGCACGGACCCCAGCGGTTCCGTGCCGATTGCTTATTGGAGTGTACGCAATGACCCATGCCCACGCCCTGGCCGGCACCAGCAGCAGCCGGATCGCCGATTTCGAGCACCGCTACCAGACCGAACGCCGCACGCGGGGGCTCTGGACGCTGCTCTATCTCGTGCTGTTCGCCGGTGCAGTGGTTGGCTCGATGCAGGTCAGCGACTTCAACCCGTCCAAGCTTATGAACGGCCTGCCCAAGGCATGGAATTATATCTACGGCACCTTCCCCACCCTACGCTGGGAAACCCTGGGCGCCGATATCGCCGAGTGGTACTGGGGCATTCGCTATTGGCTGCGCCTGCTGGTCGAAACCGTGCTGATGAGCTTTGTCGGCACCGTGCTTGGCGGCGTGGTTGCGCTCGCCCTCTGCTTTTTCGCCTCGAGCAATCTGGCGCCCAACAAGGCGTTGTGTTTCATCAGCCGCCGCACCCTGGAGTTCCTGCGCACGGTGCCCGAACTGGTGTTCGCGCTGATCTTTGTCTACGCCTTCGGCCTCGGCCCCTTCGCCGGCGTGCTGGCCATCGCCGTCCATACTGCCGGCTCGCTGGGCAAGCTCTTTGCCGAGGTCAACGAGAACGTCGATGAGCGCCCGATCGACGGTGTGCGCGCCGCGGGCGGCTCCTGGCCGATGATCATGCGCCTGGCCGTGGTGCCACAGGCCTTGCCCAATTATGCCAGCTATCTGCTGCTGCGCTTCGAGATCAATGTGCGCGGCGCCGCGGTGCTCGGCGTGGTCGGGGCCGGCGGCATCGGCGAGGATCTCTACCTCGCCATCCGCCAGTTCGAATATCCCGATATCAGCGCCATCATGCTGCTGCTGATCGCCACGACCGCGGTGATCGACATCACCTGCGAATCCATCCGCCATCGCCTGATCGGGCACGATCTGGGCAAGGGGCAATGACCATGACCACCGCCATTTCCGCCGACCGCCTCAAGGCCCTCCAGCAGGCCCACCCTCAGGTGTTTACCCGCCCACTCGCGGCGCGGCTGCGCGACTGGGGCCTGTGGGCCGCCTGCTTCGCCCTGCTGGGTTTCGGCCTCTGGTGGATCAACGCCTCGCCGACCCGTATCTGGGATGGGTTGGGCAAGCTCGGTTTCCTCGTCCGCTTCATGTGGCCGCCCAGCGATGGCGGCGTCTTCTGGGAGCACGCCTATGCGATGATGGAAACGCTGGCCATGGCCTTTTTGGGCACGGTCGTGGCGGCCGTGGTGGCGCTGCCGCTCGGCTTTCTCGGCGCCAAGAACGTGGTTCCCAACTGGCTGTTTCATTTCTCGCTGCGGCGCGGCTTCGATACCTTGCGCGGCATCGATAGCCTGGTCTGGGCCCTGATCTTCGTCAGCGCCGTGGGCATGGGCCCCTTTGCGGGCGTGCTGGCGATCGCCGTGTCGGATGTGATGGTGTTCTCCAAGCTGTTTGCCGAGGCTATCGAGAATGTCGAACGCAAGCAGATCGAGGGTGTCCGTTCGGCGGGGGCCAGCCCGGTGCAGACGCTGCGGCTGGGCGTGTTTCCGCAGGTCTTCCCGGTGATGCTCAGCCACTTGCTCTATTTCTTCGAGGGCAATGTCCGCTCCGCGACGATCCTTGGCATTGTGGGGGCCGGTGGCATCGGCCTGCAACTCTCCGACCGCATCCGTATCAACAATTGGGACGAGGCCGCCTTCATCATCCTGATGATCCTGGTGACAGTGGCGGTGATCGACAACCTCTCCCGACGCATCCGCACAAAGCTGATCGACGCCGCCCCGCAAGTCTGATCCGGCTGGCGAAGCGGCGATTAGGAAGGGGCGTCGACGCTACCCAGTTGGTACGTCAACGCTGAGCAGGCTGCGAACGAGCGCCGCCTGGTTGCGGACGCCGGTCTTGTCGAAGATCCGTTGCAACTGGGTCCGGAGCGTATTGACGCTGACGGATAGGTGATCTGCCGCGACAGCGAGGTCGTGACCTTCGACGATGAGCCGGGCGAGCCGGACCTGGGCCGGGGAGAGACCGTAGATTTCCCGCGCTCTCTCGATCCGGCGGGTCAAAGTCTGGGCATCGTCGAACGACACTAACGTCTTGCCGTCCTCAAGCAAAACCCAACAATGGAGCGGCACGCCTGCCGTATCCTCGCCCAGTGCCACGGCCCAGGCTTGCTTTGGTACGACGCTGAGCGGACGCTGGCTCTGCAATTCGTCAAAAGCTAAATGCACCGCCTCCCGTAATGCTGGATCGCGGTCGCGCCGGCGGGCGCGCAGATGGTCGGCGGAGATGACGAGCCCCTCGTGGTCGCCGATGCGTTCGCGTGCCATACGGTTGATCCAGACGATGCGCGCATCGGCGTCGACCTCGATGAGTGGACAAGTCTGCTCCTCGATATTGCTTTCCATCAGCACCATGCAGGCGATCTTCCAGGTGCCATCCATCCGGTGGAGAATTTTGAGCTGGCGCTTGCGATCCTCGCCGGTATCGCTGCCGATCTGGTCATAGGTCACCCAGGCCATGTTACCATTGACCACGACATTGACCTTTTCCCAGCGCACGCGACCGGCAAAGGGCTGCTGCTCGGGAAATCGCTCGACGATTTTCTTTAGCCGCGCGGCGATGGCGTCCCAGCCTTCATCAACGCGGACACCGAGGGAAGCAAACGCCTCCATCCGTCGGGTTTGTGGCGACTGCACCCAATGGCTGGCCAGGGCCTCGAAGTCCCGCTGCAGCCAGGCCTCAGTCTCGGCGCGAAGCACTGCAAGGATCGCGGCCCTGTCATCCTCGCTGCCGTCCATGCCGCGACCTCCGAAAATGTCGGCTCCCACCATAGCACTGCCGGTCTGGCGCTGCATGGATTGGCTCAGGTGCCGATAACGATGAGGATCGCCACCGCCGTCATGGCGATTGACCCCAGCACTCTGAAATTCGGCTGCGGCAGCTCAAGCTGGCTGGCGTAATACCGGTCCTCAGCCTTGGCATCCATCCGCGGCGGAGTGGACTTGGCTGGCATGTTGGCGGCGATGAGGCTGGACATGTCCATTGCGTCCTCCTGACATTGGCATCTGACGCATCCTGTCACGGACCTGCGGCCTTGCTTGTCATGCGCGCGGACGACATGGGGCGATTTGGCCCTCGGGGGAGGACACCCGAGGCGGTGCGGCCCTGGCAACGCGGTCTTGGTGACTGTGCCGGGTTGTTCTATATTGCTCCGTGATGACCCGACGGTCCGGGAGCTGATTTCGGTCGCGAGGCCAATCAGGGAGGTCGTGAGATGGTTCGGACTGCGATCGCAATTGCCGCCCTCATGGTGAGTGCCGGAGGGGCGTTGGCCCAGGGCGACGTGACGCTGGGCGAGCAGATGTTCGGCGACAGATGCGCCGGCTGCCACACTGTGGATGAAAGCACCAAGCAAGGCCCTGGGCTCGCCAGCCTGATCGACCGGCCCGCGGCTTCGGTCGAGGGGTTCAAGTATTCGGACGCCATGATTGAGGCCGGCCTGGCTGGCGTGGTCTGGAATATCGAGACGCTCAGCAAGTTCATCACCAAGCCGCGCAGCGTGGTCAATGGCTCGACCATGGGCTTCACCGGGCTGCGCAACCCCGACGATGTTGCCAACGTCATCGCCTATCTCGCCACCTTCTCCCCGCCGCCGGCCCAATAGTCGCCGCGGCAGCAATGAGCGCCGTTGCGCCGACCGCAGTTCAAACCGGCCTGCTGCTGGCCCCGTTTGTATCGCCGAGCTATGCTGCGGTTCGGGCCAGCAAAGGAACCAAGCGTTGAGAGTCGCAGTGCTCGCGACGGTGGCTATGATTGCGTTTGCGGCCAATTCGGTCCTGGCGCGGCTGGCGCTTGGAGCGGGCGATATGAGCGCCATGGGCTATACCAGCGTGCGTCTCATATCCGGGGCCGTCACACTGGCCGCAATCGTCTATGTTCGGAGGCCCAAGACCGGCCGTTTCGCGATGGTGGTTAGCGGCAGTTGGTGGGGCGCCGCGGCCTTGCTTGGTTATGCCTTGGCCTTCTCGATCGCCTATCTCATGCTCGGCGCGGCAACCGGCGCCCTCATCCTGTTCGCCAGTGTACAGATCGGCATGCTGGCCTGGGCTATTCTGAAAGGCGACAGGCCGAGTGTGCCGGAGTGGCTCGGATTGGGCGTCGCCCTTGTGGCCCTTGTGTTCCTCGTGGCTCCCGGACTGGTGGCGCCTCCATTGCTGGGCACTGTGTTGATGGTTGGGGCGGGGCTGTGCTGGGCGGCTTACTCGGTAATGGGCCGCGGCTCGCGGGCACCGCTGGATGATACGGCGGGGAACTTCATCCGATGCCTGCCAATTGCCGTGGTGCTGGCAATCGCGGGAAACATGACGCACACAAGCACAACGGCCGGGCTAGCCCACGCGATCGCTTCGGGAGCCGTCGCCTCCGGGGTGGGGTATGCAATATGGTACGCCGTGCTGCCCGGTTTAACCCGGACCAGCGCCGCGTTTATCCAACTGACCGTGCCGGCAATTGCCGCTGCTGGCGGCGTGGTGTTTATCGGGGAACAGCTGACTGGCCGGCTGCTGTTTTCCTCGGCGGGCATTCTCGGCGGTGTCGCACTGGCCCTGCTCGCCGCCAACCAGCGTAGAGCCAAGGCCAGTCGAACCCCTTGATGTCTAATCGGGCCGAGACCGCAGCACCGGGCTGACCGCAGCCAAAGCAAGGCGGCCCTTTCGCCATGTGCCGGGCGGTAATCCGACCAGCTTCTTGAAGGCGCGGTTGAATGCGGCCTCGGATTCGTATCCCACTTCGGCGCCCGCCTGCGCAATGCTGATCGCCGGGTTCTCCAACCGCCGGGCCGCCAGTTGCATGCGCCAGCGCGCGATGTACAGCATCGGCGTGTCGCTCGTGTAGTGGGCGAAACGATCCGCAAAGACCGAGCGGGACGAACCGACGGCCCGCGCCAGGCTTTCCAGGGTCCAGTTCTCCAGGGGCTGTCCATGGATGAGGCGCAGGGCGTGACCGACTTGCGGGTCACGCAGGCCCGAAAGCCAGCCGCGCGACTCCGCCGGCAGGGTATCGACATACTGGCGGATCACCTCGACGAAAAGCAGCTCGGCAAGCCTGGCCAGCACGATCTCTCCCCCAGGGCGGGGGCCCTGGGTTTCCGAAACGGCGTGGTGCACCAGATCGATGAGCCAGCCTTGCGCGGCCGTCCCCCGCCCGTGCAAGACCCGCGGCAACGACCTGATGAATGGATTGTATGGCCTGATATCGCAGCCCAAATAGCCGCAGATGAAGCGGCATGTGCCGGCGCCCGAGCCATCATTGACGATGTAGGGAAGCTGCCTGTCGATCGGATTATGATAGACCGCCAGGTCCGGCTTGGCCCGCATCCCGACCGTCGAGCACAGAGCGTGCGCATCGTCCATGGGATAGGCGACGATGTCGCCGGCATGAAGCCGAAGCGGCTCGTCGGGGCCATCGATCAGCTCGGCCCAGCATGATCCTTCGATGACGGTGTGAAAAAAGAAGACATATTGCGAAGTCGGCATGACAGAAGCCGCAACCGCAGAGGCCTTGGGCGTCTCGGCCACCCAGGGTTCGCGAAAAGTGTTGTCGAAAAAGATCGCGCCGGTCAGCCGCACCGCCGCGAGTACATCGGAGAGAACATCCATGGTCTCCGGCCTCCGATGGAAGGGCCCCGGCTTCTGACGCGCCAACCCCTCCAACCCTAGCAAACTATCCCCCAATGGGTCCCGGGACAAGGCGCAGCCTCCCCGGCACTGCCGCAGGGCAGGACGCCGGAGCAATGAAACGGGACGATCGGGCATTTTGCGGCCGCTGCCCCGGGCCTAGCATCACGCCGGCGAGAGCCTGCCGGAGGAGGAGGAAAGGCCATGGACACCGAAACGATCAACAGGTTTGCAGCGGGCCATCGCGGTGCGGTGCTCGATGGCGGGCATGCGGACTACGAGGAGGCCCGCAAGCTCTATAACGGCATGATCGACAAGCGGCCATTGATGATCGCCCGATGCTCGGACGTCGGCGACGTCATCGAGGCCGTCAATTTTGGCCGCGACAACGAACTCGCCATTGCCATCCGGGGCGGTGGCCACAATGGACCAGGCTTTGGCAGTGTCGATGATGGGCTGGTGATCGATCTGTCGATGATGAAGGGCGTGCGCATGAACCCCGCCGACAACACGGTCCGCGTCGAGCCGGGCTGCACCACTGGCGACGTCGATCACGCGACCCATGCATTCGGCCGGGCCGTACCGTTCGGCATCATTTCGACCACCGGGGTAGCCGGCCTGACGCTGAGTGGCGGCCACGGTTATCTCAGCCGGCAATATGGATTGACGATCGACAGCTTGATCGAGGCCGATGTGGTGCTTGCCGATGGCAGCTTCGTGACGGCCAGCGAGGCGCAGAATACCGATCTGCTATGGGCGCTGCGCGGTGGTGGCGGCAATTTCGGCGTGGTGACCAGCTTTCTGTTCCGCACCCATCCAGCCCAGGATGTGTATGGCGGACCCATCGTTTTCGACCTGTCCGAAGCCGCCACCGTCATGGCCTGGTATCGCCAGTTCCAGGCCAGCGCACCCGAGGACTTCTGCATCTGGCTGGGCTTGCAGACGATCCCGAGCGGGGAGCCGTTTCCGCGCGAGCATTGGGGCAAGCGGATGTGCATCCTCCTTGCCGCCCATAATGGCGATGAGGCCAAGGCCGCCGTCGACGCGGTACGCCAGGCCCTGCCAACGCCGCTGTTCGACTGGGCTGGACCGATGCCATATCCTGCCCTGCAGAGCATGTTCGACGCCCTCTATCCCAAGGGCCTGCAATGGTACTGGAAAGGGGACTTCGTCAAAGCGCTGCCGGATGCGGCCATCGAGGCTCATATCGCCCATATTGCGCAGGCACCCACCGACGAATGCCTCATGCACCTCTATCCGATCGACGGCGCGGTGCATCGCAAGGCGAAGGGCGACACGGCCTGGAACTGCCGCGACGCCACCTGGTCGATGGTGATCGCCGCGATCGCCCCCGACGCAGGCCAAGCCGGTGCCCTCAAGACCTGGGCTCGGGCCTATTGGCAGGACGTCCACCAATACAACCTTGATGGCGGCTATCCGAACTTCATGATGGACGACGAAGGCGAGGAGCGGCTGCGCGCGACCTATGGCGACAACTATCCCAGGCTCGCCATGCTGAAGGCCAAGTTCGATCCACGGAACTTGTTCCGCGTGAACCAGAACGTTCGACCGGCCCATTAGCAACGCTCGCCGGGGCATCGCAAATTGGATCATCGATACCGGAGGAGACGCAATCATGCATGACATCGCACGTAGAGATTTTATCATCCAGGGTAGCGCCGCGCTGACGGCCGTGGCCTTGCTGCAGTCGTCCCAAGCCTATGCGTTTCCGCTGCGGCAAGGCGAAACCGTCATTCCCTGGCTCGATCAGCCCACGGAAAATCTCGAGCCGATAGGCGTACAGACGCAATTGGTCTGGGAGGATCTGGATTCCTGGATCACCCCCAATGACAAGTTTTTCTCGATCTCCCACTTCGACCGGCCGATCATCGATCAGGCCGCCTGGAAGCTGGACGTGGACGGGCTGGTCAAAAAGCCCTTGAGCCTGACGCTGGAGGACATCATGGCCCGCCCGCGCCAGGAGGTTGTGTTCACCGTCGAATGCTCGGGAAATCATGGGTTTCCCTTCTTCACCGGCGGCATCGGCAATGCCCGATGGGCTGGAACACCGCTCGCCCCGATTCTCGAGGAAGCAGGGGTACTCGATGAGGGCATCGAGGTGGTGTTCTGGGGCGCGGATGCCGGCGAGATCGAAATCCGCGACATGAAATTCACCCAGAATTTCGCCCGCAGCATGTCGCTGCAAGATGCCATGAGCCCCGACAACATCCTCTGCTACGAAATGAACGGCGAGGCCCTGCCCGCAGCCAACGGGTTTCCGCTCAGGTTGATCGCGCCGGGTTGGTACGGGATCGCCAATGCCAAATGGCTGAAACGCATCGAACTGCGCGACCGGCGCTTCACCAGCCTGCTGATGGGCCGCGACTATGTCACCATCCGCGAGGAGGAGCATAACGGCGAATCCGTATGGGCCGAAACCTCGGTCGGCCGCGCCCGCCTGAAATCGGCTCCGGCACGGGTCACCCAGGTCGGTTCGGACTATCGGATCGTCGGGGCGGCCTGGGGCGCGCCGATCGATCATGTCGAAGTCCAAATCGATGACGGACCATGGTCACCCGCGACTGTGGATGAGAGCGAAACGGCAGACCATGCCTGGAAAATCTGGTCGCTCGACTGGCCCAGCCCACCGTCGGGCGAACACACCGTGACCTCGCGGGCGTTCGACACGGCCGGAATGGTCCAGCCGGCGATGGACGATCCGATCATTGCGAAAAAGCATACCTATTGGGAAAGCAACGGTCAGGTAACACGGCGCATCAGCATCAACTGAACGTCCTTGCGGGAACGCGCTAGCGTCGAGAGCCGCCTCGGCGCCGGCGCCTCTCGATCATGAGACCTTCCACAGCGCGGCGTTTTTCGCCACGAAGGCTTCGAACGAGCCCGGAGCCCGGCCGATGGTTTCCCCGCGAGAAGGCCGATGCCGGTTATTTGGAGGCGCTATCGCGCTTCATAATCTCCGGGGTTGGAGTTGATCACAGTGACCCCGGCGGGACCGTCTGAGGGATAGGCCATCCTGGAATTGTCGATCAGCCTGCAGAAACCAGCCGCAGGCCAATGACCCTGCCCAGGATGAGAAGAATGCAGCAGATCTGCATTGGCGCGGCGAAATCGCCCAGGACGGCGGTGCCGAGGATTGCGCTGCCGGCGGCGCCGATGCCGGTCCAGACCGCATAGCCGGTGCCCATGGGCGGCGCCGGATGGGTGCTCAGCGCCTGTTCCGGCCATGGCTTCAAGCTTGGTCCGGTGATTGCGGCGGGACTAGCGGATGCCATCGTGGGCGCTCGGGCGGCAAGCAAAATTCCGGCCTGGGCGGCGGCGAGACGGACACCCTAAGTCGAACGGTCTTTATAGCTGACGAAGATGCCGCTGTTATGAGACTGCGCGAGGCAGTCGGCGATCAGCGCGAGAAGGCGCTGGCGAAGCGGCCGCGGGAGCGCTCGATGTGGTGGCGCATTGCGATTTCGGCCGCCTGCGGGTCGCGGCGGATCAGCGCCTCGATGATCTGCTGGTGCTCCTGAATGGCATCGGCAGTGGCGCGGGCGTGGTAGAACAGCCTGAACAGGTGGACGTGGGTATGCAGGTTTGCCAGCGTCTCCTGCACGAGTTCATTGCCGCTCGCGTGGGCGATCAGGTCGTGAAACTCGCTATCGAGTTGGGCGAAGCGGCTATAGGCCTCCACTTGTGGCCCGGTTTCGCCGGCCTGCATTTCGCCGGCAAGCTTGATCAGGGCGGCGTGCGCCTCCTCGGTCATGCTCAGTGCGGCCCGGCCCGCGGCAAACGGCTCGAGCAGCAGGCGCAACTCATAGAGTTGATGAAGCCGCGCACTGTCTAGCTGGTCGGCGGCGCTGTAGCCGATGAGGTGGGCCTTGACCACCAGGCCCTGGGCTTCAAGCCGTGATAGGGCTTCGCGGATCGGCGTTTGCGAGACGCCAAGTTCGCGCACCAGCCGGTCCACCGAAATGCGGCCACCGGGCGTGATCTGGCGCGACATCAACTGCGAATAGATGGCGTTGTAGACTTCATCGCCCAGTCGCGTGGGACGCTTGAGCTGTGTCGACGGCACCATTCGCTTCTCACTGATGACCAAAATCGCTTCTTCCATACCAGCTATTGACGTGCCTTTGCGATAGCACCATAGTCCGCCCGGTTCAATCAGATATCCGATCGGATTTTATATCTTGCCGCTTCTTGCCGCCGATCAAATCCGTCAAACCGCCGAGCGCGCCCTGGTCAGGGCGGGCGTGCCTGCGCCCAGCGCGGTGGTCCAGGTCGATCTCTGGCTCGACGCGGAACTGCGCGGCGTGCCCTCGCATGGCCTGTTGCGACTGGAGCGCATCGTGCAGCGGATCGAGGCCGGATTGGCCGATCCACATGTGACGGGCATCCACACCTGGCAGGGTAGCAGTTATCTGGCCGTCGACGGGCGGCAGGGCCTGGGCCCGATCGTTGCCAACGCCGCGCTGGCCCGGATACAGGAACGGGCGCGCCATTCGGGCATTGCCATAGCGGCAGTCGCCAATGCGCAGCATATCGGCATGCTCGCCTGGTATGCCGAGCGGGTGGCTCGCGAGGGTCAGGCCGCGATCGTGCTGTCGACCAGCGAGGCCCTGGTTCATCCCTGGGGTGGGCGCAAGGCCTTGGTCGGCACCAATCCCATAGCCATCGGCATTCCGACCGGCGAAACCGATCCGTTCGTGATGGATACCGCAACCAGCGTGGTCTCGATGGGGGAAATCCACGACCGCGCCAATCGGGGACAGGCCATTCCCGAAGGTTGGGCGCTCGACGCCGACGGCAACCCTACCACCGACGCCGAGGCGGCCAAACGCGGCGCCATTGCGCCATTCGGCGAGGCCAAGGGCTATGCGCTGGGCCTGGCCTTCGAGCTGTTGGTGGCCAGCCTTTCGGGCGCCGCTTTGGGCACCGATGTGCATGGGACGCTCGACACCACTCGGCTGTGTAACAAGGGCGATGTGTTCATCGTCATCGACGGGCCCCGCGTGGCGGGTCTCTCGGCCTATCTCGACATTATCCGCTCGGCTGAACCGGCCGCCGGGTTCGACGCGGTGCTGGTGCCCGGTGAGCGCGGCCGGGCCAATCGTGCCGCCCGACTGACGGACGGCGTAGTCATCGCCGATCCCGTCTGGGCGCGGCTTCAGCAACTGGCCGATGGCCCCATTCAACAACAGCAGCACGTCCTATCATGACCCCTATTTTTGCCGCATCGCGCTTGCCGCGCAATCTCGTGTTCGGCGCCGGCCAGCGGGCCGCGTTGGCGGGCTACGTGGCACCGCTCGGCAAGCGGGCGCTGCTGGTGACCGACGAACGGTTCGCCGGCGCGGTCGAGTTCAACACCATGGTCGATCAGTTGCGGCAGGCGGGTATTGCGGTGGATGTTTATGACCGCACCGTCGCGGAACTGCCGGCTTCCTGCATTCTCGACGGTCTCGAGCATGGCAAGCGCTTTGGTGCCGATGTCGTCGTGGGCGTTGGCGGCGGCAGTTGCCTCGACGCGGCCAAGATGATTGCCCTGCTGCTCAGCCATGGCGGACAGCCGTCCGATTACTATGGCGAGTTCAAGATTCCAGGACCAATCCTGCCGCTGGTGGCGGTGCCGACGACGGCAGGCACGGGGTCGGAAGTCACGCCCGTCGCAGTGATCGCCGATCCGGACCGCGCCGTTAAGGTGGGAATTGCCAGCCCCCATCTCATTCCCCATACGGCGATCTGCGATCCGGAGCTGACCTATACATGCCCCCCCGGACTGACGGCGGTATCGGGTGCCGATGCGCTGACCCACGCGATCGAAGCGTTCACCACGCTGCGCCGCGCGGCGGATGCGCAGACCGTGCATGAGCATGTCTTCGTCGGCAAGAATGCGTTCTCCGATCAGTACGCGCTGCAGGCGATCCGGCTGATCTCTGGAAGTCTCAAGGCCGCCTATGATAACGGCGCGGACCATGGCGCCCGTGAGCGGCTGATGATGGGTGCGACCCTTGCCGGCCTCGCCTTTGGCACAGCTGGCACCGCCGCCGCCCATGCGGTGCAATATCCGGTTGGCGCGCTGACCCACACGCCGCACGGGGCCGGGGTGGCGGTCATGATGCCCTATGTGCTGGAGTTCAACCGCTCCCACGCCGAGGCCGAAATGGCCGAGATCGCCGATGCCATGGGCGTGGCGAGTGCAGGGATGGACCAGGCCAAGAAGGCTTCGGCGGCCATTGACGCGGTAGCTGCGCTGTTCGCCGCAGTGGGCATTCCGAAAACCCTCAAGGATCTCGGCCTCCGCGAAGAAGATTTAACCTGGACGGCGGAAGCCGCGTTGGGCGCGACGCGCCTTATCAAGAACAATCCGCGCCCGCTCGACACGGCATCCATGACGCAACTCGTCAATGCCGCCTTCGTGGGCGATCGCGCCGCCTTGCGCGGCACAGTCAAGGAACCAGCATGAACAAGCACACACCCTTTGTTGGCCTCAGCTTCGATCCGGCCAAGCTGCCGTCGGATCTGTGGATCGATGGGCAGTGGCGGCCTGGCTCGGCCAAGGCCCGGATCGATGTGCTCGACCCATCGACGGGCAAGACGATCACCTCGGTCGCCGATGCGAGCATCGAAGACGCGATGGCGGCGGTTACTGCTGCGCACAAGGCCGGTCCCGGCTGGGCTGCCACGGCGCCGCGCCAGCGTGCCGAAATCCTGCGCCGCTGCTTTGAACTGATGATCTCCCGCCGCGACATGCTGGCCGAGCTGATCAGCCTCGAAAACGGCAAATCGCTCAGCGACGCCAAGGGCGAAGTGAGCTATGCGGCAGAGTTCTTCCGCTGGTTCTCCGAGGAGGCCGTGCGCCTCAATGGCGACATCTACACCGCTCCCAGCGGGGCCAACAAGATCGTGGTGGAGCATCAGCCTATCGGCGTATCGATCCTGGTTACGCCATGGAATTTCCCGGCCGCCATGGCCACCCGCAAGATTGCTCCGGCGCTGGCCGCGGGCTGCACGGTGGTGCTGAAGCCGGCGACGGAAACGCCACTGACGGCTTATGCGCTGGCCGAAATCTATGCCGAGGCCGGGGTTCCCGCTGGCGTTGTCAACGTGCTGACGACGTCGCGTTCGGGCGCCACCGTCAGCGCCATGCTGCACGATAGTCGCGTGCGCAAGCTCTCCTTTACCGGCTCGACCGAAGTGGGGCGCAAGCTGCTGCACGAGGCTGCGGATACCGTGATTTCTTGCTCGATGGAGCTGGGCGGCAATGCGCCGTTCATTGTGTTCGACGACGCCGACCTCGACGCCGCGCTCGACGGCGCCATGATTGCCAAGATGCGCAATGGCGGCGAAGCCTGCACGGCCGCCAATCGCTTTTACGTGCAGGACGGCATTCTGGAGGCCTTTTCCGCCGGACTTGTCCAGCGCATGGCGGCGCTGAAGGTGGGCGCTGGGTATGATGCGCAGACCCAGTGTGGACCGCTGATCAATCAGGATGCGGTGGACCGTATCGGTGGGCTGGTCGACGACGCAGTGGGGCAAGGCGCGACAGTGCTGACCGGCGGCAAGGCCTCGGGTGGTGAAGGCTTTTACTTCCCGCCCACCGTGATCAGCAATGTGCCGGCAACCGCCAGCATCAGCCGCGAGGAAATCTTCGGGCCGGTTGCCGCCATCACCAGCTTTGCCAGCGAAGACGAGGCGGTCGCGGCCGCCAATGACACCGAGTATGGGCTCATCGCCTATGTCTACACTCGCGACGTGGGGCGCGGCATGCGCGTTTCCGAACGCCTCGAAAGCGGCATGATCGGTGTCAATCGAGGCCTCGTGTCCGATCCCGCGGCCCCGTTCGGTGGGGTCAAGCAGAGCGGGCTGGGCCGCGAGGGCGCCCATCACGGGATCATGGAATTCTGCGAAACCAAATATATCGCCGTGAGCTGGTAGCCAGCAGCGCGGCACTGAGGAGGACGTGCAGTGAAGATTACCAAGGTTGAGACATTTCAGTTAGTTTTTGACGAGACCAAGCCAAATAACCGCTCCGCTTTCGTGCGGATCGAAACCGAGGATGGCCAGTTCGGCATGGGGGAAGCGTCCCCGATGCAGGGTGGGCGTGCCTCCCTCGTCATCATTGCCGCCGACATGGCGCCGTTCCTGATCGGCAAGGACATTTTTGACCACGCCGTCTTGCTGGATACGCTTTATCACAAATGCATCAAGCTGGGGCCGGAAGGGGCAACGACCGCCGCACTGGCCGCGCTCGATATCGCGCTCTGGGACCTCAAGGGCAAACTGCTCGGCCAGCCGATCTACAAGCTGCTGGGCGGTGCGTGGCGCACCAGCCTGACCTGCTATGCCTCCGTGGGCGGCAATGCCTGGCGCACGGTCGACCAGGTGGTAGAAGTCGTTGAACGGCGGGTTGCCAAGGAAAAGCCCGCTGCCGTCAAAATCCGCTGGGATGGCGATCGCACCAAGCTCGACGTGGATATTCCCGGCGACATCGCCAAGGCCAAGGCCGTGCGCAAGGCGCTGGGCGACGACTTCGTGCTCGGGTTCGATGCCAATAATGGCTATTCGGTCGGCGGGGCGATGCGGGTTGGCCGGGCACTCGAGGAGTTGGGCTTTACCTGGTTCGAGGAGCCGGTGCAGCACTACCATATCTCCGCCATGGGCGAGGTGGCCCAGCGGCTCGACATCACCGTTTCGGCGGGCGAGCAGACCTATACGCTCCAGGGCCTCAAGGACCTGATCAATGCCGGCGTGCGCATGGTGCAGCCCGACATCGTCAAGATGGGCGGCATTACCGGCATCATGCAATGCGCCGCCATCGCCTACGCCCATGGCGTCGATCTGGTGCCGCACCAGACGCAGCCATCGTTGGGCCATCTGGCCAACCTGCACGTGCTGTCCACCATCATGCATCTCAACAAGCCAGTCGAACTGGCGGACGGATGGGAACGGGCCGGCAGTGTGTTCACCAACCCGTCCGAACCGGTCGACGGGCTCTTCCACGTGCCGACTGCGCCCGGCCTGGGCGCCCAATTCAATGCCGAAGAACTCAAGCGGAGAAGCATACCAATTTCCGCATAAGCCACACCAAGGGAGGAGAAACCTTATGGCTCTGTCGAGAAGAAGCTTTCTGATCAATGCCGGGGCTGCCGGCGCTGCCGCCGGCATCGGGCTACACGTGGCCCCCACCTTTGCCCAGGAGGACGTGATCACCATTGCGCTCGCCGCGCGGGCACCCACCGGGGTCAATCCACAACAAACCGGCCTGACCGGTGGTGACAATTGGGCGATCTACCAGGTGTTCAACACGCTGGTGCGCAATCCGGATGGCAAGTTCGCCGTCCGGCCCGAGGATTTCGAGCCGAGCCTGGCCGAAAGCTGGGAAAGCTCGCCGGACGCCAAGACCTGGACCTACAAGCTGCGCCAGGGCGTGCAGTTCCACAAAGGCTATGGCGAAATGACCTCCGAAGACGTGCTCTTTACCTTCGGTCGCCATCTCGATCCCGAGATCGTCACCGGCGGCAAGGTGCAGTTCGGCAACATTGCCGGCGTCGAGGCGCCCGACCCCTATACTGTCGTGTTTACGCTCAAGCGTCCCGATCCGCTGTTCAACGGCTCGGCCGTGTCGGTGCTCACGGCCTCGATCCTCAGCAAGAAGGCGTTCGAGGAAAAGGGCGACGGGTTCAACACCGATCCGATCGGCACCGGCGTCTACCAGGTCGAAAGCGTCAACGAGAACCAGGGCATAACGCTGACTGCCCATCCTGAATTCTTCGGCGAGCAGCCGGCAACGGCCAAGGTGGTGGTCTCGTTCATCGCCGACACCACGGCACGCACGCTGGCCTTTGCTTCGGGCCAGGTGGACATGATCGAGGGCGTCCGCTCCCCGGGCTGGATTCCCACGATGCAGCAACGTTCGGCGGAAACGATCTTCGACGCAACCTCGCCGGGTAGCTTCAACATGCTGCACCTCAACCTGACGCGTAAGCCGCTGGACGATATCCGCGTTCGCCAAGCCATCCGCTATGCCATCGACAATGAGGGATTGGCTTCCGCCTATGGCGCGCTGGCCAAGCCCATGGTCGGCATCATCGCTTCCGGGTTCGAGGGTTCGGTGACCAAGGAAGAGCTGCCGCCCGAGCTGCAGTACAAATATGATCCGGAAAAGGCCAAGGCCCTGCTGGCCGAAGCCGGCTTTCCGAACGGCGTCGAGATACCCTGCTATACCAGCCAGCGCGAAGACTACTCGGCGATCATGCTGATCATCCAGGAGCAGTTGCGCACGGTCGGCATCACGCTGGCGCTCGACATCATCGATCACACGACCTTCCATGCCGAAAACCGCCTCGACAAGAATGCGATGCCGCTCAATTCGTCGAGCTATGGGCCCATCCCGCTCAATGTCTTCCTGCAGCAGGTTTCGGCCGCGGCGGAAGTCAAGGCGGACGGCACCGGACAGGGCAATTTCAGCCATTATGGCGTTACCATCCCGGGCGTCGATGATCTGTTGACACAAGCGCAGGACGAGCCCGACTTCGACAAGCGGACGGTGATCGTCAAGGAGATCGAAAAGAAGCTCCTGACGGATCTGCCAATCCTGGGGATCATCACCCTGAGCTACGTGATCGCCCGCAATCCACGCGTCGATCTGGGCTTCCCGGTCGAAAGCGGCTTTGCCTATTGGTCGCTCAACAAGGCGCGTCGCGTCGCCTGATAGCAGGCAGCGCGCCCACGGGGCGCGCTGCCATTGCTCGCGGTGCTAGGCCACGCTGGAGGCAAGAATGGCAAGATATCTACTGCTTCGACTGGCTGACGCGGTGCCCACGGTATTGTTGGTGCTGCTGCTGGTCTTCATTGCCATGCGCATCCTGCCGGGCGATCCGGCGATTGCCGCCCTTGGTGACATGGCTACGCCCGAGCAGCTGCAGTTGTTTCGCGACAAGATGGGTCTCAACGATCCTTTGTGGCTGCAGTTCTTCACGTTCCTGAGGGGCGTGTTCACGCTCGACCTCGGCACCTCGATGATGAACAACCGGAACGTTGTCGGGCTGATCCTGCAGAACCTGCCCTATACGATCGAGCTGACCCTGGTCGCCATGCTCATGGGTCTGGTGGTCGGCGTTCCCCTGGGCGTGTTTGCGGCCACCAACCGCAACAAGCTGCCCGATAGCAGCGTTCGCGTGTTCTCGCTGATCGGTTACGCCATTCCCGATTTTTACCTCGGCGCGCTGCTGCTCATCACCTTCTCGCTCAACCTGGGATGGTTTCCCATCAATGGTGGCGGCGAGGGGTTTGTGGACCGCATGTACCACGTCTTCCTGCCGGCGCTGACGCTGGCCTTCGTCAAGGCCGCCTTCATCGGCCGGCTGACCCGCACGTCCCTGCTTGAGGTGCTGAGCAAGGACTATGTGCGCACCGCTCGTGCCAAGGGCGCCAAGGAGAACCGGGTGATCTACCGGCACGGCCTGCGCAATGCGCTGCTGCCGCTGACCACCGGACTGGGCCTGAGCATGCTGGCGACGCTGTCGGGATCGGTGGCAATCGAAATGGTGTTCAATCGCCCCGGCATCGGCAAGTTGCTGATCAGCGCGATCGCCGAACGCGACTATGCGGTCATCCAGGGCGGGGTGGTGGTCTTTGCCATGTTCGTGGTGGTGATCAACCTGCTGATGGACCTGCTCTACATCGTCGTCGATCCTCGAATCCGGATGAAATGATGACCATTCTCACCGAGACTTCACCCCACCTGCTGGCTCCCGAGCCCAACATCTTCCAGACCATCAAAGCTGTGTTGCTCGGCCGCCCCGGCACCATCGTGGCAGTGGTCATCATCGTTCTGCTGGCCTTGGTCGCGATCTTCGCGCCGGTGCTGGCGCCGTACGATCCGCTCACCCAGTCCATGCTCAAGATCAATCGCATGCCGAGCTGGGAGAACTGGCTGGGGACCGACCAGTTCGGACGCGATGTGCTGAGCCGCATGATTTACGGTTCGCGCAATTCGCTGATCTTCGGGCTGATCTCACCGTTCTCCGCCGCGGTGATCGGCACGACGCTCGGTGTCGTTGCCGGCTATTTCGGGGGTATCGTCGATCGGCTGATCTCGCGGATCGTCGATCTGCTGCTGGCTTTTCCCGAACTGCTGCTGGCCATCATGATTGCGGCCGTTCTGGGCGGCGGCTTCTGGAACGTCATTATCGTCATCACCATTGCCTTCGTGCCCGGCTTTGCCCGCGTCGCCCGCGCTCAGACCATGTCGGTCAAGCACGAGCCTTATGTGGAGGCGGCCATTTCGGTGGGCGTGCGGACACCGGTTATCATCTTCCGGCACATCATCCCCAACATCATGGCGCCCATCGTCGTGCTGATGATGCTGTGGGTGGCGTCGGCCATTCGGCTCGAGGCCTCGCTGAGCTTTCTGGGTATCGGCACGCAGGCTCCCAATCCGAGCTGGGGCAACATCATTCGTGATGGCCTGAACAATATCTTCGGCTCGCCCTGGCCCATCATCGGCGCCGGCGCCGCCATTACCCTCGTGGTGCTGGCCTTCAACCTTGTCGGCGACGCGGTGCGCGATGCGCTCGACCCGTCGACATCCCAATAGCGATGCCAAGGAGCAATTCATGAGTGATCTCGGCATCGCCCCCGCCATCGCGCCGCAGCAGGCTCCGGCCCAGCCCGTGCTGGCGGTCAACAATCTCAAAACGTCCTTCCAGACCAGGGCCGCGCGCATCCAGATTGTCAAAGGCATTTCGTTCGAGATCGGGGCGCGTGAAACGCTCTGCGTCGTGGGTGAATCCGGGTCCGGCAAGAGCGTCACCGCGCTCTCGATCATGCGGCTTCTCGACCCGCAATCGAGCCTCATCGAAGGATCGGTCAGGCTGAGCGGGCGCGAGCTTCTGACGCTTCCCGAAGCCCAGATGCGCTCGGTTCGTGGCCAGCAGATCGGCATGATTTTTCAGGAGGCCCTGACCAGCCTCAATCCACTCGTCAGCGTCGGCGAGCAAATCGCCGAAACATTGATCATTCATGGCCGGATGGACAATGCGGCGGCCCGCGCCGAAGCCATAAGGATGCTGGACAGAGTCCGCATTCCCGCCGCCAAGGATCGCGCCAACGAACTGCCGCACAATCTTTCGGGGGGCATGCGCCAACGGGTCATGATTGCCATGGCGCTGGCCTGCAAGCCCCAATTGCTGATCGCGGACGAGCCGACCACCGCGCTCGACGTGACCATTCAGGCGCAGATCCTGCAACTGATCAAGCAATTGCAGCAGGAAGAGGGGATGGGCGTGTTGTTCATCACCCACGACATGGGCGTGGTGGCCGAAATCGCCGATCGCACCGTGGTGATGCTGGGTGGCGAAGTGGTCGAGCAAGGGCCAACCGAAGCCATTTTCGAGGCTGCCCAAAGCCCCTATACCAAGACGCTGATTGCGGCCGTGCCGCGCCTGGGATCGATGCAGGGCAATGGCCAGCCCGAGCATTTTCCGGTTGTCGATCGAAAGACCGGCATCTTGCGTGTTCCGGCACCGCGGCCGGATACTGTCGACCACGCCGCCCAACCGGCCCTGTCGGTGAAGAACCTGGTCAAGCGCTTCGATCTTGGCCACGGATTTTTTGGCGGCACGCATGGCCGGGTGCATGCGGTGGAAAACGTCTCGTTTGACCTACAGCCGGGCGAAACGTTGTCGCTTGTTGGCGAAAGCGGCTGTGGCAAGTCCACCACGGGTCGCGCCATCATGCGGCTGATCGAGCCGCAGAGCGGCCAGATCGCCATCGGTGGGACAGATATCATGGCACTGGACAAGGAACGCATGCGCGACATGCGGCGCCATATCCAGATGATATTCCAGGACCCTTTTGCCAGCCTCAACCCGCGGATACGGGTCGGCGATGCGGTGGCCGAGCCTTACCTAACCCACCGGCTGGGAACCCGCGACCAGGCCCGGGCCAAAGTGGCCGAGCTACTTGAACAGGTCGGGCTCGACCCGGACGTGGCCAATCGCTACCCGGCCCAGTTTTCGGGCGGCCAGCGCCAGCGCATCTGCATTGCCCGGGCCCTGTCGCTCAATCCCAAGGTGATCGTGGCGGACGAGTCGGTCTCCGGGCTCGATGTGTCGATCAAGGCCCAGGTGGTGAACCTGCTGCTCGACCTGCAACAGAAGTTCGGCCTCTCATACCTCTTCATCTCCCACGACATGGCCGTAGTGGAACGGATGAGCCACAAGGTTGCCGTCATGTATTTGGGCGAAATCGTCGAAATGGGCCCGGCCGCCGCGGTCTTCAAGGCGCCGCAGCACCCCTATACCAAGCGGCTGATCGCCGCGGTGCCCATCCCTGACCCGGCCCGCCGCAAGCAGGTGCGCCAGCTCAACACCGAGGAGATCAAAAGCCCCATTCGGTCCTCCGACTATGTGCCCCCACAGCGCACCTACACCACCGCCTCCCCCGGCCACATCGTTCAGAACTGGGACGAAGGCTGGAAAGTCTAGGCAAATCGAGCGCGCTATTCTTCACCCGCTCCATTTTCCAAATATCGCCCCACCCGATCTGGTTGGCTGCCTTGATCGGTGGTCGGAGGGTGGTTAAAGCTGGGGCATGCAATTCACGGTGACCTGGGCCCGATATTCGCAGCAATGGCAGCGGCTGGAATTCGCGGCCTCGGGTGAGCGCAATGGCGCGAGATTCACCGTGGTTACCCATGTCAAATGCCGCGAACCGAAGACGGCCGAGAACACTCATCTGGTGGCCATGATGCGCATTATCGAGGTGTTCAAATTGCCCAGCGCCTCGGGCCGGTAGCGGTTTAGTGCATCCCCGGCAGCGGCATGCGCTCGACCTCGGCCAGCACTTCGAGCATTCCCGCTGCGTTGGCTTCGGCGATGATGCGGCCTTTTTCGGCGGTGGCGAGGGTGGCGTCGCCTACGGCGCCGGCGGGATTGATGTCGGAGGCGATCCAGGCATAGACGTGGCCGAAGGCGCCGGTGGGGCGGAGATATTTGAACTCGGCCTCGTCGCGCGCGGCGATTGAGACGAAGTTTTCAGCCTTGGACATATCCACCAGGTCGGGCCGGAAATGCAGAATCAGTGAGGTTTCAGAGTCGCCACCATGAATGCCATGGCGGCGTTCGACATCGGTCAACACGCCGGGCGGGGTAAAGCGCCAGCCGCTTTTGACGGCGAGCATGCCAGCCTGGACGCGCAGTTCGCGCGCCACGATGCCCATGATTTCCTCATTGCCGCCGTGGGAATTGATGAAAACGATCTTCTTGATCCCGGCGCGTGCCACCTCCAGCCCGATCTGCGTCCAGGCATCGATCAGGTTGCCTGCTTTGTGGCTGACGGTGCCCTTGGCCCAGATATGCTCGTTGGACTTGCCCACCGCCTGCACCGGCAGGATGCCCACGTCCATGGTGTCGGGGATTTTGGTGACCAGTAGGTCCAGCATGGACTGGTTGATGATGGTATCGGTGCCCACCGGCAGGTGCGGACCGTGCTGCTCCACCGCCGCGATCGGCAGAATCGCGATGGTCTTGTTGGGATCGATCCTCTCGAAGTCGGACGCGGAAAAGTCGGTCCACCAGATCTTGCGCGGCATGCTCATTCCTTCATTGGACCGGCGGCGACGGCTTCGATCTCGACGACAAATTCGGGGCGGGCAAAGCCGCTGACGATCATCAAGGTCGAGGCCGGAAACGGCGCGGCAAACAGGGTGTTGCGTACGCCCATGTAGGCCGGCAGGTGCTCGCGGCCGCTGACATAGGCGTTGATGCGCACAACATGCTGCAGCCCGAGCCCCGCTTCGCGCAGCACCGCGGCGATATTGTCGAAACAGATATGCGCCTGGCCGGCGCAATCGACGGGCACGACGCCCGAGGCATCAATCCCCAATTGACCGGACACGAAGACCAGTTGCTGGCCCGGAGGCACGCTGATGCCGTGGCTATAGGGGGCGAAGGGCGGGTGAATATCTATCGGGGAGAGGGGCGTGGCCATGAGGAGTGGTTCCTTGAGGCGGGAATGTTAGCTGCACTAAAATCGATTGCAAGCCCATTGCGGACGAATTGCACGCCACACAGGCAATATTTTTGAATGCCGCATTTTTAGCTTTCCATCCTCCTGAGATAACGCAAAGAATGGGCATGCCTCAAAGGCGCACAAGAATTCACCACGACCGGACGGTGCAGTCCGGGAGCTTTGGAGATCGAGATGAAGTTCATGACACTGGCCGCCGCGACCACCATGGTCCTGGGCGGCCTGACGGGCTTAGCCACCGCGCAGGACAAGGTCACCTTCGGAACCAACTGGCTGGCCCAGGCCGAACATGGTGGCTATTACCAGGCCGTCGCCGACGGCACCTATGCCAAGTACAATCTGGACGTGACCATCCGCCAGGGCGGACCGCAGGCCCCCAACGGGCAATTGCTGATTGCCGGCCAGCTCGATTTCTACATGGGCGGCATGTCCACCATCGATGACGTCAAGCAGGGCATTCCCGGCATTACCGTCGCCTCGATTTTCCAGAAGGACCCGCAGGTGCTGCTGGCGCATCCCGAAGCGCCATTCACCGACCTGGGCAGCCTGACGGCCGCCACCAAGCTGATCATGGGCAAGGACAGCTTCTTTGCCGGCTATTGGCCATGGATGAAGGCCAAGTTCCCCGGCTTCAAGGACGAAATGTATGAGCCCTATACGTTCAATCCAGCGCCGTTCATCGCCGATCCGATGGCGGTACAGCAGGGTTATCTGACCTCCGAACCCTATGAGATCGAAAAGCAGACCGGCTGGGCGCCCAAGATTTTTCTGCTCGCGGACAGTGGTTATGCGCCCTACTCGACTACCATCGAGACCCGCCAGGAGATCGTCGACAAGAATCCCGACCTGGTGCAGCGCTTCGTCGATGCCACCGCCATCGGCTGGTACAACTATCTGTACGGCGACAACACGGCGGCCAATGACCTGATCAAGAAGGACAATCCCGAGATGACCGACGGTCAGATCGAGTTCTCCATCGCCAAGATGAAGGAATACGGCATCGTGGTATCGGGCGACGCCGAGACCAAGGGCATTGGCTGCATGACCGACGCGCGGTGGAAGGAATTCTACGACGCCATGGTGGCGGCGGGCGTCTACGAGGCCGGCATCGACATCAGCAAGGCCTATACGACCCAGTTCGTCTGCAAGGGCGTCGGCATGGACCTCGCTGTCGCCAAATAATCTGCCAACCATCGGCGCGGGTAATCCTGTCCGCGCCGTTTTAGCCCTAACACGGGTTTGCTTGTGACCACATTGACTCTCCCCGAAGCCGAGGCTTCGGCCGCCGTTCCGCAGCGCCGCCTCGTCGTCGCAATGAACAATGTCAGCAAGGTGTTTTCCAACGGCACGCTGGCGCTCAAGGGCATGTCGCTGGATGTGCGCGGTGGCGAGTTCATCTCGCTGCTGGGGCCTTCGGGTTGTGGGAAATCCACCGCTTTGCGCATCATTGCCGGGCTCGGCGCCGCCAGTTCGGGCAGCATCGACTGGCCCAGTTCCAAGATCAATTCGCACGGCCTGCCCGAGGGCGATGTGGGCTTCGTGTTCCAGGAGCCGACGCTGATGCCGTGGGAAACGGTGTTCGGCAATGTGTATCTGCCGCTCAAGCTGCGCGGCGTGCGTAAGGGCGAGGCGCGCGACAAGGTGATGGAAAACCTCACCAGCGTCGGGCTGGCGGATTTTGCCGACGCCTATCCTCGCGAACTCTCCGGCGGCATGAAGATGCGCGTCTCCATCGCCCGCGCGCTGGTCACCCGCCCCAAGCTGTTGCTGATGGACGAACCCTTCGCGGCGCTCGATGAAATCACCCGCCAGAAGCTCAACGACGATGTGCTGGCGCTGTGGCAGCAGACCGGGATCACGGTGATCTTCGTGACCCACTCGGTCTATGAATCGGCGTATCTTTCGAGCCGGATCGTGGTGATGCGAGCCCGGCCGGGGCAGGTGTTCACCGATCTGGATATCGCCCAGCCGGCCTTGCGCGACGGAGCTTATCGGGTTTCCGAATTCTACCGCGCCAATTGCCAGAAGGTGTCGGACGCGCTGCAAGGCGCCATTCAATCGGCGGAGAGCTGAGCCATGAGCGACCTCAAAGCCACGGCCGAGAAAGGCACGGACAGCGCCGTCGCCGTGCTGCTACCGCGCATGTCGAACAACGAGAAAGTGCTGCAGGTAGTGGTGCCGCTGGTGGCGCTGGCGGTGGGTATTGCGATCTGGCAGTGGATCGTCACCGCCAATGGCATTCCCAAATATATCCTGCCCGGGCCCGGCGATGCGGCGGTGGCGCTGTTCACCGACTCGGCGACGCTGTGGCCGGCGCTCTGGGTCACGCTGCGCATCACCGTCATGGCGCTGGCGATTGCGCTGATCGGCGGGGTGACGCTGGCCATCATCATCGTGCAATCGAAATGGCTGGAGCTGGCGCTGTCGCCGTTCACCGTCATCCTGCAGGTGACGCCGATCATCGCGATCGCGCCTCTGATCCTGATTTATGCGCCGGACACGCAAACGGCGCTGATGATCTGCGCCTTCCTCGTGGCGTTTTTCCCGATCCTCTCAAACATGGTGCAAGGGCTGAAAAGCGTCGATCATAACCTGCTCAACCTGTTCGAGCTTTATGGCGCCAATAGCTGGCAGACGCTGTTGTTTCTCAAGGTTCCGGCCTCGATGCCGTATTTCATGGCCGGCCTGCGGATCGCCGGCGGCCTGTCGCTGATCGCGGCGGTGGTGGCGGAATTCGCCGCGGGCTCGGCAGGACAAGGTTCGGGGCTGGCCTTCCGGCTGCTGGAAAGTCAGTATCGGCTTAACCTGCCGCGCATGTTTGCGGCTTTGATTATGTTGTGCGGCACCGGCATCGCCATTTATGGGCTGACCTCGTTCATCGCCTGGCTGACGCTGCATCGCTGGCACGAAAGCGCCATCCGGCGGGAGAACTGAGCGTGGCCGATAAGTCGTCTTTTTCCGCCACCGGCACCTTTGTGCTCAAGAATGCGACCATTCCGGTCGCGGCCATGGGCCAGCGCGGCGGACGCGTGGAAAAGCGTGATATTTCGGTGGTCAATGGCGTAATCGCCGCCATCGAACCCAGCATCGACGCGCCGGGTGGCGGCACGGTTTATGATTGCGACAATGGCCTCGTGCTGCCAGCCTTCGTCGATATTCATACCCATCTCGACAAGGGCCATATCTGGCCGCGGAAGGAAAACCCAGACGGCACCTGGCTGGGCGCTCTCCTGGCAGTCCACGCCGACCGCGAAAACCTCTGGGCCTCCGAAGACGTCGAGCGCCGCATGGATTTTTCCCTGCGCTGCGCCTATGCCCACGGCACCGTCGCCATCCGCACGCATCTGGATTCCGCGCCGCCACAGCACGAGATCAGCTGGGCGCTGTTCGAAAAAATGCGCGACAAATGGGCCGATCGCATCGAACTGCAGGCGGTCGCCATCATTGGCCCCGATACCATGGTCGATCCGCAGGCGCTGGATGCCATCGCCCGGCAGGTCAAGTCGTCCGGCGGCCTGCTCGGCGGTTCGGTCGCGGTGTTTGATCGCTCCAAGGAAGCCATGCTGGACGTCGTAAACAAGGCCGGTGAGCTTGGCCTCGATCTCGACCTGCACACTGACGAAACCGGCGACCCTGCCGCCCATGCCCTGCTGCACCTGGCCGAAGCCGTGCTGGAGACCGGCTACCAGGGCAAGGTCATGGCCGGGCATTGCTGCGTGTTGACGGTTCAGGACGAGCGGACGGTCAAAACCACGATCGACAAGGTGGTGGAGGCGGGCATCGCCATCGTCTCGCTGCCGATGTGCAATATCTATTTGCAGGATCGCGAGAACGGCAATGGCGCGGTGCGCACGCCGATCCGGCGCGGTGTCACCCTGCTCAATGAGTTCAAGGCGGCCGGCGCCACGGTGGCCATCGCGTCGGACAATACGCGCGACCCGTTCTATGCCTATGGCGATCTGGATGGTGCCGAAGTGTTCCGCGAGGGCGCGCGCATCCTGCAGTTCGATCATCCGCAGGAGCAGGCCTGGGACTGGGTGCGGGCGGTTGGGGCATCGCCAGCCGATCATGGCGACTTCGGCTACAAGGCGACGATTGCCGTTGGCCAGCCGGCCGATTTCGTCATTTTCCGCGCCCGCGCCTGGAGCGAATTGATGAGCCGCCCGCAGAGCGACCGCATCGTCATCCGCAAGGGCATGCCGATCGACACCACCCTGCCCGATTATCGCGAACTCGACGACCTGATGGGACGATCACAATGAGCATTGCCGCCTTCCGCGCCGACCTTGGCGATATCCCGGTCGAGGACCATCCCCGCATCGTGCAGCAGCGTAGCCGCGACCATTACTGGTATTCGCCGATCCTGAAAGCGAAGCTCGATCACGTCACCGCTGAGATCGTCGTCTCGCCGCGCAGCAATGACGAGGTCAAGACGGTGCTTGCGGCGGCTTATAAGCACAATGTCGCCATCACGCCGCGCGGGGCCGGCACCGGCAATTATGGGCAAGCGATGCCGTTGGCGGGCGGCGCCATGCTCAACCTGATGAATATGGACAAGGTGCTCGAGATCAAGCCGGATCGAGTGCGCGCCCAAGCCGGCGCCGTGTTGGAACAGATTGACCACCAGACCAAGGCTGCCGTCGGCGGCGAATTGCGGTTCCATCCCTCGACCTATCGCATGGCAAGCCTGGGCGGCTTCATCGCCGGTGGCTCGGGCGGCGTGGGCTCGGTGCGTTGGGGCGGGTTGCGAGCGCTGGGGAGCATATTGGGCCTCAAGGTGATCACCTGCGAGGCGGAGCCGCGTGAGCTGGACCTCAAGGGCGAGGACATTCTCAAGGTTGCCCACGCCTACGGCACCAATGGCATTATCGTCGAAGCCGAAATGCCGCTGACCACGAGCTATGAATGGATCGACATGCTGGTGGGGTTCGATGATTTCATCGACGCCTGCCGGTTCGGCCAGGCCGTGGCCTTGCAGGATGGGTTGCTCGTCAAGGAAGTTTCGCCTTGCGCCGCGCCAATCCCAGAGGCGTATTTCAACCGGCACAAGCCGTATATCAGGGATGGGCAGTCGGTCGTTTTGTTGATGGTCGCGCCGGTCGCGGTCGAGGCGATGACGCTGTTCGTCAGCCACCATAAGGGCGAGATGCTCTATCGCGCCGATGAGGCGTCGCCCGAAGAACTCAAGCGCCTGCCCCCCATCTACGAGCTGGCCTGGAACCACACCACGCTGCGTGCGCTCAAGGCCGATCCGAGCATTACGTACCTCCAGACCCGCTATCCGACGCTGGCGCATGTGGAAAAGATTGTCGCGCTGCTCGGCGACGAATTGCCGATGCATATCGAGATGACGCGGCAGGATGGCGAAGTGACCTTCGCCGGCCTCCCCATGGTGCGCTACACCACCGAGGCGCGGCTGGACGAAATCGTGCGCATCCACGAGGACAATGGCTGCGCGGTGTTCAATCCGCACCGTTATACGCTGGAAGAAGGCGGGATGAAAAAGACCGACCGCAAGCAGCTTGCCTTCAAGCAGGAGGCCGATCCCAAGGGCATGCTCAATCCCGGCAAGATGATCGCCTGGGAGAATCCTGATTTCGATTTCAACGCAGGCAAGGCCTGGCTGTTCGACGGCCTCAATCCGGTCCATGCCGCCTGATGCGGGTCCATGTCATCCATGCCCACCCCGTCGAGACCAGCTATAACCGCACGCTGTTCAACACCGTTGTTGAAACGCTGACCGCCAACGGGCATGAGGTCGACGCGCTCAACCTCTATGACGAGGATTTCTCCGCCGTCCTCAGCCGCGAAGAGCGCCTCAACTATCATGAGGTGCCAGGCAATGTGACCCCTGCGATCAAGCCCTATGTCGATCGGCTGATGGCGGCGGAGGCTTTGGTGTTCGTCCACCCGGTGTGGAATTACGGCTATCCCGCCATCCTCAAGGGTTATTTCGACCGGGTTTTCCTGCCCGGCGTCTCCTTCATCCTCGAAGGCGGCGGCGACCGCGGCAAGCTGTTGCCCAACCTGAAGCACATCAAGAAAGTCGCCTTCGTCACCACCTACGGCGGCAATCGCTGGCGCACCATGCTGATGGGCGATCCGCCGCGCCGACTGGCGAGGCGTTGGGCCTGGGTGACGTTTGGCACGCCGACGCCGCCGAAATATCTGGCGCTCTATGACATGAACAACAACTCCGCCGCGCAACTGACCGGCTTCATCGAGAAGGTTCGAGCGGAGATTGGGCGGTTCTAGAACCGCGATATATCTCCACACTCGGTGTCGCCCCGGCGCAGGCCGGGGCCCTACTCATCATCGTGGCACGCCCTCGTGGTTCGAGGCTCGCGAAGGGCTCGCACCTCACCATGAGGGCTGCTGAGAGACCAGTGAGTATCTAGTAGTCCTCATGGTGAGGTGCGAATTCTTATGAGCCTCGAACCACGAGGGCGTGGCACGAGACCCCTCACCACACAATCTTATGCGTCTGCCCCGTCGCCACGTTCACGAACCCCTCCGGCGCCAGCGGCGATGGCGCCACCAGCACCCAGCGCCATGGCGCGCAGGTCAGCGTAGCAAATGCCAGCCGCTCAGGAAAACCGGGCCACCACCGCGGCGAGAAGGTCGGCTCATACATCCAGTCTACTTTCGCGCCCTCGGCATAAAGCGCCTGCATTTCGGCATCCAGATCTTCCGCCAGGCGGCAGCTCATCAGCCCGCCGACCTCATAGCGCACCGTGGCGACCAGCTTGCCCTCGCGCACCAGCGCCCAACCACCCTGGATATCGCGCAGGGCATTGACCGCCGTCGCCATCGCCGCGTCGGACGATCCAACGGCCCAGATATTGTGCTTGTCATGCCCCAGCGAGGCCGCCAGCGCCGTATCGGGCGTGCGCGGCCCGGTGCCGAGCCAGAACATTTTTGACGTCTTTCCCTCGCCGGAAAACCGATCCACAATGGCGAACTTGGTGACGTTGCGCGTCTCGTCTCGCTGCACTTGGCCGTCATGAACCGGCAATTCCATGGTGATGAAGTCATCGGCCCAATGGAACGGCCGCAGCACCGCCGCCTGCATGGTCTCGCGGCCCGGTTCTGCGGCAATGCCGAAATCGGCGGCGGTCATTTCCCGATCGATTTTGACCGTCTTCGTTGCCCAATCAGGCCAGTCGATCTTCGGCACCGGCCCTGAAAAACTCTTGCCTTCCGACACGGGCTCGCCATCGGCCCACACCTTGGCGATAGACAGGCTCGGCACATCGTCCAGCAGCACCATATCGGCGAACCGGCCCGGCGCGATCGAGCCGACCCAGGGGGTTAGCCGCATGTGCCGGGCGGGATTGATCGTCACCAGTTGGATGGCGATTTCGGGCGCCAGCCCTGCTTCGATTGCCAACCGCACATTGTGATCGGTGGCACCGAGCTTGAGCGTATCGGTGCAGGAACGGTCGTCGGTGCAGAGCGCGAATTGCGACCAATCGGTGTGCCCCTTTGCTAACAATCCACTCACAATATCGGGCAATGAGTGCGGCCTGATCTCCATGAACAATCCGCGCCGGAGTTTGTCCTCGACCTCATCCAGCGTCCATGCTTCATGATCCGACGCCATTCCGGCCGCCGCAAAAGCATTGATATCGTCAATCCCTCGCATCCCGGCCGCATGGCCCTCGACCACGCCGCGCTGCTCGAAGGTGGCGCGGATCATGCCCCACAGCCGCTCATGCGAGGGGTTCTCCGGGTTCCACATCGCCGGCCAATCCATGACCTCGTCGAGCCCGCTCACCATCAGACTTTGCTTGAGGAAACTCTTCTGCTCGTCATAGCCGAAATGGCCGCCCCCCCACTCATAGGCCGTGGGCGGCACGGCCGAACCGGGCAGCGGGAAAATCTTCATCGGCGAGCCGGCAAGCCGCGCCGTCAGCCAGAATTCGAGATTGTTGGGCCCATTGACGTTGGAGAATTCGTGGCTGGCCTCGCACACCCAGGTGCAGCCGCGCGGCATGACTAGCGCCGCCTCCCATTCGGGCGTCAGGTGGCTCGATTCGATATGCTTGTGCACCTCGCCGAACCCCGGAACGGCCGCCAGCGACAACTCCTCGAATCGTTCCCCGACCTCCCCCGGATAGGCGCCCGCCGGACCCACCCAGGCGATTCGTCGCCCGGAGATGACGATCTCCTGATCCTCATGCCAACGCCGCCCATGCACATCGAGCAGCCGCCCCACCCGCAATGACCGGTCCGCCTTGGCCTTGCCAAGCGCAACCAGCGCCAGATGCTGGCGAATCCGCACTTCGTCGTCAGCGGTGATCAGCAGGTCGGGGGGCAAGGCGTCGGTCATGGCGTGATCCAGGCTTTGGTTTGAGCTTTAGTAGCACTGTAAAGCACAACTATTGGGCTTGAATGGGGGCCGCCACAAAAATAGGCTGGGTTCGGGAAGCCGTCGTAATCCGCATCGCCCTGGCCTGCCCGCCGGGCTGCAAAGGAAATCGCAATGAAGAAGATTCTGGTCAATGCAATCGCGCTGGCGCTGTCCGCCACCGCGCTGATGGCCGCGCCCGCGTTCGCTCAAACCAAGACCCTGACCATCTCCTGGTGGGGCTTCAATGGTGAAAAGCTCGATGCGCTGCTGATCCAGCCGTTCAAGGCCCAATGCGGCTGCGAAGTAGTGTTCGAAACCGGCAATGCCGGCGAGCGCCTGAATAAGCTGCAGATTCGCAATGGCGAAGGCGTCGACGTCATCTACCTGTCCGACAGCTTCAGCCAGACCGGCATCGAGGCCGGCCTGTTCCAGAAGATCGATCCGGCCAAAATCCCGAACCTGGCCGGCCTCTACGATCTCGCCAAGGACCCGCAGGGCGGTTATGGCCCGGCCTATACGCTGGGCCGCGTCGGCATCGTCTATGACAGCGCCAAGGTGACGACCCCGATCACATCGTGGAACGACCTGTGGCGCGCCGATCTCGCCTCCTCGATCTCGCTGCCGGGCATCACCACCACGGCTGGTCCGATGACGGTCATCAAGGCGGGCGACCATGCGGGCGTCGATGCCTATGCGGACGCCGACGGGGCCTTCAAGGCGCTCGAAGAGCTCAAGCCCAATGTGGTGAAAAACTACAATACGGGCTCCGAGATGATCAACCTGTTCTCGACCGGGGAAATCACCACCGCCATCGCGCAAGACTTCACCTTGGCGCAGATCCAGGCGGCCGTGCCGACCGCCAAATGGGCTGATCTGTCGGAGGGCGCTATCGCCACCGTCAACACGGTCAATATCCCGGTCGGCGCGCCAGAGCCGGAGCTGGCCTACCAGTTCATCAACTTCCTGCTGACGCCCGCAATCCAGCAGAAGTTGGCCGAGGAAGGCGTCGATGCCCCCGCCGTCAAGTCGGTGACGCTGACGCCCGAACAGGCGGCGATCTGGACCTATGGGGCCGATATGATCGAAGGCCTGCAGCGCGTCGACTACGTCAAAATGAACGCCGCCAAGGCCGGCTGGATCGAAAAGTGGAATGAGCTGTTGGGCGGCTAGTTCGTAAGGCGCGGGGTAACCTTGTGACCCCGCGCTTCGCACATCCACGCAGTCATTCCCGCGCAGGCGGGAACCTCTGTTAGCCGATGCCCACAAGAAAACGGAGGTCCCCGCCTGCGCGGGGATGACCCGGTGAAAATTACGGGCCACATGCCCAGGCGATCACGTAAGGTCTTTTCATGAAACGCTTCGCCGGCTGGACTTTGAGCACTCCCGCGACCCTCTTGGTCGTGGTTTTCCTCATCCTGCCCGTCCTCGCCACCATCGTGACGACCTTCGCCACCGCCGCCGGGCCCTTCGCGCCATATCTCGGCTTTTTCGGCAGCGGCTTCCGCCGCACCGTGTTGTGGCGCACCATCCAGGTATCGCTGGCCACCACCGCCATATCGGTGATCATCGGTTTTCTTACCGCCTATGTGGTGTCGCGCTCGCCCGGCTGGCTCAAATCCATCCTGATCATCGCGGCGGTGTTTCCCCTGTTGACCGGGGTGGTCGTGCGCTCCTTCGCCTGGCTGATCATCCTTGGCAAGAACGGCATCCTCAATTCGGCGCTGCTGTCGACCGGCCTGATCGCGGAGCCGCTGAGCATGCTCTACACTCAGGGGGCAGTGATCACCGCCATGGTCTACCTGTTCGTACCGCTGATGGTGCTGACCCTTGTGGGCGTGCTCGAAGCCATTCCCGATGACCTCCTGCAGGCCTCGGCCTCACTCGGCGCAAGGCCATCGGCCACCTTCATGCAGGTCATCCTGCCCCTCGCGGTCCCCGGCCTGATCGTCGGCGCGGTGCTGGTGTTCACCGGCAGCTTCACCGCCTACGCCACCCCCCAATTGCTCGGCGGCGAAGCGCAGATGGTGATGGGCACGCTGATGTATCAGCAGGCCATGGTCACCTTCGACTGGGTCTCGGCCTCCACCATCGCGGCTATCATGGTGGTCATCACCATCGCCATCGTGCTGCTGATGACCCGCGTCGCCCGCCGCCTCAATCCGATGGCCACCTGATGACCCGCTCCATTCACCCCGTCCTGATCGCGCTGACCGTGCTGGTGTTCATCTTCCTCGTCGGCCCGCTGGTCATCGTGCTGGGCGCCGCCCTCAGCGACACCAGTTATCTGACTTTTCCGCCGCAGGGCCTGTCGCTGCGCTGGTTCGAGAATATCTTCGAAATCGAGGCGTTCCGCCGCACCATCGTCACTAGTCTCGAAATCGCGTTTCTCTCCACCGGCATCGCGCTGGTGGTGGGCGTGCCGGCCGCCTATGCGCTGAACCGCTACCGCATCCAACTGCCCGGCTGGCTCTCGACGCTGTTCATCCTGCCGGTGCTGGTTCCCGAGCTGGTGCTGGGATTTTCGCTCCTCAAGAATGTCGCCACGCAGTTCCACGCGCCGATTTTCGTCTCGCTGGTGCTCGGCCATTCGCTGCTGGTGCTGCCCTATGTGGTGCGCGTCATCAGCGCTTCGCTGGCGGCGTTCGATTTTTCCATCGAGGAAGCCGCGATCAGCCTGGGCTCGCCGCGGCTCAAAACCTTCTTCACGATCCTCTTGCCCAATGTGCGCTCCGGCGTCATCGCCGCCTTCATCCTGGCCTTCATCACCTCGATCAACGACGTGTCGATTTCGATTTTCCTGACCGGGCCGGGCATTTCCACCCTACCCATCCAGATCCTGGCCCATATGGAGCAGTTCTTCGATCCGACCGTGGCGTCGGTCTCGGTGCTGCTAATGGGGCTGACTGTCGCCGTCATGGCCGCCGTCGAGCGGACGCTGGGCCTGACCTTCTTTGCCAAATAGAGTGATCCTGTGACCCAAGCCTTATCCATCCAGTCGATCACCGCGCATTACGGCACTACAAAAGTGCTGGAAGACCTGTCGCTCGAAGTTGCCGAGGGCGAACTGGTGTCCCTGCTGGGCGCCAGCGGCTGCGGCAAAACCACGACGCTGCGGCTGGTGGCGGGTTTCCTCGAACCTACCTCGGGCAAGATCGAGCTGGGCGGCAAAGACTTGACCCGCCTGCCCGCCCATCAACGCAATATCGGCCTGGTGTTCCAGAATTATGCGCTGTTCCCGCATCTGTCGGTCGCCGACAATGTGGGCTTCGGCCTCAAGCAGCGCGGCATTTCGGGCGACGCCAAGACGAAGCGCGTCAACGCCATGCTGGAGCGCGTCGGCCTCGCCCCGTTCGGCGACCGCCTGCCGGGCGCCCTGTCGGGTGGCCAGAAACAGCGCGTGGCCCTCGCCCGTGCCTTGGTCATCGAGCCACCCCTGCTGATGTTCGACGAGCCCCTCAGTAATCTCGATGCCAAGCTGCGCGTCGACATGCGGGTGGAAATCCGCCAGCTGCAGCGCGCCAATGGCACGACCTCGGTCTATGTCACGCACGACCAGGAGGAGGCATTCTCGATCTCCGACCGCGTCGCCATCATGCATGCAGGCCGCATCATGCAGCTCGATACGCCCGAGACCCTCTACCAGCGCCCCGCCAACGCCTTCGTGGCGCGGTTTGTTGGGTTCGAGAACCTGATCCCGATGACGGTCGTCGCCCGTGGTGGCGCGGGCGTGACCGCCGAAGCCGCCGGAGGCGTGCGCCTGACGCTGTCGCAAGACCAGTTCGGCGCGATCCCCGATGCCTTCACCCTCGCCTGCCGCGCCGATGGCCTCGCCGTCACGACCAGTGCAGACGGCATCCCTGCCACCCTTGGCCTGCGCACCTATTTGGGCCGCGCATACCAGTATCAGTGCGACACCCCCGCGGGTCATCTCACCGCCAACGGCCCTCTGACCCGCCCGCTGGAGATCGGGGCTGCGGCAAAGCTCGTGCCGGTCCCCGAGCAGTGCACAATCCTGGCGCCGGAATGACCATAATCCTCACCAACGCCTGGCTGCTCACGATCGACCCAGCCATGACCACCCACCAGACCGGCTGGCTGCAGATCGATGGCAGCACGATCACCGCGCTCGGCTCCGGTACGCCGCCTACGCTCCCCGGTGTGGAGGTCATCGATTGCGGCGGCGATGTCGTCATGCCGGGCATGGTCAACACCCATTGTCACATGGCAATGTCGGTGTTCCGCGGGCTGGCGGAGGATATCGACGACCGGCTCTATCGCTATATCCTGCCACTGGAGCGCAAATATGTGACGCCCGACATGGTGCGCGCCGGCTCGGCGCTGTCGGCGCTGGAACTGATCCAGGGCGGTGTCACCACTGTCGCCGACATGTATTATTTCGAAACCGAGGTCGGCCGCGTTACTTCAGAATCCGGCCTGCGCGCCGTGGTTGGGCAGACTCTGGCCGATTTCAACGCGCCGGACCATGCCACCTTCGACGAGGGTTTTGAGCAGGTCGAGCGCCTGGTGGATGAGTTCTCCGGCCATCCCCTGGTCACCCCGTCGATCGCGCCGCACGCGCCCTACTCGGTCGGCGTCAAGATGATGGGGCAGATCGCGCGCTGGTCGGATGCCCATCCCGAGGTCGTGGTGCAGATGCATCTGGCCGAGAGCGACATGGAGGTGAAGTGGGCCAGCGAGACCTATGGCGCCTCCTCGACCGAGCTGGTCAAGCAGTCGGGCCTGTTGAAATCGGGCTTGGTCGGAGCCCATTGCCTGCATTTGAGCGACAGCGATATCGAGCTGATTGCCGAGGCGGACGTGCGCATCGCCACCAATCCGCGCTCCAATGGCAAGGCCGGCCGCGGCATTCCCCGCATCGAGTCGCTGCGCAAGGCCGGCGTTCCCGTCGGCATCGGAACCGACGGGCCAATGAGCGGCAATACGCTGGACCTGTTTTCCCAGCTCGCGCCGCTGTCGATGTTTGCCAAGCTGCGCGGCAAATCGCGCCTGCCTTTGCCTGCGGCAGCCGTGGTCCGCATGGCCACCATCGAGGGGGCCAAGGTGCTGAGTCTGGATCACAAGACCGGCTCGCTGGAGCCCGGCAAGCAGGCCGACCTGATCCGCATCAGCCTCGCGGCGCCGCGCCTGCATCCCATTTACGACCCCTACGCCATGCTGGTCTTTGCCGCCCTGCCGACCGACGTGACAGGCACTATGGTGGCCGGCCGTTGGCTGCTGCGCGAGCGGCAGATGCAGACGCTGGACCCGAAAAAGGCCCTAAGCGACGCGCTCCAGATTGCCCACCAGTTCAAGGTCGAAATGACCCGCATCGACGCGGCGCCGCAATGAGCGACGTTCCCGCCGCCCTGGCCTTCGTCGATGCCAATCTCGACCGCAGCCTCGAGCGGCTGTTCGAGTTCATCCGCATTCCCTCGGTCTCGACCGAAGCGCAATACGCGCCCGATTGCCGCCGCGCCGCCCATTGGCTGGCCGACGAGCTGGGCGCGCTGGACTTTTCGTCCTTCGTCCGCGACACCGCGGGGCATCCGATGGTCGTGGCCCATGGCCCCGAAGTCCCCGGTCCTCATGTCCTGTTCTATGGCCATTACGACGTGCAACCGGTCGATCCGCTCGCACTGTGGACCACGCCGCCGTTCGAGCCTTCGCTCGCGCCACAACCCGATGGCGAGACTTTCATCCTTGGCCGTGGCGCTTCGGACGACAAAGGCCAGTTGTTGACCTTTATCGAGGCCTGCCGCGCCTGGAAGGCCGTGACCGGCACCCTGCCGATCCGCATTTCCATGCTGTTCGAGGGCGAAGAAGAGGCCGGCAGCCCATCGCTCGCCCCGTTCCTTGAGGCCAATGCCGAGGACCTGCGGGCCGATACGATCCTGGTCTGCGACACCGATATGTGGGACCACGACACGCCCGCCATCACCACCATGTGGCGCGGCTTCGTCTCGGAAGAGTTCACCATCACCGCCGGCGACCGCGACCTGCATTCGGGCATGTTCGGCAGCGCCGCCCGCAATGCCGTGCAACTGATGAGCACCATTATCGGCAAGCTTCGCGCCGACGATGGCAGCGTCGCCATTCCAGGTTTCTACGATGGCGTGACCGAACTGCCCGAAGCCATCAAGGCCCAATGGGACCGCCTGCCCTTCGATGCGGAAAAATTCCTCGCCGATGTCGGCCTCTCCCTCCCCGCCGGCGAAACCGGCCGCTCGGTGCTCGAACAGGTATGGGCCCGCCCCACCTGCGAGATCAACGGCGTCTGGGGTGGCTATACCGGCGACGGCATCAAGACGGTGATCCCCGCCGAGGCGCATGCCAAGCTGTCGTTCCGGCTGGTGGCGGGGCAGGACCCCGACCGCATCTGCACCATCTTCCGCGCCTTCGTGCAAAGCCTGTTGCCCGCCGATTGCTCGGTGACTTTTCGCGCCTATGCCAGCGCCCCGGCCGAAATGATGCCGCTTGATGGCGCGCTGCTCGCCAAGGCGCGCATCGCGCTGACCGAGGAATGGAACGTCGAGACCGCGCTCGCCGGCACTGGCGGCTCGATCCCCATTCTGGGCGAATTCAAGAAGCGGCTCGGCATGGATTCGCTGCTGATCGGCTTCGCCCGCTTCGACAACCGCATCCATAGCCCCAACGAAAAATACGACCTGTCGAGCTTTCACAAAGGCATCCGCAGCTGGGTGCGCATATTGGCGGCGTTTGCCGAATGACGCAGCTCAATCATCCAGCCAACCCCACCCACGATGTCACCCCGGCGCAAGCCGGGGCCCATCCCGAGATCTCAGGATGGGTCCCCGCCTTCGCGGGGATGACACCGTGGATAAGACAGCAGCCGGAGCATATCTGATGCCGATAACCCGCTTCTCCGTCGCGCCACTCTGGCAACAGACACAAGCGCTCGCCGCCGTCGCCGCCGCACGCGCCCCAGCCGATACGGTCATCACCGGCGCCCGCATGCTCTCGACGTATTCGGAGCGCATCAGCACCGATAAGGAAATCTGGCTGGTCGGCGGTCGCATCGCCGCCGTCCATCCGGCCGGCACCTACAAGAAGGGCCCCGCGCCAAAATCCGTCTATGACGCCAAGGGCGGCATCATCGCACCCGGCCTGGTCGATCCGCATATTCACATCGAAAGCTCAATGGTCACCGCCTGCGCCTATGCCGAGGCGGCGCTGCTCAATGGCACGACCACGATTTTCTGCGACAGCCACGAGATCGGCAATGTCATGGACGTGGCCGGCGTCGAAGCCATGTTGGAAGACGCGCGGCTTGCCCCGCTGTCGATCTTCCTGACCGTGCCCTCCACTGTCCCTGCCACCTCGCCGGAGCTG
This sequence comes from Devosia sp., assembly GCF_028290625.1. Classification (GTDB taxonomy): domain Bacteria; phylum Pseudomonadota; class Alphaproteobacteria; order Rhizobiales; family Devosiaceae; genus Devosia. Next base: position 112,280 of record NZ_JAQGJM010000012.1, read on the forward strand.
GAAACCGCCGGTGGCGACCTGACCCCCGACAAGATCGGCGCCCTGTTCGACAACTGGCCCGAAGCCGTGGCGCTGGGCGAGAAGATGGATTTCGTGCCCGTCGCCATGGGCGACCCACGCAGCCATGCCATCATCGCGGAAGCGCTCAAGCGCGGCCGCCCGGTCTCGGGCCACATTTATGGCCGCGAATTCGTCGCTCCCTATGCGGCCTCGGGCGTCACAGATACCCATGAAGCCATCGACGCCGATATTGCCGACGATTTCGTCGATGCCGGCATCTGGGTGTTCCTGCGCGGCGGCAATCCGGCGACGCCGTGGAATTCCATCGTCGAGGCGATCAAGCCGATTACCGAGCGCGGCGCCAGCCACAAGCGCTTCTGCGTCTGCACCGATGATCGCGACGCCGATGACCTGCTCAATTTCGGCCTTGATTGGGTGGCGCGCGAAGCCATGCGCCTCGGCATGCGCCCCGAACAGGCCTGGGCCATGGGCTCGCTGCACGGAGCCACCCGCTTCGGCATGGGCGACGAGATCGGCGGCCTGGGTGGTGGCCGCCGCGCCGACCTGGTGCTGCTCGACGATTCCATGAAGCCGCAAAGCACCTGGTATGGCGGAGAACTTGTGGTGGATCACCGCCGGATCACCCCGATCCTCGAAGACACGCTCAACCAGCGCTACCGCTACCCGGACGCGGCCTATAACACTGTCCACACACCGAAAAATCTCAAGCTGATCCCGGAGCTGCCCACCGCGCCGGTCGTCGCCAATGCCATCGGCATCGAAAAGCCCGGCATCATCCTGCCGCATCGCAAGGTCGCCATCGAGCCGGCCAATGACTGGTCGAGCATCCTCACCAAGCACAATCTCAGCTTCGTCACCGTCATCGAGCGCCATGGCAAATCGAACGCTGGCATTGCTCATGGCCTGCTGCAGGATTTTGGCCTGAGCAATGGCGCCGTCGGCTCCAGCGTTGGCCATGACAGCCACAATATCCTGCTCGCCGGCACCAATGAGGCCGACATGGCCCTGGCCCTCGCCACCATCCAGGCGGCCAAGGGCGGCATTGTCGTAGTGCAGGATGGCAAGGTGACGGCCTTTGTCGGTCTGCCGGTCGCCGGCCTGCTCTCCGACAAGCGCGTACACGAGGTGGCGGCCGAAAACCGCTTGCTCAAGACCGCCTGGGACGCCGCCGGCTGCACCATTCCCTATATGGGGTTCAACCTGATCCCGTTGTCGGTGATCCCCGAAATCCGCATCACCGACAAGGGTCTGGTCAAGGTCCCCGAAATGGCATTGGTGCCGCTCTATGACTAACCATCGCGTCATCATTGATACCGATCCGGGGCTCGATGACGCAGTCGCCATCCTGTTCGCGCTCAATAGCGGGCGGTTCGATGTACTCGGGCTGACCACGGTGGCGGGCAATATCGGCATCGATATCACCACGCGCAATGCCGGCCGGCTATTGGGGTTGCTGGGCCGGCAGGATATTCCGGTCATCTGCGGAGCCGCCGCGCCGCTGGCCCGACCGGGCATCGACGAGGCCGCCATTCACGGCAATGACGGGCTGGGTGGCGTCGTGCTTCCCGAGCCGCTCGCCAAGCCGCATGGCTATGCGCCGTTCTGGATGGCCGAACAGCTTCGCGCCAGTCACGCCGGCAGCGTGGATATCCTGGCGCTGGGACCGCTCACCAATATTGCCCTCTTGCTGCGCGACCATGGTGACGCCGCCCGCCGTATCGGCCGGCTGATCGTCATGGGCGGGGTGGTGGACGACAAGGGCAATGTCGGCCCGCATTCGGAGTTCAATTTCGCGTCCGATCCGGAGGCGGTGGATGCGGTGCTGGGAAGCGGCCTCGATGTGACGCTGGTTCCGCTGGATGTCACCCGGAAAGTGCGGGCCAGCGTGGAGTTTGTGCAGGCTTTGCGCGGCGGCGTGGCGGGGAATGCGGCGGCGGACTTGATCGCGGCGTATTTCCAGAACGGTCGCGAGAGCCGACCGTTGCACGATCCCTGCGTGATGCTGCTGGCATTAGCGCCAGAGCTGTTCGAGGTCGAGACGCGGAAGGTGTCGGTGGATTTGAGTGAGGGCGTTGATGCTGGGGCGTTGTTGGCGGGTTCGGTGTCGGTGAAGATCGCGATGAGCGTCGACGCAGCGGGGGCGTTGAACCTGCTGGCAGAGGGGCTGGTCGCCTAGCCCAAGGTGGCTCGAAGTGGCTTTTGCGCGCGGCCTCTCCTCCTCACCATTCTTCCCGCGGGCTTGACCCGCGGGCCGCTGGCCGCTTGTGCCGTGCCGATGGAGGCCCGCGGATCAAGTCCGCAGGAAGGCCAGTGGCGGGGATGGATCGCGCTGAACGCTAAACACTGGGGCGCAATTCCTGCTCCACCAGCGCGGTCCAAAACCGCGCCCCGGTCAAAATCGCCTCATCATTGAAATCGTAGCGCGAATTGTGGTGCAGCGCGCCGTCTACGGCAGGGCCATTGCCAAGCCAGACATAACAACCCGGCACCGCTGCGCCGAAAAACGCGAAGTCGTCGCCGGCCGTCGAGGGTGGGAAATCGGTGATAACGGGGCGGGTGCCGGTTGCTGTTTGCGCTGCGGCAAGCGCTCGCCGCGTAACATCGGCGTCGTTCACCACCGGGGGAATCCGGCGCAGGAATGTATATTCGGCGGCGATGCCGAAGGTCGCGGCCACGCCGTGCGCCAATTGGCCGATCTCGGCTTCAAGCTGGTCGCGCACGGCGGGGGTGTAGGCCCGCGCGGTCCCGCCAATCCGCACGTCATCGGGGATGACGTTGAGTGCGCGGAAATCGCCGCCGGCGATGGCGCAGGCGCTGACCACGGCGGGCTGCAGCGGATCGATGCGCCGCGCGACGATGGTGTGGATCATGGTGAGGAAATGGGCGGCCGCCGTCATGGCGTCACGGCCCAGATGCGGCTTGGCGCCGTGGGTGCCGACGCCGTGGAAGGTTACTTCCCAGCTATCGGACGAGGCCAGCTGCGGGCCGGCCACCACCGCCATTTCATCGGTCGCCAGGCCCGGCATATTGTGCAGGCCGTAGGCGGCGTCGACCGTGAAGCGCTCGAACAGGCCGTCCGCGATCATCGCTTTGGCACCGCCGCGACCTTCTTCGGCCGGTTGGAACACGAAATGCACCGTGCCGGAAAATTTTCGCGTCCGCGCCAGATGCCGCGCTGCCGCCAGCAGCATGACCGTATGACCATCATGCCCGCAGGCGTGCATGGTATTGGCGACGGTGGATTTATACGGCAGATCGGACAATTCCGGCATGGCCAGTGCATCCATATCGGCCCGTAGGGCAATCGCCCGCGTCCCATCGCCCACCCGCAGCGTGCCGACCACGCCGGTCTTGCCCAGCCCGCGATGCACCTCGATCCCCGCTTCGGCCAGTTGTGCCGCGACGATATCGCTGGTGCGCAGTTCCTCGAAACCGAGCTCGGGATGGGCGTGCAGGTCGCGCCGCAGCGCGATCATGGTGTCGATCTCGAATGGGTCGTTGTCTTGCGGCGTCATCGGTTGCTAAGCTCTTGAAAATCCAGTCGCGCCAATATCTAGCATAGGACGCTCGCCATTTCGCCGCTCGAACCGCATCACTTCTGGCAGACCATCCAGCCGGCCGGCACGCATGACTCCGCCTCCGCCGAGGGGTTTTCCGACAGTTATCCGGCGCGCTTTGTCGACGGACGGCAATTGCTGTTGCCGCTGCGGGTGTTGCCTGGCGACGGCACAGAAGCGGTTGCCTCGCTGATCGTCAACCAGGCCAGTTTCGCGGTCGAGGATGCTCTGGCGCAGGCCATGACCGAGCTGATCAGGCCGCTTGCCCCCGAGGTCATCGTCGGCGTGCCCACGCTCGGCCTACCGCTCGCCAACAATGTTGCCCGGCGGCTCGGCCATAAGCGGATGGTGGCGCTGGGGGCCTCGCGAAAGTTCTGGTATCGCGACGACCTGTCGGCGCCGATGTCCTCGATCACCAGCCCGACGCATCAGAAAACCATTTTCCTCGATCCGCGCAGCCTGCCTTTGCTGGCCGGCAAGCGTGTGATCGTCGTCGATGACGTGATCAGTTCGGGCACATCGATGGTGGCCGTGTTGCGCCTTTTGGCCCAGGCGGGCATCACGCCCGCCGCGGTGGTGGTCGCCATGTTGCAGGGCACGCATTGGCAGGCGCCGCTGGAGGCGTGGCGCGAAAAAGTCATGGCGCCGATTGCCTCGCCGCGGTTCGGTCGCACGCCGCTCGGACGCTGGTTGCCGGTGCCAAACTAAACCGCGGATGGCCGCATTGCGCGCTCGGGGCTTGTGGTTTGCCATCTGGTTTCATACCTCAATGGGGTATGGCTAGTGGCCGACCACAGGCCCGCCGCAAAGTTTTGGCAGGACAAGAGCATGACCATCGATCCGAAGCTGCAGTCCATCGTGGCTGTGCGCGCCACCATTCCGGACGACGCTTTCACGGCGGGGGGCTTGGGCACCCTGCGCGAGGGCAGCGGCGTCGTCATCAGCGATACCGGCCTGGTGCTGACCATCGGCTATCTGATCACCGAGGCCGAGGAAGTCTGGCTGACGACCCATGATGAGCGGGTCGTTCCGGCCCATGTGATGGCCTATGACCAGGAGACTGGTTTCGGCCTGTTGCAGGCGCTGGGGCAGTTGAACCTGCCAGCTCTGGAGCTGGGCAGCTCGGCCGATGCCGCCTTGGGCGACGCCGTGGCTTTCACCGATGGCACCGGCCACTCGGTGCAGGCCCGGATCGTGGCCAAGCAGGAATTTGCCGGCTATTGGGAATATCTGTTGGACGAGGCCATCTTCATCGCGCCGGCGCATCCCTCATGGGGTGGTGCGGCGCTGGTGGGGGCCGATGGCAAGCTATTGGGCATCGGTTCGCTGCGTGTGCAGATGGTTCACAACGGCGCGGTGACCGACATCAACATGATCGTGCCGATCGACCTGCTGCCGCCCATCCTTGACGACATGTTAAGGCGCGGCCAGGTCAGCACCCCGCCGCGGCCATGGCTCGGCGTGTTTTCGGCCGAAAGCAATGGCGACGTGGTGGTGATGAGCGTCAGCGAGGGCGGACCGGCGGAAAAGGCCGGCCTGCGCCGGGGCGACGTGATCTCCGATATTCGCGACGGCGAAATCGACAGCCTGGCCGATTTCTATCGCAAGGTGTGGAGCAGCGGTCCGGCCGGGGCCGAAGTGCCGATGCGGATCGTGCGCGATGGCCGAGACTCCTGGCTGCGCATCAAGTCGGCCGACCGCAACAGCTTCCTGCGAAAGCCGCAATTGCAGTAATCCGGCATAGCAGCGCCGCGTCGTCGGCGCTTGCGCCGGGACGCTGTGGATGCTTTACGAACACCATCTTTCATGGCCGCTTCCCGACGGGGAGGCGGCCATCTCTCTCGTCAGGTTTTGAAATCATGATCCGCCTCGAAAGCATCGGCAAGCAGAACGGCAAGCAGATCGTCTTCATCGACGCCTCCGCTGCGTTGCAGAAGGGCGAGAAAATCGGTCTCGTTGGCCCCAATGGCGCCGGCAAGACAACACTGTTCCGGATGATCACGGGTGAAGAGCAGCCGGATGAGGGGCAGGTTTCGGTCGATCGCGGCGTGACCATCGGCTATTTCAGCCAGGACGTGGGCGAAATGGCCGGCCGCAGCGTCGTGGCCGAAGTGATGGATGGCGCCGGCCCGGTCAGCGCGCTCATCGTCGAGATGCGCGCGCTCGAAGCCGATATGGGCGATCCCGACAAGGCCGACGAGATGGACGCCATCATCGAGCGCTATGGCGAGGTGCAGCACCAGTTCGAGGAGCTGGATGGCTATTCGCTCGATGGCCGCGCCCGCGAGGTGCTGGATGGGCTCGGCTTTAGCCAGGAAATGATGGACGGGGACGTCGGCGCGCTGTCGGGCGGCTGGAAGATGCGCGTGGCCTTGTGCCGTATCCTGCTGATGCGGCCCGATGCGCTGCTGTTGGACGAGCCGAGCAACCATCTGGATCTGGAAAGCCTGATCTGGCTGGAGGATTTCCTGCAGAATTATGGCGGCGCGCTGTTCATGACCTCGCATGACCGCGAATTCATGAACCGCATCTGCACCAAAATCATTGAGATCGATGCCGGCTCGCTGACTACCTATTCGGGCAATTACGAGTTTTACCAGCAGCAGCGGGCAATCTCCGAAAAAAACCAGCAGGCGCAATTTGAACGCCAGCAGGCCATGCTGGCCAAGGAGCTGGACTTTATCGCCCGCTTCAAGGCGCGCGCCAGCCATGCCGCGCAGGTGCAGAGCCGGGTCAAGAAGCTCGACAAGATCGACAAGGTGGAGCCGCCCAAGCGCCGTCAGGTCGTGGAGTTCGAATTCCGCACGCCGCCGCGTTCGGGCGAGGACGTGGCGCTGCTCAAGGGCGTCAGCAAGAGCTATGGCAGCCGCACCATTTATGACGACCTCAACTTCCACGTTCGTCGCCGCGAGCGCTGGTGCATCATGGGCGTCAACGGCGCCGGTAAATCGACGCTGCTCAAGCTCGTGACCGGCACCGCCGATCCCGATGCCGGCTCGGTGACACGCGGACCAAGCGTCAAGATGGGCTATTTCGCCCAGCACGCCATGGATGTGCTGGATGGCGACCGCACGGTGTTCGAACAGTTGCAGGACAGCTTTCCGGCATCCGGCCAGGCTCCGTTGCGGGCGCTGGCCGGGTGTTTTGGCTTTTTGGGCGACGAGATCGACAAGAAATGCCGGGTGCTATCGGGTGGCGAGAAGGCGCGGCTGGTCATGGCGATCATGCTGTTCGATCCGCCGAACTTCCTTGTGCTCGACGAGCCGACCAACCATCTGGATATCGCCACCAAGGAAATGCTGATCGAGGCGCTGTCGCAGTTCGAGGGGACAATGCTGTTTGTCAGTCATGACCGCCACTTCCTCGCGGCGCTGTCCAATCGCGTGCTGGAACTGACGCCCGAGGGCATCCATACCTATGGCGGCGGCTATACTGAATATGTGCAGAGCACTGGCCAGGAAGCGCCCGGGCTCCGGAGCTAGAGGATACAAAAGGCCCTGGAGGAAACTCCAGGGCCTTTTATTAGATTACCGGGCGCGCGGCGCGTAGGTTTGCGCCAGCCAGTCCATGGTTTCGTCCTTGGCGGTATCGATGATCTTCCATTCCGGATTGGCATCGAACCAGGCCACGATTTCGCGGGCGCCCTGGACAAACGGCGTGGTGCAGACGAATTCGGGCACCAGGTTTTTCAGCTTGCTGTTGTCGAAATAGATGCTGTGGCCCATGTCGCCGAGCAGGGCATCGCCCCAGCCGCGGTCGGCCAGCGCGATGGCATCGGACGGCACATGCACGATTTTTGGATCATCGACGCCGGCAGCATCGGCCAGCATGCGGACGATGGCGTTCCAGTTGGGCGCCTCGTCGGAAGTGATGTGATAGCTTTCACCATAGGCGTAGGGATTGGCCAGGAGACCTGCAAAGCCCTTGGCGAAGTCGCGGGCATGGGTCAGCGTCCACAGCGACGAGCCATCGCCATGCACGATCACCGGCTTGCCCTGGCGCATGCGCTCCATCGAGGTCCATTGGCCGACCATCGGCACCGAGCCCCGATCGTAGGTGTGCGACGGACGTACGATAGTGATGGGGAAGCTTTCGTCGCGATAGGCTTTGACCAGCACGTCCTCGGCGGCGATCTTGTCCTGCGAATATTTCCACACCGGATTGTGCAGCGGGGTGGATTCCAGCACCGGCAAGTGGCGCGGCGGGGTCTGATAGGCCGAGGCCGAGCTGATGAACACGTATTGGCCGGTATGGCCGCGGAAGATGTCGAGATCGACGGTCACGTCGGCCGCATTAAAGGCGACGAAATTGACCACGACGTCGAAATCCATGCCTTTGACCGCGGCGCGGAGGGATGCGGGATCGCGGGCATCGCCCTTGATGTACTGCGCGCCGCCGGCCACCGGCCGCATCGCTGTCTGGCCGCGGTTGAGCACGAAAACTTCAAAATTGCGCGCCAGGGCGGCGTCGACGCAATGCGCGCTAATGCGGCCCGTACCGCCGATGAACAGGACTTTCTGCCGTGTCATGAAATCTACTCCCTTGATGTGCGTTGGATTGGCTATTCGCCGTGCAGTCGGCCGGCGCACCAGTCTTCGAAGCCGTTCTCGGTGACACCGATCAGGATGTCTTCCTTGCGGATACCGATTGCCACCAGCTTGGTGACCATGGATTTGTAGAGGCCGCGCTTCTGGTCGGCGCTGTATTTGTGAACCATCAAGATCTGGATCAGCACCAGGTTCTGCCGGTTGCCCAGGCCATAATCGGGGTCGAACACCATCTCGCCCTCCTCGCGGGGGCGGAAGATCTGGAACTTGTCGAGCGGGTTGACGTCGAGCGCCTCGACGAAGGATTTTTGCAGTTCCACGCTCATCTGCTTGGCATGGGCGTCGTACATCTTGCGCGACATATCGACTTGAACGAGGGGCATGAAGAACTCCAATGATGATGGTGGAGGGCCGTGCCCTCAGAGAGCCTGGGTGAGAATGTCGCGACAGTCGGCGGCGCTGGGAACGCGCGGATTGGTGGCGTGGCTGTGGTCGGCCAAGGCGCGCTCGATGACCCAATCGAAATGGGCGGTGGTGACGCCGAGTGCGCCAAGGCCCGAGGGGATGGCCAGCCGACGGTTGAGGGCGTCTAGTTCGGCGGCGAGGTCTGCGCCATCGGAGAGGCCGAGCGCCTGGGTCAGCCGGCGCAGCTTGTCGGCGATTTCGGGGGCGTTGAAGCGGACCACCAGCGGCATCAGGATGGCATTGAGGGTGCCGTGATGCAGCTTGAGGTCCTTGAGGCCACCCAAAGCGTGGCTCAACGAATGGACGGCGCCGAGGCCCTTCTGGAAGGCAAGGCCGCCCATCAGCGCGCCCATCAGCATTTCGCCGCGGGCGTCGAGATTTTGCCCGTCGGCGCAGGCGCGTTCGAGATTGCGCCAGATGTGGCCGGCGCCGTCGAGCGCGATGGCTTCGGCCGGCGGATTGATGCGCGGGGAGCACAGGGTTTCGATGCAATGGCTGAGCGCGTCGAGGCCGGTCGCGGCGGTCAGGCCGGGCGGGAGACCAGTGGTCAGTTCGGGGTCGCAGATGGCGCGCTTGGGGATCAGATGGGGCGAGATGATGCCGAGCTTGCGGCCATCGTCGAGGGTCAGCAGGGCCGCGCGGCCGACCTCGGCGCCGGTGCCGGCAGTGGTGGGAATGGCGATGACGGGGGCCACGGAGGCGGTGATGCGGTCGAGCCCGCCGTAGATCACCGCGTATTGTTCCAGATCGCCCGCATGGGTCGCGAGCAATGCCACGCCCTTGGCCAGATCGATCGGCGAGCCACCGCCCAAAGCCACCACGCCGTCGCAGCCTTCCTGGCGGTAGAGCGCCAATGCTGCCGACACCGCCGACTCGGTCGGGTTGGGCGGCGTATCGAGGAATACCGGCGTTCCGGCGGGCATGAAGGCCAGCGCCTTGTCGGCGAGACCCGCCGCCTGAATGCCCTTGTCGGTCACAAGGAGCGGTCGCTTCAGCCCAAGTTCGGCAATGGCGTCCTTGAGCGTGGCGATGACGCCCGGACCGAAGTCGACGCTGGTGAGATAGGCGATGCGGGCCATGGGATTACCGTTCGATCCGTTGTCCAGTGGTGGCGTCGAACAGATGCAGGCTTCCGGTCTCGGGGCTGACACGCAGGTTCTCGCCCGGCCCGACCGTGAGGCGCTCGCGGAACACGCCCATCACCTCGTGCCCGGCCAGGCGCATGAGCACCTGAGTTTCCGCACCCGTCGGCTCGACGGTCAAAATCTCTGCCGGGATGCCGTTGGGATCAAGCCGGAAATGTTCGGGACGGACGCCAAGGGTTGCCGAAGCACTGTCGGGAACGGCGCGATCCAGTGCGATGCGCGTGCCATCGGCGGCGATAAATGCACCGTCGGCGACCTTGCCGCCCAGCAGGTTCATCGCGGGCGAACCGATGAAGCCGGCGACGAACAGGTTGGCGGGACGATCATACAGGTCCAGCGGCGTGCCGATCTGTTCGACGACGCCGTCATGCATGACGACGATGCGGTCGGCCATGGTCATGGCTTCGATCTGGTCGTGGGTCACATAGATCATCGTAGTCTTGAGGCGCTGGTGGTTCTGCTTGATCTCGGAGCGCATCTGCACGCGCAATTTAGCGTCGAGATTGCTCAGCGGCTCATCGAACAGGAACACTTTTGGATCGCGCACCATGGCGCGGCCCATGGCGACGCGCTGGCGCTGGCCGCCGCTGAGATGGCGCGGATAGCGCTTCAAATAGGGATCGAGGCCCAGGACTGTCGCGGCCTTGCCGACGCGCTGGTTGATCTCGTCCTTGCCGGCGCGGGCCAGCTTGAGCGAGAAACCCATATTCTGCTCCACCGTCATATGCGGGTAGAGCGCGTAGCTCTGGAACACCATGGCGATGTCGCGCGCCTTGGGCGGCAGTGAATTGACGACCTTGCCGTCGATGGCGATCTCGCCGCCAGAGATTTCCTCCAGCCCCGCAATCATGCGCAGCAGCGTCGACTTGCCACAGCCCGAGGGGCCGACAAGGATGACGAATTCGCCATCGGCGATGTCGATGCTGACGCCGTGCAGGATTTCCAGTGCGCCATAAGACTTGCGCGCATTGCGGATGCTGACTGAGCCCATCTCGTTCTACTCCTGATCGTCCCAGCGCGGGGATTTGGCCGGATCGATGCGGCGATAGCCGCGATTGAGGGCGCGCATCTGGTCCATCTCGGCGGGGCTGAGCGCCACCGAAAGGGCTGCATAATTGGCGCGCAGATTGGCCTCGCTACCCGAAGCGGGGATGACGATGTGGCCCTCCCCCATCAGGAAGGCCAGGGCGATGGCCGATGGCCCGACGCCGTGTTTGGTGGCGATGGCGTTGATGGACGGATCGGCGTTGACTTCGCCCTTGGCCAGCGGCTGGTAGGCGGTCAGCGGCATGCCCATGGCGCGCGAATAGTCGCGAAGCTTTGGCGTCTGCAGGAAGGGATGGATTTCCATCTGGTTGGTGGCGATGGCACCCTCGCCGAGCAGTTTGCGGGTCCGTTCCAGATCGGCGATGGGGAAGTTCGACACCCCAATCAGGCGGGCAAAGCCTCGGTTCTTGGCTTCGGCCAGTCCCAGCATGTAATCCTCGAACGGCACCTGATCATTCTGGCTGGGCCAGTGGATCAGCAGCAGATCGACCTGATCGACGCCAATGGTGGCGAGGCTCCGCTCGACGCTGGGCAGGAAATCCTCTTTGTCGAGCATGGTATCGGCCACCTTGGTGGTGACGAACAGCTCGTCGCGACGCAGGCCCGAGCGGCGCACGGTCTCGCCGACCTGCTTTTCGGTATCGTAACTCTGAGCCGTATCTAGGTGGCGATAGCCGATCTCGATGGCCTTGAGCATCGCCTCGACACCAGCGTCGCCGGTGCGTCCGAAGGTGCCGAGGCCGAGCTGAGGGATTGGTCCGGAATAGGTCATCGTCAGCCCTTGGTGGCGCCAGCGGTCAGGCCGCCGACGAACATTTTCTGGAATACGAGGAACAGCAGCGCGATCGGCAGCGTCATCACCACGGATGCCGCCATCACCGCGCCCCAGTCGGTATTGAACTCGGTGGAGAATTCCGCCAGCCCGATCGGCAGCGTCTTGACCGAGCTGTCGGTGGCAAAGCACAGCGCGAAAATGAACTCGTTCCAGGTGGTGACGAAGGCATAGACGATCACCGCGACGAGGCCCGGCAGCGACAGCGGCAGGGTAATGCGGAACAGCACACCCATACGCGATGCGCCATCGATGATCGCCGCTTCTTCCAGCTCCACCGGAATGGCCTTGAAATAGCTGGTCAACATCCACACGCTGAGTGGCAGCGTCACGATCATATAGACCAGGATCAAGCCCCAATAGGTATTGACCAGACCGAGCACGCGCAGAGTAATGAACAGCGGCACGATGATCGCTGCCGTCGGCAGCAATTGGCCGACCAGCACGAAGGCCTGCCAGAACGCCTTGCCCTTGAAGTCGAAGCGGGCAAAGCCGTAGCTGGCAAAGATCGCCAGGATCAACGCCAGCCCGGTCGAGCCGACGGAGATGATGACGCTGTTGAGGAAGTAGCGCGGGATATTACTCTCGAACAGCACCTTGTAATAATTGTCGAGGCTCGGCACTGCCGGCCACCAGATCGGCGGCACGGAATAGAGTTCCTTGAGCGTCTTGATCGAGGACAGCCCCATCCAGACGAAGGGGAACAGGCAGACCACGATTACCAGGATCGAGCCGATCAGGATGACGGGCCAGCCGAGGCCTGGCTTTTTCATTTTCGGCTGTGCGGAAACGTCCATTGCGGGCGCGGTCATTTGGCCTCTCCCGGCTGCGCGGACAGCACCTTGATGTAGATGAAGACCACCACGATGGTGACGGCGAAGAAGATCACCGACAGCGCCGCCGCCTGGTTGAACTGAAAGCTCTCGAAGGCGGAGCGGAAAATCTGGATGGGGGTGATCAGCGTCTTGTTGGCCGGGCCGCCACGAGTGATGGCGTAGATGATGGTGATCGAGTTGAGGCCCCAAATCACCAGCAGCAGCGTCACCGCGGTGATCACCGGGCGCACCGAGGGCAACATGATGTACCAGACCTCCTCCCAGAAGGTGGCGCCGTCGACGCGCGCGGCTTCATAGAGGTCGTTGGGAATGGATTGCAGGCCGGCCAGCACCATGATGGCGACGAAGGGGAACAGCTTCCACACATTGATGGCGATCAGGACCGGCATCACCGTATCCTTGTTGGTCAACCAGCCGATGGGATTTTGCAGCACGCCGGTGCCGGTCAGCATGTAGTTGATGATGCCGAATTCGGTATGGAACATCCACGCCCAGGTGGTCGCTGCGACGATGCCCGGCACCACCCACGGGATCAGCGTGATCGCCCGCAGTGCGCCGCGCCCGAAAAAGCTCTGGTTAAGCAGGATGGCGGTCAGCGTGCCCAGCACGACCTGGAACACGATGGAGCCGAACACCCAATAGATGGTGTTGATGAAGGCCTGCACCGTCACCTTGGGCTTGAGCACGGCGGCGAAATTGTCGAGGCCGGAGAAATTGCCCTTGGCATCGGTGACGCTGAGCAGCCCGGTATAGGCTACCGGATAGGCAATCAGCATGAACAGCACGATCAGTGCCGGCAGCGCGAACAGCAATCCGGTCTGCGATTTCATGACTGATCTTCCTGCTGTGCCAAGGCTCAAGATGGCGGCGCGGCAATGCGGCCGGCGCGAGCGGTGGCGATGATGAACGGCGGGCCCGAAATGGCTCCCCGGGGCATGACACCCCGAGGAGCTGTCGCGGGAGGAGCGCGCCTAGCTGTCCAGGAGAGCCTGGATTTCTTCGTTGGCCTGATCCATGGCCTCCTGCGGCGTCTGCTCGTCGAGCATGATGCGCTGCAGGCCATCGAAATAGGCTTGGGTGATCTGCACCCAGTTCTTGTGGATCGGCACCGGCCGCGCGTAGGGCAGCATGGACTTGAACACGCTCAGGATCGGATCGTCGAACCGTGGCAGCGCCTGCGAGGACACGCGCACCGGGAATGTATCGGTGAAGAAGCCCTGGTTTTCCGTGGTGTTGAGGAATTGCAGGAACAGCTTCGCATCGGTCGGGTTCTTGGCATCCTTGGGGATGACATAGCTCCAGCCGCCGAGCACGCCGGCGGTATTGACGCCTTCGGGATGCGGAATCGGGAACACGCCGATATCGATGGCTGGGTTTTCCGTCTTGATCGAGGGAATATCGAACTGGCCACCGAGGTAGGACGACACGGTGCCGGCGATGAACAGGCGCCGCGCCGCGGTGCCGTCATTCTCCAGCGTCGAGGCCGGCGACAGGCCCTTCTTGAGGAAGTCGGTATAGAAGGTGACGCCCTTGACCGTTTCGGGCGAATTGGCGGTCGCGGTGGTCATGTCATCGGAGATCAGCGCACCGCCGGCCATCCATACGTAAGGCAGGGACGCGGTGATGGTATTGCCCATCTCGCCGCCGCCGGTGATGGCGAAGCCGGACTTGCCGTTGACGGAGAGCTTGGTCGCGGCATCGACGAACTGGTCCCAGGTCTGGGGCGGGTTGGCGGGGTCGAGGCCGACAGCGGTGAAATCACCCTTGTTGAACACCACCGCACGGGTTTCCATGCGGTAGGGAATGGCCCAGAGCTGGTTGTCCCAGGTGACGTAATCGATCGCCGCCTTGGTGTAATCGTCCTTGTCCTGGATGGTATCATCCAGCGGAATGATCAGGCCATTTTGGGCGTAGCCGTTCACCCAGCCGTGCTGGACTTCGATGATATCGGGGGCGCCGCCGGACTGCAGGGCCGTCAGCACGCGCTGCGGCAAGCCGTCGGACACGGTGATTTCCGCCTTGATGGTGATGCCGGGATTGGCGGCCTGGAACTTCTCGACCAGTTCCTTGGCGCGGGCCTCGCCCCAATTGGGGGTCCACCACACCACTTCGCCCGCAAAGGCGGCAGTGCTCAGCGTCAAGCTCGAGACAGTCAGGGCCAGCATTGCTGCCGCGCTCGTCAACTTCATATCGTCCTCCCGTAAGGCGGCCGTTGGGCCGCGGTTTTCTCAAAGGCCCAGCGGGGACCTTTATTCCTCATGCCGCAGTGGCGGCCACGTTAACTTCGAAAGTTTCGAAGCTCGTGTTGTTATCTTTCGGACGCTATCGAAGGGGTTTTATCGCGTCAAGGCGAAAATTATCGCTAATCCGCGCTCTTGCCAAGCGCGGCGCAACGATGTTTATTCCGTTCAAATCGAAACAGTCGAAGAAATTATCGAAACTTTTGTGCAGCGATCGGCGACGTTACCGTGCAAGCTCTGGGCTTGCGCAGTGTGAGGTTGAGGCCCGATAAAGGCCGGAAAGCGGGCACCGCCGCGATCGACGGCAGAGGGAATGGAATAGGCATGACGCGCGGTCGAAACCTTCACGCAAGCCAACAGGATGGCGCCCGGCGCGTGACCATGGCGGAAGTCGCGGCCGCCGCCGACGTTTCGATACCAACGGTATCGAAGGTTCTCAACGGGCGCTTCGATGTGGCCGTGGAAACGCGCGAGCGGGTGGAAGCGGCGATCAACACCTCCGGCTATGCCCGGGGCAAGCGCAAGAAGGACGAGGCTCCCTGGTTGATCGACCTGGTATTCTCCGACTTCGGCCCCTACGCCATCGAAATCATCAAGGGCGCCGAAGAGGCCGCCCTCGCCAACAAGTGCCGCATCGCCGTTTCGGCCCTATCGGACGATCCCAAGGAAACCCGCTGGCTGAGCAATATCGGTTCGGGGCGCACCGATGGCGTCATCCTGGTGTTTGCCGAGCTATCCCCGACCCATCGCCAGCGTCTGACGGCCCTGAACGTGCCGGTCGTCATCGTCGATCCGCTGGGGCATCCCGATCCGAGCACGCCCTCGATCGGCGTCACCAATTGGGCGGGCGGGATGACGGCGACCGATCACCTCATCAGCCTGGGCCATAAGCGCATCGGCATGATTGCCGGCCGACCGGCGACGCTGTGTAACCAGCAGCGGCTCGATGGCTACCGCGCCGCGCTGACCCGGGCCGGCATCGAGGTCGATCCGGCGTTGATCTTCACCGGCGCCCGCTTCCATCCCACGGCACTGAATGCCGCCTCGGCGATGCTCGACCTGCCCAACCCGCCAACCGCCATCTTCACCACCAGCGACCTGCATGCCATGGGCGTCTATGAGGCCGCGCGCCTGCACGGCCTGCGGCTGCCCGACGATCTGAGCGTGGTGGGGTTTGACGATATCCCGATGGCCGAATGGGTCTCGCCGCCGCTGACCACCATGCGCCAGCCGCTGGCGGAAATGGCTGGGCTGGCCGTCCAGATGCTGCTGGGCAAGGGATCGTCGGACCTCAGCCATCGCATCGAGCTGGCTACGAGCCTTGTCGTGCGCTCCAGCACAGCCCCGCCACGCGTACAAAAATAGCCGCGCCAAACCTCTAACCTGTCGAGACCCAGTTCATGAGCGATCGTTTCCTGCGCGTCAGTGGCACCAAGATTTTGGATGCCAATGGCAAGGCCGTCTCACTGCGCGGCTACAATATCGGTGGTTTCATGAACATGGAGAACTTCCTCACCGGGTTCCCGTCCACCGAGTCGCTGCACCGCGACGCCATGCTGCGCGCCCTTGGGCCGGAGCGCTATGCGCTCTATCTCGAGCATTTCATGGCGGCGTTCTTTTCCGACGAGGACGCGCGCTATCTCGCCTCGCTGGGCATGAATCACGTGCGCATCCCGTTCAACTACCGCCATTTCGAGAATGATGATCGCCCGTTCGAAATGAAGGAAGCCGGCTTCCGTCTGCTCGACAGCGTCATCGCCATGTGCGAGCGCCACGGGCTCTACGCCATCCTCGACCTGCATGCCCTGCCCGGCGCGCAGAACATGCATTGGCACAGCGATAATGCCACCCACAAGGCGCTGTTCTGGCAGCACCGGCACTTCCAGGATCGCGCGGTCAATATCTGGGAAAAGCTGGCGACGCGCTACAAGGGCAATGCCACGGTGGCGGGCTACAACATCATGAATGAGCCAGGCGATGCCAGTAACCTCAAGATCAAGCCGTTCTATGATCGCGCCATCGACGCCATCCGCGCAATCGATCCCGATCACATCATCTTTCTCGACGGCAACCGCTATGGCCAGGACTTCAGCGCCTTCGAGGGGTTCGATCCCTATCCGAACACGGTCTATGCAGCGCATGACTACAAGCTGCCCGGCTACTCCTATGGCGGGCCCTATCCGGGGCTGACGCGCGGAATTTTCGTCGATCGCGCCAATGTCGAAGCGACCTTTCTCAAGCGTACCGAGTTCATGCGTCAGACCGGCACGCCGATCTGGATCGGTGAGTTTGGCCCGGTGTTCACCGGCGATCCCGAGCGCGACGCCGACCGCTATCATCTGCTGGAGGACCAACTCGATATCTACAACGAGCACGACGCGCACTGGTCGCTCTGGGCCTATAAGGATGTCGGCGGCCAGGGCCTGGTCTATGCCGCCGCCGACTCGGCCTGGCGGGCGCGCATCAAGCCGGTGGTCGACAAGAAGGCACGGCTGGGCGTCGACAGCTGGGGCTCCAGCGACGCCGACGTGCGCTATATCATGGGGCCGGTCGAGGCGACCATGGACACGGAATATCCGGGCTTCGACCCATTTCCATTTGGGCGGCAGAACTGGGCGCAGCAACTGGTGCGCAGCATCATGCTCGGCGAGCCGATGGCCGAGGACTTTGGCGCGCTGTTTGCCGATATCGACAATGATGAAACGGTGATCGAACTGGCCGAGTCGTTCGCACTGGGCAATTGCGTACGCCGGCAGCGGCTGGCCGAGGTGATCGCGGCCCGCACAGGCCTCAGCTGATCGAATAGCCTCCGTCAACCACCAGCGTCGTGCCGGTGACAAAGGCGGCGACGGGGGAACAGAGATACAGCACCGCGCCCGCCACGTCGTCGGGACTGCCCCAGCGCTTGAGCGGGGTGCGGGCCAGGATTGGGTCCGAGCGCGCGGGATCGTCGCGCAGAGCCTGGGTCAACGGTGTGGCGATCCAGCCAGGCGCCACCGCGTTGACCCGAATGGCATCTGGCGCATAGGCAATGGCCAGCGACTTGGTGAGCTGCGAAATACCGCCCTTGCTGGCGGAGTAACCGGGAACCAGGCCGCCACCAAAGATCGATAGCATGGAGGCGAGGTTGACGATGGCGCCAGTGCCGGATTTCGCCAGCAGCGGGCGCGCCGCCGCGCAGCAGCGCATGGTGCCGTTGAGGTTGATGTCGACGACCTGCTCGAACACGACAGGATCCAGTTCGTCGCCGCGCCGGATAATGCCGGCGCAGTTGACGAGGATGTCCAGCGACGGCAAACCGGCGACCAGGTCATTGACCGCCCCGCCATCGCGCACGTCGAGCAGTTTCAGGCTGGCTTTGGCGAAGTCGATGTCGCCAGCCAGCGCATCGGCCTCGCTCTGCGCCACGCCGGCCGCCGTGACCGAGGCCCCTGCCCGCAGGAAGGCCCGCGAAACGGCCGCGCCGATGCCGGAAGTTCCTCCGGTCACCAACACGGTCTTGCCGCCGTACCAGCCGGCGGCCCATTGGTAGTCCAGATTATCGGCCATGGTCAGCGGATGAACTGGTCGACATAGCCGCCGCCCAACCCCACTTTTTCATAGTGAGCGCGGCACATGTCGATCTTGGTGAACACGTCCTCATAGCCGACATGCTTGTTGTTCTCATCGAGATAAACCATCGAGCCGGTGATATTGAAGAAGGTGATCATCTCGGGACAATCCTCGGGCACCATCAGCGTATGCACCTCGCCGGGCGGCTCGAACACGTAGGAGCCGGTTTCGGCGACCCAATCGTGCTCCTTGTAGAACCAGCGCCCCTTGATGACGTAGCCATGCACCGGGTTGGGATGCAGGTGTCGCGACAGCACGCCGGCCCGGCGCACCCGCAGCAGGTTGCACCACTGCCCCGCCAGCGTATTGAGCATTAGCGGGCGGAACCAGACATTATCGGCCTGGGGCACCCAGACGCGCTCGTCCTCGGGCATGGCCGGCACCGCAATTTCCTTGGGCGCCAGGGGATGGGCCGAGCCGGCCATATTCTGGTACATGCGGCGTCTCCTGTTTCCGGCTAACGCTTCTGGGCGTCACGCCAGGCAATATACTCATCCTGCACCGCTTCGGTGAGCGGGTAGTATTTGCGCAGATCGCCGCCCTGCGAAAGGCGGTAGCGGGCGAATTCTTCCCATTCGGCGTGCTTGCTGGCCCCCCTCGATCAGCTTGGCGGCCATTGCCACCGGCACCACCACGACGCCATCGTCATCGGCGACGATGATATCGCCGGGCATGACCAAGGCATTACCGCAGGCGACCGGCACATTGACGGCCCAGGGAATGAGACTGGTCTGGGCATGGTAATTCGGTGTCACGCCTTTGACCCAAATGCCCAGGTCGAGCTTTTTGGCCTCGGCGGAATCGCGGATACAGCCGTCGATGACGACGCCGGCACCGCCGCGTCCGGCAAAATAGGTGAGCATCATTTCGCCGAATACGCCGCTGGCCATGTCGCCGC
Organism: Devosia sp.; assembly: GCF_028290625.1. GTDB lineage: Bacteria > Pseudomonadota > Alphaproteobacteria > Rhizobiales > Devosiaceae > Devosia. The sequence goes on from NZ_JAQGJM010000012.1 coordinate 131,480, forward strand.
GCGCATCCACCACCACCATGTCGCCGGCCCGGGCCGGATAGAGCACGTGGCGGTGCAATTGGCGCTCGGGATTTTCATATTCGTCGGAGCCGTAAAGATCTTCGCGCTTGGGCATGAATTGCAGCGTCAAGGCGGGCCCGGCGACGGAGTAGCCGGACTTCAGCGGTCGCGGCCCGTGGATTTGCGCATCGCGAATGCCCATCAGGCTGAGCTCGCTGCTGGCCGTGGCGGTGCCGATCGCCGCTAGAGCGTCGCAATATTCGCGGGGCGGACGGATGATGTCTTTGATGTCGGATGGAGACTGCAATTTCAGGCCTCGTGGGAAAGGAAAAACGGCTGGGCCGTCATTTCGTCGGCTGCGCCACCGCGCCGGTGGCGACACCGGTCGTGTTCATCGAGCCATCGAACAGGGGAACATTGGTCGCCTCATAGGGGAAACGGGCGCAGGCTTCCTCGTTGAGCTCGACACCAAGGCCCGGCGCGGTCGGGGCCAGCATGTAGCCGTTCTCGAATTGCAGCGTCTCGTGCACCAGTTCCTTGCGCCATGGCACGTCGATGGAGACGGTTTCGAACACGGTGAAATTGGGGATCGCCACCGACATGTGCAGCGTCATGGCGTTCATCACCGGGCCGACCGGATTGTGCGGTGCGATCGGGATGAGATGGCTATGCGCCATGTGGGCGATGCGCTTGGTCTCGCCCATGCCGCCGGCATGCGATACGTCGGGCTGCAGGATATCGACGGCCTTCTTGCTCAGCGCTTCGAGGAACCGCGCCGGCTCATAGAAGCGCTCCCCTGCCGCGATCGGCACCGGGCTATGGGCGCGCACATCGGCCAGCGCATCGATGCTTTCTGGCGGCGTCGGCTCCTCGATCCAGGTCAGGTCATAGGGCGCCAGCGCCTTGCACATGGCGATGGCGGTGGGGACATTGAGCCGGCCATGCACATCGAGCATCAGGTTGATATCGGGCCCGACGGCATCGCGCACTGCCTCGACGATTTCGATGGTGGTGCGGCGCTGCTTGCGGTCCATTTCGAGGTCCGCGGTATCGAAAGGGTCCCATTTGAGCGCGTTGTAGCCCAGGGCCACCGCGTTGCGGGCATTGGCCGCATATTGCTCGGGCGTGGTGGCGCCGAAGAACCAGTGATTGGCGTAGCAGGCGACGCGGTCGCGATATTTGCCGCCCAGCAGTTCGAACACCGGCACGCCCAGCGCCTTACCCTTGATGTCGAGCAAGGCCGCCTCGATGCCGCCGAGCGCCGTGCGGAACACGGCGCCGGTGCGCCAATAGCTGTCGCGGTGCAACTGCTCGATGATGGCGTCGACGGCGAAGGGGTCGCGGCCGATCAGCACGCGCTCCAGTTCCTCCAGCGCGGCCACCACGGTCATGGTTTTCCACTCCAGCGTCGCCTCGCCCAGCCCGTCGATGCCGTCATCGGTATAGAGTTTGACGAAGACGAAATTGGTGCGGGACGCGTTGGCCACGAAGGTCTTCAGTCCGGTGATTTTCATGCGATGTCCTCGACGGCGTCTTGCGCCACTTGGCAGCCGGCTTGCCCAGCTATCCAAATATGAACTTTGACTATTCAGATTGCTATGCTAAATCTCGGCCACGGATTGTCAATCGCATTGACGCGTGAAGGAGCGAAATGAGCGACGCCGCGCCCCATGATGTTCCGGTGATCGAGCGCATGATGGACATTCTGGGCGCACTGGAGCAGCGCGGCACGGGCCTGACCATCAGCGAACTCACCAGTGCATTGGCGCTGCCGCGCACGACGATCTACCGGATCTTGAACACGCTGCAGCGCCATGAAGTGGTGCGTCGCGATGCGAGCGGGGCCTACCATCTGGGGCGGCGTCTGCTGTCGCTGGCGGCCCATGTGGCCACTCAAGCCAGCGAGATCGACCTCGCCGCGATCTGTCAGCCGCATCTGGACCGGCTGGCGCTGGAACTGGGCGAAAGCGTCAAGGTCAGCGTGCTGTCGCAGGAAGGCATTCTGGTGTTGGCGGCAGCTACGGGCCGGCGCGAATATGCGCTGAGCGTGGCGCCTGGCCAGCACGTGCCGATCCATGCCGGCGCCGCCAGCAAGCTGCTGCTCGCCTATATGGACGCACCGGCACTCAACCTGTGGCTGAGCCGGCCGCTCTCGGCCTACACCGCCAAAACCATTACCGATCCGAAGCGCCTGCGCAGCGAGGTGGTGCGAATCAAGCGCCAGGGCTGGGCGCAGGACAGCGGCGAGAACGCGCCGGGCGTGCAGGCCTTCGCCGCGCCGATCTTCACAAGGGGCGGTGAGATGGTGGCGGCGCTCAGCATTCCGTTTTTATCGGGCACCGATGCGGCGCGGATGGAAGAGATACGCCTCGCCACCATCGGGGCGGCGCAAGCCATCAGCGGCGACATGCCGGGCTGAGCGGCCAGAAGCGACAAAAAGTGCCTTCGCGCGACCGTGGTAGCCCTCGCAAAAAATAATGATTTCGTGAACGGATTCTGAACTGCGGGTTCAGTGCCGGTTCGTTTGGGCGGGCCTAGTCTCAGGTCATCGAAACAGCGGCACCGCACGGGCCGCACCCCAACAGGAGAGACAAAATGAGCCGCACCTTCCTTATTTCCGCCGCCGTCGCCGCTGTCCTCGCCTTCGCCGCAGCACCGAGCATGGCCAATGACGTCTTCATCGACCAGGCCGGCTGGGGCAACACCGCCGGCGGCGGTCAGATCGGCACCGGCAACATCATCGGTGTCCACCAGAATGGCATCTGGAACCAGGCCATCGGCCAGCAGCAGGGCAATGGCAACGTTGGCGCCATCGGCCAGGACGGCTTCAACAACTACGGCGAGACCAACCAGGTTGGTAACAACAACGCCGCTGGCGTTGGCCAGTTCGGCGCCAACCACACCGCCATCCTGACCCAGGACGGCAATGGCAACGTCGCCGCCGGTGTCCAGGTCGGCAACAACTGCGCCGCCAATGTCGCCCAGCACGGTTCGGGCAATGTCGCAGCCTTCGTTCAGGCCTGCCCCTGATCCGGCCACCATCTGAAATTTTTGGGGCCGGGAGGACACAGCGCCTCCCGGCCTTAATGACATCAACCCGAACACAGGAGACTCAGATGAGCATTTTCGATTCCCGCCTCCGCATTATCGCCGTCCCGATCCTGCTTGGCCTCGGGCTTGTCGGCGTCGCCGCCACCAGCGGCCAGGCCAAAAGCCAGGACCCCACAGTCTGCGGCATCAATGCCACCAGCAATGGCGGCATGATCGCGCTGCAGGCGGCTTTCACCTCCGATGTCGATGTCAGCGGCAGCTATCAGCTCCAGGTGGTCAGCTCCGGTCCCGGCGGCAATTCCAATATCAGCCAGGGCGGCGCCTTCGCAGCGCCGGCCAATCAGACGGTCACGCTGGGCCAGGTTTCGATCAACGAGGGCGCTACCTACGAGGTCAGGTTCAAGGTCACCGCCGATGGCATCGATCTGGACTGCTCGCAGACCATTCCCAGCCGCACCTGAAACCACTCAATCGCCACCAAGGGCTCCGGGCAACCGGGGCCCTTTTTGTTTGCACGGGCGGCGCCAAATCCGTGAACGAAGTCTGAATACGTCGCTCCAGATCGGTTCAGTCCCGGGGTGCCAATGTGTGGTCATCGGCTGGAACACCAGCATCAACGCCAACGCCAAGCACCCAGGAGAGACATCATGACCAAGACCTTCAAAACCGCCATCGTCGCCGTACTCGCCCTCACCATGGGCGCTTTCAGCCTTGCCGCCCCCGCCATGGCCAATGGGCAGGTTTCCGTCAGCTACACCCCCACCGACCCGGACGAAGCCGAAGCGCTCGGCGTGGGCCTGCAGCTGTTCTCGATCTTCAACGGTATGAATGCCCACGGCGCCAATGTCAGCCAGAACGGCAATGGCAATTCGGCCGGCGTCGACCAGCAGGGTTCGGGCAATGGCGGCGTGGTGTATCAGGAAGGCAATGGCCACAACGGCACCATTCACCAGAACGGCAACAACAACAATTGCGGCCTGTTCCAGTTCGGCGAAAACACCGATGCCGAATGCGTCCAGAACGGCGATAACGGCTCCAGCGTCACCGGCGTGTTCGGCTTCTGATCCAGCCACCGCCGCGACAATTCAAACGGCGTCCTTTAGGGGCGCCGTTTTGCCTTGCCCTGCCCATTCCTTGATCGTCTCGCGCCTTGGCACATTCCTTGTGCAGAGATTGCCGCGAGGCGCTTGCTAACCCTTTCCATATTTGTCAGACATATGTCATCTGACACACTTCGGTGCCTGTTGGGGGAACGCAGCCGGGCGGCAAACCATCGCCGCCGGATGTTGCGAGGGGACGCAAATGAATTGGCTCTGCAACAAGGAGGGAGCTGAATGAACGCACTGCTCAAAATAGCGGGCGCGCTGGCGCTGGCGGTCGGACTGGCCGTGCCGGCACTGGCCCAGACGACGCTGGTCGCGCCGGGCCAGAACACGTCTGGCACCTATATGGACTACATGAAGACGGTCTATGCGCGTGCCACCTATGCCGAAGTGCTGCAGATACCGCTGACCAGCTTCGACAAGGATTTCACACTGACCGCGCTCGGCGCCGAAAGCTGGGACCAGTCGGCAGACGGGCTGACCTGGACCTTTCATCTGCGCCCGGGCCTTGTGTGGAGCGATGGCGAAAAGCTGACCGCCGAAGACTATGTGTTCGCGCTGCAACGCGCCGCCACCGATGGCTATGATTTCAACTGGTACTGGGACTTTGCCGGCGGCATCAAGAACTGGAAAGACGTCACCGAAGGCAAGGCCGACGTGTCCACCCTTGGCCTCAAGGCCGTCGACGACATGACCATCGAAGTCACCACCGCCGCGCCCAAGCCGTATCTGCCGAGCGTGGTCAGCCTGTGGTATCCGGTACCCAAGCACCAGTTCGACAAGTATGGCGACGACTGGGCGACCAATATTGACACCGTGATTTCGTCGGGCCCGTATCTGCTTGATAGCTGGGAGAAGTCGAACAATTCGGTCGTTCTGGTCAAGAACCCGACCTATACGGGGCCGTGGCAGTCCGAAGTCGATCGCATCGAAATCGATCCGACGCTGGGCGCGCCTGAAGTGGGCCTGCCGGCCTTCCTCGCCGGCGACGCCGATTACTCGTTCCTCAATACCGGCCAGGTGCCGGTGGCGAGCCAGCGCTATCCCGACGGCATCCGCAAGAACGCGGTGTTCGCGGTGTCCTATATCTCGTTCGACCTGAACTCGGCCCCGTTCAACGATGTCAATGTGCGCAAGGCGTTCTATTACGCCGTCAACCGTGACGAGCTGACCTCGACCGTACTCAAGGACATCGCCATCCCGGCCGGCTCGATCCTAGCGCCCGGCTATCCTGGCTACAATGCCGAGATCGCTGCCGAAGCCGTGTTCGATCCTGCAAAGGCCAAGCAATTCATGGCCGATGCCGGCTTCCCGGACGGCAAGGGTTTTCCCGAAATCGAGATCTGGTATCGCGAAGAGGGTGGCTATAACGGCGCGATCGTGCCGCCGATGGCCCAATACCTGCAGTCCCAGTTCAAGGACATCCTGGGCATTACCATGAATATCAAGGTAATGCCGACGCAGGACTGGATGGATGGCCTGTTGAAGAAGAAGAACAACATCTTCATCGCGCCCTATGAATATGACTATCTCGATCCGTCCAACTTCTTCGGCATTTTCTACAATGGCGGCCGTCACGACCACCATGTGGAAGCCTATGACAAGCTGGTCGCCGCCGCCGACAGCAACCCGGTCTGGGAAGAGCGCCTCAAGCTTTATGCCCAGGCCGAACAGGTGCTGATCGACAATGCGTCGATCGTGCCGCTAGTGCATCCGATCACTATTGCGGTGCTCTCCGACCAGCTCGGCGGCGATGCATCGACGCCCAACAAGCAGGGTTTCACCCCGCTCGATCGACTGGCCCACTACTTCTTCACGCACCTGACCAAGAAGTAGTCGACCCGCAAAAGCGCTTCCCGGATCCTCCCCGGGAAGCGCGCCTTTCATAAGAGTCCTTGTTGGTCGCGTTTCCGAACCGGAAAACCGCTTGGCACTTTTCCTGGAAACGCTCCGCCGGATTTCATTATGAAGCTTGTCGAAATCAACGGACTGACCGTCAGTTTCAGCCAATATGGCGGGGACGTCGCAGCGGTCCGCGGCGTCAGCTTCCACCTCAATGAGGGCGAGAGCCTGGGCATTGTGGGCGAATCCGGTTCCGGCAAATCGGTGACCTGCATGGCGCTGCTGCGCCTGCTCGGCGCCAATGCCAAAATCGGCGCCAAGTCGATGATCCTCGATGGCGTCAACGTTCTGGATGCCGATGCGGAAGGCCTGGCGCAGTTGCGCGGCCGCTCCGCCGCGATGATTTTCCAGGACCCGATGACGGCCTTCGATCCGGTCTTCACCATCGGCCACCAGATTGCCGAAACCATTCGCGCCCATCGCAAGACCGCCAAGCGCGTCGCCTGGGCCGAGGCCGAGCAGCTCCTGCTGCGCGTTGAAATCAAGAACGCCAAGGATGTGCTGAACTATTATCCGCACCAGCTTTCCGGCGGCATGCTGCAGCGCGCGATGATCGCCATGGCGCTGAGCTGCCGGCCGAAAGTGCTGATCGCCGACGAGCCGACCACCGCGCTCGATGTGACCATCCAGGCGCAGATCCTGCAGTTAATCAAAAAGGTGCAGGCCGAGTTCGGCATGGCGCTGATCATGATCACTCACGACCTCGGCGTCATCGCCGAGACGGTCGATCGCGTGCTGGTCATGTATGGCGGCGAGGTGATGGAAGAAGGCTGGGTACAGGACATTTTCGATGCACCCAAGCACAGCTATACGCAGACCCTGCTGGCGAGCCTCAAGGCCGGCGCAACCAAGCCGGACGACACGGGCGAAGTGGACGACACGGCCGTGCCGGCGCTGGAACTGCGCGGCCTGTCCAAGACTTACCGCGTCCATCAGGGCCAGGGCTTGTCGCGCAAATATGCCGATTTCCGTGCTGTGCGCACCGTCGACCTGGTGCTGCCGCGCAACAAGATAGTTGGCCTAGTGGGCGAGTCCGGATCTGGCAAGACCACGACCGGCATGATGGCGCTGCGGCTGACCGAGCCAAGCGGCGGACAAATCCTGGTCGACGGCAGCGATATCTCGATGCTGGAGCCGGCCGCGCTCAAAGGCTTCCGCCGCCGCATGCAGGTGGTGTTCCAGGACAGTTACTCGGCGCTCGATCCGATGATGACACTGGCGCAGATCGTCGCCGAACCTCTGCATATCCATGGCATCACGCCCGGCAAGCAGCAGACCGAAACGGCGCTGGACTGGCTGGAAAAAGTCGGCCTCGACCGCAATTTCGGCCAGCGTTACCCGCATGAACTGTCCGGCGGCCAGCGTCAGCGCGTGGCCATTGCGCGAGCGCTGATCCTCGGGCCGTCCGTGCTGGTTGCGGACGAGCCGACCTCGGCGCTGGATGTCACCGTCAAGGCGCAGATCATCGGGCTGCTCAAGCAATTGCAGCGCGAAATGGGCCTCTCCATGCTGTTCATCAGCCATGATCTGGGCACGGTGCGGACGCTGACCGACACAGTGGTGGTGATGTATCGCGGCCGTGTGGTCGAGCAGGCGCCGACCGCGCAGATTTTCGAGAACCCGCAGCATCCCTATACGCGGGCCCTGCTCGATGCGATCCCGGCCAGCAATCCGCGCGACAAGCGGCACCGCACCTTCCTCAGCGCCGCCGATATCGACGCGGCGACCCCGCGCTACACAGTTATCCAGACCGGGATGGCGCCGAACGCCGCGCCGCAACTGGTGAGTATTGCGCCCAATCATCTTGTCGAAGCGGTGGTGACCACATGATCGCGTTCATCCTGCGCCGGCTGGTATCGATCGCCGTGACCTTCATCGTGGTTTCGCTGATCATCTTTCTGATGATGCACGCTATTCCGGGCGGTCCGTTCGACGGCCACGACATGCCGCTATCGGATGCCGTGCGCGCCAAGCTGATGGCCCGGCTAGGGCTCGATCAGCCGCTGCATGTGCAATACCTAAACTACATGTGGGGCGTGCTGCATTTCGATTTCGGTGTGCCCTATCAGAGCCCCGGCGATACGATCATCGGGCTGCTCTCGCGGGCGTGGATCCCGAGCCTCGTGCTGGGCGGCGCCGGCGTTTTGATCGGTGCTCCGCTGGGCGTGCTGCTCGGCATGGCGGCGGCGCTGAACCGCAATACCTGGATCGATTATCTGGCCTCCACCTTTGCGACGCTGGGCCTGACCATCCCGGTCTTCGTCATCTCGCTCATGTTGATCCTGGTGTTCGCGGTCTGGCTCAACTGGCTGCCGGCGAGTGGCTGGGGCAAGCCGGAGCGCTGGATTCTCCCCATCATCGCCTATGCGGCCATCCCGCTGGCGACCTATGCGCGCTACACCCGCTCGGCGATGCTCGATACGCTCAACCGACCATTCGTGACCGTGTTGCGGGCCAAGGGGCTGAGCGAGCGCCGGATCATTTTCCAGCATGTGCTGCGCAATTCGGCGATCCCGCTGGTCACCGTATTCCTTCCCATGTTCATCGGCACGGCGACGGGCTCGATCTTCGTTGAGGCGATGTTCCGTGTGCCGGGGCTGGGTTCCTACTTCGTCTCCAGCATCGAAAAGCGCGATTATCCGCTGGAAATGGCGCTGATGCTGATGATCACCATGATGTACTGCCTGGCCTATCTGTTCTCCGACATTGTCTATGCGCTGCTCAATCCGCGCATCCGCGCCGGAGGCAAGCCATGAGCGCCGAGACGCTGATCCCCGCGGCGCTGGCGCCCAAATACCGGCAACGCAGCCCGCTGTATTTTGCCTGGCGGCGTTTTACCGGCAACAAGGCGGCGCTGGTGGCAGGCGCGATCGTTATGATCTTGATCCTGATGGCGATTTTCGCACCGCTGATCACCCCGATTGGCCCGGAACAGCAGGCGTTTTTGACCCAGGCGCTGGCGTTTCCTTCGGCCGAGCACTGGTTCGGCGTCGATGACCTGGGCCGCGATTTCTATACGCGCATCGTCTATGGCGCGCGGGTGTCGCTGACCATCGGGTTCTCGGCCGCCGCATTCAGCGTTCTCATCGGCATTCCGCTGGGGGCGCTGGCCGGATATTACGGCGGCAAGGTCGATTGGTTCATCATGCGCATCATCGAATTGTTCTCGGTGGTGCCGCCGCTGCTGGCCGCCATGCTGCTGGCGACGCTGACGCATGGCGGGTTTTTCACCATCGTGCTGATCGCCGCACTGTTCGGCTGGGTGAATGTGTGCCTGCTGGTGCGGGCACAGGTTAAGTCCTTCCGCGAAAAGGAGTTTGTCCGCGCCGCTCAGGCGCTGGGGGCATCGCCGTGGTACATCATCCGGCGGCATTTGATCCCCAATTCTATCTCACCGATCATTGTCGGTTTCGTGCTGGCGATCCCGCTCGCCATGATGCTAGAGGCCAGCTTGAGCTTCCTTGGTATCGGCGTGCCACCACCGACGCCGAGCTGGGGGCAGATGATCAGTATCGGTTTGAATTTCATGTTCTTTTACTGGCACATGGCGGTTTTTCCAACTGCTGCGCTGGCCATCACCGTGCTCGCGACCACGCTGTTCGGCGATGGACTGCGCGATGCCCTCGATCCCACCCTGAAAGGGCGTTGACGTGTCCGAAAACCTAGCCCGGCAGTTCCTCATTCGCGAGGATGTCGTCTTTCTCAATCACGGCTCGTTCGGCGCTTGCCCGCGCCCGGTGTTCCAGGCGTATCAGAACTGGCAGCTTGAGCTGGAAAGCCAACCCGTTGAATTTCTTGGACGAAAGCTGACCGAGAACATGCGGGGGCCGCGGGTGGCGCTGGCGGCAGAGCTGGGAACCAGCTCGGACAATATTGTCGGACTGACCAACGCGACGTTGGGGCTGAACATCGTCGCGCAGTCGCTCGACCTCAAGCCCGGCGACCAGATTTTGACCACTGACCACGAATATTCGGCGCTGGAAAAGACCTGGGCCTATGTGTGTCGCAAGACTGGCGCAGAGGTCGTTACGGTTAGCATTCCGTTACCATTGACCACAGCAGAACAGTTCACCGACACGCTTATTGCGGGCATGACGGAACGCACAAAGGTGTTGTTCCTCAGCCACATAACCTCGCCAACGGCTTTGCTGTTTCCGATCGAGGCCGCGATTGTCGAAGCGCGCAAGCGGGGCATCTGGAGTGTTATAGACGGGGCGCATACCCCCGGGCATATCAAGCTCGATCTGGATTCCATCGGCGCCGATTTTTATGCCGGCAATTGCCACAAATGGATGATGGCGCCCAAGGGTTCGGCGTTTCTTTATGCGCGGCCGGAACTGCAGGGCCTGCTCAATCCGCTGGTGATTTCCCACGGCTGGACTGCGGAGTCGAAAGAGGCTGGCGCCAAGGGCGCGTTCGGCAATTCGCCGTTCATCGACGAAATCGAAATGCAGGGTACGCGCGATCCGGCCGCCTGGCTGGCGGTGAGCGCGGCGCTGGATTATCGGCGCGACAATGACTGGTGGGACGTGTCCGCCCATTGCCAGGCGCTGGCGCAGGATACTGCGCGGCGGCTGGCGGCGATCACCGGATTGCCGGCGCTGAGCAGCCCGGAATTTTCCGCCCCACAAATGGTCGCGATGCCGATTCCGGATTGCGATACCGATTGGCTCAAGATTGCCCTCTTGGAGCAGTACAGCATCGAAATCCCGGTGTTCAAATGGCAGGATCACCATATCGCCCGCGTGTCGGTGCAGGGCTATAACTCCAAGCCGCAGATGGATTTGCTGATCGAGGCGCTGACTACGCTGCTTGGACTCAACAAGAGCGCCGCCCGCTCGGCGTGACGCTGGGCTGACACGGCGCCGAAAACGTGATGAATGTGCCGCCGTCGGCTTCCGCTGACGCAGAGGAGATTCGAGCCGGTGAGTCAGGGTGGAGCACTCAGCTATCTCGTGCCGCTGGAAACCCGCACGCGCGGCGTGGCGGTGCTGGATGCGCTCGCGGCGATGATCGAGAGTGCGGGCCTCACCATCGGCGATCGCCTGCCCCCCGAAGTATCGCTGGCGGCGACGCTCGGCGTCGGCCGCTCGACCATGCGCGAAGCGCTCAACCGCTGGGAAGGCCTTGGCATCATCAAGCGCCGGCAGGGCGACGGCACTTATCTGACGGCGCGGGTGCAGACCTCGCGCGGGCTGGTGCCCACCATGGTGCGGCTCGAAGGCGAAGCGCTGCTGCGGCTGATGGAAGTGCGCCGGACGCTCGAAAACGATGTGGTGCGCAAGGCAGCGATTGCCGCGAACCCGAGCCAGCGGGCAGAAATTGGCCGGCTGTGTACGGTGCTGCTGATCGAAGTCGACGCGGGGCGGCCGTGGCGCAAGGCCGACCATGCGTTTCATGGCGCGATCTACGATGCCTCGGGCAATCCGATGTATGGGCAGATCCTCGCCAACCTCGACCATGCGCTGGAGCGCGGCGGGGATTCGCCGTTCGGGGCAGATGCGTTTGGGTTGGATTCGTTTCCCATTCACCGGACCTTGGCGGATGCGATCGTGGCGGAGGATGTCGAGGGGTCGGTGGCGGCGATCAATGCGATTTTGGATAGTGTCGAAAATGAAGTTAAGGCGATCGTGGCGGGCGGGGCGGTTTAGGGGCTGAGCTTCGGCTCCCCTACTCCTTGTGGGGATCTGGCTGGTCTGATGGTCCAGTCGACGCCTCCCCCCTACTAGGGGGAGGATCAAGGTGGGGGTCGGTTGGCCGCAATAGCGGGGCTCTCGAAACCCCCACCCAACCTCCCCCTGGTAGGGGGAGGAGCCTGCCGGTGGTTGCGATCAGATCGTGCCATTGGCCTTGAGAGGTAAGAAAGTCCTCACCCCCCGTGATTGATCATCACGTGCCGGACCACCGTGTAATCCTCCAGCGCATATCCCGACAGGTCCTTGCCGTAGCCGGATTGCTTCAGGCCGCCATGGGGCATTTCGTTGACCAGCATGAAATGGGTATTGATCCAGGTGCAGCCGTAGCGAAGGCGGGCGGCGGTTGCCATGGCCTTGTTGACGTCGCGGGTCCAGACCGATGAGGCGAGGCCGTAGTCACTGTCATTGGCCCAGGTGACGGCGTCCTCGGGCTCCTTGAACCGGGTGATGGAGATGACTGGCCCGAAGACCTCGCGGCGGACGATTTCGTCGGATTGCAGCGCGCCGGCGACGACGGTGGGCTGGAAGAAGAAGCCCCTATCGCCGGTGGCCTTGCCCCCGGTGGTGATTTCGATATTGGGCAGTTCTGCGGCGCGGTTGACGAAGCTGGCGACGCGATCGCGCTGGCGGCCGGAAATCAGCGGGCCGATTTCGTTCTTGGTGTCATCGGGATCGTTGAGCGTGATGGTGGAGACGGCAGAACTCAGATCGGCGACGAGCTTGTCGTAGATCTTGTCGCCGGCATAGACGCGGCAGGCGGCGGTGCAGTCCTGCCCGGCATTGTAGAAGCCGAAGGCGCGGAGGCCCGAGACGACGCTTTCGAGATCGACGTCATCATATACGATGACCGGGGCCTTGCCGCCGAGTTCGAGGTGGGTGCGCTTGACCGATTTGGCGGCGGCTTCGATGACCTTCTTGCCGGTGCCGATATCGCCGGTGATGGAGATCATGTTGATCTTGGGATGGTTGATCAGCGCATTGCCGACGGTGGCGCCACGGCCGAGCACGATATTCACGACACCTTCGGGCAGGATGTCGGCCAGCAGCTTTGCGAATTTGAGCGCGCTGAGCGGGGTCTGTTCGGAGGGCTTGAAGACGACGGTATTGCCGCCGGCCAGCGCAGGCGCCAGCTTCCAGGCCATCATCATCAGCGGGTAGTTCCACGGCGCGATGGAGCCGATGATGCCGACCGGATCGCGGCGGATCATCGAGGTGTGGCCGGGCAGGTATTCGCCGGCGACAGCGCCAGTCATCGAGCGAACGGCACCGGCAAAGAAGCGGTAGCAATCGACGATGGCGGGGATTTCGTCATTGATGACGGCATTGATGGGCTTGCCGCAATTGAGGGCTTCGAGCGTGGCGAAGCCCAAGGCATCTCGCTCGATCGCGTCGGCGATCTTGAGGAGATAATTGGAGCGCTGGCCGGGCGTGGTGCGCGACCACGAGGTGAACGCCTTTTCGGCGGCGTTGACGGCGGCATCGATTTGGCCCAGCGAGGCTTCGGGCAGCAGCAGGATATCCTCGCCGGTCTTGGGATTGAGGATGTGTTCCTCGGTCTCGGTGCCCGCCACGAAGGACGCACCGATCAGCATATTGGTGTCCAGGATAGCCTCCTCTTATTTGCCGCTGCCGGCGATCTGGTCGCCATCGCGGGTCAGGTAGAATGCCAGCAGCATGGGCAGCGTGGTGACCAGCACCACGACCATGGCGACGACATTGGTAACGGGACGCTGGCGCGGGCGGATCAGCTCTTCGAGCATCCACAGCGGCAAGGTTTGTTGCTGCCCGGCAGTGAAGGTGGTGACGATGACCTCGTCGAAGCTGAGCGCGAAGGCCAGCATGCCGCCGGCCAAGAGCGCTGTGCCGATATTGGGCAGGATGACGTGGCGGAAGGTTTGGAAGCCATCGGCGCCGAGATCCATCGAGGCTTCGATCAGCGAGCCGGAAGTGCGGCGGAACCGGGCGACGGCGTTGTTATAGACCACAACAACGCAGAATGTGGCGTGGCCGAGCACGATGGTCCAGAAGGAAAACGGGATATCGGCGATGGAAAAGGCCGAGCGCAGGGCCATGCCGGTGATGATGCCCGGCAGCGCGATCGGCAGGATGACCAACAACGAAATCGTCTCACGGCCGAAGAACTGGGTTTGCGATACCGCGGCGGCGCAAAGCGTGCCGAGGATCAGGGCGATCAGGGTGGAGATCGAGGCGACCTGCACCGACAGGGTCAGAGCGCTCCACAGGTCGGTGCGGCCCCAGGCGACGGCGAACCATTTCAACGTCAACCCCGGCGGCGGCCAGACGAAACTGCGCTCCTCGGTGGTGAAGGCATAGACGAAGATGATGAGCAGCGGGACGAGCAGAAAAGCGAGGCCGGCTGCGGAGGCGAGCTTGAGGGGCCAGGGCGCGCGGGTTTCAGAGGACATGGTGGTCCTCTACCGCTAGCAACACCCACGGCGTCATTCCCGCGGAAGCGGGAACCCATTCTTGCTCGATCATGGTGTCACGCCCTCGTGGTTCGAGGCTCGCGAAGGGCTCGCACCTCACCATGAGGGCTACTGATACAAGCTCGATATCCCCGTAGTCCTCATGGTGAGGCGGGAGGCGTAGCCGACCCTCGAACCACGAGGACGTGGCACGAAGAATAGGTTCCCGCTTGCGCGGGAATGACGCCGTGAGTGGTGAGACGGTGGTGAGACCCCTAGAGCGCATCGAAGGCTCCGAGGCGTTTGGCCATCCACAGATAGAGCCCCATGATGACGATCGGCACCACTGTGAACGCGGCTGCCAGCGGGATATTTCCCGCGCTGCCTTGCTGGGCATAGACGGCTTGGCCGATGATCTGGCGGGAGGAGCCGACGATATTGGGGATGATGTAATCGCCCAAAGTCAGCGAGAAGGTGAAGATGGAACCGGCGACGAGGCCGGGCAAAGCGAGCGGGAAGATGACGTGCCAGAAGGTCTGGAACGGGGTAGCCCCGAGATCGCCCGAGGCGTCGATCAGGTTGACTGGAACGCGCTCCAAAGCTGCCTGGGTCGGCAGGATCATGTAGGGCAGCCAGATATAGAGGAAAACCAAGAAGGTGCCGGTGTAGCTGACCGACAGCGAGTTGCCGCCAATGACGGGGATGGACAGGAATGCGTCGAGCAGCGGGGTGAGGCGGAGGCTCTCGAACACCCAGTTGAGAATGCCCTCCTTGGCCAGGATCAGCTTCCAGGCATAGACCTTGACGAGGTAGCTCGACCACAGTGGCAGCATGACCCCTAGATAGAACAGGGCCTTCCATTTGCCCTTGGCGTAGCGGGCGGCCATGTAGGCGATGGGGAAGGCGACGATACCCGAGGCCAGGGTGACCGCCGCCGCCATGAGGACGGTGCGAACGATGATGTCGAAATTGGATGGGCGGAACAGCTGGGCATAGGTGCTGAGGGTGAATTCGGGGACCACAAGGCCGGAGAATTCGTCGAGCGAGTAGAAGCTCTGGAGCAATAGCGCGAGGAGCGAGCCGAGATAGATGATGCCGAACCAGAGGACGGGCGGGGTCAGCATCAGGAAGACCAGCAGTTTCGGATGGCGCCAGAAGGCGTCGGACAGGGCGCCGAAGATGCCGCCGCGGCGCGGCAGGATGGCGCCGGTGTCGAGAACGATCACGTCTCGCGCTCCATCAGATGGAGGGCTTCGGGGGCGAAGAGGACGCCGACCATGTCGTCCACGTTGGCACTATTGCCCGAGGCCGGGACGACGGCATGCAACGATGCGCCATTGACGTAAAGGCCCAGCCGCACCGTCGAGCCCATGAAGCTGCGGGCGGTCACCCGGCCCTGCATGGCTGCGCCATCGGAGGGGGTAATGTGGATCGCTTCGGGGCGCAGGCTGGCCCAGGCGCGCTGACCGGTGATGGTCGCGGTGAAATCGGGCGGCAGCAGGTTGGACGAGCCGACGAAATCGGCGACGAAGCGCGAATTGGGGCGGTTGTAGATCTCCTCGGGCGTGCCGACCTGCATGACCTTGCCGTCGCTGAACACCGCGACCCGATCGGCCATCGACAGGGCCTCGCCCTGGTCGTGGGTGACGAAAATGAAGGTGATGCCGAGCGAACGCTGCAGGCTTTTCAGTTCCTCCTGCATAGATTCGCGCAACTTGAGATCGAGCGCGCCGAGCGGCTCATCGAGCAGCAGAACCTTGGGCCGGTTGACGATGGCGCGGGCCAAAGCGACGCGCTGGCGCTGGCCGCCCGAGAGCTGGCCGGGGCGGCGGGCGCCGTAGCCTGATAGTTTGACCATGGCGAGCGCGTCTTCAGCCTGGCGGTGGCGCTCAGCCTTGTCGACCTTTCGCAGCATCAGCGAATAGGCGACGTTGTCGAGCACGTTGAGATGCGGAAACAACGCGTAGTCCTGGAACACGGTGTTCACGTTGCGCCGATAGGGCGGCACGCCCTCGGCGGTTTCGCCGAAGATTTCGATGTGGCCGGCGGTCGGTTGTTCGAAACCGGCGATGACGCGGAGGCACGTGGTCTTGCCGGAGCCCGAGGGCCCCAGCATGGCGAAAAATTCGCCGGGCGCGATTTCCAGATCGACCGCGTCCATGGCGCGGATGGGGCCGAAATGGCGCGAGACCTGTTGGAGGGAGACGGCTGAGGTCATGCGGCTGTCTCCCCCCGATCGCCGTCAGCTGCCCATGACGGCGATGTAATCCGAAACCCAGCGCGAATAGGGCACGCATTCACCGCCCCCCTCGCATTGCGCCGTCGGGGTTTTCCAGAACTTGATCTTGTCGAAATTGTCGAAGCCATTGGTGGCGCAACCGGTTTCGCCGAGCAGTTCGCTGGCGGTACAGGCGGCGGGCACGGTCGGGACCGAACCGAACCAGGCGGCGACGTCACCCTGCACTTTCGGGTCGAGCGAATGCTCCAGCCACGCATAGGCGCAGTTCGGGTGCGCGGCGTCGGCGGCCAGCATGGTGGTATCGGCCCAGCCGGTGGCGCCTTCGGCCGGAATGGTGGAGGCAACCGGCTGCTCGGCGGCAATCAGGGTATTGACCTGGTAGGGCCACGAGCCCGAGGCGACGACGCCTTCATTGGTGAAGTCGTCGACCTGTACGGCGGCGTCATGCCAATAGCGGCCGATCAGGGCGCGCTGGCCCTTGAGCAGTTCGATGGTGGCCGCATATTGCTCTTCGTTGAGCTGGTAGGGGTCCTTGATGCCCAGTTCGGGCTTGGCGGTCATCAGGTAATTGGCGGCGTCGGCGATGTAGATGGGGCCGTCATAGGCCTGCACGCGGCCCTCATTGGTCTTGCCGTCGGGCAGGTCCATTTTTTCGAACACCACGTTCCAGCTGGTCGGCGCGGTGGGGAAAGTGGTGGTATTGTACATCAAGACGTTGGGGCCCCATTGATAGGGCACGCCGTAGTGCTGGCCGTCGACGGTGTACCAGGCCGCGTTCTGCAGGCGCTCGTCGACGGTGGACCAGCTCGGGATCAGGTCGGTATTGACCGGGACGACCTTCTTGCCGGCCACGAGGCGCAGCGAGGCGTCGCCCGAGGCGGTGACGAGATCGAAGCCGCCGCCGTTCATCAGCGTGACCATTTCGTCGGAGGTGGCGGCGGTCTTGACGTTGACCTTGCAGCCACTGTCCTTTTCGAAGGCGGTGACCCAATCGTAGCCGGGGTCGCTTTCGCCGCGTTCGATATAGCCCGGCCAGGCGACGATATTGAGCTCGCCCTCATTGGTCCCGAGCGTCGTCATCATGTCCTGGGCCATCAATTGGCCGGTGAACAGCACCACCATCGAGAGCGCCGTACCTGTCCTCAGTATCGATTTCATCGCTATCTCCCTGTTCCTGAACGAACCGAGCCGGCCTTGGTGGCCGGTCGCGCTCGGGAGCGGGCGCGGAGCGCATGGCTCCCTGAAAGAGAGCTTAGAGCGCCCGTTAACTTTCGCAAATCTTTTGTAACGAAGCCTCGTATCGGAAAAACCGATACCACATCAGGGTCGCTGGCGAGGATGATGGGCCTGGGCCATGAAGATGAAGTCGCGGGCGGCGCGCGGCAGGGTCGAGCCCTTGCGCCAGACCATGCCCACCTGCACCACGGGCAGCACGCCGGCGATATCGCGGCTTTCGATGCGGTCGCCTTCCAGTGACCAGGGGCGATAGATCAGGTCGGGCAGGATGGCGACCCCTGCCCCGGTGGCGACGAGACTGCGCACTGCCTCCACTGAACGGGTGCGAAAAGCCACCTGCGGGCGGGCGCCCAAAGCCGAGAGCAGCTTGCCGGTATTTTCCTCGGTCTCGTCGACCGTCAGCATGATCAGCGGTTCCTTGGCGATATCGTTGATCTCGATGATCTCGGCGCCGGCCAGCCGATGGCCGAGCGGCAGCCACAGGCGATAGGGCGAGGTTTCGAAGATTTCTGCCTGCAGGGCGACGCGGTCGCGCATGTTGGAGATGACCATGACGGCTACGTCGAGCTCACCGCCGATCAGCAGGTGTTCGAGATAATCGCCATTATCCTCGATGGCAGTGACGTTGACGGAGGGCTGGGCGCGGCGGTAACGGGCGAGCAGGTCGGAGAGGATATAGCCGGCTACCAGCGAGGTGACACCCAGATGCAGCGCGCCGGCTTCGGCGGGGATTTCGTCGGAGAAACTGTGGCGCGCGTCGGAGACGCTGGAGAGAATGCGGGTGGCGTGGCGGTAGAATTGCTGGCCCTTGTTGGTCATGGTCAAGCCGCGCCGATGGCGCTCGAACAGGGTCACGCCGAGATCGTGTTCGAGGTCCTTGATGGCGTCGGTGACCGCCGATTGCGAGACGGAAATGACATGGGCCGCGCCCGACACCGTCTGGGTTTCGCAGACGGCGACGAAATATTGGAGCTGACGTAGGGTGAAGGCCACGCGGGTCCGATGGGCTGGCGGAGGGTGGGGTGACGGTAGCGGCGGAACGGGAGGATGGAAAGCCTTCACCTCTCCCTTTGGGGGAGAGGTCGGCGCGCAATGACGGGTGAGGGGGCCTTCCCCAAGCTCCTCACCCAGTAAAGGCCCCCTCACCCGACCCAAGAGGGTCGACCTCTCCCCAAAGGGAGAGGTGAAGGCAGTCTACCGCCCGCCTTCGATCTTGCGGTGGCGCTGGTTGATGCCGCCGGTGCCGTAGGGATATTCCGACATGTCCGGCTTGCTTACTGCGTCGAGCGTTGCCAGTTCACCGCCGGTCAGCGTGAGCGACGTCGCGGCCAGGTTGTCGGCCAGTTGCTCGCGCGTCCGCGCACCGAGGAGAACCGAAGTGACGGCCGGCTGTGCGGCGACCCATGCAAGGGCGATCTGGGCCGAGCTGACCCCGCGCTCCTTGGCGATAGCGGCCAGGGCCTCGACGACCTGCCACGTCTGTTCGCGGGCATTGCGCTTGTCGAAAGCCTCCATGCCGCGCTTGGGATTTTCGCCCAGGCGGGTCGCGCCGGTCGGCGTCACATCGCGCTGATACTTGCCGCTGAGCCAGCCGCCACCGAGCGGCGACCACGGCATCAGCCCCATGCCCGCATCCAGCACTGCCGGTACGATTTCGTGCTCGATATCGCGCATCAGCAGGTTGTATTGCGGCTGCAGCGTCACCGGGGCCGTGTAGCCGTTGGCCTTGGCCATCCAGACGGCCTTGGTCAGTTGCCAGCCGAGGAAATTGGAAAAGCCGTAATAGGCGATCTTGCCATTGCGTACGCTGTCATCGAGGAAGCGCAGGGTTTCCTCCAGCGGGGTCAGCGCGTCCCAGGCGTGCATCTGGTAGAGATCGATCTGCTCGACCTGGAGGCGGCGCAGGCTATCGTCCAGCGCCTTGCCGAGGTGGCGGCGCGAGATGCCGACATCATTGGGACCGGTGCCCATGGGGAAACGGGCCTTGGTGGCAATGACGAGTTGCTCGGCCTCGGTTTTGTGGGCCTTGAGCCAGCGGCCGATGATTTCCTCGGAAACGCCGGCGTTATAAACGTTGGCGGTATCGATGAAATTGCCGCCGGCGGCGACGTAGTCATCCATCAACTGGCCAGACATGGCCTCGTCGGCCTCGTGGCCGAAAGTCATCGTGCCGAGAGCGTAATTGGTCACGATCGCGCCGCTCGGGCCGAGTTTGCGGTATTCCATAATGGGGCTCCCTTTGGGGATGTTCGAATGAGCAATCATCGCCCGACGGCCGCGTCATCGCATCCAAGGAGCTGGATGCAATTATTGACAATGTGACAGTTTTTTGTCGGGCGGGGCGTGATTTGAGGTACGCCAGTCAATATTGCACCGGGAGGGGGCGTGGGGCAAGCCCTGACCAGAACGCTTTGTTTTCGCCGCCAAGCTCCCTCCCCGCGGAGTCATTCCCGCGCAGGCGGGAATGACCCGGTGGTGGTTGGGATTGGCGAGATCGACGCGACCTGCCTAAGCGCCAACCGCCGAACGCATCGCGATGCGATATTCCAGCGGGGCCAGCGCGTGCTTGCGCCGGAACGCCTTGGCCAAGTAATTCGCATTGGCGAAGCCGGCCGCCGCAGCGATGGCGACGACGCTCATATCGGTGGCCAGCAGCAGCCGCTCGACCCGCTCCAGCCGGCGCTCGAAGACGAAGACCGATGGGGAAGACCCCAGAGCCGCCGAAAACTGCCGCACGAAATGGGCGCGGCTCATCTGCGCCGCCGCCGCGATGCGCTCGACATTGATGGCGCCAGCCAGGTTGGCATCGACATAGGCCACGGCCCGAGCGATGGCCGGCGGCAAAGCCAGCCGCGGTTCGGCATTGGTGCTGAACACCCCATCATGCAGCGCCACAATGGCGGCATAGGCGGCGCTCGAAGCCTCGCCGGGCAGGATCCCCGGCCGATCGATCAGCGCGAGGCACGCATCAGCCATCCGGTCGATTACCGCCTCCGGCAAGGTCAGCACCGGGCCGGCCGCGTCGATCACCTCACGGGCGATGCGCAGTGCCTCACGGCCATGCAGCACGATCCAGAAATACTCCCAGCTTTGACCACGTTCGAGCCAGTAGCGATGGGCATGGGGCAGGCTAAGGACCATGGTTTGCCCCGGCGTCAACCGGTGCTGCGTGCCGGCATAATCGAGCCTACCCTGCCCCGCGATGGTGTGCTGCAACACGAGGAATGGCGCGGTGCCGCGCTGCAATCCATCCCAGGAATAGACCTCGTTGACGCGCTGCTCATAGCCGGCGCTGATCGCCATGGCGTGCAGCGGCACGGCGCTTTTCGGCAGCGCCAGCACCCGCAGTTTATGGCCATAGTCGATCAGATCACTGAGCACAAAATTACCCGCCTGCGCATAAGTTTTCTCTACACCGATCCGGCCTGTGCCGCTAGACAGGAGGCAGAGAAATTAGCCGCAACGCGGCAGGGAGAGATTGATGGCCTTCAAAGTTACCGTCATCGGCGCCGGCTCGATCGGCTTTACCAAAACGCTGATCTCGGACCTGCTCAAGGTCCCCGAATTTGTCGATTGCGAATTCGCGCTGACCGACATCAATCCGGCCAATCTGGATATGGCCAAGCAGATCATCGACATGATCGTCTCGGTCAATAATTTACCCGCCAAAGTGACCGCCACCACCGATCGCCGCGCCGCTATTACGGGCGCTCGTTACATCATGAGCTGCGTACGTGTGGGCGGGCTTGAGGCCTTCGCGACCGACATCAAGATTCCGCTCAAATACGGCGTCGACCAGTGCGTGGGCGATACCATCTGCGCCGGTGGCATCTTGTATGGCCAGCGCAACATTCCGGTGATCCTCGATTTCTGCAAGGACATCCGCGAAGTCGCCGAGCCGGGCGCGCTGTTCCTCAACTATGCCAACCCGATGGCGATGAACACCTGGGCCGCCGAGCAATATGGCGGGGTCAATGTCGTCGGCCTGTGCCACGGCGTGCAGCATGGTGCGCACCAGATTGCCCAAGTTCTGGGTGTCGAGGATAGCGAGCTCGATTATGTCTGCTCGGGCATCAATCACCAGACCTGGTACATCGATATCCGCGCCAAGGGCCGCAAGATCGAGGCGGATGAGCTGATCGCCGGCTTCGAGCGCCACCCGGTTTATTCCAAGCAGGAAAAGGTGCGCATCGACGTGCTCAAGCGCTTCGGGGTTTATTCCACCGAGAGCAACGGGCACCTCAGCGAATACCTGCCCTGGTATCGCAAGCGTCCGAACGAGATCAACCGCTGGATCGACATGAGCGACTGGATCCATGGTGAGACCGGGGGCTATCTGCGCCACTCGACCGAGCGCCGCAACTGGTTCGAAACCGATTTCCCGATGTTCAAGGAGCAGGCCAACAAGCCGCTGTCCGAGCACAAGCGGACCACCGAGCACGCCAGCTACATCATCGAGGCGATGGAAACCGGGCGCGCCTATCGCGGCCATTTCAACCGCCGCAACAATGGCATCATCACCAATCTGCCCGATGACGCGATCATCGAAAGCCCCGGCTATGTGGATCGTTTCGGCATCAACATGATCGAAGGCATCACGCTGCCGACCGCCTGCGCCGCGACCTGCTCGGTGTCGGTCTCGGTGCAGCGCTTGTCGGTGGAAGCCGCGATGACCGGCAATTTGGATACGCTGAAGCTCGCCGTGCTGCATGATCCACTGGTCGGGGCCATCTGCACGCCCGACGAGGTCTGGGCGATGGTCGATGAGATGGTCGTCGCACAGGCCCAGTGGCTGCCGCAATATGCCGACGCGGTCCCAGCCGCCAAGGAGCGCATGGCCAAATCGACGGTCAAGACCAGCGATTGGGAAGGCGCCGCGCGCAAGCGCGTCCGCTCGGTGGAAGAGCTGCGCGAAATGGTGGGCGGGCACCACTAAGCCCTCCCAAAAGACAAAAGAACCCCTCCCGAACCGGGCGTCCCTTGTGGGGCGCCCGGCTTGGTTTTAGAGTGTGGTGGGGAGAACATAACGCATGGAAAAACCTGCGCATTTCGTCATCGTGGGCGGTGGGACCGCCGGCTGGATCGCGGCGTTCATCATTCAGGATGAGGCGCGGCGGAGGGGGCTGAACGCCAAGATTTCGGTGGTGGAGTCGTCGAAGATTCCGACCGTGGGGGTGGGCGAGGCCACGACTGCAGCGTTCCGCGTGTTGCTCAAACATTTCAAGATCGATGAGTTCGAGTTTTTCCGGAAGACGGATGCCAGTTTCAAGCTGGGCATTCGCCACGAAGACTGGCGGCGCAAGGGTTTTACCTATTACGGGCCGATCGATGATCCACATCAGGTGATCCAGGCGCCGGCGGGGGCGCCGTCGGATTATCTCAATGTGTATGCGGTGGCGGCCGGGCGGGCGGTGCAGGAGATGCATCTGTTCCAGCCGCTGCTGGAGCAGAAAAAGGCGCCGTATGCGCGCAAGGCCGATGGGTCGCTGATCCCGCTGGGGCCATTTCATCATGCCTATCATTTCGATCAGGCGCTGGTGGGGAAGTTTTTTGCCAGCAAATCCAAGGGCGTGGACATCGTCGATGCGACGGTGGCGAGCGTCGAGCGCGATGCGGAGAGCGGGCTGATCACGGCGCTGGTGCTGGACGATAATCAGCGGTTCGAGGGCGATTTCTTCATCGACGCGACGGGGTTTCGCAAGCAGATCATCGTCAAGGAACTCAAGGCGCCGTGGATTTCCTATGCGCATGAATTGCCGGTCAATCGGGCGCTACCGTTCTGGATCGATATCAAGCCGGGCGAGGAATTGGCCAATTATACAAGGGCTTGGGCTCAGAGCTCGGGCTGGATGTGGCAGATTCCGACGCGGACGCGGTACGGCTGCGGCTATGTGTATTCCGATGAATTCTCGACGCCGGAGGAGGCCAAGCTCGAAGTGGAGAGGGTGCTGGGGCATGAGATCGAGGTGCGGAGCGACATCAAGTTCCAGATCGGGCGGCTGGAGAATGCGTGGATTGGCAATACGATCGCGGTGGGGCTGAGTTCGAGTTTTCTCGAGCCGCTGGAGTCCACGTCGATCCATGG
This sequence comes from Devosia sp., assembly GCF_028290625.1. GTDB lineage: Bacteria > Pseudomonadota > Alphaproteobacteria > Rhizobiales > Devosiaceae > Devosia. Next base: position 155,218 of record NZ_JAQGJM010000012.1, read on the forward strand.
GACCATCGTGCAGATGATGCTGTTCGCGCAGCAGTATCTCAAGGCACCGGGGGAGATGACCGGTAGCGACAGGGCCGATTACAACGCGCGGGTGGGGCGGCAGGTGGATGATTTCCGCACCTTTGTGAACACGCACTACGTCACCGAGCGCGACGACACGCCGTTCTGGCGCGAGGTCAGAGCCAACCGCATCCATCCCGAGACCAAGGATCGGCTGGCGCGCTGGCAGACCAGGATGCCGCGGCAGGAGGATTTCCCGAGCTATCTTGGCGGGCTGCCGCATATCGAGACGCAATTGCATTATCCGGTGCTGAGCGGGCTGGGGCTGCTCAACCAGGATATGGCGCGGGCGGAGATGGATCGCGATCCGAAACTTCGGCGCTTTGCGCAGGAAACGTTCAATGCGCTGGTGAAGGAATATCGCGCGGCGGCGAGCCAGGCGCTGGGGCATGCCGAGTTTCTGGCCGCCGTGCAGGAGATGGCGTGAGCGGTTTGACGCCGTTTGTGTTGGCGGTGCTTACCCTGCTGGCGGTGCCGGGGCCGACCAATACGCTGATGGCGGCGGCCGGCGCGAGCCGGGGCGTGGTGCGGTCGTTGCCGTTTCTGGCGGGTGAGTTGGGCGGCTATTTCATTGCGATTATGTTCTGGACGGAGGTTGTCGGAGCGGCGGCGAATAGCCAACCGCTGGTGCCGGTGGTGGCCAAGTTTGTCGCGGCGGCATTTTTGATCTGGTCGGCTTGGAAGCTGTGGAGCGCGGGGAGACGAGCTGACCTGCCACAGCGTGGAATTACCCTGTCGCGAGTGTTCGCGACGACGCTGGTCAATCCCAAGGGGCTGGTGTTTGCGTTTGCGATTTTTCCGCAGGTGGGGTTTGGGGCAAGGCTGCCGTATCTGGGCGTGTTTGCCGTGTTGGTGGTGGTGACGGCGATCGGCTGGATGACGCTGGGGATGGTAGCGGAGAGATCGTCGCGGGGGTGGTTGACGTCGGCGCGGGTGGAGCGGGTGACAGGGGTGGTGCTGGTCGTGTTTGCGGTGGTGCTGGTGGTGCAGACGGTAGAGGGGTTGATCGGCTGATAGATCGGGGGGGCATCCGTACCCCCACCCCTGTCCCCTCCCCACAAGGGGGAGGGAGACGCCGGCCCAATCGGTCATTGTAACCGCGACCTTTGAGTTGGCGGCTTCATGGTCTCCCTCCCCCTTGTGGGGAGGGGACAGGGGTGGGGGTGGTTTCGCCCTCAGTACACAAAACCAATCGGCCCCGATGTTTCCACATCGGGGCCGATTTGCAAGCAGGGAGGACTAATCCAGAGCCGCTTACGCGACCTGCTGCTTGCGGGAGCCGCGGGCCCAGGCGGGCAGCATGGTGCCGTGGGCTTCGAGGAGATCGTCGACCAGGTTCCAGATCTGTTCGAGATCGAGTTCGGCGGCGGTGTGGGGGTCCATCATCGCGGCATGGTAGATGTGTTCGCGGTTCTCGGTCATCATGGCGGCGACGGTCAGTTCCTGCACGTTGATGTTGGTGCGGATCAGCGCGGTCAGTTGCGGCGGCAGGTCGCCGATGAAGGTGGGCTGGATGCCCGAGGCATCGACGAGGCAGGGCACTTCGACTGCGGCGTTATTGGGCAGCGAGGTGATGACGCCGTTGTTGCGGACGTTGCCGTAGATCACCGAAGGCTCGCCGGTCCAGACCGAGTGGACGATCGAGGAGGCGTATTCCTTGGACTGCGCCACTTCGATGCGGTCGGCGTTGCGGTAATCCTGGCTGGTCTTTTTCCACTTGGCGATCTGCTCGACGCAGCGCTTGGGATATTCATCCAGCGGAATGCCGAACTTCTCGATCAGGTCCTCGCGGCCTTCCTTGATGAAGTAGGGGGTGTATTCGGCGAAGTGCTCGGAGCTTTCGGTGACGAAATAGCCCAGGCGGGTGAGCATCTCGTAACGAACCTTGTTCGGGCAGCGCGGGTTCCAGGTCGGCTTGGGGGCGCGGCCTTCGCGATAGGCGCGGACCAGATCCGGATAGAGATCGCGATAGGAGCCGTCGGCCTGGCGATGCTCGAACTTGAGATAGAAGGCCATGTGGTTGATGCCGGCCGAGCGGTAGCGGATTTCCTCGTAGGGAATATCGAGATCGTGGGCCAGTTCCATGGCCGTGCCCTGCACCGAGTGGCAGAGGCCGACCTGCTTGATGGTGGGATACTTTTCGGCGATGGCCCAGGTGTTGATGGCCATGGGATTGACGTATTGCAGCATGACCGCCTCGGGGGCGACCTGCAGCATGTCTTCGCAGATGCTCCACAGATGCGGCACGGTGCGCAGGCCGCGCATGATACCGCCAACGCCGAGGGTATCGGCAATGGTCTGGCGCAGGTTATACTTTTTCGGCACGTCGAAATCGATCACGGTCGATGGCTCGTAGCCACCGATCTGGAAGCAGACGACGACGAAATTGGTGCCGTCCAGCGCCTGGCGCTGGTTGGAATAGGTCTCGACCTGGGCCGAAACGCCAAGAGTGGCGATCAGCTTGCGGGCGATGACTTCGCTCTCTTCCAGCCGCGTTGGGTTGATGTCCATCAGGCGGATGGTGGCGCCGGCTAATGCCGGGCGCTGCAGGATATCGCCGACGATGTTCTTCATGAACACGGCCGAGCCAGCGCCGATAAAGGTAATCTTGGGATTTGCCATAAAATGCTCCTAGGCGGCTATTTCAAACGCAGCGCGGACAAGGCGCTTTGTATAATCGGTTTGCGGATTGGTGAGGACTTCGGACACTGGACCCTGCTCGACGATTTTGCCGTTTTGCATGACCATGACGCGGTGACAGAGGGCTCGCACGACCTTGAGGTCATGCGAGATGAAGAGGTAGCTGAGGCCTTTTTCGTCCTGCAGCTTGCGCAGCAGGTCGATGATCTGGGCCTGCACGGAGAGATCGAGCGCCGAGGTCGGCTCGTCGAGCAGGATGAATTCGGGCTCGAGCGCGATGGCCCGGGCGATGGCGATGCGCTGGCGCTGGCCACCGGAGAATTCGTGGGGGAAGCGCTGCAGGATGGTGTCGGGCATGCCGGCATCGCGCAGGGCCTGGCGGACCCGCTCAACGCGCTCGCGGGAGTTGGCGCCGATATTGTTGACGATCAGGCCTTCCTCGATGATCTGGCGGATCGACATGCGGGGGTTAAGGCTGGCGAACGGATCCTGGAAGACGATCTGCATGCGAGAGCGGAGCGGCCGCATCGCCTGGCGGTCTTTGGTATCGATGCGCTCGCCATCGAAGTAGATTTCGCCGCCCTGGTTGTTGATCAGGCGGATCAGCGCCTGCCCGAAGGTGGTCTTGCCCGAGCCTGACTCACCCACAATGCCCAGCGTTTCATGGCGTTGCAGCTTGATATCGAGATTGTCGACGGCGCGCAGCTCGAAGAAATCGGGCTTGAAGAAGCCGCCGCGCTTGAGCGTGAAGGCGACCTTGACGTTCTTGCCCTCGAGCACCGTTTCGCGCATGTCGCCGAGCGGGTTGGCGGTGCCCTTGGGCTCGGAGGCCAGGAGGTGCTTGGTGTAGGCGTGGGTCGGGTTGGCGAACAAGGCCTCGGTGGCGTTGTGCTCCTGCACGCGGCCGTTCTGCATGACGTAGACGTATTCGGAGAACTGGCGGACCACGGTCAGGTCATGGGTGATCAGGATCACCGCCATGCCGTATTTGTCCTTGAGGTCCTTGATCAGGTTGAGAATCTGCGCCTGCACGGTGACGTCGAGCGCCGTGGTGGGCTCATCGGCGATCAGCACGTCCGGCCGGTTGGCGAGCGCCATGGCGATCATGACGCGCTGGCGCTGGCCGCCGGACAGCTGATGCGGATATTGCAGCAGGCGGGCGCCGGGGTCAGGGATCTGCACCTCTTCGAGCAGGTCGCGGGCCTTTTCCATCGCCTGGCGGCGGTTCATCTTGTTGTGGAGATGGATCACCTCGCAGATCTGCTGGCCGATGGTGTAGACCGGGTTCAGCGAGCTCATCGGCTCCTGGAAGATCATGGCGATGTCGTTGCCGCGCAGCTTGCGCATATCGCGGTCGCTCATCTTGACGATGTCCTGGCCCGACAGCGTGATCTGCGTCTGCGGACCGATGGTGGCCCGCTTGGTGAGGAGCTTCATCAGGGCGCGGGCGGTCACCGATTTGCCGGAGCCGCTTTCGCCGACGAGCGCGATGGTTTCGCCCTTGTGGAGCTGGAACGACACGTCGCGCACGGCGTGGACAGTGCCGCCCTCGACCTTGAAATCGACGGCGATATTGCGGGCGTTGAGGATCAGTTCGCGACCATGGGTGCCCAGGTCGTGGCGATCGTTGGAGACAGGCAAGTTGGTGTCGGTCATGGTCTTGCCCTACTCAATACGGGTCGATGGCGTCGCGCAGGCCATCGCCGAGCGCGTTGAAGGCAAAGACGGTGATCAGCACGAACACCACCGGCGATAGGATCCACGGATAGGAACCAATGACCGAGAAGGTGCCGGTATCCTGCAGCATCAGGCCCCAGGAGATCAGCGGGGGTTTCACCGCGAAGCCGAGGAAGCCAAGGAAGCTTTCGAGCAGCACGACGCTGGGAATGGCCAGGGTGATGGCCACGATGATGTGGCTGAGCACGTTGGGCAGGATGTGGCGCGTGATGATGCGGGCATCGCTGGAGCCGACCGCGATGGCGGCGCGGACATATTCAATGCGCGCCAGCGAGAGGGTCTTGGAGCGGACTTCCCGGCTGAGTTGCGCCCAGCCCAGCACGGCCATCACGGCGATGACGAAGGTTAGGAACACGTTTGATGGCGCAGTTACGGGAATGAGCGAGGTCAGCGCCAGGTAGAGCGGCAATTGCGGGAAGGCGAGCACGAACTCGACGAAGCGCTGCACCCAGGCATCGGTGCGGCCGCCGAGATAGCCGGAGGTAATACCCACCAAGGTGCCGACAATGGTCGTCAGGGTGACCACGGCGAGAGCGATCATCAACGAGATGCGCGAGCCGACAATGCCGCGCGACAGGATATCGCGGCCGAACTTGTCGGTGCCAAGCAGTTGGATCGGCCGTCCGTCGGTGGTGCCGAAGAAGTGGATGTCCGACGGAATGAACCAGAGGATCTTGTAGGGGTAACCCTTGACGAAGAGGCTGGTGGGAGTCGGATTGGTTTTATCCGGCCCGTTCAGGGGCTGGAAGGTGATTGGGTCGAATTCGCCGCTGTCGCCGATGGGGTAGACATAGGGGATCAGGCTGAAGGCGCCGTCGGGGTTCTCGAAGGCGATGACATCGGGTGGGGCAAACGGCAGGTTTGCCGCCTTGGGGTCCATCGGCGCGAAGAAATCGGCAAAGATGGAGACCACCAGCAGCAGGCCCACCAGGGTCAGGCCGATCATGCCCATGGGCGAGCGTTTGAAGCGCCGCCAGACCAGTGTGGCATAGCCTTCATTGCCGTGGGAAAAGCGCGCCTGCACCGGGTTGGTGGCTTCCTCGGCTGGGGTCGGCATGGCGCCACCGGCGTCGGGGGGCAGCGGAATGGAGGATTTGGTGTTGATGTCATCGACCATCAGGCTTCTCCCCCGAGGCGAATGCGCGGGTCGATCAGGACGAGCAGCAGATCGGCGATGATATTGCCGATGATCAGCGTGGTCGCCAGCACCAGCATGAAGGTAGCGGTGACGAACACGTCGCCGACGCCCATGGAGCCAACAATGGCCGGGCCGACGGTGGCGAGGCCGAAGACGATGGCCACTTCGATTTCGCCGCTCAGCATATAGGGCAGCACGACGCCCTGATAGGCGATCAGCGGATGCAGTGCATTGGGCACGGCATGCTTCATGATCACCGCGGCTTCGGGCAGGCCCTTGGCGCGGGCGGTTTCGATATATTGGGCGTTGAGCACGTCGAGCAGGTTGGCGCGCATGACGCGCATATTGTAGGCCAGCCCGCCGAAGGTGGCGATGAAGACCACCGGCCAGACGTGGTAGACTAGGTTGACGAACTTGTCCCAGCTCCAGGGCGCGCCGCCATACTTGGCCGAGAAGAACATCCCGACTTCCTGCACGTTGAGGCGGAAGACCATGATGTACAAAATGATGATCGCGAGCAGGAACCGCGGGATGGTCATGCCGAGAAACGAGATGATGCCCAGCGTGGTATCGACCCAGCTATATTGACGGGTGGCAGCCAGAATACCGAGGCCAATGCCGAGTACGGACGCGAGGATGTGGCAGACCAGCGCCAGCGCGATGGTGGCAGGCAGACGCTCGGTCACCACGGTGCCGACGTCCTTGTTGTAATAGAGCGAATGCCCGAAATCGAAGCGGGTCAGGATGCCGCCGATCCAGTTGAAATATTGGGTGACGAAAGGCTGATCAAGACCGTTGGCGACGCGATAGGCATCTGCCTGGATTTCAGCTTGTTCGGGAGTAGCGCCGCCCTGGTTGACCGCCATCGAGCGGATGTAGTCGCCATAGTCGCCCGGAGGCGCCTGGATGATGGAGAAGGTGACGACGCTGAGCAATAGCAGCAGCGGGATGGCGCTCAGGATGCGCATAGTCAAAAATCGGAGCATCACTGCGGCCTTTCGGGAAACTTCTTAGTCGCATCTTTTTTGCAGAAAACCGGAAGCCACTTTTTTGCTTGATGCTTGGGTGGGCAGGGGATGTCTCCCCTGCCCGCATTCGTAGGATCAGCGGTTACTCGCTGATCGGGCCGGCGGAACCCGGAGCACCCGGCAGGGTGTCTGGATGCAGCTCGAAATTGCCCTGCTTGTCGGCAGCCACGTAGACGCGCTCGCGGATGATGTTGTCTTCAGCCCAGTTGAACATGAAGACAGGCGCACCCACCGGGATATTGGAGAAGCGCTTGTTGACGATCAGCGCACCCGGATACTGGGTCAGACCGACCGAGTAGACGTTTTCAGTGAAGGTGTGCTGGTACTTCTTCATCAGCTCGGTGCGTTCTGCCGGATCGGCGGTGGCGATGAAGCCATTCACGTCATCGACCAGGTCCTGCTCGAAGGGGAGCAAGTCCAGGGTGCCGTCCGTGCCAGCCTTATGGAACGGATGGGTGCGCGGGCCCGTCGGAGCCAGAGCGGTCGTGCTCTGCACCACGGCGACCACTTCGGCGCCCTGGCGTTCGACCGACCAGTCATACTTGCCAGCCAAGGCAATATCGTCACGGGCGGTACCGGCCTGGAAATTGGCGATGACACGGATGCCCAGGGGCTCCAGTTGTGCGATCACGCCTTCGGCCAGATTGGTATCGGTGCCGTAGTCGGTATTGGCGAGGATAGTGACTTCCACATCTGCGCCACCGGCAGTGCCGGCGGGGAAGTTGCGGACGCCGTTGCCGTCGGTGTCCTTGAGGCCGATGCCATCAAGCAGCGCATTGGCTGCGGCGATGTCATAGCCGTAATAAACCGTCGAGGCCTTGTCGTAGTAGGTGGTGCCGGCATAGAGGCCGCCCGGATAGATGGCGGTAAACGGACCACGCACCAGGCTGTCGCCCAGACGCTGACGGTCGATCGCCATCGAGACGGCCTTGCGGAAGTCGAGCTGGCGATTGAGTTCGCGCACGGCCTGGCCGCGGGCATCGGGTTCACCCCAGCCATTGGCCGAGAAGTTCATGCGCAGGGCATAGCCGATGGTGCGGGCACCGAACTGCAGACGTGCGGGAGCCGCAGGATCGGCGGAACGCTTGAGCGCCTCGACGTAGCTTTCGGCCTGTTCGAGGTTGGAGAAGTCGCCCGTGCCGGCCACGGCCTGCACGTCACGATCGGCCCAAGTGGAGAGGCGATACTGGAGTTCGTCGAGATAGGGCAGCTGATTGCCATTCTCGTCGGTCTTCCAGTAGTAGGGATTGCGACGCATGACGATGATATCGTCAGGACGGTACTCGACCGGCACCCAGGCGCCCATCACCGGAATATTCATATATTCGGGCGGGAAGGCGTTCTTGTATTGGTCGTAGGTATTGGCGGTGTTGTACTTGGGGTGCTGTGGCTTGAGGATATGGCTCGGGCCGGGGCAGAAGGAGTCGTAGCCCATGGCATAGAGATATTGGGTCGGCTTGACCTCCTTGAAGGTCCACCGGATCGTATAGGGATCAACTTCTTCGAGCGTGGTGCCCTCGCCGAACCGTTCCTGTGTACCGGTGCCTGACGGCACTGCGGTGACATTGGGATCCAGAACGTTGTCGTTCCAATAGAACATCACGTCTTCGGCGTCGAAGGGGTCACCGTCGGACCATTTTGCGCCTTCGATCAGGTGCATGGTCAACTGATGGCCGTCTTCGGACCATTCCCAGCTCTTGGCCAGGTTCGGCAGCGGCTCGAGTTCGTCGGCCTTGACCTCGAACAGCGGGCCCGTGCGCGTCAGGCATTCGGATAGGCCGATATCGATGCCGCCCCAACCCTGGGACTGGCCGGCAATATAGTTCCAGCCTTCGGGACGGCCGCCGATGACGTGACGCATCACGTCGCCATAGACGCCGACGCCGTCAGGCATGTTGCCGGTCTTGAAGACCAGTGGTTCCTTGGGCAAGCGCTCGGCAACCGGCGGGATGGTGCCGTCGGCAACGAATTTATCCATCCAGGCGGGCTGGTGGTATTCGGGCAGCGCCTTGTATTCCTGAATGTCGGACACGCCGACAAAGACGGGCTCGCTCTGAGCCGCGAATTCCGGCGGATCGGGCAGCACGGCCGTCGCCGTTTGGGCCTGCGTTGCGATCAGGGAAACACCCAGCAGCAAGCCTGCCCCGCCAAGGGCAATTGCATGTTTTCTCATCATTCCTCCCATAGCAGCGGAACGGCGTTGATCGCCGCGCCGAATTATACTCTTCGGCCGTTAGTCCGTGCTTGAGCCAAAATCCTATCCCTTGCCAGCGCGCAAACAATCCGGTTTGTTAGAGACTTATTCCGGGATTCAAAGATAGGTACGCTCTTCAGATGGATGAGTTGAACGCCGCGGGCGACCTGGTCCGGATCGGGCGGGACAAGGCCCCGCGACCCACGCCACGACCAGACCGCAAATTCTATGCCTCGGGCAAGGCCTTCGGTCGGTTCGGGGTGCGTTCGTTTCCGCCGCAACTGATGCCGGAGCCGCATAGCCATGGCCATATCGAGTTCAACTGGCTCACCGCGGGGACGATGGACTATCTGGTCGATAGCCGTCCGGTGACGGTGGGATCGGGGCGACTGGTGGCGTTCTGGGCCGGTATTCCGCACCAAACGGTGGGGCTTAGCCCCGAGACGAGCCTGGGCCGGCAGGTCAATATCTACCTGCCGGTGGATGCCTTCCTGGACATGCCACAACTGGGCCTGCTGACCGAGACCCTGATGGGCGGCGGCGTCGTGCAATTGCGGCCTGACACGATCGGCATCGACGCGCTGGATCGCTGGCATGGCGATTATCGCAGCGGCAACAGCTTGCGCACAGATATCGTCAAGACCGAGATCGGCGCCATGTTCCGCCGCGCGGCGCTAACCGGCTGGGACCTGCTGCTGCCCGCCTGGATCGAAAATTCCAGCGCCCGCACCCGCACTGCCGCCCCGGTGCGCTATGTGGTGCGCATGGTGCGCCATATCGTGGAGAACCTGACCGATCCGCTGACCGCCCAATCCATTGCCGACGTGGTGGGCCTGCATCCCAACTATGCCACCAACCTGTTCGCCAAGGTGATGCACATCTCGGTGCAGAAGTTCGTCGTGCGGATGCGCCTGATCCGGGCGCGTTCCTTGCTGTTCGAGGGCAATTTGTCGGTTTCCAATATTGCGTTTCAGTCGGGGTTTAGTTCGCTGACGCAGTTCTACGAACATTTTCGCAATGCGTATGGGATTACGCCCAGCGAGATGCGCCAGGACGTCATTGATAGGTGACTAGTTCGGCGCCACGCCCTCGTGGTTCGAGGCTCGCAAGGGCTTGCACCTCACCATGAGGCTACTGGGCAGCTGTGGCTCTTGGGGGCTTCGGTCGGGGTCGATATGAAAGTAGTCCTCATGGTGAGGCGGGAGCGTAGCGACCCTCGAACCACGAGGACGTGGCGAGATATTGCGAAGAAGCGCCATCGTCATCGCACCGTCATCATTGCCACCTAATCGCGCAGCAACAACCAGCCGGATCGATTCACCCCCATGTCACAGATACTCAGCAATGCCCGCATCGTGCTGGCCGATCGCACCATTACGGGGTCGGTGACCGTGGACAACGGCATGATCGCGGCGGTCAGCGAAGGCGCCGATATGGCCAGTGATGCACTCGATTTTGGCGGCGACTATCTGCTGCCGGGGATCATCGACCTGCATACCGACAATCTCGAGCACCACATGCAGCCGCGCCCCGCAGTGCGGTGGCCGTCGTCGATGGCGGCCGCTTTGGCGCATGACTGGCAGGTGCTGGGCGCTGGCGTGACCACGGTGCTCGATTCGTTGTCGATGGGCGACTACGACAGCAAGGGGCAACGCACCGCCATGCTGGAAGCAGCGATCGCCGCCGTGGGTCAGGCCAAGGCGGCGGGCGTGCTCAAGAGCGACCACTACCTGCATTTCCGCTATGAACTTTCAGATGCCGGCTTGCTGGATCTGGCCAAGCGGCATGTCGACAATCCGGCGGTGCGATTGGTCAGCATGATGGACCACACGCCGGGCCAGGGGCAGTGGCACGACCTGACCATCTATCGCGCGTTCCGGAAGAAGAAGAATGGCCAGGTGTGGACCGAGCCCGAATGGGACCTCTACATCGCCGAGCGTGTCGCCTCGCAGGCCGAGCATGTGGGGCCGGCCCGCGCCTGGGTCTCGGAGGCCGCTAAGGCCCACAATATTCCCATGGCCAGCCATGACGACACGACGGTGGAAGACGTCGATCGCGCCCATGGCTACGGCATTGGCATCAGCGAATTCCCCACCACGATGGCAGCCGCCAAGCGGGCTCATGAACTGGGCATGCAGAACGTAATGGGCGCGCCCAATGTGGTGCTGGGCGGCTCGCATTCGGGCAATGTCAGCGCGCTGGCACTCGCCGATGAGGGGCTGCTGGATATCCTGACCTCGGACTATGTGCCGGCCAGCATGCTGCAAGCCGCGTTCATCCTGGCCAATCGTGGCCTCGCCATGCATGACGCGGTGGCCATGGTCAGCGCCCGCCCGGCCGCCGCACTCGGCTTTGCCGATCGCGGCCGGATCGAAACCGGGCTGCGGGCGGACCTCCTGCGCGTGCGCGTGGTCGACGGCTTGCCGGTGATCGACGGCATCTGGGTGGCCGGCCGCAAGTTCATGTGAGATGGACCGAGGGGAGGGTTGCCGCTGCCCCTCGGACTGTTGATCAGGCCGCGACGCGTCCGGCCATCGGACGGCGGCGCAGCTCCGGCGTGGTGATCGCGGGTGGATTGTAGTTGGCCTCGTTGATGCCGACATCGGTGCCGGGCGGGACGATCTGGTCGATACGGTCGAGCATCTCGTCGGTGAGCCGAACTTCGGCGCCGGCCAGCAGGTCATCGAGATGGGCCATAGTGCGTGGGCCAAGAATGGCCGAGGTCACGCCCGGATGGGCCATCACGAAGGCTATCGCCATATGGGTGAGCGACAGGCCCGCCTCCTCGGCCAGCGGTATGAGCTGTTCGACGGCGTCGAGGCTGCGCTCATCGGACATCTGCTTGGGCATGAACTTGACCCGCAGGCTATCGGGCAGCGGCTGGCCCTTGCGGTAGCGGCCGGTGAGCATCCCCTTGGACAGCGGACTCCAGACCATGACGCCCATGCCGTAGCGTTGGGCGGTGGGCAGCATGTCGCGCTCGATACCGCGATCCAGCATCGAATAGGGTGGCTGTTCAGTGCGGAAGCGGGCCAGACCGCGCTTTTCGGCGACCCATTGGGCCTCGACGATCTCGGAGACCGGGAAGGTCGACGAGCCGATGGCACGCACCTTACCGGCGCGCATCAGGTCGGTCAGGGCGGAGAGGGTTTCCTCGATATCGGTCTCGGGGGACGGGCGATGGATCTGATAGAGGTCGATATAGTCGGTCTGGAGGCGCCGGAGCGAGGCATCCACCGCCTGCATGATCCAGCGGCGCGAGGCACCCTGCTGGTTGGGATCGGTGCCCATGGGGCCGAAGAATTTGGTTGCCAGAACGACAGTGTCGCGCCGGCCCTTGAGGGCCTTGCCGACGATCTCTTCGGATTCGCCGGCGCTGTAGCGGTCGGCGGTGTCGATGAAGTTGATGCCGGCATCGAGCGCCTTGTGGATGATGGCTGTGGCATCGTCGTGATCGGGGTTGCCGAGCTTGCCGAACATCATGGCGCCCAGGCAGTAGGGGCTGACTTTGATGCCGGTTTTTCCGAGTGTGCGGTATTGCATGATGGTCTCCTAGATTGGCTCACCACGGGATGGTGGCATTGTCCCAGCGGGTGAAGGTGTTGGTCGGGCCGTCCGGGCCGAGCAGGCAGACGCGGACCACTTCGCGAGAGCCGTCCTCGACGGATTCGGTGCCTTCGAAATTGTTGAGGGCGGTGCTGGTGAAGCCGGGCGAGACCAGGTTGACCTTGATGCCGCTTCCTTCGAGCTCGATCATCATGGTGAGCGTCATGGCATTGAGGGCCGTCTTGGAGGCGGCGTAGCCGGGGCCGAAGATGGTGCGGTAGGGAAAGGCCGGATCGGCGTTCGATGTCAGCGACCCGACGCCGCTCGAGACATTGACGATGCGGGCGTCCACACCCAGCCGCAGCAGCGGGAGCATGGCCTGATAGACAGCGAGGACGCCGAACACATTGGTCTCCCAGATGGCGCGGACTTCATCGAGCGAGGCATTGCTGGCGCGGTGAGACTTGGCGTAGTCAGCCAGTGGAACAGCATCCCTGCTGGTATTGGAAATGCCAGCATTGTTGACCAGCAGGTCGAGGCGGCCGAACTCGGTGCGGATGCGTTCGGCGGCAGCGGTGATTGAGGCCTGATCGGTCACATCGATCTGGATCGGAACGGCCCCTGCCCCGATGGATTGGGCAGCGGCCTCGCCGCGTTCGAGATTGCGGGAGCCAAGCAGGACAGTGACGCCGTTGGCGACGAGTTCCTTGGCGAGCTGCAGGCCGACGCCCTGATTGGAGCCCGTGACGAGGGCGATGCGCGTGTGTGCCATCATGATCTCCTTTTTTGAGGTTGCTGTGTGGTCAACAGCGCTGAGGTGCGCTATATGAACCTAAACGGAACAGCATTCCGCCTATATACGGAACGCTGTTCCGTTTAGCAAGTGGGGATTTTGACGTGAGTACGGACGTGCCTGCACCGTTGGAGAATGACGAGCACGGATCGGCAAAAGCGCGGGCACCGCGTGCCGATGCGCAGCGCAATCTCGATACGCTGCTGCAGACCGCCGCCGAGGTGTTCGCCAGTTCTGGCGTCGACGCGCCGGTGCGCGAGATCGCGGAAAAGGCCGGCGTCGGCATCGGTACGCTCTACCGCCACTTTCCCAACCGTGCCGAGCTGGTCGCCGCGGTCTTCCGCCGCGAAATCGATGCCTGTGCAAATGCCGCCGAACCCCTAGCCGCGGCCCATCCGCCGTTTGAGGCCCTGTCGCTATGGATCGAACGCTATGTGGGGTTTGTCGCGACGAAAAAAGGCCTGGCGGCGGCCCTGCATTCGGGCGACGCCGCCTATGAGAGCTTGCCGCCCCATCGAAACCAGCGCCTGATCCCGGCCCTGCGCGGGCTGCTTGACACCGCCGCTTCGGCAGGAGAGATCCGGTCCGGCGTCGACGCCTATGACCTACTCAACGCCGTGGGCAGTCTCTACATGTCGGTGCGCGACGAACCAGGCGCCGAAAGCGCGCGCCGCATGGTGGCCTTGCTGATCGACGGGCTGCGCTACGGCGCAACGGGGCGGCCGGAAGCCTAGCCCTGAGCTTCAATCATGGCCTTGATTTTGACGGCCTTCTCGAAGTGGTCGAGGCGGTGGGTTTGGATCCACCAGGTGGCGGCCTCCATCAGCAGTTCTGGGTCGTCATTCCGGTTGGCGAAGAAGGCGTAGAAGGACAGCCCGACACCCGATCCCTTCTGGGCGATCTTGGCATCGCAGATGGCCAGGGCCTTTTGTCGGAGGGACGGTCGCATGGGAGCCTCTTGCGCAAACAAAAGGGGCGCCGGAGGCGCCCCAGTTTCGGGAGGGATCGGGAAAGTTCAGCGCCGCTTGCGGTCGACCTGGTGGTAGGCCTTGCGGGCATGGAACTCGCAGTATGGGCTCGTATCCTGGGCGTGGCCACCGCAGAAGTAGAAGTCCTTGTTGAGCGGGTCGCCGATTGGCCACTTGCAGGTGTCCTCGGTCAGTTGCAGCAGGCTCAGGCGCTTGTCTTCGGGAATGAAGATTTCCTGGCTGGCCGGCGCCACATAGAGCTGGGCCTCGATCTCGGGGCTCGAGGCCAGGGCGGTGGCACCCATGGTCTGCGGCCGGCTGTTCATGCTGGCGCGGGCCTTGTTCATCCCCGCCATCGCATTGCCGATGGTCGAGGCAGGGCTGGCCACCCGGCGCGGCGCGGGACGCGCTGCCGGACGGGCGCGCGGCGCCGAATTGGTGGGCTTGGCCCGGGCTGAAAGTTTAAGCCGGTGAACCTTGCCGATGACGGCGTTGCGGGTCACCCCTTCGCCGAGTTCGCCCGCGATCTGGCTGGCGCTCAGGCCCTCCATCCAGAGCTTCTTGAGAAGTTCGACGCGCTCGTCGGTCCAGCCCATCGGCTGCGCTCCTGAAACCATCGTCAAAGCAGAATCCTTCATTGCGCTCCCAGAATGGCCTGGTCGCCAAATATCGCTATACGTCGTATGTTAGGCGGGTCCGCCACACGAGATATCGTGTCCCCAACGGTTTCTATAGTACGCCATCGGTGGAATCGGGATCAAGAGTCCAAGCCCATTTTCCCCGGAAAAACGACTGGTTAACATCGCGTAAAGAAAGCCTGAGTCAATTCAGTCACTTGGCTGGCAAACATTGACTTTCAAAGCAAAAATGCTCTATGTCGGAGGCTGAACGCGCTGCAAAAATGGAGCGCGTTTTTGGTTTTTTCGGGGCCGCCGATAATTCCATCCCCGCCCTGTGCTTTGTCTGTCACACCCAATAAAGGTCAATGTCCATGTCTGCGCTTTTTGGCACCTATGCTCGGTCCGAACTCTCGTTTGAGCGCGGCGAAGGCATGCGCCTTTTTGACCAGAACGGCGTGGCCTATCTGGATTTCCATTCCGGCATCGCCGTTAATGCGCTCGGCCATGCCGATCCGCACCTGGTGGCGGCGCTGAAGGGCGCTGCCGACAAGGTCTGGCACACGTCCAACGTGTTCACCATTCCCGAGCAGGAACGGCTGGCGCAGCGGCTGGTCGACAGCACCTTCGCTGACTCGGTGTTCTTCACCAATTCGGGCGCCGAGGCGCTGGAATGCGCCATCAAGACGGCGCGGCATTATTTCTTCGCCAAGGGCGAGCCCGACCGCTTCGAAATCCTGGCCTTCACGGGCAGCTTCCACGGCCGCACCATGGGCACGATCGCGGCCGGCGGCAATCCGAGCTACCTCGAAGGCTTCGGGCCGGCCATGCCCGGCTTCACCCATGTGGCACCCGGCGATCTGGCTCTGGTGGAGGCGGCCATCACTCCGCACACCTGCGCCATCCTGATCGAGACCGTGCAGGGCGAAGGCGGCGTGACCGCCATGACCAGCGAATTCATGCAGGGCCTGCGCGCGCTGTGCGACAAGCATGGCATGCTGCTGGTGCTCGACGAAGTGCAGTGCGGCTATGGCCGGACCGGCCGCTTCTTCGCTTTCGAGTGGAGCGGCATCACGCCCGATATCGTTGCGGTGGCCAAGGCCATCGGGGGCGGCTTCCCGCTGGGCGCGTGCCTCGCCAAAGGCGATGTCGCGGCCTCCATGGTGCCCGGCACGCATGGCTCGACCTATGGGGGCAATCCGCTGGCGACCGCTGTCGGCAATGCGGTGCTCGACCGTATTCTGGCGCCCGGTTTCCTCGACCATGTCAACCAGATGGGCCAGAAGCTGGCCTGGCATCTGCAGCAGCTCGCGCAGCGCTTCCCCGATTTCGTTGTGGAACAGCGCGGCAAGGGCCTGCTGGCGGGCATCAAGATCACCCCGCCGGTGCGCGATTTCGTCGCCCGGCTGCGCGCCGACCATCAATTGCTGGCCATCGGGGCCGGCGACAATGTACTGCGCCTGCTGCCGCCCCTGATCGTCACCGAAGCCGATATCGAAGAGGCGATCGACAAGATCGCTGCGGCGTTCAGCGCGATCGAGGCGGAAGTGGCCTCGGTGCCGGCAGTCGACTGATGCAAGACGCAACCGAATATTTCGGACGGCGACGACGCGGTTTGTTTCCTCCACCCTGAGTGGAGGCAGCATTCATTGCGGTGCCCGTAGGGGTGCCGCCCGCTTTTCTATGCGTCACAAAGGAACCCGGCCCATGACATCGACCGGCACACCAAGGCATTTTCTCTCGATCGACGATTTCGACTATTCCCAATTGCGCGGCATGCTCACCGCCGCTGGCTCGCTCAAAGCCCGCCTCAAGCAGGGCGACCGCCCGCAATTGCTCAAGGACAAGGTCCTGGCGATGATCTTCGAGCGCCAGTCCACTCGTACCCGCGTCAGCTTCGACGTCGGCATGCGCCAGTTGGGCGGCGAGACCATCATGCTATCCGGCCAGGAAATGCAGCTCAGCCGTGAGGAGACGCTCAGCGACACTGCACGCGTTCTCAGCCGCTATGTGGATGCGATCATGATCCGCATTCTCAGCCATGCCGACCTACTCGAACTGTCCGAGGCCGCGACCGTGCCGGTGATCAACGGGCTGACGCGTCGCGCGCATCCGTGCCAGATCATGGCCGACCTGATGACCTTCGAAGAGCATCGCGGCAACATCAAAGGCGCCAAGGTGGCCTGGGTCGGCGACAGCAACAATGTGCTGCATTCCTGGGTCAATGCGGCCGAGGTGTTCGAATGCCAACTCACCATCGCGACGCCTGAGGAATATAGCCCCGAAAAGGACCTGATGGACGACATCCGCCGCGCCGGCGACAAGGTGCGGCTGATCCAGGATCCGCGCGAAGCAGTCGAGGGCGCCGACCTCGTCATCACCGACACCTGGGTGTCGATGGGCGACGTCGATATCGCGGAGCGCCGCCGGGTCTTGAAACCCTACCAGGTCAACCCCAATTTGATGGCCTTGGCGGACAAGAACGCTCTCTTCATGCACGACCTGCCCGCGCATCGCGGTGACGAGGTGACCGACGAGGTAATCGACGGTCCTCAATCGGTTGTGTGGGACGAGGCCGAAAACCGCCTCCACGCACAAAAAGCCATCCTGTGCTGGGCCTTCGGCGTTGAGACGAATTAAGAACAGATTTCTGGTTTAGACAGCTCTCTGTTCAACTACGGCGTCATTCCCGCGCAGGCGGGAATCCATTCTCTGGTTATCGCCAGCAGAGCAGAATGGGTTCCCGCTTGCGCGGGAATGACGTTGTGGTTTGATCAACGCCGGAAGGCCAAGCCTGCCGAAAGAACCGATACAAATGACGACGGACGCGACCGCCATGCCTGACACACTGATGAGTTCCCTCGGCCTCGATCGCCCGGAAACCGGCGATGACGCCGTCGTGCCGTTCACGCTCGACAAACTCGATACCCGTGGCCGCTCGGTGCGGCTGGGCGAGGCGCTCGACACTATTTTGAGCCGGCACAATTATCCGGCTCCGGTCGCGCGCCTGCTGGGCGAAGCGGTGGTGCTGGCCTCGCTGATCGGCTCGTCGCTGAAGTTCGACGGCCGCTTCATCATGCAGACCCATACGGATGGTCCGGTGAACCTGCTGGTCGTCGATTTCGACGCGCCGGACGGGATTCGCGGCTATGCGCGCTACGATCATGACGCTCTGCTCAAGGCATCCGAGGAGGGCAAGACCAAGCCGGGCGAATTGCTGGGCCACGGCCACCTCGCCATGACCATCGACCAGGGCGCCGACATGGAGCGCTATCAGGGTATTGTCGCGCTCGAAGGAGAATCCCTCGAAGAGGTGGCGCATACCTATTTCATGCAGTCCGAACAGATCCCCACCATGGTGCGGCTGGCGGTCGCCGAATTCATGCAGAAGGGCGATCACCGTGCCCATTGGCGCGCCGGCGGCGTGTTGATCCAGCATCTGCCCCAGCATGGGCAATCGATGATGGCCGACCTGCCCGGCGATGGCGACTTCGACAATCCGCACACTTCGGACCCCGACTTCGTCGAGCCCGACGTGTGGAACGAGGCCAAGACGCTGTTGATGACGCTGGAAGATATCGAACTGGCCGATCCCGACCTGTCGCCGGAGCGGATGCTGTTCCGGTTGTATCACGAGACCGGTGTGCGGGTGTTCACCCCCACGACGCTGGTCGAGCGCTGCACTTGCTCGGTCGACAGGATCGAAGACATGCTGGCCACCAGTTTCACGCCCGAGGACCGCGAGGAAATGGCGGTGGATGGCGAGATCGAAGTGGTGTGCGAGTTCTGCTCGACCGCCTATCACTTCAATCCGCATCAGTTTGACGCCAAGCACTAAGACTAAAATCGTCGAAACAGTCAGCACCGCTGCCCCATCGGGCGGCGGTTTTTTGCTTACTTACAAGCACTTGCGCAATTGTACATTTATGACACTATGCCCGTAGAGTAAAAACAGGCGGGGCAGCGCCAGTTGATCTTCTTGGGGACGTCGCATCGCGCGCGGGCAGCGCGCATGGCCGATGGGTATTGGGCTATCGTCCGCCATACTCAGTTGACCTTTTGTCGGTCCGGCTGAGCTATGTCCGACGCGCTGAACCTCATCGAGGCGGTGATCGGGGGGAGCCATGCCCATGGCTTGAGTGCCGAACAGGTGCTCGAGCGCGCGCTGGAGCGGCAGGTCGACCCGCTCAGTTACTGCGCCAATACCCTCAGTCTCGGACAGGTCACGGTGATGGAGCGGGCGGCGCGCTGGGCCGGCTTCGCCTTCTACAAGGTGATCCCGCGCGGCCTGGCAGGCCACGCCGAACACTATCCCCTCGCAGAACTGGCGCGAGCGCGCGCTGTGCCGCTTCGGCTGATCGACCGCGACGTGTTCTTCTCCGCCCCCGGCTTCTTTGAAATGCTGGCGCTCAGAATCCGGCTGCGCGAGCGGCCGCAATTGCATCGCCGCGTATGTTTCGTGCCCGACGCGGCGATCCGCGATTATCTGGTTCAGGCCAGTTCGGGCGCCCTGATCGACAATGCCCGCCAAGGGCTGGCACGGCGCTGGCCGCTGGCCACGGCGCAACTGGAGCTGACCCGGCCGGTGCGGATCGGCTTCGTGGCCGGACTGGTTTTGCTGGTCACGTTCATGCTGCTGGTGCCGTTTTGGGGACAAGACTGGCTGTTGCCGCTGGCGCTGCTGATCCTGGGCGTGCCGGCGGCGCTGCGGCTGGCCGCAAGCTGGCACGGCCTGTGGCACGGCGCGCCGCAGCCGGCGGCAATCCGGCCCGACGATGGTGACCTGCCGGTCTATTCGGTGCTGGTACCCTTGCGCGACGAGGCGCATATGGTGCCGCAACTCTATCGCGCCTTGCTGGCGCTGGATTACCCCGCCGAAAAGCTAGACATCAAATTCGTCGTCGAAGAGCGCTCGTGCGCGACGATCGAGGCGGTGGAGCAGTTGCCGGACAATCCCAGCTTTTCCCTGATCCGGGTGCCCGATGCGGCTCCGCGAACCAAACCTAAGGCGTTGGATTTTGCGCTGCCGGCCTGCCGCGGCGATTTGGTCGTGGTGTTCGACGCCGAGGATACACCCCATCCCGATCAGCTCTGGCAGGCCGCAGCCGCGTTCCGCGAGCGGCCCGACGTGCAGTGCCTGCAGGCCGAATTGTTCATCGACAATGCCGACGAACGCTGGCTGGCCGGCCTGTTCGCGGGCGAATATGCCGGGCTGTTCGGCGCCCTGCTGCCGGCGTTTGCCGATTGGCAATTGCCGATGCCGCTGGGAGGCACGTCCAATCATTTCCGCATCGCGGCACTGCGCGATATTGGCGGCTGGGACGCTTTCAACGTCACCGAGGACGCCGATCTGGGCATGCGGCTGGCGCGGCGGGGCTACCGCACCGAAATGCTGGCCTCGAGCACCCTTGAGGAAGCGCCGACGCAATGGCGGACATGGCTGGGCCAGCGCACTCGCTGGATGAAGGGCTGGATGCAGACGTTCATCGTGCACAATCGCCATCCCGGAACGCTGCTGGCCCAGATGGGCTGGCGCTCCATGCTGGCTTTCGAAATCGTCGTGCTATCGATGATCCTGTCGCCCCTGCTGCACACCGCGCTGCTGCCGATCCTGCTGGTGCAGGCGCTGCTGGGCCAGCCGGTCTTCGGCGCCATGGGCTGGAATTGGGCGTCATTGAATCTGGGGCTATTGTGCTTCGGCTATGCCAGCAGTCTGGCGCTGACCCTGGTCGGCCTGCACCGGCAGCGGCGCTACCGGCTGTTTGCGCTGCAATTGCTGCTGCCGTTCTATTGGCTGCTGCTGGCCGTGGCGACATTGCGGGCGCTGCACGAACTGCTCGACCGGCCGTTTTATTGGGCCAAGACCGAGCATAGAGTGCGCAAGACCGGCGCGGGCGCGGCAAGAGGGCGGATCATCAAGACGGGCGGCGTCTCCAACCCGAAGCCAGCCGAATAGCGCCCGGAGGGTGGTTTTCCGCTCCTAGCTCCGCCAGCGTGGCGAGGGCTCGAAGAGGGTTTGCAGCGTCTCGGGTGCTTCCCCGTTGATCCGCCGCAGCAGCAGGCGCGTCAGCTCCTCGCCGGCGGTGAACACATCCTCGACGATGCTGTCGAGCTTGGGGAACAGCGTCGGCAGGATGTCCGAGGTCTGCTTGAAGATCATCTCGATGCCCTGCCCGAGGTGCAGGCCGCCGTCCTGCAGGCCGCCGATGAGGGCGATGGCGCGCATTTCGCTGTCGCAGATGATGCCGTCGGGGCGGTTGGCCTGGCGGGTGATGTCGAGGCCGAGCTGGCGGATTTCGTCGGGCCTTCCGCGCAGGGCAGCACTATCCTGGACCGTGCCGACAATGCCCAGCCGGGCCGTGGCGTGGCGGAAGGCGGTGACGATATTGTGGTGGTTGGTGGTGCTGTCGTCGCCCACCAGCATCAGCAGGTGCTTGCAGCCCTTGGCGGCCAGCCGCTCGGCCGCCACCGTGGCAAAGGCCTCGGAATGGAAATCGTGATAGGCGTGCTGAGTGAAAAACTCGGTGCGGCCATGGCTGACAAAGGGGAAGTTGGCGTCCATCAGCAGTTGCACCCGCCGGTCGCGCGGGCCGGTATGGGTGATGATGACGCCATCGGCGGTGCGGTTATCGAGCACGTAGCGCACGGTTTCCACCGATTGGGTGCGCACGAATTCGGGGATCACCGTCAGATGGTAGCGCGAGCCCCTTATTGCCTGGCCGATCCCCTGGATCATCTGGCGGGCGAAATCGATGGAATCGTCGCCGCCATCGAGCACCAGGGCGATCACATTGGTCTTGCCGGTTCGCAGGCGCACGCCGGCCCGGTCCGGCACGTAGCCGACGGCCTTGGCGGCCTCGGCCACCTTGCGCCGCGTCTCCTCCTTGAGCGCGGTGCCACCGCGCAGCGACAGCGAAACCGTCGACTGGCTGAGCCCCGTCAGTTCGGAAATCGTGCGCAGCGTGGCGCGCTGGCCGATCGCCCCCGCGCCGTTCCCGCTACCCTTGTCTTTGCCACCAGCCATTGTCTGTCCGCTTGTCTCCAGCGGTCTTTTACACCCTGTGGTGACGATTCAAAACAGCGAAGATTTTGCAACGATGCAGCATGATGTACGTTCATCAACCGGCGATGTTCACAGGACATCTCCATCCTAAACCATTCACATAAAATGAAATAAATGAAATGGGCAAAAGCGTTTCCGCTGATTTTCGACAAACCGTTGCAACGTTGCAATTTACATGATTACCTTTGCCGGCGTCGGAGGAGGGTTCGGCGCAAGGGCCGCGCAATGTCGCGGTGGAGCACCTGAGGAGGAGTTCATGCTCAAACGGAATCTAATGGCGACGGTCGCCGCTGTGGCCATGGCCGCGGCGTCGGTCATCCCAGCCCACGCCGAAATCACCTTTATGTACGCCACATGGCTCTCGGGCCTGGTGGAACCGGGTGTCGCCAATTTCGAAAAAGCAACCGGCGAAACGGTCAATGCCATCAAGCTGCCCGATCAGGGCTATGACCAGCGCGTGGCGCTGGACCTGTCGGCCGGCACTGCCGCCGACGTGGTGCTGATGGACAGCTTCATGGTGAGCGAGCTGGCTTCGGCGGGCTATCTGCACCCGCTGGACGAACTCGCCGCCGGCTGGGATCAATATCAGTATTATCTCAAGGGCCTGATCGAAGTCGGCTCCTATGACGGCAAGGTCTACTCCCTGCCCACCGACACCGACGTGCGCATGCTGTGGTACAACAAGGCCAATTTCGAAAAGGCAGGCATTGCCATGCCATGGGAGCCCAAGAGCTGGGCCGACGTGCTCGATGCAGCCCAGAAGCTCAAGGACGCGGGCGTCGAATATGCGTTCCAGCTTCCCGCCGGCACCAAGCAGGGCGAAGCCACCACGATGCAGGGCTTCTACATGGCGCTGCTTGGGGCCGACGTTCCCGAAGGGGATCGCAATCGCTTGCGCGACCGTACCAGCGGCAAGTGGATTGGCGACAGCCCGGGTATCCGCAAGACCCTGCAGCTCTATCACGACGTTTACGTGGAGAAGAGCCTGACGGCGCCGGACCTGAACTACGCCACCGATATCGGCGCTTCGGTGCGTGAGGCCATGGCCAACAACACCATCGGCATTCTGGCTTCCGGCTCGTGGGAAGATGCGTGCCTGTGGGATTGCACCGGCGCCAATGTGCCTAGCCGCGAAGAGCGCGATGCGCTGGTCGGCTGGACGCCATGGCCGGGCTCGGGTGATCCGGGCACCAATGCCACCACCAATATCTCGGGTGGCTGGGCCGTGGGCATCAACGAAAAGGCCGCCGACAAGGACCTGGCCTTCGGCTTGGTGAAGGCCATCTTCGACAAGGATAACTTCGAAGCCTGGACCATCGCCAACCACCGCATGGGCGTGCGGACCGATATTTCGGAGTCCCCGGAATATACCCAAGACGCCTATCTGGCCAAGGCGACGGCTCTTGCCGCCACCACGACCGGTCGCGACACCGTCCCCGGCTACCAGACCGTTTCGGCTCTGATCCAGCAGGCAACCGCCGATATCCTCGACGGCTCCAGCGTGGATGACGTGGTCAAGGAATATCACGACGCCCTGGTCGACGAGTTCGGCGCAGACGCGGTCGAGACCTACGAGTAATACCGAGGCCCTCCCGGCACGGCGGCGCTTCGGAGCAATCCGAACGCCGCCAGTACCGGGATTTTAGAAGAATACGGAGCGGCGGCTCCCCTCCCCCTTGAGGGCAGGGGTGGGGTGGGGTTTGTTGGACGGGGCGGAGCGCGTTGCGGCAACGCCACTCCCGGTTTGACCAACCCCCACCCTAGCCTCTCCTCCATATCGAGGACGCGGGATCTCCGCGATCAATTGGGAAATCCAGCCGAATGGCGATGAAAAACCAGATCAATCCCTGGCTGGCCTCCAATGTCTGGTTGCTGGTCATCGCCATGTTGCCGGCCTTCCTGCTGCTCGCCGCGCTGATCTATTTCACCGCTTGGGCCTTCAGCTTCTCCTTCACCGATCTTGAGCTCGTCGGCCGTAAGTCGGTCAACTGGAGCTGGGTCGGCTTTGAAAATTACGTGCGCCTATGGACCCGCAAGGGGTTCCTCGATGCGCTGTGGACCACGGTTATCTTCACCTTCTTCTCCGCCATTGTGGGCCAGAGCGTGCTCGGTTTCCTGCTGGCGGGGGCGCTGCGCACCACGCGGTCCAACCTGCGCAGCTTCATCGAAGTGGCCATCATGCTGGGCTGGCTGTTGCCCGATATCGTCGCGGCGTTCCTGTGGTCGGCGACCACCTCTCAGACCGGGCTGATCAACAACCTGATCATCACGCCTTTGGGCTTCAAGCCGGTCAATTTCATCAGCGAATTCGCGCTGCCGGTGGTGACCATCGCCAATATCTGGAAGGGCACGGCCTGGAGCTACCTGCTGTTTTCCGCCGCGCTGGACTCGGTGTCGCGCGAAGTCGTGGAGGCCGCCAAGGTCGATGGAGCGACGCCGTTCCAGCGCATCTGGCTGGTGATCCTGCCGATCATAAGGCCGCATATCGCGACGAACATGCTGTTCATCACCATCTGGACCTTCACATATTTCCCGCTGATCTACGCGCTGACCGGCGGCGGGCCGGGGCGGCAGAGCGAGACGCTGGCCATCTTCATGTACAAACAGAGCTTTGGCACCGGCAAGCTGGGCTATGGCAGCGCCATTTCAGTGGCCATGCTGCTCATCGTCGGCGCCCTGTCGCTGATCTATCTGCGCCTGCTGCGGGAGCCTAAATAATGGAAAATGAAGGCCATTCCCGCGCCATGGCGTTGGCGCTATCGTTCATGGCGCTGATCTGGATCAGCCCGTTTGCGTGGCTCATCCTCAACGCCTTCGATCCGGCGGCGACCGGCCGGCTGGCGATACCGCAGGGCGTCACGCTGGGCAACTTCGCCCAGGCGATGAGCGGCAATGCGGGGCGGCAGTTCCTCAACTCGATCTATATTGCGGCGGGTACCGCGACGCTGACGGTGATCGTCGGCATCGCCGCCGCCTATCCGCTGTCGCGGCTGAAAATCCCCGGCCGCAATGCGTTCCTGTGGGCGCTGGTGGTGATGCGTATGCTGCCATCGATCGGCGTGCTGGTGCCGATGTATTTCGTGTCGCAATCCATGGGCTTGTTGAACAATTACGGCGTCGTGCTGGCCTTGACGATTTTGAACCTGCCGTTCACGCTGCTGCTGCTCAAGAATTTCTTCGATACGGTGCCGGTCGAGCTAGAGGAGGCCGCTTACGTCGAGGGCGCCAGCCTCTGGCACATCGTCACCCGCATCGTGCTGCCGCTATCGCGGGCCGGCATTGCGGTGGTGTGGTTCTTCACCTTCACCGGCGCCTGGAACGAGTTCCTGCTGCCGCTGATCTTTTCGCGCACCGAACAGGGTTTTCCGATGTCGGTGGGCCTCTATGCCGCTTTTGGCCAAAATGGTGCGATCCAGTACGGGTTCCTGGCGGCCTATTCCATTATCTACGCAGCGCCGGCGGTCGGCGTCTATTTCTTGTTACGGCGCAACATGAACACAGGTTTCGCCGGTGTCGGAGTTAAAGGATGACCTATTCCAATCCCCTGTCCACCAAGCTTGCGCTGATGGACGATGACCTGAAAACCGAGGGGAAGCTGCTGCGGCTATGTGCCGACCTGCGCGCCAAGATTTTGACGCCGGTCGCCACGCCATTCCAGTGGCATTATATCGAGGAAAATCTCGCCGCCGATGTGGCGCTCAAGGCCAATTGGCAGGCCTGGAAAAAGTTCGACGAGCGCACTGTCTGGGCGCGCAGCCAGGACAATACCTGGTTCGCGGCCGAAGTGACCGTCCCCAAGGAAGCTGCTGGCAAGACCTTCATCATGCGGGTGACCTCACAGTGGAGCGACCGGCCGGGCGGCACCGATCCGCAGTGCCTTGCCTATCTCGATGGCTCGACGGCGCAGGCGATCGACGGCAACCACAATGAACTGGTGGTGATGCGCAAGGCCAAGGCGGGCACCAAGCGCGTCGTCCATGTCAACGCATTTACGTTCTTCCCGCGGCTGCTGGTGGGCTTCACGGTTGAGTTCTTCATCCGCAACGAGCGGGCGGAAAAGCTCTATTACGACCTGCAGACGCCGCTGGAAGTGGCGACCCGCCTGCACCAGTCCGATCCGCGCCGCCATGCCATCACCAATCTGGTGAATGACGCGCTGCGAGCGCTGGACCGACGGGGTGCGCATACCGACGCCTTCGAAGCTTCGCTGGGCGCGGCCGAGAAGATCGCGGCGAAGATTTATCAGCTCAAGGACACCGAGGTGATGCCGACCATCACGGCGGTGGGGCATACCCATTTGGACGTCGGCTGGCTCTGGCGCGTGATGCATACGCGCGACAAGACGGGGCGCAGCTTCGCCACGGTGATCGAGCTGATGCTCGAATATCCGCAGTTCGTGTTCATGTACAACCAGTCGGTCCTGTTCAACTTCCTCAAGACCGATTACCCGGAAACCTGGGCGCGGCTGAAGGAAAAGGTCAAATCCGGCCAGTTCGAAATCGAAGGTGCGATGTGGGTCGAGCCCGACGTTAACATCGTTTCGGGCGAGAGCCTGGTGCGCCAGATCATGCGCGGGCGGCGGTTCCACATCGAGGAATTCGGCGTTACGCCCAAGACCGTCTGGCTGCCTGACACGTTCGGCTATTCGGCCAACCTGCCGCAGGTTATGGAGCGCTCGGGGCTGGAATATTTTGTCACCAGCAAGCTGAGCTGGAACGATACCGACCGGCATCCCTATGACACCTTCTTCTGGCGCGGCATCGACGGCACCAAGACCAAGGCGCAGCTGATCACCGCGCAGAAGTTCGGCAGCGAGCAGATCTACACCACGTACAACTCCGATCTTTCGGTCAGCGAAGTGATGGGCGCCTGGACCCGCTACGAGCCCAAGCAGGCCTATGACGAGGTGCTGCTGTGCTACGGCTATGGCGATGGTGGTGGCGGACCCACCCGGGCCATGATCGAGCGCGGTACGCGCTTGGAGCGCGGCATTCCGGGCGCACCCAAGCTCAAGCTGGAAGGCATTGCGCCGTTCCTCAATCGCCTCGGCACGGCGATGGAAGCTGATCCGGCCCGCTTCCCCGAATGGAATGGAGAGCTCTACCTGCAATATCATCGCGGCACGCTGACTTCGGTAGCCAAGAACAAGGCCAATAACCGCAGGTCCGAGCGGGTGATGAAAGAGCTCGAACTGCTCAGCGCCCTGGCGCATGCGCAGAGCGGCGCGGCTTACCCAACCGCCCAGATCAATACGTTCTGGGAGACCATTTTGATCAACCAGTTCCACGACATTTTGCCGGGCACTTCGATCCCGGAAGTCTATGTCGACTCGGACAATGAGTATGGCGAGCTGTTCTCGACCCTGGCCTCGGCCAATGGTCCGTGGCATTCGGCGGCGGCGGCTATTCCCGGCGCCAAGAGCGGCACGCGGCTGTTCAACTTTACCAGCCAGAGCAGGACGAATGCGCTGGTGAGCCTGGGCAGCGATGTTGGTCTCGATGGCGCCGGGCTTGCTCAGGGTGGCGCGACGCAGCCGTTGCAAAAGCTGGTCGGCGCCGGTGGCGAAACCAGCTATGCGGCCCCGGTCAGCGCTTTGGCGCCGCTGGGCTGGACTGGGGTGCAAGTTGTGTCCGGCGTTGCCGCCGGCAAGTCGAGCCTGTCGGTTTCGACCAGCAAGCTTGAGAATGCCTTGCTCAAGGTCAGCTTCGACAAGGCCGGCGAGATCACCTCGATCCTCGACAAGACGCGCAATCGCGAAGTCATCGCCAAGGGGCAGACCGGCAACCGGCTGATCGCTTACGAAGACAAGCCGATGGAGTGGGACGCCTGGGATATCGACCGCTATTTCGAGGAACAGTTCTGGCCGCTCAGCGACAGCAAGGCGAACATCACCGTGGTGGAAACCGGTCCGCATCGGGCGGCGATCCGGGTGGAGCGGACGTATAATCTGTCCAAGATCGTGCAGGTTATTTCGCTGGAAGCCGGCGCGCGGCAGCTTGAATTCGATACCTATGTCGACTGGCAGGAGCGCGCAACCGTGCTCAAGGCCTGTTTCCCGTTCGATCTCAACGTTTCGGAAATCCGCTCGGAAATCCAGTTCGGCCATGTGAAACGGGCGACCCATCGCAATACGAGCTGGGACAAGGCGCGCTTCGAGGCGTCGATGCATCGCTGGGTGGACATGAGCGAGACCGATTTCGGCGCCGCGCTGCTCAATGACTGCAAGTATGGCTATGACGCGCTGGAACAGACCGTGCGGCTAACGTTGCTGCGCGGCTCCAGCTTCCCTGACCCGAAGGCGGATCTGGGCGAACATCGCCTGCGCTATGGCCTGTTCGTGCACGATGGTGTCGCCGATCTGGCCCAGGTGCATCGTGCGGCGGAGCGGTTCAACAACCCGATCAGCGTATTGGGTTCGGTCAAGCCAGGCTCGGGCACGGGCAGCAGCGAAAGCTTCGCCTTCGCCACCTGCGATGCGCAGAATGTCACCATCGAGACCGTCAAGAAGGCGGAAAAGTCCGACGCACTGGTGCTGCGGGTTTTCGAAACCGCCAATACCCGCGCGACAGCGACGATCAAGTTCGGCCTGCCGATCAAATCGGCCAGGCTGGTGAACCTGATGGAAGAAGGCGACGAGGGGAAGGTCACGGTGGTGGACAACACCGTGGTGCTGGAACTGCGCCCGTTCCAGATCGCCACGCTGATGGTTGAGACGGCTTAAGGCCCCCTCATCCGCCCTTCGGGCACCTTCTCCCACGAGGGGAGAAGGTGGCTCGGTGGAGGGGCTAACAGCGGAGCTACCCCTCTCCCCTCGTGGGAGAGGGTGGATCGGCCGAAGGCCGAGACGGGTGAGGGGGTTGGCAATCGACCAGCCCGTCAACGAGAATAAGGAGACCACGATGAGCGATGTCCAACTAACCGGCGTGCACAAATCTTACGGCAGTGTGCCGGTGCTGCATGGCGTCGATCTGACGATCAAGTCGGGCGAGTTCGTGGTCTTTGTCGGCCCCTCGGGCTGCGGCAAGTCGACCCTGCTGCGGATGATCGCGGGGCTCGAAAACATTACCGGTGGTGAGGTCCGCATCGGCGGCAAGGTGGTCAATGACGTGCCCTCCCCGCAGCGCGGCATCGCCATGGTGTTCCAATCTTACGCGCTCTATCCGCATATGAGCGTCTACGACAACATGGCCTTCGGGCTGAAACTGGCCAAGACGCCCAAGGCGGAAGTCGACAAGCGCGTGCGCGAGGCGGCGCGGATTTTGCAGATCGAACCCTATCTCGACCGCATGCCCAAAGCCCTTTCTGGCGGCCAGCGCCAGCGCGTCGCCATCGGCCGCGCCATCGTGCGCCAACCGAAGGTGTTCCTGTTCGATGAGCCGCTATCCAACCTTGATGCGGCGTTGCGCGGGCAGACCCGCGTCGAGATCGCCAAGCTGCACGATACGCTCGACGCGACGATGATTTACGTGACGCACGATCAGGTCGAGGCCATGACCCTGGCCGACCGCATCGTGGTGCTCAATGCCGGGCGGATTGAACAGGTTGGCACGCCGCTGGAGCTGTACCGACACCCGGTCAACACGTTCGTGGCCGGCTTCATCGCCAATCACACGATGAATTTCGTCAATGTGACGCCGAAGGGATCGACGCTCACCCTGCCCGGCGGCAAGACCATCGCCAGCAGCAATCCGCAGATTGCCAAAGCGGCGAGCCTCGGCGTGCGCCCGGAACATCTGGGGCTGACCGACGCGGCGAGCGCGCAATTCACCGGCACCATCGAGGTCATCGAGCAGTTCGGCGAATATGCGCTGATCCACGTCGTGCTCGCCGACGGCAATCACCTGACGGTCAAACTGGACGGCGCGCCGGATCTGCATTTGCATACCGAAGTGCATGTCGGGTTAGATCCTGCTGTGGTGCATCTGTTCGACGCCGAGGGACGGGCGTTGCGGTCGGTCTAGCGGCTCACGGCAGCAGCACGTCCACCCGCATGCCCTCGCCTGGCTTGCTCTTGATGGTCAGCACGCCGCGGTGGCGGTGGACGATGTGCTTGACGATGGCGAGGCCGAGGCCGGTGCCTTTTTTCTTGCGGCTGGTGTCGGCGTCGATGCGGTAGAAGCGCTCGGTCAGCCGCGGTACATGCTCGGGCTCGACCCCCGGGCCATGGTCGGTGACGCTGACCTGATGCTGGAAGCCGACGCGGCCGGCCGCGCCGAGCTGGACCTCGACGGTCTTGCCGCTGGAGCCGTATTTGACCGCATTATCGATCAGGTTTTCGAAAACTTCGTAGAGCTGGCTGC
This sequence comes from Devosia sp., assembly GCF_028290625.1. Taxonomy (GTDB): domain Bacteria; phylum Pseudomonadota; class Alphaproteobacteria; order Rhizobiales; family Devosiaceae; genus Devosia. The sequence goes on from NZ_JAQGJM010000012.1 coordinate 185,302, forward strand.
GATCGCCTGTAGTGGTTGCCGGCCCATCCGGCAGGGTCATGACGATCTCGACATTGGCGGCGCGCGCCTGCATCTGCAGGCCGTCGCGGACTTCGCGCAACAGCGCCGCCAGATCGATGCTGCCGGTGGGGCGGACATGCTGGTGCATCTCGATGCGCGACAGGCTCAACAGGTCGTCGATCAGCTTGCTCATCCGCTCGGCCTGGCCGCGCATGATGACGAGGAATTTCTCCCGTGCCGCCGTATCCTTGGCGGCCGGGCCGAGCAGGGTATCGATGAAGCCCAGCAGGGACGCCAGGGGCGTGCGCAGTTCGTGGCTGGCATTGGCGACGAAGTCGGAGCGCATCGCATCGACGCGCTTGAGCTCGGTCAGGCTTTGAAAGGTTACGATCACGAGCCGGTCCTCGTCCTGGAACCATTCGACGTCGGGGCGGCGCAGGGGGGTGACGACGACCTTGTCCCAGGTCTCGGACGGCAGGGTTTCGTGCAGTTCGAACGTGCGCGTCGCGCCACTGCGACCGGCGCCATCGATGGCCTGCACCAGGTCCGGATTGCGCAGATAGAACGTGACCGGATTGCCGGTACTCAGATTGGGGAACTTCCGCGCGGCCGCGCCATTGGCGTGGGTGACGATGGCGCGCCGGTCCAGCAGCAGGCAAGGATCGGTCAGCGCGTCGGCGAAAGCGGCGATCCATTGTTCGTCATCGGCGGCCTCGGTGGCGCCGGGCACCACGGTTTCGATGCGGATTTCAGCGGCCGGCAACAACGCCGCCACCACGGCCATGATGAGCAAGACCAGCAGCGCATTGATGGGGTTCAGCGAAGCGGACAGCACCAGCGCCAGCAGCACGCCGGCCAGCGCGAGCAGCAGCGTGGCCCGGCTGAGCAGGCGAGACATCAGCGTTACGACAAAGCTACGCGGTTGAGGGAGACTACGATCGAGCATCGGCACCGTAAAAAAACCAAAGCGGCCGGGGCCACTTGCACACAAGCGATCTTCATAGCACGTTCAATGCGACAAGGGAGAGACAGGTGAGCGATCCGTCCGACAACTTCGATATCGAAAATCCCAAATTGCCGAAAGACATCAAGAAGAATGCCATGCGCTCGGGCTTCTATCCCTATGCGGACAAGCTGGATTGGGATGTCTACGAGGCGGAAATGCTTGATCTGCAAAAGCAATTGGTGCTGCTGCAGGCCCATTTGGCCAAAACCGGCGAGCGCGTGATGCTGGTATTCGAAGGCCGCGACGCCGCCGGCAAGGGCGGCACCATCAAGACCTATCTGGAAAATCTCAACCCACGCTACAATCTGATCGCGGCGCTGCCCAAGCCGAACGATCGCGAAAGCACGCAATGGTATTTCCAGCGCTATGTCGACTGGCTTCCGGCCGCCGGAGAGACCGTTCTGTTCGATCGCTCCTGGTATAACCGGGCCGGGGTCGAGCCGGTGATGGGGTTCTGCACCCCCGAACAGACCGAGCATTTCCTCGAGGAAGCGCCCGAATTCGAAAAGCGCCTGACCAATGACGGCATTCATCTGTTCAAGTTCTGGCTGTCGATCGGCCGCGAAATGCAGCTCAAGCGGTTCCATGATCGGCGGCACGATCCGCTCAAGGTGTGGAAGCTGTCGCCGGTCGACCTGCAGGCGCTCGACAAATGGGACCCCTATTCCAAGGCCCGCGACGAGATGCTGAAGCGCACCGATAAGCCGCATGCGCGCTGGACCATCATTCGCGCCAACGACAAGCGGCGCGGCCGGCTCACCGTCATTCGCAGCGTGCTCGACCGGCTGGATTTTTCGGGGAAGGATTTGTCGAAAATCGGCAAGATCGATCCGAAAATCACCATGAGCGCCGAGGAATTTTTGGCGATGGACGGCGTGGATGCGGCGTAGGATCATTCAGACCAGGCTGAGCCGAAAAAGCTAGAGCACGCCGTCTTAGCTGTGGCGCACAGTCTCTCCTCCCCACCGATCTTCCCGCGGGCTTGACCCGCGGGCCCCTAACAGCATGGCACAAGCGGACAATGGTGAGGATGGATCAGGGTAGATACATGAGGATCGGAAGCGCAGAAAACCGACATCGCCGGCCAGCATCAGCCGAATGCAATTTGACCGGACGGTCAAATTATCCACAGGGGTTGGCGCGTTCCCTTTGACAGAGGCCGCAAAAGGCTTTCATCTGTCGTTAATCTTTCATGATCGCTGGTGAGGGCCGGCGCATGAAGATGGAAGTCCGGATCGGCGATCCGGCTGGGGCACGGCATGCTTGACGATCGTGCGGAGGTTCGCCGGGAGGCGAGCCAACTGCCGCCGGCAATCACCATCAATTCCGAGGGGCGCTCGCCCTTCGTATTGGTTTGCGACCATGCTTCCAATCGCGTTCCCGAGCGCTATGGCGATCTGGGCCTGTCGCTGGCGCAGCGGCTTGAACACATCGCCTGGGACCCGGGTGCGCTGTCGGTGTGCCAGGCGCTGGTCGACCTGCTCGATGCGCCGCTGGTGCATTCGACGGTGTCGCGGCTGATCATCGACTGCAACAGGGATACCAATTCGCCCGAGTTGATCCGCACGCTGTCGGAAGCCACGGTGATCGCCGCCAATATCGACGTGAGCCCCGAGGAACGGGCGCGGCGGATCGGCGATTATCACGCGCCGTTCCATCTCGCCATCGAACGGGTGCTGGACCAACGCGCCGAGCGAGGCCTGTCGACCGTGCTGGTTTGCATGCACTCGTTCACGCCGATCTATCTGGGCGTGCCGCGGCCCTGGCCGATAGGGCTGATCCATGGTCGCGACACCGGCTATACGCAAAAGCTGTTCGACGCGCTGAAGGCCGAAGACCCAGCGCTCGACCTGGGCTGGAACCAGCCCTATGCGGCGCTCAACGGGGTGACGCTGACGCTGGAGCGCCATGGCGACGGGCGCGGGCTCGACGCCACCATGATCGAAATTCGCAACAATGAAATTCTCGAACCTGCCGGGGTCGCCTTCTGGGCGGCGCGGCTGGCCCGCAGTCTGACGCAGGCGCATGAGGCGCGCAGCAGGACGGCGGCTCGCTAGACCAAGTGAACGGGCTTTGAACCAGGGGGACTTGAATGGCTGAGACGACAAAAGTGGGCAGCGTTGCCTATGCTAAGCGAGAAAGTGATTATTTCGAAAAACGCGGCCTGACCCGCTATGCGGGCATCTGGTCGCTGTGGGCGCTCGGCGTCGGCGCGGTGATCTCCGGCCACTTCTCGGGCTGGAATTTTGGCTTCATGACCGGCGGCTGGGGCGGCATGCTGGTGGCCGGCGTGATCATCGCCATCATGTATATGGGCCTGGTCTCCTCGATCGCCGAGATGAGCCCGGCCCTCCCCCATACCGGGGCGGCCTATTCCTTCGCGCGCACCGCCATGGGGCCATGGGGCGGCTTCATCACCGGGCTGTTCGAGAACGTCGAATATGTGCTGACGCCGGCGGTGATCGTCACCTTCATCTCGGGCTATTTCGGCTCGATCACCGGCATGGACACGGCGCTCTATCCAATCCTGTGGATTGTGTTCTATGCCATTTTCCTCGCGCTCAACATCTATGGCGTGGCGCTGAGCTACAAGGTGACGCTGGTCGTTACCCTGATCTCGCTGGCGGTGCTGGTGGTGTTCTGGATCTCGGCCTTCACTCATATGGACTTCGGCCGCTGGGCGCTCAATATCGGCGCCGGGCCGGATGGCAAGGCAGTGGAGCTGCCGGAGGGTAATGGCTCGTGGTTCCCGTTTGGCTGGCAAGGTGTTCTGGCCACCCTGCCCTTCGCGGTGTGGCTGTTCCTCGCCATCGAGCAGGTGCCGCTGGCCGCCGAGGAATCGGTCGATCCCAAGCGTGACCTGCCGCGCGGCATCCTGCTGGGTTTTGCCACGCTGCTGCTGTCGGCCTTCATGATCGTCCTGCTCAATCCGTCGGTGGCGGGCATTGGGTCCTTCGCGCTCGGCTCCTCGCTGGAGCCGCTGCTCGACGGCTTCCGCGCCATCTATGGCGATGCGGGCGCCACCGTGCTGGGCCTGGTGGCCCTCACAGGTCTGATCGCTTCGTTTCACACCATCCTCTATGCGCAGGGTCGGCAGGTTTATTCGCTCAGCCGCGCCGGCTATTTCCCGTCGGCGCTGTCGGTGACGCATCCGAAGTACAAGACCCCCCATGTCGCCATGATCGCCGGCGCATTGCTGGGCCTTGCGGTGATGCTGATCATCTGGTTCGCCAATGGCGGCGGCGGTGCTGGCGAAACCCAATTGGGTGACGACATCATCGGCACCGTGCTGCTCAACATGGCGGTGTTCGGCGCGATGCTGAGCTACATCATGCAGGGGATCAGCTTTATCCTGCTGCGTCGCAACCAGCCCAATATCGAGCGGCCGTTCAAAAGCCCGGTGGGCATTCCGGGCGCCGTCATCACCATCATCATCGCGGCGGTGACGCTGGGCTACCAGATGCAGGACCCGAACTTCTTCAAGGGCGTGATCTGGGTGGTGCTGTGGTGCGCCGTCGGCATCGTCTACTTTGCAATTGTCGGCCGTCACAAATTGATCCTGTCGCCAGAAGAAGAATTCGCGATGGAACACCAGAAGGCGTAACCCGAAGGGCGCTTGGCTTTCGTTGAGCGCCCCTACCCCACAGAGTCATTCCCGCGCAGGCGGGAACCTCTGTTTGCAATTGCGGCATCGATAACGGAGGTTCCCGCCTGCGCGGGAATGACCCGGTGGGCAATTAGCCCGCCGGTAAGAACAAAAAGAGGAACTACCCATGGCTGCCTACACCCTCGACGCGCTCAAGGCCGACGTCGCCGCCGGCACGATCGACACCGTCCTCGTCGCCTTTCCCGATATGCAGGGGCGGCTGATGGGCAAGCGGCTGCAAGCCGAGTTTTTCCTCGAAACCGCCCATGACGAAACCCATGGCTGCGATTACCTGCTGGCCGACGATATCGATATGGAGCCGGTGCCGGGCTATGAGGCCGCCAATTGGGCCAAGGGCTATGGCGATTTCGTGCTGAAGCCCGATTTGACGACGCTGATGAAGGCGACTTGGCTCGAGGGCACGGCGCTGGTGCTGTGCGACGTGCTCGACCATCACCATCACGAACCTCTGCCGCACAGTCCCCGGGCCATCCTGAAGCGCCAGATCGAGCGGCTGGCCGCGATGGGCTATACCTGCAACGCGGCCACGGAGCTGGAATTCTACCTGTTCGACGATGATTTCCGCACGGTGCACGATAAGGGCCACCGCAACCTCAAAACGTCCGGCTATTACATCGAGGATTACCACATCTTCCAGACGACCAAGGAAGAAGGGGTGATGCGGGCGCTGCGCAAGCACCTGCAGGCCTCGGGCATTCCGGTGGAAAGCTCCAAGGGCGAATGGGGCCCGGGGCAAGAAGAGATCAACGTCAAATATGCCGACGCACTGACCATGGCGGACCGGCATGTGGTGCTCAAGAACGCCACCAAGGAAATCGCCTACGCGCAGGGCAAGGCCGTGACCTTCATGGCCAAATGGGACTTTGGGCTGGCCGGCTCATCGAGCCACATCCACATGTCGCTGGCCGATATGGCGGGCAAGCCGGTCTTCGCCGATCCCACCGCCGACCGCGGCATGAGCCAGACCATGGCGCATTTCATGGCCGGGCAGATCGCCCACGCGCGCGACATCACCTATTTCCTCGCGCCCTACATCAATTCCTACAAGCGCTTCCAGGCCGGCACGTTCGCGCCCACCAAGGCGATCTGGAGTTCGGATAACCGCACGGCCGGCTTCCGCCTGTGTGGCGAGGGCGGCAAGGCCATTCGCGTCGAATGCCGCATCGGCGGGGCAGATCTAAACCCCTATCTGGCGATGGCCGCACTGATCGCGGCCGGCATCAAGGGCATTGAGGACAAGCTGCCGCTGGAGCCCGCTTTCGTTGGCGACGCCTATGTCACTGAAAAACTGCGCGAAATTCCCAAGACCCTGCGCGAAGCCACCGAAACGCTGCGCCACTCGGTGCTGCTGCGCGAGGTGTTCGGCGAGGACGTGGTGGGACACTATGTCCACACGGCGGAATGGGAGCAGTTCGAGTATGATCGGCGGGTAACCGACTGGGAGCTCAAGCGCGGTTTCGAGCGCAGCTAGGCATTGCCTCGCTTCGACGCCAGTGCTTATTGAGACCGTAATTTTCAAACACGGTGTCATTCCCGCGAAAGCGGGAACCCATTCTTCGACCTGCCAGACAGCCAGAATGGTTTCCCGCTTTCGCGGGAATGACGCCGTGGGATTCAAGGATATGCCATGACCGAAACCGTCAAAATCATCTCGCCCATCGACGGCAGCGTCTACGCCGAGCGGCCTTTGGCCAGCGGCGCGGAGATCGATGCGGCCGTGACGCGGGCCAAGGCGGCGCGGCACAGTTGGCATGAGATCACTGTGGCCGAGCGGGCCAAGGTGATGAGCCATTTCGTCGATGCGCTGCTGGAAATGAACGACGAGATCGTGCAGGAACTGGCCTGGCAGATGGGGCGGCCGGTGCGGTTCGGTGGCGAGAAGCGCGGGGTCGAGGAACGCGCGCGGCACATGATCGCCATTGCCGAGGACAGCCTCAAGCCGATGGAAAAGACCGGTAAACCAGGCTTTACGCGGTATATCACCCGCGAGGCTTTGGGCACAGTAATGGTGATCGCGCCGTGGAATTATCCGTTTTTGACGGCGGTCAATTCAATCGTGCCGGGGCTGATGGCGGGCAATGCGGTGATCCTCAAGCATGCGAGCCAAACGCTGCTGGCGGGCGAGAGATTTGCCGAAGCCGCCAAGCATGCTGGACTTCCTGAAGGGATTTTCCAGAACCTGGTGCTGGGCCACGCGGATACCGAAAAACTGATCGCCTCGGGCGCCATCGACCACATCAATTTCACCGGCTCGGTCGAGGGTGGCCGCCGGATCGAGAAAGCGGCGGCGGGAACGTTCGCCACGCTCGGGCTGGAACTGGGCGGCAAGGACCCTGCCTATGTGCGGGCCGACGCCAATCTCGACAATGCGGCCGAGAACCTCGTGGATGGCTCGTTCTTCAATTCGGGGCAGAGCTGCTGCGGGGTGGAGCGGATTTATGTCGACGCGAGCGTCTATGACGGCTTCGTCGAGCGGTTCGTGGAGAATGCCAAGGGCTGGACACTGGGCAATCCGCTGGATGAAGCGACCATTGTCGGACCGATGGCGCGCGGAAACTTCGCCGATCACGTGCGCGGGCAGACCGCCGAGGCCGTGCGCGGTGGCGCGAAGCGGCATTTGAATTCCAAACATGCACTCGACAAGGACGGCTCGCCGTACCTGGCACCGGAGGTGTTAACCAACGTCAATCACCAAATGAGCGTGATGCGCGAGGAGAGTTTCGGGCCGGTCGTGGGCATCATGAAGGTGGCCGACGATGACGAGGCGATCACGCTGATGAACGACAGCCCCTATGGGCTGACCGCCTCGATCTGGACCGAGGACCTCGATGCCGCCGGCAAGATCGGCGCGCGGGTCGAGACCGGCACAGTGTTCGCCAATCGCTGCGATTATCTCGATCCGGCGCTGGTCTGGACCGGGGTCAAGGACACCGGCAAGGGCGGTGGGCTGAGCGAGATCGGCTACGCGAACCTAACCCAGCCGAAGAGTTTTCATCTCAAGCACGCCTAGTGGCACGCCTTCGTGGTTCGAGGGTCGCTGCGCTCCCGCCTCACCATGAGGGCTACTGGGGGTTCAATCAAAGTAGCCCTCATGGTGAGGTGCGAGTTCTTCACGAGCCTCGAACCACGAGGGCGTGCCACCGGAGGCCATTATGACCAAAGCCAACTGGAACTACCCAACCGCCGTCAAGTTCGGCGCCGGCCGCATCGCCGAACTGCCCGAGGCGCTCAAGACCGCCGGGATCAGCCGGCCGCTGCTGGTGACCGATGCGGGGCTGGTCAATCTGCCGGTGACGCAGAACACGATCGCGCTGCTCAAGGCGGCTGGGATCGATGTTGGCGTGTTCGCCGAGGTGAAGCCAAACCCGATTTCGGCGAATGTGGAAGCCGGCATCGCCGCCCTGAGGGCCGGCGGCTATGATGGCGTAATCGCGTTCGGCGGCGGCTCGGGGCTGGATACCGGCAAGGTCATCGCCTTCATGGCGGGCCAGACGCGACCGATGTGGGATTTCGAGGACGTGGGCGACTGGTGGACGCGCGCCGATCCCAAGGGGATTTTCCCCATCGTGGCGGTGCCGACCACGGCCGGGACCGGCTCGGAGGTAGGCCGCGCCGGCGTGATCACCGACGAGACGACGCATACCAAGAAGGTGATTTTCCACCCGCTGATGATGCCTAAAGTGGTGATCGCCGATCCGGAATTGACGGTGGGCATGCCCAAATTCATCACCGTGGGCACGGGCATGGACGCGCTGGCGCATTGCCTCGAAGCCTACTGCGCACCGGGCTACCACCCGCTGGCGGATGGTATCGCGGTCGAGGGCATAAGGCTGGTATTCGAGAACCTGCCCAAGCTTTATCTCAATCCAAACGACATCGAAGCGCGCGGCCACATGATGAGCGCGGCGGCGATGGGGGCGACGGCCTTCCAAAAGGGGCTGGGCGCCATCCATGCGCTGAGCCATCCCGTCGGCGCGCTTTACGACACCCATCACGGCATGACCAATGCGGTGTTCATGCCCTATGTGCTGGCGGTCAACCGCTCGGCCATCGAGCAGCGCATCGCGCGGCTGGCGGCGTATCTGGGCCTGTCGCCGAGCTTCGAGGCGTTCCAGCACGCGGTGCTGGCGCTGCGGCAGCGACTGGACGTGCCCAATACGCTGCGGGAGTTCAATGTGGATGACAGCAAGCGCGACCTGATCGGAGAGATGGCGATTGTCGATCCGACGGCGGGCGGCAACCCGATCGAACTGACCAAGGCGCGGGCGCTGGATATATTTGATAGGGCGTTGAACGGCTGGGTTTGAATCTACTCCGCGTCACGCAGTCGTCACCCTTCTCCCCTTGAGGGAGAAGGTGCCCGAAGGGCGGATGAGGGGTCAGCGATGCAGCAGCGTTCGCGGTGTACCCCTCACCCTGACCTTCCGCTGAACGCGTCAGGTCGTCCCTCTCCCTCAAGGGGAGAGGGTTAGGCTCGGAGGTCAGCCCACTAGTTCCGCCACCGTCTCCGCCGACCCAATCTCGAACAGGCTTTCCAGGTGCTCGATGACGGTGCCCCGGAACACCTCGTTCTCCGGCAAGTCCGTGCCGAACACTTCCGTCAAAGCCGATAGCCCATCAAACAGCGCCTCCGGGTCATCCCCCGCCCCCGCCGCGATGGCCATCATGCGCATCGCCAGCGGGTCTTTAACATCAATCGTATCGCCATTCTCGTCGATGCCCATGACGTAGCGCATCCAGGCGGCGACGCCCAAAGCCAGATGCGTGATGGGCTGGTCGGCCTTTAGGCGATCACGGATGGTGCCGAGCAGGCGTTGCGGAAGTTTTTGCGTACCATCCATGGCGATCTGCCAAGTGCGGTGCTGCAGCGCCGGATTGCGGAAGCGCTCCAGCAATTGATCGCGATAGCCTGCCAGATCGACGCCGGGCATGTCGAGGGTGGGGATGGCCTCCTCGGTCATCAGATTGTGGATCAACTTGACGAATGCCGGATCGCCCATGGCGTCGGAGACGTATTGGTGGCCGGCCAAATAGCCCAGATAGGCCAGCGTCGAGTGCGACCCATTGAGCATGCGCAGCTTCATGCGCTCGAAGGGCTCGACATCCTTGACCACTTGGGCGCCGACGGTTTCGAAGGGCGGACGGCCGGCGGGGAAATGGTCCTCAATGACCCATTGGGTGAAGGGCTCGGTCATGATCGGCCAGGCGTCTTCGAGGCCGGTCAACGATGTGACCATGGCGCGGTCGGCGTCGGTGGTGGAGGGCACGATGCGGTCGATCATGGTGCCGGGGAAAGCCACATGTTCGGCGACCCAGGCGCCCAGAGCGGGATCGCGCAATTCGGCGAAGCGGACCACGATGCGGCGAGTGGTGGGGCCGTTGGAAGGGAGATTATCGCAACTCATGACCGTGAAGGGGCGGACATCGGCGGCGCGACGCTGGGCCAGCGCGGCGACGATCATGCCCGGTGCACTGCGGGGGGAGTCGGGATTGGCCAGGTCATGGACGATATCGGGGTGGTTGGGATCGAGCTCGCCGGTCGCGGGGGCGTAGCAATAGCCCTTCTCGGTGACGGTCAGCGAGACGATGCGGATGGCAGGCGAGGCCATGAGATCGAGCAGTTCGCTGCGCTGGGTATTGGCGTCGAGTACCTTGAGGACCGAGCCAATGACACGGGCCTTAGTGCCGGAGGCGTCGCGCACGGCGACGGTATAGAGCCCGTCCTGCGGCTCCAGCGCCTCCTTGGTATCGGGACGGCGGAGGCTCGCACCCACAATGCCCCAGTTCGGATTTGTCGCCAGCAGGCTATCGACATAAACCGCCATATGGGCACGATGGAAGGCGCCGATGCCGAGATGAACGATGCCGGGGGTCACCGTGCTGCGGTCATAATCGGGGACGGCAAAGCCCGTGGGCGATCCGGGAATAGTTTTGGCGCTCAGGCGGGTCATGACGGCAGAATCTCCAAACGATGGGCGCAGCATAATGCCTTCCAAACTTGTATGGAAGGCTGCAGGCGTTGCTGTAATCTTGCGGCGCAACAGGGTTTGACGGCATAACCCAGTCTGACGCAATGGAGGTTTGAGCTTGGCACAGCGGTTCGTGAGCATTGGCGAGTGCATGATCGAGATGGCCGGAGGCGAGGATCGCCAGTACCGGCTGGGCTATGCGGGCGATACGCTCAATACGGCCTGGTACATGCGGGCGTTGCTCGGGGCCGACTGGTCGGTGGATTATTTCACCGCGCTGGGCGAGGACCGCTATTCGGGCGATATCCGGGCGTTCCTGGATAGCAATGGCATCGGCACGCAGTTCATCGGCACGGTGAAGGGGCGGCGGCCGGGGCTCTACATGATCCATCAGGAACATGGCGACCGGCACTTCACCTATTGGCGCGACCAATCGGCGGCCAAGCTGATGGCCGAGGACAAGGATGCGCTGAACGTGGCGCTGGAGGGCGCCAGCATGGTATATTTCTCGGGCATCACCATGGCGATCCTGCATCCGCGGGCGCGGGGGCGGCTGCTGGGAGCGATCGTGCGGGCGCGCGATGCAGGGGCGAAAATCGTGTTCGACCCCAATCTGCGACCGGCGCTGTGGAGCAGCCAGCGGGTGATGGCCTCGATGCTAACGGCGGCGGCGAGCGTGTGCGATATCGTCCTGCCGACGCATTCGGACGAGGCGCCGGTGTTTGGCGACGCCTCGGTGGAAGAGACCGCCGAGCGGTATCTCGAACTGGGGGTCGAGGAAGTCGTGGTCAAGGACGGGGCCAATCCGGCGCTGATCGCGACGGCGGGCGAGCGGGTGACCGTGGCGCCGAAGCCGGGTGCGGTGGTGGTGGACCCGACGGGCGCCGGGGATTCGTTCAACGGGGCGTATTTGTCGGCGCGACTGGCGGGGAAGTCATTGCGCGAGGCTGCCGAGGCGGCGCATCGGGTGGCGGGGATTGTGATCGGGCAGCGTGGGGCGTTGGTGGAGCCGAGGTTGGTTAGATAGCTCTTTCCTCACCTCGCCCCTCCGGGGAGAGGTCGACCCTCTTGGGTCGGGTGAGGGGCTTTCCCCATGCGCCGCACTCAGTAAAGGCCCCTCACCCGGCGCTACGCGCCGACCTCTCCCCGGAGGGGCGAGGTGAAAAGGCCCAAGCCTCAGTCCACAAGCAGCTTGATACGATTGCCGAACGGGTCCTGGGTTTCGATGCCGCCGTCGATATCCAGCACCGGCGCCTTGGCGGCGGTCAGGCGGGTGCGGACGCCTTCGAGCGTTGCCACATCGGGCAGCACAATGGTGAACCAACGGAGACCCGCGGCACCGGCGGGCGGCAGGCCGGCATTCTCGCCAGACCAGATATTGAAAGCGATGGTGTGGGGCGCGTAGTCGAGCCCGACATCGCCCATGCCGAACGAGGTGATCAGCAGGAACCCGGCAAAACCGATGACGTCGCGGTAGAAATCCATCGCCATGTGCAGGTCGTTGACGTGGACATGGACGTGGCCGATGCGCGTGCCGGCGGGCATGGAGGCGACCAGCACCGGCTTATCGCCCAGCTCGTCGAGCAGGCCGTCGAGATCGATCGGCTCGCGGCCGGAATGCGGCTTGCCCTCGGTGGTGACGGCGTAATGGCCCAGCTTTGGATCGGCCAGCGTGCCGCGCCATGGGGTTTCAAAGGTGATTTCGATGCCGTTACGGTCGAGGTCCCACAGGTAGATCGCCTCGGACACCAAGTGATCGGTGGGCGAAATCTGCACCTGGCGCTGCAACGCGCGGACCGCCATCTGGGCCAGGTCGGGCCGTGTGGGGACGTGAATGGCGACGTGATAGAGGCCGATGGTGCGCGGCACCGAGGGGCGAGTAGCGCCGGTTTCAAGCACGATCAGCGGCGTGCTGCCCGCGCCCAGGGTCAGCAGGTTGCCGGTTTCGGAGATGAGCTCAAGGCCGACGACATCGCGCCAGATCGAGAGGGCCCGCGCCTTTTCGGTCACGGCGATGTGGACCGGGCCCAGTCGGGTGGTCAGCGGCAGGATGGGGGCGGAGCGGACGTCGGTCTGGATGCGGGCATCGATCATGATGGCCTCCCAATAAATGTGTCTTGCGCTGATATAGGCCCGGCCGGTCGTTCCCACCATGACTGCCAAGGCGAAGGCATTGTTCGTCAATGCTGAGCCAAAGCCAGCTAATGAAAACGCCGGGGATTGCTCCCCGGCGTTTTCTATTCTCCGGCGATGGCTAGGCCCTTGGTCAGCTCCAGCGCCTGCCGCTCGAACAGGCGGCGGTAGATGCCGGAGGGCTGGCGCACCAGCAGTTCGTGGGTGCCTTCCTCGACAATGCGGCCCTTGTCGAACACCAGCAGGCGATCCAGCGCCCGCACCGTCGACAGACGGTGGGCAATCACCAGCGTGGTGCGGCCGACCATCAGGCGTTCCATCGCGTTCTGGATCAGCACTTCGCTTTCGCTGTCGAGGCTCGATGTCGCCTCGTCCAGGATCAGGATCGGCGCGTCGGCGAGGAATGCCCGCGCGATGGCCACGCGCTGGCGTTCACCGCCCGACAGCTTCACCCCGCGTTCGCCCACCATCGTCTCATAGCCCTTGGGCAGCGAGACGATGAAGTCATGCGCCGAGGCCTGCCTGGCCGCCAGCTCGATCTCGGCGCGGGTGGCGCCGGGGCGGGCGTAGGCGATGTTCTCGGCCAGCGAACGGTGGAACAGCACCGGTTCCTGCTGCACGATGGCGATCTGTTGGCGCAGGGACGCCTGCTTCACGTCGGCGATGTTCTGCCCGTCGATGACGATCTGGCCCTTGTTGACGTCATAGAGACGCTGGATCAGCTTGACGAAGGTCGTCTTGCCCGAACCCGAATGACCCACCAGCCCGACGCGCTCGCCGGGCGCAATTCTGACCGAGAAATCCCGGTAGAGCGCGGTGGCGTGCGAGCCATACTGGAACGTCACGTTCTCGAACGCGATGGCACCCTTGCCGATGGCGATCGGCTTGGCGCCCGGCTTGTCATCGATCCCCAGCGACTGGCTGTGCAGGGCCACCAGTTCCTCCATGTCGTTGACCGAACGCTGCAGGTTACGCACGTGCTGGCCGACGTCGCGCAGATGGCCCGACAGCACGAAGAACATGGTCAGAACGAATGTGATGTCGCCCGGCGTGGCGGCGCCCTGCTGCCACAGCAGCAGAGCCGTGCCCAGGATCGCCGTCTGCATGATGACCATCATCAGGCCCTGGGCGCCGCCGTTGAGCGTACCGCGCTGCCAGGTGCGGCGGGTGCGCTTGCGCCACTTGCCAACCACATGGGTGAGCCGTGCCTCCTCGCGGGTTTCGGCACCGAAGGCCTTGACCACCGGGTTGCAACTGACCGCATCGGCCAGCGCGCCGCCCATGCGGGTATCCCACGCATTGGCGAGTGTCGCGGCAGGCGCAACGAAGTTGACCGACAGCCAGACCGTAACGAACACGTAGATGATCGAGCCGAGGCCGACCACCAGGCCCATCACCGGCCAGGCGAGACCCAGGATCACCGTGGCGCCGACCAGCATGGTCAGCGACGGCAAAAGCGCGGTCAGCAGCACGTCATTGAGCAGGTCGATGGCGCCCATGCCGCGGGTGATCTTGCGCACGGTGGAGCCGGCAAAGCTGTTGGCATGCCAATCGGTCGAGAAACGCTGGACGCGATGAAACGCGTTCGTGGTCACGTCGCTCATGATGCGCAGCGTGAAGACGATGATGTTGAAGAACACGAACTGGCGCAGCACCACCGAAGCCAGATAGAGCCCCGACATGGTCAGGAATGCCGCGACCGCGGCGCCCCAATACTGGGCATCCTGGCCATTGCCCGACGCCACGGCATCGACCATGTGGCCGGCGAAAAGCGGGCTCAGGGCTTCGGCCAGGGTAGCCAGCAGCACGAGCCCGCCGATCAAGGCGGCGCGGACGGGCTGTTGGCGCCAATAGCCAAAGGTAAAGCCCAGGACATTGCGAAACGCGTCGGCACTGAAACCGGATTTCTTGGACGACATAATGGTGACCCGGCCACGATTTTGGCGCGCCGGCCCTCTGGGGTAGACATGAAAGGCACAACCGTGACGGGAGAGGAAAATAGTCCCGGCAGATGCAGAAGGGTTGTGATGAAAGACCGCGGGCGGCACCAGGGCGGGCCGCGGATGGGTACCTAACCTCGACGAGGCAGCGGATTACCCATCGGGGAATTGGTGAACATATCTGTCATGCAACGCCTCCCCGAAGTTCGATTTTGAGCGGTGGACGATTTGTAACCAAACCGGCAGGCTTTGCCAACCGGGAAAATGTCCCCAATGTGACAGGTGTTGCAGGGATGCAACGGGAGGGCACGATGGAGTAGCGGCCGCCCCCACCCATCCTCCCCCTCGAGGGGGAGGAGTTGCTCCACTCCTTAAACTCGATTGAGTGCCGACCACAGAAGGAACTCCTCCCCCTCCCAGGGGGAGGGGGGTGGGGGTACTTATTGTATCGGCGACCATCCCATTCTTGCCCTTGCCTTGCCGCGATGGCTGGTTAGGGTAATGCGCAAATCAATCCTGTTTCGGAACATGCCATGACCACGAATCCCATCGACCCGGTAAAGCTCGACAAGCTCGGCGAAGTCGCCATCAAAGTGGGGCTGCAACTGGCGGAGGGACAGGACCTGATCATCACCGCGCCGATGACCGCGGCCCCGCTGGTGCGGCGGATTACCGAGCATGCCTACAAGGCCGGTGCGGGGCTGGTGACGACGATCTATTCTGACGAAGAAGCCACCTTGATGCGCTACAAGTACGCCAACGACGCCAGCTTCGACCGCGCTGCCGGCTGGCTCTATTCGGGCATGGCCGAGGCCTACAAGAACAACGCCGCACGGCTGGCGATTTCGGGCGATAACCCGATGATGCTGGCGTGCCAGGACCCCACCAAGGTTTCGCGCGCCAACCGCGCCAATTCGGCGGCCTATCGCCCGGCGCTGGAGCTGATCACCGGCTTCGATATCAACTGGAATATCGTCAGCTATCCGACGCTGGCCTGGGCCAAGCTGGTGTTCCCCAATGACAGCGACGATGTCGCCGTGGGCAAGCTGGCCGATGCCATCTTCGCTGCCAGCCGTGTGGATCAGCCCGATCCGATTGCGGCGTGGAAAGAGCACAATGCGAACCTCAAGAAGCGCTGGACCTGGCTCAACGAGAAGTCGTTCGCGTCCTTGCACTATACCGGCCCGGGCACCGACCTGACGGTGGGGCTGGCCGATGGCCACCGCTGGAAGGGCGGCGCGTCGGAAGCCAAGAACGGCGTCACCTGCAACCCCAATATTCCCACCGAGGAAGTGTTCACCACGCCGCATCGCGAGCGGGTCGACGGCTATGTGGCGGCCACCAAGCCGCTGAGCCACAATGGTTCGCTGATCGAGGAAATGCAGGGCCGGTTCGAGAACGGCCGCCTGGTGGAGCTCAAGGCAGCCAAAGGCCAAGACGTGTTCAACAAGGTGCTGGACACCGACGAGGGTGCGCGCCGGCTGGGTGAAGTGGCACTGGTGCCGCATTCGTCGCCGATTTCAGCCTCGGGGATTTTGTTCTTCAACACGCTCTATGACGAAAACGCCTCCTGCCACATCGCGCAGGGACAGTGCTATGCAGACTGCTTCATCGACGGCAAGAATTTGAGCCAGGAGCAGATTTTCGCGCAGGGCGGCAATAAGAGCCTGATCCATATCGACTGGATGATCGGCTCGGACAAGGTCGATATCGACGGCGTCCACGCCGATGGCACGACCGAGCCAGTGATGCGCAAGGGCGAATGGGCCTCAGCATAGAGGCTCACGGAAGCTGCCTGCCCACCAGGTCATTCCCACGAAGGCGGGAACCTCTCCTTGATGGTACCGCAACGGAGGTCCCCGCCTTCGCGGGGATGACGCCGTGGGGCGAACTGGATTCAGGGAACGACCGGCCATGATCTTAGTCCGCCGCATCTACAAACTCATCGTGGCGCTCATTGTTCTCGCCCTGCTGGGCGTGGGCGGCATGGCCGTTGATATCTGGCGCTTCGCCGGGGAAAGCGCGACCGGCAAGGCCGATGCGGCGCTCGTGCTAGGCGCGGCGGTGATCGGCTCCACGCCGACGCCGGTACTGGTGGAACGGCTGCGCCACGCCGCAAATTTGTACGAAAGCGGGCAGGTGAAACGGATCGTCGTGACGGGCGGGTTGAGCCCCGAGGATGACCTGACCGAGGCGCAGGCGAGCAAGAACTGGCTGGTGGCCGAGGGTGTGCCGGCCGCCGATGTGCTGCTGGAGGACAAGTCGCGCACCACGATCCAGAACCTACAGTTTGCCAAGCCGGTGCTGGAGGCGAACGGGATCGGCACGGTTCTGGTGGTCAGCGATCCGCTGCATATGCGGCGGGCGCTGATGATCGCGGGACGCGTGGGGATCCGGGCGGAGCCATCGCCGACGCCGACCAGCAAATATCAGAGCTGGCAGACGACCTTGCCGTTTTTAGCGCGGGAGGTGTGGTTCATGGGGCAGTATCTGGTGACGGGGATGTAGCTCAGTCCGGTGCTCGTGAAGAGCAGCCCCTCCTACCTCCCCCATCAAGGGGTTGCTTCCCACTCTTAAAACTCGATCGAGTCACACCCACCGCCCTTCCCGCGGACTTGATCCGCGGGCCTCTCGCCGCTTGTGCCGGGTTGAGAGTGGCCCGCGGGTCAAGCCCGCGGGAAGGACGGTGGTTGGGGTGATTTTGGGGTTACACCCAAACGGCCCCTACCCCACAAACTCATATTTGGCGATCGACTCCGGTTTCATCTGGATCGAGAATCCAGCCCGGCTCGGCGGCATATAGGCGGCGTTCTGGATCACGCAGGGGTCCAAAAAGTGCTCGTGCAGGTGATCGACATACTCGATCACCCTTCCCTCTTTCGTCCCCGAGACAACCAGATAATCGATCATCGACAGGTGCTGCACATATTCGCACAACCCCACCCCACCGGCATGGGGCCAGACCGGCAGGTTGTATTTGGCGGCCATCAGCAATACCGACAGCACTTCATTCAGCCCACCAATCCGACACGCGTCGATCTGGACGATATCGATAGCGCCGTCCTTGATGAACTGCTTGAACAGGATGCGGTTCTGGCACATTTCGCCGGTCGCCACCTTTACCGGGACAATGGCCTGGCGGATCGCGCGATGACCGGAGACGTCGTCGGGGCTGGTCGGCTCCTCGATGAAATAGGGATTGAAGCGCGCGAGCTGCTTGACCCAGTCGATGGCCTGATCGACCTCCCAGACCTGGTTGGCGTCGATCATCAGGAAGCGATCAGGGCCCATGATCGAGCGCACGATTTCGAGCCGGCGGATATCGTCGTCGAGGTCGCGGCCGACCTTCATCTTGATGTGGTTGAAGCCTTCGGCGACAGCCTCGGTGGCGAGGCGGGTGAGCTTCTCGTTGGAGTAGCCGAGCCAGCCCGCCGAGGTGGTGTAGCACTGGTAGCCCTCGGCCTTGAGGGCGGCGACGCGCTCGGCCTTGCCGGCTTCGGCCTTGCGGAAAATCGCCAAGGCTTCGTCGGGCGTGATGGCATCGGTGAGATAGCGGAAGTCGATGACGGAGACGAGCTGCTCGGGCGTCATGTCGGCGACGAACTGCCAGACGGGCTTGCCGGCATCCTTAGCCAAGAGGTCCCAGACGGCGTTGACCACGGCGCCGGTCGCAAGATGCATGGCGCCCTTGTCGGGGCCGATCCAACGGAGCTGGCTATCACCGGTGACGTGGCGCCAGAAGCGGCCTGGATTTTCTGCGATCCAGGCGAGGTCGAGGCCGACGACGCGCGACGTGAGTGCCTTGATGGCGGCGACCACGACTTCATTGCCGCGGCCGATGGTGAAGGTCAGCCCGTGGCCTTCATGCGCGCCATCGGTGGTCAGGATGACGTAAGCGGCGGAATAATCGGGATCCGGGTTCATCGCATCGGAGCCGTCGAGTGCGTCCGAGGTGGGGAAGCGGAGATCGTGGGTCAGGAGGGCGGTGATTTTGGTCATGGATGTTCCTAAGGAAGGCCCCCTCACCCGCCCTTCGGGCACCCTCTCCCACGAGGGGAGAGGGGGGCATCGTGGTTGTTCAAGCTCGGTGTTCCCTTCTCCCCTCGTGGGAGAAGGTGGCGCGTAGCGCCGGATGAGGGGGCTCAGCCCGTCCAGCCACCGTCGATGACATGGACCTGGCCGGTCGTGTAGGTGGCGCCGGCGAGGTAGACGGCGAGGTCCGCGACTTCTTCGGGGCGAGCGATGCGGCCGATGGGCTGGCGGGCGATGAAGGCTTTCTTGGCGGCTTCGAAATCGCCGGTGGCGTGCCAGCGCTCGTGCAGGCTGGGCGAATCCACCGTGCCGGGCGCGATGGCGTTGATGCGGATGCCCTGGGTGACGTAATCGGCGGCGACGGATTTGGTTAGCCCGACGACGGCGGCCTTGCTGATGGAATAAGCGGCGCGGTTGGGGACGCCCTTCACCGACGACGCGACCGTGGCCATGTTGACGATGGCGCCGTCCTTACGCTCCAGCATCTGCGGCAGCACGGCCTGGATGGTGCGGATCTGCGCCTTAACGTTGAGGTCCCAGGCGAAATCGAGCTCCTTGTCGCTCATCTCCAGCACGGTGCCGTTGTGGACCACGCCAGCGCAGTTGAACAGGATGTCGATGCGGCCGATTTCGGCCACGGCTTTGTTCACTTCCTCGGCCGACAGCACGTTGAGGATGCGCGTCGTCACGTTGGGCGTGCCGTCCAGCTCCTTGAGCTTTTCGGCATTGATGTCGGTGGCAATGACCTTGCAGCCCGCCGCAACGAAGGCGTCGACCGAGGCGCGACCGATGCCTTGGGCGGCGGCGGTGATGAGGACGATTTTGCCGGAAATATCGGACATTTTTGGACCTTATTGAATGGTGGAGCGGCTGCCTTCGACAACCTGGCGGTCGATGGCCGCAAAATCCCAGGCGATGCCGAGGCCGGGGGCATCGGAGGGCCGAGCCTTACCGTTCTGGATCGTCATGCGCTCGGTGGTCAAGTCGTCCAATTGTGGGATGTATTCGACCCAGCGCGCATTGGGCACGGCGGCGCAGAGCGAAACGTGCAGTTCCATCAGGAAATGCGGGCTGACGACGATGTTGAAGCACTCGGCCATGTGGGCGACCTTGAGCCAGGGCGTGATGCCGCCAATGCGGCCGACATCGACCTGGATCACCGAGGCCGCATGGCGCTGCAGGTATTCGCGGAAATGGCTGACCGAATAGAGGCTTTCGCCGACCGCGATGGGCAGGCTGGTGTGTTCGCTGAGACGAACATGGCCGGAGATATCGTCGGCGGGGAGCGGCTCCTCGAGCCAGCCGATATCGAGTGGCTCATAGGCGCGGGCGCGGCGGATGGCTTCGTCGACGGCAAAGGCCTGGTTGGCATCGGTGAAGATTTCAAAGCCCGGGCCGACGGCCTCGCGCACGGCGGTGATGCGGGCGACATCCTCGTGGATGGGGCGGCCGACCTTGAGCTTGGCGCCCTTGAAGCCGTCGGCCTGAGCGCGCAGCGCGTCCTCGACTAGTGCGGATTGCTCCAGATGCAACCAGCCGCCTTCGGTGGTGTAGAGCGGGATTTCCTTTTGTGCGCCGCCGGCCAGCTTATGCAGCGGCAGGCCGAGCTTGCGGCATTTAAGGTCCCAAAGGGCCGTATCGATCGCCGCCATGGCGATGGCGGTGATGGCGCCGATTGTGGTGGCGTGGGTGAGGAACAACAGGTCGCGCCAGATGGACTCGATGTCATAAGCATCGCGGCCGATGATGGCGGGGCAGAGCGTGCGGTTGAGCAGCTCCATGACGGAATGGCCGCCGGTGCCGATGGTGTAGCTATAGCCGGTGCCGGTGACGCCGTCCGCGTCCGTGATGCGGACGATGGGGGTTTCCTGGCTGACGAAGGACTGGATGGCGTCGACGCGTTTGACCTTGGGTTTCAGGTCAACCATCAGCAGGTCGATGCGGACGATTTTGGCCATTATGCCCTCACGCTCTTGCCGCTGGCCGCGTCGAAGACGTGCAGGCGGGTCAGATCGAGGGTGAAATCCAGGCTCTCGCCCGGCTTGACGACGCGGGGGTTGAGCATCTTGCCCTGGATTTCCTTGCCGCCCAGCTCGGTGAACAGGATGGTTTCGGTGCCGAGCGGCTCGGCGATGGCGATGGTGCGGGTGATCGAGAGCGCGTTCTCGGTGCCATGCAAGGAATGGCCTGCAGGCGCAAAGCTTTCGGGGCGGAAGCCGAGGATGATGGACTGGCCTTCGGTCACGGCGCTATCGGCAGGCAGCGGCACTTCCACGCCATCGGCGAGCACGGCCTTGCCACCCTTCACCACCGCGTCGAGCTGGTTCATCGGCGGGGAACCGATAAAGCCGGCGACGAAGGTATTGACCGGGTGCTCGAACACGTCCGAGGGCGTGCCGATCTGCTCGATGTGGCCATCGCGCATGATGACGATACGGTCGGCCAGCGTCATGGCTTCGACCTGATCGTGGGTGACGTAGATCACCGTGGTCTTGACGCGCTGGTGCAGCTTCTTGATTTCAACGCGCATCTGGCCGCGCAGCTTGGCGTCGAGATTGCTCAGCGGCTCATCGAACAGGAACACGTCCGGATTGCGCACGATGGCGCGCCCCATGGCGACGCGCTGGCGCTGGCCACCGCTCAGGTTGGCGGGCAGGCGATCCATGTACGGCCCAAGCCCGAGGATTTCGGCGGCTTCGTTGACCCGGGTGATGATTTCGGCTTCCGGCATATTGGCGATCTTGAGCCCGAAGCCCAAATTGTCGCGCACCGTCATATGCGGATAGAGCGCATAGGACTGGAACACCATCGAGATGTTGCGGGCGCGCGGCGGCAGGTCGTTGACCACCCGATCGCCAATCGAAATCGTGCCGCCGGTGATTTCCTCCAGCCCGGCGATCATGCGCAGCGTGGTCGACTTGCCGCAGCCCGAGGGGCCGACCAGAACGACGAATTCATTGTGGGCGATATCGAGGTCGATGCCATGCACCGTTTCGATCTTGCCATAGCTCTTGCTGACTTTTTCCAGGCGCACTTGTGCCACGAGGGAGTTCCTTACTTGACGCCGCCGAAGGTCAGGCCGGCGATCAGGTGTTTCTGTACAACGAAGGTGAGAACCAGCGCCGGGATGATGATGAGCACAGCCATGGCGCTCATGCCGGTCCAATCGACGGTGAATTGGGCGGTGAAATCCATCAGGCCGACGGGCATGGTCTTGGATGCCGTGGTGCGGGTCAGTTGGCTCGCCAGCGCATATTCGTTCCACGAGGTGAGGAAGGCAAAGATGGCGGCCGAGGCAAGGCCTGAGCGGGCGAGCGGAAATTCGACCTTCCAGAACGCTTGCCAGCGAGTGCAGCCATCGATCTGGGCGGCCTCGCTGAGATCGACCGGGATCTGGCGGAAGAACCCATCGGTGAGCCAGATGGTGAAGGGGATATTGACCGCCATGTAGACCAGGATCATGCCGAAGCTGGTATCGATCAGCCCGAGGCGTGCCCAGATGATAAACAACGGCAGGCTGAGCGCTACGCCCGGCACGGTGCGGCTGAGCATGAAGGCCAGGAACAGCGTAGCCTTGCCCTTGAAGCTGAAGCGGGCGAACGAATAGCCGCCGGCCATGCCGATGACGACGGCCACAATGGTGGAGGTGATCGAGATCACCAGCGAGTTGATGAAATACTGCGCCACCGGCAGGCCCTGCTGGGCCGAGGACAGGCCGAACAGGCGGGCAAAATTGTCCAGCGTCGGGTTCTGCGGAATCCAGACGGCGGGCCGGGCCAGCACTTCGATATTGGGCCGGAACGCGGTCAGCACGACCCAGAGGCCGGGCACGGTCAGGATGGCCATGGCGACGAAGACGCCGAAGCGGATCAGCCAGCGCTGCCAGGGTTTTTCGATCGTCAACCGGCTCATTGTGCGCCTCCCATGAAGGTGCGCGCGGCGACCAGCTTGCGGTAGAAATAGAAGGTGAAAACGATCGACAGGATGATCGACACGTAGCCCATGGCGTTGGCCATGCCCATCTGGCTGTTCTGGTAGCCGGTGCGGGTCATCAGCGTCCACAGCAGCTCGGTGCGGCCCGCCGGCCCACCATTGGTCATGATCTTGACCATGTCATAGGCGCGGGCGACGTCCAGCGAGCGGATGGTCATGGCGATGTAGACGAAGGGCATCAGGAAGGGCAGCGTGATGTGCTGGAACACCTGGATCGGGTTGCAGCCATCGACGCGCGCAGCCTCGATCGGCTCCTTGGGCAGTGCCATCAGGCCCGCCAGCAGCAGGATGGCGAACACCGACGTGCTCATCCAGATTTCGGCGAAAATGATGGAGAAATTGGCCAGCGTGCCATCGACCAGCCAGGGGATCGGCTGGTTGATAATGTGCAGGTCGAACAGCGCATTGTTGAGCAGGCCAATGCTGTCGTTGAAGATGTATTTGAACTGGAAGCCGACGAGGATCGGGCTGAACATCATGGGGAACATCATGATGGTGCGCAGCGTGCGCTGGCCCCAGGTGATCTTGTTGACCAGCAACGCCAGGCCCAGGCCCAGCATCATTTCGAGGTTCAGCGTGATGGTGACGAAGACGAAGGTGCGCCCGAACGCCCACCAGAAATCGCCATTGGTCAGCAGGCGCTGGTAATTGCGCAGCCCGACGAACTGGTACAGCGTGGCGGGCTTGGTCAGGTTATAGGCGGTGAAGCTGGTCCAGAATGAGACCAGCAGCGGCACCAGCACGACCGACAGGATGACCACGATCGCCGGCAACAGCAGCACATAGGGAATAGCGCGCGGCGAGGCGAACCAGGACACGCGGTCCTTGGTTCGGGTCTGCGGCAGGGATTGAACGTCTGTGGTCAAGGACAGGCCTCTATCGTGAGCGGCGGCCTCGTGTCCGAGACCCGCCACAGTGTCACCCCGGCATCGGCCGGGGTCCATCCTGAGATGCGTGTGTTTGAATGAATCTCAGGATGGATTCCGGCCTGCGCCGGAATGACATCGTGGGAGTTGCCGCTTCGGAGCAAAGCCCCGAAACGGCGATTGGCTTACTACTTGAGGATGCCGGCATCTTCGAGGATGGTGGTCGCCTCGGCAGCAGCCTGATCGAGCGCTTCCTGCGGGGTCTTTTCGCCCACGATGGCAGCCTGGAGCTGGGGCCAGAGCACGTTGCTGACTTCAATCCACTGGGGGATCAATGGCGGGGTCCGGGCATCGGCAAGGCTGGCCTGCCAGATCGGGAACATCTCAGCCAGAGCGGTCTTGCCGTTCTCGTTGAAATACTTCACCGCAGCGTCGAACGTGGCGGAACGGGTCGGCAGGTTGCCGGCTTCGGCTTCCATCAGCTCGCTGTCGTCATTGGTCAGGAACACGGCCAGCGAGACGGCGGCCGGCTTATTATCGCAAGCTTCGGTCACCGAGAACGAGTGCGAACCGGACCAGCCGCCACGCTTGCCGGAGGTGCCCACGGGCGCCACGGCGAAGCCGAGGTGATCGGCGATCTTGGAGGCGGTCGGATCGCTGTAGAAGCCGGCAAAGCCCGGCCAATCCAGATCGACAGCCAACTGGCCGGCGGCCATGGCCTGGCCGATTTCGTCCCAGGTGTAGTTCACAGTACCAGCCGGCACGGCGCCGGCATCATAGATGTCCTTGAACCACTGCAGGGCCGCGACGCCTTCAGGCGAATTGAAGGTCGGCTTCCAGTTGGCGTCGAACAGGTCGCCGCCATTGGCACGCAAGATTTCCATGAAGCGGCCGGACATGCCTTCGTCCTTGCCGGCAAAAGCGGTGCCGTAAAGGTTAGGAGCGTCGGCGAAGAAAATGATCTGCTGCTTGAATTCGTCGAAGGTCTTGGGCGGCGCGAGATCGGTGCCGAACTTGGCCTTGTAGGCTTCCATCTTCGCCGGGTCCTCATAGAGGTCCTTGCGATAATAGAGGTTGGACACGTCGGTGACGCGCGGCAACTGTACCAGTCGGCCATCGACCATGGCGGACTGCAGCGTGCCGGGGACGTACTTGGCCAGTTCGGACGCCGGGATCGACTGCGCCAGGTCGATATAGAGATCGCCATACTGGGGGGCGAAGCTGGTGTGGTTGGAGCCAACGCACCAGGTGATCTGGCCGGACGCGATGTCCTGCTTGATTTCGCGGTCCAGGTCGAAATGGTTCTTGGATGAAACGATTTCGACCTTGGCGCCGGTCAGCGCTTCCCACTCGGGAATACGGGTATAGAGCTTTTCGTACTGCGTACCGCCGATGAGCTTCACCTTGAGGGTGTAGCCGGGGAACGAGCCGTAATCGAATTCTTGCGCCATGACGGCGCCCGACAGCGTCGCCAGGGCGACCGAGGCCAAAAGGGCCTTGGCCAGGAACTTGGTTGCCATTGATTTCTCCTCCACAGGGGACCTTCCGATGCCGCCCCACTCGGGGCTTGATCATCCATATTTGAAAAGTCTATTCGTAGGTAAGCATAACTTCCGCCTCCGCGTCAACGGCTGAGGGGAGCGGAATGCGGTTGTGGAGGGTAACAGTTCGCTAGCAATTCGCTGGTGAATGGCTAGCATCGTTAGCACGGGATGGGAGTAGGAACCGGTGAGTATTGCGGATGATGCGGAACGCTATCGCGCGCCGGCGCTCGACAAGGGGCTGGATATTCTCGAACTGCTGGCGGCTACCGATGACGGGCTGAGCCAGGCCGAAATCGCCAAGGCGCTCGATCGATCGCCCAACGAAATCTACCGCATGCTGGACCGGCTGGTGCGGCGCGACTATGTGCGCCGCACGCTGGAGGATCGCTACGAGGTCACGCTCAAGCTCTTCGAACTGGGCCATGCGCGCCCGCCGATGCGGCGGCTGATCAGCCAGGCGACCCCGGTGCTGCGCCAGTTCGCCCTCAAGGCCGAGCAGGCGGTGCACCTGGTGGTGCAGGACCGCAATATCCTGGTGGTGATCGCCCAGGTCGATGGCCCCGGCTATTGGAATGTGTCGATCCGCGTCGGCAGCCGAATCAGCCTGGTCAATACCGGCTCGGGCCATGTGTTCCTGGCGTTTTCGACCCCGGAAGAGCGCAAGCTGATGCTGGAAGAGCAGGATCTGGGCTCACCCGAGCAGATGCCCAAGGGGCTGGTGGGGCGGCTCGATGGGGTGCGCGAGCAGGGCTACGAGAACATGCCGAGCGCCCAGGTTTCCGGGGTTTCCAACCTGTCGGTGCCGATCTTCGGGCCGCTGGGCAGCGTTATCGCGGTGCTCACCTGCCCCTATACACAGCGCCTCGACAAGCTCGATGCGCCCAATACGCAGCAGGCCATTAGGCTGCTGCTCGAAGCGGGCCAGGAAATTTCCAAGCGCTCCAGCAATCAATCCTGACCCTAGGGAGGACAGCCTTCATGCGCATTCTCGATACCCATCTGC
The DNA here is from genome assembly GCF_028290625.1 of Devosia sp. Lineage (GTDB taxonomy): Bacteria > Pseudomonadota > Alphaproteobacteria > Rhizobiales > Devosiaceae > Devosia. Next base: position 211,455 of record NZ_JAQGJM010000012.1, read on the forward strand.
ACCTCGTCTATCCCGAGAAATTCTCCTATCCGTGGCTGGCGGACGCGCCCGCGATCAACCGGCCCTGGCTGGTGGAGAATTACTTCTCCGAGGCGCGCGGACTGGGGATCACCGGGGCGCTGCATATGGAGGTCGATGTCGCCGACAAGGATATCGTGGCCGAGACCGAGTTCATGCTCACTTTGCCGGGCATTGTCGGCGCCATCGCGGCCTGCCGACCCGAGGGCATGGGTTTCGTCGACCAGATCGAGCAGTTGAGCGAGCATGCGCATGTGAAGGGCGTGCGGCGAATTTTGCACCAGGCACCGGATGAGCTGAGCCAGAGCGATCTATTCGTCGAAAACATCCGGCACCTGCCCGATTATGACCTGAGCTTCGATCTCTGCGTGCGGGCCGATCAATTGCCGATCGGCACCATGCTGGCGCAGCGGGCGCCGGATGTGCAGTTCATTCTCGACCATTGCGGGGTGCCGGATGTGGCCGGCAAGGGGCTCGATCCGTGGCGGGGCTACATCACCGAAATCGCCAAGCTCCCCAATGTGGCGGCCAAGGTGTCGGGAATCGTCGCTTATGCGGGCGCCGACTGGACGGTTGCGGACCTACGGCCCTTCGTCGAGCATATCATCGAGAGCTTTGGCTGGGACCGCGTGGTGTGGGGCTCGGACCATCCGGTGGTGACGCTGACCGGTAGCCTGACCCGGTGGGTCGAAGCCACGCGCGAGATCGTCAAGGGCGCCAGCGAGGACGAGCAGGCGCGCCTGTTCCACCGCAATGCTGAACGAATTTACGGGGTTTGAAATGAAACGATACGGTTCCGTCATCGGGCTCAAGCCCGAGCAGATTACCGAATACAAGCGGGTCCACGCCGCAGTGTGGCCGGATGTGTTGGCGCAGATCAAGGCCAGCGGGATTGCCAACTATTCGATTTTCCTGCGCGAGCCGGAAAACCTGCTGTTCGCCTATTACGAATATGTGGGGACCGACCACGATGCCGATATGGCCGCAATGGCTGCCGATCCGCGGACGCAGGAATGGTGGGCCGTGTGCATGCCGATGCAGGCCCCCCTGGATACGCGCGCCGAGGGCGAATGGTGGGTGGGCACCGAAGAAGTTTTCCACGTCGACTGAAGCGGGTTCACACTGGCGCGGTCGCAATTGGATTACGCCGATGAGCGTTTTCCGAAAGCGCCGCGCCGCTGCTGAACGCAAAACGGGTCTTGCCTCGATATCTCGTATGTGAAAAGATTATTCACATAAGAATGACGCCGCATTGGCCGTCGCGAGGGAGGGGCAAGTGCCCACGGACTATTCGGCATTGCGCCAGAGCTGGCCAAAGCCCAGCGCGCCGCGCCCGATCGTGATCATCGGGGCCGGCGGCATCGTCAACGATGCGCATTTGCCGGCCTATCGGCTGGCCAGTCTGCCGGTCGCCGGCGTGTTCGACATCGACCGCGACAAGGCGCTGGCGCTGGCCGCCAAGTGGGACATTCCGGCGTTTGCGACGCTGGAAGAGGCGATCGCCACGCCTGGGGCGATCTATGACCTCGCCCTGCCCCCGGTCGCGCATCTGGATGTTTTGCCCAAGCTGCCCGATGGCGCGGCCGTGCTGCTGCAAAAGCCGATGGGGCGAGACTTGAGCGATGCCACCGCCATCCTCAAGCTGTGCCGCGCCAAGAAACTCGTCGCGGCGGTCAATTTCCAGCTGCGGTTTTCCCCGATGATGCTGGCGGTGGCCGATGCGCTGGAACGCGGTTGGCTGGGCAGACTGATCGATACCGAAGTGCACCTGAACCTCGTGACGCCATGGGAGCTGTTCCCGTTTCTCAAAGGCGCGCCGAGGGTCGAAATCGCAGTTCATTCAATCCATTACCTCGACCTGATCCGGGCGCTGCTGGGCAATCCGGTGGGCGTGCATGCCCGCACCATGGGCCACCCGTCGACCGAACTGGCGCAGACGCGGACGAGCGCGCTGATCGATTTCGAGGACGGCGTGCGCACCACGATGAGCATCAACCACAACCACGATTTCGGCCGCAAATTCCAGGATGCCAGCTTCCGTTTCGAAGGCACCGAGGGCGCGGCCATGGTCAAGCTGGGCCTGCTGCTGAACTATCCCGCAGGCGAGCCCGACGAACTCTGGATCACCCGCAAGGGCGAGGACTGGCAACAGGTTGCCCTCAGCGGCGGCTGGTTCCCCCATGCCTTTGTTGGCACGATGAGCAATCTGCAGCGCTTCGCAGCGGGCGAGGATGACCGACTGGTCTCGTCGGTTGAGGATGCGTGGCACACCATGGCACTGGCCGAAGCGGCATTCGCCTCGGCAGCAGCGCCCGCAACCCAGGTTCAGGCACAACCATGAGCGAATTCGCACCCACCGTTGGCGTCCATTCCACCCATCCCAAGACCATGCCGGAGGCGCACGCCGATATCCCGGTGTGGAATGCGGAGAACTGGTTTTACGAGGACTGGCAGGTCGGGCACAAAATCCGCTCGTTGCGGCGCACGATCTCGGAGGGGGAATCGATGCAGTTCAACGCGCTGGTGACCGACATGCACCCGTACGTGGCGGACGATATTTTCGCCCAGAGCGAGGGCCAGTTCGGTAAGCGGCTGGTGGCGGGCGCGTTCGTGTTTTCGGCCGGGCTGGGGCTTGTGGCGACCAATTGCGTCAACGCCTTCTCGTATGGCTATGACCGCCTGCGCTTCATCAAGCCGACCTTCATCGGCGACACGATTTATACGATCCGCACTAACCTCGAGAAATCGCCGAAATACCAGAAGCTGGGCCTGATCCGCGCCAGCTACGAGGTGTTCAAGGGCGAGGGCGAGCTGGTGCTATATTGCGAGCATATCCAGACGGTTCTCTACAAAAATCCGGCTGACTTCGTCGGCAAGACGGAGAAATAAAGCCATGAGCGACACCGAAACCAAGCTGCTCGACGGCCTTGTCGTCGTGGACATGTGCCAGTTCCTCAGCGGCCCCTATGCCAGCCTGCGATTGCAGGATCTGGGCGCGCGGGTGATCAAGATCGAGCGACCGGATGGGGGCGATCTCAGCCGTCGGCTGTATCTGAGCGATACGGAAATCGGCGGGGATTCGACGATTTTCCACGCCATCAACCGGTCCAAGGAGAGTCTGGCGCTGGACCTCAAGAATGCCGACGACCTGGCGGCTTTGCGCAAGCTGTTGCTTAAGGCCGATGTGGTACTGCAGAATTTCCGGCCGGGCGTGATCGAGCGGCTGGGACTGGATTACGAGGCGGTCAAGGCGATCAATCCAGGCATCGTTTACGCCTCGATCACCGGCTATGGCGACGAAGGCCCGTGGGTGGATCGTCCGGGCCAGGACCTGCTGGCGCAAGCTCGATCCGGCGTGATGTGGCTCAACGGCGATCACGATCAGGGACCAGTGCCGTTCGGGCTGGCGATTGCCGATATGCTGGCCGGTGCCGCCGTGGCCCAAGGCATCCTCGCCGCTTTGGTACGGCGCGGCATTTCCGGACAGGGCGCCCATATCGAGACCAGCCTCCTGGAAGTGCTGGTGGATTTCCAATTCGAGGTTTTGACCACCCATCTCAACGACGGACGCCGGGTGCCCAAGCGTAGCGAATTCCGCTCGGCTCATGCCTATCTTTCGGCACCCTATGGGGTTTATCCGACCGCCGACGGATATCTGGCGATCGCTATGACGCCGCTGGGCAAACTGCAGAAACTGTTGGAGATCGCGGCGCTTGGCGCCTATGCCGATCCAAAAAGCTGGTTCACGGCGCGCGACGCGATCAAGCAGTTGATCGCCGAGCGACTGTCGATGCAATCCACCGCACATTGGCTGAGCATACTTGAGCCGGCCGATATCTGGTGCGCCAAGGTGCTGGATTGGCCGGAGCTGATGGCCAGCGAGGGTTTCAAGGCACTCGACATGCTGCAGACGGTGACGCGCGAGGACAATGTGTCGATCACCACCACCAAGTCGCCGCTGCGGATCAACGGCAAGCGGGCCCAAACCACGCGAGCCGCCCCGCTGATCGGCGAGCAGAGCGCGAAAATCCGCGCGGAGTTCGGCTTGTGACGATCACTCTCAAGGGCATGACCTGGAAGCACCCACGGGGTTTCGATCCGATGGTGGCGACCTCGGCGCTGTGGCGCGACAAGACCGGGGTGCAGATCGAGTGGGATCAGCGGAGTCTACAGGATTTCGAGACCTTTCCGGTCGAGGAATTGGCGCGGGCCTATGACCTGATCGTCATCGATCATCCCCATGTGGGGCAGATCACCGACGAGAAGTGCCTGGCGCCGCTGGACGTAGCAGGTCGTGAGGGCGAGCGGGACGAGCTGGCACGGCACAGTGTCGGCCAATCCTATCCGAGCTATACGTGGGCCGGCCATCAATGGGCATTTCCCATCGATGCCGCGACGCAGGTGCAGGCCTATCGCGCCGATATCGTCCAAGGTCCGGCGACCAGTTGGGCGGATGTGATCGGGCTGGCCAAGGCCGGACAGGTGGTGCTGCCGATGATGGCGCCGCATAGCCTGATGACGTTTTATACGCTGGCCGGCAATCTGGGCCACGCTTGCAATACGGGCCAAGGCGAGCTGATCGGGGCTGCGGCCGGGGCCGAGGTGATCGAGCACCTGCGCGAGCTGGTGGCGTTGATCGAGCCGTCCAATTTTGCCATGGACCCGATTGCGGCCAGCGAAGCGATGGCGCGCGAACATCCCCTCGTCAGCGTGATGCCCTATGGCTATGGCTATTTGAGCTATGCGCTCAAGGGTTTCCGGCCGGGGCGGCTGAAATTCGCCGATATTCCCGATGCTGGTGGCCTGGGTCCGGTGGGCTCGGCGCTGGGCGGTACCGGGATCGCTGTTTCGGCATTTTCGCAGCATCGCGAGGCGGCGCTCGACTATGCGTATTGGGTCGCCAGTGGCGGCATCCAGAGCACGATTTATGCCGAGGCCGGTGGGCAGCCGGGGCATGGGTTGGCCTGGGAAAACGAGGCGGTGAACGCGGCAGTGGACGGGTTTTACCGGGACACGCGGCGGACGCTGGAAACGTCCTGGGTACGGCCGCGGCACAACGGTTACATGGGCTTCCAGGATGCGGCATCGAAGCGCCTCAATGCCGGCTTGCTCGGCAAGGAGAGCCCTGCCCTGATCGTCGCCGAGATCAACCGCCTGTATCGGGAGAGCTTCTGATGGAGCGGCCACGCCACTTCGAGGACTACGTGCTGGGCGAAACCCGCAAGACCTATGGGCGTACCATCACTGAGACCGATTTCGTGGTTCATGCCGGCCATACGGGGGATTTCTTCCCGCACCATATGGACGCCGAGGCGATGAAAGACTCGCCTTGGGGCCAGCGCATCGCCCATGGCACCATGACCTTTGCCATCGGTATTGGCCTGACCGCCAGCGAGATCAATCCGCTGGCCTTCTCCTATGGCTATGAGCGGCTGCGGTTTCCCAAGCCAGTGTTCATCGGCGACACGATGCACACCACGCTGACCATTACGGGGCTCGACCCCGATCCCAAGCGGGCCGACCATGGCCGCATTACCGAGGCGGTGCGCGTGCTCAACCAGCGCGGCGAGACTGTGCTGGCGTGTGACCACATCTATCTGGCGCAGCGGCGGCTGTCCGAGTAAGGCATGGCCTAGCCCACCTACCGTCCTTCCCGCGGACTTGATCCGCGGGCCTCTCGTCGCTCATGCTGTGTTGAGGGTGGCGCGCGGGTCAAGCCCGCGGGAAGAAAGAGTGGGTTGGCAGGCATGATGCCCACGAGAACCCAAGCGTTGGATGGGTTTATGCCTTGAACCGGCCACCGCGCCGGGGCAGTGTCGCCCTCAACACGAATGAGGACGTTTTCGATGGCTTTCAACTCCGCTGACCGTATTGCGGTCTCCACTTGGTCGCTGCACCGGATGCTGGGCACCACCTATCCGCACAATCTCGACAGTCTCGAGATCGGGCCGGTGCAGGAGACCTATGGCGAGGTCGACGAGTCGCTGCTCGATATTCCCTCGGCCATTGCCAATCACGGTATCAACCGACTGGAACTGGTGTCGTTTCACCTGCCGAGCAAGGACCCGGTCTATCTGGGCGAATTGCGCAGTGCGCTGAGCAATGCCGACGTCGCCCTGCAGACGCTCCTAATCGATGCCGGCGATATCAGCGATCCAGCCACCAGCGCGCGCGATACCGAGTGGATCTGGAGCTGGATCGAGATCGCCAACCAGCTCGGCGCCGAACGCGCCCGCGTCATCGCAGGCAAGCAGAAGCCGACGCGCGACGCGCTGGACCTCTCGGTCAAGGCGCTGACGTCCCTCGCTGAGCGCAATGCCGGCTCCAAGGTGCGGCTGACCACCGAGAACTGGTTTGACCTGTTGGCTGAGCCCGCGCAGGTGCACTATCTGCTCGACAAGCTGGACGGGCGCATCGGGCTCAATGGCGATTTCGGCAATTGGGGCCGTGCCACCAAGTATGACGACCTGCGCGCCATTTTCGGGCGGGCGGAAACCTGCCACGCCAAGGGTAGTTTTGCGGACGGAAAGCTGGACGAGGCCGACTATGGCCAATGCCTGCAGGCGGCCGAGGAGGCGGGCTACAAAGGCCCCTATACGCTGATTTTCGACGCCGAAACGCCGGACGAATGGGCCGGTATCGAGACCGAAAAAGAATTCATCGAAGAACTGCTCAAGTAGGCGATCACTTGTAAGAAACTGCCCTGGATTCTAAGGCAGTTATTAACGGGCTCTCCGGCACATTGGGCAAATGCCGGAGCCGCTGACAAAATTTCGATCGCCCAGTCCCTCGTTGGACAGGAACAAGTCGATTCTGGCCAAGATCGTCGATAATGCGGCGATCGGCATGGTCATTGCCGGCATGGACGGCCACCTGCGCTATGGCAATCGCGCGTTCATCGAAATGCTGGGCTATGGTGCCGAGGCCTACCAGGGTCTGAGCATTCTCGATCTGGTGCATGAAGACGATACCGGCGCGGCGCGCTTGCAGCTCGATCGGCTGACGCGCGGCGAAGTCGACGACTATCGCGCCGAGCATCGTTTCCGCCACGCAGATGGCAGCGCGCTCTGGGTCACGGTCGCCGTATCGGCGCTAAGGCCGGAGGACCCCCAGGAGCCGCTCTACCTGATCGTGCAGATCACCAATATCGAACTGCAGAAGCGTGCCGAAGAGGCGCTGGCCTATTCCGAAAGCCGCTGGAATTTCGCGCTGGAAAGCGCCGGCCAGGGCGTGTGGGACCACGACATCGTCAACGACACGATGTTCTATTCGCGCATGTGGCGCATCATGCGCGGCATTCCACCCGACGAAGCGGTGCCGCAGGATCACCTGCCCGAGTGGTTATCGCGCATTCATCCCGACGATCTGGCGCATGTGACGACCAATATGCGGCGGCAGGACGAGGGCAAAGACGACTTCGAGGGACTGGAATATCGCGAACGCCGGCGCGACGGCAGCTATGTGTGGATCCTAAGCCGCGGCAAGCCGGTGGAATGGGACGCCGAAGGCAACCCGATCCGCACGCTGGGCACCGACACCGACATTACCCGCCTCAAAACCATCGAGGCGGAACTGGCGGCCGAAAAGGAGCGCCTGCGTATCACGCTGGAGGCCATTGGCGATGGCATGATCTCGACCGACGCGTTGGGCAATATCCTGTTCATGAACGCCTCGGCCCAGGCGCTGACCGGGTATTCGGCGGCGGAAGCCACCGGCAGGTCGGTGCGCGAGATCTTTGCCATTCGCAACGAGATGACCGGCCTGGTCGAGGAATGCCCGGTGGCTGTCTGTCTGGCGCAGGACGGGCCGGTGCATATCGAGGACGATATGGTGCTGGTGGGGCGCGACGGCATCGGCCGCGATATCCGCTGTTCGTCGGCACCGGTGCGCGATAATCGAGGCGTCATCGGCGCAGTGCTGGTGTTCCAGGACGTCACGCATAGCCGGGCGCTGCAGCGGCAACTGACCCATTCGGCCAATCATGACGACCTGACCGGGCTGCCCAACCGGGCGGCGTTCGACCGGGCGCTGAACGGCGCCATTGCCACCGCGCGGGACGGCAACCGGCAGCATGGATTGCTCTATATCGATCTCGACCGCTTCAAGCCGGTCAACGACACCGCCGGCCATGCGGCGGGCGACGCCCTGCTCAAGCAGGTGGCGCAGACCATTCGCGGCTGTTGCCGTAGCCACGACATTGCGGCGCGGGTCGGCGGCGACGAATTCACCGTGCTGCTGCAGGATAGCCTCGCGGCCAGTGCCAAGACGACGGCCGACAAGATCGTGCGGGCGATCACCGCTTTGGCGTTCAGTTGGGCGGGACAGACCTATCGCATCGGCGCCAGCATCGGCATCGCGACGATTGGCGCAGGACCTGCTTCGCCGCTCGGTTTCATGGGTGAAGCTGACGCCGCGTGCTATGCGGCCAAGGCTGGCGGCCGCGGGATTGCTATAGCGTTCCGGGATATTTGAAGAAGTGTCCATATCCTTCAACACACTCTGGCCCTTCCCGCGGACTTGATCCGCGGGCCTCGCGTCGCTTGTGCCGTGTTGAGAATGGCCCGCGGGTCGAGCCCGCGGGAAGGACAGTGGGTGGGGTTAGATGGACGAGCCAATCTCAAACCAGCGGCTTCAAATCCGCCAGAAGGGTCGGGATCAGCTCGGTGACCGTGGGGTGGATGTGCACGGTCTGCTGCATCACCGTGTAGGGCAGATCGCCGGCCATCAGTTGCAGCAGTGAATGCACGATCTCGTCGCCGCCGATGCCCAGGATGGCGGCGCCGAGGACGCGCTTGGTGTCGGCATCGACCAGCACTTTCATCAGGCCCTGGGTTTCGCCCTTTTCCTTGGCACGGCTGATTTTCGACATCGGCATGGTGCCCATCAGCACCTTTTTGCCGGAGGCGCGGGCCTCATGTTCGGAGATGCCGATGCGGCCCAGCGGCGGGTCGATGAACAGGCCATAGACCGGGATGCGGTGGGCTATTGAACGGCTACCACTGTCCAGCACGTTGTCGGCGACGATTTCGAAGTCGTTGTAGGAGGTGTGGGTGAAGGCGCCGCGGCCGTTGATGTCGCCCATGGCCCAGATGCCGGGCACGCTGGTGCGTAGGTGGTCGTCGACCGGGATATAGCCGCGCTTGTCGGTGGCAACGCCCGCGGCCGCAAGGTTGAGGTCGGCGCTGTTGGGCGTGCGGCCGAGCGCAATCAGCAGGTGGCTGGCTTCGGTCGAAGCGCGGCGGCCGCCGGTATTGAGCGAGAGCAGCACCCCCGGCCCGGCCTTGACCACCGATTCCACCGTGGTGTCGAACAGGAACGAGACGCCGTCGGCTTCCAGAATTTGACGGATCGAGGTGGAAATATCCTCGTCCTCGCGCGAGGCGGGGCGTGGGCCGCGCTCGATGACGGTGACCTTGGCGCCGAAGCGGGCATACATCTGGGCAAATTCCAGCCCGATATAGCTGGCCCCGGCGATCACCAGGTGATCGGGCAGCGTGTCCAGGTCCATCATCGTGGTATTGGTCAGATAGGACACCGAGGACAGGCCCGGCCAATCGGGCACGCTGGCGGTGGCGCCCGCATTAATGAAGATTTTCGGCGCGGTCAGGGTGCGGCCGTTGACCGCAACTTCGGTGGGCGACACGAAGCTGCCGGAGCCGCGGATGACTTCGAGGTGTTCGAGGCCGCCGAGCCAGTCGGTCAGGCTCTGGACGGAAGCGTTGACCACCTTGTCCTTGCGCGCCTTGACGGCCTTCATATCGACGGTGACGCGACCCGAGACGGTGACGCCCCAATCGGCGGCATGGCGCGCCGACCAGACGGCGCGGGCGCTGGCGACCAGGGTCTTGGTGGGGGTGCAGCCATCGTTGACGCAGGTGCCGCCGAGATGCGTGCGCTCGATCAGCGCCGTCTTCCAGCCGGCCGTGGCTAGCTTTGCCGCGAGGAACGGCCCGGACTGGCCGGCGCCAATGATGATGGCGTCAAAGGCTTCGCTCATAGTGGTGCCCCGTTGTTTGAGGAGAGCTTATGGGGGGATTTGAGTTTGCGCTAGGGAGGCATTCGGGCACGCCCTCGTGGTTCGAGGCTCTTGAAGGCTCGCACCTCACCATGAGGACTACTGGCAAATGACGCTCCGCAGTGCCCCCTCATCCGCCTTCGGGCCCCTTCTCCCACGACGGGAGAAAGGGAAAGAGCCGAAAGCTCGCAGTCGTCACCCTCGCCCCTTGTGGGAGAGGGACAGGCCTGACGCGTCCAGCGGAAGGCCAGGGTGAGGGGGCTTACTTCGCCTTCTTCACCGGTGCGTCTTCCGTTTCGGCGTCGGCCACCGGCGCCAGCGGGATATCCCTTGGCATGCGGTTCCACGCATCAAGCGCGGCGATCTTGTATGCCTCGGCGAGCGTTGGATAATTGAAGGCGTTCTCGACGAAATAATCCAGCGTGCCGCCGAGATTGAGTACGGCTTGGCCAATATGGATCAGTTCGGTGGCGCCTTCGCCGACGATGTGCGCGCCCAGGAGCTTGCGAGTCTCCAGCGAGAAGATCAGCTTCATCATGCCCGATTGCAGCCCCATGATGTGGCCGCGCGAGGTTTCCCGGAACCGGGCGATGCCGTTTTCATAGGGAATACCCTGGGCGCGGACCTGCTGTTCGGTCAGCCCGATGGTGGAGATTTCCGGCACCGCATAGATGCCATAGGGGAAAAATTCGGGCGCGGGCGGCATGGCGGCGCCGCAGGCGTGCAGCCCGGCGATACGCCCCTGCTCCATCGAGGTCGACGCGAGCGAGGGAAAGCCGATGACGTCGCCAGCGGCGTAGATATTGCGCACATTGGTCTGGAAGGTGATGGGATCGACCTTGATGCGCCCACGGTCGTGGACAGTGATGCCGCAGTTCTCGAGCCCCAAATCGGCCGTGGCGCCGGAGCGGCCGGCAGCATAGAGCAGCATGTCGGAGCGGATGCGGCGGCCATCGGTGAGCACGGCGACAGCCCAGCCTTGTTCGTCCAGCTCGACATGGTCGACCTTGGAGCCGAAGCGGATGGTCATGCCGCGCTTGCGCATCTCGTGGGTGAATTCCTCGATGATTTCGCGATCGATGAAATCCAGGATGGTGTCGCGCGGCTCGATGATGGTGACCGGCACGTCGAGCGCCGAAAAAATCGTGGCATATTCGATGCCGATAACGCCGGCACCCACGACGGTCAGGCTGCGCGGCACGCGCGGCTCGGCGACGAGGCTATCGCTGTCGAGAATGGAGTGGTCGTTGAAGGGGATATTGGCCGGGCGGTAGGGGGCGGTGCCGACGGCGATCACCGCAGCGCCGAAACCAATTTTGGTCTCCTCGCCTTCGTTGGTGGTGACGGCGACGTGGTTGGTATCGACAAACCGCGCCTTGCCGCTGAGCGTGCGCACGCCATTGCGGGCGAACTGGTGTTCGAGCACCTCGATTTCGTGGTCCAGCGTCATGCGCAGACGGGCGCCGAGGTCCTTGCCCTCGATGTCCTTCTTGACCCGATAGGCGAGGCCGTAAAAGCCCCGTTCGCGCCAACCGGACAGGTTCAGCACGGTCTCGCGCAGGGTCTTGGACGGGATGGTGCCGGTATGGACCGAGACGCCGCCGAGGCGGAGCCGGTTTTCCACGACGAGCACGGATTTGCCCAGCTTGGCCGCCTGAATGGCGGCGCGGCGGCCGGCGGGACCACTGCCGATGACGACGAGATCGAACGTTTCCAAGATTATCCCCAAATCACGCCCAGGCAGGCGTTATAGCGCAAGTGTGACACTGCCATTGCAATCGATGCAACGGGGCAGACGGAAGGGCTGGGATGCGTGCAGCTCCGAATATCCGGGCCGAAGCAGAACACCCCCTCCTACCTCCCCCATCAAGGAGGAGGTTTCTCTCCACTCTTGACGCGCGATCGAAGCCACGACCACCGGCAGACACCTCCCCTTGATGGGGGAGGATAGGAGGGGGCGACCCGCCGGACGAATAGTCGCCCCCTACCACCCCGGCGCCGCTCCAACGTCGGGCAGGTTGTAAAACTGCCGGATCACGTCCCAGCCCTCTTCGGCGCTGTCGACGATGCTGAACAGGCTTGGATCGGTGGGGGCGATGGTGCCGGCTTCCGCCAGGGCCTCGAAGTTGATGACCTTGCCCCAGAATTCGGCGCCGAACAGCAGCAGCGGGATGCGGTCCATGCGACCGGTCTGGATCAGGGTCAGGGTTTCGAAGAATTCGTCCAGCGTGCCGAAGCCGCCGGGAAACACCGCCACGGCGCGGGCGCGCAACAGGAAGTGGATTTTTCGCGTCGCGAAATAGTGGAAATTGAAGCTCAGCGACGGAGTGACGTAGTGGTTGGGCGCCTGCTCGTGCGGCAGCACAATATTGAGCCCGATCGAGGGCGCCCCGATATCGCTGGCACCGCGATTGCCGGCTTCCATGACGCCGGGACCACCGCCGGTGACGACGACATAATCCCTGAAGTCCAGCGACTTCGAGGTCAGCGCGGCCAATTGGGCGAAACGGCGCGCCTCGTCGTAATAGCGCGAGGCCTTTTCGAGATTGGCCTTTTGCACATCGTTCTTGGCGGCCCAGGCGGGCTTGCCGGGCTCGGGAATGCGGGCGCCGCCGAACAGCACTACGGTCGAATTGATCGCCTGTTCGCGCAGCCGCGTTTCGGTCTTCATATATTCGAGCTGGAAGCGGATGCCGCGGGTTTCCTCGGCGGTCAGGAAATCGTCATCCGCATAGGCAAGGCGGAATGCTGCCGATTCGGTCTGGGGGGTTTGGGGAGCGCGCTTGGCGGCAGCGACATCCTGGCCGGCGGTGCGTAAGGGTGTCTGGGGGGCTTTGGCCATTCCGGCTCTCCAAGTGTTGCAATCCATGCTGTCTGAGTCGGGTTAAGGATCAATGGCAGTGCGGTAAAGCGGCACGGCATCACGATTGGGTTTGCGGCCCCGATTGACACAAGGCGGAGCCCCGTTATGGTCCCGGCCAACCCACCTTCTCCGCCAGGACCTCGCCATGTCGTATACCGATCTCGCCCAGACCATCAACGACGCCTTCGAGGCGCGCGCCGAGGTCAATTCCGGCACCAAGGGCGCCGTGCGCGAGGCGGTCGAGGAGGCCCTGGCGCTGCTCGATAGCGGCAAGGCCCGCGTTGCCGAAAAGATCGACGGCACCTGGCAGGTCAACCAGTGGCTCAAGAAGGCGGTGCTACTCAGCTTCCGCCTCAATGAAAATGTGATGATCCCGGGCGGTCCGGGCGGCTCGTCCTATTGGGACAAGGTGCCCACCAAGTTCGAGGGCTGGAGCGAAAACACGTTCCGCGATGCCGGCTTCCGCGCCGTGCCTGGCGCCGTAGTGCGCCGCTCCGCCCATATCGCCAAGGGCGTCATCCTGATGCCCAGCTTCGTCAACCTGGGCGCCTATGTGGATGAGAACACCATGGTGGACACCTGGGTCACCATCGGCAGCTGCGCACAGATCGGCAAGAACGTGCATGTGTCGGGCGGCGTCGGCATTGGCGGCGTGCTGGAGCCGTTGCAGGCCGGCCCGGTGATCATCGAGGACAATTGCTTCATCGGCGCGCGTTCCGAAGTGGTCGAAGGCGTGATCGTCGGCGAGGGCTCGGTGATCTCGATGGGCGTGTTCATCGGCGCCTCCACCAAGATCGTCGACCGCGCCACGGGCGAAATTCACATCGGCAAGGTGCCGCCCTATTCGGTGGTCGTCTCCGGCAACCTGCCCGGCAAGCCATTGCCGAACGGGCAGCCCGGCCCGTCGCTGTATTGCGCTGTCATCGTCAAGACCGTGGACGCGCAGACCCGCAGCAAGACCGGCATCAACGAGCTATTGCGCGACTGAACCAGTCACTCATTTGGCGTTCATTTCCAGATCGATAGAAGGCGCTCAGGGGCGGGAACACTCCCGATACCGAATTGGCGCGGCAGGCTTTGAGGGCCGCCTTCACGATCTGGAGCAAAAAATGAATTTCGATCAAGACTGGAAATACCTGTTCACGAGCTTTGACGGCCGCATCAATCGCGAGCCCTTCTGGGCCGGCGTGCTGGTTCTCGTCGGCGCCAATGTGGTGCTGGCGATCATCGGCTCGATCCTGAGCATGATCTTCGGGCCGCTCAGCTATCTGGCGACGATCGGCTCGCTGATTTTGATCTATCCGGCCGTAGCGCTCTACGCCAAGCGCTGGCACGACCAGGCCAAGTCCGGCTGGTGGACGCTGATCGCGCTGGTTCCGCTGCTCGGCGCGATCTACACGATCTATATGCTGGGCATCAAGGAAGGCGAGCCGGCGGCCAACCAGTATGGCCAGAACCCGCTCGGCGGCACCGTCGCCGCCTGATCGCGATACCTCGCAGATCTGACAATTACAGCGCCCGTTCCCGGCATTCCGGGGGCGGGCGTCGTCTATTGTACAGTGTGCGAAGCAGCATTTCCCTCCGCTGGCGAGCTTGTGCGAACTGTCATATTGTCGGTGCGCCGGTATCGGCATCATGAGTCTTTGAGGGAAACATCATGAATTCATTCATTTCACTGTATAACGGCATGGAAGGCCGCATTGGGCGCAAGAGCTGGTGGCTGGGCGTGATCGGCCTCGCCGTGGTCGGCATCGTGCTCACAATCATCCTGTCCGCGATTGGGCTTGGACCGTCGCCGACGACGGGCTCGGCGGGCTGGGGACAGTTGATCGTTTCTATCCTGCTGCTCTATCCGTCACTGTGCCTGTCCACCAAGCGCCGTCACGACCGCGACAATAACGGCATGGACATCAAGATCCTCACCGGCATCTCACTGGTGCTGACGCTGCTGCAGGCCTTGGGCGTGGGCATGACACCCACCGATATCGGCGGCGGCGTGATGGTGCCGATGCCCGCGGTGTGGCTGAGCACACTTTATGTGATCCTTGGTCTGGCCGGCCTCTATCTGCTGGTGGTACTGGGGTTCCTGCGCGGCACCGTGGGCAACAACACCTACGGGGCCGATCCGACTGGCGGCACCTGGGCGCCGGCAGCTTAAGACAATAAGGGACGGGATTGCGCGTGACTGATATTTCTAGGTGCGATCCCGTCCAACTGCTCAAGGCCCTGATTGCGCGGCCATCGGTGACGCCGGAGGATGCCGGTGTGCTCGGCGTGCTGGAGAGCGCGCTGACCGGCCTCGGCTTTACCGTGACGCGGCTGCGTTTCGAGGGCGACGGCTCCTATCCGGTCGATAACCTGTTCGCCATTCGCCATGGCGGCGGGCGCAAGCTGCTGTTTGCCGGCCATACCGACGTCGTACCGCCGGGGGATTTGGCGAACTGGACCAGCGATCCGTTCGTGCCGCGCGAGGCCGATGGCAAGATTTATGGGCGTGGAGCGGCCGACATGAAGAGCGGCGTCGCGGCATTCGTGGCCGCCGCTGCGGACGTCCCGACGCAGGCCGGCACCATCATGCTGGCCATTACCAATGACGAAGAAGCCGACGGCATCAACGGCACCGAAAAGCTGCTGGCCTGGGCCCAAGCGCAGGGCCACAATTTCGATTTCGCCATAGTGGGTGAGCCCAGTTCGGCGGCTGAGCTGGGCGACAGCATCAAGATCGGCCGGCGTGGCTCGCTGAGCGCGGTCGTGACCGTCGAGGGCGTGCAGGGCCACGTCGCCTATCCGGAAAAGGCCAATAATCCCCTGCCGGTTTTGGCGGCGATCGTGACGGCGCTGAGCGGGGAGGTCATCGATAAGGGCACGGCGCATTTTCCGGCCAGCAATCTGGAAGTGACCTCGATCGATGTCGGCAACCCGACGAGCAATGTCATCCCCCCCAAGGGCACGCTCAAGTTCAACGTCCGCTACAATGATTTGTGGACACCACAGGCGCTGGCCGAATGGGTGAGCGGGCGGATCGCTACGGTGGATGCGGGGCAGGCCAGGGTGACGTTCACCGTAGCGGGCGTGCCGTCGCAGTCGTTCCTGTCACCACTGGGCGCGGCCGTGGACACGCTGGGCGACGTCATCTTCGAGATGACCGGACGCCGGCCCACCCTATCCACCGGCGGCGGAACCTCGGACGCGCGGTTCGTGGCGCAATATGGCCCGGTGGTGGAATGCGGGCTGGTCGGCCCCTCGATGCACAAGGCCGACGAGCATGTGACCATTGCCGATGTCACCGGATTGACGGCGATCTACACGGCATTCATGACGCGGTTTTTCGGGGACCTGGGATGAAGCTCTGGGCAGCACTGCGGGATGCCTGGCTGGGCTGGGTCGATATCGTGCGGCAGCGACCGGGCTGGCAGGAACGGTTCGGCCTTTCGTTCGGCGCACTGGCCAAGGCGCTGGTGATCTTTTTCCTGTTCGCCTTCCTCGCTATTGCCATGGGGTCGGTGCAGGGCGGCATGCCGTCCCTGCCTGGGCTGATCGCCAACCTTTTGGTGCAGTCGCTGGGGTTGGTGGCGCTGCTGATCGGCATCGTGGTGACGAAACTGGCGGTCAAATCCCAGGTGCCGCTGCTGCGCGTGCTGATACCGGGGATTTACGGCATGGTATTCTACCTGGTCGCCGGCTCGGTGCTGGCGGCGATCAGCATCGAGACGGTGCCGATCGTGTTGTTGGGACTGGTGTTTCTGCTTTACAGCCTGGGGCGCGCCGCGGGCACCTGGTCGATCGGCGTGGCGCTGGCATTTGCGGTTTTAACCGTCGTGCTGCTTGTCGGCATGCCGTTGACGCTCTACATGCTGAACAATCCCGCCGGTTCTCCAATCTGATCGAGTTGCAGTTTGTCTCAGAATTCCTCGACCTTTCTCGATGAGCTGGTGGATGCGGCGCGTGGCTGTTTCGCCCTGCTCACCGGCAACCGGCAGGCGCCTACCCATTTCGATTTCAGCCAGCGCGGGCTGATCGGCTCGTTCATCGCCTTCGTGATCGCCAGTGCGCTGGGGGCCTACGGGTCGCAGGTTTTCGGTATCCAGAGCCCGCCGGGCGCCGCCACGCAGGCGCTGATCTTGGGCGGCGTGCTGTTCCTGATCCAGCTCGCCGTATCCTATCTGGTACTGCGCCAGATGGGCCGGCTGGACGGTTTCGTGCCATTCCTCGTGGCCGACAACTGGGCCACGTTCTTCACCTCGATCCTGTCGCTGGGACTGCTGCTATTGGGCCTGCCGGCCGACGTGGTCATTATCGCCATCGGCATCGTGGTGATCATCGTCGAGATCAACATCGCCCGGCTGATCGTCACCCTGCCGCCGCTGCAGATCGCCATGTTCATCGTCGCCCAACTGGTCGGTTCGGCCATTGGGCTGCTGCTGTTGGGCGGCATGGTAGCGCCGGCTGCCGCCTAGGGTTCCGTACAAGCCGGATCCATCCCCATCGCCGTTCTTCCTAACCCATCAATTCCTTCCCAGCCCCATCACTTCCTTCCCGCGGGCTCGACCCGCGGGCCACTCACCGCTTGTGCCATGCTGATAGGGGCCCGCGGATCAAGTCCGCGGGAAGGACGGTGGGGGTGGGATGCTCAGTGCGTCACTGAAAACCGCAGCGGCTCCTAGTGATCCACCATCCTCCCCATCACTTCCTTCCCGCGGGCTTGACCCGCGGGCCACTCACCGCTTGTGCCATGCTGATAGAGGCCCGCGGATCAAGTCCGCGGGAAGGACAGTGAGGTGGGTGCTCAGCGCGTCACTGAAAACCGCAGCGGCTCCTAGTAAATCCACCATCCTCCCATCACTTCCTTCCCGCGGGCTTGACCCGCGGGCCACTCACCGCTTGTGCCATGCTGATAGAGGCCCGCGGATCAAGTCCGCGGGAAGGACAGTGGGAGTGGATGCTCAGTGCGTCACCGAAAACCGCAGCGGCTCCTGGTAATCCACCATCCTCCCCATCACTTCCTTCCCGCGGGCTTGACCCGCGGGCCACTCACCGCTTGTGCCATGCTGGATAGAGGCCCGCAGATCAAGTCCGCGGGAAAGACGGTGGGGTGGATGCTCAGTGCGTCGCGAACGCACGAGAGCCTAGTAATCCACCTTCATCAGATAGAGACCGCGGGACGGCGCCAAGGCGCCACAGCGCCGACGATCTTTCGCGTCTAGCGCGGCGCGAAAATCGGCGGGGCGCCATTTGCCTTCGCCCACCATTTTGAGCGAGCCGACCAGCGAGCGCACCTGATGATGCAGGAAAGAACGGGCGCTGGCGGTGATGACCATGTGGTCCAATTCGCGCCGGACATCGAAGCGATCGAGCGTCCGGATGGGCGACTTGGCCTGGCATTCGGCAGCGCGAAAAGTGGTGAAATCGTGCGTGCCCAGGATCAACTGGGCGGCCGCATGCATGGGTTCGGCATCCAGATCCATCGGCAGGTGCCAGACGTGGTTGGCCTCGATCACTGCGGGCGCGCGCCGATTGAGAATGCGATACTCGTAATGCCGAGCCTTGGCCGAAAAGCGCGCCTCGAAGGTATCGGGGACGGCCTCCGCCTCGATGATCGCCACCGGGTTGGGCCGCAGGTGGAAGTTCAGCGCCTCGCGGATGCGAAACGGGTCCCACTCGCGCGACAGATCGAAATGGGCGACCTGGCCCAGCGCATGCACACCGGTATCGGTGCGCCCTGCCGCCTGGGTGGTCACGGTTTCGCCAGAAAACCCCAGGATTGCGGCTTCCAGCGTCGCCTGCACGGACGGACTATGCGGCTGGCGCTGCCAGCCGTTGAAGGGGGTTCCGTCATATTCCACGGTGACGCGGTAGCGAGGCATCTACTGCACAGTGCCGGGCAAGGCCCCTGCTCCGCGCAGGAAGGTCGCGGCGTCCATCGGGGTTTTGCCTTCGCGCTGAATTTGCACCAGCCGGACCGCCCCAGTGGCGCAGGCAATGGTCAAATCGGGCAGCAGCGTGCCGGGCGCACCGGAACCTGCCGTCAGCGTGGACCGCAAGACCTTCACCCGCACCGGCTTGCCGGCCAGTTCCAGTTCGAACCACGCGCCGGGGAACGGCGACAGGCCGCGAATGTGGTTGTGGACGGCCTCGGCGGATTGGTTCCAATCGATGCGAGCTTCGGCCTTCTCGATCTTTTTGGCGTAGATCGTGCCATCGTCAGGCTGCGGCTTGAAATCCAGGCTCCCGCGATCCAGCGCTGCCAGCGCGCGGCCCATCAAGTCGGCGCCGATCCGCATCATCGCGTCGTGCAATTCGCCGGCGGTCATATCAGGACCGATGGGAATGACTTCGCCCAGCGCAACGGGGCCAGTATCGAGGCCCTCATCCATCTGCATCACCATGACGCCGGTCTGTGCATCGCCCGCCATGATCGCACGTTGGATCGGTGCAGCGCCACGCCAGCGCGGCAACAGCGAGCCGTGCAGGTTGAGACAGCCAAGACGCGGCGCATCCAGAATGGGCTTGGGCAGCAACAGGCCATAGGCCACGACGATCCCAAGATCGGCATCGTGCAATGCGAACACGCCCTGCTCATCGACGCCCTTGAGCGAGCGCGGCGTGAACACCGGGATGCCAGCGGCTTCGGCCGCCAGATGCACCGGCGACTTGCGCTCGGCCTGGCCACGTCCGGCCGGCTTTGGCGCACGGGTATAGACCGCGACGACCTCATGACCGGAGGAGATGATTTCGAGCAAGGTGGGAACGGAGAAATCGGGCGTACCCATGAAGACGATGCGCATGGTTCGGATGTTCTCCACTTCCCTTCTCCCCTTGTGGGAGAAGGTGGCGCGCAGCGCCGGATGAGGGGGCTAGGGTTGCGGCGCGAACCCCTCACCCGCCCTTCGGGCACCCTCTCCCACAAGGGGAGGGGGATGACGACTGATGGGTAAGAACTGCTCTTAACCCGCGGCGCGCTTGGCAGCTTTGTCGAATTTCTTGATGACGCGGTCGCGCTTCAGGCGGGACAGGTAATCGATATAGAGCACGCCATCGAGGTGATCGAGTTCATGCTGGATGCAGACGGCGAGCTTGCCCTCGGCGTCCTTGATGACCTCATTGCCGTCCAGGTCGGTGTATTTGACGGTGACGGCATCGGGCCGCTCGACATCGTAATACAGCTCCGGAATCGACAGGCAACCCTCTTCGGTGGTCTGCACCACGTCGGAGAACTTGGTGATCTCGGGATTGATCAGCACCATCGGCTCGGGCTTTTCGCCTTCCTTGGCGAGGTCCATGACGACGATGCGCTTCATCACGCCGATCTGCGGCGCGGCCAGGCCAATGCCGGGCGCATCGTACATGGTGTCGAGCATGTCCTTGGCGAGGGCCTTGATGTCGTCGTCGACCGCGTCGATCGGATCGGCAACGGCGCGCAGGCGCGCATCAGGCAAAACGAGAATAGGGCGGATAGCCATGAAGGAGCGTCCAAATGGGGTGTTGCCCCTCGATATGGTATTTTCCGCTGCGCGGTCAACCGTCGCTGGGCTAAACTGGAACATTCCGCGAACAGGCGAATCGCTCTATGGATGGTGGGATGGAGACTGTGCTGTTCACGCTCGGGGATTTTGCGGTCACGCTCGGCTATGCCATTGCGGGCGGTGTCGGGCTTATCGGACTATTGCTGGTGGTCATGCTGATCGGCGCGATCCGAGCCGGCCAGGCTCGCGCTCAAGAAGCCGAAGCGGCACTGGACCGTTCGGCGGCGATGGAGCGTCATATCGCCGGGCTGATGCAGGTGCAGTCGGAAATGACCGGGCGCGTGCAGTCGATGTCCGAGATGTTCGGCTCGCGCACCGCCGAGTTGAGCCAGATGGTCAATGACCGGCTGGATACGACCAGCCAGCGCGTCGGCCAGGCCCTGCAGGAAACCCGCGCCAAGACCGACGAGGGGCTCAACAAACTGCATGAACGGCTGGCGGTGATCGACAGGGCGCAGTCGACAATGACGTCGCTCTCGAGCGAGATCGTGTCGCTGCAATCGATCCTGTCCAACAAGCAGACGCGCGGCGCCTTCGGACAGGGTCGGATGGAGGCCATCATCGGCGACGGGCTGGCGCCAAACGCCTATTCGTTCCAATCGACGCTGTCGAACGGCTATCGGCCCGACTGCCTGATCATCATGCCCAATGACGCGCCCAGCCTCGTCATCGACGCCAAGTTTCCGCTGGAGAGCTGGCAACGCATCAGTTCGGCGGACAATCCCGATGCCCTGCGGGCGGCGCAAAACGGCTTCAAGCAGGATATCGCCGTGCACGTGCGGGCGATTTCGGAAAAATATTTGATCCCCGGCGAAACGCAGGACACCGCCTTCATGTTCGTGCCGTCGGAGTCGATCTTCGCCGATATCCACGAGCATTTCGAGGATGTGGTGCAGCGCGCCAGCCGCGCGCGGGTGGTGATCGTGTCGCCGGCTTTGCTGATGCTGTCGATCCAGGTGATTCAAGCGCTGCTGCGCGATGTGCGGATGCGCGAACAGGCACACTTAATCCAGAAAGAAGTGCGCGAATTGCTAGCCGATGTGGGGCGATTGGACGATCGCGTTAACAAGCTGCAGACGCATTTTACCCAGGCCAACAAGGATATCGGGGATATCCTTATTTCCACCAGCAGGGTCACAAAACGCAGCGAGCGGATCGATGCGATGGACTTCGAGGAACCCCAGCGGCTGGCGGGGGAATAGGGCCTAGGGGGCAAAACCCTCAGGCAACTTGTCATCGACGGCACGTTCGGGCCACACGTCGAAATCACAACCGGCGGCGCCGTAGCGGTTGGTCATGTCGCAATTCATGGCGCGCTGCATGTAGCCGATATATTCGTCGATTTCCGCCCCGCAGGGCAGGTCATAGACGGCGCCGTTTGGCTCAGTGATCCGCACAAAGGCCGAGCGTTGACGCATGTTGTATTCCTCGCCTGGCCCGGGCGGAATCTCGAGCATATGCAGGGCATAGTTGCGTCCACCCCAGTTGAAGCGGACCTGGGCATAATAGCCCTCGGGACCGCCCGAATTGGAGAAATAGAATGGTCCCGAGCCAGCCAGCGGCTGGCCGGGGACCAGTGCCGAAATGATCCCATTTTTCGCAATGAGGAATTGCAGCCTGGTCCAGGTACCGTCCTCCTGCTCGACGCCATAGAGCGAGATGAAGTCGCTTTCCGAATCCTCGACGCTGCATCCAAACAGCCGGAACGGCTCATCGGCAAAACTCGGCGCCGAAAACAGCGGCAGCACGAGTGCAGCGACAGCGGAAATCCAGATCGTACGGCCCAGCATGACGAAACCCCAGGTGCAGTTATGGCTGCACATGGACCTCGGCGACTGAACTGTGGCTGAATGCGATCAGGGGGCGCTGAGTTCGCTGGCGGTTTTGATGACCTTGTCGCCGTCGGGCTGCTCGATCAGGTAGGCCGGCTCTTCCTTGCTGGCTTCGCGGACCACCTTGGTGCCCTGCAGGGTACGCGTCACCCTGGCGGTGAAGCGATCGACAATCTTGCCGTGGGCTTGGTGTTCGCCCCAATTCCAGCTGACTTTTGAGCCTCTGCGCAGGTTGGCCATTACTTGCTCCTGGTTGATGCAGCACCAACCTTCGGCCCCGTGCGTTGGTTCCGCCCTTAAGTATTTTGCGAACCTCGGCGGGTCTGGGGCGTTCTGTCTATTCGATTGCTCACCAGCGAGGGAAAACCAGCATGAGCCAGACCCATAATCACGGCACCATGATGCCACAGGAAATCAACTTCGATAACGCCGACCAGCCCGGCATTTCGCAGCCCTATAGCCAGACCGAAATCGAGGAACTGCTGTTTGGCGACGATCGCCTGGTGGAAGAGCGCCTGGAGCGGCTGCGCGAAATTCGCAGCGAACTTGCGGGGCGCGAAAGCGCCGATTGGGGCGACGAAGACCCGGCGGCACTGCTGAGCGAGGTCGATCGCGCCATCGATGCCCTGACCACCGACGAAGCCAATGCCGACGATACGGATGACTACGCCAACCTGGCGCCGGCGCTGGAGCCGGAAGCTGATCTCGAAAGCCTGGCGCCCGATGATGTCGAGGCCCGCGAGGCGATCGAGGGGCCCGACGAAGACGTCTATCTCGATGACGAGGACGAAGAGCCGGGAATCCTGGATGAGACGGAGTGGGACGAAGGCGACGACTTCAAGCCCGAGCGCGGCGTGCACTAGGTACACTAGGCCGCCTCACAATTTGGTTATGGTCATGGGCGCGCCTTCGGGCGCGCTCTATCTTTTACGGGTTAACTGAAACGGAGACCCGCCATGAGCGAGCATGACTCGACTGACCAGCCTGCCGTTACGCAGGACATGATTTCTCTCTTCGACGACTACACCCACCTGTCGCTGGACCGGCGCAAATTCATGGATAATCTGGCCAAGCTGGCCGGATCGATGAGCGCTGCGGTCACCGTGGCGGGCTTGATGGCCTCCAATGCCCAGGCGCAAGGGCTGGTGCCGGAGACCGACGAGCGCCTCAGCATTGAAACCGTGACCTATCCAGGTGGTTCGGGCGAGATGAGCGGCTATCTGGCCAAGCCCAAGACCGCCGGACCGTTCGGCGCGGTGATCGTGGTGCACGAAAATCGCGGGCTCAATGCCCATATCAAGGATATTGCCCGGCGCGTGGCGCTGGAAGGGTTCGTGACCTTGGCGCCCGATTATCTCTCCGCGCAAGGCGGGACTCCGGCCAGTGAAGACGACGCAAGAGCCCTGTTTGGCAACCTGCAACCGGCTGGCGTCACCGCTGACGGCGTTGCCAGCACGGCCTATCTAAAGACGCGGGACGACGTGAACGGCAAGGTCGGCGCAATGGGCTTCTGCTGGGGCGGCGGCACCGTCAACAGTCTGGCCGTGGCGACGCCGGACCTGGCGGCGGCCGTCGCGTATTATGGGGCGCAGCCCAACGCGGCCGAAGTGCCCAATATCAAGGCCAAGCTGCTGCTGCACTATGGTGGGCTGGACGATCGGATCAATGCCGGCATTCCGGCGTTCGAGGAAGCGCTGAAGGCGGCCGGCACGGACTACGAGCTGTTCGTCTACGCGGGCGCCAACCACGCCTTCAACAACGACACCAGCGCCGCCCGCTACGACAAGGCGGCGGCCGATCTGGCTTGGTCACGAACGATCGGGTTGTTCAAGGAGACGCTGGCCTAGATCTGCGTCCGCGCCTTGAGGGCCTGGCTCAGCGTGCCTTCATCGAGATAATCCAGCTCGCCGCCTACGGGGACGCCGTGGGCGAGGCGGGTGATTTTTGGCCCATTGGGACCGAGGCGATCGGTGATGTAATGCGCTGTGGTCTGGCCCTCGACGGTCGCGTTTACCGCCAGCACGATCTCGCGATAGTCCGGCGCGCGAGCCAGAAGCTGGTCGATCGACAGATCATCCGGCCCCACGCCATCGAGCGGCGACAGGACCCCGCCCAGCACGTGATACCGCACGGCGCCGACGCCGGCGCGTTCGAGCGCCCACAGGTCCGCCACATCCTCGACCACGATCAGCATGCCAGTTTCGGCGCGGCGCGGATCGGCGCAGATGGCGCAGGGGCTTTGGGTATCCACGTTGCCGCAGGTTTCGCAGACGCGCACGGCCAGCACGGCCCGATCGAGCGCCGCCGAAAGCGGGATCATCAACTGATCCTTCTTCTTGATCAGGTGCAGAACCGCGCGGCGAGCCGAGCGCGGCCCCAGCCCCGGCAGGCGGGACAAGAGCTGGATCAACTGCTCGATTTCGGGTCCGCCGGCCATGCTAGAATGGCAGCTTCATACCCGGAGGAATCGGGAGACCGGCGGTCACTTCGGCCATGCGCGACTGGGTCTCGGACTCGACCTTACTCTTGGCGTCGTTGTGCGCAGCGAGGATCAGGTCCTCAAGGACGCCGACATCGTCTTCCTTGAACAGGGACGGGTCGATCTTGAGGCTCTTCATGTCGCCCTTGCCCGATAGCGAGACGGTGACGAGCCCGCCACCCGAGCGGCCTTCGATGACCATATCGGCCAGTTCGGCCTGCATGGTTTCCATCTTGGCCTTCATCTCGCCGGCGGCCTTCATCATGCCCATGAGATCTTTCATTCGTCGTCCTCTTCAGGTTCTGGCGGGGCCACGGTTTCGGGCGCAACGACCACCGCGTCGTCACGCAGCTTGACGTTGACCACCTTGGCGCCGGGGAATGTTTCAAGAATGGCCTGCACCAGCGGGTCTTCGTGCGCCTGGTCGTGGGCCGCCTTTTCGCGGGCGACGCGTTCCTCGCGGACGGTCTTGCCCTCGGGCGCCTTGTTGGAAACATTGACCAGCCAGCGTTCGCCGGTCCAAGCCTGAAGCCGAGCCGAAAGCGTGGCGATAATACCTGGATCGGTGCCATCTACCAGGGCCACTTCGATGCTGCCCTGACCGAACGAAACCGGCCGCATGGTCGATTCCAGCGCGATCTTGAGCACGATGTCGCGCTTAGCACCGGCAAGGGCGATCAGTTCGGCATAGGACTCGATGCGGGCCAGCGCCGAGGGAACCGTCGGTTGCGGCTGCGGCGCGGAGATAGCGGGCGCCTGCTGCCGTTGCGGCGCTTCCTGCCGCATGGCCGACGAGCCCCCCGAAGGCCCGCGCGGCGGCAATGGTGCCATCTGCGGCAAAGCCGGTGCGGGCTGGTTGGACAGTTTGGCGATCACATCGTCGGGGCTGGGCAGATCGGCCGCATAGGCCAGGCGGATCAGCACCATTTCGGCCGCCTGGATGGCGTTGCCGGCACGCGCGACCTCGTCATAGCCCTTGAACAGAATCTGCCAGGCGCGGGTGAGCGCCCGCATCGGCAGCTTGCCGGCCAGGTCAGCACCGCGATTGCGCTCGTCGGGTGTGAGCGAGACATCATCGGCCGCGGCGGGCACGACCTTGATGCGGGTGACCAGATGGGTGAAATCAGCGAGGTCCGCGACCAGCGTCTGCGGATCGGCACCGGCATCGTAAAGCGCCCGCATGGTATCGAGCGCCTCCCCGATACGGCCGCCCAACAGGTCCTCGAACAGATCAATAATCCGCGCGCGATCGCCGAGGCCAAGCATGGCCTTGACGGTGGGCGCGGTGACGGCGCCATCGCCATGGGCAATAGCCTGATCGAGCAAGGACTGGTTATCGCGCACCGAGCCTTCGCCGGCGCGCACGATCATCGCCAGAGCCTCTGGCTCGGAGGGAATGCCCTCATTGGCCAGCAGGTCTTCCAGATGCCGCGTCATCACATCGGGCGTCACACGACGCAGGTCAAAGCGCTGGCAGCGGCTGAGGATGGTGACCGGCACCTTGCGGATTTCGGTGGTGGCGAAGATGAACTTCACATAGGGCGGCGGCTCTTCGAGCGTCTTCAGCAGGCCGTTGAAGGCCGCCGTCGAGAGCATGTGCACTTCGTCGATGATGTAGACTTTATAGGGCGCGGAGGCTGGAGCGTATTTGACCGAGTCGATGATCTCGCGAATGTCGCCAATGCCGGTATTGGAGGCGGCGTCCATTTCGATGACGTCGACATGCCGCCCTTCGATGATGGCGCGGCAATGAATGCCTTCGACATCGAGGTCGAGCGTCGGATGCTTGCCGGAAGCATCCTCGTAGTTGAAGGCGCGCGCCAGAATGCGGGCCGTGGTGGTTTTACCCACACCGCGCACGCCGGTGAGAATGAAGGCGTGGTGGATGCGGTTCTGCTTGAACGCATTGCCCAGGGTCTGGACCATGGCATCCTGGCCGATCAGCGTGGAAAAGCTGACCGGGCGGTATTTGCGCGCCAGCACCAGATAGGGCGACGATGGCGTATCAGGCGAAGCCATATTGCCCTTTCGCGACCACTGTGGGGGAGAATCTGCTCGCTGTCATTGGAGCATAGTAGGAGGCTGGCATCGACCCGTGAAGGTCTCGTTGGGGCTGCTTCCTTCCGGACCTGACCCGGTTGGCGAGGAACACGTCCGCGCCAACCTCCCAAAGGCTATATGTGAGAGAAATGCGGCGAAGGCAAGAGGGCGGCGCTACTTCGTGTTCGCCGACGGATAGACGCCCAGAATGTGGAACTGGTCGGTGAAGAACCCCAATTCCTCGAAGGCGTGCTGGACGCTCAGGTCGCTGGGGTGGCCTTCGATATCGGCGTAAAACTGCGTGGCGGTGAAGGCGCCACCCACCATGTAGCTTTCCAGCTTAGTCATGTTGACGCCGTTGGTGGCAAAGCCCCCCATGGCTTTATAGAGCGCGGCGGGCACGTTGCGGACGCGGAACACGAAGGTGGTCTTGACGCCGGGAGCGGGCGCGGCCTCGGTCTTTTCGCGCGACAGCACCAGGAAGCGCGTGGTGTTGTGGGCGGCGTCCTCGATGTTTTCTGCCAGCACATTGAGGCCATAAAGCTCGCCGGCAAAGCGCGAGGCGATGGCGGCGACGGATTTGTCGCCCTTCTGCGAAACTTCGCGGGCGGAGCCGGCGGTATCGACCGAATTGATGGTGCGGAAGCCATGTTCGGCGATGAACTTGCGGCACTGGCCCAGCGCAACCGACAGCGACTGCACCGATTTGATATCGTCCAGCGTGGCGCCGGGCACGGCCAGAAGAGTCATCTCGACGCGCAGATAGGTTTCGCCGACAATATAGAGACCGCTATTGGGCAGCAGGTGGTGAATATCGGTGATGCGGCCATAGAGCGAATTTTCGACCGGGACGACGGCAAAATCGGCCTTGCCGGTCTGCACCGCGGCGATGGTTTCCTCGAAGGTGACGCAGCCGATCGCTTCCTGTCCGGGGAACACATTGTTCGTGGCGGCATGGCTGAAGGCACCGGGCTCACCCTGGAAGGCAATTTTGTAGGTCATTCGCACGCATCCTGATCTGATGGGCAGGCTTTTGAACCCGGCCGAATGGCGAGTCAATTGAGCGCGTCCGCCGGACTGCGGCCAATCGGCGGTGGGGAATTGTCGCAGGCAGGAAAGGGCTGTTGCGCGGGGCCAGCCTTGATACTATCTTCCGCGCGCGCTTAGCCCGTTGTTGAGGCGATTTCGCTTGCGGAATCGAAAGTTTAGCGGGATTGGCGCATCGTCCGCAGGGGATGGACTGGCAGAGAGACCAAATGGATTCGTTCGAATTTAACAAGATCATCGGCGCCGTCCTCGGCACCCTGTTGTTCGTGATGGGCGTCGGCTTCGTTGCCGAAGCCATTTATGCACCGCGTGAAGACGTTGGGCCGGGCTATGCCCTGCCCGAGCCTGAGCCGGTTGTTGCCGCCGAGGCTGGCGCGCCGGCCGTAGCCGCCGTGCCTCTGGCGACGCTGCTGGCCAGCGCCGACGCCACGCGCGGTCAGGCCGCCGTGCGCAAGTGCCAGTCGTGCCACAATTTCGGCGAGGGCGAGCCCAGCAAGCAGGGTCCGCATCTTTATGGCGTCGTCGGGCGCCCAGAAGGCAGCATCGCCGATTTCGCCTATTCGGACGGCATGAAGGCCCATAACGCCGCTGGCGAAATCTGGACCTATGAGAACATCAACACCTTCATCACCGCGCCTAAGGCCTATGTCGAAGGCACCAAGATGAACTTCTCCGGTGTGAAATCGCCGGAAGAACGCGCCGACATCCTGGCGTATCTGCAGACGCTGTCGCACGACCCAGTGCCGTTCCCGACCGCCGATGCCGCTCCGGCTGACGCGGCCGCCCCGGCTCCAGCTGACGCAACTGCACCGGCTGCTCCCGCGACAACCGAAGCCCCGGCGGCTACGCCTGCACCGGCAGCTACTGAAGCTCCGGCAGCGGCACCTGCCGCGACGCCCGCTCCGGCAGCGACCGAAGCCCCGGCTGCAACGCCAGCGCCTGCCGCCACACCGGCTCCAGCGACCACCGAGGCTCCGGCCGCAGCGCCAGCCGCGCCTTAAGGCCTGTCGAGACGGCATGATATTTTTACGAGCCGCGCCCCTGGGTGCGGCTCGATTTGTTTGAGCGGGGGAGAACACCATGCTGCTGCTGCATTTGAGCGATGTCGATGAGGCGGGCTGGGCCGAGAAATTTCGTGCGGCGCTGGCGCCCTACCCCGTGGTGCGACGCGACGACGCTTACGATCCCAAGGATGTGCGCTACATTTTCGTGTGGAAGCCGAAGGCCGACGCCTTTGATGGACTCGATAATCTCAAGGCGGTCCTGTCGCTCGGCGCTGGCGTCGATGCGCTGCTCAAGCATCCAAACCTACCCGACGCGCCGATCGTGCGGTTCGTGGATTACGATTTGACGCGGCGCATGAGCGACTATGTGGTGGCCAATGTCACCATGCATCAACGGCTCTACTCGCGGTTCCAAGCCGATCAGGCGGCACGGCGCTGGGGGCAATTCTATCCGCCAGCGGCACGTCAGACCGCGGTCGGTATCATGGGCATGGGCGTGCTGGGGCAAGATGCAGCACAATGCCTTCTGGCGCTGGGATTTGAAGTGCGGTGCTGGAGCCGTACTCAAAAGCCTGTGCAGGGCGTTGAGGCGTTTGCCGGCGCTGGCGAATTCGATGCCTTCTTGGGCGGCACCGATATTTTGGTCAACCTGCTGCCGCTAACGCCCGACACGGCGGGTATTTTGAACTCCGATACCTTCTCCAAGCTGCGGCGTGGCGGGCTCGACGGCGGGCCGGTGCTCGTCAATCCGGCGCGGGGTGGGCATCAGCGCGAGGCCGATATCGTCAAGGCGCTGGGCGACGGCACGCTGGGCGCAGCCAGCCTCGACGTGTTCGAAGTGGAACCGCTGCCGGCCGACAGCCCGCTCTGGGATATCGCCAATTGCTACATCACCCCCCATATCGCGGCGATCTCGAACGAAGAGGCCGGGGTGAGCTATTACGCCGCGATCATCAAGGCGCACGAGGCGGGCAAGCCACTCATCAATGTGGTGGATCGCAGCCGGGGCTATTGAAGGTTCAACGCCCAATATTGCCCGTTAAGGTCGGCCCCGAAGGAATGGTGTTTTTCCTCTTCGACCAGCTCAAACCCGGTCGCTTGATAGATGCGGCGCGCTGAGGCCAGGCAGTCCTGCGTCCACAGGATGACGCGGCGATAGCCGGCGGCGCGGCTGAAGCGCACCACTTCGGCCACCAGCGTCTTGCCGATCCCCAGCCCGCGAAAGGCCGGCTCGACATAGAGCATGCGCAATTGCGCCGTGCGGTCTTCATCGGGCGCCGGCAAGACGAAGATGGAGCCGGCCAGTTCCCCCGCATAGTCGGCGATCCACAACCCTTTGGTCGCGGGGTCGGGAGCCGCGTCGAACTCGGCGTAGATGCGCGTGATCAGCAGTTCGAATTCGTGGTTCCAGCCCTGTTCGAGGTGATAGAGCAGACCCTGGCGCGCGATCAACTGGCCGATTTCGCCAATGCACGGCGGGCGCAGGGTCAGCGTGCCGCCCGGCACCGGGCCGGCCAGGATGGCCTCGATCCGGCGCATGGCGGCGACCAGATCGAGGCGGCTCAGAGGATCGAGCGGGGTCAGCAGGTTTTCCGCGTCGGCGTCGCTGGCGGCGTTGAGGTCGCGATAGATCGTGTCGCCTTGCGGGGTCAGCGCCAGGTTGTTGGAGCGCTTGTCGGCGCCGGGAAGGCTCGCCAGCAGGCCCAGATCGCTGAGGCGCCAGACCAGCCGGCTCATCTGGCCGCGATCCATCGCGAGCGCCTCGCACAATTCGCTGGCCGTGGTGGCGTTGCGCTTGCCGATTTCATGGACCACGCGCGCTTCGCTCAGCGCATAAGGGCTGTTATGCATGCCCTCTTCGAGCAGCCCGATAATGCGCGTGTAGAACCGGTTGAACGCCCGCATCGTGGCGATGTCGTCGACCATGGTCATGCTCTGCCTCACGCTATTGTTGAGACAGTCAACTTTTTAGTTGTCAAAGTCAACTATGCTGGAAATCGCTGCTTGAGCACGTTGTAGACCGCGCGAATGCCCTGGTCGGTGCCACCGAGCGGACGGCCCGCCCGGGCTTCGGGCGCCCAGCCATAGATATCGAGATGCACCCAGGCCTTCGCATTAGCGACGAAGCGGCGGAGGAACAGGGCCGCGGTGATCGAGCCGGCAAAACCGCCCGCACCGGCATTGTTCACATCGGCGATCTTGGACGCCATCATGGAATCGTACGGCGACCAGAGCGGCAATTGCCAGAGCGGGTCATCGGCGGCCAGACCGGCGGTCATCAACTCCCGCGCCAGAGCGTCGTCGGTGGAATAGAGCGGCGGCAGGTCGGGGCCAAGCGCGACGCGGGCGGCGCCGGTGAGAGTGGCCATATCGAGCAGGATTTCCGGATTTTCCTCATCGGCCAGCGCCAGCGCATCGGCCAGGATCAACCGGCCCTCGGCATCGGTATTGCCGATTTCCACGGTCAGGCCTTTGCGCGATGTCAGAACGTCGCCCGGACGGAACGCGGCGCCGGCGATGGAATTTTCCACCACCGGAACGAGCACGCGCAGGCGCACCCGCAAGCCCGCATCGACAATAGCGCTGGCGAGGCCCAGCACATTGGCGGCCCCGCCCATGTCCTTTTTCATCAGCAGCATGCCGGCGGCGGTTTTGATATCGAGCCCGCCGGTATCGAAGGTGACGCCCTTGCCCACCAGCGTCACCTTGGGATCGCCGGACCGGCCCCAGCTCAAATCGAGCAGCCGCGGCGCTTCCGTGCTGGCGCGGCCGACGGCGTGGATCATGGGGAAATTGGCCGCCAACAGGTCATCGCCCACAATAGCAGTGACCGTCATATTGCGGGCGCTGGCAAAGGCGCGGATTTCGCGCTCGAAGGCAACAGGCCCCAAATCGTTGGGGGCGGTGTTGATGAGATCGCGCGCCAGATAGGCCGCCTTGGTCAGCCGTGCCACTTCGGCGGCGTCGGCCACTCCGAGATCGGCCAGCACTGGCGTGGCCTTGGCCTTGCGGTATTTGTCGAAGCGATAGGCGCCCAGGTTGAAGCCGAGCGCGGCCAGAGTGGGATCGTCAATGGCCCCCTCAAGACGATAATTGCCCTCGCCCAATTGCGCGGCCGCAAGGCCCGCGACCAACACCGGACGGTCGACCGCGCTCCCGGTGCCGAACAGATAGGCGGCGACCGCCCCCTGCCCGTCGGGCACCGCCAGCAAGCGCCCGCGCTGGCCGGAAAAGCCGTTGGCAGCGGCCCAGGCGGTGGCGACCGGATCGAGGCCCACCGCGGCCAGACCGGCATCATCAATGAAGATCACCGGGAGGGTTTGGGCCGTGGTCATGGGGGAAACTCCGCGCGATTTGACGTCTTTGTGTAGTCCGGCGGCGGGCGGCCAGCAACGGCCCAATGGCGCTTTTAACGGCGCGTTAGGGTTAATGTTTTATTGCTGGGGGGTCGGCGCGAGCTTGCCGAATGGAGTGCGTTCCCCGTGTTGCCTGCCCCCGGTTTTGCCAGATCCATACGCCTCATGCTGCTTGCCGGCACCGCCGCTGTGGCGATGGCGGGGTGCGCGATGAACAGCACGGTTTCACCCGATTATTCCGGCCAGCCGCGCGCGCAGGCGCAGCAGAGCCTGGCCGAACTCAGCGCCCGCTACAAATCCAACCCCAACGATCGCGATATCGCTATCAATTTCGCCGCGGCCTTGCGCGCCCAGGGCCAAAGCGGCCAGGCCGTCGCGGTGCTTGAAGTGAGCATGGCGCGCTATCCGAACGATGTCGAAATCAGCGTGGCCTATGCCAAGGCGCTGACCGCCGAGGGGCGGTTCGAGCAGGGACTGGCGGTGATGGATCGCTCGATCCGGCCCGACGCGCCCGACTGGAATGCGCTGTCGGTCAAGGGCGCCATCCTCGACCAGATGGGGCGCAGCGACGAAGCGCGTCAACTTTACAGCCAGGCCTTGGCCCTTGCCCCCGGCGAGGCATCGGTGGAGGCCAATTTCGGCCTCAGCTTCGCCATGACCAATGACCTAACCTCGGCCGAGCAACACCTGCGCCGCGCCGTGAGCATGCGCGGCGCGACGAGCCAAATCCGGCAGAACCTGGCTTTGGTGCTGGGCTTGCAAGGCCGGTTCGACGAGTGCCGGGCGATCTATGCGGCCGAACTGCCGCCCGACCAGGTCGAGGCCAACATGGCCTATGTGCGCTCGCTGCTGACCCAGCAGAACCGTTGGGACGCTATCCCCCAAGGCTAATGCCCGGCCAGTTCTTTACTGCCGACGGCTCCGCGCCAAATTTCTCACCGGCCATTCACTCGCAATTCTTGACAAGTCAGTCTAGAATTAATATATCACCGGCCATGGCCAGGCCGAGAGAGTTCGATCGCGAAGCAGCATTGGGGAACGCCATTTCGGCGTTCGCCGAGCATGGATATGAGGGCACCTCGACCGATCAGTTGCTCGACGCCATGAACATTAGTCGCCAGAGCCTCTACAATACCTTTGGCGACAAGCGGCAGCTCTATCTTGAAGCATTGCGAACCTATGCGGCCGAAAGCATGGCCGAGCAGATGCATTCGCTCAATGGCGGCACCCCGCTCAAGGGCATCGAGGCGATGCTGAATGCCTTCATCCTCCGGCCTTCCAAAAGCTGCCTTGGCGTCAGCGCGGTCTGCGAATTCGGGCATTCGGACCCCGAAGTGTCGATGCTGAACGATACCGCGGCCCGGGCCCTCCGAGCCGCACTTGAGCGACGGATATCGGAGGGGAAGGCGACTGGCGAGATCGATGGGAGCATCGATGAGACGGCGGCGGCCCATTTCCTTTTGGCGGCCCTGTCCGGGATCAAGGTCGCGGCCCGCGGCGGTGCATCGCTGGAAGCACTACGTGACATCATGCGGATGGCGCTCAGAAGTTTGACCTAGAACTTCATCGGCCGGCTACACGCGGTTAGCACGACTAATTTTAGACTAAATAGTCCATAATTTTTATCCCAACCAAGAGAATAGACGATGACCAAGACTATCTTCATCACCGGCACCAGCAGCGGTCTGGGCAAATTGACGGCGATGCATTTTGCGAAGGCGGGCTGGAATGTCGCGGCCAGCATGCGGACGCCGGAACAGGAAACCGAGCTGTCGGGCTATGACAACATCAAGCTGTTCAAGCTCGACGTTACCGATGTGGCGCAGGTAGAGGCAGCCACCGAGGCGGCAATTGCTGCGTTTGGCAAGATCGACGTCGTCGTCAACAATGCCGGTGCCGGCTCGTATGGCCCGCTGGAATTTGCCAAGGAAGAGACCATCGACTGGCAATTCGCCCTCAACGTGCGTGGCCCGATCAATGTCATCCGCAGCTTCCTGCCGCATTTCCGCGCCAACAAGGGCGGCATGTTCATCAATATCAGCTCGTTCATGGGGGTTACCACGGCCGTGCCCACCGGCTCGCTCTACAACATGTCCAAGTTCGCCCTCGAGGGTCTGACTGAGGGCCTTTACTATGAACTGAAGCCCCTCAATATCGAACTACGCCTGATCGAACAGGGCGGATCGAGAGGCAATAACTTCCTCGATAGCGTCGTGTTCAATACGCATCCCGAGATCACCGACTACAACGCAATGCTCGGCAAGGTGAATGCGATGTTCGCCTCGGCCAAAGAGGCGGCTTTGGATGATCCGCAGGACATTGTGGATGAAATCCACGCGCTGGCGACAGGCGAAAACCAGAAGTTCAGGACTCTGGTGGGCCAGGCGGGCAAGGACTTGATGGCACTGCGCAACAGCGTGCCGATCGAAGATTACCTGGCGAAAATCGCGTCCAATTTCGCATAAGCAGCCAAGCGGGACAGCGGGCGTACCGAACGACCGCTGTTCATTGCGCCTGGATTGAGCAGGTCTCGCCTAGCCGATCTGCAAGTGTTGCAGGTCAGCCCCTTTACATCGGGGCGCCCTGGACCGCGAACACCTTGATGATGGCGGGGGCGATGATGACGATGAACAGCACCGGCAGGAAGAACAAGATCAGCGGCACGGTCATCTTGGGCGGCAGGGAGGCGGCCTTCTTTTCGGCTTCCATCATCCGGGCTTCACGGCCTTCCTCGGCCATGACGCGCAACGCCTGGCCGACCGAGGTGCCATAACGATCGGCCTGAATCAGCGCGGACATTACCGCGCGCACACCGTCCAGCCCGGTGCGGCGCCCGAGGTTTTCATAGGCGCGGCTGCGATCTTCGAGGAATGAGAGTTCGGCATTGGTCAACGTCAGTTCTTCGGCCAGTTCGGCGCTCTGATTGCCGATTTCCTTGGCGACGCGCTTGATGGCGTGTTCCACCGACATGCCGGCTTCCACGCAGAGCAGCATCAGATCGAGGCAATCGGGCCAGGCGCGCTTGATCGACTTCTGCCGCTTGACCGTCGAATTCTTCAGCAGGATGACGGGTAGATAGGAGCCGAGCAGGCCCGCGCCGATGCCGTAGACGACATTGAGGTAGGCCGGACGTCCGCCGGGCGCCAGGAACAGGTAGCCCGTCACCAGCACGAAGATGATCAGCGGGGTGACGAAGCGCAGGAACAGGAACGTGGTCAGGTGCCCCTGCCCCCGATAGCCGGACATGGCCAGCTTGTCGACGGTGGCATGGTCCTGGAACGCCTTCTTCAGGTCGAAGCGCTCGACGATATTCTTCATATAGGTCTTGGTTTCGGCCGGGCGGCGCATGGTGCCACGGGCGTCGGGCGCGCCGCCGCCGCGAAGGCGGGCCATTTCTTCGGCGCGCAGCTTGTCGCGCTCCAGTGCCACGCGCTTGATGCGGGTGCGCATTTCGGTCTTGACCAGAAACGAGGTGCCGAAGGTGAACACCACGGCGCCCGCCGAGATGGCGGCCAGCACGGAGATAAGGAAGTCCCGCGAGGTCAGCTGATCGATAAAGTTCATGACGCGCTCACGCTTCTGCCGGCTAAAAGTCGAATTGAACCATCTTGGTCATCACGAAAATACCAAGGCACAGCATCAAGGCACCCACGCCGGCCCAGATCATGCCGAGCTGGGTGGTCCAGAGCGGCTGCAGATAAAGTGGCGAGGTCAGCGACACCAGGCTGCCGACGACAAACGGCAGCGAGCCGATGATATAGGCCGAGGCCTTGGCTTCCGATGACATGGCCTTGATCTTCATCTTCATTTTCTTGCGGTCGCGCAGCACGCGGGCCAGGTTCCCCAGAGCTTCGGACAGGTTGCCGCCGGCCTGCTGCTGCACGGTGATGACGACGACGAAGAAATTGACCTCGGGCAGCGGCACCCGGTCGAGCAGCACCGAAACGGCCTCGGTCATCGACATGCCGAAGGCCTGCTGGTCGAGGATGCGGGCGAATTCGGACTTCACCGGCTCCTTGGCGTCCTTGGCCACGGCGCGAACGCAATCATTGAGCGGCAGGCCGGTTTTGACGCCGCGCACAATGGCTTCGACGGCATTGGGCAATTCATCGAGGAACTGGCTCTGATACTTCTTGCGCTTGCGATTGACCCACATGCGCGGCAGCAGATAGCCCCCGGCCACCGCGAAGATAGCGGCGAAATGCAGTGGCACCTGCACGATGAACAACACCACAAGCAGTACCGCACCAAAGATGACGCTGTTGCGGATGAACTTGGCCGGCGTCAGCGATATGTTGGCCTGAAACAGCAGCGCCGGCAGCGGCACGCGTTTTTTGGCATTGAGCGCGTCGGTCTGCGACTTCAGCGCCTGCTGCACGCTCTTGCGACGGGTATCGCGGGTCTTGGCGGCGTCCATTTCGCGCCGGTTGACCTGGATATCGCCCTGGAACGCCTTGCGGCGCTTGTCGGCGCGGCTGCCGCCCAGCAGGTTGGGCACCAGCGCAAAGCCCGCGGCGCCGATGGCGATCATGGCCAGGAGTGCGAGGAGGAGAGGGCTCATGGCCTACGAATCCAGCAGTTCGCGGTGTTCGGTATTGGACTTCTCCAGCGCCTCAACCAGATTGGCTTCTTCGTTGAAATATTTGGCGCGCTCGGTGAATTGCGGCTTGGTAATGCCGGTCGAGCGATGACGGCCCATCAGCATGCCGGAACTGTCTTCGCCCATGATGTCGTAGAGGAACACGTCCTGGGTCACGATGACGTCGCCTTCCATGCCGAGCACTTCGGTGATGTGGGTGATGCGGCGCGAACCGTCGCGCAGGCGGGCGGCCTGGACCACGACGTCGATGGACGAGCAGATCATTTCGCGGATGGTGCGGCTGGGCAGCGCATAGCCGCCCATGGTGATCATGGATTCAAGGCGGCTCAGGGCTTCGCGCGGGCTGTTGGCATGCAACGTGCCCATGGAGCCGTCATGGCCGGTGTTCATGGCCTGGAGCAGATCGAAGCTCTCGGGCCCGCGCACTTCGCCGACGATGATGCGTTCCGGCCGCATACGCAGGCAGTTCTTGATCAGGTCGCGCATGGTGATTTCGCCTTCGCCCTCAAGGTTGGGCGGGCGAGTTTCGAGGCGCACCACGTGCGGCTGCTGCAATTGCAGTTCGGCGGAGTCTTCGCAGGTGATGACGCGTTCGTCTTTTTCGATGAAGGCGGTCATGCAGTTGAGCAGCGTGGTCTTGCCCGAACCGGTACCGCCCGAGATCAGCACATTGGCGCGCACCCGGCCCAGAATCCGCAGCACCTCGGCCCCTTCGGGCGAGATCGAGCCGTATTTGACCAGTTGCTGCAGCGTCAGCTTGTCCTTCTTGAACTTACGAATGGTGAGCGCGGCGCCATCAATCGCCAGCGGGGGCGCGATGACGTTGACGCGCGAGCCGTCGGGCAAGCGGGCGTCGCAAATGGGGGAGCTTTCATCGACGCGGCGGCCGACCTGGGACACGATGCGCTGGCACACGTTCATCAGGTGCGCGTCGTCGCGGAAGCGCACATTGGTGAGCTTCACCCGGCCGGCGACTTCGATATAGCACTTCTGCGACCCGTTCACCATGATGTCGGAGATGTCGTCGCGCGCCAGCAGCGGCTCCAGCGGGCCATAGCCGAGCACGTCGTTGCAGATATCCTCCAGCAGGTCTTCCTGCTCGGAGATCGACATGATGATAGATTTGAGCGCGATGATTTCGGCGACGATGTCGCGGATTTCCTCGCGCGCCGCGTCCTGGTCCATGGTGGCGAGCTGGCTCAGATCGATCGAGTCGATCAGCGCATTGAAGATCGCCGACTTGGTCTGGAAATAGTCCTTGTCGCGCTGTGCATCGACGGGCGAGCGGACGTCGACCACTTCGTCATTGTTGCGCAGGCGCGCGGCGGCGCTGTCGCTGTCACTGGCGCGGCGGACGGGTTCGGCGGCGCGCGTGGGACTGGCGATCGGACGTGCGACCTCCGCGACCCCGGGGGTATTGCCGCCAAATGATGTGCGCTTGCCAAACATGAGTTCTACCGTTTCAACGTGCCGGGGTCAGAAAGTCCGATCAGGCCCGTTTCTTGAGGAAGGACGGCATCTTGAGGGACGATCCCCTGCCGGCCGATTGTACCGCCTGGCGGCCTGTCACATGCAGGCCGACCGCGCGGTAAATGTCGTTGATCTTGTTGTTGGCCGAGACCTCGGCGATCATCTGGCCGTTATTGGCCGCGGTGCCGAACAAAGCCGCATCGAACGGAATGGTGCCGAGCAGGCGGCATTCGATCGAGGACGCGAATTCGCCGGGGCTGATTTCGGGACGGCGCGGCAGGCCGAACTTGTTGATGATCAGGTTGGGCGCGGTTTCGGCCGGGCGCAGTGCCTTGATGGTATCAGCCAGGTTCTTGGCATTGCGCAGGTTGGCCAGGTCCGGCTCGGCGACGATCACCACTTCGTCGATGGTGGCGAGCGTGTGCCGGATCCAGGAATTCCAGGCATGGGGAATGTCGAGCACGACGACCGGAATGGCGGTCTGGCTCAGCTCCACGATCTGCTCGAAATCGCGCTCCTCGAAATCGTAGGTGCGGTCGAGCGTGACCGGCGCGGTCAACAAGTTGATATGGTTGGCGGCCTTGCTCATCAGGCGATCGAGCATGGTCTGGTCGATCTTCTGGTTGACATTGAGGGCGTCGGCCAAGCCGTGCGGCGGGTCCTGGTTGAAATTGAGCCCGGCGGTGCCGAAGGCTAGGTCCATGTCGAGGATCAGCGCGTCCTGGCGCAGCGACTGCGAGATGGCCCAAGCCACATTGTGCGCGACGGTGGACGAGCCGGCGCCGCCCTTGGCCGACACGAAGCCGACCGTGCGCCCGATGGGAGCCGCGCCCTCGGAGGCGAACAGGTCGGTGATGGCGGTGACGATGGACTGGGCCGAAGCCGGCAGCACGATATATTCGGAGACGCCGCCACGGATCAGTTCGCGATACAGCATCACGTCATTGACGTGGCCGAGCAGGATCAGGCGGGTCGAGGCATCGCACACCTCGGCCAGCCGGCTCAACGCCGCCGGAATTTCGCCTGGTGGCAGAGTGGTTTCCACCATGATGAGGTTGGGCGTCGGGTTGGACTTGTAGGTTTCGATGGCGCCGTCGAGGCCGCCATTATGCGTGGTCAGCGCGACCTTGGACATGCGGCGGTCGTGGATGGCGCTTTCCACCAATTGGGCGGTCTGGGAATGCTCGCAAAAGGCCTGGATGGTGATGCGCGGGATCAGCCTTGCGCCGCCAGCAATTTCCGCCGCCGGCTCTTCGACGATTCTGGGCTCGGGGTTGAGAAAACTCATGACAACCTACTCTCCTTGATACCGGTTGCCCGGCCGCATTCGTCCATTGCCGTCCGTGCGTGGATCAATCGAGCACGAAGCCGACCGAGCCATTGAAGCCGCCGCGCATGCCGGGCTGGCCGCCAACGCCGTATTGGGTTTCCATCCGCCCGAGGAAGATCGCTTCGGCATCCGAGGCGGTGACGCTGCGATCGGTGGGCAGTTCGGGCGGCTGACGGGTTGCGCTCACCAGATAGGGGGTGACCATGATCACCAGTTCGGTCTGCGAGCTGATATATTCGCGCGAGCGGAACAATGCGCCCAGGATCGGGATATCGCCCAGGCCCGGCAATTGCTGTACGCGCTGGCGCACGTTTTCCTGCAGCAGGCCGCCGATTGACAGGGTCGAGCCCGGTGGCAGCTCGACCGAAGTCTTGGTGCTGCGATCGGTCAGGGCATTGTTGGCCTGCAGTTCCGAGACGCCGGTGTCCACGAGCAGGCCGATCTGGCCGTTGGACTTTACCGTCGGCGTAAAGTTTAGCGTGACGCCATAGTCCTTGTAGGTGACATTCTGGCCGCCATTGCCATCGGAGGTGTAAATCGGGAACTGGCCGCCGGCCTTGAATTCGGCAGGCTGGCCCGAGACCGCCGTCAGCGTCGGCTGCGCCAGGATGCGCAGGGCGCCTCGGTCTTCCAACGCCTGGATCGAAGCGTTGATATCGACACTGCCGAGCGGGAAGGCGCCAGCCACCGAATTGTTGGCCATGCTGCCGGGCGACGAGACGTCAGCCATGGCATTGTTGAAGCCGAAGCTCGAGCCACCGATGGTCATCGTGCCGGACAGGTTGATGCCGAGCTGCTTGGCAACATCGCGGCGGATTTCCGAGACAGTGACCTGCAGCATGACCTGCTGGCCGCCGCCGACGTCGAGCACGCTGGCGACGTTCTTGGGATCGCCGGCATACTGGACGGCAATCGCCATGGCGCGATCGAGGTCTTCGCTCGACTGCACCATGCCCGACAGCACAACACGGTTGGTATCGTCACCCAAGGTAACGGAATCGACCTGGATATGGGAGCCGGGGAGGATGCGCGCCAATGCGCCCTCCAGCGCTTCGCCGACCTGGGATGGCTCCTTGGCGACGCGCAGATCGAGGACCGCGATGGCCTGACCCTGCGCGTTGAGGAACAGGATATTGGTATTGCCGCCCAACACGCCCTGGATGATGGCGCGGCGCGAGGTGCGCATGATGGCGCCGGCCACCGAGGGCTGGGAGACGATGACTTCGGACACATCGGCCGGCAGGTCGAGGATCATCGACTTGTTGGTCTCGAGCGCTACGCTGCGGGTGCGGCCGAAATCGGCAATGGTCATCTGCGCCTGCTGCTGGGCATAGGCGCTGGAGGTGCCCAGCGCGGAGCCCGCGAGCAGGGCGCCGAGCAGCACGGCGGCAAGGCCGGCGCGGCGCAGGGTGGAGCGAGGATAGCTTGAAACGGTGAACATGATAATCTCCTCGCGCCTACTGGACCGTGACCTGGGGCTGGGCTGGCGACGGCAATATCACCCGCGGTTGCGCGGGTGGCGCATAGGTGGCGGGCGGCGCCACGGCGGCGGGCTGTCCGCCCTCCGGCTGGCGCGACACGCCGGACATGACGCTCTGTTCCTGCCCGAACCGGATTAGGCGAACCGAGGTGGTGGTGGCGTCACGCGAGGCGACCGCGGTGTCGCCGAAATCGGTGATCGAGCGCAGCGACAATGACAGCGTGCCGCGCGACACGGCGTTGACTAGGGTTTCGGCCTGGCCCGGGGTGAGTTCGAGCGTGGCGATGGAGTTGTCGACGAAAACCTGCGCCTGGGGCCCGGCTTCCGCATTGGCATCGGCCGCGCCGCCCGAGGCACCCACTTCGCCAAGGCGATTGCCGATCGCCAGTACGCGCACATTGGACAGCACGAGTTCGGACACTTGGCCCTGATCGGATGCGTGCGACAGCAGCACATCGACATGATCGTTGGGCACGATATAGCCGCCGGCGCTGGAGGAGGCATCGACCGGCACCGACACGCCGCGCATGCCCTTGCTCAGCACGGCCGATAGATAGCCTTGCTCGCTTCGGACCAGCTTCTGCTCACGGATCGGCTCGCCGGGGAAAAATTCAAAGCGCGCCACCGCGCCGGTCAGTATCGAGGGGGCATCGGGCATGGCGGTGATGGTCACATATTCGGGGCGGATCGCGCCTTCGGGCCAGTCCTGCCACGCCACGGTCGCCGCGGTGAGCCGCTCGCCCATGCCGATCTGGCCCTTGGCCACCAGGATCTGGGTCTTGGCTTCCTGCTGAATCACTTCGTTGGTGACGATCTGCGTCGTCGGCGT
This sequence comes from Devosia sp., assembly GCF_028290625.1. Lineage (GTDB taxonomy): Bacteria > Pseudomonadota > Alphaproteobacteria > Rhizobiales > Devosiaceae > Devosia. The sequence goes on from NZ_JAQGJM010000012.1 coordinate 253,341, forward strand.
GCCGCCGCCGCGGGTCACCAGGAATGCTGCCAGCCCGCCGGCGACGATCGCCACGAGCAACAGGATAATACGCGCCGGTTTCATAACTCACTCCGGTTCTGTGGCGCACCGCGCCCAACCCACCGGGGGAACTCTCTACTTAAAGGGTCAAAGTTTGGTTAACCGGACCTTTGCAGTTGCGGTTACCGATCTGTAAATATTTGCGTTTTGCAAATAATAGACCGATTAACGGCCTTCTGGCCGATACTGACCAGCAGAACCAGATACAAGAAACAACTGCCCTGCAACAAATATTAAGCGATAAGTTGCTGAAAGATTACCGAGTTGGAATAGACCAACATGCCCGCTGCGGCCATCGCAATGCCATATGGGACACCCGATTTCGGATTGTGCAGGCGTTCAAGCCAGGTATAGCGCGCTAGGAACGGCGTCAGGGGAAGCCCGCGCAGGGCCAGGATCGACAGCGTCAGGACGCCGCCCAGCATGCCGGCATAAACCACGAACATCGGCGTGAGAGCGTAGCCCAGCCACAGCGTGGTCGCCGCCGCCAGCTTGGCGTCACCGCCACCGATCCAGCGCATGGCAAACAGGATGAAGCCGACGACCAGCACCAATAGCGCGCACATCACATGCAGCGCCAGTTGCTGCAGCGGCAGGTTGATGGCGATGGCCACCACGAAGAAGCCGGCGACCAGCAGCAGCACCAGCTTGTTGGAAATTTTCATCGTCAGCAGATCGGACGATGCCGCCAGCGCCATGCCGAAGGGAAAGAACAGCAATGCGATGGTCGACATAGTCGCTTCCTCGTGCCGCACCGACCATCGGCGCGAAAATCAGTTTGGCACAATCGCGTTAAGGAAGGGCAAAGCAAGAGCAGTGGTTTTTCACAAAGCAAAAGGGGAGCTTTCGCCCCCACCGGTTTTCTTGTTTTGGCTACCAGAGGCGGTCTAGACTGTTACGTTCAGCTTATCTGCGATAAAAGTGAAAATAGCCTGCAGGTTGCCACCAATTATGGTGGCGGCGCCGATAAGAGTAACAGAGATCAGGGCGGCAATCAGGCCGTATTCAATTGCAGTTGCACCAGACTCGTTCTGTGCAAACTGCTCAATAAGGTTGCTCAAGGTAGTTCCTCGCTCACATCAGACACGGACGCTATAGTTAGATATGGCAAAAGACCCAGGGCCAATAAGAGTTTGGGGGAGCAGGTAAGCTCCCCCAAAGCGAAGTGACCAATAGTGTGGTCGATCAACCTGACCGACCCACCATATCTTATGTCGCGGCGGTGGTGGCAGTCGCGAGCCTACCAGCAATAGCGTTGAACAGATTGCCGAGGTTGCCGCCCAGCAGGGTGGCAGCGGCAATCAGAGCCACGGAAATCAGGGCGGCGATCAGGCCGTATTCAATCGCGGTCGCGCCGGACTCGTCCTGTGCGAAACGTGCAAAAACATTCTTCATTGTGGCTCCTTGCTCACGTCATCCAGTGACGCCATGGTTCGACACGTCACACATCGAACTTGAGGCAACGTTATTCGCCACTTCTTGAAATTGCGTTAATCGCGGCGAACTCGCCCATCACCGGAATAGCAATTCCATATAACTTTCAAAGACTTAATATAATGCATCGCATTTTAGCGAAACCACTGTCCAATGCGCTATAGTACGGATAGGCCCAGTAATACTGCCAAAATTTTAGAAAATTGCTCATCTGGCTGTCATCGTCGCAATGCCCAAAGCATATACGAAGATATCCGCGCAACGACGACTTTGACGCTTTGTTTGCCAATTATTCACCATTCCCCGCGAAAATGGCGTGTCAAAGCGTATCCGTATCCGGAAGAGTTCCATGTCCAAGTTCACTGCCGCCTTCGTGCTGCTGCTGCCGCTGGCACTGGCGGCCAGCCCCGTTTCGGCATGGGCTGTGGACGACGCGCCGATCACGGTCAATGTGAACATGGCCCGGGTGCTGCGCATCAACTCACCGGCATCGACGGTGATCGTGGGCAATCCGGGCATTGCCGACGTCACCATCCAGGACCCGCAGACCCTGGTGCTGACCGGCAAGAGCTTCGGGCAGACCAACCTGATCGTGCTCGACGGCAATGGCAATCCGGTCGCCGATACGCTGATCGACGTGGTGCAATTGCAGGCCGGCACGGTGACGGTCTATCAGGGCGCCGCGCGCACCAGCCTAGCCTGCGCGCCGGTGTGCCAGCCCACCATCATGCTGGGCGACGAAACCAGCTTCACCAGCACCCAGGTGGATTCCGCGGCCATGATCAAGAGCACGGCAGCGCAGTAATCGCCTGAGCTACGCAGTTCGCCTTAACTCGCGGTTAACCGGGTTACGCAGTTTTAGGCACCGCCCCGGCCGTTCCTAACCTTGGATTAGCCATAGCGCCCTAGCGTTCAAACGTTAGAAACCGGCGCGTCCCATGACCCATTCGCTTGCATCGCTGATCGGCCGTTCGCTCGCGGCCCCATTGGCTCGCTTCTGGCGCGACGAGAGCGGCGTTACCGCGATCGAGTTCGGCATTCTGGCAACTCCCTTCTTCGCCATTATCGGGGCAATCCTGGAGACATCCGTGGTGTTCTTGGCCAGCTCGGTGCTGGACAGCGCCGTGCTCGATGCCAGCCGGCAGATTCGCACCGGCCAGTTGCAGGCGCAGAACTACACCGTGTCCCAGTTCGAGGATTTGATCTGCAGCCGGCTCTATGGGCTGTTCCAGGATTGCCACGCGCTGCAAGTGCGGGTCTCGACGGTCAGCAATTTCAGCTCGGCGACACTGGATTCGCCGCTGGCCACCACCTGCACGACGAGCTGCGCCTGGGTAATGCCCGAGGAGTTCAAGGCCGGACCGGGATCGAGCACGGTGATCGTGCAGGTCTATTACAAATGGCCCATCATCCTGCGCATGGGGGCATCCGCCGCCAACGACCAGCCCGACGGCACCCGCCTGCTTGGCGCGGTGCAGGTGTTCCGCAGCGAGCCGTTCTCGTCATGAGCCTGCTGCAGCGCCTGCGCAGTATGATCGGGCAGTTTCGCCACGATGCCGATGGCGTCGCGGCGGTAGAATTCGCGCTGGTCGTGCCGGTCATGCTGCTGCTCTATGTCGGCAGCGTCGAGGCGAGCTCGGTGATTTCGGTGGATCGGCGGGTACAAACCGTAGCCGCCTCCATGGGCGATCTGGTGTCGCGCTCCAACGTCAAAATCGCCGGCTGCGATATCAAGGACTTCTTCCAAGCCTCGGCCGGCATCATGGCGCCCTATTCCAGCACGCCGCTGCAACAGGTGGTCAGCTCGATTTTCGTCGACGCCGTCGGCAAGACCGAAGTCAAATGGTCCAAGAGTACGGGCGGCGCCACTGCGCTCACGGTAGGCGCGGAGTATCCCCTGCCCAGCGCGATGAAAAATATCTCGCTGAACGCCTTTGTGATCGTCGCCACGGCGTCATATTCCTATATGCCGATTACCGGCATCGTCTACAATCAACCGATCCAACTGCGGCGCGAGAACTTCTACCTGCCCCGCTTCGGCGGCAGCATTGTCGTCGACCCCGACAACACCACCGGCTGCTAGCCGACGATCCCCGTTCCGCCGCGAAAATCACCGCTCCGTGCGCGGCGGCGATTGCGTCCGTTCGCCGCTTGCACGCCCGCATGGCCCATGCCACAAGCCCAGTAGTTTCCCCTCTCGCGATGGTCAAGAAAATGGACGATACGCTTATTCCCGTGTTCGATCTGGGCGGCGTCTTCGTCGACTGGAATCCGATGTATCTGTTCCGCAAGCTCTTCGAAACCGAGGAGGATGCGCAATGGTTCAAGGACAATATCTGCACGCTGGATTGGAATTTGGAATTCGACGCCGGCGAGATCTATTCCGAAGGCGTCGCCAAGCTGATCACGCGCTTTCCAAAATACTGGCGCGAAATCCAGGCCTTCGACCTGCGGTGGAAAGAGACCTTAGGCGAGTTCATCCAGGGCACGATCGACATCCACGACGAATTGATCGCCGAGGAAATCCCCACCTTCGCCATCACCAATTTCTCTTGGGAGAAGTGGGTGAGCTGCCTGCCCGAATGGCCGTTCCTGGAAAAATTCGATGGCGTGATCGTCTCCGGCCTCGAAGGCCTGGTGAAGCCCGATCCGCGTCTCTACCGCGTGTTCTGCGAGCGCTACGGCATCGCGGCGGAAAACTGCGTCTTCATCGACGACAGCGAGCCCAATATCGTTTCGGCCCGCAAGTTCGGCATGAAGGGCATCCACTTCACCGATCCCAAGAGCCTGCGCAAGGAACTGATCGCTCTGGGGCTGCCCCTCAAGGGGTGATAGGGTCGGCGCATTGCCGATTTGGAGATGGGCCGATGACTTTGCTTTCCACCCTGCGCGCCGCAACTTTGGGGCTCATGCTCGTTTCGAGCTTGGGCCAAGCCGCACTTGCGCAGGACACAATCGTGGAAGCGCTCGGTGTTCCCGGCCCCATCGAATTCATGGATGACAGCTACGCTCTCTCCTGGGCCTCCCACCCGACGCCCGATTACTTCAAGCAGGAATACCTGCCTGAAGGCCAGCAGTCCGAGAGCTATGCCGCCATGTTCATGGTGGATGCGCTGACCAGCGAGGCGACCCCGCAAGGCGCCGCCAATACGCAGATCGCCGCGCTGGACCAACGCAAGCCCACCGACCCGATGGTCAACTACAACCAGATCAGCAATCCGGACACCGGCGAGGTCATCCTCGACTTCCTGTTGAGCGACGACAGCGGCCCTACCCCCATCCTCGAATGGAATGCGTATCGCTATACAGCGCTCGGTGACGGCATTGCGCTCTACGCCATCAGTCGCCGCGCCTATGGGGACGACGTCGAGGCATTCATCGGCCAGTTGAGCCAGATGCGGCAGGGCAATATCAGCGCGCTGGCCGAGTTCGACCTACCCCCCGTCACGCCGGCCGAATAGTCATTTCGTCCCGTACATCCGATCGCCGGCGTCGCCGAGGCCGGGGATGATATAGCCCTTCTCATTGAGATGGCTGTCGATCGCGGCGGTGAAGATCGGCACGTCGGGCTGGCTTTCGGTGAAGTTCTTGATGCCCTCCGGCGCCGCCAAGAGGCAAAGGAAGCGGATGTCGTTGGCACCACGTTCCTTGAGCTTTTCAATCGCCGCGGTCGCCGAATTGCCGGTCGCCAGCATCGGATCGACGACGATGATCAGCCGGTTCGCCAGGTCGGCCGGCGCCTTGAAGTAATATTCCACCGGCTCCAGCGTTTCATGGTCGCGATAGAGCCCGATATGGGCGACACGCGCCGCCGGCACCAGGTCGAGCATGCCATCGAGCAGCCCATTGCCGGCGCGCAGGATCGAGGCGAAAACCAGCTTCTTGCCCTTGATCGCGGGGCTATCCATCAGCGCCATCGGCGTCTCGATCGGGATCATTTCCAGCTCCAGATCGCGCGTCACCTCGTAGCACATCAGGTGGGCGATCTCGCGCAGCAGCCGGCGGAAGCCTGCGATCGAGGTCTCCTTGTTGCGCATGATGGTCAGCTTGTGCTGGATCAGCGGGTGATCGATGACGGTCACGTTGGGGCGGCTGACATCATTCATCGGTTGATCCAATCAAGAGTTAGAGAAAGCTGCGGCCATGGCGGCCGGGCGCCAGGCCCAGCCAGTGCGCAATGCTTTCGCCAATATCTGCGAAGGTGGAGCGAATGCCAATCTCGCCTTGCGGAAGGGCTGGGGAAAACACCAGGATGGGGATCTGTTCGCGGGTGTGATCGGTCCCCTTCCAGGTCGGATCGTTGCCGTGGTCGGCGCTCAGGATCAATAGGTCGTCGTGCTTGAGCTTGGCGATCAGCTCGGGCAGCCGCGCGTCGAACAACTCAAGCGCCGCCGCATAGCCGGGCACATCGCGACGATGGCCATATTCGCTGTCGAAATCGACGAAATTGGTCATGACGAAGGCCCCGTCGGCCGCCATTTCCAATGCCTCCAGCGTCTTATCGAACAATTGCGGCAGGCCGGTGCCCTTGAGTTTATGGGTCACGCCGTGACCCGCATAAATGTCGGAAATCTTGCCGATGGCGAACACTTGCCGTCCAGCCGCCTTGTTGCGGTCGAGCAAGGTTGGCTCGGGCGGCGAAATGGCAAAATCGCGCCGGTTACCGGTGCGCTTGAATGTTGCGGCATTCTCGCCGACGAACGGGCGCGCGATGACCCGGCCGATCATCAGCGGTGCGGTGAGCTCGAACGCGATCTGGCATATTTCGTACAGCCGCTCGAGCCCGAAATGGGTCTCATGCGCGGCGATCTGGAACACGCTATCGATCGACGTGTAGACGATCGGCTTGCCGGTGCGGATGCTCTCCTCGCCCAGCTCGGCGATGATAGTGGTGCCCGAGGCGTGCTTGTCGCCCAGAATGCCCGGCAGCTTGGCGCGGGTGATAAATTCCGCGATCAGTTCAGGCGGAAAAGTCGGCTCCGTCTGGGGGAAATAGCCCCAATCGAACGGCACCGGTACGCCAGCGATCTCCCAATGCCCCGACGGCGTATCCTTGCCACGCGACACTTCGCGACCAACGCCGAAGCGCCCGCCCTTGGGCGTGGCCGACAGGTTTGGTGGCAAGATGCCGGTCGACAGCTTGATTGCTGCGCCCAGCCCCATGGCGTCCATATTGGGCACATTGAGCGGTCCAGCGCGCAGGCCGGCGCGGTCGGCTTTGCCGGCAGCCGCGAACTCGGCGATATGACCGACGGTGTTGGAGCCAACATCGCCATAGGCGTCCGCGTCTGGCGCGCCACCAATGCCGACGCTATCGAGAATGAGGAGGATGGCGCGGGGCATAGACTTATCCTCAGTTCGTCGGAGCAATACGGTCGGCAATCAGCGGATTGGCCGGTGCGTGTTCACCCAGCCGATAGGCGGATTTGAGGCGACTTTCGGCATCAGCGGCCGAAGCCTCGTCGCGAGCATGAATGCGCGCGATCGGCATGGAGGCATCGACCAGCGCACCCAGCCCCAGCAGGCGATCAAACCCCACCCGGTGATCGATGGCATCGGTTGGCGTCGCGCGCCCACCCCCGAGCGCAACCACCGCCATGCCAACACCGCGCGTATCGATCTCGGCGATCACCCCCTGCTCATTCGCGAACACATCGCGGACGATCGGCGCGGGCGCCAGATGGGCATCCATGTTCTCGACGAAATCGGCCGGCCCACCCAGCGCCGTCAGCATGCGGGCGAAGCGCTCGGTGGCCCGACCGCTATTGAGCGCGTCCTCCACCATGCCGCGGCCCTGCTCCGGCGTCTTTGCCACGCCGGTCATTTCCGCCACCACCGCGCACAGCGCCAACGTCACCTCCTTGAGCCGCGCATCCTGATGCCGCCCGGTGAGGAAATCGACGGCATTGCGCACTTCCAGCCCATTGCCGGCCGCTGTCGCCAGCGGCTCGTTCATGTCGGTGATCAGGGCCCCGGTCTTGAGGCCAGCGCCGTTCGCCACCTCGACCAAGCTCTGGGCCAGATCGCGCGACTTCTCCAGCGTCGGCATGAACGCCCCCGAGCCGGTCTTGACGTCGAGCACCAGCGCACCCAGCCCGGCCGCTAGCTTCTTGGACAAAATCGAGGCGGTGATCAACGCGATGGATTCCACCGTGCCGGTGACGTCCCGGATCGAATAGAGCGTCTTGTCGGCCGGGGCCAGATCGGCAGTCTGGCCGATAATGGCGCAGCCGGCCGATTTCACCACGCTACGAAACAGCGCGTTATCGGGGCTGGTCGTATAGCCCGGAATGGCGTCGAACTTGTCGAGCGTACCGCCGGTATGGCCCAGGCCACGCCCCGAAATCATCGGCACATAAATGCCGATCGCCGCCAGGATCGGCGCCAGCATCAGGCTGACATTGTCGCCCACCCCGCCGGTGGAATGCTTGTCGGCGACCGGGCCATCGAGATCGGACCAGTCGAGCACGGCGCCGGAATCCCGCATCGCCAGCGTCAGCGCCACCCGTTCGGGCATGGTCATGTCGCGAAAATACACCGCCATGGCGAAGGCGGCGGCTTGGGCATGGGAGACGGAGCCGGTGGCGAAGCCGGCAATGAAGGCGGCGATTTCGTCTGGCGTGAGAACTTGGCCGTCACGTTTGCGGGCGATGACTTCTTGGGGGAGGAAGACCATGAACGGACTTTCTGCGGACTGCGTTTGTTGCTCCACCCCCTCCCAGCCTCCCCCATCAAGGGGGAGGTGTCTGCCGGTGGATGACTCGATCCAGTTCAACGAGTGGAGAGAAACCTCCCCCTCTATGGGGGAGGTAGGAGGGGTGTTCTCGGCTAACGCCGATCCAGCAGCTTAGGCCTTCAGCTTGCTCAAAATCGCCGCGCCCATCTCTTCGGTGCCGACCCGCTTGCGGTTGTCCTGCGCAATGTCCCCGGTGCGCAATCCGTCATCCAGCACGGCGGCAATCGCGCCTTCCACCTTGTCGGCCAGCTCGATCATGTTGAACGAATAGCGCAGCGCCATCGCGAACGAAGCGATCATGGCGATGGGGTTGGCGATGCCCTGGCCGGCAATGTCCGGAGCCGAGCCGTGCACGGGTTCATAAAACGCCTTGCGCTTGCCGGTGACCGGATCGGGCGCACCGAGCGAGGCAGAGGGCAGCATGCCCAGCGAGCCGGTCAGCATGGCGGCGACGTCGCTCAGGATATCGCCGAACAGGTTGTCGGTGACCATGACGTCGAACTGCTTGGGGTTCCGCACCAGCTGCATCGCGGCATTATCGGCCAGGATGTGGTGCAGTTCGACATCGGGGTAATCCTTGCCGATGCCCTTGACCACTTCG
>NZ_JAQGJM010000057.1 GCF_028290625.1 Devosia sp.
CATTGGCATGGGGGCGGGGACGGTCGCGGCCTACGCCCGCCCCGGCGACGCCATGCGCTTCTACGAGATCGACCCCAAGGTCATCGCCATCGCCACGGACATCGACAAGTTCACCTACATCTCGGGCTGTGCGGCCAAGGCCCATGTCGACTGGGTGCTCGGCGACGCGCGGCTGTCCCTGCAAAAGGAGCAGCCCGGTCTGTTCGACGTCATCCTCGTCGACGCCTTCACCTCCGACGCGGTCCCCGCTCACCTGCTGACCGTCGAGGCGATGCGGATGTATCTGCAGAAACTCGCGCCCGACGGGGTGGTCATCATGCACCTGTCGAACCGCAACCTCGACCTGGAGCGGCCGGTGGCGGCCGCGGCGGCCCTGGCCGGCGGAGCCTCGCTGCAGCAGTTCTACAACCCGCCCGACCGCTCCGATCTCGTCGAGTCGCCGGAGAATGTGATCATCGTCGCGCGTTCGCAGCAGGCGCTCGCGCCCTACCGCGCCGACCCGCGCTGGCGACCGGCCCACGCCGACGGCGTCCGCGCCTGGACCGACGATTACACCAACCTGTTCGCCGCCTTGATCCGCCGCATGCGCGACCGCGACGAGATCAGGAAGGCGACTCCACCGTCGCCATAGCCTGGGCAGCCAGGCCTTCGCCGCGCCCGGTGAAGCCCATGCCCTCGGTGGTCGTCGCCTTGACGCTGACCTGATCCACCGCGACGTCCAACAGTTCGGCGATCCTTTCCCGCATCGCCTGGCGGTGCGGCTTTATCTTCGGCTGCTCGCAGATCAGGGTCACGTCGACGTTGCATATCCGTGCGCCGCGCGCGGCGACCAGGGCCGCGGCCTTCTGCAGGAAGACGGAGGAGGGGGCGCCGCGCCATTGTGGGTCGCTGGGCGGGAAGTGGTCGCCGATGTCGCCTTCGCCGATCGCGCCCAGGAGGGCGTCTGTCAGGGCATGCAGGCCGGCGTCGGCGTCGGAATGTCCGATCAGGCTCTGGCCGTGGTCGATGCGCACGCCGCACAGCCAGACGGCCTCGCCAGGCCCCCAGCGGTGGGCGTCGAAACCCTGGCCGGTGCGGGTGGTCCGCCCTGACGCGGCCAAGGACGCGGCAAGGGCCTCGGCCATGGTGAAGTCCTCCGGATAGGTCAGTTTCATCAGCATCGGGTCGCCAGGCGTGGCGACCACCCGCCCGCCGTTGGCCTCGACCACCGCGGCGTCGTCGGTCGCGGCGTCGTCGCCGGGCAGGGCGGCATAGGCGGCGAGCAGGGCAGGGCGGCGGAAGGCCTGCGGCGTCTGCGCCCGGCCAAGGCCGTCCCGGGAGACGGTCGTCAGAGCGTCACCCTGCCGCTTCAAGGTGTCGGCCACTGGTAGCAAGGGAACCGCGCCTTCCGCGTCGGCAAGGGCCGCGAGCAGGGCGTCGATATGGTTTTTGGTCAGGAAGGGGCGGGCGGCGTCATGGATCAGGACAGGCGCAGTTCCAGAGCCCAGCGCGACTAGGCCGGCGCGAACCGAAGCGGTGCGGGTCGCCCCGCCTGGCGCCAGGACCCAGCCTTCAAGGCCAGCCAGGGCCGCCTGCGCCTGCTGGCGATCGGCCTCCTGCACGACGACCACCAGGGGCGCGGCGCCGGCTTCCAGCATGGCCTGCGCCGACCAGCGCAGCACGGGGCGGCCGGCCAGCCGACGCCACTGTTTGGCCGGTCCCTGGCCGGCGCGCTGCCCCGAACCGGCGGCGACGATAATGGCGCTGAAATCCATCGCCCCTTCTGTCCGTGACGAATTGTCGAAAGTCCAGCTTTACGGCGCCGCACAAATTGCCTAAAACCTAGGCGACGGGGATGACTAATTAATGAGCATTGGCCTTCAGTTGCATGCCGTTCGCGTAGATGGCCGGGTCTGGTTGGCGCCCATGACGGGTGTTTCCGATCTGCCGTTTCGCACTGCGGCATCGCGCCTGGGCGCGGCCTATGTCGCCACCGAGATGGTCGCCGGCGCCGAACTGGCGCGCGGCCGTCCCGATGTCGTGCGCCGCGCCGCGATCGGCGAGGCCTCGTCATTGATGGTGGTCCAACTGGTCGGCCGCGAAGCGCGCTGGATGGCCGAGGGCGCGGAGATGGCCGCCAAGGCCGGCGCCCAGGTCATCGACCTCAACTTCGGTTGCCCGGCGAAAGAAGTGACTGGCGCGCTCTGCGGGTCGGCCCTGATGCGCGACCTGGACGCCGCCGAGCGCCTGGTCCGCGCCGCCGTCGAGGCCGTCGATGTACCGGTCACGGTGAAGATGCGCCTGGGCTGGGACGACGCCACCCGCAACGCCGCCGAGTTCGCCCAGCGCTGCGAACAACTGGGCGTCGCGGCGGTGACCGTGCACGGCCGCACCCGCTGCCAGTTCTACAAGGGCCAGGCCGACTGGGCGGCCATCGCCGCCGTCAAACAGGCGGTCGCGATCCCGGTGATCGTCAACGGCGACATCGTCGATGCCGTCACGGCCCGCGAGGCCCTCGCCCAATCCGGCGCGGACGCGGTGATGATCGGCCGTGGCGCGGCGGGCCGGCCGTGGATCGCAAGCCAGATCGAAGCCGAACTCGACGGCCGCGCCTTCGCCGAGCCTGGCCCCGAGGCGCGTCTGGCGATCGTCATCCGGCACTTCCGCGACAGCCTGGCCTTTTACGGCCAGCCGCTCGGGCTGAAGATGTTCCGCAAACACCTCGGCGCCTACATCGAGGCCGCGCCCTGGCCCGCCGATCCGGTCGAGCGGCGCGCCGCCAAGGCCCGCCTCTGCCGCCTGGAAGTCCCCGCCGAGGTCGAGGCCGAACTGGCCGCCCTTTGGCGCATCGAGCCGCAAAGGCTGGCCGCATGAGCGGTCGGGCAAGACACGGGGCGACGTTGAACCTCTCCGAGGCGATGCGCGCGGCGGCCTTCGACCTGAGCCCGGAGCCGGCGCTGGTCATCGGCCCGGACGGCGCCCTTTCCGCCGCCAACGGAGCCGCCGAGGCTCTGTTCGGCCAGGGCCTGGGCCTGATCGCTCGCG
>NZ_JAQGJM010000003.1 GCF_028290625.1 Devosia sp.
AACGGCCGTGGGGAGTTTGGTGGGAGGGGAATGCGGTCGCGCGATCCCTGGGCCAGCGCGACGTTCGTCTCCTGAAACAATGGAGGCCACGTTCGGGCGGCCAGAAACCCCATCGCATGCGGCGAGATATGTCTCGCTTATCTAAAAAACCATGAGGCACGTCTCGCCGCATGCCGCAGTCTTTACAAAACCGTGGGCCAGCCAAGCCGCACGGCGCTTTGACACGTCCGCCTACCGACAAACCGCTTCCGCAATGCGATCGGAGGAGACCACAATCGCACCCATTGCCAGATGGCACGCCACCGCCCGAAAGCTGACGACCGGACGCCCCCTACTCCGCCGCCGGCAGCCCGCGCTTGACGAAGCCGTCCGGATCATTGGCGGTGCGCAGCAGTTGCTCCTCCGCCTCGGTGGCCTCGCGCTGGCGATCCCACATCTGGGCGTAGAGCCCCGCCTTTTGCAGCAGCACGATGTGGTTGCCGCGTTCGGCCACCAAGCCGTCGCGCAGCACCAGGATTTCGTCGGCGTTGATCACGGTCGACAGGCGATGGGCAATGACGACCGTGGTGCGGTTGGCAGAGACGATGTCGAGTGCCGACTGGATGTCGCGCTCGGTCTTGGTATCGAGCGCGGAGGTCGCTTCGTCCAGGATCAGGATGGCGGGCGCCTTGAGGATGGTGCGGGCAATGGCCACGCGCTGCTTTTCGCCGCCCGACAGCTTGAGGCCGCGCTCGCCGACCGGGGTGTCATAGCCCTTGGGCAGGGTTTCGATGAACGGACCGACCTGGGCCATGGCGGCGGCATTGTGCACCTCCTCCGGCGTGGCGCCGGGACGGCCATATTCGATGTTGTAGCCGATGCTATCATTGAACAGCACCGTATCCTGCGGCACCATACCAATGGCCGCGCGCAGGCTTTCCTGCGTGATGTCGCGCAGGTCCTGCCCGTCGATGGTGATCGCGCCCTCGGTCACGTCATAGAAGCGGTAGAGCAGCCGCGAAATCGTCGATTTGCCGGCCCCGGTGGGCCCGACAATGGCGACGGTCTTGCCGGCCGGCACTTCAAAGCTGACACCCTTGAGGATCGGGCGATCCGGATCATAGTGGAAATGCACATTATCGAAGCGGATCACCGGACCGGTCACCGACAGCGGCTTGGCACTGGCCTTGTCGGTGATCTCGGGCTTCTGGTCGAGCAGCTTGAACATCTCCTCGATATCGGTCAGCCCCTGGCGCAGTTCGCGATAGACGAAGCCGATGAAGTTGAGCGGGCGGTAGATTTGCATCAGGAAGGTGTTGAGCAGCACGAAGTCGCCCAGCGTCAGCGTCTTGTTCATGACGCCGAGCACGGCCAGCACGCCGATGATCAGGAAGCCGGAATAGAAGATCACCGCCTGGCCGAAGTTCAGGAAGCCCAGCGAGGTCCAGATGCGGATGGCGGAACGTTCGTAGCCCGCCATAGCCCGATCGAAGCGCTCGGCCTCCATCTTCTCATTGGCGAAATATTTCACCGTCTCGAAGTTCAACAGGCTGTCGATAGCCTTGGAATTGGCGTCGGTATCGCTGGCGTTCATGTCGCGGCGGATGCCGATGCGCCAGTTCGAGGCCTTGATGGTAAAATGCAGATACAGCCAGATCGTCACGATCAGCACACCCAGATAGCTGACGCCGAACATGGTGACGAAGATCACCGCCGTGATGATGAACTCGACGATCGTCGGGGCGATATTGAGCATCGTAAACCGCACGATGGTCTCGATACCCTTGGTGCCGCGCTCGATCACCCGACTCAGCCCGCCGGTGCGGCGCGCCAGATGGAAGCGCAGCGACAGGCGATGCATGTGGTGAAAGGTCTGCAGGGCCAGCTTGCGCACGGCATGCTGGCCGACGCTGGCGAACAGCACGTCGCGCAATTGCTGGAAGCCAGCGTCGATGACATTGCCGAGCACATAGGCCACCAGCAGCACCACCGGCACGGCCACGCCCATGACCAGCGCATTGTCCGGCGCGGTGCCGTCGAGGCCGTCGATAATGCCCTTATAGGCGAACGGAATTAGCGTGGTGGCGACCTTGGAGACCAGGAGCGCGCCGATCGCCAGCATGACCCGCAGCTTCAGGTCGGGCCGGCCTTCGGGCCACATATAGGGCCAAAGGTTCTTGACCGTATCCAGCAACGAACCTTCGTCCGCGCTCACCGACGGTTTCTTATCCCCGCTCTGTTCGATAGCCATTAAGCTGGTTCCGCTTCCCGGATAGTGCCGGTCGCCGTCAGACCCTGGAGCAGACCGGAATAGGCAGTGCCAAGGGCCTGCAGCCGGTCATGCTGGACTATGTAGCAATTGCGCGTGCCCCGGGGCTGGCGCACGATCAGCCCGGCATCGAGCAGCACCTTGATGTGCTGGGAGACGGTGGACTGGGCCAGAGGCAGGGATTCGGTGACATCGGCACAGCAGCACTGCCCCTGCTGCTGGGTCGCCAGGATCCGCAGGATATTGAGGCGCACCGGATGGCCCAGCGCCCGCATGATGGAAGCAATGTCGTCGTCGCGCATGGCACACTTCTTTGATCGGTGTTTTACGATAGAAGAAGGCACCGCCCGACGCAAGGTCAAACGGGGGCGGACGGCGCCCGAAGGCGCCGCCCGTCCCTGAAAACTCTAGTTGGCGTTGTCCGGCAGATCGAAAACCTGACCGGGATAGATCCGGTTCGGATTGCGGATCTGGCCGTTATTGGCCTCGTAGATCGTCGTGTACTTGATGCCGGCCCCATAAACGCGCCGGGCAATGGTCCACAGATTGTCGCCCCGGCGAATGATCGCCTTGCCGGACGCAAAGCGCTCCGTTTCCGGATCGCCGACCGCCACCGCCACCATTGTGGGCACGTCGCCTTCGACAGCCGGCTCAGCCGGCGTGGTTTCGGCAATCTGCACCTCAGGCTCGGCCGGCACCGCAGCCGGCTCGCTGGCAGCCACCGGCGCCGCAGGCTCGCTGGCCTCGGCAGGAACGGCTGGCACCGGCGTTTCGGCAACGGCGGCCTCGACAGGAGCAGTCGCTGCCGTATCCGGCTTGACCGCATTGGCGATCGCTACCGCAGGCTGTTCCGCCGGCTTGACGTCGGCGACAGCCACTGGCGGCACGACCCGGTTCTCGGTCTCGCCCGACTTATCCTCAGGCGTTACGGACGGCGCTACAGTATTTGCCGCAAGGTCAACCGGGGCGGCCTTGTCATCGGCGGCGGGCGGTGTGGTGGGAGCGGCAATTTCAGCAAGGTCAGACGCAGGAGCAGTTTCGGCCGGGGCGACCACGACGGGCTTGGCCGGCTCGGCCGCCGCGATTGCGGTCGGCTTGTCGGCTGGTATCTCGACCTGGAAATCGACTTCAGCTCGCGCCGTCACGTCGGCGGTTCCAGGCTTGAGCATATCAACGCGGATACGTTGGATCGGCTTGGTCAAGACCTTGCCGGCCTCGATCAGCCAGCGGCCATCGGCGACCGTGGCGTCGGCGATATATTTGCCGTCGACATAGAGCCGCATGACGGCGCCCTCAGGCCCGCCGCCGGCGAAGAACGACTTGTCACCCTCGATCTCGATGGCGTCGATGGTGGGCGGCACGCTGGTCACTGCGACTTCGGGCACGGGATTGGCAGGCACGGCGGGATCGACCGCCGCGACGGCGACGTCCGGAGTCGTGGCTGTAACAGGGGCCTCAGCGGCGGGAGCTTGCGCCGTCGCGGCAACATCGGGCGCCGGGGTTGCGGGGTCGGTCGCCGCAGGCACGGCGGCCTGGTCGGTTGCCGGAGTGGGAACAGCAGCAGGCTCGGTTGCCGGCGCCGCATCCGCCACAGCGGCCTCAGTGGGCGCAGCAGTGACCGCATCGGCGGCGGCCGGTGCTGCAGCATCAGGCTCGGCTGCGACAGGCGTATCGACGGCTGGCGTCGGTGTCGCTGGCTCGGCGGCAGCAACTGCGGTGGTTGTGCCGGGGGCCGGGCGTTTCAGGCCCTGCAGAATATCACTGGCGGCGCCGGGTGTGCTGGCGACCACAAGGGGTTCGGAACTCTTGTCGTCATTGACGACGACGACGAAGGATTCTGCGGCGCGACCTTCCTTGCCGGCCTCGGCCAGCGTCAGCTCGGTGCCGCCCGGCGGGATTGGCGCGTCGGGGACCAGGACCCAGTCGCCGCTGGCTTCGACCTTGGCCTTGCCCAGCAATTGATCGTTGGAATAGACCTCGACTTCGCTGCCCGGCGTGCCGCTACCGGCGATGACCACCGAACCGTCGGGCTCTGCCCGCAGCAGCCCGAAGGTTGCGGCGATCAGCGTATCCGGCGCCGTCTTGGCAGCCGGCGTTTCGGCCGGTGGCGTCACATCGAGCTCGGGCTCGGCGACCGCAACCTCAGGCTCAGCCACCGCAGCCGTCTCGGGCGCAGGAGTTGCCGGCGCAGTCTCGGCAATGGCGACAGCCGGCTGTGGCAGAATGCCGACATCGACCATCTTGCCCCGCAGGCACATGCCCATGCCATCATCGCTGTTGAAGCAGTTGACAACGGAGGGACCGGCAAGCACGCCGACGATGACCAAGAGAGTGACCGCGGCCGCTCCGAGTGTCAGAGCGAGAGGTTGTTTCGGTGCGGTGTCGGCCAGTTTGTCCTCCAGGACGATAAGCTCGGATACGTCATCGGTATCGTCGCCGATTAAGCAGTTGTACCTGTTGTGGCCTGTGCCGCCGCAGCCTTCAACAGTTTATATGTAATCGATTCATACAGCGCCTCAAAGGACGCATCAATGATGTTGGGCGACACGCCGATCGTATACCAGCGCTCTCCCGTGCCATCGCGGCTTTCGACCAGTACACGGGTGACCGCGCCCGTGCCGCCGTCCAGAATACGCACTTTGAAATCGACCAATTCCAAATCTTCGATATCGCGCGAATACTTGCCGAGATCTTTGCGCAATGCCAGATCGAGTGCATTGACCGGACCGTTACCTTCGGCCACCGACATCAGCAACTCGTCCTCGACGCGGATTTTGACCACCGCCTCGGTGACAATGGCCTCCTCGCCCCGCGCATTATGGCGCAACTCGACCGTGGCGCGGTAGCTTTCCACCTGGAAGAAATCGGGCAATGTGCCCAGCACTCGCCGGGCCAGCACGGCAAAGGAGGCATCGGCGCCGTCATAGGAATAGCCGATCGCCTCGCGCTCCTTGACCGTCGCCAGCAGTGATTCGAGGCGCGGATCGTCCTTGGCCAGCACGATATCGTGGCGCGCCAGGGCGGTCAGCAGGTTGGATTTACCGGCCTGCTGGCTGACCATGATGGCGCGCTCATTGCCCACGCTTTCGGGCGGCACGTGCTCGTAGCTCGAGAAATCCTTGAGCAGCGCCGAGGCGTGAATGCCCGCCTTGGTGGCGAAGGCCGAAGCACCGACATAGGGCGCCTGCCGCGCCGGGGCGCGATTGAGTCGGTCATCGAAGGCACGGGAAATCTGCGTGAGCCGTGCCAGTCGTGCCGCGTCGATTCCGGTCTCCAACTTATCCGCGAAGGCCGGCTTCAGGACTAGAGTGGGGATCAACGTCACGAGGTTGGCATTGCCGCAGCGTTCACCGATCCCGTTCAATGTCCCCTGGATTTGCCGCACCCCGGCCTGCACCGCCGCCAGCGTATTGGCGACCGCCTGGCCAGTATCGTCATGAGCGTGAATGCCCAGCTTGCTGCCGGGTGCGACGGCCAGCACCTGGCCGACAATCGCGGCGACTTCGGAGGGCATGGTGCCGCCATTGGTGTCGCACAGCACCACCCAGCGGGCGCCGGCCTCGATCGCGGTCTTGACGCAGGCCAGCGCATAATCCGGATTGGCCTTGAAGCCGTCGAAGAAGTGCTCGCAATCGATCAGCGTTTCCTTGCCGGCAGCGACGCTGGCGAGGACGGTCTCCTGCAGGTTGAGGAGGTTCTCTTCCAGCGAGATTTCCAGCGCTATGGCGACCTGATGGTCCCAGGTCTTGGCGACAAAGCAGGCTGCATCGGCCCGGGAATTGAGGATGCCCTGTACGCCCGGATCGTTGGCGGCCGAGCGCCCTGCCCGCTTGGTCATGCCGAACGCGGTGAAGGTAGCGCGGCTGGTGCGCTGCTGGCTGAAGAACTCGGTGTCGACCGGATTGGCGCCCGGATAGCCGCCCTCGATATAGTCGACGCTAATCTGCTCCAGCAGCGTGACGATGGAAATCTTGTCCTCCAGCGAGAACTCGATGCCGGCCGTCTGGGCGCCGTCGCGAAGCGTGGTGTCGAAGATATAGAGGCGGTCTTTGGTCATGATACTCTAGTTCGGCTGCGGCCAGGTGGCCGTGTCGTGGTCAGGATGCTGGTGATTGCTGGCCTTGATGGCCGCTACGGTTTCAACACCGTCGTTCTCTTCGATGGTGCCGACCTGTTCGCCGGCATCGAGATGCGCAAGCGACGGATGCCGACCCTCAAGGCCCATCTGGTACAGGATCGGGATGCGATGCGGCTCGTCGAACGCGCCGATGCTCAACGAGACATGCTGGCTTTCGACATGCCGGTAATAGAGCGGCGTACCGCATTGGCTGCAGAAGCCGCGGTCGACATTGGCAGAGCTGCGAAAGTTCGACGGTGTGCCACGCGTCCAGGTCAGGTTCTCGTGCCGCACGCCAACCAGCGCGGCGAACAGATTGCCCACCGCCTTCTGGCACATGCGGCAATGGCAGATATGAGGATTGTCGCGCAGTTCGGTGGCGTGGAAGCGCACCGCGCCACATTGGCAGCCGCCGGAATATTCGTGGAAGCGATAGTCTTCGTTCATATGAATTCCCCTCCGGCAAAACGGTCGGTGGCCAGGATCAGCTCATGCAGGATACCGGGCTGGCTCAACGCATGGCCGGCGTCCTCGACCCAGTGGAACTCAGCCTCGGGCCAGGCCCTGTGCAGGTCCCAGGCGGTCACGGGCGGGGTCGCCATGTCGTAGCGGCCCTGCACGATGACAGCGGGAATATCGCGCAGCAGGCCAGCATTACGGATCAACTGCCCCTCATCCATCCAGCCCTCATGGACGAAATAGTGGTTTTCGATGCGCGCGAAGGCCAGGGCAAAATGGCCGTCATAGAAGGCGTTGCTCACCGACGGGTCGGGCAGTAGGGTCAGCGTTTCGCCTTCCCAGGTCGCCCAGGCCTTGGCCGCCGCGAGCTGTTCGGCCTCGTCATCGCCCACCAGTCGGCGGCGATAGGCGGCGATCATGTCGTGACGTTCCGCCTCGGGGATAGCCGCGAGGAAGGCTTCCCACTTGTCGGGAAAAATGTTGGAGGCGCCTTCCTGATAGTACCAGAGCAGTTCGGCCCGGCGCAGGGTGAAGATGCCGCGCAGCACCAGTTCACTGGTGCGATCGGGATGGGTCTGCGCATAGGCCAGCGCCAGCGTTGAGCCCCAGGAACCGCCGAAGACCAGCCATTGCTCGACACCCACCATGGCGCGCAGCTTCTCGATATCCCCGACAAGGTCCCAGGTCGTATTATGCTCAAGCGAGGCGTGCGGCGTGGATTTTCCGCAACCGCGCTGGTCAAACAGGAGGACATCGTAGCGCGCCGGATCGAATACGCGCCGCTGGTTCGGGCTCAGGCCGCCGCCGGGCCCACCATGCAGGAACACCGCCGGTTTTGCGCCGGGCGTGCCGACGCGTTCCCAATAGACCATATGGCCGTTGCCGACATCGAGATGGCCCGAGGCGTAGGGTTCGATCTCGGGGTAATAGGTGCGCAGATGGCTCAAATGGCGTCTCCCTTGGGCGGCCAGTCGTCGGTGTCATGATCGGGGTGCTGGTTGGAATGGATACCGGCGAGGAAATCGCGCCATTCGCCATCATTGCCGCGCACCGGCAGGCTGGTCAGCCCGTCGAAGAACGACAGCTTGTCGGCCGGATTGACCTGAATGCTGGGCGCAGCAAGCTCCGGATCATCGAAGGCGCCGATCGCCAGTTCCAGCCCGAAGCGGGTTTCATAGGCCAGGGGCGTGCCGCACTCGCCGCAAAACGCGCGGCGGGCGGCATTGGAGCTCTGGAACCATTTCGGCTCGCCCCGGGTCCACTTGGCGTCGTGTGCGGTGATCAGCGGCCCAAAGAACCCGCCGAACGCCTTCTGGCACATGCGGCAATGACAGATCGAGCCCCGGCCGAGAAGCCGGGCGCGAAAGCGGACGGCACCGCATTGGCACCCGCCGGTAAGGTCAGCGGGCTTGGATTGGGTCATGGCATCGGCTCCTGCAAGGCGGCCCATACGGCTTCGAGGATGTGTTCGGGGCGAGCGAGAATGTCGTTGTTCCAGAAGCGGAGGAGGCGGAAGCCCTGTGCTCGCAGATAGGTGTCACGCGCGACGTCGTACGCATTGTCAGCATGCTGGCTGCCGTCGAGTTCAACAATCAGGTGCGACGAAAGGCAGACGAAATCCAAAATGTAGTTGCCCACTGGATGTTGACGCCGGAACTTGTGCCCGTCCAATCGCCGGTGGCGTAATATCTGCCAGAAACGATCCTCGGCCTCGGTCGGCTTATGGCGCATGGATTTGGCGAAACCCCGAAGTTTGGGCAATTGTGGTGTTCGCCAATCGCTTCGAGCATGCCCGCGCGCAGACCCCTCACCCGCCCTTCGGGCACCCTCTCCCTCAAGGGGCGAGGGCTGGCCGGCATTTGGGACTGCCTCGGCATTCATCCGCGGCGCCAGCCCACCCTCGCCCCTTGAGGGAGAGGGTGGATTTTCCGCGTCCAGCGGAAAATCCG
Source organism: Devosia sp. (assembly GCF_028290625.1). Classification (GTDB taxonomy): domain Bacteria; phylum Pseudomonadota; class Alphaproteobacteria; order Rhizobiales; family Devosiaceae; genus Devosia. Next base: position 8,774 of record NZ_JAQGJM010000003.1, read on the forward strand.
GGTGAGGGGTTGGTCCCACAAACACGGAGCCAACCTTCTCCCCTCGTGGGAGAAGGTGGTCCGAAGGACCGGATGAGGGGGCCTGTGGGCTCACCATCAAGCTCTATTCAGCCGCATGGCAGACGGCTTCGATATTGTGGCCGTCCGGGTCGATGACATAAGCCGCGTAGTAGGTGGGTGTGTATTGGTCGCGGATGCCGGGGCCGCCATTGTCGCTGCCACCGGCGGCGAGGGCCGCTTTGTAGAAGGCGTCGACGGCGGTGCGGGTTGGGGCGGCGAAGGCAACGTGGACACGGTCCTTCAATGCTTCACCGGAATTGACCCAGAACTCGGGACGCTCAGCGCCGTAGCCGATGACCTGGCCGCCGGGATATTCGAATTCTGCCGCACGCTTGATGCCGAGTGGTCCCAGGGCGGCGTCATAAAACGCGGCGGACTTGGCGAAGTCACCAACGGCGTATCCCATGTGATCGAAAATGCTCATCGCTTGATCTCCCATTTGGTTCGGCGTTCACCCGTCTCGGGGTCCTTGGAGTCCATCAGGGCAATGCCCTGCTCGGCTAGTTCAGCGCGGATGCGGTCGGCCGTGGCGAAGTCCTTGTTGGCCAACGCCTCGCCGCGAGCCGCGACCAACCCGTCAATCTCGCCCTTGTCAGTGATTTCACCCATCGCAAGCCGGCACGTTTCCCAGAAAGATTCCATATCGAACCCTAGGAAATGCAAGTCAGAGGCCAACTGCGCGGCCTCCGACGCACTCGATGGCCTGGCTGTGCGGTCGAGAAACGATAATGCTAGATGACTGTTCAAGTCGTCGCTCAGCGCGGCAATTAACTCCTGAGATGGAGGCAAGTATGCCCCGGTGCCGTTGAGATGTTCCCACCAACTCGTGGGCATAGGCGAGTGCTCGAAAACGGCTTCATACCATTGCTTCAGCTTCGCTTCAGAAAGCTGAAGCTGGGCGACGGTAAAATCGATGGGCTGCCGATAGTGCGTCATCAGCATGGCCAGCCGCAACACCTCGCCGGGCCACTTGCGGCCACCGAAATCCGTCGTCTCCAGCAATTGGGCGATGGTGAAGAAGTTGCCGAGCGATTTGCTCATCTTCTCCCCCTCGACCTGGAGGAAGCCATTATGCATCCAGACATTGGCCATGGCATGGGTGCCGTGGGCGCAGCGGGATTGGGCGATTTCGTTTTCATGATGGGGAAAGATCAGGTCGAGCCCGCCACCATGGATGTCGAACAACTGGCCGAGATAGCGCTCACTCATCGCCGAGCATTCGATATGCCAGCCGGGGCGACCACGGCCCCAGGGGCTGTCCCAGCCCGGCTCTTCGGCCGAGGACTGCTTCCACAGCACGAAATCAGCCGGGTTCTTCTTGTGGGCGTCCACCGCGACACGAGCGCCGGCGAGATTGTCCTCGGGATTGCGGCCGGAGAGCTTGCCGTAATCCGGCATGGAGCCGACCTCGAACAGCACCTCGCCATTGGCCTCATAGGCGTGGCTGCGTTTGATCAGTGCGGTGATCAGCGTTTGCATCTGCTCGATATTGTCGGTGGCGCGCGGCTGGATCGTCGGCTCGAGGCAGCCGAGCGCCGTCACGTCGGACTGGTATTGCGCGGCGGTCTTTTCGGTGACCTTGCGGATCGCCTCGTTGAGATCGAGACCGGGAAAATCGCGCGCGGCCCGGGCGTTGATCTTGTCGTCGACGTCGGTGATGTTGCGCACGTAGGTGACGTGGTCCGGCCCATAGACCTGGCGCAGCAGCCTGAACAACAGGTCGAAGACGATGGCCATGCGGCCATTGCCGATATGGGCGAAGTCATAAACCGTCGGCCCGCAGGCATACATGCGCACATTGGCCGCATCGATGGGAACGAAGGGTTCCTTCTTGCGGGTCAGGGTATTGTAGAGCGAAAGCTGCGGCGTTCCCGAGGTCATATGAGCGTCCTGGCCATGCGGATAAGCAGGCGGTGCGCTCTTCTTGGGTCAGGAAATTTGCATGAAGAAGACCGCGCCGCCAACGAGTGGTTAGCAGGTAATAATGCAGCCGTTAATGGGATTAACGCGAAGGGTCTTCATGGCGCGAGATTGGCCGCGGGGCCAACAAAAATCAAGCGCAAATCGGCGGACAAAAAAAGGGCGGCACTCGCGTGTCGCCCAATCGCTTTGGAGGCGATAGGAAAAGGATCAGCCGCGGAAGGCCTCGTGGCACTGCCCGCAGGTACCGCCAAGGGACTTGAGCGCGGCGGCATAACCTGCGGCGTCGCCGGCCTGGGCGGCGGCAATGCCGGCCGTGGCTGCGGTCTTGCCCGATTCAAGGATAGCGTTGAAGCCGTCCCAATTCTGCCAGATCGCCGGCAGCGCCTTGCTGTTACCGACGATGGAGCCTTCGGGGAACAGGGCAGGAATGTGGGTGTAGTTGGTCAGAATGGTTTGCAATGCAGTCACCGCCGCGTCGCCGGTCAGGTCGGCGGAGCCCTTGAGGATGCCGCCGTCCTCCTTCATCAGAGCCTGCCGCATGGTCACGGCTTCGTCGGGGGAGGTTGGGGCCACAAACGCTTCCTGGGCGAAGGCCGAAACCGCGCCAACGGTCAGCAGCCCGGCAATCGCCATGGCGGAAATCTTCTTGATCGACACGAGTGCACCCTCAACGCGCTAGAACCGATCGCAGAGTTGCACGGCTTGTATGACGCCCCAACCCTGCACACGGCAATGTTATCGAACAATCAGCGTGTTAGCAGGGCGACGCGCTGCTCGATATCGCCGAACACGGTCTGTCCATCGGCCCCTACCGCGCCGATGCGCACGACGTCGCCGGGCTTGAGAAACGGCGTCCGCGCCTTGCCATACTTGATCTTCTCGACGGTGCGCGCCTCGGCGATGCAGCCGAAGCCAATGCCGTCGCGCTTGATCGGCAGGCTTTCTTCGTGATGGTTGGCGATGGTGCCCGAGCCGATAATGGTGCCCGCCGCCAGTGTGCGGGTGCGGGCGGCCTCGGCGATCAGCGTGGGAAAATCGAAATGTACGTCGACGCCGGCATTGGGCTGGCCGTAGAGGGCATCATTGACGGTGATCCGCACCGGCAGATGCAGGCGATTGTCGCGCCAGGTACCGATCAGTGCATCGGGGGTGATGACGATAGGAGCAAAGCTGGTCGAGGGCTTGGCGTGAAAAAAGCCAAACCCGTTCTGCAGATCGTCGGCCACCAACCGGCGCAGCGACACGTCGTTGCACACCGTGACCAGCCGGATGGCGGCGGCGGCCTGTTCACGAGTGGCGCGCATCGGCACATGGCCGAGAATCACGGCGACCTCGGCCTCGAAATCCAGCGCCAGCCCGTCCTCGGGAATGACAATGGGATCGGTCGGGCCGGACAGGGAATCCGAGCCGCCCTGATAGAGCAGCGGACGCGTCGATTGCAGTTCGGCGTCGATGCTGCCCTGCAAGGAGCGGACGCGCTCGAGATGGCCCATATAGCCGGCGCCGTCGATCCACTGATAGGCGCGCGGCAGCGGGGCCATGGCGGAGGCGGGATCGAATGGCTGGCCGGCGATGGCGCCGGCGTCGAGTTGCGCGCCTAGGGCAGCCAGCGCCGGGGTTAGCGCGTTCCAGTCATCCAGCACCGCCTGCAGGGTCGGGGCGATCCGGCCGGCCGAGACGTAGCGCTGCAAATCGGTCGAGACCACGACGAGCTGGCCGTCGGGGCGGCCATTGCGAAGTGTTGCAAATTTCATGCGGCCAAGCCTCGTCGCGGGGGTGTGACAGGAGCGGTGCTATCACGACAGCGCCGCGGGGACTATACTGTTGCATAGTGACTCGCGCCTCGTTTAAGCCGAGTTGGCTTTGCGGCGAACAGACGGGAATTGATGGTGACGATTGCTCGAAATGGCTGGCGGGCCCTGGCGGCCCTGCTGGTCGCGGTAATTTGCGTCGGGCTGGACGCCAATGACGCCTATGCGCAATCGTCCAGTTGTTCGCGATTGCAGGCAGCGCTACGTCAGTTCGATCGCAACGGCGACTTCCAGAACATGCAGAGCAATTCGGGCAATGCGCGCGGGTTGCAGCAGCAGGTGCAGGACGCCGAGAGCTCCTATATCCGCAATGGCTGCAATGCGGACGCCAAGGCCGGCCGGGTGCTGTCGCGGCAGTGCCAGCAGATGGGTCGCGATGTGCTGCGGCTGCGCGAGCAGGCGGCCAACGTGAACCAGTCGGTGGAAACCGCCAATGCGGTTGCGCAGCAGCGCGAGGGCATCCTGCAGGAGCTGGCCCGCTTCGGCTGCGGCGCCAACCAGGGTTCCAGCGCCACCATGACCACTGATCGCCAAGGCGTGTTCGACCGCATTTTCGGCAGCACCTCCGAGGGCGATTTCAGCGATGGTCAGATGATGGAGGACGGGAGCTATTGGGGCTCGGGCGGCTCCACGGTGCGCACCGTCTGCGTGCGGATGACCGACGGCTATTTCTGGCCGATCAGCTATTCGACACTGCAGGAGTACCTACCCAACGACTCGGCAATGTGCCATGCGCAGTGTCCCAACACGCCGGTCGATCTCTATTTCTACGACAATCCGGGGCAGGACACCGAGCAGATGCGCAATATGGCCGGCGCGCCCTATACGGCCCTGCCCAATGCGTTTGCCTATCGCGAGGCCATCGATACCACGAGCACCTGCAACACCAAGCCGGCAGGCGGCTCGATCACCAGCGTTTCGGCGCCGGATGGGGAAACGCGCAGTATCGTGGCGGTCGGGGACGCCAACTTTCCGCTGCCCATGCGCGATCCGCGGCGGCCGATGCCGACAGAGATAGTGACGCCCGCCGAGGTTCCGGTTCCGGCCGCGACGGTCGCCATGCTGGATATTCCCCTGCCCCGGCCGCGCCCACCCGGTCCCGGCGAAGCGCCCGCCGTCAAGGCTGTGGTTCAGAACGCCGATAGCGAAATGCGGTTGGTGCAGTTCGGCGACAAGGTGGTCAGAGTAGTCGGTCCAGACACGCCTTACGCCCAACCAGCGGGAGCAGGCTCTTAAGTTCGGGCCCATCGTGCCGGCCGGTCAGCGCCATGCGCAGCGGCAGGAACAGGGTCTTGCCCTTACGGCCGGTGGAGGCCTTGAGCGCGTCGGTCCACTGAGCCCAGGTATCGAGCGACCAGGGTTCGGCAGGCAATAGATCGCGGGCGGTGGCGATGAAGTCGCGATCCTCGTCCGCGATCACCGAGGCAACCGGGCCAGTGATTAGCTTGGCCCATTCGGCAACGTCATCGAACTTCGCCAGATTGTTGCGCAACAGCAGCCACAGGTCCTCGCCTTCGAGGCCGAGCTTGGCCAGTCGCGGCTGGGCGGTCTCGTAGCTCATCGCGTGCAGGATGCGGGCATTGAGGCTGTCGAGTTCGGAGGGATCGAAACGGGCGGGACCATGGGAAATGGCGGAGAAGGCGAGCTTCTGCGCGATCTCATCGAGCGAGGCATAGGCCTCGATCGGCAGCGCGGTGCCCGTCAGGGTGGCCATGATGGCGACGGCGATGGACTCGTAGCCCTGCTCGCGCAGGTCGCTGATCGAGAGCGAGCCGAGCCGCTTGGAGAACCCCTGCCCTTCGGCATCGGTCAGCAGGTTGTGGTGGGCGAACTGCGGCACCCTCCCGCCAAGCGCCTCGAAAATCTCGATCTGCGTACCGGTGTTGGAGACATGGTCTTCGCCGCGGATCACGTGGGTGATGGCGAGGTCGATATCGTCCACCACGGAGGGCAGCGTGTAGAGATAGCTGCCGTCGCCGCGCACCAGCACCGGGTCGGACATGGAAGCGGTATTGACCGTCTGCGGACCCTTGATGAGATCCTCGAAATGCACGGGTTTGCCGTCGAGCCGGAAGCGCCAATGCGGCTTGCGGCCCTCGGCTTCCAGCTTGGCGCGATCGGCGTCTGTCAGGTTGAGTGCCGCACGATCGTAGATCGGCGGCTTGCCGAGCGCCCGGGCACGCTTGCGGCGGCGGTCAAGTTCATCCTCGGTCTCGTAGGCAGGGTAGAGACGGCCGGAGGCCTTGAGCTTGGCCACCGCCGCGTCGTAGAGCGCGGTGCGCTCGGACTGTCGCACCAGCAGCGATGGGGTGATGCCGAGCCAAGTTAGGTCGACTTCGATGCCGTCGGCGGATTCGCGGGTCGAGCGAGCGAGGTCGGTGTCGTCCATGCGCAGCACGTATTGGCCGCCATGGGCGCGGGCGAAGAACCAGTTCAGCAGCGCCGGGCGGGCATTGCCGAGATGGATGCGGCCGGTCGGCGACGGGGCGTAGCGGACAATGGTCATCCCTTGGTCCCGTCGCGATAGCCGTTGGTTATGGGATAGCGGCGGCCCAGCCCAAATGCCTTGCGCGTCAGCTTCGGCCCAGGTGCCGACTGGCGGCGCTTATATTCGGCGATATTGACCAGCCGCTCGATGCGCTGCACCAGCGCCAGATCGAAGCCCGTGGCAACGATCTCGCCGATGGACAATTCCTGCTCGACCATTGCCTCGAGGATCGCATCGAGCACCGGATAGGGCGGCAGGCTGTCCTGATCCTTCTGGTCCGGACGCAGTTCGGCGCTGGGCGCCTTGTCGATGATCGGCTGCGGAATGACCTCGCCGGTCGGGCCGAGGCAATCGCCAGGGCGATGGCTGTTGCGCCAGGCGGCCAGACGGTAGACTTCCATCTTGAGCATGTCCTTGAGCGGATTGTAGCCGCCATTCATGTCGCCATAGATGGTGGCATAGCCGACAGCCATTTCGGACTTGTTGCCGGTGGTGAGCAGCATCGAACCCAGTTTGTTGGACACCGCCATCAGGTAGACGCCGCGCATGCGCGACTGGATGTTCTCTTCGGCCAGATCGGTCGGGCGATTGCCGAAAATGGGCGCGAGCTCATGCAATGCGTTGTCGACCGGCTCGCCGATGGCGACGACGTCGTAGCGCACGCCGAGGCGCTGGGCACAATCCTTGGCGTCAACGAGGCTGGCCTCGGAGGTATAGCGATAGGGCAGCATGATGCAGTGGACACTGTCCGACCCGAACGCGTCCACCGCCAGAGCGGCGACGACAGCGCTATCGATGCCACCGGACAGGCCCAGCACGACCTGCTTGAAACCGTTCTTCTGCACATAGTCGCGCAGGCCCAGCACGCAAGCGAGCCAGGGCGCTTCGTCGACCGAAGTCAGCGCCTTGACCTCACCCTGGACGCAGGTCCAGCGGTCGTCGCGCCGTTCCCAGTCGGAGACAATGAAATCCTCGGCAAAGGAATTTCCCTGGAAAACGATCCTGTTGCCCGGCTCCACGGCGAACGACGCGCCGTCGAACACCAGCTCGTCCTGGCCGCCGACCTGGTTGAGATACAGCATCGGCACGTCGTCTTCTTCGACGCGGGCGCGAACCAGCTTGTAGCGGGTGCTCTGCTTATCCTTCCAATAGGGTGAGCCGTTGGGGCAGAGCAGGATTTCGGCGCCCTCGCGCACCAAGTGTTCACAGACCCATTGGTGCCAGATGTCCTCGCAGATCGGGATGCCGATGGAGACGCCCTTGATGGTCACCGGATGCGCCAATGGACCGGGTTCGAAATACCGGCGCTCGTAGAACACATCGGTATTGGGCAATTCGCGCTTGAGCCGCGTGGCGATGATGGCGCCATTTTCGGCGACGGTGACGGCGTTGTGCAGTCCGCCCTTGTCCTGCCAGATGGTGGGCAGGATCAGCGATACCGGGGAATTGGCGGTGGCGGCGACCAGCTCATGGGCTGCTGCAATCGCATCGACGACGAATTGCGGCTTGAACAGCAGATCGTCGGGGAAGTAGCCGGTCAGGAACAGCTCGGAGAACATCAGGATATCGGCGCCCGCCGCTTCGGCATCGGCCAAGGCCTTGCGGGCGAGGTCCAGATTGGCGGCCAGCGCGCCGACCTTGGGATTGAGCTGCGCGAGCGCAATGCGGAGGCGGTCTGTCAATTTGGAAAGCCCGTTGGCTATTGGAATTGCCGCATGTCGGGCTTGCCCGAATGCGCGCAAGACTTATCCGCTCACCCCCGCGAGGGCAAGCGGACAACGGCATGGCTGATGGTCGCTAGAAGCGGCCGGAGAGTTCGACAAGGGCACCGTAACGGAACATCGAGAACGGGTTGTTGTCGCTGATGAAGGTCTGCCTGGCCAAAGTGGGAGCCGTATAGGGAGCAGCGCCGCCGGTCGGACCATTGATCACCACCCGGTCATAGGTCGCGTCATATGCGCCCTGCAGATAGGTGGCTCGGCCACCGAGCCTCAGTGTCAAATTGTCGGTAGGATGGAAGCCAACCAGCAGCTTGCCACCGACGCCATAGGCATAACCGTTGATCGAGGCAGCAGAAGCCTGCAGCGCCGTCGTTGTATTCGGCCCACCGCCGAATACGCCTGCCCCGCCCGCGCCGTAGGCACCGTACGTGCCACTCACCCAAGCATAGGGCGTTACTGTCGCCTCGCCGGTCAGGTCGAACGCACCCATATCGGCTCGCCCGGCCACGCCGATTTTGGCTTCGTGAATCTCGAAATTGTTGATCTCGCTGTCGCCGCCGACGCTCCAAGCGCCGGTGGCCGGCGACCAGCTGATATCGGAGGCCGACTCCGCTGTGGTAAAGTTGGCGCGGCCGGTATCGGGGCTGTCATTGGTGTATTGGTAGCCGACGACCGCACCCAGGCCGACGCCGCCTTTGGGGTCGCCGAAGGGCAGCCAGCCAAAGTCGGCACCGACATAGCCAAGCCGGGCGGCCGGCATGGAGAACTCGGCTCCGCCATTGGTCGAGTAGGTTCCTTCATGGGCGATGCCGTAGCCTGCGGTGGCCTCGACGAAGGTGCTGGTGCTATCGTCATCGATGCGCACAAAGGCTTCGCCCGAATGGGTCTTGGAGTCGATGGTTTCCGAGTTCGGGCCGACCGAGAGGTTCATCTGACCGAGGGAATACCAGTAGCGGACGCCGGCCTCGAAATGCAGCGGGTTGTCGTCGCTGTTTTCCCAGCTATCAGGATAGGCAGGCCGTAATTCGGGATAGTCGTTATAATCGGCCGCCAGCGATGGCGTAACGACACTCAGTGCAGCGATCGCGCAAACGCAACTCAGCGAGCGGGGCATGATGAAAACTCCCGTACAATTAGCCTTATCGGCCTCAACAAAATTATTGAACGATTAGGGTTAATGTTCCGCTAAACGCGCAATGTCAGGAGGTTACGGGGTTTCTGTTGGCCGGCGCCGATCAGGAAGTTGTGTAAAACTCGTTGAATGGCTGCCATGAGGCAACTGATAGGACAGTGACGAGTTTGCCCTCTGCCGCAAGGCGAAGACCCACTGAAGGTAGAGGGCTATGAACTATAGGATACTGGTGGTCGAAGACGAGATATTTGTCGCGGCCGAGATCGAGCAGGTCATCGCCGAACTGGGACACGAGCCGGTCGGCATCGCCGCGGATCGGCGCAGCGCCTTGAGCCTGGCGCCCGATACGGACATCGCCCTGGTCGATCTTAACCTGCAAGATGGCCCCACCGGCATCGCCATCGGGCGCATCCTGGCGCAGACGCATGGCGTGACCGTGCTGTTCATGACCGCCAATCCGGCGCAACTGGGCGACGGCATACCCGGTACGCTCGGCGTGCTGCCCAAGCCGGTGTCGGATCGCGAACTCAAGCAGGCGCTGGACTTCGTGGTTGCGCATCGCCGCGATGGCGACGGTCACCCGCCGCGCCGGCTGCAATTGTTCGGCTGGAACGGGCCCATCGTCGCGGGCGCTTAGCCCGCCTCGCCGCTCTGCAGCTTGGCCGGGCGGCGCAGTGCCTCGAGGGGAAGAATTGCCTCGACGCGCAGCCCATCCAGCTCCCAAATCCGCTCGAGCTGGCCCCGCAACTGCCCCTCAACGCTCAGCGCGATCACGCGCGAGCCAAAACCTTCCGGCAAATCACCCGTGGCAATGGCCGGGCCGCCGATTTCCTTCCAGGACAGATGATAGCGATCCTCATTGCGTGCGCCGGTCAGCACGATGCGGCCCTCCGGCGTCGATAGCGCACCGTATTTGGCCGCATTGGTCGCCAGTTCATGCACCAGCAAAGCCAGGGGCGTGGCGGCACCCTCGTCGATCTCGGCATCGTCGCCCAGGAATTCAAAGCGCGATTGCCCGTCCTGACCATAGGGCGTCAGCAATCGACTAATCAGGGCCCGGAGCGAGGTCTGGCTTTCGCCGGGGCGGGACTCCTGACTATGGGGCCGCACGAAATCATGGGCCTCCGCCAAAGCAAAAATCCGCTGGCGCAACTGGTCGGCAAACGGCTTGATCTCGGGTTGGCTGCGCGCCGAGAGGCCGATAATGCCGGTCAGCACGGCGAAGATGTTCTTGATACGATGGCTGAGTTCCTGGGCTACCAGCTCGCGCTCTTCGGCGGCCAGTTTGGTGGCATGGATATCGGTGCAGGTACCGAACCAGCGCACGATAGTCCCGTCGCTGTCGCGGATCGGCAGGGCCAGACCGAGCGTCCAGCGATACTCACCGGTATGATGACGCAGGCGATATTCGATCTGGTAGGGCTCGCCCGTTGCCAGGGAGTGGTTCCAGGCTGTCCAGGCGCGCTCCCGGTCGTCCGGATGGAACATGCCGTTCCAGCCTTCGCCATCGGTTGAGCCGATGGGAACGCCAGTAAATTCGTACCAGCGCGCGTTGTAATAGTCGTGGAAGCCGTCCGGCAGCGTTGACCACACCATTTGCGGCATGGTGTCGGCCAGCGTGCGAAAGCGCAGCTCGCTCTCAGCCAGGGCCTCGGCTATGCGGCGCTGGGCGGTGATGTCGACCACGACACCGGGGAAGCGCACCGCCCTGCCCTCGGCATCGAGGCGCGCCCGGCCGGAGGCGACCACATAGCGGACGACTTCGTCAGCGCCGCGCAGGCGATATTCGGAATGGTAATCGGCGCCTGTGGCCAGCGCGGTGCTGATCTCTTCGGTGACACGCGGCTGATCGTCGGGATGGATAGCACCGACGAATTGCTCGATCTCGACGCCAAGGCCGGCGCGCAGCGGATCAATGCCGAACATCAGCGCAAAGCGGTCGTCCGCCGTCACCACATTGTTCAGCACGTCCCAGTCCCAGGTGCCCACGATGTTGGAGCCGCTCAGCGCCAGCGACAGCCGCTCCTCACTGCGGGCCAAGGCGCGCTCGGCGAGCACGGCGTCGGTGGTCTCATGGACGACGCAGAAGGTCCCGATGGCCAACCCGTCATCGCCATAGATTGGACTATACTGCAGGTCCATCCACGCCATTTCGAGCTGTCCATGCCGATCCAGCGTCAGCTCCTGATTGCGTAGCGTGACCGCTTCCCCGCGAAAGCCCATCGCGATCTTGTCGCGATTGAAGTCTGAAACCTCCGGCCAGGCGGCTTCTGCCGCCATGCCAAAGATTTCAGGATGCCGGTCGCCGGCGAAATCGGCATAGGCGTCGTTGTAGATCAGGATGCCGCGGACACCAGCCAGGATCACCATGGGACTGGACGCTGCCATGATGACGCGAACGGCGCCCTTGAGACTGTCGGGCCATTCGGGAATGGGGCCGAGCGGGGTCGCGGCCCAATCGAAGTCATTGACCAGCTTGAGCGTCGGGCTTTGCTCGAGCCGGGCGCGAGTCTCGGGAGAGGCCGTCGGAAACAGGGATTTCGGCATTGATGAACTCGGGCCTCACACACAAGACAGCGGGCAGAGCATCACATCAATGTGAGCCGCACCGTTGAGGCAACGCGCGGCCCGGCGGAGAGTTCGATGGCGCGCGGGCTTTATTCGCCCGCCGCCAGACGTGGCCGTGCCGGCTGCTGATGGCCCACTTCCTCGGCAACGAGGAAAGCCAGTTCCAGGGCCTGGCTGGCATTGAGGCGCGGGTCGCAATAGGTGTGGTAACGGTCCGACAGCGAGGCCTCGGTGACCGCCGACATGCCGCCGACGCATTCGGTGACGTCGTCGCCGGTCATCTCGATATGCACGCCGCCCGCATAGGCGCCGAGCTGGCGGTGGATTTCGAAGAACGAGCCGACCTCGGACAGCACCCGATCGAACGGGCGCGTCTTGTAGCCGTTGGAGGCCTTGATGGTGTTGCCATGCATCGGATCGGAACACCAGACCACGGTGCGGCCGGCCTTCTGTACGGTCTCGATCAGGCGCGGCAGATGCTCGTTGATCTTGTCGGAGCCGAAGCGGGCGATCAGGGTGATGCGGCCGGCCTCGTCCTGCGGATTGAGGCGGTCGAGCAGGCGCAGCAGGTCATCGCTGGCCAGTGTTGGGCCGCATTTGATGCCGATGGGGTTCTTGATGCCGGCAAAATACTCGACATGGGCAGCATCGGGCTGGCGAGTGCGGTCCCCGATCCAGATCATGTGGCCCGAAGTGGCGTACCAGTCATTGGTGATGCTATCGCGGCGGGTCAACGCTTCCTCGTAGCCAAGCAGCAGGGCTTCGTGGCTGGTGAAGAAGCTGGTCTGGCGCAGTGCCGGGGTATTATCGGGATTGAGGCCAAGCGCCGCCATGAAGGTGATGGCGTCATCAATCTTGCGCGCCACTTCCTCGTAGCGCGTGTTCCAGTTGGAGCCCTTCATGAACCCGACCGTCCATTCGTGGATGCGCGTCAGCTCGGCATAACCGCCATAGGCGAAGGCGCGCAGCAGGTTGAGCGTCGCGGCTGACTGGCGATAAGCCTGCAGCATGCGATCGGGATCGGGCACACGGGCCTTTTCATTGAACTCGATGGCGTTGATGATATCGCCGCGATAGCTGGGCAGTTCGACGCCGTCGATGATCTCGGTATCGGACGAGCGCGGCTTGGCGAACTGGCCGGCAACGCGGCCGACCTTGACCACGGGCTTGGACGCGCCATGGGTCAGCACCACAGCCATCTGCAGAAAGACGCGGAAGAAGTCGCGGATGTGATCGGCGCCGTGTTCGGCAAAGCTCTCGGCGCAATCGCCGCCCTGCAAGAGGAACGCCCTGCCCTCGGCCACCTCGGCAAGCTGATGCTTCAGGTCGCGGGCCTCGCCGGCGAAAACCAGCGGCGGGAATTTCCTCAGCTGCGCCTCGGCCGCCTCCAGCTTCGCGCTGTCCGGGTAGACCGGCACCTGCGAGATGGGCTTCTGTCTCCAGCTTTGCGGCGTCCAAGTCGTCGGCATAACGCGTTTCTCCCGGTCGGCGGGGGGTCTAGCAGGGGATTGGGGCGATGCCAAGCCGAGCGCGGCCTCGTCTTTGGTCGCGGGGCCTTGGGGTCCGGTGGCTGTGGACCCTCACCCCTGTCCCCTCCCCCTGAACAGGGGGAGGGAGACCCTCTCAACGGCGCCAGCGTTTTCGTCTCCCTCCCCCTGTTCAGGGGGAGGGACGGGGTGGGGGGCCACGGCCACCGGCGGACTAAACCTTGACCCCACCCCGATATACGTAGCTCGGCTTCTTGAACGTCACGAGTTCCTCGGCGGCAGTCGGGTGCATGGCGATGGCTCGGTCGAAATCGGCCTTGGTGGCGTTCATGCCCATGGCGATGGCCGCCATCTGGATGATCTCGGCGGCGCCTGGTCCGATGATGTGGACGCCGAGCACCCTACCGCCATTGGCGAGGGTGATGAGCTTCATCATCATGCGGTCGGACTTGGTCGACAGCGTGTTGATCATCGGCCGGAAGCGGGCGATGTACACGTCGATATCGCCATGCGTCGCCGCGTCGTGCTCGGTTAGGCCGATGGTGCCGACCTCGGGCTCGCCGAACACCGCTTCCCCGATCAGTGAGTGATCGACCGCAATCGGGTTGTCGTTGAATACCGTCTCGGCGAAGGCCTGGCCCTCGCGGATGGCGATAGGGGTCAGTTGCGCCCGGTTCGTGACGTCGCCGACGGCGTAGATCGAGGGCACGCTGCTCTGCGAATAGGCATCGACGGCGATGGCGCCATCCTCGTTAAGGGCGACGCCGACCTCTTCGAGGCCGATGCCCGCCGTGTTGGGGGTGCGTCCCGTGGCGAACATCACCGCGCCGTAGGGCGCATCGATGCCGTCCGAGAAGCTGACGGTGATGTCGTTGCCGGTTTCCCTGAGGCCGAGCACGTTGGTCTCGTAGATGATCTTGATGCCGCGCGCCTCGAGGCCGGCTTCGAGGCCGGTGCGAATGTCCTCGTCGAAGCCGCGCAGCACCCGCTCGCCGCGATAGACGATGGTGGTGTGGACGCCGAGGCCGGCGAAGATGGTCGCGAACTCCACCCCGATGAAGCCGCCGCCTTCGATCAAGATCGAGTGCGGCAGCTTTTCGAGGTGGAAGGCCTCGTTGGAGGTGATGGCGAGTTCCTTGCCGGGAATATCGGGGATGTAGGGGTGCCCGCCGGTGGCGACGAGAATGGTCCTGGCGGTGAGTTCGCGGCCGGACTTGAGCAACTTGACGCTGTTGAGCCCGGTGAGCACGGCGCGGTCGCGGATGATCTCGGCGCCCGGCCCTTCCAGCCCCGCGACATAGGCCGCCTCGAGCCGGGCGATTTCCTTGTCCTTGTTGGCCACCAGTGTCGGCCAGTCGAAGCTCGCGTCGACCGTCCAGCCGAAGCTTGGGGCGATCTCGAACATGTCCTTGAAGCGCGAGGCGTAGACAAAGAGTTTCTTCGGGACGCATCCGCGGATCACGCAGGTGCCGCCGACGCGGTATTCCTCGATGATGGCGACCCGCGCCCCGTATGTCGCGGCCACCCGCGCCGCCCGCACGCCGCCGGAACCGGCGCCGATCACCACAAGATCGTAGCTGTCGCTCATCGAATACCCCCGAACGTAAAAAGGCCCCGCGCGACGGCGGGGCCTTCAATCAGATAGGGCGCGTCGGCTCAGGTGTCGATACCCTTGGCCTTCAGCTCGGCACGGACCCTCGCGAAGAACTCGGTGTTCAGGTTGGACGAAAACACATCCATGATGCGGGTCATGGTGCCGCTCATCGCGGCGTTGGACTTGGCGAGCTTGATGCCGGTCGGCGTGGAATAGAAATCGACGATCTGCTGCAGCTCTTCCTGGGTGAAGGAGAGCGCGTAGACGCGCGCGAATTGGTCGAACAGCTCGCCCTTCTTGCCCTTGTAGGTGGAGATCACCGTCTCGATGGCGGTGTTGAGCGGCTCGGCGATTTCCGGGTTCTGCGGCAGCAGCTGCTTGTAGGTGTTGATGCCGGCCTGGACAACGCTCGCCTCGTAGAGGCCGCCGGTGTCGGTCAGGTCGACATACTTGCGGGCCAGCGCCAGGTGCTCCGGCGAGATTTCCGTCTGCTGGCTCACGGCCGGCAGCGCCACGAAGGCGGAAAGGATCAGCGACAGCAGCGCGGCGGCAAGCATCGGCGCGCGCTTGAAAATGGTCGTCATCGGCTTAGTGCCCATCTGGTTGTGTTACCCTCACTAGCCCTATCCGAGCGGCTCTCAGCCGTCCAGAACGTCGACGCCCTCGGGGCCGGCCACGTAGGCCCGCTTGCACAGGCCGATGAACAGGCCGTGCTCCACCACGCCCGGAATGTCGATCAGGGCTTTCGCCAGCGCTTCTGGCCGAGGAATGCGGCCAAAAAATGCATCGAGGATGGCGTGGCCGCCATCGGTGACCAGCGGGGTGCCATCGCTCCCGAGGCGCCGCCGCAGCCCGCCCTTGGCGTTGAAATCGGCCATCACCACGCCGATCGCCGCGGCAGTGGCGCCGAGGCCGAAATGGTTGACCTCGATAGGGAGTGGGTACCGCCCGAGGGTCGCGACGCGCTTTGATGCATCGGCGATGACGATCATCCGCTTCGAGGCCGCGGCGACGATCTTTTCGCGCACCAGCGCGGCGCCACCGCCCTTGATCAGCGTCAACCCCGGGCCAACCTCGTCGGCGCCGTCGACGGTGAGGTCGAGCTCGGGCGTGGCGTCGAGATCGGTGAGCGGAATGCCGAGGCTGCGGGCATGCGCTTCGGTGCCCGACGATGTCGGCACGCAGAGGACTTCCAGCCCATCCCCAACGGCACGGCCGATCAGGTCGACGAAGTGCTTCGCAGTCGAGCCGGTGCCAAGGCCGAGACGCATGCCGCTTGTGACTTCCGCCATTGCTGCAGCGGCAGCCCGGTATTTCTGGTCATCGATCACTCAGCATCCCCTCCCCGGTCGGCGCGGGACTAGGAGAGGCGCAGGGGACTGTCAACCCGGCTACTCACGCAGAGGTGAATAGAAATGTCGCATCGGGGCAACACAATGTGGCTGTGGTGTTCGGAGTTTGTCCGAATCATGGCATGGCACGTTCACGGCCTGTCGGGAACAGTTTATCAACCATAGGATGATTGGCTCGCTGAACAGGGCCGACTTCGTCAAGAGGCGTAGTTTGAAGAACATGTCGAAAACAAGAATAGCGATTGCCGCCTTTTTGTCGGCGATCCTCAGCGTTTCGGTGGTTGCACCGGCCGCGGCAGCCCGCATCTACAACCCTGACACCAACGTCTGGGAGGAATCGACAGCGGTCAAGGCGGGGACCAGGCGCGGCAAGGCGATCCCCCGCCAGATCGTCGACTACGAGACCAAGTTCAAGCCGGGCACCATCGTCGTCGAGACGTCGGAGCGCCGGCTTTACCTGGTGCTCGCTGACGGCAAGGCAATGAAGTACGGCATCGGCGTGGGCCGTGACGGCTTCCGCTGGTCGGGCCAGCACAGGATCACCCGCGTGGCCGAGTGGCCGGGCTGGACGCCGCCGGCGCAGATGCGCAAGCGCGTGCCGGACCTGCCGGCCTACATGCCCGGCGGCCCGGACAATCCGCTCGGCGCCCGCGCCCTCTATATCGGCTCGACGCTCTACCGTATCCACGGCACGTCGGAGCCCTGGACCATCGGCCAGGCTGTGTCGTCCGGCTGCATCCGCCTTACCAACGAGGACGTCACCGACCTCTACGAGCGCGTGAAGGTCGGCGCCCTGGTGGTCGTGCACCAGTAACGGCCCAACACCCAGGCTTGATCGGGCCGGTCCCTCGGGGCCGGCCCTTTTGTATTTTACGGATGC
>NZ_JAQGJM010000004.1 GCF_028290625.1 Devosia sp.
AACGGCCGTGGGGAGTTTGGTGGGAGGGGAATGCGGTCGCGCGATCCCTGGGCCAGCGCGACGTTCGTCTCCTGAAACAATGGAGGCCACGTTCGGGCGGCCAGAAACCCCATCGCATGCGGCGAGACGCCGTCTCGCTTACTAAAAATTACCATGAGGCACGTCTCGCCGCATGCCGCAGTCTTTCAACCGCAGGGCTTCCGTCCGGGCGGCACTCACCCATGCTCAACGTCGCATTGACGACTAACATGTTAGTTGCTAGGGCAGTGCAACCTTGGGAGCCCAGCATGGCCGCACTCGATAAAATCCTCACTGTCGATGAAATGAAAACGGCTGCTCGCCGGCGCGTGCCCAAGATGTTCTTCGAGTATGCCGATAGCGGCAGCTATACCGAAGGCACGTATCGCGACAACGAGAGCGATTTTGCCAAGATCAAGCTGAAGCAGAAGGTGGCGGTCAATCTCGAGGGGCGCAACCTCAGGACCACGATGCTGGGCAAGGAAATCACCATGCCTGTGGCCATCGCGCCCGCCGCGACCGGCGGCATGCAGGTGGCCGATGGCGAGATCAAGGCCGCCAAGGCGGCGGAGAAATACGGCATTCCCTTCGCGCTTTCGACCATGAGCGTCTGTTCGATCGAAGACATCGCGGAAAACACCACGGCCCCGTTCTGGTTCCAGCTCTATGTGATGCGCGACCGCGGCTTCATCGAGCGCATGATCGACCGCGCCAAGGCGGCTAATTGCTCGGCGCTGGTGCTGACCATGGATTTGCAGATCCTGGGCCAGCGCCACAAGGATATCCACAACGGGCTCTCCACCCCGCCCAAATTCAATGCCTATTCCATCTGGCAGATGATGCAGCATCCGGCGTGGTGCATGCGCATGCTGGGCACCAAGCGGCACACTTTCCGCAATATCGTCGGCCATGTGAGCGGCGATCACGATCTGGCGTCGCTGTCGGCCTGGACCGCCAGCCAGTTCGACCCCACGCTCAACTGGGGCGACATCGCCTGGGTCAAAAAGCGCTTTGGCGGCCCGGTCATCGTCAAGGGCGTGCTCGATCCGGATGACGCGCTGGCTGCGGTGAACAATGGCGCGGACGCGGTGATCGTCTCCAATCATGGCGGCCGCCAGCTTGACGGCGCCCCCTCGACCATCCGCGTGCTCCCCGAGATCATCGATGCCATCGGCAACAAGACCGAAGTCTATCTCGATAGCGGCATTCGCTCGGGCCAGGACGTTCTGAAGGCTCTGGCCTATGGCGCCAAAGGCACCTTTATCGGTCGGCCCATGCTCTATGGCCTGGGCGCCGGCGGCGAAGCCGGTGTCACCCGCGTGCTCGACATCATCCGCAAGGAGCTCGACACCACCATGGCCCTGTGCGGCGAGCGCGACATCCTCAATGTCGGGCTGCATAATATTTATTCGAACGATATTCCGAAGCGGAATAGTCCACTGGGGACGCAGGGGTAGAGCTTCTTCACCTCTCCCTCTGGGGGAGAGGTCGGCGGAAGGCCGGGTGAGGGGGCCTTCCCTCACACCGCACCAGGAAAAGGCCCCCTCACCCGGCTCGCAAGAGCGACCCGACCTCTCCCCCAAAGGGAGAGGTGAGAAAGACCTTATCCCCGGTACGCCGGTCCTGCCGTAACATCGCCTTCGGTCATCTGGCGGTACACGGCTTGGGAAACAGTTTTCATCTGCGCTTCGGGCAGCGTGCCCACCACCGTGCAGGTGATGCGCGCATTGGACCAGTAAAACGCTTCGGCGCCGCCCGCATTGGCGAATTGATACGCCGGGGCGCGATCAGGCAGGGCGGCGGTCACATAGACGGTGACCCGGTCCTTGGCGCCATTTTCATACATCAATTGCGCGGCGCGGCCGCCCGCATTGGGTTCGCCGGGCAGCAGGCGGCCGCCCACAAGGGTAAAGCCTTCGGACGTCAAATCCGGTGTGTCGAGCGGGGTAGCCAGCCGGTTGGACAGCCAGGTCACCAGATGGTCCTGGTCGGTCGCGGGCACTTCGACGGCGTGGCGGTTTTCGGCCACGAACACCATGTGGGCGTTGACCGCGTCGGCGATCAGGCTGGCGCTGGCGGGGGGTGCGCCATTCAGCAATGGCCGGGCGAACCAGCCGCCGCCCAGCCCCAGGCCCACCAGCACGACCGCAGCCGCCGCCCAGCGCCAGGAGCGCATGCGGCGCGACCCGCTTGCAGCGGCGATCCGATGCGCGCGCAGGCGCGCCGGAACCGGCTCGGAGCCGGCGGGGGCGAACAGCGCGCGGAGGGCGTTGGACTGGCGCTGCCAGAGCAGGACTTCGGCGGCGGCTTCAGGATTGACCGCCAGATGGGCCTCGACCGCCGGACGGTCGGCCGCGTCGAGCTGGCCATCGGCATAAGCCATCAGCATGTCGCGGGATACGGCGCTCATTTGACCGTCCTCAAATGCGGCTCGGCTGTGTTGCCGGTGGCCACGCGCAGGGCAGCGCGGGCACGGCCCAGCCGGGACATCAGCGTGCCCTGGGGAATGCCGAGAATGGTCGCGGCCTCGGTGTACGAGAGGCCTTCGAGGGCGATCAAGAGCAATGCTTCCTTCTGGTCGAGTGGTAGCGTTTCGATGGCGCGGGCCATTTCAGCCAGCGCGATATGGCCCGGCTGCGGCGCCGGGGTGGAGGGCTCGGGGATGGTGTCGATATCCACCGTCTGCCCCCGTCTGTGGGAGGAACGAAGGCTGTTGCGATAAAGGTTCAGCAAAATGGTGAAGAGCCAGGCGCGCACCGGACCCGTGGGGCGGAACAGCGCGCGCCGTGAAATAGCGCGTTCGAGGCAATCCTGCACGAGATCATCGGCCAGATCGATATTGCGTGTCAGCGCCCGCGCATAACGCCGCAGCGCCGGCACGCAGGTTTCGACCTGGTCGAGAAAATCTGTCAAGGAAGCCTGCCTAGTCGATCATTCCACCGCAGTATGCCAGACGCCGCCGACGCCGTCGCCGGTCGTATCGCCAGCCTTGGTGTCCTTGAACCACAGATACAGCGGCATGCCCTTAAAGGCCCACATCTTGGTGCCGTCGGTGCGGTCGACGATAGTGAAATCGCCCTCAGCCTTAGCCGAGGCATCGGCCATTGCCGGTGGCCACTTGGTGGCGCAATCGTCGTAGCAATTGGAGACGCCGGCAGTGTCCTTGTCGAAGGTGTAGAGGGTCATGCCGTTGGCATCGGTCAGCACTTCCTTGCCGCCGATTTCGGACGTCTTGACGGCGCCGCCGGCATAATCTTCAGCGAAGGCGGGAGCGGAGATCAGTGCCAGCGCAGCAGCGCCAGCCAGAAGCATACGGATATTCATGGATTTTTCCTCCGTGATCAGGGGCCGTCATGGCCGCCTGCACGAGGTCAACACCAGCGGGAAAGATTTAATCCCCAGTTCGCAGAAATAATTCAAACTTGTCTGCCCACGTGTTGGGCGCAAGCTCACTTGGCTGGTGACAGTGTGGGCAAAAATGCTATGTGGCTGGCCATATATCAGAGGGGTCGCAATGTTTGTCGTTGGTGGGGAAAGCCTGATCGATTTGAAGGCCGAAGTCGAATTGGCCGATGGCGCGCTGATCAACCGCGATGGTGCCGGCCAGATCGTGATGACGGCGCATCCGGGCGGCTCGCCCTACAATTGCGCCATCGCGCTGGCCAAGCTGGGCAATGATACCGGCTTCCTCTGCCCGATCTCGGCCGATGCGTTTGGCGACTACCTGCTGGGGCCGCTCGACGCCGCCGGGGTCACGACGCTGCTGCCCGAGCGAGTACGCGAATATACCACCCTCGCGGTGGTGAATTTCGATGACAACCACAATGCGCGCTACGGGTTCTATCGACAGGCCGATGGAGTGATCGACGCGGCCAAGGCCATCGCGGCGCTCCCGGTCGACCTCAATCTCTATCAAATCGGCGGCTTCTGCCCGATGAAAGCAGATGAGGCGGCGGTTTGGCTGCAGATCGTACAGGCGGCGATTGCCAAGGGCGCGACCATTTCGATCGATCCCAATGTGCGCCCCAGCCTGGTGGATGATTTCGAAGGCTACAAGCAACGCCTGTCCGTCTTTCTCGACCTAGCTCATGTGGTCAAGGTGTCCGTGGAAGACCTGGCCGAACTGGACGCGGGCAAGAGTATCGAGCAGCACGCAAGCGATTTGCTGGCGCGGCCTAATTGCCAGCTCGTTGTCGTGACGCTGGGCGAGAAGGGTTCGCGCGCTTTCACCGCGGCGGGCAAGGCGCAAGCCGATATCTATGCCCCACCGGTGTTTGGCGACACGGTGGGCGCTGGCGACAGCCTGATGGCCGGCGTGTTGTCGTGGCTGCATGAGCGGCATCTGCTCAAGCCCGGCAAGCTGGATGGCCTGGGACATGGCGCGCTGGCCGACATGCTGCGATTCGGCGCGGTGGTGGCCGGGCTCAATTGCGGCGAGAAGGGCTGCAAGCCGCCGACCCGGGCCCAGGTCGATGCGGTGCTCAACGCCTGATCGGATTTTAGTCCCTGCCTTGGCGCTAACATTGTCGTCAATTGCCCAACAGTGTCGGCTCTGTTCTGTATGGCGCCGGCAAATCGGGGAATGATATGCGGCGTTGGGTCTGGGTCTTGGGTGTGCTCGTCGTGGTCGGGCTGGGCGCGGCGGTCTATCTGCTCAAGCCGGTCGAAGGGCCGGCACGGGACCTGACGCTGGTCGGTGATGTCACCCGCGGTAATTACCTGATCCGCGTGGGCGGCTGCGTCGCCTGCCACACCGATACCAAGGCCGGGCGGGCATTCCTTTCGGGTGGGGCGGGCCTGACGACCGCCTTTGGAACGTTCGTGCCGCCCAATATCACCTCGGACCCCAATGCCGGCATCGGCAAGTGGACGCTGGCGATGTTTTCCGATGCGCTCAGCAATGGCATGGGGCCGCAGGGGCATCTCTATCCGGCATTCCCCTACGAGAATTATACGCAGATGAGCGATCAGGAGATCGCCGATCTCTATGCTGCGCTGATGGCGAGCGCGCCGATAGCAGAGCCCGCGGCACCCAGCCAGGTGCCGTTCCCGTTCAATATTCGCCTCGCTTTGGCCGGTTGGCAGAACCTGTTCTTCACGCCGGCGCGGTTCATGCCCGACGCGGGGCAATCGGCGCAATTCAATCGCGGCAAATATCTGGCCTTCGGCCCCGCCCATTGCGTGGCCTGCCACACGCCGCGCAACGCCCTGGGCGCGCTGGACTGGAACGCGGCCCTCACCGGTTCCCCCGGCGGCACTGGCGGCAAAGCGCCGGCCATCACCGCCGCCGCATTGACCGCGGATCAGTACGACGTCCCGACGCTGGTGCAGACGCTGAAAGATGGGTTTACGCCCGGCTTCGACGTGCTGGGCGGCGAAATGGCCCATGTCATCGCCGACTCGACGTCGCAATGGACCGACGAGGATTTGACTGCGCTGGCGACATATCTGTTGGCGGAGAAGAACTAGGCCCCGGCACGAATGGCCAGAGCCTCCTCGAGCGTCATCGTGGTGTGATGCTCCCAGTTCTTGTCGTCGGTTTCGGGAAAATCGGTACGGAAATGGCCGCCGCGACTTTCGGTGCGCTTGAGGGCTGCGGCGGCGACCAGCGTGGCCGAGGTGGTCATGTTGAGGTAGGCGCTGGTGACGTGCTCGGCGCTGGCTTCCAGCGCTGCGATCTGGCGAAGCGCCTGCTTGAGCCCGGCGGCGTCGCGCTCGACGCCTACGAGGTCGGTCATGATGTGGCGCAGGTTCTGCACCGCAGGCAGGTCGCGTAGCACCTGTTCGGCCTTTTCGCCCTCGGCCTCGTTCCATTCGATGCCCTTGAACGGTGCCAGATTGCGCACCGGCTCCAGCCCACCAATGTCCTCGGCGATGCGGGCGCCATAGACGGTGGCCTCGAGCAGTGAGTTGGAGGCCAATCGATTGGCGCCGTGCAGGCCGGTGCAGCTAGCTTCGCCGCAGACCCAGAGGCCCGGCAGAGATGAGCGTCCACGCTCGTCGACCTTGACGCCACCCATGTGGAAATGGGCGGCAGGTGTCACCGGGATCATGCCGGCAACGGGGTCGATGCCGGCATCGAGGCAGTATTTTGCCACGGTAGGGAAGCGGGTGAGGATGGCCTCGCCCAGCACTTTTCGCGTATCCAGAAACACCTTATGCCCGGCCTGGATCTGGCGGAAATTGGCGCGCGCAACCACATCGCGAGGTGCCAGTTCGGCGTCCGGGTGGATGGCGGGCATGAAGCGCTCGCCGAGATCGTTGACCAGGATTGCGCCTTCGCCGCGAAGCGCCTCGGTGGCCAGGGGAGCCGGATCGGCGCCGGTGGCAATGGCGGTGGGGTGGAATTGCACAAATTCGGCGTCGGCAATCAGCGCGCCCGCGCGCGCCGCCATGCCCATGGCGTGGCCGCGCACGCCCGGCGGATTGGTGGTGACGGCGTAAAGCCCGCCTAGGCCACCAGCGGCGAGAACTGTCGCACGGGCGCGGATAAACACCGGCTCGGAATAGCGATCGCCTAGCTTGCGGCAGAAGACGCCGACGATGCGGCCGTTGTCACGCGCGAGGCTCAGGGCGGTGATCCCTTCGACAACGCGGATCGAGGGGGTGCGGCGCACCTCCGCGATGATGGCCTGCATGATGGCCCAGCCGGCGCGGTCGCCCTCGACCTTGACGATGCGGTTGGCTGAATGGGCCGCCTCGCGACCAAGCTCGTAGTGACCGAAATCGTCGCGGTCGAACGGCGTGCCCCATCGGGACAGGTCTTCGATACGGGCGGCGGCTTCGGCGGTCACCGATTCGGCAATGCCGTGATCGACAATGCCGGCACCGGCCATTTCGGTATCGAGCGCATGGGCATGGCTACTGTCGCCTTCGCCCACGGCCGCAGCGACGCCACCCTGCGCCCAGGCCGATGAGGCGCCGAAGCCGAGGGGTTTGGGCGACAGCACGGTCACCGGGCGCGGCGCCAGCTTGAGCGCGCAGAACAGGCCCGCAAGGCCTGCGCCCACGATCAGGGCGCCGTCGGCGTTCAGGGTGTTGTCGAAAGTGGGCATGGCCGGCTCCAATCACCTACGGGATTTAACTTACGTCCTTTGCCGAGTACATTAGGGCTGTGCGACGCAACAAGGGCCGATAGACAGTGGCGAACGAGGATACGGATGACCCAGGCCATCCGTTGTACTGGCAAAAATTCCTGACCGAGGCCGAGTCGCGCTATCAGGCCGAACCGGTCGATCCGCCCTCGATCGATACCTTGCGCCAGCTCTATACCAGCGTGCTGGCCAATTATGGCTATGCGTGTGCCATGACGGGCGCGCAATTCGCGCCGCCGCCCGACTTCATGCACGACGAATTGCAGCTTGCCGCGATCCAGCCGCTGACATCTGGCGGCATGCTGCATGTCAGCAATTTCCTGTGCCTGGAAACGGCGGCGGCCGATGCCTTCCGCCAGGGCCATGTCAGCGTCGGCAAATCCTATGGGCTGATTGTCGATCTGAGCCGTATCGATCCCGAACTGCTCGAACGGATCAATCCGCTTGGGCGCCTGCGCCTGCCCGAGTCCGAGATTGCGCGGCCGGACGACGCGGCTTTGGCCTTCCATCGCCACAACGTCTTCCTCGGCGCCTAGTCGCCCTTCCGGCTCATTTCTATCATGCGTTCGACGGCGAGACGCGCCGGGGCGATGATGGCTGGATCGACCGTGACTTCCTCGGTCATGGTGTGCAGCGACCAGAGGATGTTTTCGAGGTTGATGCGCTTCATGTGCGGGCAGATGTTGCAGCCGCGCAGGAAATCGACGCCAGTGGTTTCGGATGCGACATTGTCGGACATCGAGCATTCGGTGACCATGACCACACGGGCCGGCCTTTCGGTCTTGACCCAGTCGATCATGGCGGCGGTCGAGCCGGAAAAATCCACCGCATCGATCACCTCGGGCGGGCATTCGGGATGGGCGATGATCTTGGCCGTCGGATAGGCATGTCGCAGCTCGGAAATGTCTTCGGCGGTGAAGGTTTCGTGCACCTCGCAGGAGCCCGCCCAGGTGATGATCTTCTTGTGGGTTTTCTTGGCAGTGTTCTGCGCCAGGAACTGGTCGGGGATCATGATGACCGTGTCGCCATCGACGCGGTTGACGATATCGGCGGCGTTGGAGGAGGTGCAGCACACGTCGGTCACGGCTTTGACGGCGGCCGAGGTGTTGACATAGGTCACCACCGGCACGCCCGGATACATGGCCTTCATCGCCAACACGTCCTCGACGGTGATCGAGGAGGCCAGCGAGCAGCCGGCGCGGCTATCGGGGATCAGCACGGTTTTTTGCGGGTTCAGCAGCTTGCTGGTTTCGGCCATGAAGTGCACGCCGCACTGCACGATCACCGATTGCTTGACCTTGGTGGCCTCGATAGCGAGCTGCAGGCTGTCGCCGACGATATCGGCAACGCCGTGATAAATCTGCGGCGTCTGGTAGTTGTGCGCCAGGATGACCGCGTCTTTTTCCTTCTTGAGTTGGTTGATCGCAAAGATCAGCGGCGCATAAAAGCTCCACTCGATCTGCGGGATCTTGTCCTTGACCCGCTCGTAGACACTCTCGGTGGCGCGCTCGATCGCCTTGGAGAAATGCAGATCGTAGCTCTCGCCCAGGATGGCGCGGGCATCGTCCAGCGGCGTGAGGGCATTGATCGTCTGAACCATCGTTGGACCTCTGGCGAGCCAAGTGCGCGGGCGGAACCTAGGTATTTTCGCATCGCATTTCAATGAAGAGGGTTGCGAGAATTTTTCCGAGCCCCTAACCGTTCGTGCACAACAGTCCTGACGCGGGAGTCCAAAATGCCCCAAGATGCCGAAGCGATCCGTTCCATCCTGTCGCTGGCCCCGGTCATCCCAGTGATCATCCTGGACGATGTGAGCCAGGCGCGGCCCTTGGCCGAAGCGCTGGTGGCGGGCGGGCTGCCGATCCTCGAAGTAACGCTGCGCACCCCCAATGCGCTCAAGGTCATGGAAGAAATGGCCAAGGTCACCGGCGCCATCGTGGGTTCGGGCACGGTTCGGAACGCCACCCATATGCAGCAATCGGTCGATGCCGGTTGCCGCTTCATGGTGTCGCCAGGCATTTCGCCGCGCATTCTGGATGCAGCCGACGAAATCGGCATTCCGCTGCTGCCGGGTATCGGCACGCCCACCGAGGCGATGACGGCCAGCGAGCGCGGCTATTCGTTCCTCAAGTTTTTCCCGGCCGAAGCGCTCGGCGGCGCGCCGGTGCTCAAGGCCTTCGCCTCGCCACTGTCCGATATCAAGTTCTGCCCCACCGGCGGGCTCGATCCGGTCAAGGCCAAGACCTACCTGGCGCTGCCCAACGTGATCTGTGTCGGGGGCTCCTGGATGATGCCGGCCGATGCACTGGCGTCGGGCGATTGGGCGCGCATCGAGGCGCTGGCGCGCGAGGCGTCGGCGCTGCGCGGCTAGTGCCATGGCGGGCGTTCCCGACAGCGGGCTGACGCATCTGCGGGTTACTCTGACTGAGACGGCTTATCTCGGGCCGGGACGCGCCGATCTGCTGGAGCAGATCGGCAAGACCGGCTCGATTTCGGCGGCCGGCAAAGCGATGGGCATGAGCTACAAGCGCGCCTGGGGGCTGGTGCAGGCGCTCAACGAGGGCTTTGGCATGGTGCTGGTGGAGACCAGCCGCGGCGGCGCCGGGCAGGGCGGGGCGCTGTTGACCGAGGCGGGGCAATTGGTGCTGACTCACTACCGCTCCATGCAGGAGCGGACGCGCAGTGCGATTGCCGACGATGTGAGCGCGTTGCGGAGGCTCATCGATATGTCCGGGCAGAAATAACGCTTGCGGGCCGCTCTGGCGTTTGCCAGAACCGATAGGGTTCTTCAAACATATCGGGATCGAAGATGCACAAGATTTTAGCCGGCGTCCTGTTGTTGGGCGTGTCGTTCGTGCCGCAGGCTTATGCGGAGACGGCCAGTGTCGCAGTGGCGGCCAACTTTACCGCGGTGGCCGAGCAGTTGGCGGCGGCCTTCAAGACGGCAACCGGCGATGAGGTCACGCTGAGCTTTGGCGCGACCGGGGCGCTCTATACCCAGATTACCCAGGGCGCGCCGTTCGATATTCTGCTGTCAGCTGACGACATCCGTCCCGCCAAGGCCGTGGCCAATGGGCTCGGTGTCGATGGTTCGGTCTTCACCTATGCGATCGGCTCGCTCGCGCTCTATAGCACTTCGATCGACGTGACCGATGGCGAAGCCGTGCTCAAGGCCGATGCGTTCCAGAAAATCGCAATCGCCGATCCCAAGACCGCACCCTATGGCCAGGCCGCGATCGAGTCGCTGACCAAGCTGGGCCTGCTCGATGCGGTCACACCCAAATTCGTGACCGGCGAAAACATCACGCAGACGCTGCAATTCGTCGATAGCGGCAATGCCGAACTCGGTTTCGTCGCGGCCAGCCAGGTGATCGGCAAGGAGCATGTGTGGATCGTGCCGGCCGAACTGCATGAGCCGATCAAGCAGGATGCGGTATTGCTTAAAACCGGCGCCGAGAACAAGGCGGCCACCGGCTTCCTCGATTTCCTCAAGAGCGATGCGGCCGTCGCCGTGATAGAAGCCTCGGGTTACACCGTAAAATAGCGAGCCTTCCGGATGAGCGTAGGAGAACTCTGGCCACCGATCAGCCTGACGCTGATGCTGGCTGGGATCAATACGCTCATCCTGCTGCTCGTCGGCACGCCCATCGCCTGGTGGCTGGCACGCAGCAAATGGGCCGGCCGCGAACTGGTGGGCGCCGTCGTGGCCTTGCCGCTGGTGCTGCCGCCCACGGTGCTCGGATTTTACCTGCTGCTGGCGCTTGGCCCCTATGGGCCGGGCGGCTGGATTGCGGGGCTCTGGGGCGGGCGGACGCTGGCCTTCTCGTTTTCGGGCCTGGTTATCGGCTCGGTGTTTTATTCCATGCCCTTCATGGTGCAGCCGTTGCGCAATGCCTTCGTGGCCATCGGCGATGAGCCATTGGAGGCGGCGTCGTGCCTGGGCGCCAGCAACTGGCAACGGTTTTTTCGGGTTGCAGTGCCATTGGCGCGGCCGGGATATATCACCGGGGCGGTGATGACGTTTGCCCACACGGTGGGCGAATTCGGCGTGGTGCTGATGATCGGCGGCAACATTCCCGGCCAGACCAAGGTGCTTTCGATCTCGATCTACGACTATGTCGAGCGGTTGCAATGGGGCACTGCGCATGTGCTGGCGCTGGGCATGGTGGTGTTCGCCTTCGTGGTCATCGCGGTGACGATGATAATTGACCGGAGGGCAACGCTGCCTCTGCCTTAACCGCCCGCCAGCTTGTCCACCATTGCCTTGGTTATCGTCTGCGTCGTCGAAAAATACCCCTTCCACGGATCGGGCTTCTTGGCGCGCTCGGCGGCGGCAGCGAGGGTGAACTGATTTGCGGCCTTGATGGTGGGCAGTTCATCCCAACTCACCGGCACTGCAGCCGGCGCACCCTGGCGTGAGCGGCTGGACCAGGGGGCGATGGCGGTGGAGCCGCGCTCATTGCGCAGGTAATCGATAAACATGCGCCCCTTGCGCTTGGCCTTGCTCATAGTGGCGACGAAACGATCGGGCTCCCGTTCCTCCAGCAGCTTGGCGATGCCCTTGCAGAAGGCCTTGATGTCGGGCCATTCCAGCTTGGGCACCAGAGGCGCGATGACGTGCACGCCCTTGCCGCCGCTGACCAGCGGGTAGGTTTGCAGGTCGAACTCTTCGAGCAGCTTGGCGATGTCGCGGGCGGCGTCTCGCACATGCTCGAAGCCGAGGCCTTCGTCCGGATCGATATCGAAGATGATGCGCTCGGGCTTTTCAATGTCCTTGGTGCGCGATCCCCACAGGTGCCATTCCAGCACATTCATCTGCGTGCCGCCCAGCAGGCCCGCGAGGTTGTCGATATAGAAATAGTCTTCCTTCTGGCCGTCCTTTTCCTCGATCATGATGGACTTCATCACGTCCGGAAAACCGCCGGTATCGTGCTTCTGGAAGAAGCAATACTTGGTGCGGCCCTGCGGACACCGCAGCAGGCTGAGCGGGCGGTTTTCGATATAGGGCAGCATAACATCGGCGACGGCGGCGTAATAGGCGGCGAGGTCGCCCTTGGTGACGCCCTGGCCGGGATAGATGATGCGATCGGGGCTGGTGAAGTGGATGCCGGCAGCTTCGGCGGCCAAAATGCCGGCCTGGCTGTGCAATGCCGGGCTGGCGTTGTCGGTTGGGGCAGGTGTTTCCAAGGCGATTTCCCCGGCCGGTTTGTCCTCGCGCAGAGCGAGGAAGGAGGGATGGCGCAACACCCCGTCGGGGGTGAACTCGGTATAGCCGATTTCGGCGACCAGTTCGGGCGCCACCCAATGGGCGTTGCGGGCGATCAGCTTGGGGACTTCGGCAAAGGGGCTGGTCTTGCGGGCACGAGCATCGAGTTTTTCCTGCAGGGCTTCGGCGCTCTCGACGGTGAACCCGGTGCCGACGCGGCCGCGATAGACTAATTTGCCGTCTTCCAACGTGCCGATCAGCAGGGACGCGAAGGTCTTCTTTTTCTCCGACGGCGACCAGCCGGCGATGACGAATTCCTGCCGCTTGGCGCATTTGATCTTGAGCCAGCTTTTGGTGCGTTCGCCCCGGTAGGGCGCGCTGGCCTGCTTGGCGATGATGCCTTCATGCCCCTCGGCGCAGATGGCGTCGAACACCTTCTGGCCATTGCCGGTGACGTGAGGCGAGAACTGCACCAGGGCGGATTTCTCGATCGGGCCCAGCAGCTTTTCCAGCCGCGCTTTGCGCTCGATCAGCGGCAGCTTGGTCAGGTCCTCGCCATCCTGCTCCAGCAGGTCGAAGGCGAAATAGGTCAGGGCTCCAC
The DNA here is from genome assembly GCF_028290625.1 of Devosia sp. Taxonomy (GTDB): domain Bacteria; phylum Pseudomonadota; class Alphaproteobacteria; order Rhizobiales; family Devosiaceae; genus Devosia. The sequence continues at coordinate 12,920 of NZ_JAQGJM010000004.1, forward strand.
CGTCGGAGAGATGGTCCTTGAGGGTAGAGAAATCGGTGCGGCCCTTGGCATCGAAGGCGCAGAGTTCCCCATCGATCAGCGCGCTGCCGGCGGTTAGCTTGCGCAGTGGCGCCGCGATGGCATCGAACTGTTTGGACCAGTCCTTGCCGGTGCGGGTGTAAAGCTGCACCTGCTCGCCGGCCACGGCGGCAAGGCACCGATAGCCGTCGTATTTCATCTCGAACAGCCAATCGGCGCCCTGCGGCACCTCGGTCACGAGGGTGGCGAGCTGCGGCGGGCGGAAGGCCGGCGGCGTCGCTGACTTGCCGCGCTTCTTGGGCGCCGGCTTGGCCGCCACCGGATTGTCGACCGCCTTGTCCTCGTCCGAATGCCAGACGGCCTCGGCCGGCGTGGCGGTCGCTTTCTTCGGCTTCAACCCTTTGGCGATGCCGGGCATGTCGCGGCCGGTCGACACCGACGTGGTGAACTTCGGGACCAAGGTTTCTTGGTCCTTGGAATAGTCATCGTGATGCTTGATCAGCAGCCAGTTTTCGCGTGGCGGGCCGGATTTGCGCTTGCTGTCGCGGCCCTTCATATGGACCAGCACCCAGTCGCCCTTCATGCGATGACCATGCAGCCGCATCTTGAGATCGCCATCCGCGAGGCCATCATGTGGATCGCCCTGAATCGGCTCCCAGGTGCCTTCATCCCATAGCATGACGGTGCCGCCGCCATACTCGCCCTCGGGAATGGTGCCCTCGAACGTGCCATAGTCTAGCGGATGGTCCTCGACGCGGACGGCGAGGCGCTTATCGGCCGGATTGTCGGACGGCCCCCTGGTTACGGCCCAACTCTTGAGCACGCCATCGAGTTCGATGCGGAAGTCGTAATGCAGCCGCGTGGCGTCGTGCTTCTGCACCACGAAGGTCAGTTGGTCCTTGCGATCGACGGCACTGTCCCCCGACGGCTCCTGCGTCTTGGCGAAGTCGCGCTTGGCCTTGTATTCCTTGAGCAAGGTCTCGGCTTTGCTGGCCATCGCTCAACTCGCCTTCTTGCGCGGCGCTGCCTTGGCCGCCTGCTTCGCCGACCCACTCTCGAGGCTCGATTTCAGCGCTGCCATCAGGTCCACCACGTTGGAGCCGGTGGGTTTGTGCTCGGGCGGTTCCTCCTTGGTGGAAATCTTGCGGCCCTTGGCCTTGAGCTTGCGGGCGATCAGCTCGCGCAGCGCGGCCTGGTAATGGTCCTTGAACACGCCTGCATCGAACTTGGCGGTCTTCTTGTCGATCAGCGCGGTGGCGACTTCGAGCAGGTCCGGGTCGGCCTCCTTGGCGGAAATCTCAGAGAAGAACGGATCGGATTTGCGGATTTCGGCTTCGTAATGGAGCGTTTCCATCAACAGCCCAGTGCCGGTCGGCTTGATGGCGACGAGATATTCCTTGCCGCGCAGCGCCAGTTGTCCCAGCCCCACTTTCTGGCTCTGCCGCAGCGCATCGCGGATAACGCGAAAAGCGTCTTCGGCCAGCTCGTCGGAAGGGACGACGAAATAGGGTTTGTCGTAGTAGATCGGATCGATCTCGCCCGCGGTCACGAACTGGGTCAGTTCCAGCGTCTTGCGGGTCTCCAGCTTTACCGCGTCGATCTCGTCGTCGGTCAGCAGCACGTAGTCGCCCTTTTCGTATTCGAACCCCTTCATGATCTCGTCCTTGTCGACGGGACCGACGCCCGCAACCACCTTTTCGTAGTTGATGGGCTTGCCGGTGGGCTCGTGAATTTGCCGGAACGCAGGCTTGGCGTTGGGTTTGGTCGCCGAATACAGCTCGACCCCGATGGAGACGAGCGAGAGGCGGAGCTGACCTTTCCAGATCGGGCGTGATGCTGGCATTGCGGGCTCGCAAGTTGGTTTGGACCACGGTTTCAACGGTTGCGCCGCGCGCTTGGTTGCGCTGTGGGATTCGATTGCGCGGGCACAACACCAACCGTAAAGTCGCGGCGCGAGGCGCGGTTGGGAGAATCGATATGGAATTTATGGACGGAATTCGGCTCGACGGGCTGAGCATTACGCTGATCGGACTGGGCATTCTGGCGCTGCTGGTGCTGTTCGCCGGCGCCAAGACCATCCCGCAGGGCTATAATTACACTGTGGAGCGGTTCGGCAAATATACCCGCACGCTCAAGCCCGGCCTCAACATCATCGTGCCGTTCATCGACAATATCGGCAAGAAGATCAACGTCATGGAACAGGTGCTCGAGGTGCCTCACCAGGAGGTCATCACCCGCGACAACGCGTCGATCACCGCCAATGGGGTGACTTTTTATCAGATCCTCGATGCAGCGGCGGCGGCCTACGAGGTCTCGGGGCTGGAAAACGCCATCCTCAACCTGACCATGACCAACATCCGTACCGTGATGGGCTCGATGGACATGGACGAGCTCCTGTCCAACCGCGACGAGATCAACCATCGCCTGCTCAAGGTGGTGGACGCGGCGGTGTCGCCCTGGGGCGTCAAGATCACCCGCATTGAAATCAAGGACATTGATCCGCCCAAGGACGTGGTGGAATCGATGGGCCGGCAGATGAAGGCGGAACGCGAAAAGCGCGCTGCCATCCTCGAAGCCGAGGGCCGCCGTCAATCGGCAATTCTGCAAGCCGAAGGCGCCAAGCAGGCGCAGGTGCTGGAGGCCGAGGGCCGCAGGGAAGCGGCGTTCCGCGATGCCGAGGCGCGCGAGCGTGCCGCCGAAGCCGAGGCCAAGGCGACCACCATGGTTTCCCAGGCCATCGCCAGCGGCAGCGTGCAGGCGATCAACTATTTCGTCGCCAATAACTACATCAAGGCGCTGGAGGCGATCGCCACCTCCCCCAACCAGAAAATCCTGATGCTGCCGCTCGAGGCGTCCAGCGTCATCGGGGCGATCGGCGGCATTGCGGAAATCGCGCGCGAAACCTTTGGTGGCTCATCGCCCAGCACGCCCCGCAGTGGGCGGCCGCCATCGGTCACCCCGACCAGCCAGAGCTAGTCGGAGGCTGCGATGCAGGTCATCGATTTTATCGCCGCCTATGGTCCGTGGTCGTGGATCGTTGCCGGTATCGTCCTGCTGGCGCTCGAAGTGGTGGGGTCAGGCGGGTTCCTGTTGTGGATGGGCGTGGCCGGGATCGTCACCGGGATAATCGTCTTGATCCACCCCATCGATTGGCCGCTGCAATGGCTGGTGTTCGGGGTGTTGTCACTGGTGGCGATCGTGCTGTGGCTGCGCTGGCAGCGGGGCCGGGCGGTGCAGAGCGACCGACCCTATCTCAATCGCCGCGCCGACCGTTTCACCGGGCAGGAGGCGATGCTGGATGAGCCGATCGTCGACGGCTTCGGGCGGCTGGTGCTGGACGATACGGTCTGGCGCGTGGCGGGACCCAACCTGCCGGCCGGACAGCGCGTGCGCATCACCGGCAATAACGGGGCCGTGCTGACCGTTGTGGCAGCTTAGGCTTTGGACTCCCTCCCCGGGGGGAGGGAGTGGCCAGGGTCAGAACCCCATATTGGGCGGCAGGGGTGGTGCGTCGTATTTCAGCACAATGACGACGCGTTCGTTCGAGGGCAGATAGGGGTCGTTGGGAAAGAACGGATCGCTGTCCGCTCGGCCCGAGACATCGGCAAAGCGCTGGTCTGGCACGCCGAACTCACCCAAGGTCTGGCGGATGATATTGGCTCGGTCGAAGGACAGCTCCCACGGCCCGTAATTGGGGTTGGCATAGAGGACGCCGGCCGCGGTGTGGCCCGAAATTGCGATCTGGTTGGGCATTTTAGCCAGAGCCGGCGCCATGGCGGCGATTGCCTTGCGGGTCATCTCGTTGGGATATTTCGAGCCTTCCGAGAACATGGCGCGGCCGGTCTGGTCGGCGATGATGATGTTGATGCCGTCCTGGGTCTCCTCGACAATCAGGTTGTCGGCCATCGCGGTGATATCGGGCTGGTCCTGCCAGGCCTGCTTCAGGCTCGCGGCAGCGAGGGAGAAATTGGCGGCGCGCTGGACGTCGTTGGGCTCTTCGATCGCCGTGTCGGTCTGCTCGCCCTGGGCATTGTTGTTCTCCGCTTCCACGGTGGAGAATTCGGTGGTGGCGTCGGTGCGTTCCTGTGTCACCGATTTCATGAAATTGCGGTCGGGCTGGCCGTTGAGTTCGATCACCCCAGCCAGCAGGCTGTCGGGCGTGATGCCGAAAGCATGCTGCAATGAGCCCGTGGCCTGGGTCAGCTTCTCCTGCTCCTGGGTGGAGAAGCTCAGCAGCATGACGAAGAACGCCATCAGCAGCGCCATCAGGTCGGCGAAGGAAACGATCCAGGTGCCGCCATGGGCGCCACCGACGCGATGTCTTTTCTTGAGAGCGGCCATCGGTCAGGCCGCCTGAAGCATGGGACGGCTGTGCAGCGGCAGGTAGCTGGCCAGTTCGTCCCTGATTGCCATGGGGTTCTTGCCGTCGCGGATCATCACCAGCGCCTCGATGATCAGGCTCCGATTGGTGCCTTCCTCGGTGGCGCGATTGGCCAGTTTGTCGGCAATCGGCAGCATGATGACGTTGGCGACGACGGCGCCATAGAGCGTGGTCAGCAGCGCGATGGCCATGCCGGGACCGATCTTTTTGGGATCGTCCATGTGGCCGAACATCGAGACGAGACCGATCAGCGTGCCGACCATGCCCATGCCGGGCGCGGCTTCGCCAAGGGCGCGAAAAATCCGGCTGCCGTCTTCGAGGCGCTCGTAATCGAGGTCGCGTTCGCGCTCCAGCGAATAGCGTAGTGCCTCGCCCGTATAGCCATCGGCAATCATGCGCACGCCGCGCTGGAAGAATGGATCGGCCAGCTTGACCTGTTCGAGGGCGATCGGGCCCTTCTTGCGCATCCGGTCGGCGATGTCGGCGATCTGGTCGATCAGGGTGGTGGGAGAGACGTGTTTGAAGTAGATGGCGCTCTTGAAAGTAGCCATCGCGGCGATGAAACCGCCCAGCGTGTAGCGGCCCATGACGGCCATGGTGGCGCCGCCGACCACGACCACGACGGCCAGCAGACTAAAAAAGCTCGTTGGGTTGGATCCCTCGAGCAGGATGGCGATGAACAGCAGGCAAATGCCGCCGAACAAGCCGATCAGGGTTGCGATATCCATTTGATGTATAGGCCCCGTAGACGCCCCGTTCTGGGACGCTTGAATGTGGCCACACTATTGGCGCTCAACAAATAATTGGCGCTTAAGCGGTGCAGTTAACGACCCATGAGTCGCCAAATGCGGCATCGCAAGGCTTCGTTAACCATAAGCTGTAAGGATTAGCCGGCGTTGGCTGCCGTTCGGGCAGGCTCGCCTCTATGTGCGTTTTCCTGACGGGAGCCAAGCCTTTGCCCTTGCGGTCGTTCCGGCATATCGGGCAAATCGGCGCGGCGTCGGCATTATGTGCGCTCGTCATGGGCGGGCAGTCCCTGGCACAGTCGCCGCTTGGCAATGGCGATGGCTCCAATACCGACAATCAACGGCTGCTCCCCGGCGTTTACCCTGCTGCGCCGATGGACCCGCTGCCGGTGGATTTTCCGGGCCTGCGGGAGCCGTACGATCCGTTTTTCAACATCGATTGGTCGGTGGCGCTGCGTGGCGCCTACACGAAAACCAATGATGGTGAACAGTTTGATGTGGTTCTGGCGCCCAGCGCCAGCTTCGAGCACACCGGGTCGCGCTCGCAGATCAAGTTCGATGCCAGCGCCGAGGTCGACCAGCCCGTCGACGGCCGGATCGATGTCAGCGCCCTGCGGCTCGATCTCAGCACCAGCTACGCGTTGGACAGCGCCACGACGCTCGATGCCAATGCCGACCTATCGATCAGCCGGGACCGGCCAGATACGCCGGGGCTGGCGAACGGTATCACCCAGGCACCCCAGACCATTGTGGGCAGTGTCGATGGCGGCGTGACGCGCCAGTTCGGCCGCTTCAATGTCGGGGTGACGGGCGAAGTGACCCGCTCGCTCTATGGCAACACGACCTATGCTGATGGCTCGGTTGCCGACAATAGCGAACAGGATTTGTGGACTGTGGACGGCGGGTTGCGGCTAGGCTTCCAGGCGACCCCGATCTTCGAGATTTTCACGCAGGCCAATCTCGGCCGCGAAATGTTTGATCACCCCTCGTCGGTGCTGCTGCTCAAGCCCGATGCGACCAACAGCTCGATCAAGGCTGGCGTCGCCGGCAAGTGGAACGAGGTGCTGAGCGCCGAAGCCTCGGTCGGGCTGGGCCTGCGCCGGTTCGACGCGGCCAGCCTGGGCGAGGTCAAGTCGCATCTCTATGATGCGCGGCTCGTGTTCAGCCCCGATCCCACCTGGCGCTTCACCGCCGGGTTGACCACCACGGTGGCGCCTCCGGGGCCAGATAATGGCGGGCTGACCAAGGTCGAATACGCCGCCAATGCCGACGTAAATTACACCGTCAACTCCTGGCTGGAGTTGCGGGCGCTGGCCGCCTGGAACACCAGCACGTTCGACGGCAGCAGCGACACCGAAACGGGCTACGGTTACGGCGTCGGGGCCGACTATAGTGTCAACGCCCACACCGCGCTCACCGCCGACTATGGCTATGAGCATGCCGATAAAACCAATGACAGCCCCGAGGACAGCCATCGGGTTACGGTCGGGGTGACGGTCAAGCGCTAGAGCAATCTCATCGTCCCTTAGCCTAACCCACGCCCACCGGCCTTCCCGCGGACTTGATCCGCGGGTCTTTTGCAACACGGTGTGAGCGGAGAGTGGCCCGCGGATCAAGTCCGCGGGAAGGCCGGTGGGTGAGAGGCTTTCTCCCCCTTGTTGAGGGCAGGCGATCAGTGAAAGGCCGGTAACGTCCTAGAAATGATCCCCTAAATCAAGCTTACGAAGTTCCGCGACAAAACCGTCGCGGATGTCGTCGCGGTCCAGCGCATAGACCACATTGGCGGTCAAAAAGCCGATCTTGGAGCCGCAGTCAAACGACTGGCCCTGGTATTTCACGCCGGTGAAGGCCTGCGACTTCATCAGCGTCTGCATCGCATCGGTGAGCTGGATTTCCCCGCCCGCGCCCTTGGGCTGGTCGGCCAGCAGCGTGAAGATTTCCGGCTGCAGAATGTAGCGGCCCGAGATGATCAGGTTGGAGGGGGCCTCTTCGCGCTTGGGCTTTTCCACCATCTGGGTGATGGCGAAATTGTTGTCGGGGCCGTCGCCGCGCGCGATGATGCCATAGGATGACACTTCAGCTGGGGGCACTTCCTCGACGGCGATCACATTGCCGCCGGTTTCCTCATAGGTGTCCATCATCTGCTTGAGCACGCCCGGATCGCCCTTGAACAGCATGTCGGGCAGCAGCAGCGCGAACGGCTCGCTGCCCACGATATGGCGCGCGCACCAGACGGCGTGACCCAGGCCCAGCGGCTCCTGCTGGCGGGTAAAGCTGGTGCGGCCGGCCGAGGGCAGGTCCTTGCGCAGCTCATCGAGCGCCTTGGATTTGCCGCGCAGCTCCAGCGTGGTTTCGAGTTCGAACTGGCGGTCGAAATGATCCTCGATGACGCCCTTGTTGCGGCCGGTAACGAAGACGAAGTGCTCGATGCCGGCTTCGCGCGCCTCATCGACAGCATACTGAATCAGCGGCCGATCGACGACGGTCAGCATCTCCTTGGGCAGGGCCTTGGTGGCCGGCAGAAACCGTGTTCCCAACCCCGCAACGGGAAATACTGCTGTCCTGACACGCTTGGCCACTATTCACTCCGGATCTGGATTTTCGCCGTAAAGCTATCTCAACATCTGGCACATAACATCACGGCAAAATAGCGTCTTAGCGGTTGGAGTTAACAGCATGGCAGTCCTGGTCACCGGCGGCGCCGGATATATTGGCAGCCATATGGTGCTGAACCTGACCGACGCGGGCGAGAGCGTCGTCGTGCTCGATAACCTGATCACCGGTTTCGATTGGGCCATCGATGGACGGGCCACCTTCGTGCAAGGCTCGGCCGGCGATATCGCGTTGGTCGAGGCGCTCGTCAAAGAGCACGGCATCACCGAGATCATCCACTTCGCCGGCTCCATCGTGGTGCCGGAATCGGTGACCGATCCACTCAAATATTATGGCAACAACACCGCTATTTCGCGCAACCTGCTGGAGGCTGCGGTCAAGGCCGGGGTCAAGCATTTCATCTTCTCGTCTACGGCCGCAGTCTACGGCATGACCGGACTGGCACCGGTGGTGGAGGAAACCCCGCTCAACCCGATGTCGCCCTATGGCCGCTCCAAGCTGATGACCGAGTGGATGCTGGCCGACGTGGCGGCCGCCCATGACATCACCTATGGGGTGCTGCGCTATTTCAACGTCGCTGGTGCCGATCCCGGCAAGCGAAGCGGCCAGTCGACGCCGTTCGCCACCCACCTGATCAAGGTGGCGGCGCAGACGGCTTTGGGCCAGCGCGAAAAAATGGACATCTTTGGCACCGACTACGAGACGCCGGACGGCACCTGCGTGCGCGACTACATCCACGTCACCGACCTGATCGCCGCCCATGCGCTGCTGCTGGGGCATCTGCGTAGTGGCGGCGAGAGCACGACACTCAACTGCGCCTATGGGCAGGGCTATTCGGTGCGGCAGGTGGTCGATACCGTCAAGGCGGTGTCGGGCGTCGACTTCCGCGTCGACGAAGGTCCACGCCGGCCCGGCGATCCGGCCTCGATCACCGCCACCGGCGAAAGGGTGCGCTCGATTCTCGGCTGGGTGCCCCAGCATGATGACCTACGCGAAATCGTCGAATCCGCCTATGCTTGGGAGAAGCACCTGATGGTGCGCAACCGCTAGGACCTTCCGCCATTGGCTGAGGTCGGTCTGCAAATGCCGGTTTTCTGCGCTTCCGGTCCTCACGTACTGATGTACGCTCCGGTCCGGTTCTCGAAAACCAGCATTTTCGACTCGGCCTGAGCCAATGCCGATTGCTCCTAGTGCGAAGACGGGAAGGGCCGAATATGAAAGTAGCCGTTATCGCTAGCCTGCTCCTTGCACTGTCCGTCGCCCCAGCCGCTGCGCAGCCTATCGAGAGCTTTGACAGCTTCATCGCCAATTTCGAAGCTAAGGCCTTGGCGGCGGGGATAACCCGCGAAACCTATCAGGCGGCAATGGTTGGGCTGACCCCGGACCCCGGCACGCCCGAGCTGGTCAGCGCGCAGCCCGAATTTACCACCACGATGTGGGACTATATCGATCTGCGCGCGTCGCCGCGACGCATCACCAACGGCAAAGCGGCGATGGAGCGCAATGCGCCATTGTTCGCCACGATCGGCGAGCGCTACGGCGTTGAACCACATCTGCTGGGGGCAATCTGGGGTATCGAGACCAATTACGGCTCGGTGCTGGGTGATACCAGCATAATCCGGCCGATCGTGCGCTCGCTGGCGACGCTGGTACATCAGCGCCGCAGTCGTCTCGAAGGCGACGAAGCCGATTTGATCGGCGCGTTGCAACTGGTGCAACGGGGCCCGCTTGACGCGCAGCACCTGGTCGGCTCCTGGGCGGGGGCGATCGGACATTTGCAGGTCAATCCGTCCAATGTCGTCAAATACGGCACCGATGGGGATGGTGACGGCGCAGTGGACCTGCAGGATTCGCTGGCCGATGCGCTGGCCACCAGCGCGGTGTTCCTGCTTGGATTGGGCTACCAGCCCGGCGTGCCCTGCGCCCTCGAGGTCTCTGTGCCCGATGGTTTCGACTACCTTCTGGCGGACCGTACCCAAATGCGGCCGGTGTCGTTCTTTGCCCAGAAGGGCATCGCGCGGGTCCGGGGAGAGGCCTTTGCCGATCCCAATTTGCCGGTCTTCCTCTACGTGCCGGCCGGCAAGGACGGCCCGAAATTCCTCATGACGCAGAACTACATGGTCCTCAAGGGCTATAATCTGTCCGACAGTTACGCCATGACGGTGGCTCATCTGGCCGACCGGCTCAACGGTGCCTCGGCCTTTGCGGACGATTGGCCGCGCGAGACGCAATTCCCCAATATCGCCGAGCGCAAGGCGATCCAGGAGGCGTTGATCAAGCTGGGTTTTCTGAGCGGCGATGTGGATGGGCGGATCGGGCCGATCAGCCAGGCGGCCTATGCGCGCTTCCAGTCCTCGCGGGGCGAGGTGGCCGATGGCTTCATCACCAAGGCGTCCTATGAGGAACTGGCGGCCGCGACGCGATAGGAGATTGCAAGCAATCTCTCAGTTTGGCGTGACCGAACTGGCCTTGTGAGGTCCGTTTTGCTAGAGAATAGGCGAGTTTACCAAGGGCTGACATGATCCGCGTCCTTTCCGCCGTCGTCCTGTTCTGCTTCGTCATGGTCGATATTGCGCCCGTCTTTGCGCAGGACCAGGGCACTATCGTGGTGGCGCAGGCGCAGAAGCGGCGCACCCTGTTCGACCTGCTGTTTGGCGAGGAGCCGGCGCCGCCCCCTCCCGTGGAGCAGCAACAGCAACCACGCCGCACCACCCCACGCACCCCCACGGCCGCGCTGCCGCCGGCCAAGCCTCTCGTCACCAAGGCCGAGGGTGCCACGCGGCTTGCGGTGTTCGGGGATTCGATGGCGATCGATCTCAGCAAGGCGCTGGAGCGGTTCTATGCCGATGATCCCAACCTCGTGGTCATCAACCAGGGCGTCGGCGATTCAGGCTTCGTGCGCACCGACTTCTTCGATTGGGATCGGGCCATCGGCGAGCAGATCGCCGCCAATAGCTTCGATCTGGCTATCGTCATGATCGGCGTCAATGACCGGCAGGAAATCAATGCCGACGGGCAGAGCTATAAGTCGCTGACCGATCAGTGGAGGGCGATCTACCAGCAGCGGCTGACCGGGTTCCTCAACCAGTTGCGCGCGGCCAACAAGCCGGTGATCTGGGTCGGCCTGCCGCCGATGAGCAAGAGCGAATATTCCGCCGCCCTGGCCCAAGTCAGCGCCGTCCAGCGGCTGGCGAGCTTTTCGGGCGGCGCCGAGTTCGTCGATATCTACGAACGGTTCTTGGGCGAAGACGGCAAGTTTTCCTCCTATGGTCCCGACGTGAACGGCCAGAACGCGCGCATGCGCAAGGATGACGGCATCCACTTTTCCACCGCTGGCTCCGACAAGCTGGCCTTCTATCTCAACCAGTCGATCCGCAATTTCTACCGCGGCGGCGGGGTGACGGTGGAGGTCGCCGATCCGCTGGTCGGCACCGATGCGGGCGCCATGGTGCGCTTGCCCTATCAGGGGCTGGGGCAAGTGCGGTTGCTGGAGGTTGCCGGCGCGGTGATCCCTCTGAGCCGCTCGCCAAACCGGGCTGGAGATTTGCTGACGGCGTCGGGCCAGGCGGCGCCGGTGCCGGCGTTCACGCTGGAGCAATTGATGACCGCGCCGATGGGGCGCGTCGATGCGTTCGGGGTCGGGGTCGATCCGGGCGCCGTGGAGAATGCCGGCGGACGCTAGCTGGATTCCAGGAACCGCACGGCCCCGATATGGGGCAGGTTGCGGTTGCGCTGGCCGTAGTCGATGCCGTAGCCGACGACGAACTTGTCGGGGATATCAAAGCCCACCCATTTGGCCTGCACGTCGGTCTCGCGCCGGCTGGGCTTGTTGAGGAGCGCGCACACTTCCATGCGGCGCGGATGGCGCGTTTCGAGGATTTCGAGCACGTGCTTCAGCGTATAGCCGGTGTCGACGATGTCTTCGACCACCAGCACGTCGCGCCCGCCGATTTCTCCGCGCAAGTCCTTGAGGATGCGCACTTCTCGGCTCGATTCCATGGCATTGCCATAGGATGAGGCCTCGAGGAAATCCACTTCGACCGGCAGGTCCAACTCACGCACCAGGTCGGCGATGAAGATGAACGAGCCGCGCAATAGGCCGACGACGACCAGCTTGTCGGTGTCGGCGTAGAAGGTCGCGATCTCCTTGGCGAGGGCTTCGACGCGGGCCGCGATGGCTTTGGCGGAGATCAATTCATCGACGACATATGGCGTGGTGGTCATGCTGCCGTCTTTCCGATTATGCCTGGGCCTGATGGGGCGGGGATAAGTTTTATTTCCCCGCCCGTCAACTCAGCGCGGCAGGTCGGTCTTGCCCATCAGGTCCTTGTCGATCGCCCGTGCGGCTTGGCGGCCTTCGCGGATCGCCCAGACCACCAGCGACTGGCCACGGCGCATATCGCCAGCCGCGTAGACCTTATCCACCGTGGTCTTGTAGCTGAACGTGTCGGCGAACAGGTTGCCGCGGGTGTCGAGCTTGGCACCGAGTTCGGTCAGCATGCCCTCGTGGATGGGGTGGGCGAAGCCGATGGCCAGCAGGACAATGTCGGCCTTAATAATAAACTCAGTTCCGGCAATGGGTTGGCGCTTGCGATCGACGCGGGCGCATTCGACGCCGGTGACCTGGCCCTTGGCGTTGCCGATGATCTTCATGGTGCCGGCGGCGAATTCGCGAATGGCGCCTTCGGCCTGAGACGACGACGTGCGCATCTTGACCGCCCAGTTGGGCCAGTTGGTCAGCTTGTTCTCGAGCTCGGGCGGTTGCGCCCGAACGTCGAGCTGGGTGACGGCGATGGCGCCCTGGCGGAAAGAGGTGCCAACACAGTCACTTGCGGTATCGCCACCACCAACAACGACGACATGCTTGCCGGCGGCCGACAGGAGCTGTTCGCTCGAAACGTCCTCGCCACCGAGGCGGCGATTCTGCTGCACGAGGAAGGGCATGGCGAAGTGAACGCCGGCGAGATTGACGCCTTCGGCATCGACATCGCGGGGGTGTTCGGAGCCGCCGGAGAGCAGCACCGCGTCGTGTTTCTGCTGCAGATCGGCTAGCGTTCGGGTAACGCCGATATTCTCATTATAGTGGAAAGTGACGCCTTCGGCGGTCATCTGCTCGACGCGGAAATCGATGTGGTCTTTTTCCATCTTGAAATCGGGAATGCCATAACGCATCAGGCCACCGGCCTTGGGCTCGCGCTCATAGAGGTGCACGTCGTGACCGGCGCGGGCGAGTTGCTGCGCGGCCGCCATACCGGCTGGGCCGGAGCCCACAATGGCGACCGACTTGCCGGTCTTATGCTCGTTGATCTGCGGCTTGACCCAGCCATTGCGGATGGCGCGGTCGGCGATGGCCTGTTCGACGGTCTTGATGGCGACCGGGGTATCTTCCAGGTTCAGCGTGCAGGCTTCCTCGCAGGGCGCGGGGCAGATGCGGCCGGTGAATTCGGGGAAATTGTTGGTCGAGTGCAGGTTGCGCGCCGCCTCTTCCCAATCGCCGTTGAACACCAGGTCGTTCCAGTCCGGAATCTGGTTGTTGACCGGGCAGCCGGTGTCGCCATGGCAGAAGGGAATGCCGCAATCCATGCAGCGCGCCGCCTGGTCGACGATGCGGCTTTCCGACATGGGAATGGTGAATTCGCCGAAATGGCGAATGCGGTCGGAGGCCGGCTCATAGCGGGGCTCTTCGCGCTCGATTTCGAGAAAGCCTGTTACCTTACCCATCTCTATTTCCTCGTCCTAAGCCTGCACGACACTGCGGTAATCGCCCACTCGTAGGAGTTGCCGCCGGGACTAATAATCGCCCCCCTCGGTATAGTTCTGGGAAGAACTGCTTTATTCCGAGCCATAACGCAGGCAGAAAAGCTGCCATCTCCTACTGGCCAGGCGTCTTCGGTTTGAACGCCAGTCTCGGAAACCATCGTTTGTACCAAGTCATACTGATCATCGGCCATCGACCAGGTCGGAATGCAGGCGAGCAAAACGCCTGCAAGGAGAACAAATTTCTTCTTCATCGTCATTCCCCCGCCGTGCTTTGCTGCGACGGCAAACCCAGTTCTTGTTCGCAGGCGGCAATCCAGCGCAACAGCGCGCGCCGCCCAGTCAAATCCAGCCCGCCCTCGGGGGCGGTGCGCGTATAGGGCATGAGTGCGATATCGGCGATCGAGATCGTGTCGCCGACAAGGAAGGTCTTGCCCGTCAATGTCTGTTCCAGGCGATCCAGAGCCTTGTTGGCACGCGCCATCAACGCCGGATCAAGGTCCGCGATGGCCACCTTGTCATAGTGGACGCGGGCGCGGGCCACAGCGACGGTGGGTTCATGGCTATACTGTTCCCAGAACAGCCACTCGTCCACCTTGGCTGCCTCATAGGCGTCCTGCGGAATGAAGCGGCTGCCCCGCGCCAGATAGCGCAGGATGGCGTTGGATTGTGCCAACGGGCGGCCATCGTCGAGCACGACGACGGGCATTTCGCCCCCTGGATTGAGCGCGAGGAATTCCGGCGTCTTGGTGCCGCCCGAGCGGGCGCGCACATCATGCCAGACATAGGGCGTGCCGGTGGCGTCGGCGATGTACTTGACCTTGAGGCAGTTGCCCGACCCAAGGTCGCCGTAAATCTGCAGCACTATTCTGCCGCCGCCATGACGCCGCGCTTTTTTTCCATGTCGCGGATGGCGCGGCGGTATTCGACCGGCATCACCTTGACGAATTTGGGCCGCATGGCCGCCCAGTTGTCGAGGATGTATTTGGCGCGGGTCGAGCCGGTATAGTGCAGGTGGTTGGCGATGAGCTGCTGCAGGCGCTCGTCGTCATGCTTGGTCATGTCGCCCGAAATATCGACGCGGCCGTGCCATTCCAGATCCCCGCCGTGATGGTGGAGGGACTGCATGAGGTTTTCTTCCTCGGTCACCGGTTCCAGATCGACCATGGCGAGGTTGCAACGGCTGCGGAAGGTCTGGTCCTCGTCGAGAACATAGGCGACGCCGCCGCTCATGCCTGCGGCGAAGTTGCGCCCGGTCTGGCCGATGACGACGACGACGCCGCCGGTCATGTATTCGCAGCCGTGATCGCCGGTGCCTTCGACCACCGCGATGGCGCCCGAATTGCGCACGGCGAAGCGTTCGCCCGCAATGCCGCGGAAATAGGCTTCGCCCTCGATGGCGCCGTAAAGCACGGTATTGCCGACGATGATCGACTTGTCGGGATCGAACCCGGCCTTTTCGGATGGCCGCACCACGATGCGCCCGCCCGACAGACCCTTGCCCACATAGTCGTTGGCGTCGCCCACCATGTCGATGGAAATGCCCTTGGCGAGGAAGGCGCCAAAACTCTGTCCGGCGGTGCCGGTCAGCTTGATGGCG
Source organism: Devosia sp. (assembly GCF_028290625.1). Classification (GTDB taxonomy): domain Bacteria; phylum Pseudomonadota; class Alphaproteobacteria; order Rhizobiales; family Devosiaceae; genus Devosia. The sequence continues at coordinate 28,035 of NZ_JAQGJM010000004.1, forward strand.
ATGGTGTCCTCAAGCAGGCCCTCATGGCCGTACTTCTTGGCCAGAGCACCGCTGAGCATGGCGCCGGCCGAGCGGTCGCGCGAGCGGATGGGCAGTTCGATGTGCACAGCGGTGCCGTTTTCCAGCGCCGGCTGGGCCAGCTCGATCAACTTGCGATCGAGCACGGCTTCCAGATGATGGTCCTGGAATTCGGAGTGATAGATCGTGTCGTCGCCGATGGCTTCGGGCTTGTAGAACAGCTTGCTAAAGTCGATGCCATCGGACTTCCAATGGTCGACAAGCTTGCGCTGGTCGAGCAGGTCGGAGCGGCCGACGAGTTCGTTCAGCGTCCTGGCGCCCATGCCGGCCAACAGGCCACGCAGCTCTTCGGCGATGAAGAAGAAGTAGTTGATGACGTGCTCGGGCGTGCCCTTGAAGCGCTTGCGCAGCACCGGGTCCTGGGTGGCGACGCCAACCGGGCAGGTGTTGAGATGGCACTTGCGCATCATGATGCAGCCCGCCGCGATCAATGGCGCGGTGGAGAAGCCGAACTCGTCGGCACCCAGCAGGGCACCGATCAGCACGTCACGGCCGGTCTTGAGACCGCCATCGACCTGCAGGACCACGCGCGAGCGCAGGCGGTTTAGCACCAGCGTCTGGTGGGTTTCGGCGAGGCCGATTTCCCACGGACCGCCGGCATGCTTGAGCGAGGTCAGCGGCGACGCGCCGGTGCCGCCGTCATAGCCTGAGACGGTGATGTGATCGGCGCGCGCCTTGGCGACGCCGGCCGCAACCGTGCCGACGCCCACTTCGGACACCAACTTGACCGAGATATCGGCGGTCTCGTTGACGTTCTTGAGGTCGTAGATCAGCTGCGCCAGATCTTCGATGGAATAGATATCGTGATGCGGCGGGGGCGAGATCAGGCCGACGCCGGGGGTCGAATGGCGCGTCTTGGCGACGATCCAGTCCACCTTGTGGCCGGGCAATTGACCGCCTTCGCCGGGCTTGGCGCCCTGCGCGACCTTGATCTGCAGCACTTCGGCGCTGACCAGATAGGCCGGCGTGACGCCGAAGCGGCCCGACGCCACCTGCTTGATCTTCGAAGTCTTCTCGGTGCCGTAGCGCGCCGGGTCTTCGCCGCCTTCGCCGGAGTTGCTGCGGCCGCCGAGCGAGTTCATCGCGATCGCCAGCGCCTCGTGCGCTTCCGGCGACAGCGCACCGAGCGACATGCCGGCGGAGTCGAAGCGCTTCAGGATCGCCTCGATCGGCTCGACCTCGTCGATCGAGATGGCTTGCACCTTGCCGCTCAGCTTGAGCAGATCGCGGATGGTCGCCACCGGCCGGTGGTTGACCAAGTCGGCGAACACTTCGTAGTCGGCGTACTCGCCGCTGCGCACCGCACGATGCAGCGTGTTGATGATGTCCGGGTGATAGGCGTGGTACTCGGCGTTCTGCACGAACTTGTACAGGCCGCCTTGCTCGACCGGCTTGCGCGGCGTCCACGCCAGCAGGCTGAGCTGGGTCTGCTCGGCCTGCAGCTCGGCGAAGCCGCTGCCCTGGATGCGGCTGACGGTGCCTTCGAAGCACAGCTTCACGATTTCGTTGTGCAGGCCGACGATCTCGAACAGCTGCGCGCCGCGATAGCTGGAGATCGTCGCGATCCCCATCTTCGACATGATCTTGTAAAGGCCCTTGTTGATGCCCTTGCGGTAGCTCGCCGCCAGATCTTCCGGCGCCTTGTTCTTGATCTCGCCGGTGCGCGTCATCTCGTACAGGCTGGCGTAGGCCAGATACGGATAGACGCAGGACGCACCATAGCCGACCAGGCAGGCGAAGTGATGCGGATCGCGCGCGGTGGCGGTCTCGACGATGATGTTGCAGTCGCAGCGCAGGCCTTCGGCGATCAGCCGGTGCTGCACCGCGCCGGTGGCGAGCAGCGCATGGATCGGCAAGGACTCGCGCGCAACGCCGCGATCCGACAGCACCAGCACGATGGTGCCTTCCCTGACCGCGGCGACCGCGCGATCGCAGACCGCTTCGACGGCTTTCTGCAGGCCGATTTCGGGCTTGTAGTTCAGATCGATGACGGCGTGCGGATAGCCCTCGTTGCCGAGCGACAGCAGCTTGCGGAACTTGCCTTCGGACAGGATCGGCGAATCCACCAGCAGGCGCGCAGCGCGCTCCGGCGTTTCCTCGAACATGCCGTGCTCGGCGCCGAGCGAGCATTCCAGCGACATCACGATCTGCTCGCGCAGCGGATCGATCGGCGGATTGGTGACCTGCGCGAACTGCTGGCGGAAATAGTCGTACGGCGAGCGCACCTTGGCCGACAGCACCGCGAACGGCGTGTCGTCGCCCATCGAGCCGATCGTCTCCTGGCCGCTCTCGCCGAGCACGCGCAGGATTTCGCCGCGCTCCTCATTGCTCAGCTGGAACAGCTTCTGGAATACCGCGACGCTTTCCGGATGCAGCTTGTCGAGCGTGTTGGGATCGTCCTGCAGCGAGGATTCCAGCCGCAGGATGTTGCGCTTCAGCCACTGCTTGTACGGCTGCCGCGCGGCCAGCATGCGGTCGATCTCGAACGGCCGCATCAGCGTGCCGGATTCGGTATCGATCGCCAGCATCTGACCCGGCCGCAGCCGGCCCTTCTCGACCACGTCTTCCGGCGCGACATCGTTGACGCCAATCTCGGACGCCAGCGTGATGGTGCGGTCGCGGCCGATGACGTAGCGCGTCGGCCTCAGGCCGTTGCGGTCGGTCGCGCAGACGGCATAGCGGCCGTCGGTCAGCACGATGCCGGCGGGTCCGTCCCAGGGCTCCATCTGCAGCGAGTTGTATTCGTAGAACGCGCGCACGTCGGCGTCGATGTTCTCGACGTTCTGCCAGGCCGGCGGCACCAGCGCACGCATCGCCGCGAACAGATCCTCGCCGCCGGCGAGCATCACTTCCAGCATGTTGTCGAGCGACTGCGAGTCCGAACCGCTCATCGAAACAAGTGGCGCGATCTCGTCGATGTTCGGCAGGTCCTCGCACTGGAACTTGTAGCGCCGCGCCTGCGCCCACATGCGGTTGCCCGAGATCGTGTTGATCTCGCCGTTGTGCG
>NZ_JAQGJM010000013.1 GCF_028290625.1 Devosia sp.
CGACATCCGCGCCTGCGCCGCCGGTGAGTTCTCGCACGCGGTCGCGGATGCTCTCCCGCCTGGTGTCGATTGCGTGGTCGGCGCCGTATTGCAGCGTCAGCGCGCATTTCTCTGCTCCGCCTGCGGCGGCGATCGCGCGGGCGCCGAGCTGCCTGCCGATCTCCAGGATTTCCCCCGACATCTCCATGCCGGGGGTGAAGGGCAAAGGCGGCTTCACCTGATGTCTTCCGGCGATCTGCAGCGTGTCCGCAAAATTGATGCCGACAGCGCGCAGGCGCACGCGCACCTGGCCTGCACCGAGCGGCTGGCGCGGTAGGTCGGCCAGGGTCAGGACCCCCTGCGGCCCCCATTCGCGGCAGATCATGGCTTTCATTATGCCGGCAGCGCGCTCATCTTGGTGGTTTCCTCACGGCCTTGCACGGTCCCAGCTCACAGGAGATTGCGTCAAGTGTGGGGGCGTCAATGTTAGAAGCAAGGCCATGCTCCCCGAACTCATGACCATCGGCTACGAAGGAACAACCAGCGCCGAAGTGCTCGCATTGCTGCGTCGGTCGCGCGTGCAGTTGCTGATCGATGTCCGTGCCGTCGCTTCCTCCCGCAAGCCGGGCTTTTCCAAAACACTGCTGGCGGCGGGGCTGCAAACCGAAGGGATTGGCTATCTTCACCTTCCGGGCCTAGGCACACCCAAAGAAGGCCGCCAGGCCGTCCGCGCCGGCCAGCCGCACAAAATGGAGGCAATCTACGCCGAACACATGAAATCCGACCGGGCCCAGGCGGAACTGGCCCACGCCATCCAATTGGCCCAAACCGACCGCTGCTGCCTGCTGTGCTTCGAACGCGACCACACCACCTGCCACCGGCGCATCGTCGCCGAGGCCATTCACTCCGCCACCGGCCAGCCCGTTACCCATCTGGCTGTGCCGGTCTGACAGGGCGAGCCTCAGGGCAGCCCGCTAGGCTTCTCTGGCTTAGCGCCCGAGCGCCTGGACGATTTCCTCGGTCATCTTCTTCGCGTCGCCGAACAGCATCATCGTGTTCGGCCGGAAGAACAGCTCGTTTTCCACCCCGGCATAGCCCGACGCCATCGAGCGCTTGACGAACAGCACGGTCCGCGCCTTGTCCACCTCCAGGATCGGCATGCCGTAGATCGGCGATTGCGGATCGGTCTTGGCGGCCGGGTTGGTCACGTCATTGGCGCCAATGACGAAGGCCACGTCGGACTGGGCGAATTCCGAATTGATATCTTCCAGCTCGAACACTTCGTCATAGGGCACATTGGCTTCGGCCAGCAGCACGTTCATGTGCCCGGGCATGCGGCCGGCCACCGGATGGATGGCGTATTTGACGGTGACGCCTTCCTTCTTGAGCAGGTCGGCCATTTCGCGCAGCGCGTGCTGTGCCTGGGCCACTGCCATGCCGTAACCCGGCACGATGATGACCTTGCTGGCATTCTTCATCAGGAAGGCGGCGTCGTCGGCCGCGCCCTGCTTGACCGGGCGGTTGTCTTCGCCCTTGTCGGCAGCGGCGCCGCTATCACCGCCAAAGCCACCCAGGATCACCGAGATGAAGCTGCGGTTCATGGCCTTGCACATGATGTAGGAGAGGATCGCGCCCGAGGAGCCCACCAGCGCGCCGGTGATGATCAGCGCGGTATTGCCCAGCGTGAAGCCAATGCCAGCCGCCGCCCAACCCGAATAGGAATTGAGCATGGAGACGACCACCGGCATATCGGCGCCGCCGATCGGGATGATCATCAGCCCGCCGAGAACCAGCGCCAGCACGGTGATCAGCCAGAAATAAACCGGGTTGCCTGTCGTGGTCAGCAGATAGACCAGCACGACCAGCGCCACGCCGAGCACGATATGGATGGCATGACGCGCCGGCAGGATGATCGGCTTGCCGCTCATATTGCCGTTGAGTTTGGCGAAGGCGATGATCGAGCCGGTGAAGGTAAAGGCGCCGATGGCCACGCCGATCGACATTTCCACCAGCGCCTGCGCATGGATCGCACCCACTTCGCCGATGCCGAAGGCTTCAGGCGCATAGAGCGCCGCCGCCGCCACAAACACCGCGGCGAGACCCACCAGGGAGTGGAACGCCGCCACCAGCTGGGGCATGTCGGTCATTTTGACGGTGCGCGCCATATAGGCGCCGATGCCGCCGCCGAGGGCGAGGCCGCCGATGATCAGCACCCAGCTGACCACGTCGACCGGGGCGGCCAGCGCCAACGTGGTCAGGATGGCGATACCCATGCCGATCATGCCGAAGCGGTTGCCCTGTTGCGCCGAGCGGGGATTGGACAGCCCACGCAGCGCCAGGATGAACAGCACGCCCGAGACCAGATAGAAAAGGGCGGCGATATCCGCGTTGATCATGGCGGTTAGCCCTTCTTCTTGTACATTGCCAGCATGCGCTGGGTGACGAGGAACCCGCCGAAGATATTGACGCTGGCGAACACCAGGGCGATGAAGCCGAACGCCTTGGAAACCCAGTTGCCGTCAGCCGCCAACTGCACACCGACGGCGAGCAATGCGCCCACCACGATCACCGACGAGATGGCGTTGGTCACGCTCATCAGCGGGGTATGCAGCGCCGGGGTGACCGACCAGACCACGAAATAGCCCACGAAAATCGCCAGCACGAAAATGGCGAGCCGGAAGGTGAAGGGATCGATGGCTTCCATTTACTTGGCATCCTTGGCGGGAGTTGCGGGCTTTTTCGGCGCGGCCGGCTTCTTGGCTGCGGGCTTTTTGACCACCGGCGCGGCGGTTGCCGCATCGGCTACGGCTGCGACCTTCTTGGCTGCAGGCTTGGCCTTCGGTGCCACGGGAGCAACAGCTTCGGCAGCGGCCGGTACGGACTGTTCCACACCCGGCGCAGCCTTCTTGGGCGTATCGGCCATGGCGGCGACCACTGCAGGCTTCGCTGCGGCCGACTTCTTGGCAGGGGCTTTCTTGGCCGGAACCGCGCTGGCTGCGCCAGTCTTGATCGGGGCAGCCTGCGGCTCGGCCTTGGTCGATGCGGCAGGCTTCTTCGGCGCTGCCTTGACGACTGCGGCCGGCTTGGCTTCAGCAACCGGGGCGACAACAGCAGCCGCAAACTGCGGATGCACCACCGCGCCATCGCGCGTCAGCACAGTCGCCTTGACCAGTTCGTCATCCCAGTTGATCGCCAGGACCTTGGTCTTGGTGTCGATCAGCGTGGTGACAAAGGCCAACAGGTTGCGCGCATAAAGCTGGCTTGCCGTGGTGGGGATGCGACCCTGCACGTTGGTATAGCCGATGATCTTGACGCTGTTGTGCTCGACGATTGTGCCCGGCACGGTCAGCTCGACATTGCCACCGCGCTCCGCTGCCAGATCGACGATGATCGAGCCCGGCGCCATGGATTCCACCATCGCCTTGGTGATCAGGCGCGGCGCAGGGCGCCCCGGGATCAGCGCGGTGGTGATGACGATATCCTGCTTGGCGATGTGGCTGGCGGTCAATTCCGCCTGCTTGGCCTGGTATTCGGCGCTCATCTGCTTGGCATAGCCGCCAGCGGTTTCGGCCTGCTTGAATTCTTCGTCCTCGACGGCGACGAACTTGCCTCCGAGCGACTCGACTTGTTCCTTGGCCGCCGGACGCACGTCGGTGGCGGAAACCACCGCGCCCAGCCGTTTGGCCGTAGCGATCGCCTGTAGTCCGGCAACGCCGGCGCCCATCACGAACACCTTGGCGGGGCGAACCGTGCCAGCCGCCGTCATCATCATCGGGAAAGCGCGGTCGAATTCCGCCGCCGCGTCGATGACGCCCTGATAGCCGGCCAGATTGGCCTGCGAGGACAGGATATCCATCACCTGGGCGCGGGTGATGCGCGGCATGAATTCCATGGAAACGGCGGTGACGCCGGCCTTGGCCAAAGCGGCCAGCTCGACATCATTGCCATAGGGATCAAGCGCACCGATCAGCAGCGCACCCTTGGCGACACCCGCCAGGCTCGCCGCCGTCGGACGGCGCACCGTCAGGACGATCTCGGCATCCTTGAGCGCCGCCGCAGCGGTAGAGGCAACGCTAGCGCCGGCGGCCGCATAGTCGGCGTCGGGAATGCGGGCCCCAAGCCCGGCCCCCGCTTCGATCGAGACGCTGGCGCCCAGAGCGATCAGCTTGCCCACGGTTTCCGGAGTGGCCGCAACGCGGTTTTCTCCCTCGACGCGCTCGCGGACGATTGCGATTTTCATGCCGTTTCTCCTCCGGCAGCCGGCGCGTCCGAACGGACGCACGGCATGCGGTCAAACTTCATCAATGGGCTGATGCGCCACTCAGGCAGTCAGGCTTGCCGCGCCGAAACGCGGCCAGGACCTATTTCCGCGACAGCATGGCCAGCACGGCCGGCACCACGACCGACGCCAGGATCAGCACCACACCCAGCACCGGCTGTGCGCCGATAATGGCAAAATACAGCCCGACCACCAGGATAGCCAAGCTCAGGACACCATACTTCACCAGTGACACGAACCCGTCATAGGTCCGCTGGTGTTCGGCGTAGTCCATCGCGCTTTCGTTGATCATTGCGGGCAGTGGTTCGTGCTTGCTAGCCATTTCATCCTCGGAAATAAAGCGGGCCTAAAGTCTATTCGCCCAAAGTTCAATTCGGGCTGGTTGCTTCCAGTTCGTCGATCAGGCCTTCGATCATCGAAAGCCCCAAAGACCAGAATTGCGGGTCTTTCGCATCCAGGCCGAACGGCGCCAGCAGTTCGGAATGATGCTTGGAGCCACCGGCCTTCAACAACTCGAAATACCGTTCAGCAAAGCCGTCTTCGGACTTCTCATACTGCGCGTAGAGCGAGTTCACAAGGCAGTCGCCGAACGCATAGGCATAGACGTAGAACGGCGAGTGGATGAAGTGTGGAATATAGCTCCAGAAGATGTCGTAGCCTTCGTTGAGCACGATGCCGTCGCCCAGCGATTCTGCCTGTACTTCCAGCCAGATGGCGTTGATCTCCTCGGTCCGCAGCTCGCCCTGCCGTCGCGCCGTGTGCACCTTGCGCTCGAAGGTATAGAAGGCGATCTGCCGCACCACGGTGTTGAGCATGTCCTCGACCTTGGAGGACAATAGAGCAAACCGTTGCTTGGTATCCGTGGTCTTGGCCAGTAGCGAGCGGAAAGTCAGCATTTCGCCAAACACCGACGCTGTCTCGGCCAGCGTCAGCGGCGTATTGCTCAGCAGCGGCCCCTGCGCGGCGGCTAGCCGCTGATGCACACCATGGCCCAGTTCGTGGGCCAGCGTCATGATATCGCGCGAGCGGCCCATATAGTTGAGCATCAGATAGGGATGCGCGCTTGGCACTGTCGGATGCGCGAAGGCACCGCTGAGCTTGCCCTCGGCGGTCGGCGCATCGATCCAGCCGCTATCGAAGAAGGGTGCCGCCACTTCCGCCAGCTTGGGCGAAAACTTGCCATAGGCTTCCATCACCGTGGTCTTGGCGGTTTCCCAATCCCAGGTGCGCTCGTCGCTGGTCGGCAGCGGCGCATTGCGATCCCAGGCGTTGAGGGCGTCCTTGCCGAACCACTTTGCCTTCATCTTGTAGTAGCGGTGGCTGAGGCGTGGGTAGGCATCGCGCACCGCGCTTTGCAACGCGTCGACCACTTCGCGCTCCACCGAATTGGCCATGTGGCGGCTATCGGCGACGTCCTCATAGCCGCGCCAGCGGTCGGAGATTTCCTTGTCCTTGGCCAGCACATTGGTGATGTGGGTAAACAAACGTGCATTTTCGGTCAGCGTTTTGCTAACCGCCTTGTAGGCACCTTCGCGCTTCTTCTCGTCGCGTTCGGACAACAGGTGCAGCGTCGCTTCCAGCGTCAGCGTTTCGCCATCCACGTCCAGCCGCAAGCTCGCCAGCGTCTCGTCATAAAGCCGGTTCCAAGCCGAATAGGCGGTCACCGACTTGTCGTGGAACAGCTCTTCCAGCTTGTCCTCGAGCTGATACGGCTTGGCCTTCCGCAATTCGGCAAACCAGGTGCGATAGCGCGACAACTCAGCGCTTTGCGCGAAGGCCGCCTCCAGCACCTCGTCCTCGATCCGGTTCAGTTCCAGATCGAAAAACAGCACCCGCGTGGAGAGATTGGTCAGCGCCTCATTGGTATCACCCATGAATTTGGCGCGGTCGGGATCGGTAGTGTTCTGCGCATATTGCAGGAACGAGAAAGAGCCGATCTTGCCGGTCAGGTCGCCCAAAGCCTCGGTCCGCTTGATCGCCTCGATCAGCTTGCCGGCCTTGGTGAGCTCGGTGAGCTTACCCTTGTAGTCCGCCTCGAACGCCGCCGCATCGGCCTTGGCCTGCTCCAGGTCGCGCGTGAATTCCGGCCCATCCTTGCTTGGATAGAGGTCCGACAAATCCCATACCGGCAGGGCCCCGAACTGATTGTGCCCCTTCTGCGCGGCTTGATCGGTCATGGCTCATGTCTCCGGCTGGTCAAAAATGTGCGCGGACCATAGCCAGCGGGCGCGGCGATGTGAAGGGTTTTGCAAGCCCGCAAGAACTGCCTATCAGGCAAAATCCTGATGATTAATCCCCTCTTAAGTCCATGCCGTCACAATCCTCCCAAAACGGCACACCGCGATTCGAGCGGTAAACGACCGAGGTCCAATGACGCGCGTTCTGATAGTTGACGATGATCCGGTGCAGTTGCGCCTCACCGCCGAAGTCGCCAACCGCGCCGGCTTCAAGCCGCTCCTCGCCACCGGCGGCGAGCAGGCGCTGACCATTTTGCGCGACGATCGCAATATCGGCGCCATGATCCTCGATCTGGTCATGCCCGACCTCGACGGCATGGGCGTGATGGAAGTCATGGCGCGCGAGGGCCTCAATACCCCCGTCATCATCCAGACCGCCAATGCGTCGCTGGAAACCGTGGTGACCGCCATGCGCCAGGGCGCGGTGGATTATTTCGTCAAGCCTGTGGCACCCGAACGCCTGATCATTTCGCTGCGCAATGCCATGAAGCTGGATGCGCTCGAAGCCGCTGTCCGCTCCGAACGCTCGCGCCGCTCCGGCACCTTCACCGCCGCCGACATGATCGCCAAGGCCCCCACCATGGCTCGCGTGCTGTCGCTCTGCGCCAAGGCCGCCAAGTCGACCATTCCCGTGCTGATCGAAGGCGAAACCGGCGTCGGCAAGGAGCTGATCGCCCGCATTATCCAGGGCACTGGCGACCGCGCTGGCAAGCCGTTCATCACCGTCAATTGCGGCGCCATCCCGCCTAATCTGGTCGAATCCATTCTGTTCGGCCACAAGAAGGGCAGCTTTACCGGCGCCACCAGTGACCAGGCCGGCAAGTTCGCCGAAGCCCATAATGGCACGCTGTTCCTCGACGAGGTCGGCGAGCTGCCGCTCGAAACGCAGGTCAAGCTGCTGCGCGCGCTGCAAGAGGGCGAGATCGAGCCGGTCGGCGCCAGCAAGCCCGAGCGTGTCAATGTCCGCGTCATCTCCGCCACCAATCGGCGGCTGCTGAACCTGGCCAAGTCCGGCGAGTTCCGCGAAGACCTGTATTACCGCCTCAACGTCTTCCCGATCTACGTGCCGCCCTTGCGCGAGCGCCTTGAGGATGTGCCGGCGCTGGTCGCCCATTTCATCGCCCGCTTCGCCGCCGAAGCCGGCAAACGGGTCATCGGCATCTCGCCGGTCGCACTTGATCTATTGGCCAGCTACGCTTGGCCCGGCAATATCCGCCAGCTCGAAAACGCCGTCTATCGCGCCATCGTGCTGACCGACGGCGCCTTCCTCGAAAGCGTCGACTTCCCGCAGATCGTCGCCCAGATCAACGGCCGCGAACTGGCCGCCAGCGCCATCGAAACTGCGCCTACGCAGCAAAGCCCGATCCATATCGACGATGCGTTGGGACGCCAGCGCTACGCCCCCGAAGCGCCGGCGGCCATCGACCGCTTCATCGCGCCCACCGGCGAGGTCACGGCGCTTGCTGAAATCGAGCGCGCCGCCATCGTCTTCGCCATCGAGCACTATGGTGGGCGTATGTCGCAGGTCGCCCGAGCCCTCAAGATCGGCCGCTCGACGCTATACCGCAAACTGCACGAATACGGTCTGGCCGAAACCCTGCTCAGCGACGCCGCCTGAGGCTGTCACGTAACCTTCGTCTCGCCATGAAAAAGCTCCGGGCCTCAGCAAGCCCAGGAGCGTCCATGACCGACCGTCAGAAAACCCGCGAGCGCCCGACCGCGCGCCGCGCCTTTGCCCAGAGCTATGGCTCACTACTCAATGAAGGCTTCAACCGCCGCGCCCTACTCAAGGGTTTCTTGGCCACGACGGCCGTCGCCACCATGGGCGGTGCCTTCGGTGTTGGCCGCGCTGCCGCCGCCACCAATGCCTCGACACTGACCTTCACCGAGCTCGACCGCGTTCGCGACGCGGCCGACCATTGGCCCGAGGGTTATGACCGTCAGGTGCTGCTGCGCTGGGGCGATGCGATTTTTCCCGACAGTCCGGAATTCGACCTGGCGACCCTGAACGGCGCCGCTGCCGAACGCCAGTTCGGCTACAATAACGACTTCACCGTGTTCCTGCCGCTGCCGATCGGCTCCAAGACCAACGATCACGGCCTGCTGCTGGTCAGCCACGAGTATGCCAGCCCGTTCCTCATGTTCCCGGGCCTGACCGCTGACGACTACAAGGAGAAGATGACCGACGACCAGATCCGCGCGGTCATGGCCTCGACCGGCGTCTCCGTCGTCGAAGTCAAGCGCAACGGCGCGCAGTGGGAAGTGGTCAAGGACGGCCAGTATAACCGCCGCATCCACATGGGCACCGGAATGGTCATGTCCGGCCCCGCCGCCGGCGACGACCGCCTCAAGACCAATGCCGACCCCACTGGCACGGTGGTGTTCGGCACCATTTCCAACTGCAATGGCGGCCTGACCCCCTGGGGCACCATGCTGTCGGGCGAAGAAGGCGCCATGGACGTCTTCGCCGGCGACTACACCACGCTCGCCAACCAGGAACTGGTCGAACGCCAGGGCTGGGACGAAGACGAGAACGACATCTATGCCGTCTCGCGCGTCGAACCCCGCTTCAAGTTCGAGAACGAACCCAATGAATGGATGAAGTTCGACTGGGTGGTCGAGATCGATCCGATGGACCCCACCGCCAAGCCGATCAAGCGCACCGCCTTGGGCCGCATGACCCATGAAGGCGCCCAGGTCAGCGTCGCTCCCGATGGGCGCGTCGTGGTGTTCATGGGCGACGACGACGATTTCGAATATCTCTATCGCTTCGTCACCCGCGACAAGTTCAACCCGGATGACCGCGCCGCCAACAAGGACCTGCTCGATAACGGCACGCTGTCGGTCGCCCAGTTCGCCAGCGACGGCACCATGAAGTGGATCCCGCTGGTGGCCGGTGAGGGCCTGCTCACCGCCGAAGCCGGCTTTGCCACCCAGGCGGACGTCGTGCTCAACACCCGCGCGGCGGCCGACCTCGTCGGCGCCACCCCGATGGATGCGCCCGAAGGCTTTATCCCGCACACCGGCACCGGCAAGCTCTACGTCGCCATGACCGAGAACGAGGACCGCCTTCCTGCCGGTGAAGATGACCGCGAAAGCGTCAACGTCGCCAATCCGCGCGGTCCGAACCCCCATGGCCACCTGCTCGAACTCGTGCCGCCCGGCGCTCCCGATGCGCCAGACCACGCCGCCGACGCCTTTACCTGGGACGTTTTCGTCCTGTGCGGCGACCCCGCAAAGCCCGAAGACGAAAGCCTCTACCACGCCGACACCACTGCCAATGGCTGGTTCACCGATCCCGACAATATCGGTGTCGATCCCGCCGGCCGCATCTGGGTGACCACCGATGGCCCGCCGCCGGACGGGATGGCTGATGCCGTCTACGCCATGGATACCGAAGGCGAAGGCCGCGCTCTGCCTCGCCTGTTCTACATCCCGCCGACCGGCTCGGAAGCCTGCTCGCCAACCTTTACGCCCGACGCGACGAGCCTGTTCCTCTCGGTGCAGCATCCAGGCGAACTGCGCATCGATGACATGGAAGATGCTTCCTCCATGGCCGATGCCGGCACCAACTGGCCCGACTTCGTCGCCACCATGCCAGCGCGTCCGTCACTGGTCGTCCTGACCAAGCGCGATGGTGGTGTCGTCGGTAGCTAAAACAAAAAGGGCACCGGTGATCGCTCACCGGTGCCCCTCGTCTCGACTATTCGATCTCAATAAATCTCGGGCACGTACAATTCCGGCGGCACGGGCGCGCGAACATAGTCGTCGTGGCGCACGCGGCCGGGCAGTTCGACCTCAGCCTTGGGCACATCCTCATACGGAATCTGCGCCAGCAGATGCGCGATGCAGTTCAGGCGCGCCTTCTTCTTGTCCACGGCCTGCACCACCCACCATGGCGCCTCGGGCGTATGGGTGCGCGCCAGCATTTCTTCCTTGGCCTTGGTGTATTCCTCCCAATGGACGCGGCTTTCCATGTCCATGGGCGACAGTTTCCACTGCTTGAGCGGATCGTGGATGCGCATCTTGAAGCGGAATTCCTGCTCTTCATCGGTGATGGAGAACCAGTATTTGATCAGGATGATGCCCGATCGGACCAGCATGCGCTCGAACTCGGGCACGGTGCGGAAGAACTCTTCCAGTTCCTCGGCCGTGCAGAACCCCATCACCCGCTCGACCCCGGCCCGATTGTACCAGGAGCGATCGAACAGCACCATTTCGCCCGCCGTCGGCAGATGCGGCACGTAGCGCTGGAAATACCACTGGTTCTTCTCGCGCTCGGTCGGCGCCGGCAGGGCCACGGTGCGGCAGACGCGCGGATTGAGCCGCTGCGTCACCCGCTTGATGGCGCCGCCCTTGCCCGCCGAGTCGCGGCCTTCGAACAGCACCACGACCTTGAGCTTCTTGTGCTGCACCCAATCCTGCAGCCGCACCAGTTCGTGCTGCAGCTGGAACAGTTCGCGGAAATACACCTTGCGATCGACCGTTTCGGGGCCTGGCTCGGTCATCCCGTCGGCGACCAGCTCGTCGAGCCGATCGTCCTCCAACTGCATTTCGAGCTCTTCATCGAAGCTGTCGGCTATTTCCGCACGGATGCGGTCGAGATAGGCCTGCTCAGTGGACATGGTCGAATTCCCTTTATGTACGGGCACTCAAATCCGAGCTTTATGAAACTGATGTGACAGTGCCGGCGTCCGCCCGGATTATCGAGTGGACGCCTTGGCAGAGCTATTAGAACCGCTTCGCGTAGTCCCCGATAAACACATCGAAACTGCGAGCCGGCGCCCCGGTCACCGTGGCGATGTCGGTGCTGGCATCCGCCGCCTCACCCCGCTGGTAATGGGCATAATCCTCCAGCACGCCATCGGCCTGCCAGTGTGGGAAACCGAACCCGACCAACGCCTCTCGCATCTGCCCCGGCGCGATATCGACAAAGCTGACCTCCCGGCCCAGCGCTGCACCGATCTTGACGGCGATCTCGGCATGGCTCAGCGCCTCGGGACCGGTCAGCACATAGGTCTTGTCGTCATGACCGGGCTCGGTGAGCGCCGCCACAGCGACCGCTGCTAAGTCGCGGATATCCACAAGGCTGACCCGGCCATCGCCGATCGGCGCAAAGAACTGGCCGCTCTGCGTGATGGGATCGCGGAACGACAAGAACTCCTGCATGAACAGGTTCGCCCGCAGGAAGGTGTAGGCCATGCCGCTGTCCCTGATCGCCTGCTCCACCGCCGCGTGATAGCGCAGGAACCGCACCGGCGAGGCGGCGTTGGCATGGATTTGCGAGAATTTGACGATATGCCGGACGCCGGCCTTTTTGGCGGCGGCCACGAAGGTCAGTTGCTGGCCTTCGGCACGCTCCGATGAATTGGTCAGCAGAAACGCCGTGTCGATGCCGGCCAGCGCCACCTCCAGCGAGGCGGCATCGTCGAAGTCGCCGGTGACGGGGGTCACGCCGGGCAATCCCGCGAGTTTTTCCGCCCCCTTTGCCGATCGCACCATGGCCCGGCTGGCAATGTCCTTGGCTGACAGCAGCTTGATGATTTCCGAGCCAACATTGCCGGTTGCGCCTGTGATCAGGATCATTTCGAGTCTCCTATGGATTGGGGTTCAGGCCTTGCGAGCGGTATGGATTTTGACCAGCAGCACCACGGCGCTGGCGACGATGAGGCCGCCGAAAACGGGGTGCATATCCTTGGACAGGCTCGGCGCCCCATCCGGATTGAGCCGCCACAGCGCCAGCGGCACCAGGTATAGGCCAGCCATCAGCGCGGCCCACCAACGTAGCGGGCGGGCGCGGTCATCCCTAAATGCAGCGATGGTGACCAGCGCGACCGGTACGATCGCCAGCATGGCGAACTGGCCCAGCACCATGACCGGCACGGCCCAGACGGAATAGAGCACATAGCCCGGCATGGCCTTGCGGGGCTTGGCGTGGGGGATATCGATATTGATTTTGGCGGTGGTCATGATGGGCTCCTGTGTTTGCCCATCCAATATGGCCGTCACCGAACCCATCTAAAATTGACAATCTTTTTCACCCTGCTAGTACAAAATGTATGAGCAAGGTTCATTCGGCGGATTGGGAACGGCAGCGCGCTTTTTTGGCGGTCATGCGCGAGGGCAGCCTGTCGGGCGCCGCGCGGGTGCTCAATGTCGCCCAGCCAACGGTGCGGCGGCGCATCGAGGACCTCGAACTCGATCATGGCGTGGCGCTGTTCACCCGCGCGCCAAGCGGGCTGATCCCCACCGCCATCGCCCACGAATTGGCGGCACATGCGCAGGCGATGTCGAATGCCGCGGACTCATTCGTGCGCGCGGCCTCCGCCGAGGCTGGCTCCGCCTCGGGGACGGTGCGGATCACCGCCAGTGAAGTCATCGGCGTCGAAGTGCTGCCGCCCCTGCTGGCGGAACTGCGCGGCACGCATCCGGGGCTGGTGATCGAACTGGGCCTCAGCAATCGCAGCGAGGACCTGCTGGGGCGCGAAGCCGATATCGCGGTGCGCAACTTTCGGCCGGTGCAGGATGCGCTCGTCGCCAAGCGCATCGGCGCCATCGACCTGGGGCTACACGCCCATCGCAGCTTTCTCGATCGCCACGGTACTCCGACGCGGCTCCAAGACTTGGCAAACTTCGCCCTGATCGGCTTTGAACACGCCACCATCGGTGTGCGCGCCCTGCAAGCCATGGGGCTGACCCTAGAGCGCGAGGATTTTGCCTTTCGCACCGACAGCGATCTTGGGCAACTCGCGGCCATCCGCGCCAGCATCGGCATCGGCATCTGTCAGATCGGTATCGCCAAGCGCGACCCCGACCTGATCCATCTGCTGCCCGGCCAATTTGCCTTCCCGTTGGAGACCTGGGTGGTGACGCATGAGGACCTGCGCCACGTCCAGCGCGTCAGGCTGGTTTACGATGCGCTGGTAGAGGGCCTGACCGCATACGCCGCATGACCGTCAGGCGATCGCCATCAGGCTGGCATTGCCCCCGGCCGCTGCGGTGTTGGTGCTGATCGCGGTCTCGGTCACCAACAGATCAAGGCTGTATCCGCCCTGCCCCAGTGGCGCGCTCTGGACCGTGATGATCGGTCCCGGCCAATCCGTAACCCGCCGCGACACGGCACGAACCGCCGCGGCATCGCCTTCGACCAGCACCGCCGCAACGCCACCATCTCCCGCCGATTTCCGCGCCACCCGCCCACCTACAATCGGCGGCAATTGGTCGACGAGCGCCCACAATGCCGGTGACGCCTCGATCGTCGCCGAATTTCCCGTCGCCAGGATCGCGGCCAGTTGCAGCAACAGGCCATCCTCGCTGGCGGCGATGGCCAGCACCGTTCCCCGCGGCGCCGTGCCATAGACGTTGCGCTCGCCGACCGGGCCGGCCAGTTCAACCGACGCGTTGATCGCGGGATGCGTTCCATAGCCCAACGCCTGTTGCGCCAGTCCAACGCGTCCATTTGCGGCTAGCCAGTCGGTCAGCGCGGACAGCGCCAGATCGATCAGCGCGTTTGGCGCCAACCCCGCAATGCCGCCGGCTTCGCCGCGTACCAGCCGCCGCAGATAAAGCGGACCACCCGCCTTCGGGCCGGTACCCGACAGCCCATGCCCGCCAAACGGCTGCACCCCGACCACGGCGCCGATCTGGTTGCGATTGACGTAGATATTGCCGGCGGAAATCCGGCTGGTCACCCGCTCGATGGTCGTATCGATGCGCGTATGCAGCCCAAAAGTCAGCCCATAGCCAAGGGCGTTAATCCGGTCCACCAGCGCGTCGATGTCTTCGCGCCGATAGCGCACCACATGCAGTACCGGCCCAAACACCTCGCGCGTCAGTTCGGACAATTCCTGCAATTCAATCAGTGTCGGCGCCACGAACGTGCCCAGCGCCGTGGCCGGATCGAGCGGCGCTTCGACAATGGTTCGGCCCTTGGCGCGCAGTGCCGCAACATGATCGGCGATGATCTTTTGCGCCTCGGCCGTGATGACCGGCCCGATATCGGTCGCCAACCGGTCTGGATTGCCGGTCCGCAATTCCGCCATCGCGCCCTTGAGCATGGCCAGCGTCTTGTCGGCAATATCCTCCTGCAGGCACAGCACGCGCAGCGCCGAACACCGCTGTCCTGCGCTATCGAACGCCGAGGCCAGCACATCGCCAACCACCTGCTCGGTCAGCGCCGAGGAATCCACGATCAGCGCATTCTGCCCGCCGGTTTCGGCGACGAATGGCACCGGTCTTCCATCGGACAGCGTCCGCTCGGCCAATTGCCTGGCGATCAGCCGCGCCACATCGGTCGAGCCGGTGAACATCACCCCACACGTACCGGGATCACCCACCAGCGCCGCACCCATGCGGCCATCGCCAGGTAAAAACTGCAACACATCGCGCGGCACGCCGGCCTGATGCAGTAGCTCAATGGCCTGGGCCGCGATCAACGGCGTTTCCTCGGCCGGCTTGGCGATCACCGGATTGCCGGCCACCAGTGCGGCGGCCACTTGCCCGGTGAAAATCGCCAGCGGGAAATTCCACGGACTGATGCATACCACCGGCCCCAGCGGCACATGCCCGACATCTAGGCTCTCCGCCTGATCGGCGTGATAACGCAGGAAATCCACTGCCTCGCGCACTTCGGAAATCGCATTGGCCGCCGATTTCCCCGCCTCGCGAATGATCAGCCCCATCAGCCTTTCGATTCGCGCCTCCATGGCGTCAGCGGCACGACGCAGGTAAGCAGCGCGCTCGGATGGCGCCGTAGCCGCCCAGGCCGGTGCGGCGGTCTTCGCCACGTTCAGAGCCCGCGCAGCATTGTCCGGCGAGGGCTCAACGACAGTGCCAACCACATCCCGATGATCCGCCGGATTGAGAATTTGCCGCCCCGCTCCCGGCATTGGCTCCGCTTGCCATTGTACATCCACGCTCTCCCCGAGCGCTATCGCCAGACGCTGCAACTGCGGCTCGTTCGACAAATCCAGCCCGCGCGAATTTGCCCGCGTCCCGGCCAAAATATCGCGTGGCAGATCGATCGCCGGATGCGGCGCGCCAACCGGCACGATCGCCCCGGCGACCGCCGCCGGATCGTCCGCCAGCGCCGTCACCGGCACCTCCGGATCGGCAATCCGATTGACGAAGGACGAATTGGCGCCGTTCTCCAGCAGCCGCCGTACCAGATAGGCCAGCAGCGTTTCGTGACTGCCCACCGGTGCGTAGATCCGGCACGGCCGATCCAGCTTGCCCTTGCCGACGACCTCTTCATAGAGCGGCTCACCCATCCCGTGCAGGCACTGGAATTCGTACTGGCCGGGCGTGTAGGCGCCGGCCAGTTGGTAAATCGTGGCCATGGTTTGCGCGTTGTGCGTGGCGAATTGCGGATAGACCGCATCGGTCGCCGCCAGCAGTTTTTGCGCGCACGCGATGTAAGCGACGTCGGTATAAACCTTGCGCGTATAGACAGGAAATCCATCCAATCCATCAAGCTGGGCGCGCTTGATCTCGCTGTCCCAATAGGCGCCCTTGACCAGCCGCACCATGATGCGATGGCCGCTGCGCCGCGCCAGGTCGATCAGGAAATCCAGCACGCTGGGGCAACGCTTGGAATAAGCCTGCACCACGAAACCGATGCCCTGCCAACCTGCGAGCTGGGGCACAGCGCAAAGTGCTTCCAGGATATCGAGCGAAATATCCAGCCGGTCGGCCTCCTCGGCGTCGATATTGAGCCCGATGTCATAGGACTTCGCCAGCAGCGCCAGCTCAATCACCCGGGGCAGCAATTCGCCGATCACGCGGCTGTATTGTGAGCGCCCATAGCGCGGATGCAGCGCCGACAGCTTGATCGAAATCCCCGGCCCTTCATAAACGCCGCGGCCGGCCGCAGCCTTGCCGATGGCATGGATGGCCGTACGATAATCCTGCAGGTAGCGCTCAGCGTCCCGCGCCGTCGTCGCGGCTTCCCCCAACATGTCATAGGAATAGCGGAAGCCCTTGGCCTCCAGCGGACGCCCGTTTTTCAGCGCTTCGCCGATGGTCTGGCCGGACACGAACTGCTCGCCCATCAGCTTCATCGCCAGGTTCACGCCGGCCCGGATCACCGGTTCGCCCGAGCGCGCCACGAGGCGGCTGAGCGCATTCCCGAGGCCCGTTTCATCCACCGGCGACACCAGCTTGCCGGTCACCACAAGCCCCCAGGTCGCCGCATTGACGAACAACGAACGGCTGCCGCCGAGATGAGATTGCCAATCGCCCGGCGCGATCTTGTCGGCAATCAGCGCATCGCGAGTGCCATTATCGGGCGTGCGCAGCAGGGCCTCAGCCAGGCACATCAGCGCCACGCCTTCCTGGCTCGACAGCGCATATTCCTGCACCAGGCTATCCACCCCGCCACGCCGCTTCTGCGCCCGCATGGCGGTGACGGTTTTGATGGTCAATGCGCGGACAGCGGCGGCCGTCGCCGGCGGCAAAGTCGCTGCTGCAATCAGGGGCGGTACACAGTCCGGCTCGGGCAGGCGATGGGCCACGTTGATACGCGCCCGCAACGGATTATCTCCCGTCCGCCGTCCCAGAAAATCGGCAAACGGTCGCGGCTTCAGGGCATCACTGACGGGCATTCAAAAGTCTCCACAACGCAGCACGAGTCTATGCTGCCGCGCGGCGGACATCCATTGCGATAAACGCAGAAATGCTATTCAGAGCCGGCCGAGGCTGCGCTCATCGGCTGCGCTGAACAGATAGAGCGAGCCCGGCAAGGCCGAGGCGATGACGGTCGTATTCACCTTCGGCACCACTTTGCCTGGTGCGGTGGCGATCACTTCGGTTCCGGCAATATCCAGATGCACCAAGGTCTCGGAGCCGAGCGGCTCAACTGCAGTGACAAGCCCTGACACGGAGAGACCGGTTCCGGCCTCACCGACGACCAGATCATGCGGCCGCACGCCGATCAGCACGTTGCCGGACGCAATGGTCGCGGCATCGATGCCGGCAATCGCGACGCCTGGCGCCGTCAACGCAGCGCCCGCGATCTTGCCGGGCAGCAGGTTCATCGACGGGCTGCCGATGAACCGCGCGGTGAACACATCCACCGGGCTTTCGTAGAGCTCGGTTGGCGTGCCCACCTGCAAAATCCGTCCGTCGCGCATCACCACGATCTTGTCGGCCATGGTCATGGCCTCGATCTGGTCGTGGGTGACGTAGACGATGGTGGTGCCCAGCCGCTGATGCAGCCGCTTGATCTCGATGCGCATCTGCGAGCGCAACTGCGCGTCGAGATTGCTCAGCGGCTCATCAAACAGAAAGGCCACCGGGTCTCGTACCATGGCCCGGCCAATAGCGACGCGCTGGCGCTGGCCACCCGAAAGCTCTGAGGGCCGACGCGCCAGCAGGTCTTCCATGCCCAGCGTCTTTGCCGTTGCCAGGATACGCTGGTCCTTGTCAGCCTTGCTCAGCTTGGCGGTATAGAGCCCGAAGCCGATATTCTGGGCTACGCTTAGGTGCGGATAGATGGCGTAGTTCTGGAACACCATGGCGATGTTGCGCTGCTTGGGCTCGCGCTCGTTGACCACCTCGCCGCCAATCTTGAGCGTGCCGCCGGAAATGTCCTCCAGACCCGCGATCATGCGCAGGGTGGTCGACTTGCCACAACCGGATGGGCCGACCAGCACCACGAATTCGCCATCGGCAATATCCAGGTCGATGCCATGCACCGCCGTGGTCTTGCCATAGGTTTTGACCAGCCCTTGCAGTTCGATATTCGCCATCAGGCCGCTCCTACCAGGGCAGAGAATTTGTTGTTGAGTTCGCTGACTGCTGCCGCTTCGACATCGGCATGTCGTTGGATTTGCATAGCAAACTCGGCGGACTTTTCGCGATAGCCGGCAATTGCCGCGGCCAGCGGCTCTGGCGCCGGACCACCAAATCGGCTGCGCACAGCCACGAAATGCTCGGGCGAAACCAGCTCGGCGAACAGCGCCGCGTCGATGGCCGTCTTGCGGCCGGTGGCCTTTTCGAACGCGGCGAGGAACGGTGCAAAGCCATCGACCGGCAGGTTGCCATCCATCGCGACCACGGCCTTCGCCACGGCTGCAGCGATCTCGTGGCCCTCGCGGAATGACAGGTTTTCGCGCCGCACCAGGCTATCGGCCAACTCGGTAATGGTGATGCAGGAGCGGCGGATATTGTTAGCAACACGCGCTGGATCGATACGGATTTGCGCCACTAATGCTGCAAATAAGTCCAGCACCCGATAGGCACTGTCGAAGGCCTGATAGCCCATGGCCTGGGTCTCGCCCTCGCTGTCGTTCATGTCGGTGAAGGGCGTATTGTGCATCACGTCGAGCATGGCGCGGGCGCGGCCAAAAGTCTGGCTGGCGAGATGGCGCAAATGCTCGATCGGCACCGGATTACGCTTCTGCGGCATGATCGAGGAAATCTGAACCAGCGCGTTCGGCACATAGACCTGGCCGACCTCGAAACTGGTCCAGAACTGCAGGTCCTGGATCGGCCGCCCGAGATGCAGGAACATCAACTCGATGGCCCCATAGGAGCCGGTGATGTAATCCACCGCCGCGATGCAGCTATAGGAGTTCTGGAGCGGCGCGGCGAAGCCGAGCAGGTGCGCCACCCGCGCCCGGTCGATCGGAAAGCCTGATGTGGTGATCGCCGCCGCACCCATCGGGGAAAGATCGACGGTCTCGCGTGCCTCGAACAGCCGCACGATATCGCGGCCCAGCACTTCGATGACGGCAGCAAGGTAATGCCCAAAAGTGGTCGGCTGTGCGGGTTGGCCGTGTGTGTACGCCACGATCAGCGTAGCCTTCTCCCGCTCGGCCGCCGCCACCAGCGCGTCGTAAAGCGCCAAGGCCTTTTCTACCAGAGTATCGATGCGGCTCTTCAGCCCCAGCTTGAACAGTGTATGATCAATGTCATTGCGTGACCGGGCGGTATGCAGACGCCCCGCCAGATCCGGTCCGAGCCGAGCCTTCAGTTCCTTCTCGATCAGAAAGAAAAAATCCTCGACCTCGCCGGTATAGACCAGCTTGGCAGGATCGACTTCGGCATCGATAGCCTCCAGCGCCCGGGCAATCTTGCCCGCCGAGGCGGCATCCAGAATCCCGGTTTCGACGAGCATGACCAGATGCGCCCGGTCGATGGCGCGAAAGCCCTCGACATGATGGGTCTTGGCGCCGTCGAACAGCGGCCGCAGCACGGTCTCCTTGTAAACCGGATCGGGGAAGACGCTGGTATCGCTCAAACGCGGATCGGTCATTGCTCTAGCCCTTTAACCCGGCCAGCATCACGCCGCGCACGATAAACCGTTGCAGGACCAGAAACACCACCAGCGTCGGAATCGTCGCCAGCGCCGCGCCGGTCATGATCATTTCCCAGCGCGTATCCTGCGCGTCCGAGAAACTCGATAGCCCGACCGGCAGCGTATAAAGCTCGCGACTGGTGGTGACGATCAGCGGCCAGAAGAATGCCGTCCAATTGCCGAGGAAGGTGAAGATCGCCAGCGCCGACAGAGCCGGCGCCACTAGCGGCATCGCCACTTTCCACCAGATCTGGAATTCGTTGAGCCCGTCGATCCGCGCGGCTTCGAGGAAATCGTCCGGCACGGTTTCGAAGAACTGCTTCATCAGGAACGTGCCGAAGGCCGTCATCATGCCGGGGAACATGATGCCCCAATAGCTGTCGAGCCAATGCAGTTGGCTGCTCATCAGGTACCAGGGGATCACCAGCATTTCCGTCGGGATCATAAGGGTCGACAAGATGGCGAGGAAGATGAAATAGCGGCCGCGGAACTCGAACTTGGCCAGCGTGTAGCCGACCAGGCTATCGAAGAACACGTTGGACAGCGTCACCGTCGTGGCGATGAAAGTGGAATTGCCGAACCAGCGCAGGAAATTACCGTCCGACAGCACCTTGATGTAGTTATCGAAGCTCGGCGCGGCCGGGATCAGGCGCAGGTCATAGACCTGGCTGGCGGTCTTCAGCGACGTCGAAAACATGTAGAGGATGGGCATGACCATCAGTAGCCCGCCCAGGAGCAGCAGCGTCCAGATCAGGATTTGACCCGGCCTGATGCGACCGAATTTCAGGGGCTGGCGGATGGCGTCGGTGGCAATCGTCGTCATCTCAGCGGTTCCTCAACACAAACAGCTGCAGCAGCGACACGATCAGCAGGATGGTGAACAGCACCACCGTTTGCGCCGCCGCATACCCCATGTCGAAGGACGAAAACGCCGTCTGGTAGATCATCAGCACGATCGGCTTGGTCGAGCCCAGGGGCCCGCCCGGATCGTTGCTGGTCATGTTGTAGACAGAATCGAAAATGCGCAGGAAACCGATGGATGAAAACACCACGAGAAACACCGTCGTTGGTTTCAGCAGCGGCAGCGTGATCTTGCGCAGGATCGCGCCCTCACCCAGCCCGTCGATGCGCGCGGCCTCATAGTAGGTCGACGGAATGGCGCGCAGACCGGCGAGAAAGATGATGACCTGAAAACCCAAGCCCGCCCAGATCGCCGTCACCATGATGGCCGGCAGACCCTGCGTGGTCGATTTGAGGAAGGGCTGCTGCGGAATGCCGAACTGCGACAGCAATCCGTTGATCAGCCCGACCGGCACCGGCTGATAGATCCAGCGCCAGACCCAGGCCAAAGCCGCCGCCGTGGTCAGGAAAGGCAGGAAATACAGCGCCCGGATGAAGCCGTGCATGAACCGCACGCGGTCCAGATAATAGGCCACGAGGAATGCGACCAGGAGGCTGATCGGCGTACCGACGATGAGATAGGTGAAGGTATTGCGGAACACCTTCCAGAACTGCGGATCGTGCACCAGCTTGTCGTAATTCTCGAGACCCACGAACTGCGCGGGCTTGAGAATGTCCCAATCGGTGAACGAAATCCAGAACGCCTGGAAGGTCGGATAGAACCGGATCCAACCGTAAAAGATGATGGGCAGGGCGAGAAACGCCCAGGCCCAGATGACGCGCTTGGTGCGGATCGAGAACCGGTCCCAGACACGGCCCCTCGGGGCCGTGCCATCGGTGATTGCGCCTTGCGCCACGGTGCCGCTTACTTCGCCGCGGCGTCGATGATGGCCTGCTCGGCCGTCGCGGCCTCGGCCACGGAATCGGCCGGCGACTGGCCTTCGAGCAACACGCGGTTGGCCATGTCGATGGCCACCTGGCGCTGCCCGGCTTCATCGACAAACTGGGTCGTGTGCGCATAGTCCAGCGCCTTGAGGAACGGCGCCAGGATCGGATCGGCCAGGTTCGCGTCGGTCATCGCCGCCGACTTGCGGGCCGGCAGTTCGCCCACCACGTCAAGCCAGATCTGCATGGCCTCGGGCGACGACACATAGGCCAGGAACTTCTCGGCGGCGG
The DNA here is from genome assembly GCF_028290625.1 of Devosia sp. GTDB lineage: Bacteria > Pseudomonadota > Alphaproteobacteria > Rhizobiales > Devosiaceae > Devosia. The sequence goes on from NZ_JAQGJM010000013.1 coordinate 21,869, forward strand.
CGAGTTCTTCGCCCTGCGCCGAAGCGCCGATGCCATTGGCAAAATAGCTGGCATAGTTGGAACGCGTGCCATCGGCACTGGCCGGCAATTCGGTCACGCCCCATTCGAACTGGTCGATGGTCTTGAACGAGCCGAGCCGGAATGTGCCGTCGATGGTCATCGCCGCCATGCCACCGCGGAACGCCGCCTGGCCTTCATCCATGAAGCCGGCCTGACCGACCTTCTGCACATTCTGCAAATCGGTATAGAATTGCAGTGCCTCGGCGCCGCCCTTCTGGCCGTAGGTTACGGTGCGATAGTCGTCGCTATAGGGCACGCCGCCGAACTGGCGGGTCAGCACTTCGCGCCACCACTGGTGGTCCTGCCCGGCCATGTCCATGGTGATGCCTTCGGAAATCAGATTGCCGGCATCGTCATGCTTGGCGGTTGCCACGGCGGCGGCAACCAGTTCGTCCAGCGTCTGCGGCGGCTTGGAGGGGTCGAGCCCGGCTTCCTCGAACAGCTTTTTGTTATAGAACAGCGCCAGCGAGCGCACGGCGGTCGGCAGGCCGTAATAATCGTCGCCGCGCTTCATGGCGGTTACGATGGGGAAGAAGTCCGCTTCGATTGCATCATGCGGGAATGCCGTTGGCGACAGCGGCTGCAACACGCCGCCGCTCTGGAACTTGTCGAGCCAGCCATAGAACAGCTGCAGCACATCCGGCCCCTGCCCGGCGGCTTTCGCCGCGATCACGCGGGTCTGGTAATCGTCATAGGGGAAGGTGGTCTGCTTGACGGTGATGTCGGGATTGGCTTTTTCGAAATTGGCGATCAACTGATCCATCGCCGTCACGCGGGTCTCGTAGGCGTATTGCCAGTATTCGATTTCCACCGCCTGGGCCGCGCCCAGCGTCAGCAGACTGATCCCCGCGGCAAGGCCGGCGAGCATGAACCGATTGCGCATCATAACCTCCTTAAGGCCCGCCACCCCGGCGTTCCCAGCCAAGGTCCAAGCGGACAAAATCCCCTGTTTTCGAGCGCGGGCAAAGCCCCATCTCAAGCCTTACAGGTCAGCCGACGCGGTCAAACTTGTCAATACAATAATCTACTTGAGTTATTCGAAGCCGGGAAATAGCCTTCCGCCATGGACCGGGATTTGAGCAAACGCGAAAAATCGGGAACGCGCGGGAGCCTGGCCATCGGCAGCAATCCCGAGCGCAACCGGCTGCACAACCGCCGCGTCGTGCTCGATCTGGTGCGCAGCCAGGGCCATCTCGGCCGCACCGAAATCGCCCGCCGCGCCCACCTGACGCCCCAGGCAGTCACCAATATCGTCGACGAACTGGTGACGGAAAACCTGTTGATCGAACTGGGCCGCCTGCGCTCGGGCCGCGGCCAGCCGCCGATCCAGTTTGCGGTCAATCCCGATGGCCCGATGACCGCAGGCATCGAAATCGCCGCCGATCACATCGTCATCGTCCTGCTCGACCTGTCCGGCCGCCTGCGCGCCCAAATGGTACGTCCGGTCGCCAATACCAGCCCCACCTATATCCTCGCCGATCTGCGGCTGGCGGTGGATGAATTGCGCCTATCGGTGCCCGGCATTGCCGTCAACCTGCTGGGCGTCGGAGTGGTTATGCCCGGCCCCTTCGAAATCGAGGGCATGAGTTCGGTCGGTCCCGCCACTCTGTCGGGCTGGACCGGGCTCGATACCAAGGCGCTCGCCGCCGAGGCTATCGGCGAGCCGGTCGAGATCGAGAACGACGCCACGGCGGCCGCCGTCGGCGAACGGCTGTATGGCGCCGGCCAGGCCTTTTCCAGCTTTGGCTATGTGTATTTCGGCGTCGGCCTGGGCCTCGGCATCATCCAGGAAGGCCGCCCACTGCGCGGCTCCTATGGCAATGCCGGCGAAATCGGCCACTTCGTTGTCACCCCGCGCAACCGGCCGGCGCTTTATGGCCCCGAGGGCAACCTGGAGCGCTTCGTCTCGCTCTATGCCCTGCGCGAAAAACTCGCTGCCGCCGGCATCACCGCGGCTGACGTCGATGACCTGCAAGGCCTGCACGACGCCGGCAATCCGGTGCTGCTCGCATGGATCGCCGAAGCCGCCGATTATCTCGCGCCCACGGTCGCGGCACTGGAAAACCTGCTCGATCCCCAGACCATCATTTTCGGCGGCGCCCTGCCTGATTCTGTAATCGACGCGCTCATCGCGGCGCTCGATCCCATGCCGGTTTCCGTCGCAACCCGCCGCGCCCGGACCGCGCCGCGCGTCATCCGCGGCCAAACCGGGCAGTTGACCGCAGCGCTCGGGGCTGCTGCATTGCCCATGCTCGAAACCGTGACGCCACGGCTGCATCTGGCACCCGGCCTTTCCGCCGCGTCTTGAGGACTTTGTCATGTTGACCGCCAGCGAGCGTCTCGCCCGTCAGAAATCCCGTCCCCTCCTGGTCGAACTGCACCGCGCCCTCACAAGGCTGATCTCGACGCTGACGATGATGAATACCGGCGCCCATCCGGATGACGAGCAATCGGGCATGCTGGCGACCATGCGCTTCGGCTATGGCATGCGCATCATCGTCGCCTGCTCGACGCGCGGCGAAGGCGGCCAGAACAGTCTTGGCCCCGAACGCTCCGGCGCGCTGGGCGTGGTGCGCAGCCGCGAAATGGAGGAAGCGGCTCGCATCCTCGATGCCGATATCGCCTGGCTCGGCCACGGCCCGGACGATCCGGTGCACGATTTCGGCTTCTCGAAGAACGGCGTGGACACTTTGGCGCGCTGGGGCCGCGAGCGCATCATTGAGCGGCTGGTGATCGCCTATCGGCGCGACAAGCCGGATATCGTCATTCCCACCTTCCTCGATGTACCCGGCCAGCATGGCCATCATCGCGCCATGACCGAGGCGGCCGAAGTCGCCATCGCGCTCGCCGCCGATCCGGCCTATCTGACGCCGGGGCTGGATCCTTGGGCGGTGGCCAAATATTACCTGCCGGCCTGGTCTGGTGGGGGCGATACCTATGATGACGAAGTGCCGCCGCCCAATGCCAGCGTGCGCGTCCTCGCGCCCGGGCTGGACATGCCGACCGGCGCGGCGTTCGATGCCATAGGCGAATGGTCCCGTGCCTATCACGCCAGCCAGGGCATGGGCCGCTGGAAGAATGCGCCCAAGACCGAGTGGCCACTGCACCTCGTGCGTGGCCCGCTTGGCGCGGAAAACGATATCCGCCAGAACCTGCCCGCAACGCTGGGCGAACTCGCCGATCTGTTACCCGGTCCTCATGCCGCTCCGTTGCGGGCAGCGCAATCAGGCATCGACGCCGCATTGCGTGCCTTTCCCGATCGCCCGGCCATCACCACCGCGCTCCTTGCTGCGGCCGACGCGCTTGAGATCATTGCCGAGGACGAGACACTCGCCCCGCATGCACATCGCCTGGCCCGCAAACGCGCCGAGATCGACGCCGCCCTGCTGCTCGCCGCGGGTATCTCCCCGATCGCCTGGGCCGAACCCAACCGCCCCGCGCCCGGCGGCAACGCCACGCTGAATATCAGCATCGGGCCAGAGCCGTTTGCCACCATGCCGGTCGCCAAGGCACCGCTCCATATCGGCGCCGCCGTAGCCGGGGATAGCGTCGTCAGCTACCCGATTTCCGTCAATTCCCAGGCCCCGCTCAGCGGTCTCTACGCCCCCGGCTTTTCCAGCCTGGGGGGCAATGGCGAACTCAGCGTTGAAATCGAAGCTGTCATCGGCGGCCGGAGTGTGCGCGGCAATGTCGATCTGGAGGAGCCATTTAGCGTGGGCTCGGCCCAGTCGGTGACGCTTGTGCCCGAGACCATCATCCTGGGATCGAGTCGCACGGCCGACCCGCTGCGAGTCGCCATCCGCTCGCCTTCGCCCATAACCAATGCCGTGCTGATTGGCCCTGCCGGCTGGGGCGTCATGCGCAGCGAAGCTGGCTTCACCATCACCCCCGCGGCGCCGCTCGCCAATGGCCTCTATCGCCTGCCCCTGATGTTGGACGGCCGCCAAGCCTATCGCCAGACCCCGATCGCCTATCCCCACATCGGGCGCACGCAGTTCGTCACCGCGCAGGCGCTCAACGTGCTGGCGCTGGACCTGACGCTGCCCGAGGCGGCGCGTATCGGCTATGTGGGCGGCGGCAGCGACCGCGTCGGCGTCTGGCTCCGCGCCATGGGGCTGAATGTCACCGATCTCCATGCGGCGGCGCTAGCTGGCGACCTGTCCGAGCTGACCACCATCGTCGTCGGCACCCTGGCCTTCGGCGCCCGGTCCGACCTCGCCGCGGCTACCGAAAAGCTGCGCGACTGGGTCGAGGCCGGCGGTCATCTGCTGACCCTTTACCACCGCCCGTCGGACGGCTGGACGCCCGATACCACACCACCGCGCCGCGTCGTCATCGGCTCGCCCTCGCTGCGCTGGCGTGTCACCGATCCCACCGCACCGGTCGATATGCTCGCGCCAAAGCACAAGCTGCTGACCGGCCCCAACTCCATTGGCCCAGATGACTGGGCTGGCTGGGACAAGGAGCGCGGCCTCTATTTTGCGTCCGACTGGGACGGTGCCTATGAGCCCCTGCTTGCCATGCACGACGCCGGTGAAAAGCCGCTAACCGGCGCGCTGATTTCCGCGCCCATCGGCAACGGCCGCCATACCCATACCAGCCTCGTGCTGCATCATCAGTTGGACCGGCTGGTCCCGGGTGCCTTCCGGCTGCTGGCCAATCTCGTACAACCGGCGTGAGGCGCTAGGCTATCGCAGGCGCCCGCCGCTGGCCGCGTCGAACAGGAAGGCACGAGCCGGATCGAACCCGATATCCAGGCGCGTGCCAGCGGCCACGGTGCGGCTGTCGCGCAATTCGATGGTTAGCGGCTGCACCCCGCCCGATTGGCCATAGGCATAGGACGCGCCGCCCAGATGCTCGACCAGATCGACCATTACCCCCAGCCGCACGCTGCCGGTGGGTGAAAAATGCTCGGGCCGAATGCCAAGCAGCAGGTCCGCACCCGGCGCCGGCAGGCTCGCGAGTGGCAGGGGTACGGCGACGTCACCAAAATCGGGCAGCACCACCGCGCCGTTCCTGACCTCAGCGCGCAAAAAATTCATCCGCGGCGAGCCGATGAAGCCGGCCACGAACATGTTGTCCGGCTGGTCGTACAGATCGAGCGGCGTGCCCACCTGCTCCACCCGCCCGGCACGCAACACCACGATCTTGTCGGCCAGGGTCATCGCCTCGACCTGGTCATGGGTCACGTAGATCATGGTGGCGCCAAGCTGCTCATGCAGCCGCGCGATCTCCAGCCGCATCTGCACCCGCAGTTCGGCATCGAGATTGCTCAGGGGCTCATCGAACAGGAATACTTCCGGATTGCGCACGATGGCGCGGCCGATAGCGACGCGCTGTCGCTGTCCACCCGAAAGCTGCTTGGGCTTGCGCGCCAGCAATTCGCCCAGATGCAGGATCGCGGCGGCCTCATCGACCTTGCGCTGCACGTCGGCCTTGGGCATGCCGTTCATGCGCAGCCCGAAGCCGATATTGTCGGCCACGCTCATATGCGGATAGAGCGCATAGGACTGGAACACCATGGCGACGCGGCGCTGCGCCGGATCGAGATCGGTCACGTCGCGCGCGCCGATGGCGATGCGGCCGCTGCTGACCTCTTCGAGCCCCGCGATCATCCGCAGCAGCGTGGACTTGCCGCAACCGGACGGCCCCACGAACACCACGAATTCGCCATCGGCGATCTCGAGATCGACGCCGTGGATGATCGGGGTCTGGTCGAAGGATTTCTTGACGCCTGCAAGCGTGAGACCGGACATGAAATTCTCCTAGCCCTTGATGCCCGCGCCAGCGAGCCCCTGGACATAATAGCGCTGCAGCGGAAGCAGCAAGGCGATGGGGATGAGCGCGGTGATCACCGACACGGCGAACAGCTGGTTCCAGATGGTCTGGTATTGCTGCTGGAATGCCGCCATGCCGACCTGGATGACCTTGAATTGCTGGCTCGGCATCGCCAGCAGCGGCCACAGGAACGCCTCCCACTGGAAGATGAACAACAGCAGCGCCGCGCTGATGCAGGTGGGTATCGACAGCGGCACATAGATGCGCAGGAGGATATTGAGCCAGCTCACGCCATCGAGGCGCGCTGCTTCCGCATAATCCTTCGGCACTTGGCTGAAGAACTGGTAGAACAGGAACACCGCCAGCCCGTTAGCCACGCTGGGCACGATCAGCGCCGCGATATTGTCGAGCCAGCCCAATTGCTGGGTCACCGTATAAAGCGGCAGCGCGATGGCCTCGAACGGCAACATGAAGCTGATGATGATCAGCGTCAGGATGATGGCCTTGCCCCTGAACTGGAACATCGCGAAGGCAAAACCCGCCGCACCATTGACGATCAGCCCCGCCACCATGGTGATCAGCGCCACCAGCATGGTATTGCCGATGATCATGCCGAAACCACGCTCAAAAATGCCGCTATAGGCCTCGAGCGTCAGTGGCGACGGCAGCAGCGCCTTGGCGGTGAACGGAAAGATATCGGCAAACACTTCGCCATTGGGCCGCAGCGACGAGACGATCGCCCACCACAGGGGCAGCACGAAGATAAAGGCGATGACCGCATAGGCCAGATGGCGCAAGCCCAGCCCGACGCCGCGACGAACGGTGGTAGCGGCCATCAGCGTGCCTCCCTTCGGCCCGACAGCAGTCGGAATTGCAGCCCGACAATGACCAAAAGGATGGCGACCACCACCACGATAATGGCCATGGCCCGGCCCATATCGCCGAACACGAAGCCGGACTTATAGGCCTCATACATCAGCACATTGGTGGAATCGGCCGGCCCGCCCTGGGTCAGCATGAAAATGGGCGCGAACAGCAGGAAATTGATCGACACATCGGCCACCAGCACGAACAGCAGTGTCGGCCGCAGCAGCGGAATGGTGATGAAGATCAGTCGCTGCCACGCCTTGACCCCATCGATCCGCGCGGCGTCGTAAATCTCGGGCGAGATATTCTGCAGCCCGCCGATAATGAAGATCATCCAGTAGGAAATGCCCTTCCAGGTAGCGATGGCGATGATCGAATAGAGCGCCAGCGATTCCGCCGTCAGCCACGGCTGCGCTGGCACACCCGCAATTCCGATGACCCCGTTCACCAACCCATCCTGGCTCAACATGATGCGCCAGATGATCACCGCCGTCGGCAGCGACACCCCGATGGGGATGAGAAACAGCACGCGATAGACGCCGACACCCTTGAAATTCTGCACATAGAGCAGCGCCAGCCCCAGCGCCAGGGCGATCTGGATCGGGTTGATCAGGAGGTTGAACCAGAGCGTGATCTTGAGCGAATTCCAGAACGCGGAATCGGTCAGCAGCGCCACGTAATTGTCGAACCCGACAAAGACCGAGTTGCCACGCAGCACGTTGAAGAAGCTGTCATTGACCGCCAGGGCGATCGGATAGAGCCGGAAAACGACAAGCCCGATCAGAGCGGGTACCAGCAGCAGTATGATCAGCAGAACTGGCGTCCGAGATTGGGTCATGCCGTTTTCCGGTAAGCGCGACCCCGGGGACAGCCGGGATCGCGCGTTCATATCAGGGGGCGACGCGCGCCGCGGCGGCTTCGAACTTCTGCACCGCGCTCGCCAGAGCATCGGCAACCGGCACGCCGTTGGCAATGTCCACGAAGGCCGTGCGGAAGGCATCCTGCAACTGGCCGTAAGCGGCCGTCACCGGACGGGCCTTGGCGGTGTTGAGCGAGTCATAGACGCCCAGGCGGAACACGTCCTGCGGGAAAGCGTCGAAATCGGCGCCCGTGCTGATCTGGTCGAGCAGGGGCTTATAGGTCGGCAATTGCTGCAGCGAGTCGAACCACACCTTGGTGCCTTCGGCCGAAGTCGTCAGATAGCTGGCGAAATCGAAGGCTTCGGCCTGGTTGGCCGAGGCCGCATTGACGCCCACATACCAGCTCCCGGTCGGCGTCAGCACCTTGCCACCCTCGAAATAGGGATAGGGTGCCACGCCAAAGTCGACGCCGCTGGCGGTCAGCCCCGGCAAGTTCCAGGTGCCGCCTGCCAGCATGGCGAGTTTGCCATTGCCGAACAACTGCGCGGCCTCGCCATAACCTAGGCTCTTCGGGCTCACGCCCCATTCATTATAGAGATTGGCCCAATAGGTCGCTGCCTTGGTCCAGGCCTCGCTGTCCAGATACCCCTTGGCCGTATAGCCGTCCGGCCCAATCACATCGGTGCCCAGCGACTCGCCGAATGGCTGGAGCTGATAAAGCTCGCCGAACTGCTCGACAGTGAAGCCATAAGTGGTGGTGCGCCCACCCTCCTTGACCGTCAGCTCCTGCGCTGCATCGGCGACTTGTTCCCAGGTCCAGCGCTTGGCCGAGGCCAGCTCGTCCACCTGCGCCTGGCTGGCGGTGCTACCCGCGGTCAGGCCATCGGGCGGCGTAATGCCGGCCGCCGCGAACAGCGCCTTGTTGTAGAACATCACCTGCGCCGAATTGTTGATCGGCAGGGCATATTGCGTGCCGTCATATTTGCCGGCATCCAGCGCACTGGTCACCAGGTCCGCCGTGCTGATGCCCGCATCCACCGGCGACAGGAACCCGCGCGAGGCGTAGCTCGCCACCAGCGGCGCATCGACATAGACCAGGTCTATCCCCGCATCCTTGGAGCGCAAACGCAGTTCCGCCACCTGGAAGAACTGCGCGAAGGGATAGGGCTGCAGCTTGATCGCGACGCCCGGGTGGGCCGCCGTATAGGCATCGGCGACCGCCTGCATGGCGGTGGTGTCGCCACCCTCGATCACGATCATATTGAGCGTCTTGTCCTGCGCCATTGCGGTGCCGGCAAGCATGCTGGCAACCAGTCCGGCGACGATGGCAATCTTCATAGTCTTCACGGGGCACCTGTTGGGGCTGGAGAGATCGGAGGTTAGGCGGAAATCCTACCCGTGGCCCAGATCAGGGCCTCGGTCACGAGGGCGGCGAAACGGGGGGCATCGGCCTGCATGGCCACGCCGACATTCTTGACGCGCTGGTCATGCGCCGGATCCTGCGGGCGCAGGTCGATCAGCGTCTGCCCATAGGTCTCGGCATCGCCGACGATCACGTCGCCCGGCAATTGCGCCATGGCAAACAGGCTCGGATCGATCAGATAAGCGATGGTGCAGGGATCGTGCAGCGGCGCGCCTGGCTTGTCGGCCCCGGCGAAGCGGTAATAGGTGCCGCAATAGAAATCCATGATATCGGCCACCACGTTCGCGTCCGGACGGGCCGCGCGGACGGCGGCGACATCCTGCCGCCGCAGCAGCGTCTGGTGGGTAGCGTTGAGGCCGAACATCACGAGCTTGACGCCCGAGCGGAACACGATGCGCGCGGCCTCGGCGTCGGCCCAGATATTGAATTCGGCGGCCGGAGTGACATTGCCCTCGCCCGCCGAGCCGCCCATGAACACGATCTGCTTGATCTTGGTTGCAAGGTCGGGCCGCAATGCCAGAACCAGAGCTAGGTTGGTCATCGGGCCGATGACCACCACGGTGATCTCCCCCGGATTTGCGTCGACGATGCGAATGATCGCGTCGACCGCATGCCCCTTCTCCGCCTGGCGATCGGTCTGCGGCAGGTCGACGCCGACGCTATCCAGCCCGCTCGGGCCGTGGAATGCCGCCGGGAATTCATAGCGATGCAGCAGCGGCTGCACGGCGCCGCGATAGACCGGGATGTCCAGGCCGAACGCTGCGACGATGCGCAGCGCATTATTGGTGGTGTTGTCGAGCGAGGCATTGCCGCACACCGTGGTGATGGCTTCGACCTGGATACTGTCATGCCAGGCGGCCAGCAGGATGGCGGCCATATCGTCATGGCCGGGATCGCAATCGATGATCACGCGATGGGAAGGATTGGACACGCCGCTGCACTCGCACTGATATTGTTTCAATAAGCTGCATCATGACAGCGATCACACGCGCCGAGAAAAACCCGGCCAACGCGCATCCAGTGCCCCGCAGACAAAGGAAATCCTAGGCTGGACCCGTTCCGGACAACAGCATACTATTGCTCTGTTCAGTTGACTTTTCCTGATGGATCGCCCGATGCTGCATCTGCTCAATGCCTTGCGGGCCTTCGAGGTCGCGGCCCGCCTTGGCAGCGTGCGCAAGGCCGCCGAGGAACTGCGCGTCTCCAATGGCGCCGTCAGCCGGCATATCAAGAATCTGGAACAGGAATTCGGCATCGCGCTGTTTGAGCGCGGCAACCGGTCGATGAAGCTGACGCCGGCGGCCGCCACTTTCGCCGCGACCGTCACCGAGGCCTTCGCGTCGATCACCCGCGGCACCGAGCACCTGCACACGACCCACAGCCAGGCGACCATCATGCTGACCGCGCCCGACACTTTTCTGCTGCGCTGGCTGGTGCCCCGCTTGCAAAGTCTGGAAGCCGCTTTAGGCGGAATGTCGGTGCGCCTGACCACCTGGACGCGCGAGATCAATCCCGCCGACCGTTCCATCGATGTCTATGTCGGGGTGGGCCCGCTACTCAATATTCCGGGCATGACGGTCGCCGCCGTAGCGCCTGAAACCTTCGGCCCCGTGGTCAGCCCCATGCTGGTGCGCGACCGCGAGCCGACCCCCGAATTCCTCTGGAGCCTGCCCCGGCTCGACATTCGCTGGCCGCCCGATATGTGGACCAACTGGTCCCGCGAGGCCGGCGTCACCCTGCCACCGCGCGAAACCATCTGGTACGACGCGCTCTCCTTCAGCGTGCAGGCCGCCGAAGCCGGGCTTGGGGTCGCCATCGGCCCCGGCCCTGCCGTCTGGGATGCGCTCGAACAGGGCAGGCTGATTGCGCCGCTGGGCATGACCACGCGGCAAGGTAGCTGGTTCCTCGCCTGGCGCGACGATCGCTCCAGCCGCACCATGCACATCATTCGCCGCTGGTTCGAACAGCAGATGACCGGCGAACTGCGGCCCTAACGCCGCCCTCATAGCTCCTCCACGGAGTCATTTCCCGCGCAGGCGGGAACCTCCGTTTTCTTTGTCGGTCGCTCAACAGAGGTTCCCGCCTGCGCGGGAATGACCCGGTGGGGAGGATTTGATGGCAAATGTCGTCTAGCTCTCTGCCGCATAAGCCGACAGCAACCAGGCAACGAGGCCCGATCGCACCAGCAGCTCGCTTGGCGGCGCTGCTGCCGATGGCGTAAACCCATGCCGCCGCAGCGCCGCGTCCATAGCCATCGCCCGGTTCTGGGGGTTGACCACCGCCAGCGTGCGATCGGCAATTTCTGTGGCCAGGGTCTTGGACATGCGTTTTGCCATGAAATATCTCCGGACACCTTTTAGCCTAGGCTCCTGCGATTTCTGCGCTAATTTGATGCGCGCCGTCGTCGGAAATGCACTCAAGCAGGACGCCCATGAATAACCCATTGCTGACCGCCTGGACCACACCCTTCGAGGCACCGCCCTTCGCCGAGATTGCGACGGAGCATTTCGAGCCCGCATATCTCGCGGCCCTCGGCGCGCACCGGCAAGAAATCGCCACCATCGCGGCTTACCCGGCGACACCCGATTTCGACAATACGATCGCCGCGCTGGAGCGCAGCGGCGCCTTGCTCAAGCGCGTCGACATGGTGTTCTCCCAACTTGCTTCGGCCAATACCAATGAGGCGCTGCAAGCCGTCGAGCGGCAAATTTCTCCGCTGCTGGCGCGCCATTGGAACGCGATCTATCTCGATGCGGCGCTGTTCGCGCGGGTGGACGCGCTCTACCAAACGCGCGCGGACCTCGGCCTTGCGCCGCCCGAGGCCCTCCGCGTCCTTGAGCGCTATCACCTCGATTTCGTCCGCGCCGGCGCCAACCTGACTGAAGGCGACCGCGCCCGCTTTGGCGAGATCGTCGAACGCCTTGCAGTGCTCGGCACCCAGTTCGGCCAGAACGTGCTGGCCGACGAACAGGGCACAATCTTCGCTCTGTCCGAGGCCGAAACGGACGGCCTGCCCGACTTTGCCCGCGTCGCCGCCGCCGGGACCGCCAAGGACCGCTCCGTCAACGCCCCCTATGCCGTCACCACCTCGCGTTCCAGCGTCGAGCCCGTGCTGCATTTCGCCCGCGACCGCAGCGTGCGCGAAAAAGTCTGGTGCGCCTTCGTCAAGCGCGGCGCCAATGGCAATGAGAACGACAACAGCGCCGTCCTCGCCGAAATCCTGCGCCTGCGCAGCGAACTGTCGCAATTGCTGGGCTATCCCAGCTATGCCCATTTCAAGCTGGCCGACAGCATGGCCAAGACCCCTGACACCGCCCGCGACCTGCTCGAACAGGTCTGGGAACCCGGCCGCCAGCGCGCCATGGAGGATCGCCAGGCGCTGCAGCAATTGATCACCGATGAGGGTGGCGATTTCGCGCTCGAGGCCTGGGACTGGCGCTATTACGCCGAACAGCTCCGCCTCGCCCGCTACGATTTCGACGAGACTGAAATCAAGCCTTATCTCGAACTCGACCGCGTCATCGAAGCCGCCATGTACACGGCCGGCCGCCTGTTTGGCCTGACCTTCGAGCCCCGCACCGATATCCCGGTCTATCATGACGACGTGCGCACCTGGGTGGCGTTGCGCGACGGCCACCAGGTCGGCGTGTTCTACGGCGACTTCTTCGCCCGCCCCAGCAAGCGCAGCGGCGCCTGGATGACCTCGTTCCGCGACCAGGAAAAGCTGGACGGCGCGGTGCTGCCGCTCATCGTCAACACCTGCAATTTCCTCAAGCCGCCGGCCGGCGAGCCCGCCTTGCTATCGCTCGACGAGGCCCGCACCGTGTTCCACGAATTCGGCCACGGCCTGCATGGCCTCCTGTCGGATGTGACCTATCCGCGCATTTCCGGCACCAGCGTGGTGCGCGACTTCGTCGAGCTGCCCTCCCAGCTCTACGAGCACTGGCTGGAACAGAAGCCAGTGCTGGAACGGCTGGTGCATTACCGCACCGCCGAGCCCATTCCGCAGGACCTGATCGAGCGCATGAAACTGGCCCGCCAGGCCAATACCGGCTTCGAAACGGTGGAGTTCGTCTCCTCTGCCATCCTCGACATGGACTATCACTCGGACCCTGCTGCGGGCGAGATGAGCGTCAACGCCTTGGAACACCGCACGCTGGAGCGCATCGGCATGCCCCGCGAAATCGCGCTACGGCACGCCAGCACACATTTCCTGCACCTGTTCACCGGTGACGGCTATGCGGCCGGCTACTACAGCTACCTGTGGTCCGAAGTGCTCGACGCCGATGGCTTCGAAGCCTTCGCGGAAACCGGCGACCCCTTCGATCCAGCAACCGCCGAGCGGCTGTTCAAATACATCTACTCCGCCGGCGGCTCGCGCGAGTATGCCGAGGCCTACCGCCTGTTCCGCGGCCGCGATCCACAGATTGCAGCGCTGCTGGCCAAGCGTGGCTTTGCGGTTCCGGTCCCATCCTAACGGCTCCCCGTCGTCTACATTCACTGCGCATTCATCATTGCGGCCATAAAACTTCGCGCAGGTCCCAAGTTGCAGCGCCGCCACAAAGATCGCTCACAACATTGCGAGCGATTGCGCCCGTTAAGATTTGCGGAGTATTGATTTTTTCATGCGGAACGACTGGTCGGAGCCCCTGATTCTGGCCTGATCCGAGCCCGCGACAGCGCCGCCGGAGTTCGCATGAACAAGCTTATGGTCTGCCTTTTCGCCGCTCTCGTCGGTGCCGGCACCGCTCTGCCGGCAATGGCGCAGGACGCGGCGACAGCGCTACCCACCCGAGTGGTGATCGCTCCGGCCCAGAGCGAGCTGGCCCGCATCATCAAGACCGGCCTGGCGGCCGCCTATTACGGCGCCCCCAAGGGCAGCACGGCCTATAACGAGGCCCAGAAACTCTACTTCTTTTACGGCGAACGCCATTTCGAGCCACTGTGGCTGGAACAGGCCGCCCACGGCGACGTGGCTTTTTCCGCCTCGGCCCAGAAAATTCTCAAACTGTTCCTGGCCGCCGGCAGCGAAGGCCTGCGCCCCGGCGATTATCTGACGCCCGATCTCGATGTCGCCGGCGCCAAGGGCGACCCGCTCAAGATGGCAGCGCTCGAAACCGCCTTCTCTGGCGCCACCATGCGCTATGCCAGCAATATCTATACCGGCCGCATCCGCCCGCTCTCGCTGTCGGAAAACCTGGATATCCAGCCCAAGCTGCTCGACCAGTCGGCATTGATGATGCAGCTCGCCTCGAGCGCCGATCCCGTCGCCGTGCTCAACGCGCTGGAGCCGACGCATCCCGAATTCCTCGCCCTCAAGGCGGCCCTGGCCAATTTCGACGATGGCAGCGTCGACCAACCCGTCCACATCGCCGATGGCAAGACGCTCAAGCCCGGCATGAGCGACGACCGCGTCCCGCTGCTGCGCGAGCGCCTCGAGCTGCCCGCTGTGGCCGACACGACCTATGACGACGCGCTGATCGAGGCCATCAAGACCTTCCAGGGCAGCCTGGGCCTGACCACCGATGGCATCATGGGCCCGGCTACCGTCGCTGCGCTCAATGGCGGCACGGCCATCACCCGCAACGACATCCTGGCCAATATGGAACGCTGGCGCTGGATGCCGCGCGACCTCGGGGCCTTCAACGTCTTCGTCAACCTGCCCGAATATCGCCTCGCCATCTACCGCGACGGTGCCGAGGTCTACACGACGCGCGTCGTCATCGGCGCCACTGCGCACCAGACGCCGATTTTCTCCAATGCGATCCAGCACATCGTCGTCAATCCATACTGGAACGTCCCGGCCTCGATCGTGCGCAACGAAATCGCGCCCAAGACCCGCGCCAATCCGGGCTATATCGCCGGCCAGAACATGGAACTGCTCTATGGCGGCAAGGTCGTCAGCGCGTCCTCAATCGACTGGTCGGCGGTGGGCGGCAGCTTCCCGTTCAGCGTGCGCCAGCGCCCCGGCGCCGGCAATGCCTTGGGCCAGATCAAGTTCCTGTTCCCCAACAAGCACGACGTCTACCTGCACGACACGCCGTCCAAGTCGCTGTTCGCCCGTGACTACCGCGCCTATAGCCATGGCTGCGTGCGCGTACAGAACCCGATGGAATTCGCCGACGCCCTGCTGGCCAACGAAACCACGATCAGCCGCGCCTCGCTCGAAGCCATGTTCGGCACCAGCGAGCGGTGGGTAAATCCCGAACACCAGATTCCGGTGCACCTGGCCTATTTCACCCTGCGCGTGCAGCCCGACGGCAGCATCCGCTCCTTCGGCGACGTCTATGGCCACAACGCCAGGCTGATCGAAGCGATGGGCCTGAACGCCCCTGACGTTGCCCCCGCCGCCGCTCCCGTATCGGTCGAAGACGGCGCGCTGTCTCCCTGATCTGCTGGTTATCGCGGCAGCTGCGATCGATAGCCGCTGATTTGTTGACTGCTACCTCGCCACACCCACCGGCCTTCCCGCGGACTTGATCCGCGGGCCTTTCGCCGCTTGTGCTAGGTTGAGAGTGGCCCGCGGATCAAGTCCGCGGGAAGGCCGAGTTTGGGGCCAGTTTCATTGCCCACGCCACAGCGTCCAGCGTCGCCCCACACCCCGTTAACCCCTGCTTCACACTTTCGCCTTGGTTCAGCCAGTTTTTGCCAGTAAAAATGCAACTGTGAGGGGTCCAGTTACACGCCCTTGCGGTCTCGTTAGCGTTAATAAGTTCTACGCGACTTTCCGCTAAAATCAGACCACAGTGCAGTGACCGGGCAGAGTACAGCGTGACGGGGACAGCTTCTTGATACGCAACCATCTCCTGCGGCTCGTCTTGAGCGCGCTTATGAGCATTACTATGCTGCTGCCGTCCCTGACGGTTCCAGCCAGTGCAGCCAACGAGCGCAGCCTTTACCTCTATTATACCCACACCGGCGAAACCGCTCGCATCGTGTTCAAGCGCAATGGGCAATATGTCCAGGCGGGCCTGAACCAGCTCAATCAGATGCTGCGCGACTGGCGCCATAACGAACCTGCCAAGATGGACCCGGCTTTGTTCGACCTGGTCTGGGAAGTCTACCAGGAAGTGGGCGGCACCCAGCCCATCAACGTGGTCTCGGCCTATCGTAATCCCGCCACCAATGCGTCGCTGCGCGCTGTCGCCGGCTCTGGCGTCGCCGAAAATTCGCAGCATATGCGCGGCAAAGCGATGGATTTTTTCATTCCCGGCATTTCGCTGACCAAGCTGCGCGCCGCCGGCATGCGCCACCAGGTCGGCGGCGTCGGCTATTATCCGACCTCCGGCAGCCCCTTCGTGCATCTCGATACCGGCAATGTGCGTGCCTGGCCGCGCATGACCAAGGCGCAGCTGCAGCAGATCTTCCCGGACGGCAAGACGCTGCATGTGCCCACCGACGGCAAGCCGCTGTCGCAGGCCGGCCGCCAATATGCCCAGGCGCAATGGCAACAGTGCCATCGGGTGCCGTGCAACGGCAACACGCGCTATGATGAAACCCAGATCGCCAGCAATGATGGCGGCTCGGGCCGGTCGCTAGCCGATATGTTCTTCGGCAAGGGCGAGCAGGCCCCGGCCGGTGCCCCGGCGCCCGTGCAGATGGCGTCCGCGGCTTCCACCGATATCGCCCCACCCATTCCCATGATGCGCCCCGCTGCGCTTGGCGCGCCGACCCAGATGGCCGCCGTCGATCAGCCGCCGCTACCATTCTCGACCACCGGCAGCGCGCCGCTGGACGATGCCGAACTGCTGACCGCCAGCGCCGCGCCGATTCCCGCGACCAAGTCGCAGGCTTTGCTGATGGCCACATCGGCAGCCCTGCCTGAAGGCAATCCGGAAACTGCCGTGACCGCGCTTGCGGCGCTGACCGCCCCCGTGCCGCAGCCGCGCCTGCAGATGAGCAATCCGACCGATGCCATGCTCACCGCCTATGCGCCCGTGCTGACCCAGGACCCCGAGGCGCAGCGCGCCCTGCAGATGATCATCGAGCGTAGCACCACCGCCAGCGCGCGACCCAAGGCGCCGATCGCTGTGCTGCCACCGCTACCGGGCACCGCCAATGGCCTGCATACCGCCTCGCTCGGCAGCCAGCCAGCCGTCAACGCGCTGATGGGCCTGTTCGGCAATGGCCGCGATACAACCAAGCAGCGACTTGCGCCCGCTGCAGCGGCCTTGAGCCCGCGTCCCGACGTCAATGCCATGCGCGACGTCGAGCTGATCGCCCCCGATCTTGAACATGTCGCCGAGGTATTCCTCACCCCGGTGGTCATGACCTCCGATCATTTCGCGGTCATCTTCGACCATGACGAGGCCGATTTCGATCCCACCACCGAAATGGGTCGCTACGTCACCGTCATGGGCGCTGCCGGCGTTCCGGCGGAATTGAGCGCCACGCGCTTCCAGACCGGCCGCCCGCCGATCGTTGCGTTCAACTAGACGCGACGGCGCCGCCCCAATTCCAGCATGATCGCAACTTAGCGCTAGGCTGCGGCGTTTGGCGCATCAGGCTGTTACGGTTGCAAAGCCAAGGGCCTCGGCCTAAACCTCGCTTGTCACAATCCTTGGTAAAGGATCGCCCGCTTGCCCGACAAGCCGCTTACCCCTCTGCTCGACACCGTATCGACGCCCGCCGACTTGCGCGCCATGCCGCGCGAAAATCTGCGCGCCCTGGCCGATGAACTGCGCGCCGAAGTGATTGACGCGGTCTCGGTCACTGGCGGCCATCTGGGCGCCGGGCTCGGGGTGATCGAATTGACCGTGGCGCTGCACGCGGTGTTCGACACGCCGCATGACCGCATCATCTGGGATGTCGGGCACCAGGCCTATCCGCACAAGATTCTCACCGGCCGGCGCGACCGCATCCGCACGCTGCGGCAGAAGGACGGGCTATCCGGCTTCACCCGTCGCGCCGAAAGCGAATACGATCCGTTCGGCGCGGGGCATTCGTCGACCTCGATTTCGGCCGGCCTCGGCATGGCCGTTGCCAGCGACTTGCAGGGCAAGAAGCGCAATGTGGTAGCGGTCATCGGCGACGGCGCCATGTCGGCCGGCATGGCCTATGAGGCGATGAACAATGCCGGCGCCATGGATGCGCGGCTGATCGTCATTTTGAACGACAACGACATGTCGATCGCCCCGCCCACCGGCGCGCTCAGCGCTTATCTGGCGCGGCTGGTGTCGAGCCCCACCTATCGAGGCATGCGCGAAACGGCCAAGACCGTCACCAAGAAACTGCCGCAGTTCTTTCACGAGCCGGCCCGCCGCACCGAGGAATTTGCCCGCTCCTTCTTCACCGGCGGCACGCTGTTCGAGGAACTGGGCTTCTACTATGTCGGCCCCATCGACGGGCACAATCTCGACCACCTGCTACCGGTGCTCGACAATGTGCGCGATGCCGGCGATGGCCCCATCCTGGTCCATGTGGTCACCAAGAAGGGCAAGGGCTACGGCCCGGCCGAGGATTCCGCCGACAAGTATCACGGCGTGTCCAAGTTCAATGTCATCACCGGCGCGCAGGCCAAGGCGCCCTCGAATGCGCCGTCCTATACGTCCGTGTTTGCCGAAAGCCTGATCCAGGAAGCCACCGACGATCCGCGCATTGTCGCGGTTACCGCCGCCATGCCTTCGGGCACCGGGCTGGACAAATTCGCCGAAATCTTCCCGGACCGCATTTTCGATGTCGGCATTGCCGAACAGCATGCCGTGACCTTCGCGGCCGGCCTCGCCACCGAAGGCATGAAGCCGTTCGTTGCCATTTACTCCACCTTCCTGCAGCGCGCCTATGACCAGGTCGTGCATGACGTGGCGATCCAGCATCTTCCGGTGCGCTTTGCCATCGACCGGGCGGGCTATGTGGGCGCCGACGGCCCCACCCATGCGGGTAATTACGACGCTGCTTATCTCGGCGCCATTCCGGGCATCGTGCAGATGGCCGCGGCCGACGAGGCCGACCTCAAGCACATGGTCGCCACCGCCACCGCCTATGACAATGGCCCCATAGCCTTCCGCTATCCCCGCGGTGACGGCATGGGCGTCGACATGCCCGTGCGCGGCATTGCGCTGCCGATCGGCAAGGGCCGCATCATGCGCCAGGGCGGCACCATCGCCATCCTCAGCTATGGCACGCGGCTGGGCGAAGTGCTCGCCGCCGCCGACAAACTGGCCGCTTTGGGCCTCAATCCCACCGTCGCCGATGCGCGCTTCATGAAGCCGCTCGACGAGGAATTGATCGCCCAACTGGCACAAAATCACGATGTGCTGCTGAGTGTCGAGGAAGGCTCCATCGGCGGCTTCGGCAGCCACGTGGCAACCTTCCTCGCCAGCAACGGAATGCTCGATGGCAAGCTGCGCTTCCGCCCGCTGATGATCCCCGATCATTTCGTCGAGCATTCCAGCCAGGCCGACATGTATGCCGCCGCCGGCCTCGACCGGGCCGGGATCGTGGCGACCGCGCTGACCACGCTCGGTTACGACAGCGCGGCGCTTGAGGCAGCACTTGGCAAGATCAGCTAGGGCCTTCAGCGTTTAATCCCACCCCCCTCTCTTCCCGTGGGCTTGACCCGCGGGCCTTCACCAGCACGGCACAAGCGGCCAATGGCCCGCGGGTCAAGCCTGCGGGAAGAAAGCGGTGTGAAAGGCCACGAACCGGAAAATCAGCTTGCTATAAGGTTTTAGCGAGACAATTAACCCGATTGAGATGCCGGGCGGCTATCACCAGCTCAGAGGTGATGTCATGACGACGATTTCTGCGATGTCCAGCGGCGTAGCCGGCCTTCAGCGCGCAACGCAGCGGCTTGAGAAGAGCGCGGCCAGCATTGCCAACCCGAATTCGGGTGGCGACATGGCGGAGGACCTGATCAACGCCCTCATCGCCAAGCTCGATTTCGAAGCCTCGACCAAGATCATCAAGGTCGCCAGCGACATGCAGAAGTCGGCGATCGATATCCTGGCCTGAGCCTTGATCCGATCGCCTGTCGCCTACTTCCAGGTGAAGGCCCGGGTCACCGCATAGTTGAACACCGAGCTCATCACCGCGCCCGCAAGACCCGCCGCAAAGGTCTGGTGATCGAGATTATAGATGCCACTCGCCACCGAGATATTGGCGATCCCGCCCAGCGCGCAGATGGCGTAAAACCCGATCAGCCCGAACACCAGCTTGCGGCCATGCAGGCGGCGATCGGCATAGGTCAGATTGTTGTTGAGCCAGAAATTCCAGGTCATCGCCACCATGGTGGCGGCGATCTGCGAGATCACGAAATTGGCGCCCAGCGAATAGGTGAACAAGCCCAGCGTCGCCATGTGTACGACCACGCCGGTCACGCCCACGAGGCCAAACAGCAAAAAGCTCGGGGGCAGGATGCCACCGCTGAGCTTGGACGCCCACAGGCCGAGATACTGGATCACGATCAGCGGGTTCATCTTGCTCTCGCCGGCATGGCGCGGGCGGAACGTATAGGGCACTTCGGCAATCTGCAGCGGCTTGCCGGAGCGCGCCGAGGTCACGATCAGGTCGATCAGGATCTTGAAGCCGTCATTGGCCAGCTTGGGCGCGACATTCTCGAAGATGTCGCGGCGCACCAGGAAAAATCCGCTCATCGGATCGCTGATTGGCTGTCCGGCGATCATCGCCGCCATCTTGGTGGCGAGCCGGCTGCCCGACAGGCGCGTGGCGCTCAATCCGGTTGCGGCCGAGCCTTCGCCGGCAAAGCGTGTACCCACAACGAGATCTGCCCCCGCCAATGCCTTTTCCAGCATCTGCGGCAGGATGGCTTCGTCATGCTGCAAATCGGCGTCGATCACTGCCACATAAGGCGCCGATGTCGCCGCCATGCCCTCGACGCAAGCCGAGGACAATCCGCGACGCCCAAAGCGGCGGATACAGCGCACATTGGCGTAAACGCGGGACATTTCATTGACGACTGCGGCGGTGCCATCGGGACTGTTGTCGTCGACGACGATCATCTCCCAGGCCGTCGCGCCAAGCGCAATCGCCAGTTTCTCGTATAGAAGCTCGATATTGCCCCGCTCGTTGAAGCTGGGGACAATCACCGCCAGTTGCGGCGGATGGCCGGTGGCGACGGGGTGGCGGAGGCTGTCAACTTTGGCTTGGCTACCGATTTCCGTCATGCAATTTCCGATACAGGTCGCGTTGTTTTGATCTGGCTGGCACCTAGCTGGCAAAAAGCACAGAAATAAGGATCGGTTGCATGCAAGTCTGCAATGGCTGCCCTGCGCAGGACGCAGGCGTCTATTTGCAACCATCCCCGTTGCGTCGGTTGACAAGTGCTGTCCGGCGCGGCCAGTTCATTTGCGCCCAGTTCGCGCGTATCGAGGACCACACGTGCAGCACATGCTCCAGCCGGCCATCGCGACCAGCCGTTCCCGCGCTGCACTCATCTTCATCCTGCCCCTGCTGTTCCTCGTGATCGGCCTGGCGCTGCGGTTCCTTGCCTTCCGCGTCGCCCAGCCTGAGGCCGACCCGTCAGCTTTCATCACCGCCATGTGTCGCTGGGATTGCAGCTGGTACATCAAGATGGCGCAGACCGGCTACGATCCGTTCCCCGTCCCCAGCCGCATCAATTCGGGGAACTGGGCATTTTTCCCGTTCTACCCGCTGCTCGTCGGCGCGGTCCGCCTGCTGCTGCCCTTCGCCACGCTCGTCACCGCCACCGGCCTGTCGCTGCTCACCACCTATACGGCGGCGGTCGTCGCCTGGCCGCTGTTCGACAAGGATCTGCGCGCTTTCACGCTGTACGCCGCCTTTCTGCTCAGCGGGCCGTTCTCGTTTTACTTCACCAGCTTTTTCACGGAGCCGATGTTCGTGCTGATGACGACAGTGGTCTTCGTCATGCTGAAGCGCTCCAATTATCTGGGTGCCGGCCTCGCCACGATCCTGCTGTCAGCCACCCGCATCGTCGGCGTCTTCGCCACGCTATCCATCGTCGTGCAGGCGGCGCTCGATCACCGGGCCAGCACCGGCTCCTGGCGCGGCCTGGTCGGCGCCTTTCTCAAGCGGCCCAACCTGCTGCTCGCCATATTCATCGCGCCGCTCGGGCTGTTCGCCTATATGGCCTTCCTCAATTTTTACATCGGCGATGGCCTGGCCTTTCAGCACGTGCAGCGCTCCTGGGGTCGGCCGTTCGGCAATCCGCTGTTTTTCGTCTGGCAAGGCCTGACGTCCTGGCCCGACATGGGATTTTGGCCGACCACCTCGCAATGGCTGGCCATGGCCGCGGTGCTCGGCATCGTGCTGACCGTCGTGCTCGCCTGGCGCCGCCAATGGGCCCAGGCCCTGTTCGCCTTCATCTCGCTGACCCTGCCATTATTTGCCGGGCTGGCATCGGTCATCCGCTTCACTGCTGCCATGGTGCCGGTCACCGTACTGGCCATGCAATTGCTGGCGTCGCGGCGTTGGCTGTTCGCGCTCGGCCTGCTCGCGATCCTGGTGTTGGGCTATGTCATCCCTCTGGCCTGGTTGGGTAACAACAATGTCCCTCTTGCCTGATCCCAAGCCGGGCTCGCCGCGCTTTATCGCCACCTATGCGCTGGTCGCCGTGCTGGCGCTGCTCGAACTGGTCATCGCCTGGCAGGCGATCCACCCCAACGTACCCGAGGCCTACCGCGCCTATTACATCGACCACACCACGACCTGCATGCGCCAGCCGGTGACGGGCGCTTATGCGATGGGCGCCACGATCGACTTCCGCTCCGGCGGCGACGACACCAGGGAATTGCGCCCCTGCGGCTGGGAAGGCCCCGTAGGTAATGGCATGCATGCCCTGGGCGAGACTGCCCGCCTGCGCTTTGCCACCGGCGCCATCACCGCACCCATGACCCTGACCCTTGAGATGACCGCGATCGATATGGATGGTATGGCCGATCAGCGGGTTGTGGTATCCGCCAACGGCACGCCGGTGGGTACCACCACCATTGCGCGCGGCAAGACGGTCACCGTGCCATTCGCAATTCCGGCGGGCATTGCGGCCGAGACCGGTCTACTCGATATCGTGATGGATTTTCCCGATGCGGTGAACAGCCGCCCCGGCGATTCTAACACCCGCAAGCGCTCGATCAAGCTGACCGAGGCGACGCTAAGCCCAACCTAGTCGGGCAAGCGGTACCGCGAGGCGTTGCACTTGTTTCGTGTCCAATAGTCGCTGACGGGCTGGAACGAGCCGGTCGCCAGCTTTTGAATGCGGGCGGTAAACGCCATCGCCTGGCACTCATTCGTCCCCGCAACCACATGCACCATTTCGTGCAGCATGGTGGTCTGGCGCAGTTCATCCGCCCCCGGCGAAAAGAAGCGCGGACAGATGACCAGCGATACTGCGCCCTGCTGGATCGCCGGGGTCACATAGGCGGCGAAGCCGGAGCACAGCCCCCGTTCGCTCTCGTTGGTGACCAATTGCACATCGAGCGGCGCGCCCCAGAGCGAGGAGGCAAACCGCCGCTGCACCAGCGCATCATGATATTCCTGGGTTGGCACACCCATGCTCACGGCATCCAGACCCGGCAGCGCGCGCTCGAAGGTCCGCGCCGCCGCCCGCAAGGCGTTCTCGATCATGTCGTCTTGCTGGGCCTGGGCCGGCGTCAGCCCGAGCAGCAGCGCGATTGCCGCCGCCGCAAAACCCCGCACCGCCGCAAGATAGCGGCTCACGCCGCTATCTCCAACCGATGCGGGATCATGGGATCAGTCCTCGCTCGGCGCCGCCACCATGCCGAGGGCCGACATATAGAGCTCCAGGATCGCTTCATGCTCCTGGCGCTCGCTGGCATCCTGCTTGCGGATACGCACGATCTCGCGGATCACCTTGGTATCGAAGCCATTGCCCTTGGCCTCGGCATAGATTTCCTTGATGTCGGCGGCGATGGCGGCCTTTTCTTCTTCCATGCGCTCGATCCGTTCGATGAACGCACGCAACTGGTCCTGGGCAACACTCTCTTCAGCCATCGACAAAGTCCTTTTCGGTTCAAGCCTGGGTTCAACCCTAGTGCGGGCTTCGGTTCAAGCGCTTTTGTGCCCAATCCACATGCCCGCTGCCACACCTGAACCCAATTCGGTCAAATCGAGCCGATAGCCATTGACGCAACGCGCCCTTGCGCTCAAAAAGTGGCTTCGATCCCCATGATTTCCGGCACGCTCTTGCACAAACTCCGTCTCGGCCTGACCCTTGTCGGCGCGCTGATTGCCAGCCTTGCGTTTTTTTCCCTGCCGGCCCGGGCTGATTTGCGCGTCTGCAACGAGACCGCCAATCCGCTGACCGTGGCGCTCGGCTACCGTGCCGAACGCGGCTGGATGAGCGAAGGCTGGTGGCAAACTCCGCCCGGCGATTGCCGGGTTTTGTATCAGGGCAATCTGGAGCGGCGTTTCTATTACGTCTTCGCGGCCGACGACATTGGCGGTGGCGCGTGGGACGGCTCGGTGTTCATGTGCACACGTGACGAAACCTTCACGATATTCGGGGTTGAGGATTGTCTCGCACGCGGTTATGAGCGCACCGGGTTCTTTGAAATCGATACACAAAACCGTAGTGACTGGACTCTACAACTAACCAACGATGGCGACGGCCCTGGCTCACAAGGGACTGACAGCCCGGAAGGCGACGATCCGACCTTCCTGGTCGATCCCGATGTTCCTGGCGCACCGCCGCTGCCGCCTGACGAAACGCCGATGGACGGCGTGCCCGACTTGCCACCCGATGACGCACCGATGGACGGTGGGCCACCACCGCCGAACAACTGACGACCAACCGGACGGAACCGCAATGAGACGCATGAGACGCGTAAAGATCGTCGCCACCCTCGGGCCCGCGAGCCACGACGAGCGGATGATCGAGGAGCTCGCCCGCGCCGGCGCCGACGTGTTCCGCATCAATATGAGCCACGCCAGCCACGAAGTGCTGCACCAGACCGTGGCGCGCATTCGCAATGTCGAAAAGACGCTGTCCCATCCGCTGGGCATCCTGGTCGATCTGCAGGGCCCCAAGCTGCGCGTGTGGAAATTTGTGGGCGGCTCCGTCCAGCTGGTTGCTGGCCAGAAATTCACCCTCGACAGTGACAACAACGACACCGGCAATACCGACCGCGTTTACCTGCCGCATCCCGAGATCATCGAGAGCGTTTCGGTGGGCGACCGCCTGCTGCTCGACGATGGCAAGCTGGCGCTCAAGGCCATCAAGGTGGGCAATGGCGCCATCGAGACCGAGGTCATCTATGGCGGCAAGCTGAGCGACAAGAAGGGCGTCTCCCTGCCCGATACGCTCCTGCCGACCGGCGCGCTGACCGAAAAGGACCATGCCGATCTGCTCGAAGGCCTCAAGGCCGAAGCCGATTGGATCGCCCTCTCCTTCGTGCAGCGTCCCGAAGACATCATCGATGTGCGCAAGATCGTCCAGGGTCGCGCCGGCGTCATGGCCAAGATCGAAAAGCCCCAGGCCATCGATCGCCTCGAGGAAATCATCAAGCTCAGCGACGCCATCATGGTGGCCCGCGGCGACCTGGGTGTCGAGCTGCCGCTCGAAACCGTACCCGGCCTGCAAAAGCGCATGATCCGCATGGCGCGCCGGTATGGCAAGCCGGTGGTCGTCGCCACCCAGATGCTGGAATCCATGATCGTCTCGCCGGTGCCGACCCGCGCCGAAGTGTCGGACGTGTCGATCGCCGTGTTCGAAGGCGCCGACGCCATCATGCTCTCGGCCGAATCCGCGTCGGGCGCCTATCCGGTCGAAGCCGTCTCGACCATGAACAAGGTTGCGGTGGCCGTCGAAGGCGACGCCAATTATCGCGGCATCATTCGCGCTGCCCAGACCGAGCCTGAAGCCACCGCGGCCGACGCCATCTCGGCGGCGACCCGCCAGGTTGCCGAAACGCTCGACCTGGCCGCCATCGTCACCTACACCGCCTCTGGCTCCACCGGCATCCGCGCCGCCCGCGAGCGCCCGTCCAAGCCGATCATCGCGCTCTCGCCCAATCACCGCACCATCCGCCGCCTGTCTGTGGTCTGGGGCATCCATTGCGTGCAGACCGAAGACGCCATCAGCCTCGAAGACATGGTCGACCGCGCCTGCGTCATCGCCTACCAGGAGGGCTTTGCCCGCCCCGGCGACCGCATCGCCATCACCGCCGGCGTTCCCCTGGGCACCCCCGGCGCCACCAACATGCTGCGCATCGCCTTCGTGCGCCAGGACGGCGCCGGCTCCAGTTGACAAGACTTTTCCATTAGACGGTCAAAGGCCCGCGCAAGCGGGCCTTTTTTTACGCCTGCCTTAGCGCCGCGACGAGAACACGCGGTCGGCAATGCGTGTGTTGCGGCCCGCCACAATGCCGGGGATCAGCAGCGCATCGATCAGCCACCAAAGCCCGACGACGAACCACAGAAAGCCAAGAAATCCAAACGACACCAGCGTGAGCACCAGTGTCACCGCCGATAGCGCCAGCATCATAAAGCCGCTGATCGGTCGGCCAAGATAGAACCGGTGTGCGCCCACATAGCCGAGGAAAAACCACAGCAAATAGGCGACGAGCAGCGACTTCTTTTCGATATCGTATTGAGCCGAGGTCCGATCCATCGTCATTGCATCTTCTCCGTTTGCTCGAAGATGGCCCTAAACTCCCCAGGTTCAAGTCCTGCAGTTCAGACCGGACAGGCGTGCAGTGCGGCAGGGTTGGTTGCCGCCTAGGCTTCCAGCACGCTCTTGAGCGTCAGGAAATCGGTAGTGATCCACTCGATGGTTGAATCAAATTCCGCGTCACTCATGCCGGCGCGCCGGAAAAAGGTGAACAGCAGTTCGCTGCCCTCTTCGTTGGCGACGACGCGCATTGGCGTGAACAGCGGCGTCTCACCCGGCACGAACTGCGCGTGGTCAAGCACGCCGAATTCATTGGGCGGCGTGAACCGATAATGCCGCGGGCCGCCCGGCGTCATGGCAGACCAATCGCCGCCCTCGAGCGGCACGAATGTTGCCTCGTCCACCGCTGCCCATTGCGAAAAATTGCGCGGATCGGCCAGGAATCTATACACCACGGCGTAGGGGCGTTCGATCTGCAGCGTGATGGTGTGGGATCGGCGCATTTTTAGGTTCCGCAACAGCGCGAGCATGGCACAGTTCGCGACAAACAAAAGCCCGCTTGCGCGGGCTTTTTATTTCGTACGGTACGAAACCAAGCTTAGCCCTGGCGGGCCTTGTAGCGCTTGTCGACCTTGTTGATGATGTAAACGCGACCGCGACGGCGGACGAGCTTGTTCGCGCGGTGGCGAGTCATCAGCGCCTTCAGCGAGTTGCGGACTTTCATCGTATATCCTCGATTAAACAAAAGGGGCGCCTGAGCGCCCGAAGAATTGGCCGGAACATAGGGAAATCGCCAACGTCTGTCAACGCGCCCGCGCGGGTTTTCCGCCATGCTCGACAAGTAGGGGTTTGGGGCACCGCCAAGCTCGCCATTAACCCCATGGATAGAATGCTAAGCTATTGTCCTGGAACCTAAATTAACCCAACGGTCGGCAACTCGTCATGGCACAAGTGTCCATTCCCAAGCATGGCGTGCTGATCGCCGACCCCAGTGCGAACATGGTTTCCCTGATCGGCGGCATGCTGCGCGGCATCGGCCGGCGTGATTACCGCGAAGCCAATGACGCCCAGACCGCCATGGACGAACTCACCAACCGGCAATTTGACGTTCTCGTCATCGATGACGGGTTGGATGGGCTCGACGGCGTCGAACTGGTCCGCCAGTTGCGCGCCTCTGTCGACAGCCCCAACCGCTACCTGCCCGTCGTCATGATCTCCGCCGCGCCCGACGCCAGGCGCATTGCCAAAGCCCGCGACGCCGGCGTCACCGAATTCCTGCGCAAGCCCTTTGCCGCCGCCCACCTGCAGGCGCGACTAGTCTCGATCGAGGCCAATCCTCGCGGCTTTATCAAGGCCGAGGCCTATAAGGGCCCCGACCGGCGTCGCAAGACCATCGATATCGGCGATAGGGATCGGCGCGACGAGGCCCCGCTGATCCTGACTCCCAAGGCGAGCTAGACGCCGAGCACGGCGTCTTCGGGCACCCCGATCTCGCGCCAGCGAATACACGCCACCAGCCGGCCGTTCTCGATGGTTTCCAGCGGCGGCCGCACTTCGGCGCAGCGCGGTTTGGCGAAGCGGCAGCGCGTCCTGAACGTGCAGCCCGAGGGCGGATTAATGGGCGAGGGAATTTCGCCCTTCAGCCCGTCGATATTGCGTTGTCGCGCCAATTTCGGATCTGGGATGGGTACCGCCGTCAGCAGCGCCCGCGTATAGGGGTGGCGCGGTTCTTCATAAATCTCGTCGCCCGTCGCCAGCTCGACAATGCGCCCCAGATACAGCACCAGAATGCGGTCCGACACATGCCGCACCACGCTCAGATTGTGCGAGATGAAGATCAGCGTCAGCCCGAACTCGTCCTTGAGTTCGCTGAGCAGGTTGAGGATCTGCGCCTGGATCGATACGTCGAGCGCCGAGACCGGCTCGTCGCAGACGATCAGCTTGGGCTCCGTGATCAGTGCCCGCGCAATGCCGATGCGCTGCGCCTGCCCACCCGAGAACTCGTGCGGATAGCGGTTGATCATCTCGGGCAGGAGGCCGACGGCCTCCATGGTTTTGAGCACGCGCGCCCGCCGCTCGTCCTTGTTCAATTCCGGGCGCAAAGTACGCAGCGGATCGGCGATGATCTCGCCCACCGTCATGCGTGGATTGAGCGAGGCCAGCGGGTCCTGGAAGATGATCTGCAGGTCCGCTCGATGCTTGCGCATCTCCTCGGCCGGCAGCTTGGTCAGGTCCTGCCCCAGCCACAGCACCTGGCCTTCATCGGGCGCCAGCAATTGCAGGATGCAGCGGCCCAATGTGGACTTGCCGCAGCCGCTCTCGCCCACAATGCCCAGCGTCTCACCCTTGCGGATGGTGAAATTGATATCGGCCAGCGCGGTCAGCACCAGCGGCCGCGAAAGCAGCCCGCCCGAAATCGAGAACGTCTTCTTGAGATCGCGGATTTCCAGCAGGTTGATCGGAGTCTGGTCCATCAGGCGACCTTTCCATAGGCCATCGGGCCTTCGTAGAAACACGCCTTTTCACGGCCGCTACCCGCATCGGTCAGCGGCGGTCGCTCAATGAGGCACCGATCGAACGCGAAGGCGCAGCGCGGATTGAACGAGCAGCCCTTGGGCAGGTGTTCAAGGCTCGGTGGCAGGCCCTGGATCGGGTCGAGCCGCGCCGCCCGCTTGGCGATGTGCGGCGTCGAATGCAGCAGCCCCAGCGTATAGGGATGGCGCGGATCGTAGAACAGATCATCCACGCCCCCCTTCTCCACGGCGCGCCCGCCATACATCACCATCATCCGGTCGGCGACGCCTGCGACGACGCCCAGGTCATGGGTGATCAGCACCAGCGAGGTACCGAAATCGTCAGTCAGCGTTTTGAACAGGTCGAGCATCTGCGCCTGCACCGTCACGTCCAACGCCGTAGTCGGCTCGTCGGCGATCAGGATTTTGGGCTGGCACAGCAGCGCCATGGCGATCATCACGCGCTGACGCATGCCGCCCGAGAGCTGATGCGGATAGGCATTGGCGCGCTTGGCCGGCTCCGGGATACCGACCCGTTCCAGCATTTCGATTGCCGTGTTGGTGGCTTTGGCCTTGTCGAAGCCGCGATGCTTGACCAGCACTTCGCTGAGCTGGGTTTTGATCTTGAGGCTTGGATTGAGCGACGTCATTGGATCCTGGAAGATCATCGCGATGTCCTTGCCGCGATAGCGATCCAGCTGGTCCGTCGCCATCCCGATCAGGTTGACGTCTCCCATCATCGCACGGCCGCCGGTGCGCCCATTGCGCGCCAGCAAGCCCATGATGGCGAGGAAGGCCTGGCTTTTGCCCGAACCGCTTTCACCCACCACGGCAAGGGTTTCGCCCTCTGCCAGGTCGAAATTCATCTCGCGCACGGCGTGCACTTCGCTGTTGTGCAGCGCGAAGGTTACCGACATGTTTTGTACGGAAAGTACCTGTTTCATCGCTCAACGATCCTTTGGATCGAGGGCATCGCGCAGGCCGTCCCCGATATAGGAAAAACACACCAGCATCAGCACGAGAAACAGTGCCGGACCGAACAGCATCCAGGGCAGTGCCTCGGCCACCGGGGCGCCGAAGGAAATCAGCGTACCCAGCGACGTCTGCGGCTCCTGCACACCCAGGCCGAGATAGCTGAGGAAGCTCTCGGTCAGGATGATCTCGGGCACCGTCAGGGTGGCGTAGATCACCACGGGGCCGGTCAGGTTCGGAACGATATGCCGGAAGATGATGGCGAACGGCTTGGCGCCGCCGGCCCGTGCCGCCTCGATGAACTCGCGTTCCTTGAGCGACAGCGTCTGCCCCCGCACGATGCGCGCCATGGTTAGCCATTCGAGGCACCCGATGCCCACGAAGAGCAGCACCGGCGAACGCCCGAAAATCACGACGAGGATGATGACGAAGAGGATGTACGGGAGCGCGTACATGATATCGACGAAGCGCATCATGGCGGCATCGATGCGGCCACCGAAGTAACCCGCGATGGCCCCATAGGCGATGCCGATGACCACCGACACCACCGTGGCGACGCCCGCCACCGTCAGCGACATTTGAGTGCCTTGCAGAATGCGCGCCGCCATGTCGCGGCCGTTCTGATCGGTGCCCAGGAAATGGCCCTTTGAAAAATCAGGCGGCTTGCGGATCGAGGTCCAGTCGATCTTGTCATAGGGCCAGGGCAGGAAATACGGCCCAAAGATCGCGATCAAGATCACCGCAGCCAAGAGGAAAATCGAGACCAATGCCGCCTTGTTGGCGAACAGCCGGCGCAACGCATCCTGGGTCAGCGAGCGCCCCTTGGGCGCTTCGCGTTCCAGCGCGTCGGCATAGGCCGTCAGGGTTGTGTCTTTGCCCGTAATCCCGGCCATCAGTTCAACCTCACTTTGGGATCAAGCCAGGCATAGAGCACGTCCACGATGAGATTGAGCGCCAGGATGATGAAGACGTAGAGAATGGTCGTGCCCAGCACGAGGCCGTAGTCACGGTTGAGTGCGGCGGTGATGAAATACTTCCCGATCCCCGGTAGCGCGAAAATCTGCTCCACCACCAGCGAGCCCGTGAGCAGATAGCTCAGCCCCGGCCCGAGATAGCTCACGACCGGCAGCAGCGCCGGCTTGATTGCGTGTCGGGTCAGGATCAGCGCCGCGCCCAACCCCTTGGAGCGAGCGGTGCGAATATAATTGGTACCCAGCACCTCGATCATCGAGCCACGCACCAGCCGCGCTACGCGCGCACCATGCGGCATGGCCAGGATGAGGATGGGCATGACGAGATTGATATAGCTGCCCGCGCGATAGCCACCCACCGGCAGCCAGCCGAGATAGACCCCGAAAATCAGCTGCGCCAGGTTGGCCATCAGGAAATTGGGAATGATCAGCGGGATCAGCACCACAAAAACCAGCAGGTAGTCCGGCCACCTATTCTGGTTCACCGCCGCCAGCGCCCCGGCGACAAGGCCGGCGATCGTGCCGACGATGAATGCGGTAAATCCCAGCATCAAGGTGAATGGCAAGCCGATCGACAGCAGCCGCGACACGGTGAAATCTTCCATCACCATGGACGGCCCAAAGTCGCCACGCAGCACGCCGCCGACATAGAGGAAGAACTGCGTCAGGATCGGCTGATCCAGATTGTAATGCGCGCGCAGGTTCTTGAGCACATTGACCGGCAGCGCGCGCTCGCCGTCGAACGGGCCGCCCGGCGCCAGGCGCAGGATGAAGAAACACACCGTAATGGTGAGGAAAACTATCGGGATCGCCGACAGAACGCGACGAAACGCGTAGGAAATCATGGGGTGACCTTTCCCGTCATACGGCCGCCAGCAGCCGGAGGGAACAAGGCTGGATCGCGTGCGTCCACACGCGATCCAGCGGTTTGCAGGACTATTCCGACTTGGTCATCCAGCGGACGCGATTGATGTCCTTGGCGTTGGCCTCGAAGCCCGTGATCTTGGGCGAGACAACGTTCTTGGACACGTACCAATAGATCGGAATGGCGGCGAAATCGTCCATCGCCAGCGCTTCGGCCTGGTGCATCAGGCCGGCGCGCTTGACCAGATCGAGTTCGCTCGACGCCTGGGTCATCAGCTCATCATACTTGGGGTTGGAATAACGGCCATAGTTATTGCCCCAATTGACGGTGCCATCGGTGCCGGTCACGCCGGTCTTGAGCAGGTCGAGCGTGTTGCTGGCGTCATTGTAGTCGAGCAGCCAGCCGGCACGGCCGATCTGGAAGTCGCCGGCATTGAGCGCGTCGTAGTGCACGGCGGTCTCGGCATTGAACAGTTCGACCTCGACGCCGATCTGCTTCCACATATCGGAGATGGCGACGGCGATGCGCTGGTGGTTGTCATTGGTATTGTAGCGCAGCTGCAGCTTGAGCGGGTTTTCCGGAGTGTAGCCGGCTTCGGCCATCAGCGCCTTGGCTTCTTCTACGCGCTGCTCGTAGGGTTCGGTCGACCATGCTGGCGCGTAGGCGGCGCCATCGTAGTTGCCGGTGCCGGGCGGCACCCAGCCATAGGCCGGCAGTTCGCCGGTACCCAGAACGTCGGGCCCGATCACGTCACGCAGCACGGAGATCGACAGCGCCTTGCGGATGTTGACGTTGTCCAGCGGCGGCTTGGACTGGTTCATCACGTAGTAGTAGACGCCCAGGAACGGCTCGACACGGGCCTGACCCGGATACTGGTCCTTGAGCAGCTGATACTGGTCGGATGGGAAGTCGGTCAGGATATCGAGTTCGCCGGCGCGGTAACGGTTCAGCGCTGCGGTCAGATCCTGAGTGTTTTCGAACATGATCTCGTCGATCTTGAGATCAGCCGCACCGTAATAGGTGTCCGACTTGACGGCCTTGACGTAGGAGCCGGGGACCCATTCGGTGATGTTGTAGGGGCCGTTGCCGACGATATTGCCGGGCTGCGTCCACTGGTCACCAAACTTCTCGATGATGTCCTTGCGGATCGGATAAGCGGTGTAATGGGTCAGGGCCTGGAGAAAATAGGGGGTCGAGGCTTCGAGCGTGATCTCGAGGGTCTTGTCGTCGATGGCCTTGACGCCGAGCTGGCTGAAATCGGTGATTTCGCCGGCCGCGATCTTGGTTGAATTCTTGATCGGGAACTGCAGATAGGCGTATTCGGCAGCCGTTGCGGGATCGAACAGGCGCTGGAAGGCATCGACGAAATTCTGCGCCGTCACGTCCACGCCATCGCTCCACTTGGCATCGGCGCGTAGCTTGAAGGTATAGACGGTGCCGTCATCCGAAATCGTCCAGGACTCGGCCTGGCCGGGGATCGGATCGGCATGAATGTCTTCGGCAACGAGGCCTTCGAGATATTCACCAACGATGCGATTTTCCCAATCGCCGGAAACCTTATGCGGGTCCAGCGAGCCAGGCTCGCCACCATTGCCTAGGTTGAGGGTAACGGCCGATGCCGCCCCAACCATCATCAGCGCCAAGGCGCCTGCGGTCGCGACCGCTTTGAAAACCTGGGTGAACTTCATGCTCGTGCCATCTCCTGTGGACTATTCCTGATGCTATTATGTGCTCCAGACTCTGCGGCCCGGATGCCCTCGTCTATGCCAGCGGATTTGACCCGCCGGTCAAGAAGATTGGACGGTATCCTGCCTTTTCGTCCACTGACAAGTAAAACCTTGACCTAAACGTCAACTGCTCAAGGATTTTTTCAGGGGTATTCCCGGCGGGCGTGCAGGACGGAGACGATCCGTACGTCAGCGGCTCGAACCTGATAAATGACGATATAGTTTGGGTGAGCGATAAGCTCTCGCATGCCGTCCTCACGGCCGGGGCGCCCGATGTAGGGGTGGCGCGATAGCGGCAATATGGCGTCTTCGATGCGATCATGGAGCTTAATGGATGCTCGCTTATCGAACTGCGCTATGTAGCCGATGATGTTGTCGAATTCATCCAGTGCCTGCGCACCCCAGACAATTGGGAGCATTAGGCTGACTTTTTCGCGCTATCCCGAATGGTCTTGCGAATACGCGCCATTGCCTCGTCATGTGGCACATCTGGGCGTTTGTCGGCTAGCGCCGCCTGCACCTTGGCCCGGAACCACTTGTCGTAGCTGTCGGCCTGTTCCTGGGTTTCAAACTCGGAAATGATCGGATCGAGCTTCTTGGTCATTGCGGACCTCCTGCCTTTAGCTTGGCACGATGGGATGCGCTGTCAAGCGGGCGGGCCGCCACCTATGCCCAATTGCTGCCAGGCCGTGATCGCGACCGCCGCCGCGATCAGCACAACCCAAGGCAGCCAGCCCGGCATTTTGGGCGGCACCTTGTTCGGCTGCTTTTCCGGCTTCTTCTCAATGCGCCGGAATTTGACGACGTTATCGTTCATGCAGCCTTCTCCACCAGCGCAGTCACACCTTGCCCGCCGGCGGTACATACTGAAATCAAGGCGCGCTTGCCAGCACCCGTCGCCAGCAGCTTGGCCGTCAGCCCGAGAATACGCGCCCCGGTCGCGGCAAAAGGATGGCCATAGGCCAGGCTCGAGCCCTTCACGTTGATCTTGGTTGGATCGATGGTGCCCATAACCTGGTCGCGCCCGAGCACATCCTTGCAATATTGCGGATCGTTCCAGGCCGCCAGCGTGCAAAGCACTTGGGCGGCGAAGGCCTCGTGCAGTTCGAAATAGTCGATATCATCAAAGCTCAATTGCGCCCGCGCCAGTAATTCGGACACCGCGATAGTCGGCGCCATCAGCAGCCCTTCGCCATGAGCGAAGTCATTGCCGGCGACGCGGCCCATGGTGAGATAGGCCAGCACCGGCAGGCCGCGCGCCTTGGCCCAGTCTTCGCTGGCCAGCAGCACCGAGGAGGCTCCATCGGTCAGCGGCGTCGAGTTCGCGGCGGTCAGCGTGCCGCGGCCCGAGGTCTTGTCGAAGGCGGGCTTCATCGTCGCCATTTTGTCCAGCGTCGTGTCGGCCCGCACATTGTTGTCACGCACGAGGCCGGCGCATTGCACCAGCAGGTCGTCGTGGAAGCCCTCGTCATAGGCCTTGGCGGCGTTCTGGTGGCTGCGATAAGCCAACTCGTCCTGCGCCTGGCGGGTAATTCCCCATTGCCGCGCCATCAGCTCGCAGTGCTGGCCCATCGACATGCCAGTGCGCGGCTCGTTGACCGAGGGCGCCACCGGCGTCAGTTCGCCGAACGAAAAGCCCTTGAAGGTCTTGAACTTCTCGCCCGTACTGCGCGCACGCGACAGTTCGATCATCCGGTGCTGGAATTTCGTGCCGAACACGATCGGACTGTCGCTGACCGTATCGGAGCCGGCGGCGATGCCGCTGTCGATCTCACCCGAGGCAATCTTGGCGCCGAGCACCAATGCCGCTTGCAGGCTCGTGCCGCACGCGATCTGGATCGTCGTTCCCGGCGTGCGCGGCGATAGCCCGGCGTCGAGGCTCGCCTCGCGCGCAATATTGAAATCGCGGCTATGGCCGATGACGGCGCCCGCCATCACCTCGTCGATTTTTTCACCCCTGAGACCATATTTGTCCGCCAGCCCGCCCAGCACCGTGGATAGCATCGAGAGGTTGGTCTCATCTTGATAGGCGGTATGGCCGCGCGCAAAGGGAATGCGGGCCGAGCCGACAATGGCAACTCTGCGAAGTTCGGTCATTTCAAGCTTTCCCCTCTTGGCGCGCGCGCATCGGCCCGCCGAGGAACGGCGCAAAGCCCGTCCCCATGATCACCCCGATATCGGCGAGGTCGGCACTGGCGACGACGCCCTCGGACACAACCGTCTCGGTCATGTCGATCAGCGGCTTCACCAGTTCGCGCCCAAGCGCCGCCAGGTCACGCCCCTCCGGCACCGGTCCCTTGACCGCCTTGCCATCGACCCATTTGTAAAAGCCCTCTCCGCTCTTGCGGCCGAGCTTGCCGGCCGCCAGCAGATCGGCGAATTGCGTATTGTCGCCCACCGGATGGCCGAGTTCCTTGGCCACCGACTTGCCGACGTCGAGGCCAACTGTATCCATCAGCTCGATCGGCCCCATCGGCATGCCGAAAGCGACCGCTGCCGCATCGAGCAATTCCTTGCTTTCGCCGCGCTCGACCCGCTCGACCGCAGCCAGCATATAGGGCATCAGCACACGGTTCACCAGGAACCCCGGCGCGGACTTCACCACGACTGGGCTCTTGCCGATGGCCAGCGCGAAGGCCGCGCCCTTGCCGATTTCTGCATCGGTGTTGAAGGCCGAGCGAATGACCTCGACCAGGGGCAATTGCGCCACCGGATTGAAGAAGTGCAGCCCGATCAGCCGCGCCGGATCTTTCAGCTTTTCAGCGATCCGCTCCAGTTCGATCGATGAGGTATTGGTGGCGAGGATCGCGCCCGGCTTGAGCTTGTCTTCCAGCCCGCCGAAGATGGCCTGCTTGACCTCGAGCTTTTCCACCACCGCCTCGATGATCACATCGGCCCGGCTGACGCCCTTGCCGGTGGGATCGGCTTCGAGCCGCATCACCGCCGCATCGATTTCGTATTTCTTGCGCAGCCGCTTCTTGAACAGCGCCTTGCCGCGATCCAGCGCCGGCTTGATGCGCTCCATGTCGAGGTCCTGCAGCGTCACGCTCATGCCGCGCAACGCGCACCAGGCCGCAATATCGCCGCCCATCACGCCCGCACCGATCACATGCACCCGCGCGAACTTGGCGCCCTTGAGGCCCTGCTTCTTGAGGCTTTCGGACAGGAAGAACACCCGGCGCAGATTGGCTGCCGTATCGGTGCCCATCAGTGGCACGAAAGGCTCGATCTCGCCCCGGCTCATCGCCTGCCAGTCATTGCCGTGCTTTTCGAACAGGTCGATCAACGCGTAGGGCGCCGGATAATGTTCCTTGCGGGCCTTCTTGGCGACCTCGTCGCGCATCTTGCTGGCGGCATAGCCACGCAACGGCCCCATGCCCATGATGCGCTTGGTGAAGCCGGCAACACCCGACTTGCGCTTCTGCGCAACCGCCTTGCGGGCTTCCCAGCCCAGCATATCGCGATGCCGCACCAGCTTGTCGACCAGCCCCATGCCGCGCGCCGCGCCGGCCTTGAGCATGCGCCCGGTCAGCATGATGCCCATGGCGTCGACCGGCCCGGCCTGACGGATCGAACGGCCGGTGCCGCCGAAACCCGGAAAAATGCCGAGGCCGACTTCGGGGAAGCCGATCCGTGTCTTGTCGTCATTGACGGCGATGCGATAGTGGCAGGCCAGCGCCAGTTCCAATCCGCCCCCGAGGCAGAAGCCGTGGATGCCGGCGATCATCGGAATTTTTAGGTTCTCGATCCGCTGGAACAGCGCATGTGTGCGT
This sequence comes from Devosia sp., assembly GCF_028290625.1. Lineage (GTDB taxonomy): Bacteria > Pseudomonadota > Alphaproteobacteria > Rhizobiales > Devosiaceae > Devosia. The sequence goes on from NZ_JAQGJM010000013.1 coordinate 59,244, forward strand.
TTCAGCGCCTCCGGCAGCACCGAAAAGTCGCTCATCGCATCGAACTCTGACACGTCCGCGCCGGCGATGAACCCACTGTCCTTGCCGGACAGCAGAATGACGCCGGTCAATTCCTTGGAGCTCGCCAGTTCCTCGAACTGCGCCACCAGGCCCTCAAGCTCGGTGATCGCCTCGCGGCTCAGCGTATTGACCGGGGCGCCGGGCGTATTGATGGTCAGCCAGCCGAGCTGCTCCACATCGATTGCGAAGTGCCAGTGCTTGGTCTGCGTCACCTTAGGCTGAAACATCTTTGCTCCTCGGTCATCCCGCCACGCCCTCGTGGTTCGAGGGTCGCTTCGCTCCCGCCTCACCATGAGGACTACTGGAAGCGCGATCTCACGCGAGCCTCGAACCACGAGGGCGTGACACGCCTATTCCGCCGCTGCCTTGTGCCCGTGCTCGGCCGCCAACGCACCCGGATCGAAATCATCCACCTTCACCACCCGGTCGGTCGCTTCATCCGCCGCCCGCATGATGCCGGCTTCATTGTCGTTGAGCACGCCGGCCGCCACGGCGTCAGCGATGGCATCGCGATCCAGCCGCCGCTCGATCACGCCCTTGCGGGCCGCCTTGGCGAACTTGGCTTCGATCTCCTCGGCCTCGGTGACCTTGATCAGCGCGTCTTCGAGCACGCCGGTCACGTCATTGGGGTCCATCGACACATAGGTGCCGGTGGTCAGGCGGTCGCGGAAAGCGCCGGGGCGCAGCACGGCGCGCACGAACCGATAATTGATGCGATCAGTCGCCGGCTTGGCATGGCGCCCGAGCGGGAAGCACAGGAACCGCATCATATTGGCCATCACGCCATTGGGGAAGTTGGCGAAAATCTCGCCAAAGCTCTTTTCCATCTTGGCGACGAGGTCGGCCATGATCGCATCGACGACGATCTTGTCCTCGGCGATGCGGCCTTCCTCGTCGTACCGCTTGAGAGTGGCCGACATCATGTAGAGATCGCCCAGGATATCGGCCATGCGGCCCGAAATCATCTGCTTGCGCTTGAGCGCGCCGCCCAGGAACACGGTGGTCCAATCGGCCACCAGCGCGAAGGCCTGGCTGTAGCGGTGCAGTTGGCGATACCAATGCGCCATCTCGCCGTCGTTCGGCGTCGAAGCGAAGGCGCCGCCCGAAATACCGTGCAGGAAGCTGGCGGCGATATTGCGCAGCATGAAGCTGGTATGGCCGCCAAACGCCTTGTCGAAATCGTCCAGCCCGGCCTTCTTGTCGGGGTTCTGTACCGACTCGATTTCCCGATAGAGGAATGGATGCGCCCGAAGCACACCCTGCGCGAAGGTCATCAGCGTGCGCGTCAAAATATTGGCGCCCTCCACCGTGATCGCTACGGGCGTCGCCATATAGGCGCCGAACAGATAATTAGTCGGCCCATCCTGGATCGCCCGTCCACCGTGGATGTCGAAGGCGTCGTTGAGGCTTTCGCGCATGGCTTCGGTGGCGCGGTATTTCAGCAGCGCCGAAATCACCGCCGGGCGTTGGCCTTCGTCGACCATCGATGCCGTCAGCCGCCGCGCCGCTTCATAGGTGTAGGAGTTCTTGACCATCCGAGCCATCGGCTCGGCGACGCCTTCCATGATGCCGACCGGAATGCCGAACTGGCGGCGCACCCGTGCATAGGCCGAGCTGACGCGCAGGCTCTGCTTGATCGAGATCGAGCCGATCGCCGGAAGCGAAATGGCGCGGCCGGTCGACAGGCACTCCATTAGCATGCGCCAGCCCTGCCCGGCATAGTCAGTGCCGCCGATCAGGAAATCCATCGGGATGAAGACGTCAGTGCCCTTGGTCGGCCCGTTCATGAAGGCCTGCCGCGCCGGATAATGCCGGCGGCCGATTTCCACGCCCGGATGGGTCGAGGGCACCAAGGCCAGCGTGATGCCGACCTTCTCGCCCTTGCCGAGCAGATTATCCGGATCGTGCATGATGAAGGCGAGGCCCACCAAAGTCGCCACCGGCGCCAATGTGATGTAGCGCTTGTCCCAGCTCAGCTTCACGCCGAGCACTTCCTTGCCCTCGTACATGCCCTTGGTGACAATGCCGATATCGCGCATGCCGCCCGCATCCGAGCCCGAATGCACGCCGGTCAGCGCAAAACACGGTACTTCCAGGCCCTTGGCCAGCCGGTGCAGGTATTTGGCTTTCTGCTCTGCCGTGCCGTATTTTTCCAGCAATTCGCCGGGCCCGAGCGAGTTGGGCACCATCACGGTGATGCCGGCTGCGACCGAGCGGCTCGACACTTTCGAGACGATCATCGACTGCGCCTGGGCGGTGAAGCCCAGCCCGCCATGCTCCTTGCCGATCAGCATGCCGAGGAAGCCGTTTTCCTTGAGGAACTGCCACACTTCCGGCGACAGGTCGCTGCGGTTATGCCGCGTATCCCAGTCGTCGATCATCTTGCAGACGACATTGACCGGGCCATCAAGGAACGCCTGCTCCTCGGCGCTCAGCGTCAATGGACGGATCGAAGTTAGCTTGGTCCAGTCGGGACGGCCGGAAAACAGTTCGGCATCCCAGCCAACCGTGCCGGCATCCAGCGCTTCCTGTTCGGTCCGGCTGACACGTGGCAAGATGGACTTGACCATGCCGTAGACCGGCTTGGTGACCGCCACCTTGCGGATAGCTTCGACCGACAGCAGCAGCAGAATAATGGCCGGCAGCAGCACCAGGATCAGCCCGCCAATATCGGTCGCGAAAATCGCGCCCGCGCCGGTAAAGTCCACCCGCGTCAGCAGCCCGATGACCAGCGCCGCCACGCCCCATTGCCACAGCGGCGATTGGCGCACTGCCAGAACTGCAGCCACGACCAGACTGATCACGATAAGCGCTAGTGTCATGTCGTCCCCTCCTCAGCGCCGCATCCGTTGCCCCGGATGACGTCGCATTCCCCAAACCCAGGCGAAGAGCCGACTGTCGCCAGCATATTCACGCAAGGCCGCGCTCATCATAGCGCGCCGTCTCTTAACGATTGACCGACAGTTTAGTACAATTGACGTTTACGTCAACCATTTGCCGATTAGGTTAGGGTTTGCGGCGATTTTACTGGAACATAGTGCCACGCCCTCGTGGTTCGAGGCTCGCAAAGAGCTCGCACCTCACCATGAGGGCTGATGGGACTCTGTGCCGTTTCAGTAGTCCTCATGGTGAGGTGGGAGCGCAGCGACCCTCGAACCACGAGGCGTGGCACAATCCCCCCGTCAAAAGCTCGGGCACCTGTTTGACGCTAACGTAAAGCCGTGGGATACTTGACCCAACTCGATCCGCGCCAAAGCGGACGCCGGCAGCGCCCCTGGAGGATATCTGATGGATACCGCACTCGACACGTCCGTGCCGACACCCCTGCGGCCCTGGATTGGGAGCTATCCCGACGGCATCCGTTGGGACGTGGCCATCGATACCCGCCCGGTGCACGAGCAGGTACTGGCCGCCTGTGCCAAGGACCCCTTCGCCCCCGCCATGGATTTCATGGGCGGCACCACCAGCTTCGGCGATCTGGCCCGCAAGATCATCGCCTTTGCGGGCGCCCTGCAGCACCAGTTCGGCATCACCAAGGGCAGCCGCATCATGCTGATGCTGCCCAATACGCCGTTTTACCCGATCGCCTATTATGGCGTGCTGCGCGCCGGCGGAATCGTGGTCAATTGCAATCCGCTCTACACCATCAAGGAACTCAGCCAGATCGCCGAAAACGCCGATGCGGAGGTGCTGATTACCCTCGATCTCAAGATGATCTTCGAAAAGGCCGAGGCGCTGGTCGAGCAGGGCCACATCAAGTCGGTCGTGGTCTGCCACTTCCCCGATGCCCTGCCGCTGGTCAAGAAGGTCCTCTACTCCGTCGCCAAGCGCAAGGACCTGTCCCGGCCCAGCAAGTCGCGCATTGCCCGCAGCATCACCTATTTCGACGAGATGATCTCGCGCCACGAGACCCCCGACGCCGTTGTCATCGACGCCACCAAGGACATCGCCGTCCAGCAATATACCGGCGGCACCACCGGCATTCCGCGCGGCGCCCTGCTGACCCACGCCAATATCGCCGCCAATATGAGCCAGATCGACAAATGGGGCGGCGGCATCTTTTATCCGCCTTCGAAGGTCGTCGCGGTGCTTCCGTTCTTCCATATCTTCGCCATGACGGTCTGCATGAACGTGCCCCTCTGCAACGGCACCCAGATTGTCATGCTGCCGCGCTTCGATCTCAAGGACTTGCTGGCGCTGCTGGTGCGCACCCGCGCCAATATCCTGCCTGCCGTGCCAACCCTGCTCACCGCCATCGCTCGCGCCGATAGCGCCACCGCCGATAGCCTCAAGAGCATCGAGGTCGCCATTTCGGGCGGCGCGGCTTTGTCCGACGAAATCCGCGCCGAATATGTCAAGAAATCAAGCGCCCTGCTGGCCGAAGGCTATGGGCTGACCGAGGCTTCCCCGGTGGTGTGCTGCGCCGCCCTGCGCGTCCCATCCAAGCCCATGTCCATCGGCATGCCGCTGCCCGGCACCGATATCCGCTTTGTCGATCCGGACACCGGCAAGGTCGTGGGCATCGGTGAAAATGGCGAATTGCAGGTCAAGGGCCCGCAGGTCATGGCCGGCTATTACAAGGATGAGGAGGCCACGCGCGGCGCTTTCCAGGATGGCTGGCTGCGCACCGGCGATGTCGGCCACATGGACGACGAAGGCTATGTGTTCCTCGTTGACCGCATCAAGGACCTGATCATCTGTTCCGGCTTCAAGATCTATCCGCGCATCATCGAAGAAGCGCTGATGACCCATCCGGCGGTCGATGAAGCCAATGTCATCGGCGTCCCCGACAGCTATCGCGGCGAAGCCCCCGTCGCCTTCATCAAGCTCAAGCCCGGCCAGAGCGTCAGCGAGGCCGATCTCAAGGCGTTCCTCGCCAAGACCATCAGCAAGATCGAAATGCCACGCGAGTTCATCTTCAAGGACACGCTGCCCAAAACCCTGATCGGCAAGCTGTCCAAAAAGGAGCTGCGCACCGAATACCAGGCCATGAAGGCGGCCAAGCCATGAACCGCCTGGAGCCCGAAAATCGCGATCTCTTCGCCATTGCCGACCTTGCGCGCGAATTCGGCATCTCGACCCGCGCGCTGCGCTTCTATGAAGCCAAAGGCCTGCTCGCTCCCGAACGCGTCGGCGCCACCCGCATCTTCCGCCGCCGCGACCGCGCCCGGCTGATCCTGATCCTGCGCGGCAAACGCCTCGGTTTCTCGCTGCGCGATATCTCCGACTACCTCAGCCTCTACGACGCCGACCGCAACCAGCAGGTCCACCTCCTCGCCGGCATGGTCCAGGAGCGCCTGACCTCGCTCGAAGGCCAGTTGGAGGATTTGCAGACCACCATCGCCGAACTGCGCGAAATCAAGAAGCTGGCCGATGAGCGGATGGCCAAAGCGGGGTAAATGGTGCCACGCCCTCGTGGTTCGAGGCGCTGAAGAAGCGCACCTCACCATGAGGGCTACTGGAAAACTGCAGCAAGAGTAGTCCTCATGGTGAGGTGCGAACCCCTTCGCGAGCCTCGAACCACGAGGGCGTGGCATGAGCTAGCGCCCCTTCGGCTTTCCCTTAGTCATAAAATCCGGCTTCTTCGGCTTGACCCAGCCCTTGGGCGGCTGCCGCACGGGCACATTGGTGCCCAGCCCCATTGCCCCCGGCGGGGGCTGGCTGACTGTGGTGGTGAACCCACCCTCGTCATCCACCTTCGGCACTTCGGGCATTTCGCCGCGCAGATGGGCGATCTCATCGCGCAACCGCGTCGCCGCTTCGAAGTCCATCGCCTCCGCCGCCTGCGCCATCTGCTTTTCCAGCGCGACGATCTTCACGTGATTCGATCGCGATGACATGAAATCCTCCTAACTGGCCGCCACGAACACGGCCATATCCTCCAGCGTGCCCGCCTCGCTTGCCGGCTTGTCCCAGCGGATCCGGTTGATGCGCGGAAACCGCAGCGCCACCCCCGACTTGTGCCGCGTGCTCTGCTGCGCCGAGTCGAACGCCACTTCGAACACCAACTTCTTCTTCACTTCCCGCACCGGCCCGAATGCCTGGATCGTATTGGCCCGCACCCACTTGTCCAAGAGCTTCAACTCCTCATCGGTGAATCCAAAATACGCTTTGCCGATCGGCACGATCTCGTTGCCCTTCCACACACCGAAAGTGTAGTCCGAATAGAACGAACTCCGCTTGCCATGCCCGCGCTGGGCATACATCAGGACGGCGTCCACCACGTTCGGATCGCGCTTCCACTTGAACCAGAACCCCTTGGGCCGCCCCGGCACATAGGGCGAACTGCGAAGCTTGATCATCACCCCTTCATGGCCATGCTCATCCGCCCCCTGCCGCCGCAACTTCGCCAGATTATCCCAATCGCCGAACGGCAAGACTTCGGACAGGTCCAGCCGCGTCTGCGGATTGGCCACCATCCATGCCTCCAGCCGCGCCCGCCGCTGCGTCCACTCCAGCGGCCGCACGTCCTCGCGCCCATCGAACAGCATGTCATAAACCCGGATAAAGGCCGGGCTCTCCTTGAGATGCTTGGCCGAGGCGACCTTCTTGTTCAGCCGCTGCTGCAGATCATTGAAACTGCCCGGCTCAAAATTCTTGCCGACCAACAATTCCCCATCCAGCACCGCCAGCCCGCTGACATTGTCCACGATATCGGGAAACGCCGTCGCGATATCGTCCCCCGTCCGCGAAAACAGCGACACGGTCCCGCCGCCCAGCACCAGTTGCACCCGAATGCCGTCCCACTTCCACTCCGCCGAAAAATCGGCGGGATCGAGCTTGGCGAGGTCCTTTTCCTCGTCGATCGGATTGGACAGCATCAGCGGATGAAACCGCGCCGACTGATCGATATCGGGCCGCTCGGCCTTGCCATCGAGCCAGGCGAACAGATCGAGATAGGGGAGCTTCAGCCCGTGCCACACCTCCTCGATTTCCTGCAAATCCTTGCCGCTCATCTCAGCCAAAGCCGTCTTGGCCAGCCGTGCCGATAGCCCGATCCGCAGCGCCCCCGTCGCCAGCTTCACCAGCGCCCAGCGCTCGTTGATCCCCGCCCGCGTCAGCAGCGAGGCGATCAGCTTGGGCAATTCGCTTTTGCTGGTGGTGTTGAACAGCTCGATCAAATCGGTCAGCGACGGCAGATCGCTTTGCTCGCCGTGATGCGGCCAGATCAGCGCAATGGTCTCGCCGAGGTCCCCCACATAATCATAGCTCATCGCAAACAGCGTCGGATCGACCTCGGCCAGCACGATGTCCTTGAGCAGCGCCGGCTTCACATTGCGAAACGTCAACGCCCCGGTCAGCACCGCCAGCGCAAAACCGCGATCGGGGTCCGGCACCTCGGCGAAATACTGCGTCAACGCCGTGATCTTGCGATTGCGCGACGGCGTCAGCGCCAAAAGTTCCAGCAGTTGGGCAAAGCGCTTCACTCCTCGCCCTCCCCGCCATCGTCTTCAAAGCCCTGGATATTGAGCGGCTCGGCCGTCAGCCCCTGCTGTTGGCACCAGTAGACCAACGCATCCTCGCGCCCATGGGTCACCCACACCGTCTCGGCCTTGGTCTCGCGGATCGTCTGCCCCAGTTCGCCCCAATCGCAATGATCCGAAATCACCAGCGGCAATTCCACCAGCGCCTGCCTTGCTCGTTGTTTCACGCTCATCCAGCCGGATGCCTGACACGTAACCGGATCGGGAAACCGCCGGCTCCAGCGGTCGCGAATGGCGGAAGGCGGCGCGATCACGATCTGTCCCGCAAACGCCGCCTTGGGTACATCCAGCGCCGGCCGCAAATCGCCAAGCGGCACCCCCAGTTCTTCGTAGAGCGCACAGAGCCGCAGCATCGCGCCATGGAGATAAATCGGCGCGTCATACCCGGCGTCCCGCAACAGCGCGATCACCCGCTGCGCCTTGCCTAGTGCGTAACATCCCACCAGATGCGCTCGCTCCGGATTGGCCCTGACCGAGGCCAGCAACCGCCCGATCTCCACTTTCGGATGCGGATGCTGGAACACCGGCAGCCCGAATGTCGCCTCGGTCACCAGCAGGTTGCATTCGACCAACTCGAACGTCTGCGCCGTCCGGTCCGGCAACCGTTTGTAGTCGCCGGTCACCACCACCCGCTGGCCCTTGTGCTCCACCAGCACCTGCGCCGATCCCAGAATGTGCCCGGCCGGATACAGCGTAATCGTCACATCGTCGATCAACAGCGGCACACCAAACTCCAGCGCCTCGAACGTCCCGGCGCAATCCTCGCCATACCGCGTCTTCATAATGGCGATCGTGTCCGGCGTCGCCAGCACCGCACCATGCCCCGAGCGCGCATGATCAGCATGCCCATGCGTCACGATCGCCCGCGCCTTGGGGGTCGACGGATCGATGAACGCGTCGATGGCGCGGATGTGCAGATTTCGGTCCAGCAGCATAGCGATGTCTTTTCCCACTTGCGCAATGGAACGAGGCATAGTCGCATCAGGTTGCCCCCTCGACAATCAAGGTGAGCCGATCATGCGCGAAATCCCCACCACGCCCCTGCCCGATGGCACCCCGATTCCCGTCTTCGGCCTCGGCACCTGGAAAATGGGCGACCGCAATTCCGACACCGCCGCCGAAATCGCCGCCCTGCGCGCGGGCCTCGACGAGGGTGTGACCCTGTTCGATACCGCCGAAATGTACGGCTCCGGTGGCGCCGAACGGGTCCTGGGCGAAGCCATTGCGGGCCGCCGCGACGACACCTTCCTCGTCAGCAAGGTGCTGCCCTCCAATGCCGGGCGCGCCAAGGCCATCGCCGCCTGCGAGGCGAGCCTGCGCCGCCTCAACACCGATCGACTCGATCTGTACCTGCTGCATTGGCGCGGCTCGGTGCCGCTATCCGAAACCGTGCGCGCCTTTGAGGACCTCGTTGCCGCCGGCAAAATCCTGCGCTGGGGCGTCTCCAATTTCGACCCCGCCGACATGGTCGAACTCGACGCCCTCTCCAAGCGCTGCGCTGCCAACCAGGTGCTCTACAATCTCACCCGCCGCGGCATCGAATTCGACCTGCTGCCGCAAGCCCAGCGCCGCTCGCTGCCGATCATGGCCTATTCACCCATCGAGCAGGGCGCGCTGCTCGATCACCCCACGCTGGCCGAAATCGCCCGCAACCACGCCGCCACCCCAGCCCAGATCGCGCTGGCCTGGGTGCTGCGCCAACCCGGCGCCGTGGCTATCCCCAAAACCAGCAATGCCGATCGCGTGCCCGAAAACCTCGGCGCGCTCGATATCGAACTCACCGAAACCGACATCGCCAAACTCGACAAGGCCTTCCCGCCACCGCGCCGGAAGGCCTCGCTCGAGATGATCTGACTATTTGTCGGCCAAGATATCGATCTTGTTGATGCTGGGTGGCTCGGCGAACAACTCGTCCGCCTTGGCCATCAGCGCCGCCGCCACCTTGCCGTTGAGATGGGCGTCCCGGCCGCCGTCATCCTCGAACGTATCGAAGATCGAATAGCGGCCGCCGCCTTCCTTGAGCGCGTACCAGGTGACCGTGCCGGGTTCGGCTTGCACCAGCGGCAGTGCCCCCTTCAGGAACGCCTCGACTTCGGCTTCCTTGCCCGGCTTGGCTTTCATGCTGGCGTAAATTGCCTTGGTGACCATGATCGTTTCTCCTCTGTGGGAGACACAACGCGGCCGGCCCCAGATCGGTTCGCGACCGCTCACATCACCTTGGTGACCTCAAGCAGCCCGGGCCGCTTCTCATTGGCGCCGGTGATCGCGGCTTCCCCGCCCAGCACGACGACATGACCCTTGTCCCTGACGGCATCCACCGCCTCGGCCAGCGCCTTGAAGTCGGCGACCGAGGTGTTCAGCACCTCGTCGCGTCGCTGCTGCCGCAGGGCCTCGGTCGTGCCGGTCAATTGTCGCCACATCGACGAATAGCCCTTGGCATCGGGGAATTCATAGCCATCCATGTCGCCGATCACGCCGATGATCGAGCGTGTCAGGTCATTGTCGCCGATGCCCGCATTCAGCGCCTTGGCCGCCCCGTCATAAGCGTCCAGCGTCTTGAGCAGGTTGGGGTCGCGATAGGAGAGGAACGAGAAATTGCCGCTGGTGAGGTCGAACCGGCTCGACCCGCCATAGGCCCCGCCCTGCACGCGCACCTTATCCCACAGATAGGTGGTGTTGAGGAACTTGATCGCCACGCTCGACGCCGCCGTCAGGTCGAACCCGAGCGCCTTGAGGTTGGCGCCTTTGCCCACATAGTTGACCTGCGCCGGGATAATCAGCCCTTCCGAACGCGGCCTGAAGTCGACGCTCCAGTCGGCCAGGGCCAGATTGCCACTGGGCAGGCGCTCGAGGAACGCCGCCACTTCGCCCTGTGCCCGGCCCCAGATCGCCGCATCGGCGGTGGCATTGACCACCGCCCGCCCACGATTGAACAGCGTATCGCGAATCCGCTCCAGCACCGCCTGCACGCTGTCCCAGTCGCTATCGATCCGCTTGACCAGATCGCGCACGAAATTGAGGTAGCTGACGCCCCCCATCTGCTCGGCAATCCAGCTCGCCTCGGTCAGGCCCGACTTCAGCCGCGTATCGACAATCGAATTGCCCGCCGGCACCAGCCGCGCTTCGAACCCGGCCTTTTCCTCCAGCGCCATCTGCTTGAAGCGCTCGCGATTATCCAACCGCGCATCGAGCAATACGTCGCCCATGATGGCGAGCATTTCCTCGACCTTGTCCGGCACCGCCTTGCCCGACAGGAAGAACCACGCAGCGCTGCCGCTATCGTTCTGCCGCGCCGACAGCCCGCGATGCTGGGAAATACCTCCGGTCGAGCGCCCGATGCGCTGCGTCAGCGATACGAAATCTTCCTTGCTGGTCCCGGTCTGCATCAGCGCCCGCCCGAACAGCGGCAGATAGGGCAAGAGGCCCTTGTCCAGCACATGCAGATCGAACCCCAGATCGAGGTACAAAATCCCCAGCGTCGGCAGGTCGTGATAAAAAAGCTTGGTGTTCGCCAGCGTTCCGATCTCGATCGGCACCGTGCGGATTGTCCGCTCCAGATCGGCCAGTCCCAACGTCGGAATCTTGGCCAACTGCGCCGGATCGTCGACCGCTTCCTGCAGCGCCTTGAGCTTGCCGGTATCGGCAATCACCGCCTTGATCGCCTCGACATCGAGCTGCTCGCGCACCTTGGCCAGCCGCGCCTCTTCGGCCGCCACGTCGCGTGCGCCCTGCTTGTCGTCGGCGCTCAGCGTCACCGTGGTGCGGTGCATATTGTCGAGGAATAGCCGGCGGATTTCCCGTTCAAAATGGCCGCTCGCGGCCTTTTCCTTGAGCTCGGTCAGCGCCTCTTCGAAATGCAGTGGGGCCAGCGGATCGCCACCATGCAGCCAGGTGCCCAGCGCCGAAAACATCATCGACATACCGCGGGGGTAGGAGCCGGTATTGTTCTCGCGCAATGAAAATTCGAACGTATTGAGCGCCGCTTCCACGGTCTGCTTGTCGATGCCGTCCGTGGCGATCTGCTCTAGGCTCGACAGGATCAGCGCCCCAACCTTGCCGGCGTCGGCTGCGTCGATCCCCTTCATCCCAAAGCTCGCCATCGGCTGGCGCAGGCCCGAACCAATGCCGCCCCCGGTAATGCCCTCGCCCAGCCCCGAATCCGTCAGCGCCTTGCGCAACGGCGCCGCCGGATTGCCAGCCAGCATGTAGCTCAGCAGGCCATGCGACAATGACTCGGTCTTGTCAGCCGGCGGATCGATCATCCAGTTGACGCTGACCATGCCGTCGCGCGCCTTGCCATCTTCCTTGGTGCCCGCATAGGTGGCCACGATTTCGCGCGGCTCGTTGAAGCGCAGCTGCAACTGCACTTCGGCATCGACCGGCGCGCGGTCGAACTCCGAAAAATACGCGTCCAGAATGCTCAGCCGCTCCCCAGCGTCATCATCGCCCGAAAAGAACGCCCGCGCATTAGACGGGTGATAGAACTTCTCGTGGAAGCGCTTGAACTGCTGGTAGCTCAGGTCCGGGATTGCCTTGGGATCGCCGCCCGAGCTCTTGCCATAGGTGATATCGGGATAGAGCGAGCGCTGCGAAATATCGCGCATCACGCTATCGGGGGAGGAGAACACCCCCTTCATTTCGTTGAACACCACGCCCTTGTAGACCAGCGGCGCCGCCGTATCTTCCAGCTCGTAATGCCAGCCTTCCTGCCGGAACGTGTCCTCGCTGATCAGCGGGAAAAACACCGCGTCCAGATACACATCCACCAGGTTGTAGAAGTCCTGCAGGTTCTGGCTGGCGACCGGATAGGCGGTCTTGTCCGGAAACGTCATGGCGTTGAGGAAGGTGTTGAGGCTCCCCTTGATCAGTTCCACGAACGGCTTCTTGACCGGATATTTCCGGCTCCCGCACAGCACCGAATGCTCCAGGATATGCGCAATCCCCGTCGAGTCTTCAGGCGGCGTCTTGAAGGTGATGCCGAACACCTTGTTCTCGTCGTCATTGACGAGGCTGAGCACCTCCGCGCCGGTCTTCTTGTGGCGATAGAGTTTCGCCAGCGAATTGACCTCGGCAATATGCTCGTCACGAACGAGTTCGAAGGCATCATGAGTGGACATGGGGAGGTCTTTTCTTGGAATGCGTTGCGCACAACGTAGGGAGGCGCAAGCGGATGCGCTAGGGGGTCAACGATGACGAAGACGTAAGGGTCGCGTCTTCCGCAAATCCCGCCGCGGCCTAAACTCCGCCGCGAATTTCCGGCTTCACTTCCCGCTCATACCACTCCGCCATCTGCCCCATCAGCGCTGGAAAGAGGCTTGCCCGCTCGCTGGCCGCGACATTATTCGCCAACTGTTCTGGCTTGCTAACGCCGGCAATCACCGTGCTCACCTGCGGATGATCCAGCACCCAGCGCAGCGCCACCTGCGCCAGCGGCACATTCTCGGGCGCCAGCCCTTTCAGCTCCTGCACCAGCTCCACGCCGCGCTCGAACGGAATGCCCGAAAAGGTCTCGCCCACCGAAAACGCCGCACCATCGGCATTGTAGTTGCGGTGATCGCTGGCGTCGAACCGCGTATCCTTGCCGTATTTGCCGGTCAGCAATCCACTCGCCAGCGGCAGCCGCACGATGATGCCGACATTCCGCGCCGCCGCCTGTGGCAACAGTTCCTTGGCTGCGTCCTGGCGCAGGATATTGAAGATGATCTGCAGCGTCGCGACGCCCTCATGCTGCAGGCAGATCAGCCCTTCCTCGACCGTCTCGACGCTGGCACCATAGTGGCGCATCAGCCCCTCGGCCTTGAGCTCGTCCATCCAGCCAAAAATCTGCCCATCGCGCATCACATCGGTCGGCACTGTATGCAATTGCACGAGGTCGAGCGTCTCCACGCCCAGCCGCTTGGCCGAGCCTAAAATGCTCTCGCGCAGGCCACCCTTGCTATACTGATCGGGAAACATCGTCCCCGCCCGCCCCACCTTGGTCGCCACATGCACGCCGGCCCGCTTGGCATGGGCGCCGATCCGGCTCTCGCTCAGCCCGCCGCCATAGACGTCGGCAGTATCCCAGAAATTGACGCCCTGCGCATTGGCCGCATCGAGAATGGCGGTCGCCGCAGCGTCATCGATGGGACCGAAGTCCCCGCCGAGTTGCCAGGCGCCGAGCCCGATCTCCGAGACCGAATAGCCGGTTTTGCCAAGGATGCGTTGTTTCATGGAACGGCCTCTGAATTGAAGTGTTGAGCGCAGTTACCCCCACGCCGCCCCTCCCCTCAAGAGGGAGGAGGCAATTTAGCCGGAAACTGTGAGGCTAGCGGTGACGTCTCGGGCCCAAGCCGGCGATCAAAGCACCGGTTCAAAATAGTCCGGATGATCGGCTATCGTTTGAGAGAGCAATACCTCGGCCCGCGCCAGATGCGCGCGCATGGCCGCCTCGGCGCCGGCCGAATCCCCCGCCACAACTGCCGCCGCGATATCCTTGTGCTCGGCGATCGCCCGCTGGCTCGATGACACGCCCAGCGTCAGAAACCGCACCCGGTCGAGCTGCATCTTATGATCGTCGATCAGCTGCCAAGCATATTCGACACCTGCCAACCGCGCCAAAGTACGGTGGAACAGCTCGTCGAGATTGTGAAATCCCAGGTTGTCATCGGCCGTCGAGGCAGCCTCCTGCCCGGCGATCAGTTCCGCCAGCACGGCCTCCGCATCCCCCGGCCGCGCCGCCACCCGCCGGATAATCTCGACCTCGATCGATTCGCGGATAAACCGGCTCTGCCGCACCCCATCAGGAGAAATCTTCTTGACGATCGTCGCCCGCTTCGGCCGGATCAGCAGCAAGCCTTGCTGCGCCAGCCGGATGAACGCCTCACGCACCGGTTGGCGCGAGACGCCATAGCGTCCGGCGATATCGCTTTCAGAAATGACATCGCCCGGCTTGAGCGCCATGGTCACGATTTCGTCGCGCAAGGCCCCCACCACGCGCAAGGCCATGGTCTCTTCGCTCGCATCGTGCCCACCAGTAGTCACTGTGTTCCCCTCGCCGGCGCCCCTCGCCGTTCCGTCACATCCTCGTTAGCGCGTATCGCCTCCAAGGTCGATTCCAGCTGCCGCCAGCATCTGGTCCACATAGATCCGCTTGCCGCCCTCGGCGATCGACTGGTTGGCCGCAATCCCGGTCAGGATCGACCAGGCGCCGGCGACATGATCGGACGCGCGGCCATATTTGTCCGCCTCCATATGCTCGGCATCGAACAGATAGCCCAGCATGATCGGGTCCGCCCCGCCATGGCTGCCGGTGCCTTCCCACACTTTGAGCTTTTCCGGCAGTCCGCCCGCCAGATGCAGCTCGGTGGTGAAATTCTCCTGTTCGGAACGCTCGCGATGCCCGCCGCCAAACACGCCATGCACTTCGATATGCTTGTGCGTCAGCTCGCCCTTGGTGCCGTGGAACTTCACCTCCAGCCCCTCCCAGGGGCTATAGGCCACCAGCGTATAATTCAGCGACGTCCCCGACGCATATTGCGCCTGCACCTGCATTGTGTCCTCGATAGTGATATCGTCAGCGAACACGCATTTGTCGCGCAGATAGCCGTCATCGCCCTCGGCATCGAGGTACAGCTCCTTAAGCGCCTCGTCCTTTTTCAGGTCCATACGGAAATCGCATTTGTCGGCCACAGGACAATCGTGGCAGCGCTCGCCATGCCCCTCAAGCCCCAGCTTGACCGCCATCTCGGGCGTATAGAAATCGCGCTTGCCCGTCGCCGAAACCGACTTCGGCGTCGAGCCGACCCACCAGTTCAACAGATCGAAATGGTGGGTCGATTTATGCACCAGCAGCCCACCCGAACGATCCTTGTAACGGTGCCAGCGGCGGAAATAATCGGCGCCATGCACCCGGTCCAGATACCAGCGGAAATCCACCGCCGTGATCTCCCCGATTGCCCCGCTCATCAGGATATCCTTGAGCTGCGTGCGGGCCGGCGAATAGCGGTAGTTGAACGTCACCGTCACCGATTTGCCGGTTTCGCGCTGCGCATCGAGAATGGCCTTCAGCCGGCCGATATCGATGGTCATCGGCTTTTCGGTCATCACATTGCGACCGGCGCGCAGGGCCTCGACGATATATTTGTCGTGCAGGTAATCCGGCGTCGTCACGATGATGGTGTCCGGCTGCTGCTCGGCGATCATCTTCTCGAAATCGTCGGCCAGATATGTGGCGATGCCGTTGCCGCCCGGATCGGGCACCTTGCTGGCCGAAAGCGCCAGCCGGTGCTGGTTCACATCGCATAGGGCGACCAGTTCATTATTGGCCGCATGGGTTTCGGCAACCGCTTCGCGGTACATCTGATGACGGCCGCCAGTGCCGACGATAGCGTATTTCATGGAAAAAAAAATCTTGTTTGCTGCTTGCGCCGAGTGTCGGCGGCATCTTCCATACAAGATCGACGATCCATGCCGCGCTGTCAATCAACCTGACGCTCTTCTGTGAGTCTTGATCGGGAATTTTCCCGCAGCGACCGTCACGATGCTATGGATGGCGCTTGCATTGCAGTGCGTTGAGTCTCCCCTGCGAGACAATTGCCGCAGGAGAGTCATGAACGTCGCCATCGACATGGGAGCAACGACCGGCAGCGCCCACGCCATGCTCGATCTCGAAGAGCTGCTGGCCACGCGCCTGCTGGTGCAGGGCAATTCCGGCTCGGGAAAATCCCATCTGTTGCGCCGCCTGCTCGAACAGAGCGCGCCCTGGGTGCAGCAATGCATCATCGATCCGGAAGGCGATTTCGTCACCCTGGCCGACAAGTTCGGCCACGTGGTGGTCGATGCAGCCCGCACCGAAAACGAGCTGACCCGCATTGCCGGCCGCATTCGCCAGCACCGCGTCTCCGTCGTGCTCAACCTCGAAGGCCTCGATGTCGAGCAGCAGATGCGCGCCGCTGCTGCCTTCTTGGGCGGCATGTTCGATGCCGACCGCGATTACTGGTATCCGGTCCTCGTCGTCGTCGACGAAGCCCAACTCTTCGCGCCCTCGGTGGCCGGCGAAGTCAGCGACGAAGCGCGAAAACTGTCGCTCGGCGCCATGACCAACCTGATGTGCCGTGGCCGTAAACGCGGTCTGGCCGGCGTCATCGCCACCCAGCGCCTCGCCAAGCTCGCGAAAAACGTCGCCGCCGAAGCCTCGAATTTTTTGATGGGCCGCACCTTCCTCGATATCGACATGGCCCGCGCCGCCGATCTTCTGGGCATGGAAAAGCGCCAGGCCGAACAGTTCCGCGACCTCGCGCGCGGCCATTTCATTGCGCTGGGCCCTGCCCTCAGCCGCCGCCCGCTGCCGGTCACCATTGGCGATGTGGAAACCTCGGCCCGCTCCACCAGCCCCAAGCTGACGCCCCTGCCGCAAGCCAGCGCCGACGCCCATGACCTGATCTTCACCGCCGCCCCCGAGGAGGCGCGGATGCCGATCCGCCGCCCGCCGCCACCCGCGCCAACCCCAACCGCCGATATCCTCGCCCAGCTCTCCCGTCCGCGCCCCGAGGCCGAGGCCGTGCCGCAGTCGTTGTTCCCCGAAATCGACGAAGCCGAGCGCGACGCCCAGATCGACGCCATCATGGTCGAACTTTTGGGCGATCCCGATGCCAGTTTCCGCAGCGTCGCCGTGCTCTACCAGGACTTTTTGGTCCGCTGCCGCATTCGCCGCGTGCCGGGCGAGGCGCCCGCTTTGCCCGCCTTCAAGCGCAAGCTCGCCGTCGCCCGGGTCGGCCTCGATCGCGAGACCGCCGCCAGTTCCGCCTGGCAACAGGCCCTCGCCCTTTCCGAATCCCTTGCCGATGACATCCAGGGCGTCTTCCTGGTGCTGGCTCAAGCCGCCGTCACCGCCGCCCCCTGCCCCTCCGACGCCACCCTAGCCCGGCTTTACGGCACCCATTCGGCCAGCCGCGCCCGGCGCCTGCTCACCTATTTCGAAGAACGCGGACTGGTGGTGGTCCGCCTCGATTTCCGCAACAACCGCGTCGTGGCCTTCCCCGATCTCGGCTGCGAAACCAGCCCGGGCGATCCCGCAGGGCCGGACGCAATGATCGAAGAGCGCCCGGCGGCTGAATAGGCCAACTCCAGCCTGGGCACCATCTCGCCCCAACCACCGCCCCTTCCCGCGGACTTGATCCGCGGGCCACTCGCCGCGCAGCAGAATTGAGGGTGCCCCGCGGGTCAAGCCCGCGGGAAGGCAAGATTGAGGATTACTCCCTCACCTCCACCCGCATCACGAACCGCGCCGTTGCGCCGGGGCCCAGCACTTCCGAATACGGCCGTTTCTCCAACTCATCGGACCCGCCCACTTCGGCCGCCGTGCCATGCCACGGCTCGATGCAGATGAACGGCGCGTCCGGCTTGCTCCACAGCGCCAGGTTCGGCAAATTCGTCCAATCGATCTTGATCGACGGCCCGCCCGGGCAGCCGTAGCTCAGCCCCACGCCCGCCCCCTCGGGGAACAGCATGGCATCCGCCTCGAACAGGTCATGCTCCAGCACCAGCATGCCCGCCTGGAACGGCGACGGCAGCTCCCTTGGCACCACCAAGCCATGATCGAGCCGGATCAGCGCCGGCTCCGCCCCGTTGTCCAGTGTCACCCCATGCGTATCGGCCGGCGATCCCGGCAGCGGCCACACGAAGGCCGGATGAAACCCGATCCCGAACGGCATCAGCTTGTGGTCGCGATTGCTCACCTCGGCCGTGATGCTGACCGCCCGTCCCTCGATCTCGTAGGTCAATGCCAAGAGGAAATCGAACGGATAGACCTGCCAACTCGCCTCCGTCGCCATCAGCTCGAACCGGCATGATGTGGCGTTCGCCTCCACCAGCTCGAATTCGCTGCGCCGCGCAAAACCATGCTGGCCCATGGCATAGCTCTTGCCGTCTACACTGATCGTATCGTTCGGCGCCTTCCCCACCATCGGAAACAGGATCGGCGACCGCCCACCCCAATATTTCGCGTCGCCATGCCACAGCCACTGCGCCCCATCCGCCGTGGTGATCGACTGCATCTCCGCACCAAGCGCCGCGATGTCGACTGTGATCTGGTCGTTCCCGATGCGGGTCGTTTCTGACATGTGACGGTCCTCGTTTTGCATTGGTACAATAGCTGCCCTCAGCACCCAGTCCAGCAAGAACCCCGCCCTTGACCGGGAGGGTCAGCCCGATACGCAATCCCAAAGCTTGCCCCCTCTCCCCCAATCCGTCACAACCGCGCTATGATGCCCCCGCAACCCCTCCCCATCGATGACGCTCTCCCCACGCTCCTCGCCGCGTTGGCACAGGGCCCCTACGCCGTACTCGTCGCCCCGCCCGGCGCCGGCAAGACCACCCGCGTCCCTCTCGCCCTCCTCGATGTCCCCTGGCGCGGCGACGCCCGCATCATCATGCTCGAACCGCGCCGCCTCGCCGCCCGCGCCGCCGCCCACCGCATGGCGCAGACCCTGGGCGAGGAGATCGGCCAGACCGTCGGCTACCGCGTCCGCATGGATGCCAAAATCTCCAGTAAAACCCGCATTGAAGTCGTCACCGAGGGCGTCTTCACCCGCATGCTGCTGGACGATCCCGAGCTGAGCGGCGTGGCTGCGGTGCTGTTTGACGAATTCCACGAACGTAGCCTCGATGGCGATCTCGGCCTCGCGCTCACCCTCGACGTGGCCGCGCTGCGCCCAGACCTGCGCGTCCTCGTTATGTCGGCGACCATCGATGGCGCCCGCGTGGCGAAATTGCTGGCAGACGCGCCGGTTATCACCAGTGAGGGCCGGGCTTTTCCGGTGGCGACCATTTATGCCGAGCCCGATTCGTTGGCGCGGCTGGAGGATCAGGTCACCAGCGCGGTTATCGCCGCCTTGCGCGATCATGATGGTTCGGTGCTGGTCTTCCTGCCTGGCCAGGGCGAAATTGTTCGCGTGGCAGAGCGGCTCAGCTCCCGCGTACTGGCCAACACCGATATCGCGCCGCTCTATGGCCAGCTCACCAGTGCAGAGCAGGATCGCGCCATCCGCCCCGCCGAGCCAGGTCGCCGCAAGATTGTGCTGGCCACTTCGATCGCCGAGACTTCGTTGACCATCGATGGCATCCGCATCGTCATCGATGCCGGCTTCCGTCGCATTCCCGCCTATGAGCCGGCGACGGGGTTGAGCACCCTGGAAACACGGAAAGTCTCACGCGCCGCTGCCGATCAGCGCCGGGGGCGGGCTGGGCGGACGGCGCCCGGGGTCTGTATTCGGCTGTGGAATGAGGGGCAGACGGCCGGGTTGGAGCCCTTCGATACACCCGAAATCCTCGCCGCGGACCTGGCCGGTTTTGCGCTCGATCTGGCCGCGTGGGGCGTCACCGATTCCAGCATGCTGGATTTCTTGGACCCGCCACCGCGTGCTGCCTGGAACGAGGCCGTTACGCTGCTGCAAAGTCTCGACGCACTCGATGCTCAAGGCCGTCTCACGCCTGCCGGAAAGGCGCTGGCTCGCCTGCCGCTGCATCCGCGTCTCGCCCACATGATCGTCGCTGCTGCCGCCGAGGACGATGCCCAGACCGCCGCAGACCTCGCCGTACTGATTGGCGAACGCGGTCTGGGCGGCGAGGGCACTGACCTCGCCCACCGCCTCGCCCGCTTCCGCACCGATCGCAGTCCGCGCGCCAATGACGCGCGCGCACTCGCCCGACGCTGGACTAGTCTTGCCGGCGGCGGTCGTGGCGGCGATCTCGACGCCGGCCACCACCTCGCCCGCGCCTATCCCGACCGCGTTGCGCAAGCCGCCGGCGCGCGCGGCCGCTTCCGCCTCGCCAATGGACGGCAGGCCAGTCTTGATACGACTGACGCCCTCGCTGCTGCGCCGTTTCTCGTCGTCACCGACATCACTGGCGCCGCCGCCACCGGCAAGATCCGCGCTGCCGCCGCGATCGAGCGGGCCGATATCGAACTTATCTTCGCCTCCCACATCATCGGCGAGACCGTGCTGGCCTTCGACGAGCCGTCCACCAGCGTCCGCGCCCGCCGTATCCGCCGCCTCGGCGCGCTGCGTCTGGCCGATGAACCGGTTGCCGTCGAAGATCCCGAGGCCGCGGCACGTCTCCTCGCCGAAGCCGCCGCCCGTCGCGGGCTCGATCTTCTGCCCTGGAGCCGCGACCAGAAGGCTTGGCGCGCGCGTGCCAACTTCCTGCGCGGCACGCTGGGCGATGACTGGCCCGATCTCAGCGCCGAGGTCCTCGCGCCCAGCGTCGCCGAATGGCTGGCGCCGGCCCTGTTCGGCCTGACCAAACTCAGCGAAATCACCGGTGAGCAATTGCGCACCGCGCTCGACCTGTTGCTCCCCTACCAGCGCCGCCAGGATATCGAGGCGCTGCTGCCCAGCCACTTCACCGCCCCCACCGGCAATGCCGTGCCCATCGACTATTCGGCCGAAGGTGGACCGGCGATCGAGATCCGGGTGCAGGAGCTGTTCGGGCTGACGCGCCACCCCACGATCGCCAATGGCCGCATTCGCCTGCTGCTGGTGCTGCTCTCTCCCGCGCACCGCCCGATCCAGACCACCCGTGACCTGTCCGGCTTCTGGAGCGGCTCATGGGTGGACGTCGCCAAGGACCTGAAGGGCCGTTACCCGCGCCACCCCTGGCCCGACGATCCGGCCAGGGCCCACCCCACCGCCCGCGCCAAGCCGCGCGGGACGTGACCTGCGCCCAAGACCTCTGTGTCGGCGCCGCCTGCAGTCACGCCTTCATTTCGATACGAATACCGTGAAGCTGCAGGTCGGATTCATTCAGCACCCGACCAGCAGGTTGCGGTTCCATGTGGACCACGAGGCAACCGCGACCATCCCAGGCTTTCAGCGCCACCATGACATCACGGTTTGGAGGCAGTTGGGTGCCGTCAGGCGCCATGTCGTGGATTGGCCCCTTGATCTGGTCGAAGACGAAGACCGAGGGCCATCTATGGTGATGAACGGGCTCTTCCTCGCCGGGCTCAAGGATCACCTCCAGAACTCGAAGTCGATTGTTTTCAAATAGAACGCGATGGTTGCCCGGTGCTGCAGTAACAGCGTCCAGGACGGGGTCCCAAGACAGTGGATCTATGGTCGAAGACACAATACACCTCTCTTTTGGCTCCAGAAGCAGGCCACTGTACCACAGAGCAGACAGACTCGAGGTGTCATTTACTTTCGCCACTCGACGCAAAAAAACACCCCGGGGCAAAGCCCCAGGGTGATCGACTCTAACGAAATCTAAATGCGCTTAGGCCGGGATAAAGTTCAGCGCCACGCCGTTGATGCAATAGCGCAGGCCGGTTGGAGGCGGGCCGTCGGGGAACACGTGCCCCAGGTGACTGCCACAGCGCGAGCAGTGGCACTCCGTCCGGGTCATGCCGTGGCTGCGGTCCACGGTATTCTCAACCGAGCCGGGCACAGGGTCGTTGAAGCTGGGCCAACCGGTGCCGCTTTCGAATTTCAGGTCCGCCTTGAACAGCTCCTGATCGCAACCGGCGCAGGTGAAGGAGCCAGCGCGGTGCTCATGCAGCAATGCGCAGGAACCCGGCCGCTCGGTGCCATGCTCGCGCATGACGGCATATTGCTCGGGCGTCAGCTTGGCCTTCCACTCGGCATCCGTGTGCGTCACCGGATAGGTATGGGCATCCATGGGCGTCTCCCGCTGTTTCCAGAATTTGAACATGGGCCAGATATAGGCTTTCGCCGCCCCGATTTCGAGCCCCGCAATCGATCAAGCCGCAGTGAGCGCTGTGCTCTTTGGGCTTTTGTCACGGCCAAGTCATCTGCAGCCGCTAGGAGGCCGCGAGCAATCCAAGAGGCGAACATGACTTTGAAATTCGTGGTGATGAGTGACCTGCACCTGATGCCGCAGGGCGAGCTGTCGATGACGCTCGACACCGGCGAGCGGCTGGAACGGGCGGTCGATGCAGTGATCGAGCGCTATGGCGACGCCGATTTCTGCATTCTGGCAGGCGACCTGGCCGACATGGGCCAGCCGGCCGCCTATGAATACCTCAAGACCATCATCGCGCGCATGCCGATCCCGGTCCACATCACCCTGGGCAATCACGACCGCCGGCCGGCTTTCCTCGATGTTTTCGGCGCCGATTTCGCCGATGCCGAAACCGGCAAGATCGACAAGGTCATCGACGTCAAGGGCTACCGCATCATCATGCTTGATTCGTCCGAGCCGGGCCGCGTCGATGGCGTGCTCGAGGACGACCAGATCGACTGGCTGCACGCTTGCCTTGCCGAAGCGCTGGACCGTCCGGTCATCGTTGTACTGCACCACAATGCAAATGCGCTGCATATCCGCTCCGACGATATCCGCCTGCTCGAGCCCGACGCCTTCATCGGCGCGCTCAAAACCCATCCGGACATTCGCCAGGTGATCGCCGGCCACGTCCACATCACCTCGACGGCAAGCTGGCGCGGCCTGCCCTTCACCACCCTGGCGGGCGGGCATTATTCGGTCAGCTTCGTCGTCGACGAGCCCGAAGCCGCCATCCGCCGCATCGACGGACCCGGTCAGATGGCCGTGGTCATCGGCACCCCTGACCGCACCACCGTGCTGTTCGACGATTTCATCGACGGCAATGCCAGCTTCGGCGTGATCGAAGGCCCCCGCGTCCACAAAACCGCGGCGGCATAGCACTTCGCTGATAGCAAAGCCCTCGGGTCAATCCCGGGGGCGATTCTTGATCAGCGGATGTTCCAGTCAGCACCATTTGCCTTCCAGCCGGTCAAGGCGAGGCGAAAATGCCGGATTGCGAGAACCGGAGCGCAGCGTGCATGAGCACGTGAGCACCGGAAGCGCAGCAATTTGGTATTTGCAGACCGCCTTCACCGGCTGGAAGGCGAATGGTGGGAGTAACAAGGATTGAACTTGTGACCCTTCGCGTGTGAAGCGAATGCTCTCCCGCTGAGCTATACTCCCGTCGCCAGAGGCGAAAAGTCTAGAGAGATGGTGGGCGTAACAAGGATCGAACTTGTGACCCCCTCGATGTCAACGAGGTGCTCTCCCGCTGAGCTATACGCCCATCTCTCCGGGAAGGAATGGCATTGCCGTTCCAGTGGCGCGGATAGACCATAAAACCCCGGATGGGGTCAAGAGCCCAAACCGCGAAAACAGTTTAAGCCGCTAGAAGCCGCTCGACCTCGTTCACCAGGTCCTTCAGATGGAAGGGCTTGGACAGCACCGAGGCGTCCTTGGGGGCGTCGCTATCGGGGTTCAGCGCCACGGCCGCAAAGCCGGTGATGAACATGACCTTGAGGTCGGGATCGAGTTCGGTGGCGCGGCGCGCCAGTTCGATTCCGTCCATTTCGGGCATCACGATATCGCTGAGCAGCAGCGCGAATGGCTCTTCGCGCAGGCGTTCATAGGCACTGAGGCCGTTGTCGAACGAAACGACTTCATAGCCCGCGTTCTTGAGCGCACGCGTCAGAAACTGGCGCATGTCGTTATCGTCTTCGGCGAGCAAAATTCGCTTCATCATGTCTCCAGCCGTCGCGATCTGCGCGCAACACACCACGCTGTTATCCAGCGTCCTGAGTCGCACCATAAAGGTGGATGTTTAAGCCAGTTTTACGGAAGGGCAACCTCAAGACCATTTCATGACGATTTTTTGCGATAAACTGGACAATGTCCGCGACGCACGCCATGCTGGTTTATCAATAATGCTTCGCCCTGACAGCAAAGCAAAAATCTGGGAGGCAGCGTGCGGTCCGACTATTGGGATCAGCCGGCATTCGAAACCATCCGGCCCCGCCGGCTCGTGGCGCCGGTCGTGTTCAATTCGGGCCATTCGGGCCGGGTCTATCCCGAACGCTTCCTTGCCATGACGCGGCTCGACCACTTGTCGATCCGGCAGTCCGAAGATGCCTTCGTGGATGAGTTGTTCGGCCGTGCGCCCCATCTGGGCGCCCCCATGCTGCGCGCGCATTTCCCCCGCGCCTATCTGGATGTGAACCGCGAGCCGTGGGAACTCGATCCCACCATGTTCGTGGAACCGCTGTCGGATCGCTTCAACACCACTTCGCCGCGGGTCGCCGCCGGGCTCGGCACGCTGGCGCGCATCGTTGCCGAGAACAAACCCATCTATCGCGACCGGCTGACGCTCGACGATGCCCGCACCCGCATCGAGGGCATTTACCACCCCTATCATGCCGCGCTCCAGGGCCTGCTGAGCGACGCCATTTCGGCGTTCGGCGTGGCGCTGCTGATCGATTGCCACTCCATGCCGCGCATTGCGCGCAGCGGCGACCGCGCCGCGCCCGACGTAGTGCTTGGCGACCGCTATGGCACCACCTGCGCGCCCGCTCTGGTCGACCTGGTGGAAACCATGTTCGCCGGCGCCGGGCTCAAGGTGGCGCGCAACCGCCCCTATGCCGGGGGCTTCGCCACCCGCACCTATGGCCGCCCGCAGCATGGCGTGCACGCGTTGCAGATCGAAATCAGCCGCCATCTCTACATGAACGAGACGACGCTGACCAAGAATGACGGCTTCGACGCCACCCAGTCGATGATCGAGCGGCTGATCTTCGCGCTGATCGGGCTGGACCTGATGGCGCTGGCCAGCACCCCCGCCGCCGCCGAAAAAGCCGCAGCGGAGTAAGGCCCCGCCTGACCTTAACGCCCGGTCACAGAGTCATTCCCGCGAAGGCGGGAACCTCTGTTTGCTGCTCGCACCCAAATAAACAGAGGTCCCCGCCTTCGCGGGAATGACCCGGTGGTGTAACAAAACTCCGCTAGGTCATCGGCACGCTTGAACTGACTGGATTTCCCATGCCCTCCATTCCCATCGATCTCGACCTCGTCGCGCTGACCCTGCTCGATGCCGCTGAGGCGGCATCGGAAAAAACCCTGCCGCTGTTCCGCACCCACCTGGCGATCGACAACAAGCTGGCCGTGGGGTTCGACCCGGTGACGGAAGCCGACCGCGCCGCCGAAACCGCAATCCGCGCGGTGATTGCCGAGCGCTTTCCCGATCACGCCGTGATCGGCGAGGAATGGGGCAATAGCGGCGACAATGATTTCACCTGGATCATCGATCCGGTCGATGGCACCCGCTCCTTCATCAGCGGCGCGCCGGTCTGGGGCACGCTGATTGCGCTGGCCTATCAGGGCGTCGCCGTCGCCGGGCTGATGGCCCAACCCTTTATCGGCGAGATTTTTCTGGGGCTTCCCGGCCGCGCCAGCTATCGCCGTGGCGCCATCGACCAGACCATGCGCACCAGCGGCCAGACCGAACTCGGCGCCGCCCGCGTCTTCACCACCACGCCATCCCTGTTCCGCACGCCCGAACTCGCGGGCAAATGGCGCGCCATCGAAAGCGCCACCCGCCTGCAGCGCTACGGCATGGATTGCTACGGTTATGCGCTATTGGCGGCCGGCCACGCCGATCTGGTGATCGAGCCGTTCCTGCAAACCTACGACATCGCCGCCCTGGTGCCGATCATCCGCCAAGCCGGCGGCGCCATCGCCTGCTGGGACGGCAGCGAGCCTACCGGGGGTGGGAATGTGGTTGCGGCGGCAACGCCGGAACTGCTGGACAAGGCACTGGCGCTGGTCAACGCGTCGTAACGAGACATTGCGCCGGTTAGTGGTAGCGGCGCTTGAACAATTCGCCCTGTCATGCCCCTTTCCTCCCGAGGCGATTTGCGCGAAGATTTCGGAATGCGCAGACTTCCAGTGCACCAGAAGTGGGTCTTGCACCGGGAAGGATGGGCATGAGGCTGTTTCGCATCCTAATTCGGCTGTTTTTCGGAAGAGCTAGGCGGCCACCGGTTCAGATGCGCCGTGAGTCACGCATCACCTTGCCCCATCTTGGTCGACCGCCACAGGCGGGCACTGTGCTACGGGGCCGGTGCTGGGTCATCGATGGGGACACCATCGTGATCGACAACGTTCGAATTCGGCTTGCCGGCATTGATGCGCCCGAACTGGATCACCCCTGGGGCCAGCAGTCGAAGTGGACCATGGTCAAATTGTGCAAGGGACAAATGGTGACGGCTCGGATCAAACCCGAACTGTCTTACGACCGTGTCGTGGCCGAATGCTTCCTGCCCGATGGGCGTGATCTGTCCGCCGAACTCGTCCGCTGCGGTCTGGCTTTGGACTGGCCAAAGTTTTCGGGCGGCAAATATCGGCATCTCGAGCCCGCGGATGCACGGCGCAGACTCTGGCGCGCAGAGGCACGCCAGCGCGGCACCTTTCGCTCGCAGACCGACAGTTAGCAATCGGCCGTTCGCGTCAGGCTAGCCCGTCTGCTCGGTGATGAACGCATCAAACGCGGCAAACACCTGGGCGCGAATGTCGTCCTTTTCCATGAACAGCTCGTGCCGCGCGCCGGCGATCACCATGTGGTGACCCGTGCGCATCCGCAATCCCAATTGCTCGATGGTGCTGGTTGAAACCACCTGGTCCAGAGCTGCCGCCAGCATCAGCACCGGCACCCGAATCTTGCCCGGAAAACTGTCGCGGCCAACGTCGGCCATCGTGGTCATCGCCGCCGCCGCCCAACTGATGGTCGGCGCGCCGACGCCGAGCGCGGGCCGGGCCTTGACCACGTCTACCATTCGCATATAGCGCGTGCGGTCCGAGGTCAGGGGATTGTCGGGGAAGCTCTGTTCGGAAGCGAGGCGGTCGCCCCGGCGCCCGATCGGCAACTTGCCCAGCCCGATGAAATTGAGCGCCCCCGCCACCTTGGCCATGCCGGCAAAGCTCAGCGGCTGGCGGTCCAGCCCCACCATCGGCGCCGACAGGAACACCCGGTCGAACATCAGCCGGTCGTTGATGCCGGCGAACAGACTCACCAGGCCGCCCATCGAATGACCCACCAGATAAAACGGCGGCGGACAGTCCGGCAGCAGGATTTCGCTGTGAAAGCTCTGCAGGTCGCACCAATAATCGTCGAACGTATCGACATAACCCAGATCGCCACCGATCAGGCGGTCCGAACCGCCCTGGCCGCGCCAGTCGAAGGTGGCGACGGCGAAACCACGCTTGCGGAAATCGGCGATGGTCTCGAAATATTTCTCGATGAATTCCGTCCGCCCCTGCACCAGGCACACGGTTCCACGGTGCTTTTCCCCGGTCCGTGGCCAGATCGCATAGCGGATGCGCACCTTGTCGCTGGTCAGGAAATACCCCACCCGCGCCCCCTCGGGCACGGGATTGCTGGCGATATTGACGAGATCCGGTCCGGCAGCGGTGTCGGCAGCGATCATGATGAGCAATCTTGGTGTTGCCGGCGATTGGTGTGCCGAGATTCGGGTCAGGCCGAGTCGAAAATGGTGGGGTTCGAGAACCGGAGCGGAGCGTACGACTGTACGTGAGCACCGGAAGCGCAGAACCCCGCCATTTGCAGGCCGGCCTCACCTGAATATCGGCGTACCAAGAAGAAAACCAGCACCTCTTGCGAGATGCTGGCTTCCTTGCATACGGCCCGTGCGGGGGGCGGGTGACGGGACCGCATTTGGGTCGTGAATCAGAACGAATGCCCTCCGTTCTTCTCCACATGACCCCTTTTAGGCCGCACCGGCTGAATTGAACTGGACCAGGGCGTTCATCTTCGGTTCATGTTTCCAGCCACGTAGGCGGAGCCACCCCTCTCCCCTCGCGGGAGAGGGACCGATATTTCTGCGTTCAGCAGAAATATCAGAGTGAGGGTGCAGTGCTTGGATGAAGCACGGCAACAACGCCACCCCCCATCCGGCGCTGCGCGCCCCCTGCTCCCGCAAGGGGAGAAGGGGAGGCGGTCTATAGCTGCCTCTTGAACCCCCAAATAGGTCACCTACATCTGTCTCGTTCGCCGCTTATCGCGGGAACCCCGACCTCGCCGAACCGACGCTTGCCTATTGCAGGGAGCGCACTCTGAGGATCCGGGACGTCCACGTTGCTCAAGGAGAATGTGACTATGCAGACCATCGATTTCACCCCGTTTTACCGCTCCACCGTCGGCTATGACCGGCTGTTCAATCGCCTCGATACCCTTGGCGGGCAGGAAGCCAAAACCTACCCTCCCTATAATATCGAGCGCACCGGCGAAGATGCCTATCGTATCTCTATCGCCGTAGCCGGCTTCTCCAATGGCGATATCGCCATCGAGACCAAGGAGAACAGCCTGGTGGTCAAGGGCGCCAAGCCGGCAGAGACTGCCGACAAGACCCGTGAATTCCTGCATCGCGGCATTGCCGAACGCGCTTTCGAGCTGCGCTTCCAGCTTGCCGACTATGTAGAGGTCTCCGGCGCCACTCTCGAAAACGGCCTGCTCCATCTCGAACTGAAGCGCGAATTGCCCGAAAGCAAGAAGCCGCGCCAGATTGAGATCAAGGGCGGTACCGCCGTCATCGAGGACAAGTCGGTCAACTAACCGAACACGAATCTCGGCCTCCCCTCCCGGCCGATGATCGCAGGGCGCAGCTGGCAACAGCTGCGCCTTTTTGCGCAGCGCCCCACTAAATGGAGCGTTCAGCCTAGCGACATGTCGTTGGCCGCATCCTGGTCCACGTATCCCTTTTGATCGAGAACTTTTTCATGCCCCCATTGTCTCGTCCCATTCTGTTCGGCGCGCTGCTGTTGTCGGCTTTGTCCCACCCAGCTCTGGCGGCCGATTTGATCTCCAGCAACGATTGGCCGATGGCGGATGCCCAAGCTCAGATTGTCGGGATGATCGGTACCGGCAGAGTTTATGATCTGACTATCGATCACGACAGCATCACTCTGTCGGTAGACCATGCCATCGATCCCCGGCAGCTGAGCCAATATGTTTGGGATGCATCCGGGGTTCGACCGACCATGGACATACCGAACACCTTCAGATTGGGCGTGAGCGACACCGAACCGTTCGCGCTCAACGACCTGGATTTTGCCGCCGTGCCTGCGGTGAAGGCCGCAGCGCTCGCCGCGTTCAACGCCCAAGGTGCCGCCATTACCGAAATCGAAGCCACCAGACCCACCGTCGGTGATAGCAAGGTCACCGTGGCGCTATGGACCGTCCATATCAACGATATCCAAGGCAATAGCGGCGAAGTACTGGTCACCACGCAGGGCGATGTCCTCCATACGACTTTGCCATAGAGAAGCTGGCATATTCGTCCGCTATGGGAACCTCGATGGCTGCCGTCGGTTCTTCTGGCACGCATAGCGTCAAAGGACTTTCCATGAAAACCCCCTCCATCACCCTCAAATCCAATTCCAAATCCGCCGTCATCGACATTCTCAATGCCCGCCTGGCCGATGCCATCGATCTGGCGCTGATCACCAAGCAGGCGCACTGGAATCTCAAAGGCCCCACGTTCATCGCCGTGCACGAAATGCTCGATCCGATGCGCGCCGCCATCGATGAGCATTCCGATATCATCGCCGAGCGCGTCGCCCAGCTCGATGGCATCGCGCTGGGCACCAGCCAGATCGTCGCCAAATCGAGCAAGCTGGCCCCCTACCCCACCGATATCCGCAAGGTTTCCGACCATCTGGCGGCCCTTGCCGAGCGCTATGCCGCTTTGGCCAATCAGGTACGCGAGGATATCGACGCCACCGACGAGGCCGGCGATGCCGACGCCACCGATATTCTCACCGCGTTCTCGCGCGAGTTGGACAAGGACCTGTGGTTCATCAAGTCGCATTTGGAATAGGCCGCGGCTTTCCCTAAGGTAACGGGCGCCGGAACAGCCGGCGCCTTTTCCGGGAGGGCCATATGGCCAGTTTCAGCGAGAGCTTCCAGGGCTGGGATAAATATGTCGAGAATTCCAAGGGCCAGCCGCCGCGCGATCTGCTGGGCCGGGCGTTGCAGTTCGTTCCAGGGCGAGGCGCCGCCATTGATGTGGGCGCCGGAGCGCTGAACGACACCCGCTTCCTGCTCGATGAGGGCTTCGCCTCAGTCACCGCGCTCGACTCGGCGCCGATCGCCCAGGACATTGCCGACACGTTGCCGGCAGATCGCTTCCGCTATGTCATTTCGACCTTCGAGGCCTTCGATTTTCCTGTGGCGGCCTATGACCTCGTCAATGCCCAATACGCCCTGCCCTATATTCACCCCGACCATTTCGACACTGTCTTTGCCCGCATTTCCGCCTCGCTCAAGCCCGGCGGCATTCTGACCGGACAGCTTTTCGGCAATTTTGACGATTGGGCGGGAACGCCCGGCATGAGCTTCCACACACTGGCCCAAGCCCGCGCCGTGCTGAGCGACCTGCGGCCGCTCGAATTTGAGGAGAACGACGAGCCCAATAGCCAGACCCTGAGCGGCAAGGCCAAGCACTGGCACTATTACGACTTCATCGCCCGACGCTGATGGGCGCGAAGGCGCATGTTTCCTACGCTTTCCTATAGGGAAGTTGGCAATCTCCTATTTTCCGTGTCCAAACCATGGCCAAACCACTTGCCCACAGTTTGGAATTGTGACAATGTGCACAGGTTAGGGCAGCACGACTGTCCTATCTGAAGCGTTGCCCCGCTCTCCGCGGCCAGCACGCACGCTGGTCCGGCTGGCCCGCTCTTGATGAGCGGAAACGGATAGGCGGAGCTGACAAAGCTCGAATTTGAGCGGCCATTTGGATGCAGAGCCGCTCCCCACGCATGGACGATTTGCGCTTACGAGACGTACTGGTGTACGACCCGCCTGAAGCAACGCGCCCACCAGAGGACGAGACCGCATCCTGCCCCGCCGGCTTATCGGCAAACCCAGGATGCACACGACATAGCGACAGAGCCCGCAAGGGCGACCAACGAACGAGGAACAGCGATATGGCACACGATCTGACCGGCTCTTCAGCACCCGTCACGACGAGCAAAGCCAATCGTAAAACCTTGATCGAGAACGGTCGCCGCGTCGTCCCCGTTTCCGGCCGTCCTGCCGCGCAGGGTCTCTATGACCCCGCCAACGAGCACGACGCCTGCGGCATCGGCATGATCGCCAACATCAAGAACCGCCCCAGCCATGAAGTGGTCGAAAAGGGTCTCGAAATCCTCGAGAACCTCGAACACCGCGGCGCCGTAGGTGCCGATCCCCTGATGGGCGACGGCGCCGGCATCCTGGTGCAGACCCCGCACGCTTTCCTCGCCAAGTCGGTGGATTTTGCGCTGCCCGAAAAGCACGCCTATGCGGCCGTGATGATCTTTTATCCCAACGACATTGCCCTGCGCGACCGTTGCGCCGCGGCCATCCGTGAATGCCTACTGGCCGAACAACTGACGCTGTTGGGCGAGCGCATTGTCCCCACCGACAATTCCGCTCTCTCGGCCGGCGTCATTGCCACCCAGCCGATCATCGAGCAGATGTTCATCGCTCGCCCCGAGGGCCTGACGCTGGACGAGTTCGAGCGCAAGCTGCTGATCGTGCGCAAGGTGATCTCCAACACCGTCTATGCGCGCGTGCCGGAGTCCAACGGCGACAACGGCTTTTACGTCGTCTCCATGTCGGCCCGCACCGTCGTTTATAAGGGCATGTTCCTCGCCTACCAGCTCAAGGCCTTCTATCCCGATCTCTCCGACGAGAGCTTCGAGAGCGCTATCGCCTTGGTGCATCAGCGCTTTTCCACCAACACCTTCCCAAGCTGGAAGCTGGCACACCCCTATCGCATGACCACCCACAATGGTGAAATCAACACCATTCGCGGCAACGTCAACTGGATGGCCGCCCGCCAGGCGTCGGTGTCTTCGCCGCTGTTCGGCGATGACATCAACAAGATCTGGCCGATTTCCTACGAGGGCCAGTCCGATACCGCTTGCTTCGACAACGCGCTCGAATTCCTCGTGCGCGGCGGCTATAGCCTGCCCCACGCCGCGATGATGCTGATCCCCGAAGCCTGGGCCGGCAATCCGCTGATGGATGAGACGCGCCGCGCGTTCTACGAATATCACGCGGCCCTGATGGAGCCGTGGGACGGCCCCGCGGCCATGTCGCTCAGCGACGGCCGCTATGTCGTCGCCACGCTCGATCGCAATGGCCTGCGTCCGGCCCGCTATCTGGTGACCCGCGAGGGCCATGTGGTGCTGGCCTCCGAATCGGGCGTGCTCGACATTCCCGACGAGGACATAGTCGAGCGCTGGCGCCTGCAGCCGGGCCGCATGCTGCTGCTCGACCTGGAGGAAGGCCGCATCATCTCGGACGACGAGATCAAGCGCACGCTCGCCACCTCCAATCCCTATGCCGAATGGCTGGCACGCACGCAGATCGTGCTCGAAGACCTGCCCGAGACCGCGCCCCAGGCGCCGGTGACCTCGGAGTCGCTGCTCGATCGCATGCAGGCCTTTGGCTATACCCAGGAAGACATCAAGCTGCTGATGGCCCCGATGGCCACCACCGGCCAGGAAGCCGTCGGCTCGATGGGCACCGACACGCCGATTTCCGCGCTCAGCGAGAAGTCGAAGCTCCTCTATACTTATTTCAAGCAGAACTTCGCCCAGGTCACCAACCCGCCGATCGACCCGATCCGCGAAGAATCGGTGATGAGCCTCGTCTCCTTCATCGGGCCGCGGCCGAACCTGTTCGACCTCGAAGGCGCCTCCAAGCACAAGCGGCTGGAAGTGCGTCAGCCAATCCTGACCAACGAGGATCTCGAGAAGATCCGCGCCATCGGCGACATGGCGGACAACGAGTTCCGCACCCAGACCATCGACATCACCTATCCGGCCGATAGCGGCGCGGCAGGGATGGAAGTGGCCATCGAAGCCATCTGCGCCCAGGCCGAAATCGCCATCGCGGGCGAATACAACATCATCGTGCTCAGCGATCGCCTCGTCGCGTCGGACCGCATCGCCATCCCGGCGCTGCTGGCCACCGCGGCCGTGCATCATCACCTGATCCGCAAGGGCCTGCGGACCTCCTCGGGCCTCGTCGTCGAAACCGGCGAAGCCCGCGAAATGCACCACTTCGCCATGCTGGCCGGCTACGGCGCCGAAGCCATCAACCCCTACTTGGCGTTCGAGACGCTGGCGGCCCTCCATGCCGAGGGCGAATACCCCGCCGAAGTCGATGCCCACGAAGTGGTCTATCGCTACATCAAGAGCGTGGGTAAGGGCCTGCTCAAGGTCATGTCTAAGATGGGCATTTCCACCTACCAGTCCTATTGCGGCGCGCAGATCTTCGACGCCGTCGGCCTCAAGACCGAATTCGTGCAGCGCTTCTTCTTCGGCACTGCGACCACGATCGAAGGCGTTGGCCTCGCCGATATCGCCGAGGAAACCGTCCGCCGTCATCGCGACGCCTTTGGCGACGACGTGGTGCTGCGCAAGTCGCTCGATGTGGGCGGCGAATATATGTACCGCATCCGCGGCGAAAAGCATGCCTGGAGCCCCGATGTGGTCTCCGACCTGCAGCACGCCGTGCGCACCCGCGACGAAAGCCCCGAGAGTGCACAGGCACGCTATGACAGCTTTGCCGAGCGCGTGAACACGGGCGAAAACGGCTATCTGGCCATCCGTAACCTGTTCGAGGTCCGCCCCATCGGCGAGCCGATCGCGCTGGATGAGGTCGAGCCGGCGGTCGATATCGTCAAGCGTTTCGTCACCGGCGCGATGAGCTTCGGCTCGATCAGCCGCGAGGCGCATACGACGCTGGCCATCGCGATGAACCGCATTGGTGGCAAGTCCAACACCGGCGAGGGCGGCGAGGAAGTCGACCGCTACCAGCCGCTGCCCAATGGCGACCAGAACCCGCTCCGCTCCGCCATCAAGCAGATCGCCTCGGGCCGCTTTGGCGTGACCACCGACTACTTGGTCAATGCCGACATGCTGCAGATCAAGGTCGCGCAGGGCGCCAAGCCCGGCGAAGGCGGCCAATTGCCCGGCCACAAGGTCGACTGGATCGTCGCCAAGACGCGCCATTCGACCCCCGGCGTCGGGCTGATCTCGCCCCCGCCGCACCACGATATCTAGTCCATCGAAGATCTGGCGCAGCTGATCTACGACCTCAAGAACGTCAACGAGACCGCCGATA